>NZ_JSUT01000005.1:0-1484350 GCF_000816655.1 Pantoea sp. MBLJ3
AAGTGAAGAAGCCCCGCACGAAAGTGCGGGGCTTTTTTACGTCTGAATTACGCTTTATTTAGCAAAATTGTTAATGATTTTCCCGCTTCCTGCAGCGCTATCACCGGCCGGCTTTCTCTCATGATTGCCAGCAACTCGCTGATTTTTCGATAATTAGCGACATGGCTCACAAATATAATCTCGGATTACCCCGCCTTTACCTTCGGTAGACTTAAATGCTTTACTCACTCCTTTAAACGCTGTTGATCAGCAAGGAACAGAGGTAAGGCATGACACCCACCAATAATAAAACTCAGCCGGATGATACAAAGAAACGTATCTGGGCAATCGTCGGCGCGTCATCGGGCAACCTGGTTGAATGGTTCGACTTCTATGTCTATTCATTCTTCTCGCTCTACTTTGCGCACATCTTCTTCCCAAAGGGTGACACCACAACGCAGTTATTGCAGACAGCGGGCGTTTTTGCAGCAGGATTTTTAATGCGTCCGATTGGCGGCTGGTTATTTGGCTATATTGGCGACAAGCACGGCCGAAAAAATTCGATGCTGGTTTCGGTCTGCATGATGTGTTTTGGTTCGCTGGTGATCGCCTGCCTGCCCGGTTATGCAACGATTGGCGTAGCCGCTCCCGTCATTCTGCTGCTGGCGCGTATGTTTCAGGGATTATCGGTGGGTGGGGAGTATGGGACCAGCGCAACCTACATGAGTGAAGTCGCCCTGGAAGGACGCAAGGGATTCTATGCCTCTTTCCAGTACGTCACGCTGATTGGCGGTCAGTTAGCGGCGGTGCTGACCGTGGTGGTCCTGCAATTTGTGCTCACTGATGCAGAGCTGCGCAGCTGGGGCTGGCGCATTCCGTTCTTCCTCGGCGCACTGCTCGCCGTTGTCGCATTATGGCTACGACGCTCTCTGGAAGAAACGTCAGATAAAGCCAGCCGCGAACATCGTGATGCGGGTAGCGTCATCGGGTTACTGCGCAATCATACCCGTCCCTTCCTGATGGTGCTGGGTTTCACCGCGGGTGGATCCCTGAGTTTTTACACCTTCACCACCTACATGCAAAAGTATCTGGTTAACACATCAGGCATGGATCCAAAAACGGCCAGCGGGCTGATGACCGGGGCACTGCTGGTCTTCATGCTGATTCAGCCAATAATCGGTGCGCTGTCAGATAAAATCGGTCGTCGCACTTCGATGATGATCTTTGGTGCGGGGGCGGCAATCTGTACAGTACCCATTCTGACCCTGCTGCAAAACGTGCAGAGCCCTGGCGTAGCTTTCCTGTTAATCATGCTGGCCTTGTTGATTACCAGCTTCTACACCGCCATCAGCGGCATTCTTAAAGCCGAAATGTTTCCGCCGCAGGTGCGTGCTCTGGGTGTCGGGCTATCATACGCAGTCGCGAATGCGCTGTTCGGTGGGTCGGCGGAGTATGTGGCGTTGCTGATGAAGCAGCAGGGGATTGAGACCACCTTCTTCTGGTATGTTTCAGCCATGGGTGCGGTAGCCTTTCTGGTGTCGCTGTTGCTGCACAGACGCGGCAAAGGGATTACGCTTTAACAAGGCGACTGACTCAGATTCCACAGGGCAATGCCGCGGGTTGCATCCGCGGCATCCCACACGAACGCTTTCCAGCGCCAGCCGCTGCCATTCGGGCGGCTGTCATACCACTCTTTTCCCGCCTCAATATTTAATGAAAACAGGATGCCGATAGTCTGGTTTTGACGGCCAGAAAGAGGCTGGCGCTGCCCATATTTATTGCCTGCAGCAGCCAGCGCGGCAGAAGCGAAAACATGTTCCGCTTTATCCCGTCCGGTTCGCTGATCTTCCGCCATATCGACGCAGCCACTGCACAGCAGCACAGCAGCACAGCAACAGGATACTTCGCGTAATGAATGCCTCTATGGCCGCAGCGATTAAAGAATACGGCTGATCAGGCGATCGATACGTATCCGGCGCAGACGGCGAATCAGTTTCCGCACTTTAGCCGGGTAATCGGCAATACTTTCAAGCTCACGGAAATGCGTCACTATCGTCGTGTTCTGACGGATTAACGTAAGCTCTTTCTCACGCTGAGCCGCTAACTCCTGATGAGGATCGTGAATCAGCACCGCATTTTCCAGATCAAGCCGCCATGCACGCGGGTTGAGGTTATTACCGGTAATCAGCTGCCATTCGTCATCAACCCACATCCCTTTAAGGTGATAACTGTTTTCACCATCCTTCCAGAGTCTCACGACCAGTTGATCGGTCGTAACATAGTAGTGCAGACGGCTCATGAAGCGACGCAGATTGATTTCATACAGGTAAGGCAGCGCGCCGATAATTTTGAATGGCTCATCAGGCGCAATGTAGAAATCATTGGCGGTTTTATCACCGACGATGATCTCGACTTTTTTCCCCTGGCGCAGCAGATGAATGATATTACGCACCAGCAGGGCGGGCATGTTGAAGTAAGGGGTACAGATGATCAGCTTCTGTTCCGCACAGGGCATCAGATGGAAAATGGTTTTATTGAGCAGGCTATGCTTGCCCAGACCGACCAGTGGCGTGACCGTCAGTTCATCATTGCCGGCATTGCCTTCAAACTGGTAATTGAAACCCCGGAGATCCTGACGGAACTGGCGTGTCTCATTTTTGATTTCAGGACTTGAAGGGCGTTCTGCAAAATCGAGCCGGTTGACGGCTTCTGCAGGCTTAAGATTCAGCGTGATCCACTCATACATGGCATCGGTCAGCTGGGGATTCCGGATAACCTGATAGCGATCATACCGATACTTATCATGCTGATGCAGGTAGACGTCATTGATGCTGGCACCGCTATAGAGCAGCATATCATCAATAATGAAGCCTTTTAGATGAAGCACGCCCAGCGCTTCACGCGTATTAACCGGAATGCCATAAACCGGGATGGCAATATCCGGATAGCGTGTGGCCATTTCGCAATACCAGTCAGCATTGGTTACGCCTCGTGCTGCGCCAATTCGGCCACGTTGCGCGCGGTGCCAGTCGACCAGAATGGAGATATCCAGCGTTGGCCGCGCCTGCTTCGCACTATAGAGCGCATCCATAACGGCACGTCCGGCGTCATCATTTTCCAGATAAAGCGCAACAATACAGATGCGTGTCTGTGCGGTCGCTATTTTCTCCAGCAACGTCTGGCGAAACTCAGCAGGCGAATAAAGTGTCGACACATCCGCAACGGATTGTGACAGTTTAGGCAGCTGTGCGAGGTGTTGTTGGTGTTTGTTACGTTTGAATTTAGACAACATCACAGTGCACTTCTTCTCTGTTCATTGCATGGCCTTTTGCCATCAAATCAGGGTTATAACCACAAATAATAACATCAACTCCGTCAATTCGAACGTTTTTTACCTTTCTCTACAAGGTGGGTTGATCTCATTCTGTAAGGACAATTTCAGGCTGACAATACCGTCATCCAGTTGAATATCAACATGAAAGTTAAGTTTACGGGCCAGCGTAATCATGCCGCGATTATGGGGCATGGTGATACCGTTCAATTGTTGCAAGCCGTGATGTCGGGTGTAGCGGATCATCTTTTCCAGCAGACGACGGCCCATCCCTAACCCTTTCAGGTCAGAACGGACCAGCACCGAAAACTCCGCATCAATGTTATCCGCATCAGAGATAGCGCGGGTTACACCGATGATCTCAGGTCGTCCCTGATGCTGACGCACCGCTACTATCGCCATCTCACGGTCATAATCGATCTGGGTCATATTGGCGAGATCATCATGGGTGAATTCATTGATTTCACTGAAGTAGCGGTAGTAAAGGTCTTCTTTGGTCACCTGACTGATGAAATCGCGCAGCAAAGGTTCATCTTCTGGCAGGATCGGCCGGAACAGGCAGAATTGCCCATTCTTTAATTCCACCTGCTCCTCAAGATGCTGAGGATAAGGACGAATTGCCAGTCGCGCTTCGTTATCGCCATCGAACGGAGCCAGCGTCAGGGTGACATCCAGCAGGGTAAAATCATTACCCGCTGCCAGTAGCGGATGAATATCCAGTCGCTGGATCTCCGGGCAATCCACCACCAGGTTAGAGACCTGCACCAGCAACTGGCTTAAACCGGGGATATCCAGCGGATTCAGGGCGCTACGGCTGCGGATTTTTCCGCTCTTGATTGCCTGAATCACCAGATAGCGTGCCAGTGTCATATTCAGGGGAGGCAAGGCAACCGCAGCCTGTTTATCGGCCTGCCATTCAACGCCGCCTTCGCCCAGCATAATGATTGGGCCAAACAGGGCATCCTGTTCGACCACGACCCGCAATTCCTGCGCGCCCGCACGGCTGGCCATGCTCTGAACCAGCAGCCCTTCAATACGCGCCTGCGGCAGCGTCTGTCTGACCCGATCAAAAATGGCCTCAGCGGCATGCTCTACTTCGCTGGCATTGCGCAGATAGAGCATTACACCCTGAACCTCCGACTTATGGGCGATATCGGGTGAACGCAGTTTCAGCGCCACCGGATAGCCAATCTGATCGGCAATCGCCACAGCCGATGTGCTTTCGCTGGCGATCCAGGTCGGCAGTGTCGCCAGCCCGTATGCCTGCAATACTGGCTGCACTTCGTGAGTATCCAGCGCGGTAACGCCGCGCGACAGCGCCTGTGACAGCAACTGGTGAGCCTGAGCGCTATCCTGCTTCAGTGTTGTGGGCAGGGCAGGGGTTTCACGCAGCTGCTTCTGGTTACGGCGATACTCAACCTGATGCATAAAGGCGGTGACGGTGCCTTCCGGCGTGCGCCAGGTCGGGATGCCCGCCTGCGTGAAGGCACGACGTGCAGCCTGTGAAGAGAACTCGCCGCTCCAGTTGGTCAGCAGCGTCACCAGCTTACCGCGCGGGTGACGGGCAATGGTGTCGATCAGATGTGCGGCCGTTTCAGTTGCGGGCGCGACCGCGCTTGGCGCATGAATAATCATTAATGCATCAAGTTCATGACTGTTGAGCAGAATCTCCACACAGGCGGCATAACGTTCCGCTGTGGCGTCATCTTTCAAATCCAGCGGATTACCGCGACCTGCACCCGCGGGTAGCAGCGCCTCCAGTTGCTGACGTGTCTCATCGCTGAGCTGCGCCAGTTTTCCGTTACGGGCATAGAGTTCATCCAGCGCCAGCGCGGCAGGTGCGGCTCCATTGCTGATGATCATCAGCCTGTCGCCTCGCAGCGGGCGCATATGGCTTAGCGACTCAACGGCGGAGAACAGCTCATGGGTATCCTGGACCCGCAGCAACCCGGCGCGCTGAATGGCCGCATCCCAGGCGGCGTCAAGGCCGCTGTGGGTGCCAAGCAGCGCCTGGGCTTCGCGGCTGCGACCACTCTTGATGATCAATATCGGTTTATTCCGCGAGGCACTGCGGGAAGCGGAAACAAAACGACGCGCATCGCTGAGGTGCTCAAGATAGAGCAGGATGGCGCTGGTCTTGCCGTCACGCGCCAGGAAGTCGAGCAGGTCATCGACATCGGTATCCAGACTGTCACCCAGCGCAATAAACCAGGAGAAACCGAGATTACGCTGCTGCGCCCAGTCGAGAATGGTATTAGAGACGGCGGCGGACTGAGAAATAAACGCGATGCGGCCTTTCTCAATTGGCACCGGCGAGAAGCTGGCATTCAATCCCTGCCAGGGCGCCAGCAGGCCCAGACTGTTCGGTCCCAGCAGACGTATCTGCCATTTACCTGCGCAGGCTTTGAGCTCGGCCGACTGGCTGGCGGGCGCGGAGAGGATAATGCAGGCCTTGCAGCCTTTTTCGCCGAGCTGTTGCAGCAACTCGAGGTTACGTTTCGAGTGGGTACAGATCACCGCCAGGTCGGGCGCGAAAGGTAGGCTGTCGATGGTGGGCCAGGCCAGCACGCCGCTGACTGCTTTATATTTGGGCGTCACCGGCAAAACCGGCCCGCTAAAACCGCCCGCCAGCAGGTTACGCATCATAAAGTATCCGGCACGCCCGGGCATGACCGAGGCACCAATCACCGCAATTGATTTAGGTCGTAACAGCGCTTCCAGTCCGCGTTGGCTCATCTCGCCCTCCAGAGATCGGGATTTGCGTGATTGTAAACGCTTTTTGCTGGCAGTGCTTCCGGGCAGATCGCAGGCTGAAGATCAGGATCTTCGGATCGGTCAGCCCAGGCGCTCGCCTGCCGGAAGAAGAGGGATGCGGCTAAGCCTGTCCGGCGTGATGCGGTTTCCCTGCCAGGTAGGCCGCACGGAACTGATCAAAATGATGAGATAGTGCTTCTGCCGCCAGCCGATCGCCCGCCTGCGCCAGCAGCGCCGCGGCCACTTCAGCGGTACAGTGCTGACCTTCGCCGTGCGCCTCCCGCAGTGTATAGCGCGAAGGGGTGCTCACATCCAGCGACATCACCGGCAGGGCGTCGAGCCAGGGGCTTTTGCGGAACATCTTGCGTGCTTCGGTCCAGGTGCCATCCAGCATAATAAACAGCGGCGGCTTGCCACTGGTGGGTGGCGTTGTCAGCACCTCGCGACCAGGATCCGCATAGGCGGCCGGAAAGACGACAAGCGGCTGATAATCAGGATTGCGCACGGCCGCCAGCAGCAGCGGATCCGGCTCGGTGCGTGACCAGCCAAACGCCTGGGTATCCGGCAGAATATCGGCAATCAGACGCCCGGTATTGCTCGGTTTCATCGGCTCGGTATCAAACATCACCAGGCAGAAGCGGCTACGGGCAGACGCAGGCACGATCTGACTGCAAAGACAGTTGGCTTCTGGCAGCAGACAACCCTGGCAGCGAATGACACGATTTCCACGCGCAAGGAAAGGACGGGTGGCACGCGCCAGGCGTTGGGTGCGCAAGCGCAAAACAGCATTATCAGACATGAGGTTTCAGGGCAGGAAAAAACGTCAGTGTAATCGAAGCGCAGGCGAAAAGGAAAAGGCCAGACTGGCTGGCCTCTGAATATTACAGTGATTCATCCAGCCATTCGTTAAACGGTGCCTTGGGCATGGCACCATTCAGCATGTCCACCCGCTCGCCGTTCTTGAACAGCATGATGGTAGGAATACTGCGAATGTTGAAACGGGCGCTCAGGGCCGGTTCCGCTTCGGTGTTCACTTTAATAAAGCGGACTTTCCCGCTGCGCTCGCTGGCGACATCTTTAAACACGGGCGCAAAATTGACGCAGGGACCGCACCAGGGCGCCCAGAAATCGATCACCACCGGCAGATCGTCCTGCAGATATTTGTCAAAGTTAGCGCTGGTGGCATTGACCACCTCGCCATCAAACAACGCATTTCCGCAGCGGCCGCATTTCGCCGCATCGGCAAGGCGTTCTTCAGGAACGCGATTGGTTGCCTGGCAGGAAGCGCATACCGTATTCATAGGAACCTCTGAGGTTTAAAAGTGTCAGTCTGGTAATTGTTGTCCATTATGAAAGAGGGCGGATTCCTGCTCAATCTGGATTGCTCTATAGGTTCAATAGTTGATAGCTAAGCGCCAGCACATCAGGTAATCTGCGCGCTCTCAATGCAGGAGGAAGATATGAACGACGAATTTAAAGGCAAGAGCGGCAAGGTTAAGGTGATGTACGTGCGTGGCGAGGACGATAAAAGTGCGCGTGCGCCGAATCCTCGTACAGGCAAAGGTGGTCACGCTGCTGCCCGCCAGGATGATAATCGTCGTTCATCTGGCCCCCGTACAGAACGCAGTCAGGAAGGTGGTCGCTCCGCGGGGCGTCGCAGCGACGACACTGGTCGCAGCAGTTCACCGCGCCGTGACGAAGGCGGACGTGGCGCGCCACGCCGTTCAGACGAGGGTGCAGGTCGCCGCAACGATCGTGGCGATGATAGCCGTGGCGCCTATGGCAGCAGCGACTCCCCATGGCGCACCGTATCACGCGCGCCATCAGCAGACCGTGCTGCATCGCCTGAGAGTGATAAGCCCGATCATGGCGGCATCAGCGGCAAGAGCTTTGTTGATCCTGAGCAGATCCGTCGTCAGCGTAACGAAGAAACCCGCGTTTATGGTGAGAACGCCTGTCAGGCACTGTTCCAGAGTCGTCCGGAAGCGATTGTTCGCGCCTGGTTCATTCAGGAAGTGACTCCGCGTTTCCGTGAATCGCTGCGCTGGCTGGCGGCGAACCGCAAAGCCTATCACGTGGTAGAAGATGCAGAGATCACCAAAGCATCAGGCACTGAGCATCACGGTGGCGTCTGCTTCCTGATCAAAAAGCGTATGGGTATGGCGGTTTCGGAATGGCTGAGCCAGGCAACAACCAAAGATTGCGTACTGGCACTGGAAGATGTCAGTAACCCGCATAACCTGGGCGCGATTATGCGCAGCTGCGCGCACTTTGGCGTAAAAGGTTTGCTGGTAAACGATGCCTCACTGCTGGAGTCGGGTGCAGCAGTGCGCACCGCAGAAGGCGGTGCCGAGCATGTTCAGGCCATCAGCGGCGCAACTTTCAGCGAAGGTCTGGAAGCGTTCCGTAAAGCGGGTTACACCATCGTGACCACCTCCAGCCATCAGGGCACGCCGCTGGCGCAGGCTAAGCTGCCGGAGAAAATGGTGCTGGTGTTAGGTCAGGAGCGTGAAGGTCTTTCTGACACCGCGTTCAAACAGGGTGACATGAGCCTGTCGATTGGCGGCACCGGCAACGTAGAAAGTCTCAACGTTTCGGTCGCAACCGGCGTACTGCTCGCCGAATGGTGGCGTCAGAACGCATAAAAAAACGGGCCGAAAGGCCCGTTTTGCTTTGTCACGTCAGTGTGCGCCACCGCCGCCACCGCCTGCACCAAACGGCGGACGGGCAAACCAGATCAGCACCAGCAGGATCAGGAATACCCCCGCCGATGCCCAGAAAATTTCATTCGCTGAAATGATCAGTCCCTGATTGGTAATCTGCTGCGCGATATACGCAGACGCCTGCTGCTGCGTCATTCCCAGGCTCTCCAGCTGGCTATACATCTGCTGTGAATTAACGTTGTACGGGGTAATCGACTCGGTCATATAGCTATGATGCATCGACTCGCGATTCGTCCACATCGTGGTTGTAATCGACGTGCCTACCGAGCCAGCAAACGTACGCATAAAGTTCGACAGGCTGGATGCTGCGGCCATGCGCTCCGGCGGCAGTCCCGACAGCGTAATGGTCGTCAGTGGCATAAAGAAGCAGGCCACGGCAAAGCCCTGGATAAACTGCGGCCAGGCTGAGGCACCAAAGTCCATCCCCGGTTCAAATGTATACGCGCGCCAGTAGAAGCAGATGGCATACATAATGAAGCTGAATGTGACCAGCCGTCGCATGTCGAGCTTATGCGCAAAGCGACCAATAATCGGCGACAGGATCACCGGTATGATGCCTACCGGTGCCGACGCCAGGCCTGCCCAGGTTGCGGTATAACCGTAAACCTCCTGCAGCAGCTGCGGTAACAGGACTATCGAGCCGAAGTAGAGCATGTACGCCAGACTGATCGACAGACAGCCAATGGTAAAATTGCGCGACTTAAACAGGGAGAGGTCGATGATCGGGTGATCGTCCGTCAGCTCCCAGACCAGCAGGACTGTGAGCGCAATCAATGCCACGACCCCTAACACGATAATCTCGACCGAGTTAAACCAGTCGAGCTCCTTTCCGCGATCCAGCATGACCTGTAAACAGCCGATCCCCACGACCAGCAGCACCAGCCCGACCATGTCGATCCGCCGGATTTCGGTTTTAGTTTCCCGGCCACGCAGCGTTTGCAGCGTCAGTATGACCACGGCCACACCAATCGGCACGTTGATAAAGAAGATCCAGCCCCAGTGATAGTTATCGCTGATCCAGCCGCCCAGTATCGGGCCACAGATCGGCGCGACGATCACCGTCATCGCCCACAGCGACAGTGCCAGACTGCGCTTAGCGGGCGGATAGTTGTTGAGCAGCAGACTTTGCGACAGCGGGATCAATGGACCTGCAACAATCCCCTGAATGACACGGAAAAAGATCAGCATCTCCAGGCTATCTGACATACCACACGCCCAGGAGGCGATGGCAAACAGAATGGTCGACCAGGTGAACAACTTCACTTCACCAATGCGCTTTGCCAGCCAGCCGGTCAGCGGGATCGAGATCGCATTCGCGACACCAAACGAGGTGATTACCCATGTACCCTGAGAGTTCGACGCGCCCAGGTTCCCGGCAATCGTAGGGATGGCCACGTTGGCGATGGTCGAGTCCAGCACCTGCATGAACGTCGCCAGCGACAGCGCAACGGTCATCAGGACCAGCGGCATCCCTTCAAGCGGTTTTTGTGCCATTACAGCCTCCGCGTCATCATCCGGCGTTGGCGCGGACAATATCGGTGATCAGCTGATTGACCGGCGCAAGGTCAATCGCCAGGGCATTGCTGCTGTAAGCGGCCTGCTGGCGGACGCTGGTAGCCAGCACACTGCCTTCGTTGCTGGTGGTATCGATTTTGACCAGCGTGGAGAGGCCGATGCGCAGTGGATGTCTGGCGATATCTTCCTGATTCAGTTCGATACGAACCGGCAGGCGCTGAACCACTTTGATCCAGTTACCGGTAGCATTCTGTGCAGGCAGCAGAGAGAAGGCGCTGCCGGTGCCCATATCCAGTCCTGCGACTTTGCCATGATAAACGACGTCGTCACCGTAAATGTCGGCAACCACGGTGGCAGGCTGACCAATGCGTACGCCAGCCAGCTGGGTCTCTTTGAAATTGGCATCGACCCACAGATTCGTTGCAGGCACGACAGCCAGCAGCGGGGTGCTGGTGGAGATTTGTGAACCGACCTGCACGCTGCGACGTGAAACAAAACCATCCATCGGGCTGCGGATCTCGGTGCGCTGCAGTGCCAGCCAGGCATCACGCAACTCAGCTGCGCTCTGTTGCACAGCTGGCTGATTCTCCAGCGAGGTATTAAGGATCATCGCCTGATTAGCATTATATTGCTGAATCGCGACATCCAGCTGCGCTTTAGCCGTCGCGACAGCGTCCCGGGCGTGCTGCAACTCTTCACGGCCAATCAGGTTAGCTGCACCCAATGGCTCACGACGTTTCAGGTCTGCCTGTGCCTGCGCCAGCGCAGTTTGCTGCAACGTAATGCTGGCCTGGTACTGTTTGCCATTGATCATCAGCTGATGCGTCTGACGCACGCTGGTGGCCAGTGCTGTCTGCGCTTTTTCAAACGCCTGTTCAGCATCCGTCTTATCGAGTGAAACCAGCACATCGCCCTTTTTAACGAAATCGGTATCTTCAAACCAGACTTTGTTCACGCTACCGGAAACCTGTGCCATCACCTGCACCTGATTACCTGCAACGTAGGCGTCATCGGTCTCCTGAAAATGGCGCAGGACCAGGAACCAGTAAACCCCCCAGGCAATACCAATCAGCACAAAGATCAGCGCCAGCACAATGAGCACACTTTTGCGCTTCTTCTTTTTACTGGCTGACGGTTGCGGACTTTGTGCTTCTGCCGTTGCACTCATGACTTTCTCCACGTTTTCCATTTAGACGGGCAGCAGAAATCCATTTCTGCCAGCGCCCGAGTCGAAAAAGCCAGCGACTAGGCGCTGGCCAGATAAAAAAGGAAGTTAAAATAACGATTTCGACGGGTGATTGTGTCGCACTTATTGCTATTAGCGGGACAGCGAGGCGATCAGCTGATCTTCATCCATTTTATCAAGACGATTAAGCAGCTTACGGGTAATACCTTCCAGCTGGGATTTCTCATCGACTGACAGCGACGACCAGAGATACTGCAGGCTCTGATGCTGAGGGGGCAGCAACTGACGCAGGAACTCCATGCCTTTATCGGTCAGATGCAGGTGCAGGCAGCGACGGTCGTGATCGCTTTCGCGACGCTCAATCCAGCCGCGCTTCTCCAGCTCATCGGCAATGCGCGTCGCATTGGTGCGCGAAGAGCCAAGGGCTGAACTGAGTTCAGAAGGCTGAATGCTGTGGTTTTCCTGCGCATCCAGCGTAATCAACGCCATGAACAGGGTTTCATTAATCCCCTGTGCTTTCAGCATCTTATTACGGTTGTCCAGCAGTTTACCCTGCATATGCATACAGAGACGCGTCAGAATAATTTCCTGTAACGGAAAATCCTTATGGCGATTGGCACGGATGTTTAGCATCTGCTCAATGGGAGTAAACGAACTTTCCATTAAAAAAAACCTCACTAATTGCAACTTGTATAATAACTATGGTGACAGGGTAAGCGTAGTCACTTTTTGGCAGGTGATCGCTCTCAGACCCGCACTCTGTACCATCAAAGGTATTCCAGGCCACTCCCTGGCCCTGGGTCAAAAACCCGTACACCCGGCGGCAGCGCTGAGCCGGGACGTTTTCAAAAGAGGGCAAATTTAATAATATCGCGAGGAAAAATAACCGAAGTGAATAGCTTTGTTACTAACCATAACAAACCTAACCATTTGTGACCAGACCCTTGCACTGTCGGGCCAGGATTCAGTTGATTATTTCCGGCTCAAAGCGCGATCCCTTTGCCCAGATCAGCAGATTAGTCAGCGTAAGCAGTGCGCCAGCGCCACAGACGCCATGCCAGCCCCACAGATGATAAGCGGTGGCGGAGAGCAGCGAACCCGCCGCACCACCTATAAAGTAGCTGGTCATGTAACCTGCATTGAGACGGTTACGCGCCTCCGGCATCTGCGCATAGATCACGCTTTGATTGGTGATATGGACAGCCTGCACCGCCAGATCCAGCAGCAGAATGCCAATAATAAGCGGCACCAGCTGCGCTGCGCCCCATGCAATAGCGGCCCAGGAGAGCAACATGAGCAGCAGGCCGAGTCGGGTCGTCAGCTTCGCTTTACCCCTGTCAGCCAGTGAGCCCGCCTGACGAGCGGCCAGCGCCCCTGCGGCACCGACCAGCCCCAGCAGGCCGATCTCACCTTCTGAGAAGTGATAAGGCGCGCCAGAAAGCAGAAACGCCATTGAGGTCCACAGCAGGCTGAAATTGGCAAACGCGAGACAGCCGGTCCACGCGCGGGTGCGGATCACGCGATTACCTGCATACAGGCGAAAGATAGAGGCCAGCAGTTGTGGATAGCTCATTGGCACGGACTGCTTAACACGTGGCAGCGCTCGCCACAGCGCCAGCGCCATCACGACCATCAGCAAACTGGCTGTCCAGTAGACCGTACGCCAGCCGCCAAGCTGTGCGAGACCGCCTGCCACGGTGCGCGCCAGCAGAATCCCCAGCAGCAAACCGCTCATGACGGTACCAACGATTTTGCCGCGCCGCTCCGGCTCGGCCAGTGTGGCAGCCAGCGGCACCAGGATTTGCGCAGCGACCGAAAACAGGCCAGTCATGACTGTGCCCAGCAGTAAAAACAGGAAGGAGTGTGAAAGGGCGATGATGACCATGCCCGCCGCAGCCAGCAGGATCATCGTCACAATCAGGCTGCGTCGTTCAAAGCGATCGCCTAACGGCACCAGCAACAGCAATCCGCAGGCATAGCCGAGTTGCGCCGTGGTGACAATAAACCCGGCTAGGCTCACAGAGAGATCAAACTGTTGGGCGATGGTATTAAGCAGTGGCTGAACGTAGTAGTTACTGGCTACGCAGAGGCCGGTTGCTACCGACATCAGAACCACTAAAGCAGGCGTCAGACCCTGGCGAGTCGCATTCATAAACAGCATCGGTCGCTAATAATCATTTAAGGTTAATAATAACTCAAAAAACTATTTCACACGCATGTTTATTAACAGGCCATACCAGTCGGGATAGCAGGCATAAAAAAGGGCAGAAATGTTTCCGCCCTTAATCACTGTCCGACTTAAGGCGTATGCTCCCTGAGCCAGCACTTTTACCAACCACCCTGGGGTGGACATGTTTTCATGTTATTGCGCGGCGGCCTGAGCCTCGCTGATCCATTTATCGAACTCAGCCTGATGCGCTTTAATCCAGCCATCAACATGACGGTTAATCGCCTCTTCTGAGTTTTGTCCGGCATGCATCGCTGAGTTTTCAGCATTGATATCGGTAATAGGCAGCTTCATGACCGCAAACAGACGGGCCGCCGCCGGATTTTTCGCCGCCCAGGCTTTGTTGGCGACGATGTGCATGGTATTAACCGGGAAACCGTAGTTCGCGCCGTTTGGCAGCTTAGTATCCACATCCTTCTGTTCGCCAGGCAGCGACGAGAACGGCACCTGCAGCCAGACTACATCGCGGCCCGGCTTCAGCACATCGCTCAGCCAGTAGGGCGTCCAGGTATAATAAAGGATCGGCTTACCCTGTTTGTAGCGTGCCAGCGTATCCGCCACCATCGCCGAATAGTTACCCATATTAGCGGTCACGGTATCACTGAGACCAAAGGCGCTGTTCTGATGATTAATTACCGCTTCACAGCCCCAGCCTGGCGTACAGCCGGTCATATCCGCCTTGCCATCGCCGTTGGCGTCAAACAGTCTGGCGATCTTAGGATCTTTCAGCTGTTCGATATTGGTTATGTGATATTTCTCGGCGGTCTTCTTATCAATCAGATAACCCTGGGCGGCACCGGTAACGTAGGTTCCCTGTCGATACAGCTTCTGATCGCCACCGGCAGCTTTATACATGTCGTCATGCAGCGGCTGCCAGTTCACCGCGGTAAAGGTGGCGTCGCCAGCGGCGATAGAGGTGTAGCCAACGTTGTAATCCACTTCACTCGGCTTGCTGACCTGATAGCCGAGTTTTTCCAGCGCGCGGCTGACAATCAGGGTCTGAAAAGTCTCTTCAGCGATAGTGCTCTGTATAGGTTGCACCGTAATACCTTTGCCCGGCAGATCGGCAGCGGAGACGTGTGAAACGGCCAGCGTGGTTACCACGGCGGCGAGCAGAGAGGCTCTGTTGCGCATAGTCATTCCTTATTTAAGATGTCGCGTCAGGATGGGCGGCGCGCAGGCACCGCCCGACAGATTATTTTTTACGCGAAGGAGAGAAGATCAGGCCCAGCGGGCCGGTGTGATACCAGTGACGATTACCGCGGCTGCGGCTATCGCGACCAAACGATTGGGTCAGGCGATCAAGGATAATGGCAAGAATCACAATTCCCACGCCACCCACCGTAGCCAGCCCCATATCAAGACGGCCAATACCGCGCAGGACCATCTGACCGAGCCCGCCGACGGCGATCATCGAGGCGATCACCACCATTGACAGCGCCAGCATCAGGGTCTGATTGACGCCCGCCATAATGGTGGGCATCGCCAGCGGCAACTGCACTTTGAATAGCAGCTGTCTCGGACTGGCACCAAAGGATTCGCTCGCTTCGATCAGATCGGCGGGTACCTGCTTAATGCCGAGAATAGTCAGACGCACAATCGGTGGCAGGGCGAAGATAATCGTTACCACCACGCCCGGCACGTTGCCGATACCAAACAGCATCACAATCGGCACCAGGTAGACAAAGGCGGGTGTGGTCTGCATTGCATCCAGCAGAGGTCGTACAATACGCGCTGCCCGTTCGCTACGGGCCAGCCAGATCCCCAGCGGCAGGCCGATGAGAATGCAGAACATCAGCGCGGTAAGCACCAGCGCCAGCGTCACCATCGCCTGCGACCAGGCGCCAATGGCACCTATGGCGATCAGCGATACCAGCGTGGCAATGCCCATGGCGGGGGTTGCGATCTGCCAGGCAATCAGCGCAAACACCAGAATTGCCACTGGTGCTGGCATTCCCAGCAACAGCTGCTGAAAGGCGCTGAGGATATAGTCAACCGGCACCCGGATACCCTGAAACAGCGGGCGGAAATGGTTGACCACCCAGTCGATACCGGTGGTCACCCAGTGATCAAGCGGGATCCAGGTTTTGTGGAACGGATCCATGATACTGAAATGTTCCGGTGCGGGTGCAGGGGCGCTGTTGAGCCAGTCACTGCTGCTGGCTGCATGGGTTGTCGCGCTACCATCGGGCGTGCCCCAGGCATCGGCACCGCCGCTGCTGGTGGGCGCAGCCTGAGTGCTGGCAGCGGTGCCGCTATCCCACGGATTGGTGGTGTCCTGACTCATGGCTGGGCTCCTTCACGATCTAACGCGCGCAACAGCGTGCTTTTGGAAATGAGACCGACATAGTGATTTTCTTCGCCGACCACGGGCACCGCACAGGGTGCCTGCGCGACGTGAGAGAGCAAATCGCTCAATGAGGTATCGGCGGGAACCGCCGCCGGGGTGTCGAGCAGGGCGCTGTCGATACCTTCGCCTGCTGCCAGCGCCGCTTTCAGAGAATCGGTGGAAACCACGCCGATAAATTTCTGCTTTTCCAGCACGTAGCCGTAATCGCGGTCTTCATCCTGCAGCAGTTTCATGGCGGAGCGCGGACCGAAACCAGGCGCTTTGCGGATCAATGCTCCCGCGCTACGACGGGCTATATCTTTGGCGCTGAATACGTGACTGATATCGACGCCACGGAAAAAGGTGCGGACATAGTCGTTGGCTGGGTTATTCAGGATCTCATCCGGCGTACCAACCTGTATCACTTCGCCGCCCTGCATAATGGCAATGCGATCGCCAATACGCATCGCTTCATCCAGATCGTGGGAAATAAAGACGATGGTGCGCTGATGCCTGGCTTGTAAATTAACCAGCTCATCCTGCATCTCAGTACGAATCAACGGATCCAGTGCGGAGAAGGCCTCATCCATTAATAAGATGTCAGGATTGATTGCCAGCGCGCGGGCTAATCCGACGCGCTGTCGCATTCCCCCGGAAAGTTCATCCGGGTAAGCGTGCGCATAATTCTCCAGCCCGACCTGACGTAACGCTTCCAGGGCTTTTTCCTGGCGTTCAGCCAGTGCGACGCCCGCTAATTCCATGCCAAATGCCGTATTATTTAATACATTCATGTGCGGCATCAAAGCAAATGACTGGAATACCATGCTGATTTTATTTCTGCGCACGTCACGCAGTTCGCTGGCCGATATTTTGGCAATATCGACACCATCAATAATCACCTGGCCGCGCGTCGGCTCTATCAGACGATTGAGAAGGCGAACCATGGTCGATTTTCCTGAACCAGATAACCCCATGATGACGAATATCTCGCCTTCTTCAATAGCCAGACTGGCGTTCTTTACGCCAAGAGAGAGACCGGTCTTCTCCAGAATGACATCTTTGGTCGCACCTTTTTCAATATATTTAAACGCGCGATCCGGATTGTCGCCAAATATTTTATAGAGATTTTTTACTTCGAGCTTAATAGCCATGCAGTCATTAAATCCTGGTTGAAATATCTGATATTAACCTGTCGTTCCCGCTGAAATTTAAGCAGGCCATACCGTAGCACACTGACGTTATCTGACAACCCTGAGTTGGGATGTTTGCCGGGCACGGGGCATTCAGATGTAGATTATCTTCAGTGCTCACAAGGGATAAGCGCGGATTAATTTTTTGTGAAATAATCAGGGATTTATTGGCATTTAGGTCGATTTGCTGCGTGAAAGGGAGAAAAACAGACGTCACCAACGTGAAATATTACGGAAATAATGGGGACCGATGCAGGAAAATAATCACGCCTGAAACGACCATGTTCAGTGAAATAATTGGCCGAAAAAAAGAAAATACGGGGCGGATGAACATCAATAAACAATGAAATAGTCAGGCGGTATTGCAGTAATATTTTTTTCTTATGATGAGTCGCGGTGGCGCGGCTGCTATGCCATTGCCAGTGAAAACCGGATGCTGATAAAACAGCACCCGGTAACCCTCAGAAATTCCAGTCTTCATCTTCGGTTTCGACCGCTTTACCCATCACATAGGAGGAGCCTGAACCGGAGAAGAAGTCGTGGTTCTCGTCAGCATTGGGGGACAGCGCCGACAGAATGGCCGGATTTACCGCCGTCAGCTCCGCCGGGAACAGCGCCTCGTAGCCCAGATTCATCAGCGCTTTGTTGGCGTTGTAGTGCAGGAAGGTTTTCACCTCTTCCACCCAGCCGACATCGGCATAGAGCGCCTCGGTGTAAGCCACTTCATTCTCATACAGCGCCAGCAGCAGATCATAGGCGAACTGCTGCAGCTCTTCGCGACGCAGATCGTCAGCCGTGGCCAGCGCCTGCTGATATTTGTAGCCGATGTAGTAACCGTGCACCGCTTCATCGCGAATAATCAGGCGAATCAGATCGGCAGTGTTGGTCAGCTTGCCCCGGCTCGACCAGTACATCGGCAGCCAGAAGCCGGAATAGAACAGGAACGACTCCAGAAAAACGCTGGCGATCTTCTTCTTCAGCGGATCATTCGCCCGGTAGTGTTCAAGGATGATGCGCGCCTTGTTCTGCAACGGCACATTCTCTTCGCTCCACTGATAGGCGGCATCCACATCCTGCGTATTACACAGAGTTGAGAAGATAGAACTGTAAGAGCGCGCATGGACGGCTTCCATAAAGCTGATGTTCGACAGTACCGCCTCTTCGTGTGGCGTAATAGCATCGTCCATCAGTCCCGGCGCGCCGATCACGTTCTGGATGGTATCCAGCAGCGTCAGGCCGGTGAAGACCCGGATGGTCAGTTGCTGCTGCTGTTTATCCAGCGTCTGCCAGGCGGGCAGATCGTTAGAGAGCGGCACCTTTTCTGGCAGCCAGAAGTTGCTGGTGAGACGGTTCCACACCTCAAGATCTTTCTCATCCTGAATGCGATTCCAGTTAATCGCCTGAATTTGTTTAAGTTTCATCGTTTTCATTACAGGGAGCATGAGACGCAGCCCTGAACCTCCGTGCCCTGAAGCGCCATCTGACGCAGTCGAATGTAATAAAGCGTTTTGATCCCTTTTTTCCACGCGTAAATCTGCGCTTTGTTGATGTCGCGGGTCGTGACGTCATCGCGGAAAAACAGCGTCAGTGACAGGCCCTGATCGACGTGCTGAGTCGCTTCTGCGTAGGTATCAATAATCGCTTCCGGCCCAATCTGATACGCATCCTGATAGAGGTGGAGATTCTCATTGGTCATAAACGGCGCGGGATAGTAGACGCGACCGGTTTTACCCTCTTTGCGGATCTCGATAGGGGAGACAATCGGATGGATGCTGGAGGTGGCATGATTGATGTAGGAGATCGAACCGGTCGGCGGGATCGCCTGCAGGTTCTGATTAAACAGCCCGTGCTGCATCACTGCATCACGCAGCGCCTGCCAGTCCGCCTGGGTCGGCAGTGTCAGTCCGGCATCGGCAAACAGCGTCGTCACCCGTTCAGTGCGCGGCAGCCATTCCCGCTGCAGATATTTATCGAAGTAAACGCCGCTGGCGTATTGCGAATCCGCAAAGCCCTCGAACGTCTTCTGATGCTCCTGCGCCAGTTGATTAGAGGTGCGTAGCGCATAGTAGGTAATGCAATAGAAGTAGAGATTGGTGAAATCCAGCGCTTCCGGTGAGCCGTAGGCGATGCCTTCCCGCGCCAGATAGCCGTGCAGGTTCATCTGACCCAGCCCGATGGCGTGCGAACGGCGATTGCCTTCGGCGACCGACGGCACCGAGCCAATCTCGCTCATCATCGACACCGAGGTCAGGGCGCGAACCGCCACATCCACGGTGCGCGCCAGATCGCGCGAATCCATGGCATGCGCAATATTCAGGGAGCCAAGATTACAGGAGATATCTTTGCCGATGCGGCGGTAGCTCAGGTCATCATGGTACTCGCTGGCGCTGTTCACCTGCAGAATCTCAGAGCAGAGATTACTCATATTGATGCGACCGGCAATCGGGTTGCTGCGGTTCACGCTGTCCTCATACATGATATAGGGATAGCCCGACTCAAACTGAATCTCGGCCAGCGTCTGGAAGAAGTCGCGTGGCGGAATAAAGGTTTTACGGATGCGATCGTCCGCCAGCATCTCCTCATACTTCTCGCTGATACTGATATCGCCAAAGGCCTGACCGTAAATCCGCTCAACATCATAGGGCGAGAACAGCGCCATGGGTCTGTTCTCTTTCGCCAGCTGAAAAGTGATATCAGGAATAACCACGCCCAGCGACAGCGTTTTGATGCGGATCTTCTCGTCGGCATTTTCGCGTTTGGTATCCAGAAAGCGGAAAATATCGGGATGATGCGCATTAAGCCAGACTGCGCCGGCGCCCTGACGCGCACCAAGCTGATTCGCATAGGAGAAAGCATCTTCCAGCATTTTCATTACGGGGATAACGCCCGACGATTGATTTTCAATACGTTTAATCGGCGCACCAGACTCACGCAGGTTCGACAGTAAAAAGGCGACGCCGCCGCCGCGCTTTGACAGCTGCAATGCCGAGTTCACTGCGCGACCAATCGACTCCATATTGTCTTCGATGCGCAGCAGGAAGCAGGAGACCAGCTCACCGCGCTGCTGTTTGCCGCAGTTCAGAAAGGTCGGCGTCGCGGGCTGGAAACGGCCGCTGAGGATCTCCTCCAGCAGCGCTCGCGCCAGCGTTTCATCGCCCTGAGCCAGTGTCAGTGCCACCATGCAGGCGCGCTGTTCGAAGGTTTCCAGATAGCGTTTGCCATCAAAGGTCTTCAGGGTATAGCTGGTGTAGTACTTCCAGGCGCCCAGAAAAGTTTTGAATTCAAATCCCCACGTCTCCGCCACCTCATGCAGCTCAAGCAGAAAATCAAAATCGTACTGATTCAGCACATCCGCTTCGTAATAGCTCTCCGCCACCAGATAGCGTAAACGCTCGGCGTTGCTGGAGAAGGGGACGGTATTGGGTTGCACATGCTGCAGATAAAACTGACGTGTCGCTTCGCGATCCTTGTCGAACTGGATACGGCCGTCAGCATCGTAGAGGTTCAGCATGGCATTGAGGGCGTGATAATCGAGCGTCACGCCGTTGAGGGTATCTGTTGTTGCCAAAATTGGGTTACTCCCGCTTTAACTTTCGCAATATCGTCAGGGGTTCCCATTAGCTCGAAGCGATAAAGACAAGGAACCTGACATTTTTTTGCAATGATGCTGCCCGCCAGGCAGTAACCGGCACCGAAGTTACGGTTGCCTGCTGCGATCACGCCACGAATACCACGGCGGTTCGCCTCATCATTAAGAAACTGAATCACCTGACCGGGCACTGCACCGCGACTGCTGCCACCGCCATAGCTGGGTACCACCAGAATATAGGGCTGGTCGATATGCAACTGATCACGGGCATCAAGCGGGATGCGCCAGGCGGGCAGGCCGAGGCGCGTGACAAACCGGTGGGTGTTTTCCGACTGGCTGGAAAAATAGACCAGCGGGAACATGCGCTTAGCCCCCGACGGCAGAAAGCGATCGCAGAGTGGCGATCTTGTCCGGGCGGAAGCCGCTCCAGTGATCGTTATCTGCCATCACCACCGGCACCTGGCGGTAACCCAGTGATTTCAGGTTGTCGATCGCTTCCGGCTGGCTGTCGAGATTGATTAACTGATAGGCGAGACCCTGACGGTCCATCGCATTTTTGGTCGCCGTGCACTGGACACAGTTATCTTTAGTGTAAATAATAATGCGCATGATTCGTATTTCCCTCTGTGTGCGGTTCTGATGCCCGAAAACAAAGCTGACGCGACAGGTTGCGGGCTTCATTGTGACGAACAGCAGGTGTCGTGCTGATGAGCTAAATACTAGATGTAGTAGTTTTTGTGGTCAAGCCCACCATATATAGGGTTTTATGATTTGTATTTGCGCAACAGAGGAAAAGCCAGCAGGGATGCGCCCTGCAGCCTGGAAAAATCTTTTGTAAATGTCGCTGGCCGCAAAAAAGGCAAAAAAAAGCCCCGCACAGGGCAGGGCTCAGGGGATTTCTCAGCGCTTAGCTTAGCGGCGTGAAGCCAGCAGTACGCCCACGACGATACCGAATGCGGCACCGATACCTACACCGTGCCATGGCTTGTCATGGACATAGGTATCAACCTGAGCGGAAGCATCACGCGCAACCTGTGAAACACGGTTGCTGCCGCCGTTCAGTTTAGAGCGGGTCTGTTTCAGCAGTTTCTCAGCCTGACTGCGGGCTGAGTCCACTTCGTCTTTGGCGTCACTGCCGTAAGATTTCAACAGCGCTTCCAGTGAATCGGCCAGTTCGTTAACGTCCTGATTGATATCAATGTCATCGTTTTTTACAGTGCGATTAAACATTTTTTAGCTCCCTTTGATTTAAAAACGTAATACTAGTGTAGACGACCTTGAGATTAACGAGACGCGGGAGTGTTCTTTAGGGAAAATTCCGAATGCCCACTCTGTCATGCTGTTGTAAGGTTGCGAAGCTTTTGAAAGAGGAGAGGATCGAGCATGTATTTACGACCGGATGAGGTAGCGCGCGTACTGGAAAAAGCGGGTTTCGAAGTCGATGAAATTACCCCACGGGCCTATGGCTATCGCCGTGGAGAGAACTACGTTTATGTGAATCGCGAAGCGCGCATGGGGCGCATGGCTTTAGTGATTCACCCGACACTGAAAGAGAAGAGCCAGCCGTTCGCTGAACCCGCTTCAGAAATGAAGACCTGCGATCACTACACCCAATTCCCTCTCTACCTGGCGGGTGATTCACAGGAACATTACGGCATCCCGCACGGATTCAGTTCCCGCATGGCGCTGGAACGCTATATTCAAAGCGTTTTCGGCTGACGCATCAGGCCCCGCCGCGACGGGGCTCTGAACGGCCTTTTCATCCTCCCTGTTTCCTGCCGTTGCAATTACCCGCTGTGACGCGTATAAAATTGTCCACTATAGATGTTTAGACGTCCATACGGATAAAAAAGATGAGCGAACAGCCAACTCCCTCGCAGGAACAATTTAAACGCACCATGAAAGTGCGCCATCTGGTGATGTTATCGCTGGGCGGCGTAATCGGCACTGGCCTGTTTTTTAACACCGGCTATATCATTTCTACTACCGGAGCAGCGGGGACGCTGCTTGCCTATCTGATTGGCGCGCTGGTGGTCTGGCTGGTGATGGTCTGTCTGGGTGAACTCTCTGTGGCGATGCCGGAAACCGGCGCGTTCCACGTTTACGCTGCGCGCTATCTCAGTCCGGCAACCGGCTATACCGTGGCATGGCTCTACTGGCTGACCTGGACGGTAGCCCTGGGCTCCAGCCTGACGGCGGCGGGCTTCTGTATGCAGTACTGGTTCCCGCAGATTCCGGTATGGATATGGTGCCTGGTCTTCTGCTGCGCCATCTATCTGCTGAACGTCATCTCAACCCGCTTCTTCGCCGAAGGGGAGTTCTGGTTCTCGCTGATTAAGGTGGTCACGATCGTCGCCTTTATCGTGCTGGGCGGCGCAGCGATGTTTGGCTTTATCCCGATGAAAGATGGCACGCCCGCGCCCGGTCTGAGCAATCTTACCGCGCACGGCTGGCTGCCCAATGGCGTACTGCCGATTCTGATGACGATGGTGGCGGTGAACTTCGCCTTCTCTGGCACCGAGCTGATCGGGATTGCGGCCGGTGAAACCCAGCAGCCGGAGAAAGTGCTGCCGCTGGCGATCCGCACCACCGTGGCCAGGCTGATCATCTTCTTCATCGGCACAGTCTTTGTGCTGGCGGCGCTGATTCCGATGGATCAGGCTGGCATCGTAAAAAGTCCGTTTGTGCTGGTGTTCGAAAAGATCGGCATCCCGTATGCGGCTGACATCATTAACTTTGTGATCCTGACTGCAATCCTGTCAGCAGCCAACTCCGGCCTTTACGCATCGGGCCGTATGCTCTGGTCGCTGGCCAACGAAAATACGCTGCCGCGTGCCTTTTCCCGGGTGAACAAGCGCGGCGTACCCATGCTGGCAATTACTGTCAGCATGGTGGGCGGTTTGCTGGCGCTGGTTTCCAGCGTGGTTGCGCCAGACACGGTGTTTGTGGCGCTGTCGGCTATCTCTGGCTTTGCGGTGGTCGCGGTCTGGCTCAGCATCTGCGCCTCGCATTTTGTTTTCCGTCGCCGTCACCTTCAGCAGGGCAAATCGCTGGCCGATCTGGCTTACCGCGCGCCGCTCTATCCGCTGACGCCGATTCTGGGCTTTCTGCTCTGTCTGCTGGCCTGTGTTGGTCTGGCATTCGATCCAACTCAGCGTATCGCGCTATGGTGTGGCATCCCGTTTGTCCTGTTCTGCTACGCCGCATACCATCTGACCCACAAATCATCCCCGAAGCCTGAGGAGGCCAAAGATGTCGCATAACCCTGTCGCGCAGGCTTTAACAGAGTCACCATTGCTGATTCTGGATGGCGCGCTGGCCACCGAACTGGAAGCCCGCGGCTGCCATCTGGCCGATGCGCTCTGGTCAGCAAAGGTGCTGATGGAAAATCCTGAGCTCATCTATCAGGTGCACTACGACTATTTTGTCGCCGGTGCGCGTTGTGCCATTACCGCCAGCTATCAGGCGACGCCGCAGGGCTTTGCCACACGTGGTCTTGATGAAGCGCAGTCACTGGCGTTGATCGCCCAGAGCGTCGAGCTGGCGCGCCGCGCACGTCAGGACTATCTGGCGGTCCGGCCCGATGCGAAAACGCTGCTGGTGGCGGGATCGGTGGGGCCATATGGTGCTTTCCTGGCGGATGGTTCGGAATATCGCGGTGACTATGCACTGCCGGAAGCGGAAATGATGGCGTTTCACCGTCCGCGCGTGCAGGCGCTGCTGGCGGCGGGTGCCGATCTGCTGGCCTGTGAAACCCTGCCTTCGTTTGCGGAAGCGCAGGCACTGGTGAAGCTGCTGGCTGAATTCCCGGAAGGCCGCGCGTGGTTCACGTTTACGCTGCGTGATGCCGGGCATATCAGCGACGGCACGCCGCTGTCAGAGGTGGTGAGCTGGCTGAATCAGCAGCCGCAGGTGATAGCGCTGGGGATCAACTGCGTAGCGCTGGAGAGCGTAACGCCAGCGCTGCAGCAGTTGCAGAGGCTGACCGACAAGCCGCTGGTGGTCTATCCCAACTCCGGCGAGCAGTATGATGCCAGCAGCAAAACATGGCATTCCGCGCCGTCGGGCTGCACGCTGCACGACAAGCTGGATGAGTGGCAGCAGGCGGGCGCGAAGCTGATTGGCGGCTGCTGTCGCACCTCACCCAACGACATCGCGGCTATCGCCCGCGCTTGTCAACCGCAATAAGCTGGCTGAATCGGGCGATGATAGCCCGATTGAGACAAAGAAGGCGGTCTACACTTTGAGCACTGATCACTCTGTGGACCCCTTCATGAAACAGCGAATTCTGGCTCTGGCCGCCGCGCTGCTGCTTAGCGGCTGTGCCACCATTGTCGGCACTGAAACCCAAATGGTGCGCATCGACTCTCTGCCGCAGGGCGCGCGCTTTACCGTGCAGGATGAGCGTGGCTACGCAGTTGCGCAGGGTTTCACGCCGCAGACCGTTGAGCTGGCAAAATCCACCGGCCGCTACTTCGGCAAAAAGCACTATCTGCTGATGCTGGAAAGCCCGGGCTACGTGCCGGTTACAGTGCCTATCGAGGCTCGCGCTAACCTCTGGTATCTGCTGGGCAATATCCCATTAGGTGGATTCCCCGGCTGGTTGCTGGTCGATCCTTTCTATGGCGGCATGTACGACCTCAAGCCGGAACATCCACGTCCCTTCATGAATCCGGTTGGCGCGCGCGGCTGATCACTGCGCGGTCGGCTTCACCATTCCGCCTGGCGTTTTATGGCGTTCCAGATACTGATGCTGGAAAATGCACATGCGGATGGTGTTGCGGTACTCCCCATTAATGAAAAATTCATGTTTAAGCACGCCTTCGATCTCGAAGCCGAGCTTGGTATAGATATGGATCGCTTTCTCGTTTTCCTGATCGACAATCAGGTAGAGCTTATAGAGATTGAGAACCGAAAAGCCGTAATCCATCGCCAGCTTTGCCGCCTGGGTTGCCAGCCCTTTGCCCTGATGCGCCGGATCGATAATGATCTGAAATTCAGCGCGGCGGTGCACATGGTTAATCTCCACCAGTTCCACTAATCCCGCTTTCTGCCCGCTATGCTCCACCACAAAGCGGCGTTCCGTCTGGTCATGAATGTGCTTGTTGTAGAGATCGGACAGCTCCACAAACGCTTCATAGGGCTCCTCAAACCAGTAGCGCATCACGCTGGCGTTGTTATCCAGCTGATGGACAAAGTGCAGGTCTTCCCGCTCCAGTGGACGCAGTTTTACCGTCATCGCTTTTTCCTCTCATGAAATAGTTGCCGCGAGTATACCGCATCAGCCTGGTGCTGCGTTTTGTGCAGTCGTATAGGGGCGCTGCTTTAGCGTACAACCGTCAATAGCGTAGCGTGGCAATCAAGATGGCTGTGAGAGAACCACACACCGTCCGGCAGGAGAGAAGAGGGGTTAAGGCCGATTAAGAGGCGAGTTACGAAATGCGCGACGAGTGAAACAGCGCCGGACGGCAGATTAACGCCGTCCGGCCGGGTTTCAGGCAGAGATCTGTTCGATGATGCGGCCCTGCGCCATGCGCACCGCGCGATCGCACATATGATCGATAACATCGGGATCGTGGCTGACCAGCACCATTGTCAGACCATCCTGCTGTTTCAGATCGTTGAGCAGGTTGAGGATCTCCGCCTGCACTGACATATCCAGTGCCGATGTCGGCTCATCCAGCAGCAGGATCTTTGGCTGCAGCAGCAGGGCGCGCACGATGGCGACGCGCTGACGCTGACCGCCGGAGAGCTGATGTGGATAGCGATCTGCCAGTGCAGGATCGAGTCCGACGTGACGGAAACCCTGATCGATACGATCGTTGATATTGTCGCGTTTCAGCAGCTTCAGCGGCTCCGACAGGGTGCGACGCAGCCGGTGACGCGGATGCAGCGAGGCATAAGGGTCCTGGAACACCATCTGCACTTCCTGACGCAGCGCACCGGTAAAGGCTTTGCCCGGCTGAACAGTATGACCGGCAAGCTGCATCTGGCCCTGCCAGTGTGGGTTCAGACCTGCCAGTACCCACAGCAGTGACGATTTGCCGCAGCCCGAAGGACCCACCAGACCAAAACACTCGCCCGCGTTAACCTCAAGATTAACCTCATGCACCACGGTGCGAAGGTCATAACCCTGTTTGTGGGCGACGCTGAGATTGTGTAACTCAATCATAATTCGCCTCCAGCGCAGCGCGATCCAGCACCGGTAAAGTCTGTCCGTGGGTCGCTTTACCCGGACGGCAGGCCCACAGTGTGCGGGTGTAAGGATGGGTCGCGTGAGGCAGTTCAGCGGCGGGCAGCGTATCCAGCAACCGGCCTTTGTACATCACCATCACCCGCTCGCAATGTTCCGAAACCTGCTGCAAATCGTGGCTGATCAGCAGCAGACCCATGTTACGCGCTTCCACCAGACCGCGAATCAGCGCCAGCACCTGATCGCGCATGGCATGATCCAGTGCAGAGGTGGGTTCATCAGCGATCAGGAAGTCAGGATCGGTGATCAGTGCGATTGCCAGCATCACACGCTGGCCCATGCCGCCCGAGAGCTGATGCGGATACTGCTGCATCAGACGACGCGGATCGGGCAGGCCGACCGCATCCAGCATCTCACACACTTTCTCTTTACGCTCGGCACGGCTCAGGCGGCGATGCAGGATCAGCGGTTCTTCCACCTGCCAGCCAATGGTGCGCGTCGGATTAAGGGCATATTTCGGGTCCTGCATCACCATCGCCACGCGGTTACCGCGCAGCTGGTTCCAGTGACGCTCACTCAGCGTCAGCGCATTCTCACCGGCCACCTGAAGCTGGCTGGCCTGCAGATGCAGCGCGGGCGAGAGCAGTCCCATCAGGCTGCGGGCGGTCAGCGACTTCCCGGAGCCGGACTCACCGACCAGCGCCACACGTTCGCGGCCCACGGAAAAGCTGATGTTATCGACCAGCAGTGCTTCATCACTGCGAATGGTCAGCCCTTCGGCAAGGAGCAGATTATTTTGCATGACGGGTATCCAGTCGGTCGCGCAGGCCATCGCCTGTCAGGTTAAAGGCCAGGCTGGCAAACAGAATCGCCGCACCCGGTGCAGCCGCAACCCACCACTGATCGAAGATCACTTTACTGCCTTCGGCGACCATTGAGCCCCATTCAGCCGTCGGCGGCTGAACGCCCATGCCGAGGAAACCGAGTCCGGCAGCAGCCAGGATAATCCCGCCCAGGCTTAGCGCAGCGCGGACCACCGCCGTGGGCATGCAGAGCGGCAGGATATGACCGAACATCAGGCGAAAGCCCGTAATGCCCTGCATCCGCGCGGCGGCGAGGTAATCGCTGCGGCGCAGTGCCAGCGTTTCAGCGCGTGCCTGACGGGCAAACGGCGGCCAGCTGGTCAGCGCCAGTGCCAGCGCGCCGTTCATCAGGCCAGGGCCGAGAATCGCCACCAGCGCCAGCGCGATCACCAGGTTGGGCAGCGACAGGAAGATATCGGTAATGCGCATCAGCAGGCGTTCGGTCCAGCCGCCAACGTAACCGGCGGTGATGCCGATCAGCAGTCCGGCCGGAATAGTCAGCACCAGAATCAGCGATACCAGCAGCAGCGTAGGGCGTGTGCCGTAAATCACGCGCGACAGCAGATCGCGGCCAAAGCCATCGGTGCCAAACCAGTGCTGTGCTGACGGCGCCAGCAGGCGGCTCGACATGGTCTGCACATTCGGGTCGAAAGGTGCAATCAGCGGTGCCAGCAGCGCCATCAGGATAAGAATCGCGACCAGCGTCAGGCCAACGGTTAACGAGGTCACGCGTTGACGGCGACGGCGTGGCCGTAGCGTTTCGGGTTCAGAGAGTTGTTGCGTCATCGGGTTCTCGGATCGGTTAACCAGGTTAAAACATCTGCCAGGGTGTTAATCAGGATAAAGCAGCTGCCAATCAACAGGGTTGAGCCCAGAATCGCCGGCACATCGCCGGAGAACAGCGCATTGGTCATATAGCGACCCACTCCCGGCCAGGCGAAGACGGTTTCGGTTAGCACCGAGCCTTCCAGCAGCGTGGCGTAGGAGAGGGCGATCACCGTAACCAGCGTGCCCAGCACGTTAGGGAATATATGGCGCAGCAGGATGCGCACCCGACCGGCACCTTTGGCACGCGCCAGCACCACATACTCTTTACTGCTCTCTTCCAGCAGCGCCGCACGCAGCAGGCGGGTAATGCCCGCCATCGCCAGCAGACCGAGAATCACCACCGGCAGCCAGAGGTGCGCAATCGCGTTGCGGAACATCTCCGGTTCACCTGAGAGCCAGCTGTCGATCAGCACAAAGCCGGTTTTCGGCTCAAGGGTATAGACCCAGATATCATCCAGTCGTCCCGGTCCGGCGGACCAGTGCAGCACCGCATAAAAGAGCAGCAGACCCAGCAGGCCGAGCCAGAACACCGGCACCGAGTAGCCCAGCAGCGAGATAAAGCGGGCGAGGTTATCGATCCAGCTGCCCGGTTTCCAGGCCGCCAGCAGCGCCAGCGCGACGCCAAATACCACCGCGAAGATCATCGCGCAGGTCGCCAGCTCAATGGTGGCCGGGAACGTGGACATCAGATCGCCACTCACCGACTGATTGGTCAGACGGGAGACACCCAGATCGCCGTGCGCCAGATGTTCGACATAGCGCCAGAACTGCATCAGCACCGGCTCGTCGAGACCCAGGTCATGACGCACCTGCGCGTAAGTCGCTTCACTGGCGTGATCGCCGGCAATCTGCTGCACCGGATCAATCGGCGACAGATGCGACAGCATAAAGGTGAAGGCAAGCAGGCCAAGCAACGTGACCAGCAGCGACAATACGCTACCGATCAGCCGTCCGCCACGCTGCCAAAAAAGCCGGGCGAACCCGGCTGAAGGGACAGACTGTGCCATTACTTAGTAACCTGCGAATAATACACCATGTCAGGGTTGATACCCTGCACGTAGCCTTTCAGGTTGTCGCGCAGGGCGATCAGGTTCTTCGCCTGCATCCCAATCACGTAAGGTGAATTTTTCATTACTTCACGCTGCATTGCTTCATACAGCGCCACGCGTTTTTTCGGATCGCTTTCTGCTGTCGCCGCAATCACCTGCTTGTTCAGCTCAGGAATATGCCAGTCTGAACGGTAAGCGATGGTTTTGCTGCCATCTTCCGGGTTGTAAGCAAACGAGGCGGCATTGGTATTGGGATCGAAGTAGTCAGAACCCCAGGCGTTCAGCGTCGCTTCATATTTATGCGCTTTCACATTGGTCGACACTTCTGAGCTCAGGCCCGGCACCACTTCCACTTTCACGCCTGCTTTGGCGAAGCTGCCCTGCAGCGCCTGTGCGATATCCAGATAAGGCGGCTGGTTGCTGGTAGAGAGCTTGAAGGTCACGTTGCTCAGGCCCGCTTTCTTCAGAATCGCTTTGGCTTTTTCCGGATCGTAGCTGTATGGCGTGTCGTTGATTGCGCCCAGGAAGCCCTTCGGCAGGAAGCTCTGATGCACGTCAAACTGGCCTTTCAGCAGTTCGTTGGCAATACCTTTGTAATCCCACAGGTAGCGTGCTGCTTCCCAGAAGGCCGGATTCTTCATCGTCTCGTTTGCGCCGATGTTGAACTGGATGTAGTAGAGCGACGCCATGGGAATCGCTTCCGTCTTCACGCCTTTCTTGCCGTTCAGCGCAGCGATCTGATCGGCACCCAGGTTACGGGCGATATCGGCATCGCCCTGTTCCAGCAGCAGACGACGCGCAGCCGGTTCCGGTACGTTTTTGATCAGGATATTTTTCATCTTTGGCGCGCCCGCCGGTGAGGTCGGGTTAGCGCTGAGCAGTACCACCTGATGCATCACCACTTTACGGATCTGATACGGACCGCTGCCCGCAGAGTGAGTTGCCAGCCAGGCGTTACCAAAATCGCCGTTCTTCGCGTTCGCCATCGCGGTTTTTTCATCAATGATGGAAGAAACCGGGGCAGAGAGCAGGCTCAGCACGTAGGTCGGGCTGACGTTAGCCGTCCAGCTAATCTGCACGTGATTGTCGTCGACCTTCTTCAGGAAGCCGTCGACGTTATCTTTAGTCCAGCCAAGCTGTGTCAGGATGAAAGAGGGATCGAGGTTCAGCTTTACCACGCGGCCCAGCGAGAAGATCACATCTTCCGGACGCAGTGGGTTGCCGGTAGAGAATTTCGCATCTTTGCGCAGTTCAAAGGTCAGGCTGCGGTTGTCGCTGCCGGGCTGCCATGAGGTCGCCAGAGTAGGCTTCAGGTCCACCGGGTTCTGCGGATCGGACTGGACCAGACGCTGATAGATGTTTGTAAAAGCCTGAACGCTGGTCAGTTCAAACCCTTTGGCCGGATCGAAGCTGTCGGCGTCGTCAGTAGATTGTGCAATTACCAGCGTATCTTTTGGTGTTGCGGCCTGTGCTGTGAAGGCGCCAGCCAGCGTCAGCGCCAGCAGTGATGGAATTATAGTTTTCATGAAATTTCCTTGCCTCTAAAAAGTTACGCGAGTTTACGAAAGGGCCGGTGTGAAGAATAGTCGAATATGGGCTAATCATATGCCAAAAGGTTATAAGGGTTACCTGCTGGTTATAAGAAGATCGCCACTCTGTTAACGAAGCGGTAAGCTGAGCAGAAACAAAACCTCAACGAAACCATTATTCAGGTTATTATTGCTTTACCGCAGCCAGACGCTCTTTATAATGGCTGCAGATAATTTCAGGAGAATTCAGTTGGACAGTGATACCCGATTAACTTTAATTCTGGCAAGCTGAATTTTCTTTGCTGCTTGCCAACCGGCGAGCAGCGATCCCCGCTTTAATTAACGATCGCGCTCCTTTTTTAAATCCTGTCATTCACAGGAGTGCGCGTTATGCTGCTGTTTATATTCGCTCTTTTTCCTCCGCCCCGATTGGCGTAGCGCAGGCTACGCCCGATTGACGATCTCAGACTTTCAACATGCTGCGTTTAACCGACGTCGGCTAATCCTGTGCGCATCATTATTTTGCGTGCAGGCGGAATAACGTGATTATTCCTGAAGGTCACCGCATTAAATAACCCGGCTTCGCCAGGTTTTATCCATGCACCTTATTTTGCGTGCAGGACAACTATTGCTTTAAATCAGGGAGATGTCGAAATGAGCGACATGAAACTGGAGCAGGTTGCGATCACTTCATCCGGCAACCGTAACGATAAAAAAAGTAAAAAAATGTTTGCTGTGGCACAGCAGGCAGGCCAGCACGTTGAGACGACGCTGGCAAACCTGCGCAGTCACCATCAGGGCCTGACTCAGGCTGAAGCGGCGAAACGCCTGAGCCTGTACGGCCGCAATGAAGTCGCGCATGAGAAAGCGCCACCGGCGCTGATTCAGCTGCTGATGGCGTTTAATAACCCGTTTATCTACGTATTGCTGGTCCTGGCGCTGGTGAGTTTTGTAACGGACTACTGGCTGCCGCTGCGCGCTGGTCAGGAGACCGATCTTTCCGGGGTGATCATCATCTGCACCATGGTGATGCTGAGCGGGTTGCTGCGCTTCTGGCAGGAGTTTCGCACCAACCGTGCGGCGCAGGCGCTGCAGTCACTGGTTCGTAGCCAGGTTACCGTGCTGCGGCGTGAGGCGGACAGCGAAACCGCACAGCGCCAGGATGTGGATATGAGTGAACTGGTGCCGGGCGATATCATTCTGCTCAGCACCGGCGACCAGGTGCCAGCCGATGTGCGCCTCCTGAGTTCACGTAACCTGTTTATCAGTGAAGCGGTGCTGACCGGCGAGTCGCTGCCGGTTGAGAAACACAGCAGTGATGCGGGTATTGACGGCACAGGCCAGACTGCTAAAGAGCTGCTGGCGTCAGCGAATATCTGCCTGATGGGTACCAGCGTAGCCAGCGGTACAGCCAGCGCCGTCGTCGTCGCGACCGGTGGCGAAACCTGGTTTGGCTCGCTGGCCTCATCGCTGACCGGAAGCCGTCCGCAAACTGCATTTGATCGCGGGGTGAATAGCGTCAGCAAACTGCTGATCCGCTTTATGCTGGTGATGGTGCCGGTGGTGCTGCTGATAAATGGCTTCACCAAAGGTGACTGGATGGATGCCACGCTATTTGCACTGGCGGTTGCGGTCGGGCTGACCCCGGAAATGCTGCCGATGATTGTCAGCGCCAACCTGGCCAAAGGCGCAATTGCGATGTCTCGTCGCAAAGTCATCGTTAAAAAGCTCAATGCCATTCAGAACCTTGGGGCAATGGACGTGCTCTGTACGGATAAAACCGGCACGCTGACTCAGGACACCATTCTGCTGGCGCATCATCTGGATGCACAGGGCAATGAAGATGCTCAGGTCCTGCTGCTGGCATGGCTGAACGGCAGCAGCCAGAGTGGCGCGAAAAACCTGATGGACCGCGCCGTACTCAGCGCGGGCGATAAAATCATTTCGCAGTCTCTGCGCAGCCAGTTTCAACTGGTGGATGAGTTGCCGTTTGATTTTGATCGCCGCCGGGTTTCAGTGCTGGTGGAAGATCTGGCTCAGCATCGTTCACAGCTGATCTGCAAAGGCGCAGTCAAAGAGATGCTGGCGGTAAGTATCGCCGTGCGCAAGGGCGATGCGGTCGTTGCACTGGATGCGGCGCAGCGAGCGGCGCTGCTGACACAGACCGAACACTATCATCAGCAGGGTTATCGTGTGCTGCTCGTGGCAACCCGTGATGAGGAGCTGCGCGCGCCGCTCAATGACAGTGACGAGCGCGATCTGGTTATTCAGGGCATGCTGACCTTCCGCGATCCGCCAAAAGCCAGCGCGGGTAAAGCGATTAAAGCCCTGCGCGACAGCGGTGTGGCGGTGAAAGTGCTGACCGGCGACAACCCATTGGTGACGCTGCGTGTCTGTGCCGATGTCGGACTGACCGATCCGGCGATGCTGACCGGCGATCAGATTGAGGCGATGAACGATGACGAACTGGCGCAGGAAGTGGAACGTTGCACGCTGTTTGCCCAGCTGACGCCGCTGCAGAAATCACGTCTGGTGCGGCTGATGCAGCAGAATGGTCACACCGTCGGTTTTCTGGGAGATGGCATTAATGACGCGCCTGCACTCCGGGCGGCGGATACCGGGATTTCCGTGGACAGCGCGGCAGATGTGGCGAAAGCCTCCTCGGACATCATCCTGCTGGAGAAAGATTTACAGGTACTGAATGAAGGTGTCCTCAAAGGACGCGAGACCTTTGGCAACATCATCAAGTACCTGAACATGACCGCCAGTTCCAACTTCGGCAATGTTTTCTCGCTGCTGGTGGCCAGTGCTTTTATTCCGTTTTTGCCGATGCTCTCCATTCATCTGCTGATTCAGAACCTGATGTATGACATTTCCCAGCTGGCACTGCCGTGGGACAAGGTTGACCGTGAGTTTCTGAATAAGCCGCGTAAATGGGATGCCGGCAACATTAAACGCTTCATGCTGTGGATGGGGCCGACGTCGTCAATTTTTGACGTCACGACCTTTGCGCTGATGTGGTTCGTTTTTGGCGCGAATCATGCGGGCGTGCAGTCGCTGTTCCAGTCCGGCTGGTTTATAGAGGGATTGCTGTCACAGACGCTGGTAGTGCATATGCTGCGTACCCGGAAGATTCCGTTTATCCAGAGTCGCGCCACCTTACCGGTGATGCTGACCACGCTGACGATTATGGCGCTGGGCATCCTGATTCCGTTCTCACCGCTGGGCGCGATGGTCGGTCTGGTGCCACTGCCATGGCAATACTTCCCGTGGCTGGTGCTGACGCTGTTCAGCTACTGCCTGGTGGCGCAGGGAATGAAACATGTCTACATCCGCAGGTTTGGTCAGTGGTTCTAGGGAGGAGAAGATGAAAAAAGGCAGGCTCGATAAAGTTTTTGTCGGCGTGATGATTATCGGCTTAACTCTGATTGCGCTGACGGTCGTGGTGCGATGATAGCGTTGTAAAACTGCGAACATTAAAAGGCAGCGAGGCGACTCACTGCCTTTTTTATTAATGGGCGATTACTCTTCGTCGCGCTCACGGCTGGCGCGCTGGCGTTCGTAATATTCATCCTCTGCAGTGATGATCTCATCCATCAGCGAATCCATATCAACCACGCGCTCCTCTTCCACAAACTCTCCGGTAAGCGGCGTTTCTGGTGTGAGCTTGCCATCCTCATACAGCAACCAGATCTCTTTGGCATAGCGCGTCTTAAGCAGCTGCGGAGCGAACTGACCATAGTATGAAGTGATGTTGTTTACGTCACGTTCGAACATCGACTCGGCATGGTTATTGGCCGCCGCATCAACCGCCTGGGGCAGGTCAATAATCACCGGTCCCTGATCGTCCAGCAGCACGTTGAACTCGGATAAGTCACCATGCACGATACCTGCACAGAGCATGCGAACGATGTTACGGATCATGGTGTTGAAATCGGTGATTGCCTGCTCTTCGGAGAGCATGACATCGCTGAGGCGCGGCGCAACCGCACCGTTGGCGTCAGTTACCAGCTCCATCAGTAACACACCGTCGATGCAGAGATAAGGCTGAGGTACACGAACACCGGCGTTAGCCAGGCGGAACAATGCGTCTACTTCGGCAGTCTGCCAGGACTCTTCCTGCTGCTTACGGCCAAATTTCGTGCCTTTCTGCATGGCGCGGGCGTTACGGCTGTTGCGGGTTTTACGTCCTTCCTGATACTGCACCGCCTGCTTGAAGCTACGCTGAGTCGCTTCTTTATAGACTTTGGCGCACTGCACCTTGCCGCCGCAAAGCACGGTATAGACGTCTGCTTCTTTGCCGCTTTTCAGCCGCTGCAGGACATCGTCAATCAGGCCGTCATCGACCAGTGGCTGGATTCTGTTTGGGATTTTCATGCGGCTTTATACCTTATTTCACCCACTTTTCGTATCAATTTGCGATGATGGAAATATTGGCAATGACTGAACAAAGAATCTGATTCTACCCTGGAATGTAGCTTTATGGGGATGATCCTTGATGACCAGCGCGTTTGACCTTTGTTTTTTCATAAACAATGGATTAGCTGGAAGAGCAGGGCAGTTTTGTCTGCACGAGTATCGTTTTCTGGCCACTGCGCACAGCTGGCAGGGATGATGTGTCCGGGGAAAAACCTGTAGAGCAGACCGAAGCGGTCTGTCAGGCCAGCATCCTGCTCACAGAAAACTGGCCCACCTGCGGGATTATTTCAGGCTTTTAAGCACGTTAACCGTGCTGTCGATGTCGATCTCATCTTCAGAGAAGGTCAGCGTGGTTCCCTGGAATGTGGTGACCGCCAGCTTTTTCAGCGAGCGCATTTCATTCGCTTTCGTGTCAGATTTCGGCCGGATGTTATTCAGCAACAGGCCGACTGACAGCACCGCGTTCTCTTTATCGACACCGGCATCGAGCGGGACTTCTTCGCTGTAGACCAGGTAAGATTTGATCGAGGTGATCTTCAGCCGCTCGCCTGCGATATAGATGTATTTACTTGTCGGCGCGACTTTCACCGCATAGGCAGATAAGCCTTTGTTGTTGGTGGTGGGTTCAAAGGTCACCGCCGCATCTTTTTTGATCAGGTCAGGGTTGGCGACCTTAATCACATGAAAATAGCGGTTATCGCCGTTTTCATCTTTGATAAAGCCAAAACCTTTATCTTCAAACCACGTTGTGATCGTTCCGTTCATCGCCATTTTTGCCTGCTTAATCTACTCAGTTTTTTACAGCGCGCAGTGTAAAACACAATGCCTGCACAGACTATATAAGTCTGGATGATAATTTTCAGCTGCGCCAGGGAGCGACGGTATGGCGCTCACTCGTCTGGCGATGAGTAACAGTTACTCGTTGCCCCAGCGGTTCAGGAACTCCGCGATATCATCAATACGCTGCTCATCAATGCCGGCTTCACGCGCCATATCCTGCTGCGACGCTTCACTGATCTCTTCGTTGTTCATCAAACGGGTGATCAGCAGCTGGAAGTAATGCGCCAGCGGGGTACGTTCTGCTTCGCTTACCGGCTTAGCAGACTCCGTCGCATACTCATCTGCGACATCATAATATTTGAGAGAAATTTCGTTATTCATAGGGTGTCCGCAGCGTTGAAGTTACGTTAAGGCCTCACCGTCGTTCGTGGCATGGCTCAAAAGGAGATTATTTCGTGTTTGGGCAGGAGCTGTAAAGGGGGAAGGGCGTCAGCGCACATCTTCAGGCGTTGAGCATTTTATACTGAGCAAAAAACGATTCCCCTCCTGATAACTGATCGCCGGGCTGTAACGCCATCGACACGTCGCAGCACGACGGTTTCCTGCCAGGCGCGTGAGGAGATGCCCGATGAGCACTCTCCTGAAAAGCCTCGCGCTGTTCAGCGCGAGTTCAGAGTGGAACTGATGAAGATCAGCTTGCCGGTCTGCATCACGCGATTACGCTCTCAATCGGCTCGATAATACATTCCGGGTGCGCCTGCAGCCGCGCGAAAGCCTCGGCATACGAGGGCATTGAGTCGGCTGCGCCGGCACGTTCGACACAGAGTGAGGCAAATGCCGCAGCAAATCGCGCCGCCTGGGGCAGATCCTCGCCGGACGCGAGCCGGGCGGCAAGCGCGCCATTAAACGCGTCGCCAGCACCTGTGGTATCGCGCGGCTGTGCCGGAAAAAGCGGAATACGCTGCTGCTGCGCAGGTGTAGAGAGCAGGGCGCCAGCAATGCCCAGCGTGATAATGACCTGACGCGCACCCTTACGATGCAGTACCTCAGCGGCGCGACGTGCGCTGGCAAAATCAGTAACAGTTACCCCGCTAAGCTGGCTCGCTTCCGTGCTGTTAGGCGTCAGCAAATCAACCTTTGCCAGCAGCGCATCGCTGATTTTTTGCCACGGCGCCGGGTTGAGAATCACAAAGGTGCCGCTGGCACGCGCGTTATCAACCATGCGTTGAATGGCACTCAGGTTGTTTTCCAGCTGTACCAGCAGAATATCGGCAGCGGCTACCGTAGGCTGGCAGCGCGTGACCTCTGCAGCGGTCACGGTGGTATTGGCGCCCGGATAGACAGAAATCATATTTTCAGCGTCGTCGCCTGCGACGTAAATCAGCGCGTTACCGGTGGGTTTCTCTTTACAGGTAAACAGCGTAATGGCGTCAAAGCCGGTTTTCTCCAGATGACGTCGCGCGAAAAGGCCAAAATCGTCATTGCCCACTTTACCGATGTAGTGCACCCGAGCACCAGCGCGCAGCGCCGCCGTAGCCTGATTGGCGCCTTTACCGCCCGCGCCCATCATGCTGTTGTGCGCTGTCAGCGACTCCCCTGGTAGCGGAAAGCGACGCATCACGGCAACAACATCGAGGTTAAAGGAACCGAAAACACATACTTTTCCTTTCATCCTGCGCTCCTGAACAGGCGTTCGGCGGCGAGACAGGCACCGCGACAGCCCGTGTAGTCGGTTGAGTGGCTGAAAATGATCTTCAGGTTTTCGCGCGTGACCGGTGGCCGAAGATGCTGCTGAATCTGGTTGCGCAGCAACGCCAGCGGAAAATCAGCCATCGCCAGCACACCGCCGCCGAGGATCAGATATTCCGGGTCGAGTATATTCATCTCAGTTGCAATCAGCTGCGCCAGCCGTCGCACAAATGCCTGAAGTTCAGGCTGGTCGCCGTGATGGGTAAACAGCGCAGAAATAGGCGTGTCGGCGGCGTTCAGCGTGGCCCAGTGACTCAGCCAGTGGCCTGAAGTCAGGGTCTCCGCACAGCCGCGATTACCGCACGGGCAGGGGAGATCATTGCCTGCCACCGGCACATGCCCCAGTTCGCCAGCACCGCCATGCTCGCCATGATAAAACTGCCCATTGAGCCACAGACTGTTGCCCATTCCGGTGCCGGGATAGAGGCCGACGGCGTTATCCGGCAGTTGCTCCAGCTGCAGCAGATCCCACAGCATCAGATGGTTCACATCTTTGTCCATCGCCACGGGCACACCGAGCTCCGCTGCCAGGCGTGCCGCCACAGGCTGGTGGTCCAGCGCCTGGATAAAAGGCAGCGAAATCACCTGCATTCTGTCGCGGCTGAGGATACCCGGCAGGCCCAGCATAATGCCGCTGACTGGCTGCTGTTCCAGCGTATCATCAATAAGCTGAGCCAGTGCCTGCAGCGCGTCCGGCTGCCGGGCCCAGCTGGCGGTGGGCACCTTGCGAAAGCTGCTCCAGACGCCTCCCGCTTCCATGAGCTGCAGCCGGGTACCGGTGCCGCCAATGTCGATACCGAGCCAGCGCGGTTTCATGCAGACACCTGCGCCAGCCCCTGGGCTTCATCAATGCTGTCGCGCATCATCTTCCAGGCGGTGGCTAAATCGTCATGAATGTTAAATAAGCCCGAGGTACCGACAATCAGGACTTCTGCGCCCGCGCCAATAAGCTGGTGATAAGTGCGGGTGTTACAGGAGCCATCGATTTCGATCAGATAGTGATATCCGTGCTGCTGCTTCAGTGCTTTCAGCTCACGCACCTTTTCAACCATTTCCGGGATAAAAGGCTGGCCGGCGTAGCCCGGATCCACCGTCATCACGGTGATCTTGTCGAGCAAATGGATATAGTGCTGAATATATGAGATTGGGGTGGCTGGATTGAGCACCACGCCCACTTTTTTACCATAACTGCGGATCAGATTAATGACGCGAAACGCGTCGCGGTTGATCGTCTCCGCGTGCGGACAGATATAGTCAGCCCCCGCTTTTGCAACCGCCTCGATAAAATTAGTCGGCTCTTCCACCATCAGATGCACGTCGATCGCCACGCGGGTGAAAGGACGGATCTGCTCAATGAAGAAAGGGGAGAGCGTTATATTTTTAACGTAATGACCATCCATGATATCCACATGAAGAAAGTCAGCGCGCGAGTCGAGAACCTGTAGCTGGTGCTTGATCTCCATCAGGTTCATACACATCAGTGACGGGGAGATTTGAGTACGCATCATACTTCCTTCTTTTCAGACAGAGGATTAAGCACCGCGGCCAGCCTGCTGAGCTTTACTGCACGGTGTTCGTTGAATCGGGTTTTAAATTGTTTAAAGGCGAGGACCACAATCAATACTGCGCCCCACATTGCCAGGCTGACGTGCTGACTGATGTTCATCAGATTGAAACCGGTTGAAAGTACCTGCAGCGCAATCAGTGCCAGCACCACACCGGTGACGCGACCGAATCCGCCGTTGGGATCGGTGCCGCCAAGAATAATCGCCAGTACTGTCAGTAACAGATAAGCATCGCCATAACCCATGCGCGCGGAGTTAAAGCGCGCCATCATAATCAGGCCTGCCAGTACGCAGAGCAGGCTGGAGATCACATAGACCAGCATCACCATGCGATGGGTATTGATGCCGCTGAACCAGGTGGCGTTGATATTGCTGCCGCCCATGTAAATGCATTTTCCCGCGCGGGTTTTACCGAGAAACAGTGCCAGTAGCGCGGCGGCGATCAGGAATACCCAGAGCGGCAGCGGCATACCCAGCAGCGTATCAGCACCCAGCGCCTGTACCACCGGCGGCATGCCGCTGACGGCAGCCCCTTTGGTCAGCCAGATACCGATACCGTTCAGCGTCATCATTGTTGCGAGTGTGACCAGAATCGGGTGCGCGCCGATTCGCGTTACCATCAGACCCGTTACCACGCCGATTACGGCGGCGATCAGCATGGCGCCAATGATGGCGATGAACAGCCAGAGCAATTGCAGCGCCATGCCGGCTCCGGCGGGCAGGGCGCTCATCAGCGTCCAGGCGATAAACAGCGCCGTCAGGTTAGCGGTCGCGATAATGGCAAGGTTCAGGCCGCCGCTGAGGATGGCGATAAACATCGCCAGTGTGAGTAAGCCCAGCTCCGGCAGCTGAAATGCCATACTCATAAAGGTTGAGTCGGTCAGGAAGCGACCCGGCAGCATCACCGTAAAGATGGCCAGCGCCAGCGCGATAAGCAGCATCAGGCCGATGTTGGTGCCGTCCGGGCGCAGTGCAATCAGTGATTTCATCATCAGTGCCCTCTGTCACACGAAACTGACGTCAGTTTCTTTGCGTTTTTTGTAATGGGTCACGGCGATCGCAATCATGATGACGCCGCCAACCACGATATTCATGAAGTAGTTCGATACTCCCACCAGATTGAGGCCGTTCTTCAGAATGGCGATCAGGAAAACCCCCATCAGTGTGCCGCTAACTGTGCCTTTGCCGCCCATCAGGCTGGCGCCGCCCAGCACTGTCGCCGCCAGGACATCAAGCTCACCGCCAACCAGCGCATTCGGCACCACTTCGCCCATGCGATAGACCTGTACCAGCCCGCCAATCGCCGCCATCGCGCCCAGCCAGCCATAGGCGAAAACGTGGATCAGTCCAACGCGAATACCAATACGACGGGCTGACTCCGCATCCCCTCCGACGGCGTAAAGCTGACGGCCCAGATTGGTTTTGTTCAGCAGCAGGGCCGTTACTGCAGCAATCAGCAGCATCGTGACCAGGGGCAGGCCCACCTGAAAGCTCTCTCCCTGCCAGCTGAACGGCAGCACGTTGCGCAGCGTGATCCACCACTCCGGCAGCGAATAGAGGCTGCGGCCACCGGTTACCCACATCAGCAGTCCGAACAGCAGCGATTGCATGCTGATGGTGATGATGATGGAGACCACCCGCAGCGTGGTAATCAGGAGCGCATTGATTACGCCGAACAGCGTGCCGCACATCACCGCCAGCACAATGCTGAGCAGCGCATTATCGAACTGGAACTGCACAAAGAGTGACGCAAGCAGGTACTGCACCACGGAGGCGACAGCCGCAAAGGAGATATCGATACCGCCGGTGACCAGCACCACAAACAGACCCAGTGCAAAGATGCCGGTGACGGCATAGCTCTCTGCCAGATCCAGCAGATTCTGCATGGTGAGAAACTGATCGCTGGCAACCGAGAAAAACAGAATGAATGCCAGCAGTACCCAGGCGAGCCAGCCCTGACTGGAGTGCGGACGAAAACGGGAAAAGTCAGGCATTGATCACCTCCGCCAGCTGCTGCTGCTCGACGCTATCAGGTTGGTATTCGGCATGGATCGTGCCATCGCGGAAATGCAGGATGCGGTCGCAGTTGTACCAGACCTCTGGCACTTCATCGGAGATCAGAATGATCGACAGGCCCTCTTTCGCCAGCTCATGGATCAACTGGTAAATACTGGCCTTGGCACCCACATCTACCCCAACGGTAGGCGAGTCGAGGATCAGAATTCGCGGCTGGGTCAGCACCCATTTCGCCAGCACAATTTTCTGCTGATTGCCGCCGGAGAGGGTAGAAATGGCGAGGTTCGGATCGGCCACGCGCACGCCAAGCTGCTGGATCCACTGCAGGATCAGCTTGTTCTTGCGGTATTCATCAATCAGGTGAAACCGGTTCTGGAGTTTGTCGAGGATCGGCAGCACCATGTTGTCTGCCACAGACTGCTGCTGCACCAGGCCCAGCGTCAGGCGATCTTCCGACACATAGCCGATACCCGCTTTGATTGCATCTTCATGGCCGCGAAAGCGTACCGGCTTACTGTCGAGCCAGATTTTACCACTGTCGGGACGTGTCATGCCGAATAGTGAGAGTGCCAGTTCAGTGCGTCCGGAGCCGAGCAGGCCGCACAGCCCAAGCACCTCGCCTTCATACAATTTAAAATTGACGTTGTGATACTGGCCGGCGCGGGTTAAATCCTCTATCTCCAGAATGGCGCGATTGTCGTTGCGTGTCGGCGCTTTTAGCTGGTAGTCGAGTTTCAGACCGGTCATCAGCTCTGTCAGGTGGTGCGGCGTCATCTCCTGCGCGGGCCAGCAGCCCATTTTGCGCCCGTCACGGATTACCGTAACGCGGTCAGAAATCTCCAGCACTTCATCAAGCCGGTGGCTGACAAACACCACGCAGATATTTTTGTCTTTCAGATAGCGTACGGTTCGCAGCAGCTGATTTACTTCGGTTCGGGTCAGGGAGGCGGTGGGTTCATCCATGATCACCAGCCGCGCATCGGCGACCAGGGCACGGCAGATCGCCACCTGCTGACGCTGCGCGATGGAGAGCGCTGCGACCTTTTCATCCAGATTCAGGTCGAACTTCAACTCATTAATAATGCTGCGCGCGCTTTCCTGCAGCCGCGCGCGGTGGTGCCAGCGCAGCAGGCCGTTGAGGTTATGCTCAAAGGCGATGTTCTCTGCCACGCTCAGGTTGGGAAACAGCGACAGATCCTGATAAATCACCTGGATACCGAAGTCGCGCGCCTGCCGGGTAGTAAGGCGCGGCAGTGGCGCGCCGTCGCCCAGGGTGATGCGGCTGCCGCTGTCCGGGGCGTGCACCCCGGAAATCACTTTGATCAGAGTGCTCTTGCCACAGCCGTTGGTGCCAGCGAGACAGTGCACTTCGCCTGCCAGTAAGGTCAGGGAGATATCGCTCAGCGCGCGGTTGCCACCAAATGTTTTCGACAGGTTATCGAGCGCAATCAGTGTCTGTGGAGTGACCTCTTGCATATCAAAGCCCCATTTTTACCAGTTTTGGCAGGTTTTCTTTATCCAGACTCTCTGTATTGTTACCGAGAATGGTGTGGCTCTTTTCATCCACTTTTACCTTGCCCAGCCCCTCAATCGTCATGCCGTCAGTAATCGGCTCTTTCTTCTGCATCATGTCGGCAATACGCACAAAGACTTCGCCTGCGGTCTCAGGATTCCAGATGTAGCCGCCTTTGATGGCGTTACGCTGAACCAGGGAGGCACCCTGTCCCGGACTGAAAGAGCCAAGGACACAAACCTGATCGATTTTTTTACGGTTCATGACCGCACGTCCGGCACCGATTGGCCCCTGCGAACCAAACGCCAGGATGCCTTTCAGATCCGGATATTTAGACATCAGCTCATTCGTGGTACGGATGGAGTCATCCAGTGATTCACCAACGCCAAATTTGTCGGTGACCAGCTGCATTTTGGGGTAGTGCTCTTTCTGATAAGCGAGTGCGGCGTCAGTCCACTGCTGATGCAGCGGCACCGTCAGGCTGCCCACATACATGGCGTATTTGCCTTCATCGTGCATGCACTTCGCCAGTGCTTTCATATGATTGATGCCATGGGTTGTCGCATCGACCAGTTCAAAATCCCAGTTGGCGCCCTGCTGACCGGGAGACTCATGGGTAATGACTTCGATACCGGCATCGCGTGCCCGTTTCAGCACCGGCTCCAGCACTTTTGGATCGTTGGGGACCACGCCGATGATATCGACTTTCTGCGCAATCAAATCTTCAATGGCACGCACCTGAAGTGCCGGGTCAGCGGCAGTAGGGCCGACCATCCACGCATCAATACCGCGCTTCGCTGCTTCACTTTTAATGCCGGTTTCCATGGCATTGAACCAGGGAATACCGCCAATTTTGACCACAATACCCATACGCAATTTATCAGCAGCTTGCGCGCCCGTGGCGGCAAACAGAGCAAGTAAAGAGCAGGCGATAAGATGTTTTTTCATACAGACTCCGGGTTAATTTTTAATTAGCTGCATGGATTGATAACGCTGTGAACAGACGATGACATTAACGCCATTCCACGCCAGTTCCTGTTCAAGCTCTTTATCTTTTAATTGGTCAGTAATAAGAAAATCGACATCGCGGTAATGACATATCCGGGCAAACGAGGGCCGCAGAAATTTACTGCCATCCATTAAAAGATGTTTTTTTTCGGCGGCCAGCAGCATCTGTTGTTTCAGGTGTGCATTATTCTCATTGCCTTCGCGTAAATATCCGTCGTTACCCAGACTGCTACAGGAAAAAAATATTTTATTAATCTGAAATTCCCGTAGTGGTTGCTCAGCCACCACCCCATGAAAAGCCTCATCACGATCGGAATATTCCCCGCCCAGACAGATAGTGCGAATACTGCCGCGAGCGGCAAGCGTCTGTACGATGCGCAGCGAATTGGTTAATACCGTTAATTCAATGTCTGGCAACTGTCGCGCCAGATACCAGCATGTGGTACTGCTATCCAGTAAAATACAGTCGCCGGGGCTGATAAAGTCGAGCGCGCGTTTGGCAATAATCATTTTTTCATCAACGTGCTCATTAATTCGCTGCCGAAAAGTTAATTCACTTTGGTTAGCGATTCTGCTATTTCCTTGTGTGCCAGTGTTCTGTTTTTTTATCAGAACGGCGCCGCCATGGCTGCGTTGTAATAAACCGCGCTTTTCAAGCTGGCTTAAATCACGCCGAATAGTTTCCTGTGAAACCTGACACAGAGTGACCAGTTCTGAGACAATTACCCGGCCATTTATATTAATCTCATTAATAATTCTTTGCTGTCTTTCAATCGGCAACATACTTATCCTCCGATGGATATAAAGTACTGGAAGCAGACACGGGAAAATGTGGACTGGGCAGGAGTCCACGTGGGTAAATTTCGCTGGCGTTTATAAGGTGATGAAGTCGAAATATTTCATGAAAAATATTGCGGCTCATTACATTATTTAGTGATTTTGCTCACATAATTAGCCTTGTACGGCAGGTAGCAATCACCAAAAGGGTTAATAAACTATATAGACATTGTTGCTATGGCGTGACTGTTTATGACCGTTTGTGTGGGTTTGACCGTTTAAATCCACACCTGACTTTCTCAGCGTTCCTGTTAAGTCACCTGAGGGTGAGGGAAAGAGAAAAAATAACAGACCCAGTCCTGGTGATTCAGACGAAAATCAAGCTGTTCCGGCGATGGTTCTTCCGCTGAGCGGTTTCTGCTTTTATGATCACGAGACTGCAGTAATGGAATGCGCAGCCTCGTTCACGCTATTCATCTTTCAATTTTGTGACTCTCTGATCGTTGTTTATGGGCGCTTTAGTGCGCTCAATCACCGGGCTGCGTACAAATGTAAATGTAATTGATAATAGTTATCGTTTACATTATTGTTCGTTCTTCTTCAGGGAAACGCAAAGGAATCGGAAGAAGATGAATTATCCTCAGAAATTAGTAAAAGTGCTTTCTGGTAAGCAGATATTTGCCGGATTCGCAGGCCTCACGTTCTGCTTGCTCAGTGTAACGGCACAGGCGGTCACCGTCACAGACGTTGCGGGACGCACGGTTACCGTGCCGGATGATGTTCAGCGTGTGGTACTCGGAGAAGGCCGCTTGTTCTTCGCGCTTTCGCTGCTTGAGGGCCAGAAACCGTTTGACCGAATCGTCGGCTGGCAGGGCGATTTCCGTAAACTTGACCCGCAAACCTACGCCACCTATCGGGCGAAGTTCCCGCAAATCGACAACATTCCGTTGATCGGCACGACCAGTGCCGACACCATCAGCCCTGAAAAAGTGCTGACACTGAATCCGCAGCTGGCGATTTTCGGTCTGTCGGGACATGGTCCCGGCAAAGGAAGTGAGCTGGTGAAACAGCTGCAAAACGCCGGTGTGCCCGTGGTGTTTGTGGACTTCCGCACCTCTCCGCTCAAAAACACTCTGCCGAGTATGGAACTGCTGGGGAAAGTACTGAACCGCGAGAAACAGGCGCAGGAGTACATCCGCTTCTATCAGGAGAATATTAAACGCGTCACCGATGTCACCCGCGATATCCCGATGCAGGATAAACCGAAAGTCTTTATCGAACTGCGGGCCTCCACAGCAGATGAATGTTGCCGCTCAGCCGGTAACGGCAACATGGGTGATTTTATCGATCTGGCGGGTGGCGTGAATATCGCCAAACCTCTGCTGCCGGGCGCGCTCGGTCAGGTGAATCTGGAAAAAGTCATTGCCGCGCAGCCAGATGTCTATCTGGTCAGTGGAGGTGCCAGACCACCGAAAGCGGGTGATCCGCAGCCGGTCAGTTTATTGCTGGGCGCGCAGACCACACCAGAACAGGCAAGCGGCAGCCTGAAGCCGCTGCTGGCGCGTAAAGGCATCAGCACGCTGAAAGCCGTGCAAGAGGGGCGCAGTTTTGGCATCTGGCACAACTATTACAACTCTCCCTATAACGTGCTGGCCGTTCAGTACTTTGCCAAAGCATTTTATCCGCAAAAGTTTGCCGGGCTCGATCCGCAGAAAACACAAAAACAACTTTATAAACAGTTCCTCGCTGTCGAACCGACCGGCACTTACTGGACAGAGTAAAAGGAACTTTGCCCCGGCTGCCGGGGCGTTTTACCTCTCGGAGAGAAGAAATGGTTAAGACTAAATTTACACCTGCCGTTAAAGCGGGGCTGTTTGCACAACTGATTACTGCCACGATGCCGGTGATGGCGGAAGAGGCCAGCGAGGTAAAAGAAAATGAAGATCAGATGGTGGTTACAGCCTCCTCTGTCGAACAAAATCTCAAAGATGCCCCCGCCAGTATCAGCGTAATCACTCGCGAAGATCTGCAGAGAAAACCGGTACAAAACCTCAAAGAGGTGCTGAAAGACGTTCCCGGCGTACAGCTCACCAATGAAAGCGATAACCGACAGGGTGTCAGCATTCGCGGACTGGGCAGCAGCTACACGCTGATCCTGGTCGACGGCAAACGCGTGAATTCCCGCAACGCCGTCTTCCGCCATAACGATTTTGATCTGAGCTGGATCCCGGCAGAATCGATCGAACGTATTGAAGTGGTGCGCGGGCCAATGTCCTCTTTATATGGGTCCGATGCGCTGGGCGGTGTGGTCAACATCATCACCCGTAAAGTCGGCACCCAGTGGCATGGCACGCTGAGCGCAGACACCACCGTTCAGGAACATCGCGATCGCGGTGACACCGGCAACGGCAATTTCTTTGCCAGCGGCCCGCTGGTTGACGATTTACTGGGTGTGAAAGTTTATGGTGCGCTGGGTAAACGCAATAAAGATCAGGCCAGTTCCGCCAGTGGCAGCACTGGTCAGCCGCGCATTGAAGGTTACACATCGCGTAATGCTAATGTGGAATTCTCACTGACGCCGGATAAAGATCAGGACATCACGTTCGGTTACGGGATGGATCGTCAGGATCGGGATTCCGACACCCTGGATAAAAACCGTATCGAGCGCGAAAACTACTCGCTCGGCCACGCTGGCCGCTGGGGAGTGGCGAATACCGAACTGCGTTTTTACGGTGAAAAAATCGAAAATAAAAACGCCAAAACCATTACCTCGAAAAACAATTCTCTCGACGGCAAAGTCGTGATCCCGCTGGGTGATTACACTCAATTCCTGACGTTCGGCGGTGAATACCGCAACGATAAGCTGGAAGATGCGGTAAACATGAAAAATGGCGGCAGCGTGCAGGCTAATCAGTACGCGCTGTTCCTGGAAGATGAATGGCACATCTTCGAAAACCTGACGCTGACTGGCGGCGTACGCATGGATGACCACGAGAACTACGGCGTCAACTGGAGCCCGCGTGCCTATCTGGTCTACAACGCCACCGATACGGTCACGTTGAAAGGCGGCTGGGCATCCGCTTTCAAAGCGCCTTCTCTGCTTCAGCTGAGCCCGGACTGGCTCAGTGGTTCATGCCGCGGGAGCTGCAATGTGGTGGGCAATAAGGATCTGAAAGCAGAAACCAGCGAAAGCATGGAGTTCGGACTCTATTACGCCGGTCAGAGAGGGTGGCTTGAAGATGTTACCGCCAGCGCGACGGTGTTTCAGAACGACATTGACGACATGATTACGGTTATCCGCACCGCCAACCGCAGTCTGGCGCCATCCTATCCAAACTTTGCCGGATTTGATGCCAGCGGCAATCCGATCTTCCGCTATTACAACGTGAATAAAGCACGGATCCGCGGGCTGGAAACGGAACTCGGTCTGCCGGTCGCCGACAAGCTGAATCTCCGACTGAATTACACCTACAATGACGCCCGCGATCTGAGTAACGGCGGCAATAAACCGCTATCTGAACTGCCGTTCCACACGACGAATGCGACGCTTGACTGGAAACCGCTGGAGGACTGGAGCTTCTATCTTTCCGCGAATTACAAAGGCGTGAGCCGCACCGTGACCGATGGCAATGCAACACCAGGCGGATATACCACCTGGAATACCGGCGGGTCATATCAGGTGAACAAAGCGGTGAAAATCCGTGCTGGCGTTCTGAACCTGACCGATAAAGATCTCAACCGCGACGACTACAGCTATAACGAAGATGGCCGCAGATATTTCGCGGCTGTTGATTACAGTTTCTGATCGTCAGCGCCGGCCGGGACATCAGCAGTCCCGGCTGTTTTTGCGCTTTAAGTGGTTACTACGGGTTCCATCAGAGCCTGACATCAGAATCAGTCCGTCCTGACGATGCATTGTAAGAACGCAGAAGATGCCTGTTCAGTTCTGATCTCATTCAGCGATGTCACTCACCGACAATTAATGTGCACGATTATTTTGCGCGTGCATAAAGCGTGCACGCCAGGGCTTGAGCACCCACAACGCCAGACCGGCCGTGATAAAGTCGAAGGTAATCGCGCAGCTAAAGACCAGGTGCCAGTTATGGGTGTGCTGATACATCAGCGCCGCCAGCGGACCACCAAAGATCGAGCCAATTCCCTGAGACATATAGAGCCAGCCATAATTCGTGGAGGCATTTTCACTGCCAAACGTATCGGTGAGTGTGGAGGGGAACAGCGAGAAGATTTCACCCCACCCGAAGAACACGACGCCTGAAAGCAGTACGAACAGCACGGGATCTTCACGGCAGGCGAGCCACAACGTCATCGCGACACCTTCCAGTGCGAAGGCAATAAACATGGTATTTTCGCGGCCGTAGCGGTCGGAAATAAAACCAAACAGCGGGCGCGTCAAACCATTGGTGAAACGGTCGATGGTCAGCGCCAGTGGCAGGGCGGCCATACCGAAAACGACTGCTTTGCTGATGCCAAAGTCTTCAGCAAAAATTGCCATCTGCGAAGTGACCATCAGTCCTGAGGTCGACATCATGGTCATCATCATGAACATCAGCCAGAACAGCGGCTGGCGCAGCATTTCTCTGGATTTAAACTGGCGCTGGCCTCGTACGGGTGACGATGTGTTGCTGACCGGCATCATCGCGCTGCTTTCAGGCAGCCTCAGGTTCTGGCTGGCGAGAAGTCCCACAGCGGCGAAGATGAGACCAAATGTCGTCATCGTCTGTTCCAGCCCGTAGCTATTAAGAGAAATGGAAATCGGGAAGGTGGTAAAAATTGCGCCCATGCCATAGCCCGCCGCAACGGTTCCGGCGGCAAAACCGCGTTGCTGTGGAAACCACTTCATCACCAGTCCCACTACGCCGATATACACAATCCCCGTACCCAGTCCGCCCAGGCAGCCATAGACCAGATAGAGAGCCGTCAGGCTATCGACCCGGGCCGCGATTACCCAGCTGAAGCCCGCCATCAGCGTACCGATGGAGATCAGCAAACGTGGACCAAAGCGCTCAACCAGCCGGCCCTGGAAGGGAGAAAAAAAGGTCTGCAGAATAATCAGCAGCGAGAACGTGACCTGCAGCTCCGCCAGTCCGACGCCGAGTTTGGCAATCATCGGTTTGGTTAACAGCGTCCAGACGTACTGCGGGCTGGAAATAGCCGCCATGCAAATGAGTCCAAGCAGAAGCTGCACCCACTTGCTGTGTTTCGCTATCACCACCGGTTCGCTAATTGAGGTCATTCTTATGTCTCCACATTACGCTCTGCTACACAGCTGAAAATCAGTCTGCTCTGTTTACACACTGTTCTGGCATTGCGCAGTTCCAAACCTTTGCCTGCTGCTAATGCCAGATTACTGAGACCGATATGCCGGTACATAGGTGTATGAAGAGAATTAAGCAGAAAATGTGCCAATAAAAATAACCATTAATATCAACAGGTAATGAGATGGCTTAGAGGTTTAGTGTGATGAAGTGCAAAGATTTAGTGCGCTGAGATGGTGCGTGGGAAAGCGCTGGTGGTCATAAAAGCATTGGGGTTTTGGGTTTTAAGGGCGATGTGCTGAGAGGGGCTCTCGAAAAGAGCTTAAACCGGTGGCTGAAAGATTGGGTATGGAATGGGTAGATTCTGACTCTAGGAAAAAACTGGAAACACAAATAGCCCGTAGGGTTTTCATCTTCGGGGCTTTAGGGAGTTTGATGATGGATCGGGTAATCATCAACCAGGAAAATGTACTCCTGAAAGCCTTATTTCTCTGAAGAGATCTGACGAACAGTCATCAGGAATTCATGAGCCGTGGTTTCCCAAAGTTCAGGGGCAAAATCAAACCCATATCTTCTGCTGAATTCCTTTTCGACATTGCCATCATAGGCTGAGATAAAATCGTCAACTTCTTCGACAAGATCGTTGAGCATCCAGTCTGGAACTGACTTTTTGAAAAGCCGTACTATACCTTCGATCGTATCCTCGCCATCATTGATGATGTCTGCGTCCTGATTGAAATAACCGAAAATCAGTTGGTCAAGAAAGTGGAATTTTTGCATTTTGTACCTATAAATCCGGGAATGCTGTGAGAATGTATTAGGGTTGCCGTTATATTGCTGAAACTCGATAACAACTCTCACATTTTTCATGACTATTCGCTGGCTACCTCCGCGCCGGAAACCATAGCCGATCGCTTTGCCAGATGCATTGCGAATAGTCAGCCTGCCTCCGCTCAACACCGATTTTATTACGTCACGGTTAGCGAAAAGCGCTTTCGATATAGTTTCTTCTGCTGACCGTACCTGTGTCCAGTCACTGCGTCCGGGCCTAGAGGTGAACGGCCAGCGCGTGACAAAATTGCAGCTGAACAGCGACACCATGACAATCACCTGGACGCCGCGAAACCGCACAACAAGCCATCCGGTGCTGAGTTTCTGCCAAAGTTCGACAATTGAAAAGAGTGAAAAGAATTTCAGGAATTTTTAGTAATAGGATCTCCAAAAGGAGCTAAAGAAAAACATAACTTATTTTTATAGCTTAAAATAATTCTGTTTATGTATATTTAAATGGATCGTCTTTTAGATAACATGTTTATAATTATAATCGTTAAATAACCATATAAATCAATTTTTAACATGGGGTCTAATTAGTGGTGGCGCTGGAATATAGTTCCAATGGAAATCCTGCGTCAGATTAGATATTCTCAACCCTGGACATAATTTGCTTATAAGGAAGAGTATGGACGCAAAGCAAATTGCTTATGGAATTGTGGATGGTATGTCATCGATTCCTTCGGGCATATATCAGGGGGTTATAAGAACGTAGCAGGGTTGCGGCCTTGCCGGGAGCGATCTTAAGAACCGGAATCGAAGGGAAACAGAACGATTTATGCGGTTGGTTAAGGCCACTACAGACAGGCATGAACCAATCCGACAACTGATTACTATTGTGATTTTCGATTTTTATGCAAAGCTCGATAATGAGAGTAAGCAAGCTATTGATGGTAAGCTGGGTTATGGTGCTGGCAGGCTAGGGGGAAGGGTAGGTTCACAATTTATTCTGGCCCAGTTTATAGCTAAAAAAATATTAACTCGTATCGTTACTGCTGAGACCTTCAAGCGGTTTGTGAGAGTTGGTTCGTCGCTATCGTTGAACCTTCTCATGATTCAAGGGTTAATCGAAGAGGCTTCACTCGCATCAAGACGGATGCAAAGCAGATTCCTAAAGACTTATTCTAAGGTTTCCCGACTGAATTTGGATATGGTCTATTTTCTTGTTGAGAAGCCACTTGAACCCTATCTGATGTACATCAACAGCCATACATTAATGTGTAAAGGTATACAGAATGAACTCTGCAAAATCATTTCTACTAAAATTCGGTAAGTTCATAGGTATACAAACTACTAATGTGGTTGAAGCTTTTTCCACGGGGATCTGCTCCTTCGCAGCATTTTTCTCGTTGTTTATATTTGGAGGCTGGCCATTAAAGATTGTTGGTTTTTTTGGTTTTTTCATACTGGCCTGGTTTATCGCTTATCTAATGGATAAGCTAAAAGGTGAAGCATGATTATTATGTCACATAATCTGTAAGTTATGATATTAAACGCTAAAGCCATGATACTAATCATGGCCTTTTTTATTGCGTACTTTCTCTTATCAAAACCAGCATATCTCAAGGATGTGCTCTATGGAGTAATTGCTGGTGATCCTTTAACCACTATGTGATCTGGCTGTGTGGTGAATACTGGAACGTAACCCTTTAATTTATTTGGCTGGCGAAGTCTGAATGGATTTTTTATCTTTGTGAATTTAAATGAAAATTATTGATTATAAAATTGTTGGTACACCTAAATGTATAACAATTGCTTTTGCTAAATGGTTTTTTATGCAGGGGAGGGCGATGGCTTTGCATCTATCTTCAGATACGCTTTCAGACCTGAAGAGCGTTTTACGCCACGCGGATCCGAAAAGAAAGGGATACGGAGCTTTGGTGAGTCGTTCACTTTAATTGTCCAGACAGACCCGCCAATGAAATTGAACTCAATGATTTCGTGATTGACAGACAGCGCCTCGAAAGAACCTGACGAATATGCATTGCCAACCTGCAAACTTTCAACAATACCCTGACTCAGGCTGATGAGAGTAACAGTAAGAAACTCTTCAAAGATCACATCATCCGTTGTGAAAAGAATATACCTATCATTGTCGACTTTAACGGAGGCTTCGAGTACCTGTCCTTTTATAGTGATACCCGTCGGTTTGTTATCGATTAATACTTCAGAAACGGCCTGCTGAAAATCAGTCGCTTTACTTTTCTCAATAAGCTTTACCGAGAGAGTTTTTTCCATGACTATCTCCATACTGGAAAAATTAAATAATATGAAGTTGGATAAAAATCACAATAAGTCCAGTCAGCAAACAGCATAAAAAACCAAATGCAAAAGTATAGTAAAGTGGTTTGAGAGTATTTATCTTTTTTAGATTTTGACTTTCATGTGCAAAACTATAAGCATTATCGCTCCTGTTTAAAAATAAGATTTTTTTGTTTTGTTTTAATCGCATAAAAAAATATGTCATTAGAGGTGAACCTATATATCCCATATTGCAGTGCAACAAGTAGGGGTGGGAAGTGTATGCTTTTTTTGGAAGTCTGAGATCAATTCCTGGTAACGGGATCTGTTAATCAGATACAAAAGAACACTTACTACTAAGCAAACTAAAGGAAGCATAAGCAAGACCATCAGGACCGATTTCATTTCTCAAATTCCCATGTATTCATAGATAGTATCCATTACAGAATCACTCGCTTTAGCACCTACATAGCCCGCAGCTATTGAGCCAACAGCAGCGCAGACTACCGCGCCGGTTCCTGCTGTGGCGATCCCTATTACTGCGTATACACCTAAACCTGCGAAAGCACCGGCTGCACCAGCTCCCACACCCGTTAAGGACGAAGCACCAAACTTACCATACTCTTTGAATGCGGTTCTTTTACATTCGCTCTAACGTCCTTTCACACTGGCATTGACTAGGTCTTTCATGATTCCAGCAAAGGCAAACCCCATTCCTATGTAACCACCTGATTTTAAGGATTTTACAGCTTTTGCTGTATTGCCTGCATAACTTGAATATCATGCCAGTCCTACTGTAGAGCATTCATGCACTATGGAGCGACAGGGTAGATTTTGACCTGCTCCCAGTATCAGATAAAACCTTCAGTTAGGAATATAGAAATATCGTGGTTGCCTTTTGTTTGCTTTCTTAAATTTAATATCAACTATCATTACATTTCTTTCGGATTTAAACGTTTTTATTATTGAGGGTTTTGTTGGATTGTTAATTTAAATGATTATTTTAATTCTGTCATTTTTAATAAATTTTTTAAAAACTAAATGATAAGTGGATATCTATTCTTCGATCAGGTCAAACAAAGATGATAAGCAAAACTACTGGATAATGCAGTATTCAAGAGTTATTCTGCAGGCAGCTTAACATATAACTGAGGATAGAGAATGGAAGTTATCCCTGGCGATATACAGTCAAGGCTACAGCTAGTCATCTCTAAAGCGGCAGTGCTCTTACCCTCTGACGTAGGTCAACAGCTTCTTGCTATGGTCACCCCCTCAGCATTAGCAACTATGGCGGGGGTCATCGTGGTTTGGGCTGGTGCGCACTTTTTTGGGATTGGTGAAATCGCTGATTTAGTGCTTCTCATTGTAGGTTGGGTAGCAGTAGGGGGTGTAGCGCTTGAAGCGGCTAAGAAGTTGTTTGATTTTGCCACGAAGACTAACGCAGCTCGTAGCGAAGGAGATCTTGACGTTGCTGCTAAGGATTTAGCAGACGCGATCACTCTGATAGGCGTTAATACTGTCCTCGCACTTCTTTTGAAGAAGAAGCCTGGTGATACATTTAAGACTCCTTTCAGGGGAGTAAAAATGCCCATATACAGCAGCGATATTGGAAGGAAAATGACCCTGCCTCGCAATGGAGGCTGGCGTTATACTCCTAAGATAAAAATTACAAAGCATAGTGACGTCGTTCAGGGACGCACAAAACCCTGGGGGGACGTAGAAGTAGGACGCAACTACTATCCTGGCGCAATGTCGAAAGATGACGCATATTTGCAGATGCTTTCAACTCTTTATCATGAACAGGTACACATGGCAATTGCGCCTAAGTTCTATTTATTTAGAGAACTTAGGGTTTTCATGAGACAAAGCGCATATAATAAATCATATATATTACGATACCTGGAAGAGTCACTTGCTGAAACTATTGGCTTATTAAGGGCAAGAGGGATGAGTAGGGAGTATATCATTGAAGGCTTCAAATTCCCTCTTGGAAATACTTACGAAATTACCTATACATTATTGCGGCATGAAACTGCAGGTATTCTTTTGGGTCCAGTAGTGGTTGGCGGGTTGATGTATAATGTTTGGTATGGAGTTCAGCAATGATATCGCAAAACAAAGCTGTTGAAATTGCCAAAGAATATGCAAGGGAAACAGGTTATGGTTGGGACGAACGTTTTCATGAGGCTGTGAGATCGTCTTTTAATGGCAAATCTGTTTGGGTTATTTCAACCTCAGATTTAAAATTTTCTGAAGATCTTCCATGGATGATGGAAAGTATGCCTAATCCAGTTAAATATTATATAGATGTCTCTAGTGGTGAATGTATTGCAGTAGGGGGAAGAGGCAGTGCGACTCTTCGATTAAATAAATAAATCAAAATGTTCATTATCGACTTTATAAAATATGAGAGTCTTTTCGCGAAAATTTAAATGCTTTGTATGCGGGCTTCAACGGGATAAAAATATACAGAATTGTGAAGCCTGCTAACAGTGTTAGCGAATAAGATACAAGGTTTTCTTGTGTACCGCTGCGAATGGTATAAATGAGTCCTGCGAGAAGGATAGCTATTAATATCATTGCAGCTATGAATCTTTTCTTTAACTGTGAAAGGAGCCAGGGATAAGGATAACCGTTTTTATCAGCATGCTGGCGTATCACAGAGACTTCTTTTGGTGTAAACCCTTCTTTTAAAAGCATTTCTTCGATTTGGTTTTTATTCATAATGAATGTTATTTATTTGTCTTACGATAGTCTGATTGTAACTCATTACCCAAGCTCTATACAAAACGGACAGGTATTTGTAAGGCTTCTGGTTTTTTAATTTTTAGCAATAGTTCTCTAATGCTAACATTTCCGCATTAAATATGTGCTTTTAAAATTACATGTAGCCAAAAAGCCTGGTAATTCTGAGGGAGGTAGTGCTGGCATATTTTGCTTTTTAGATTTTAGAAGGCGCTCTGCAAAGATATCAACGGGATTGAACTCAATCAGTTCCTTGGTAGCTATTCAACGAAAAATTTCATTTAGCCGGGAGATAATGCGCCTCAGGGTTTCAAGACCCCCCGCGCTGTTCGATTGGATCAAGCTGATGCTTCAAGAGTTTGGGCCGAATCTCTTTAATCGGAACATTATTCAATCCAGGGAAGACGTTACGTTCAAGGCTACGCCAGATATCAGCTACATGATCTTCTAAAATCACTGACGTTCTTTTCTTCTCTTCCAGTTACTTTCTTGCCACTACCTGCAAGGTGTGTTCAGTGGACGCTTTTAATGCATTCGCTTTGTCGGTCTTATGCGTTTGCAGATCAATCTGCTGGGCGAGTAGGGCAAGGTACTGATCTCTGAGAGAGCTATCTTGCGCGAATATAAGGTAAGGGTAAGTACCCAAACTCATTTTCGTTCGTTTCTTAGTCACAGGAGTCGCATACCTGAAGTACCAGTTTTCATGCCACCTTTCATGATCGGCGATATGCGCAAAAACAAGCTGTCATCATCAAAGAGGTTCACTTCCTTCTCGGCAGGCTTAGTGTTTTTGATTTGATTATTATTGAGTTTAGTGACGATTTTCGGCATGTTCGGCCCCTCAGATTTTGGACCCATGGGGCTGGGGCGAAAACAGGGTGTCATTTGGCGTGGATTCTAGCCACTCTCAGTGGACTGCTATGGACACAAAAAAACCCGCAAAGCTTTCACCTTGCGGGCTTTCAGGACTTCGATGATGGTTCTGGTAACCATCAACCAAGAATTTTGGTGGGCTGGCGGAGTCTGAAAAAGTCTCACAATCTTCTGAAATTAAGTGTTTTTCGCCAATTCAACTTTGACGCGTGTACCTAAACGTGTACCAATTATTGGATCTCACACCCCGTAACGGCTGAGCTAGGATATTGAATGCTCGGCGCTAAATCCAAAATGAAATGATTTTAGAGAAAAGTGTTCACACTGTTCACTTTTTGTTTTTACTGTTTAAATTCATTGGATTAGGTGGTGAAGGGCTTTAGACGAGATTTACACTAGTGTGCATTAAAGGTGATCACCTTATCTAAGATTTTCAAAAACCGGCCTAGGCCGGTTTATGTAGGTTAGAACTATAAAATTACGATGATTTAAGAAGGTCTAAAACTCTTAGTATAATTGTTTATGATATCAATTGAACGCAACTTAGATGAAATCAATCGCTGACGGATAAATTGCTCATCATGAGTCTTATCATTTGTACATATAGCATTGATAAAATCAATTATGGACTTCTTGAATGCATCAAGGTTGCCAATAGTCATTATTCTAGTTCCTTCATTTAACGTTGCTGCGTACTCAGGAAAGTTGGAATGATGTATCATGACTGGCTTGAATGTAGATGTTTGATCATACATGCTTTTAAACCATGCACCGGAGCCATTTAATTGATTGCAATCATGCTTGCTAATTCTTTCAGCCGTGGCTCCATTTTTACATTCAATGACTAAATATTCATTTTCACCCATAGACCATAGGTTATCAGGACCCTTTCCAGTATCATTCTCTGGCCGATGACTCCTAAACCCGATTAATTTAGCTACCTGATCTATAGCATTTTCGAATGGATTCGCAGTACCTTCCATAAATATAAGGTTTTCAATTATTGAATTTGTGTGGATAACAATTTCATTATTACTGTCGAAATTATTTCTTAAATATAAACTACATTCCTTTGCTTGTTCTAATGCTGCACCATTCAATCTACTATATGTTACACCCATTAATGGCTTCAATACACGATGGTTATCGCTTGAAGCCGACTGAAGTAATGTTTGAGCTTCACTTTTATCATAAAGATTAACGTATTCTGCGGCATGCTCTTTCAAAAAACCTTTGTGGATTTTATCATTAACATTACTATCGTTTCGTAGGGTTTGAGCAGCATCGTAATTCATGTTTCTTGAAGCTAAATCATATGCCATTCTCTTATTTATTGTATGAGGGTCTATTTCTTTATGAGTGGAGGATAACCCAGTTAATACACCCTTACTCATTGAGGTCCATTGTGGCTCTCTTAATAAACAATAATCAAGGGCACCCTTGATTGTTGTAATTGTAGAGTCAGGTAAAATATTCACTAATTCTTGAGATAATTTAATTTGAGCTTTAGTGGCTGGAGAGAATTTCTCTAAGGAAGAACCTAGGAAAACAGCACCATTTAAAGCTTTGCCAAGCAGGATTACTCCACAAAAATCGTCGCTCGAACGTACACCGCGTCCCATGCCTTGTTCAATTTTCTGAATAATCTCGTCTTTAGTTTTCTCACTTCCCAACAACATGCTTTGAGTTGTCTTGTCAACTAATCTACGAACATCAGGAAGACCATCAATGACTAAAAGGCGACAGGCAGTATTTGGTAAATCTATACCATCATACCTATTAACCATAACAACTAGCCCTACATGTTGACTTCTCAATTCTTGTACACCGTCATACAAGCTATCTTTATCTAAAATTTTATCAGCAACGTCATTCCAAAATTTCGCTCTGTATTCTGATGGTACGATAACAACCACATTGTGTTTGGTTGATATATCCTTGCACATCGATTTGATTTCAGGGTCGCTTAATTCCGGATTAATTACCTGAGGCATCAAAATCATTCTATCCCCAATATCACCTATGGTTTTGGGTGTTATTGGGTTCGACAATGAATCGTCCGTAATTCCGAAGTGGCTTGCTAAAATTGACTCATCTACGAGTGTAGCAGTCATGAATATTTTTCGGCGAGCATTTGATAAGCTAGGAATCATGTGAATTGGAATACAGTGAGGCGATATTTCAATCTTTGTAGCGCTTACTACACATTTAGAAAGCAAAAGGTTTTCTTTAATTAACGACCATTTAAAGGACAGGTCTTTACTTTCTCTGTTTTCTAAAAGTATTTTTGTTATTTCATGAATGCTTTCTTGCCACTTCCAGAACGGGACTCTAACATAAGCATTTTTATCGCCATCTTTTATTTCAAGAGTCTTTGCGCTTCCTTGTGTAAATAGAGAGTTTTCAAAAATTCTAAAAAGATGATCATATGCTGGATTTTCTCTGCTTATGCTTAATGTAAATTGGTCCTCAATTGTAGAAAGGCAAGCATGCGCATCGTCAATTATTATTGATCCAATTTCAATTTTTTCACCTTCATCTCCAACACCAAATACAGAACGGCCATTGACCAACTTGAATATATTTGTAACTAGAATCTCATGACCTGCGATAAATTTAGGGGACTTTTCATCGGAAGTTACAGGAATGCCTAAAAGGTTGGCTTCTTCAATAACTTGCTCAACTAAATATTTATCTGGTACAAGATATACTACGGGGCCTACTCCCTCATTAATGCAACTCTTTAGGATTATTAGTCCGACTGAGGTTTTTCCACTGCCAGTATTCATTTTTATAACAGTTGTAGAGTTATTTCTATCATTGAACCATTTTTCCCAAACTTCGGCCTGAACATCACGAGGATATTGAAATTTTGTATTTTTACTCGGAAGTGCGGTGAATATATCTCGAGGAGGTATTGCTGTATTGCTGTCAACCCCTTTAGATAATTTTGATAAATCTAAAAATAATCCGGACATTAGTATTCTCCCTTACTATAAATGTTTTTCGTTCATTGCTAGCTTATAGATCATTAACACATTTTTTTATTCGACGCATTAAATTATATTAATAATTCTAATGATAATAAAAATACTTAAATTTCAATTGGTTGTGTGGGTGTTTGTAGGGGGTTAGAGCTGTCAAGCTAAGGGGGAACTATCGCTAGGAAAAGCTTATCATTTCCCAAACTCTTGCCTTTGAGAAAGGCATAAAAAAACCGGCGTATGCCGGTTTATAAAGTATTTTTTAACAGCACGCGGGCAACCAATCAGCCTCGCTGTCCTCATGCAGCGTCAGATTGGTTTGTATGCCGTTATTCGTTCGGCGCTTGAGCAGTACGCGCTCGTATTCTTTCAGTGTCAGTGGTACTGCCTGGCCGAAAGCCGTCAGGCTGAGCGGGTGCTGATGGCCGCGCGATTCCATAAATGACAGATACGCATGATAGAGATAGCGCTTCGGGTTAATCGGGCGAATATTGGCGTTGCCGATAAACAACCCGTTCGGCGTGCTCAGTGGCATCAAGTAGCCGCAGAAATCGACCAGCGGATCAGCCTGTCGTTTTATCTCCAGCGCTTCGCCGGATGATTGCTGCGCCTGCAACAGTTCGCGCGCTTCATCGGGTAACGCGAAGCGCTGCATCAGATGACGAACAATGACGGCCAGCTCGGCGCTGATTTTATCCAGTAATAGCGTGTCACGCTCTTTCGCCGGTATTACTTCCGGGAACGTCAGGATTACCCGGCGACGCGATACTCCACCACTGCGATCGCTGAAGCGCATCGGGTTATTGTTCACCGCCAGAATCACCGCCGGGATATGCGTTGAATAAGCGTCACGGTATTTCGGATCGATTGCTACCGCATCGCCGCCGGTAATCGCCTTGATGCCCGCACCGTCGCCGCTCCATTTCTCCTGGTCAGGCAGGATAATCAGAGAGAAGCCCACCACGCTGGCGCGCTCGCGGGAGGATTCCAGCGTGTCGATGGTGGCTGACGTGGTGTTGTCTTTTCCGGCCAGCAGAGTGGCAATCGAGGCCATGACGCTTTTACCGCTGCCGCCGGGGCCGGTCACCTCAAGAAACATCTGCCAGTCATAGCGGTTTGCCAGCACCATAAATAATGCCGCGAGAATGCGCTCCTGCTTGTCGTGATTATGCCCGGCGGCCCGCGTTAACCAGCGCCAGAAAGCCGGGGCGTGGTCTGCGAGATTTTCACCAGGACGTGGCGCGGTGTAGTCCACACTGTTGACGGTGCGCAGCCAGTGCTCGTGGCGGTGCGGGCTGAAGGTGCCTGTTGTGGTGTCATACACGCCGTTACGGAAGCCAATCAGGCGGCGGGACGGTTCACCCATCTGCGGCACCATCAGCTTGAGCGTGTCCAGCACGCTGCCGATACCGGCGGCCGAGAACGGTGCGCGTACTTTCTGAAACAGCGCGGCGATTTCCCGGCGCAGCGTCTTCGCCTCCATCACCTGCCATGCGCCGTTCTCATAGCGGCAGATTTCTTCCCCGACCGGCGGCACGGCCAGCGCCTCTCCGTAATGGGCGACCAGCAACTCGGCTTTCTGGCTGGCGCTCATGGCCTTCAGGTCAGCCTCGCTGACGGATTCAAACGGGCTGAGTGGCTGCGGCTGCGTGAAGTCGGTGAGCTGCGCCAGCGTGGCGATATCGCCCTGCGCCAGCGTGGCGATATCGCCCTGCGCCTGCCACACGTCGTTCCAGTCACCCGTAACCGGCGGCAGTGCGGTTTTCCCGCCGCAGGCTTTCGCCGCTTCCTCTGCCTTTAACTGGCCGGTGCCGCTGTCGTCGCGGTCGGCGGCAATCAGCATCAGCGCGGCGGGGTATGACTCACGCAGCCGCTTTGCCAGTGCGGGCAGGTTGTTGGCGCTCAGCGCCACGTAAACCGCCTGCCCGGTCAGCCTATGCACGGTCAGGCCGGTGGCGTATCCTTCAGTGAGCCACAGCGTTTTGCCATCCGGCTCGCCTGCCAGCCAGTAGGTGCCTTTCACCTGCCCGCCGGGCAGGGTGCGCTTGTCGCCTGCGGCGCTGATGAGCTGCACGTTAACGGCCGTGCCGTCTTCACCGGTCAGGGGGATAAGCACATCCCCGGCGGCAAAGCTGACGCCACCACAGCGCAGCGCATCAGCAATTGTAAGCGCGTGCGTGCCGTGCAGCCCTTTCGATGAAAGGTAGGCATTGTCCGTGCGGCTGACGGCGGCGGCGATAAGTGCCTGCGCCCGTGCGGCTGCTTCAGTCTGTGCGCGGCTTTTGTCTGCGGCTTCATAATGCATAAACGGGGCTGACTCCGGCAGCGTGCCGAGCATTCCGGCCACCTTCATGGCGGCCTCTTTAGCGCTGATACAGAGCGCCTTTTCTACCAGGTTAAGGCCGTCACCGGCCCCGCACTGGTTACAGAGCCACGTTCCGCGCCCGTCCTGATTGTCAAAACGGAAGCGGTCTTTACCGCCGCACGCCGGGCAGGCACCGTGTCGTCCCCCGGCATGCACGCTGATACCGAGTGCAGGCAGAAGCTGCGGCCAGAATCCGATGGCCGCCTTTACGGTGTCAGAGACAATATGTTTCATATGCGCGTCCTCCCTCAGTGCAGCGTGGTGCGGCTGACGGCCGCTAGCTGGCTACGGAATAGCTCATCCATCATGGTGACGCCGAGCTGTGTCAGGCGCGGCGGGGCGGTCAGCAGGTCAGGCTCGACCATATCGCCCAGCATGGTGCAGGCCATCTCCATGCCCGCATCGGGGCCGTGACGGCGTACATAGAAGCCCTCCAGCTCAAGGGCGATAGTCATCTGCAACTCGTCGAGCGTGGCGGATACGGTGACGCCGAGGTTTTTGCAGGCATTCAGGTAGCCCTGCGCCAGCGCGCGGCGGTAAACGGCGGTGCGTACCTCAACGGGCAGGCAGGAGTGATTAGCGGTCATCATGGCGGGCCTCCGTGGCTAACATGCGGGATTCACAGGTTTCAACAACTTTACCGAGCTGGTCGGTGAGCAGGGCGACGACCGAGGCAAGCGCCGCGCCGTCCGGGACGCAGCCGCGTGCGCTCAGGCAGTTCACCGAGTCGAACATATCGAGCACGGTCACGCCGACCGTGTGCGCGTGCAGCAGACGCAGATAGTCAGCGTGGGGGATGGGGTAGGTGTCATGGTTATTCAGGTGTTGAGAAAGGGTGTTCATGCCGCCACCGCCTTAACCGGCAGACGACCGGCAAAGGACAGGACGTAATCGCGGGCGAGGCTGGCGCGGGCGCTGCGCTCATCGCCTGCCACGGTGCGCAGCATACAGAGACGCGCGGTCGCATCGGTGCGGCGTACTGCGGCAAAAATAAAGGTGAATTCGGGGTGAGCGGCAGTAAGGGCCGTTGTCATGAGGACAATCTCCATTGAGTAGCGGTTAACGCCACCACCGGAGCTGCAAATCTCATGGGTGGTGGCCCGAACGGGGTTTGCAGTACCGGCCTCAATGGATACCGGCCAGCCCGAAGGCTGCCCCGCCCGGGCCACCATTATTTGACAGCGGCTGCGGTCTAAGAACCACAGCCTGAAAAATGGGTAAGCCAGAGCAATGACACAAAAAAACACGCTTGGCGCGTGTTGTGTCGCCATTGAGTTACACGGGCTGCAAATCCCGGCTGCCGATTTTGCGGCAGCACGAAAACTGTATAACGGCCGCTTGCCAGAGAAAAGCCTTTTTTCACACATCGGGGCGTTTCCCTCAGCAACTGGTCAGGACGTGATCGGATTGCGGCGGATTTGATCGGAATATCCTGCTCTGTTTCTTAGCCCGATGCATGACAGGCTTCGCTTTTTTACTCATAACGGAGATGTGACCGAGCATTGCGCTGGTAAAGGCCGGTGCGGTTGCTGGTCTGTAGCTGAGGGCTGCCGTCAGGCTTTCTGCGGCAAAGGCGGCTTCTTCGCGGGTGAGCGGAAAGGTTTTTGTGCCAAATTTTAGCGTAATCATGCTGCACCCCCGGCGCGCTGTGCGATGCGGGCCTGCATCCAGCCGTCAATCTCTGACGCCAGCCAGGCGACGTTTTTACCGCCGAGGGAAATCTGCGAGGGGAACTGCTCCCGGCTGATTAAATCGTAAATGGTCGAGCGTGACAGGCCGCAGGTGCTGATGACTTCCGGCAGGCGCATAAAGCGGTCGCGTGGGTAAACGGCATCACGGATTACGGGAATGGCAGGGGCTGGTACGGATGAAACTGCGTGCATGGTGTTACCTCATTATGAGTCCGGCCGGTGCTGTCCGGTTCTGGTGGTGTCTTTAGGTAACTCCCTATTTTGTTGATATTTTTAAGTGTGGCAACACCCCTTCTTAGTGCAAAAAATAATCATTCATGAGATTCAGTGCAGTGTAATGCATTGAGTTGCATCCTGTTCTCTTTCTATTAATTTAAGTCATCATTCGTTAATTATTAATAGATAAAAACAATGAACTGAGGCTTACCAGAGAAAGGCTGGATTTCTGAAAAGTGAACACTAGTTAATACTCAGTGAATACTTCATTTTAAAGTGTTCACTTTTTTACTTACTGTATTTATTACCTTTTTTATCTCAGTGAATACCAGTGAACAGTTTTATAAGAAATATAATTAGTTAAAGGGCTATCCCATACAGGTTATGCCCTTGTTTGTTCATCGACAGGCGGAAAGCAATGAAATGCGCCGTCCTGTGGTACACGACAGAATGGCCTCATCCTTTACAGACGATGAGAGACAACCATGACTATGCCTGAACAGAAACCTGCATCACTGGAACGCTTTGAGAAAGCCCGCGCTGAACATACCGAAAGGATGAAAGCCTATAACGGCGTCTGCGCCGATATCGCCCGCTGTGAAAAAGAACAGCAGGCAGCCATCGAGGCAGGGAAAGAAGCCGAGAGCAACTGGCGCACGAGCTTTCGCAACCTGCGAGGCAATCTCACCGACGAGCTGCGCGCCGAACATTCTCAGCGCATCGCCAGCCGTGAACTGGCCGATGAGTTCGGCGGGCTGCTTAAAGAGCTGGCGCTGGATAAGCAGGAGGCGATGCTGAAATGCTGCGGTAGTGGTAAAGAGTATGTTGAATCGCACCGGGAGGCGTTTACCGGGTTCGCGGATGCGCACTGGCAGTCAGCCCTGCGTAACGTAAGTCCGTCGCTGCTGTGGGCCATTAAGCTGCGACTCCGTCGTGAAGAGCTTTCCCCGACATTTGCTGGAGACGACCGGGATAGTATTAATGACGTGGCTTATCTGGTCGGCGAAGCGCTGACGCGGGCGGCGGCTGATCTGCCAGACAGCAAACTAAATGAGGCTCCGCTGCTGGAGAATATTGGTCTGTATCGCCCGCCGCTTACGGGTATTGATATGGAGCTTTACCGCCATCCTATGCGCCGCCAGAAGCTGGCTGAATCAATCCGGGCGCAGCATGCAAAACTTCAGGAGGGAAGCCAGAAATGATGCATTGTCCCTACTGCAAAAGCGCGGCACATACCAAATCGAGCCGCTATATGTCAGAGCAGGTAAAAGAGCGTTATCACCAGTGCACTAACCTCGACTGCTCCTGTACTTTCAAGACGAATGAGAGCATCACAAAGGTGATCACCGCACCGCCACAGCCGGAAAAAATACCGGTACCATCACCGGAACCAGCAAGAGAACGCCAGACGCTGGGCCGTTATGGTTCTGCATTCCGCCAGATTCATTAATCCCTCACACTGCCGCTGCATAACCAGCGGCTTTTTTATTCCTGTCTTTGTCTTACTGAAGCCTTTTTTTGGCGAGCCGCTTTGTAAAGAGCAGTGCATGCATAGCGTGCATGGATCTGCATGCAAAATCATGTACCGCTTTCTCCCATTCAGGCCATATAGGGCGCGGCTTGGCCCACACAATGCACTTGCATGAAAAACGATGCATAAAGCGGGCAGGCGTGGCGGGGATAGCATTGCGCGCTGACCTCTTTGTGTAATTCTTGGGCGCAATTGGCTTCCTTTAATGTGTATAGTCTCAAACTTGAGCTGACAGTTTTCACTGGCAGCATACAATCAAATCTGACAGTCTGCTTAGCTATGAGCGGACCATGCATGTTGTTAATGAGGTCATGGTTAGGAATCAATCACCCAACTTGCTAAGGCTAGGTTAATGACCTATTTTGGCTGCTATTAATGCTAAAAAATTAAATAGACAAAACCAGAAAATGCAGAGAATCTTCTTTAAGAATCAGCTTAAAATACCAAGCAATTACCTGTAATACTTCTTTCGGAAAGTATAACATACTGTAGGAATAATATTATGGATTGGAATCGTGTAAACGTCTGGACTCGTACCCTATATACATTAGTGCATTCATTACATATGGCAAAACAAGTTGATTTTGGTGATAAGTCATCACTTAATGAACGCTTTAGAGATGCTACTAGTTGGATCTCACCCGTTTGTTCTTATTCCACGACTCTCTTACCATCTCATACAAATAATAAAAGGCTTGAGTTTAGGAAAGACCCATCTATGCATTTTGACGAGATATCTGGTCAGATAGTTAAGATGCTTGTTCAAGATTTGACAGTGATCTTCGATGAAATGATGGCAGATGCTATGGTTAAGCTAAATTTCAATCCCGCTGGGTTCCCTCAATCTAAAGTAGAAAAGCTTTCAACGCTACTTCATGCTGACTATGAGTGGTCAAAAAAAGGTTGTCTTGAACTAATTGCTGTAAGAAATTCATTGTGTCACGCTAATGGGCGTTGGAATACTAAGTCTCTTAATTTAATATCAAGCTTTATTAATCCTATCCCTGCGGCTGGTGATGAAATTATTGTAGGTTTCGAAATGCTTTTTAACTACAGAAAAGCAATTCGTACGTTTTTAAATGAAGTTTGCCCATCAGATAAAGCACCTAAATTAAAAATAAGGAATAATAAGTCTTCTCCGTCTAAAAAACAGTTAAAAAAAAACTTCAAGCAAGAAAGAAAGCAACGCGGTAGGGATGCAATGAAAGATTTGTTAAAGAAAATCTAAAATTAATGATTTTGGATTTAGGTAAATAAGTAAATGGCTATAAACGAAAGTAGAGGTCCAGATATCAGTTAGGCGTATTTATCTTGTGAAAAACTGCCAGTTTTCAGCTGGCAGTTTTGGCTGGCTAGGGCGAATGAATTGGTAGTAAGGTCGGCGAGAAGCGGAACTTATCGGATTAATAATTTGATTGCAGAATTAATTCCTAAAAATTCAAAAGTCATATTTATCTAAAAGAGATGACTTATACACCTTACAATTATTTAATTCATACTTTGAGCATATGGCTTTTACACTGCTTTCATAAGGATCAGATACAAAGGGTGATATAACCACATCATTAATCAATTCATTGATGTTGACATTAATAAAATATGGCTTAATAGTATATTTTTCCCAGTAATCAGTAAACATTGTATGCTGGGGGTTAAATAGATCATGTTCATGCGGTTTGTGATAAAGCCTGACTTCTTTCTCATGCTCATATTCTTTTCTTTTGAAAAGAATGCTGGCGATGGCCATATCATTTTCCAGAAGCTCTTCCTGTTTTAAAGAGAGATCATCAAAATTTAAATATTTAATTTTATTTAAATGGACAAGATTGATATTGTCTTCTGCTTCAATTGATTTTTTTAGACTGCCAACAGTTGTTTTGATTGCTACGGATTTTCCGTTATCGCCATATAGCTTCCACATTGCTTCAGATTCAAATTGACTCTCATACCAACAGCAAATACTTTGACGGCCACGAGTCTTTTCTTTCATTAGTTCCATCCTTAAATCAGAAGTGGCATTCCATTCCATCAGCCAGTCTTTCATTTCATTAGGCATGCTTTTGTAATCAGGCCTTGAGGACTCACGCATGGATCGTAAAGTATTTTCCATGTCCATATGAAACTTTTTTGGGAGGTGGCCTTCTAATGGATCGCTATTTTTGAAATATGATATTGGAGATAGAAATATTGTCCTGGAGTCAATCAAGTGAATAAATTTCTCAAGGCTCATATAGCGCCACAAAATAACATCATCTGAAAGCTTATGGTCAATTAAAATCTTATTCTTTATTTTCATTTTTGGATTGGCAACTTTGCAATATAAGTATGTTAAGTGACATCATTTTATTCCTTGAGGGAAAATATGCGATTCTTAGTTTTCTTCAATTTATTTTAACTTTATCAACGAAAATTAAATTTCTTAAATACAAGGAGAACATTCGTTTCTGGCATAGATCTGACTTTCAGATTAATTTTTACTCTATGCCATAGCTGTGTCAAGTCAAATCTAAACTAATAAATTTCATGTTGGGCTAACTTTTATAGGTGAATGTGCCCCACCAACTCATCATGTCTTTACGTTGTTCGAGATAGGTAGAGCGGTTGTAGGCTCGCCTAACTTCGTTTTTATCTGTATGTGCAAGAGCTGACTCGATGACATCAGGATTAAAGCTGGCTTCGTTGAGTGCTGTACTCGCTATGGAACGCAAACCATGAGCAACCAACTTGCCGCCATAGCCTATGCGCTTTAATGCAGCATTCGCAGTTTGGCTATTCATTGGTTGTCTGGGATCGTTACGGCTTGGAAAAACATATTGTCGGTTAGCGCTTATAGGCCGCATAACCTCGAGAATTTCCAAAGCTTGTTTTGATAAAGGAACGATATGTTCGCGCTTGGCCTTCATGCGTTCTGCAGGAATAACCCAAAGTTTCAAATCAAGGTCGATTTCTGCCCATTCTGTTCCAGAGGCTTCTGACGGTCGTACAAGGGTAAGAAGCTGCCACTCGATTAAACAACGGGTGGCGACTGAGAGATTGGACATCACCAATGAACGCATCAGCTTGGGCAGTTCTTCCGGCCGCAATGTTGGCATGTTTTGTTTTTTTGGCTTTTCGAAAGCCATCCCAACACCAGAAGCTGGGTTTGCATCGATCAAACCGGTATTAACCGCGTAAATCATAATCTCGTTAATGCGCTGCACTAACCGGCGAACTGTCTCAAGCGCCCCGCGAGCTTTAATCGGCTCCAATGCTTCTACAAACGTTTTAGCCTTGAGCGCTTGAACAGGAATTTCACCGATAGTAGGGAAGATGTCCTTCTCCAGCGATCGCCAAATATCCTTCGCATAATCCTCGGTAACGCTTTTACTCTTAAGCTGGAACCATCTTCCAGCAACAACTGAAAAAATACTGTCCAGCTCAATTTGCCGTTGCTCAGAAACTTCCTCTTGCTGCTTCTGTGGGTCAATCCCTTGTGCAAGCATCGAAAGATATTGGTCACGCATTTGGCGTGCGACAGCGAGCGTCAGGGCAGGGTACGAGCCAAGACTGAGATTTGTGCGACTGCTGCTATTTGGTCGCTGGTAGCGAAAACGCCACAGCTTCTTACCTGAAGTTTTTACGAGCATGAAAAGTCCGTCACCATCGTGCAGTGTGAAGTCTTTCTCTTGAGGCTTGGCTTTGAGGATTTCGTTATTGGTGAGTGGGCGTGTCATCCGCGCCATGACTGGTTTCCGTCCATAATTGGTACACGTTTTTAGGTACACATTATAGCGTGTACCTAAACGTGTACCAATTATCTCTGGATTCAGGCGGATCCCCTCGGAAGATTTCAGACACAAAAAAGCCCGCAGGGCTTGTGCCATGCGGGCTTTAAGGACTTCTGCGGATGGCACTGGAACCATCTTTGAAGAATTTTGGTGGAGCTGGCGGGAGTTGAACCCGCGTCCGAAATTACTACACCGTCGGCACTACATGCTTAGTCAGTTTTTACATTCGCCGGTTAGCTGCGAACAGACACGCCACTAACAGACTATCCTGATTGGATTTAACGCTTCAACCCCAGGCAAGGCATCCACGCGATCTCTTTTGGGTTTGACTTCTCTTGATCCCCGTCTTAAGAGCGGAAGCTAGGGAGAGAAGGCTAAAAGCAGGTTATTAAGCTGCTAAAGCGTAGTTTTCGTCGTTTGCGACTATTTTTTTGCGGCTTTTTACGAGGCAAACCGCCCCTCGGCATGCTCCTAAGGCTTCACAATCCCGTCGAGTCCAGAATCAGCCCCAGAACTTCAAATACTAGCAACAAAACAAATCAAAATCCAGTGCTTAACGCTTTGAATTCTTCATGATACGTGCTTTATCCAGTTTCCATTCACGGTCTTTGATATCGTCGCGCTTGTCGTGCTCTTTCTTACCGCGTGCAACACCAATCTTCAGTTTGCACCAGGCGTTTTTCCAGTACAGCGACAGCGCCACGATGGTGTAACCTTCGCGGTTAACGCGGCCATACAGTGAATCAAGTTCACGTTGCTTCAGCAGCAGCTTTCGGCTGCGCGTCGGGTCACAGACCACATGGCTGGAGGCAACGGCTAAGGGTTGAAAGGTTGAACCGAACAGAAAGGCTTCGCCATCGCGCAGCAGAATATAGCTGTCGCTGATGTTGGCTTTACCGGCACGAAGTGACTTAACTTCCCATCCTTGTAACGACAATCCCGCTTCATACTCCTCTTCAATGAAGTACTCGTGGCGGGCGCGTTTGTTCATGGCAACAGTGGCAGAACCGGGTTTGTGTGCTTTTTTCTTTGTCATAGTGCGGCGTATTTTACATCACTTAGTCGGTTATCGCATCCCCAGTCCAGCGGGGCGGCAGGAAACGGGATATTCTAGCACACCCTCACTCGGGGACATTTTTGTTTAATCGCTGAAAATGCTATTATTCAGCGGTTTTGTGATGAACAGGAACCATTATGGCTCAGATTAGTCGTTCGGCGCTGGTCCCGTTTAGTGCCGGGCAGATGTACCAACTTGTAAATGATGTGGATGCCTATCCGCAATTCCTGCCGGGTTGCACCGGAAGCCGCGTGCTGGATGCGTCTGAGAATCAGATGACGGCGTCCGTGGATGTGTCGAAAGCGGGCATTAGCAAAACGTTTACCACCCGCAATACCCTGACGGATAACCAGAGCATCCATATGCAACTGGTTGATGGTCCGTTCCGCAAGCTGACTGGCGGCTGGAAGTTCGTCTCGCTGGGTGATGACGCCTGCAAGGTTGAGTTAAGCCTGGAGTTCGAATTTACCAATATGCTGGTAGAGATGGCCTTTGGGCGGATCTTCAAAGAGCTGGCCAACAGCATGGTGCAGGCTTTCACACAGCGCGCCAAAGAGGTTTACCGTGCCTGATATCTCCGTCGAGGTGGTCTATGCCTTGCCTGAAAAGCAGTATCAGCTCTATGTGAAAGTGGAGCAGGGCAGCACGATTGGACAGGCCATCCTCAAATCAGGACTACTTGAACTGCGTCGTGAGATTGACCTCGCCAGTAACAAGGTCGGCATCTACAGTCGGCCAGTGAAGCTGGATGATGTGGTGAATGAGGGCGATCGTATCGAAGTCTATCGTCCGCTGATTGCCGATCCTAAAGAGTTACGCCGGCAGCGCGCAGAACGAGCGGCAGAAAGCAAAAAATAAGCCCTTATCCCATCAGATACAGCGGATACCCGGCATAAAAAAGGCGCTCAGTGCGCCTTTTTGCTGTCTGTTGTTTCTGACAATCTTACGACAATCAGTCGTTGTTCTGTGACAGATTCTGCTTGTTGTCGATATTAGTCAGAACGCCGTTACCATCAAAGGTCAGCGTCAGCGTCTGCTGTTTTACGCCCTCATGACCTGGCTCCTGACGGAAAACGTAATACCAGACGTTGCTGCCAAACGGATCTTTCATCATTGGCGTACCGAGCGTGTAAGCCACCTGCTGCTGTGTCATACCGGTATGAATCTTGGCCACATCGTTGGCAACCAGATAGTTCCCCTGGTTGATATCAGGACGATAGACCACGCGCTCTAAGGTGGAACATCCGGCGGTCATCATCAACATTACTACTGCCGCGGCAGTCAGCGTTTTACAGCGCATCTATACATTCCTTTTCCGGGGCCAAACGCCTTTTAAAGGCGGCTTTCTTGCCATCAAAATCTGAACTCTGCCTGCGGCAGGCTTTATTACTCTGGCGACATAAGTGCCGATGATAATAAACCTTTTCGCTGTTGGAAACCTCTACAGAGCAAGCATATGACCACGGAGGGTTAAAAAAGTGCGCTGCTATGCGGCTAAAAGTTCTTTTGCGTTGGCCAGGGTATTGCGTGTGACCTCGCTGCCGCCCAGCAGTCGCGCCAGTTCCTGCAGACGCGCCCGCTTGTCCAGTGGCTGCATGTGCGTTTCAGTCATTGCGCCATCGGTCTCTTTGCTGACGTAGAAGTGCTGATGACCACAACCGGCCACCTGCGGCAGGTGAGTCACACACATCACCTGGGTCGATTCACCCAGCTGACGCAGCAGTTTACCGACCACGGCAGCGGTCGGGCCGCTGATGCCGACATCCACTTCATCGAAAATCATCGCCGGTGTTTCCATTTTCTTCGCAGTAATCACCTGAATTGCCAGCGCGATACGCGACAGTTCACCACCGGAAGCCACTTTGCCCAGAGGCTGCAGTGGCTGGCCTGGGTTAGTGGTGACCTGGAAATCGACGCGGCTCGCGCCGTCTGCCGTGAGCTGATCCGGATTAAAGGTCAGCGCAATTTTAAACTGGCCGTGCGGCATCGAGAGCAGATGCATACTCTGGGTGATCAGCTGCTGCAGTTCGTCAGCAAAGTGGCTGCGCTGCTGATGCAGTTGCTCTGCGCTTTTCAGCGCAGCCTGATAATGTTCACCCACCAGTGACTGCAGGCTCTCCTGATCGCTTTCATGCTGTGAGAGCAGCTCCGCTTCTGCCAGCAATTGCTGATGCAGTTCGGGCAGGCCTTCCGGCGTGACGTGATGCTTACGGGCCAGCGCGATCTGGCGTGAAATACGCTTTTCCAGCTCATACAGGCGGTTAGGATCCATATCCAGGCTGTCACAGTAGTGACGCAGCTCATCGCTGGCTTCGGTCAACTGAATGGCGGCTTCTTCCAGCAGATTGTGAACGCCGTTCAGCTTCTCATCCAGTGAAGTCAGTTCAGAAATCATCTCACGCGCCGTGTAGAGCAGGCTGTTGAGATTCGTGTCATCGCTGTCTGCTAACAGCTGCAGTGCCTGCTGGCTGGTCGACAGCAGTTGTCCGCTGTTAGCCAGACGCTTGTACTCTTCATCGATCTGCTCATATTCACCCGGCTGCGGTGCGAAGTCGTTCAGCTCTTTCAGCTGATACTGCAACAGCTCGCGACGTGATTCGCGTTCCTGCGCCTGCTGCTGATGCAGCGCCAGGGTGCGGCAGCTCTGATTCCAGGTCTGATAGCTGGCGCGCATTTGCTGCAGCAGCTCGTCGTGACCGGCATAGGCATCCAGCAGATGTTTCTGATGATCAGGTTTAAGCAGAAGCTGATGGGCATGCTGACCGTGGATCTGGATCAGTAACTGGCCGAGGTCGCGCAGCTGAGAGAGCGGCACTGCTGTGCCATTGATAAAGCCACGGGAGCGTCCGTCAGCGCTGATCACCCGGCGCAGCAGGCACTCGTTGCCCTCATCCAGATGATTATCGACCAGCCAGCGCTGGGCAGAAGGGGAGGACTTAAGCTGGAAGCGGGCACAGAGGTCAGCCCGGCTGGCACCCTGACGCACCATGTCAGCATCAGCACGACCGCCCAGACACAATCCCAGCGCATCAATGGCGATAGACTTGCCGGCACCGGTCTCACCCGTGATAGCTGTCATGCCGCGTTGGAAATCAATGTCGAGCTCACGAACGATAGCGAAATTACTGATGGTCAGTTGGGCCAGCATAGGTTCACCTGTATGAATAAACACATATGGTTTTTCATACAGTATAAACTGGTTTTTTATCCAGTAAAGAGGCGAGGCCGGTTTTCAGAACAATTTTTTTGACCAGCCCAGTTTCGAACTCAGCGTATTGAAATAGCTGTAGTTTTTAGGATGGATCAAATCAAGATGACCGGCACTGCGGCGAATCAGTACATCCTCGCCCTCCTGGATGGGCAGCGCAATCTGGCTGTCACAGCTGATCTCCAGGTCACTGCGACGTGAAGAAAAGCGTAAACGGATGGTACTGCTGCTGTTGATCACCAGTGGCCGCGCGGAAAGCGTATGCGGGAACATCGGCACCAGCACAATCGCCTCCAGTGACGGCGTCAGAATAGGGCCGCCCGCCGAGAGTGAGTAGGCTGTAGAGCCGGTGGGCGTGGAGATAATCAGCCCGTCTGAGCGTTGGGAAAAGGCGAACACTTCATCGATGTAAACTTCAAATTCGATCATGTGTGCCACTTTGCCAGGATGCAGTACGACTTCATTAATGGCAGAGCCAATACGCGGCGAGCAGTCCGATTTGCACACCTGCGCTTCCAGCAGAAAGCGGCTCTCGACGAAATAGTTGCCCTGCAGCACCTCATCCAGCTGTTGCTGCGCGTTATCCGGATCGAGATCAGTGAGAAAACCGAGATTACCGCGGTTAATGCCGATCACTTTGATGTCATAACGCGCCAGCACACGCGCTGCGCCCAGCATATTGCCGTCACCACCCACCACGACGGCTAAATCAGCCTGCTGACCAATCTCCGCCAGCGTGCCCGTCTGTACGTCGTGAAGCGACAGCTCCTGGGCAATCTGCTTCTCAACGATCACCTGATAACCTTTGGCCGTCAGCCAGCGCCAGAGCATCTCATGCGTGGTTAACGCAGTGGGATGGCGCGGATGACCCACAATCCCAATGCAGTTAAAGTGTTTATTCATCTGGTCGGTGTTCCTTATAAGCCAAAACGGCAAGGCAATGTGATAGGTTCCCTTGAATCCGTCATACCAATCCCCATAATAAGCCAACCAGCGAAATGAATGTGCAAAACGCGGAGAAATTCATGAGTAGTAAAGAACAGAACACCCCAAACGAGCAAGTCTCAGACGAAATTCAGCAGGATCAGCAGCAACCTCAGGAAGCGGAGACAGCAGCAGAGGTGGATCCGCGTGATGAGCGTATTGCTCAGCTCGAAGCTGAATTAGCGCAGTCGCAAACCGGTGTGCGCGATGCCCAGCTGCGTGCGCAGGCTGAAGTTGAGAACATTCGTCGTCGTGCCGAAATGGACGTTGAGAAGGCGCATAAATTTGCGCTGGAGAAGTTTGCCAACGAACTGCTGCCAGTCATCGACAGCCTGGAACGTGCGCTGGAAGTGGCAAACAAAGAAGACCCGCAGCTGGCATCCATGATCGAAGGGATTGAGCTGACCCTGAAAGGCCTGCTGGGTGCCGTGCGTAAATTCGGTGTTGAAGTGGTAGGCGAAACGGGCGTGCCATTTAACCCGGAAGTGCATCAGGCAATGTCGATGATAGAGTCTGAAGAGTTTGAGCCTAACCATGTCATGCTGGTGATGCAGCGTGGCTATACGCTGAATGGTCGCCTGCTGCGTCCGGCGATGGTGGCGGTTTCTAAAGCTAAAAGCTGATTCAACGCCTGAATCCTGTCACACGGCCGCGCACTGACGCGGCCGTGTGCTTTCTGGCGTTAATCCGGTAAGACCGGCGTCCAGTCCACCGGTTTTTTACCGGCTGCGCTCAGCAGTTCATTGGTGGTCGAAAAGTGTTTGCTGCCGAAAAAGCCACGATGCGCGGAAAGCGGCGAGGGATGCGGTGCCTGCAACACATGATGGCGCTTGCGATCAATAATGCTGCCTTTCTTCTGGGCATGCGAACCCCACAGTAAAAAAATCACCCCTTCACAGTGCTGGTTAATCGCCTCAATCACATTATCCGTAAAGGTCTCCCAGCCGAATCGGGCATGAGAATGGGCTTTACCCGCTTCAACCGTTAACACTGTGTTGAGTAACATCACGCCCTGTTTTGCCCAGCTCTCAAGAAAGCCGTGGTTGGGCTTTTCAAAGCCGGGAATATCCTGTGCCAGCTCTTTATAGATATTCTGCAGTGAGGGCGGCACCTGAACGCCGGGCAGCACCGAAAAAGCCAGTCCATGCGCCTGATTCGGCCCGTGATAGGGATCCTGACCCAGGATCACAACGTTGACGTCGCCCAGTTCTGTCAGGCGAAAGGCGTTAAACACATCTTTCTGCGGCGGATAGACGGTTACACCCTCGGCGCGCCGATCGGCGACCTGCTTCAGCGTCTCAATAAAATAGGGTTTCTCTTTCTCTTCAGCCAGCACGTCGTGCCAGGTCAGCTTTTCAGCCATGTTCAACTCCCTTAACGTTAGTGCCGTAAGCTTAGCTGTTCCTGCTGTCGACCTGAAGGCAAAAATAATTTGAATAATACAAATTATTTTTTAATGGCAGCGGGTTTGAGATCAACGGGTTAGCGTTAAAGCCGCCTGAATGCCTGATTCGTATTGATACAGGTCAAAGAGGCCTGGAATAAAGAGTGCTATACCGGGGCCTCAAATTTGATGTATTCACGTTTTATTCGGGAGACGCAATGATGATCACGGGTATCCAGATCACGCAATCAAACAACTCACAGTTACTGAACTCATTCTGGCTGCTGGACGAAGAGAAAGCCCAGGCGCGTTGCCTGTGTGCAAAAGCGGGCTATGAAGAAGACCAGGTTGTCGCGCTCAGCGAACTGGGCGAATTTGCCTGGCGTGAAGTGCCGGTTGAAATTAAACCTCAGGTGCGGGTTGAAGGTGGACAGCATCTGAACGTCAACGTTCTGCGTCGTGAAACACTGGAAGATGCGGTTAAACATCCTGAGAACTATCCGCAGCTGACCATTCGTGTTTCCGGCTATGCCGTGCGTTTTAACTCACTGACACCAGAGCAGCAGCGCGACGTCATCACCCGTACCTTTACTGAAAGTCTTTAAGCAGTCTGATTAATCAGGTGATGAAAATAAGCGCAAAGCGCACACAGCAATCTTTAGCTTAATTATTAACGAGATAAGAAGTTTAACGTCCGGCATTGTTATGCTCGCGCCTTAAAGAAAACGCGCTGGCATGAAAAACAGTGTGAAAAGGTTATTACTGATTATCAGATAAAAAAAATCGCCTCAATTGAGGCGATCTTTTTATGGCGGCGATGATTTATTCCGCATTCTCGTTAGCTGGCGTACTGCCGCTTGCCTTGCGGCGTTTGCCGACATTTTTGGCATCACGATGACGGTTTTTCACCCGCGGTTTTTCAGTTTCGCTGGCTTTCTTCTCTGCACGTTTGGCCAGTACCTTTTTCGACGGTTTTCCCGTGGTTTTGGCACTTGGCGCACGCGTTTCCGGACGCAGCTCATCAATCACACGCGCTTTGATAGGCTCGTTAACATAGCGGGTGATTTTGCCCAGCAGGACGAAATCGTGCGCTTCAACCAGTGAGATGGCGATGCCTTTACGGCCCGCACGACCGGTACGCCCAATGCGGTGCAGGTAAGTATCTGCGGTGCGCGGCATGTCATAGTTAAAGACGTGACTGACATCCTCAACATCAATGCCACGTGCCGCGATATCGGTAGCAACCAGCACGTTAACGCGTCCTTCGCTCAGGCGCTTAATCGCTTCGTTACGTTTCGCCTGCACCATTTCGCCTTCAAGATAGCTGCTGCGAATCCCCGCTTCGTGCAGCCAGCTCACCAGCTCATGCAGACGCTCACGCTTACGCACGAACACGATGCAGCGCGTCACATCCGGCTGTTTCAGCAGGTGAATCAGTAATTTTGTCTTGTGCTGCAGATCATCAGCGCGGTAGTACCACTGCTGAATTTTTTTGCGCTCACGACGGCTCGGGTCCGCTTCCAGTTCTACCGGATCGTTCAGCAGACGCTCGGCGAAGTCGCGAATGTTGTCGCCTTCCAGCGTGGCGGAAAAGAGCATGGTCTGCTTACGCCAGCGCGTTTCAGCCGCGATGGTTTCGATATCCTGGGCAAAGCCCATATCAAGCATGCGGTCCGCTTCATCCAGTACCAGGGTTTCTACGGCGCGACAGTCAAAGTTCTCTTCTTTGATGTACTGCAGCAGTCGGCCGGTGGTGGCGACGACAATATCCTGGTTTTCGCTGAACACTTCGGCATGGTTCATGTAAGCCACGCCGCCCGTGATCGTGGCGATATCCAGATGGGTATGTTTCGCCAGTTCACGCGCATGATCGGCAACCTGCATCGCCAGTTCGCGTGTTGGGGTCACAATCAGGATGCGGGGTGGTCCGGATTTCTTGCGCGGAAAATCAAGCAGGTGCTGCAAAGCCGGTAACAGATACGCGGCGGTTTTCCCGGTCCCTGTAGGTGCCGAACCCAGAACGTCACGACCCTCCAGTGCGGGCGGAATTGCAGCAGCCTGGATCACTGTTGGGCGCGTAAAGCCTTTTTCCTGCAACGCTTGTAGCAGGCTTTCGTCGAGTTCGAGTTCGGAAAATGTGGTTACTGTCATGGTCTACCTCAGTTTGGGGCGCTGATTATAGACAGATCAGACTGAATCTTCATCTGTTAATCCGTTTCGGCTGCGCCTGGGGGTGTCTGTCGCGTGAATTCCCTCTGTCGTCACGTTACACTCATGCGCTGCCGTACGGCAGGAAAAAACGATGGTAGTGACGAATGATGCAGGATAAGCCGCGTGAACGGCCACAGTTAAACAAGAACGGATTTACCTTTAAACAATTTTTTGTCGCACACGATCGCTGTGCGATGAAAGTGGGCACCGATGCCATTCTGCTCGGGGCCTGGGCGCCCGTTGCCGGTGTCAGGCGCATTCTGGATATTGGCAGCGGCAGCGGGCTTATCGCGCTGATGCTGGCACAGCGCACGCCGTCGCCGGTTGAAATCGATGCGGTTGAGTTAGAACCGGAAGCCGCAGGGCAGGCGCAGGAGAATGTGCAGCAGTCGCCGTGGCCCGAACGTATTCGGGTGCATCAGCAGGATATCGCCGGCTGGGCTGAGCAGTGTGATAAACGTTACTCGCTTATCGTCAGCAATCCCCCGTATTTCGCGCCGGGCGTGGCCTGCTCCACCGCGGCGCGGGACAGCGCACGTTCGACGGCTTCGCTCGACCATCAGACGCTCTTACGCAGTGCCGCGTTACTGATTGAAGAGGAGGGGATGTTCTGTGTGGTGCTGCCCTCGGCTTCCGGCCAGGCGTTTATCGATCTGGCTAGGGCGGATGGCTGGCATCTGCGTTTCCGGCTGGACGTGGCGGAATATGCCCATCGTCCGCCACATCGCGTTGTGCTGGCTCTGTCACCGCAGGCCGGTGAAACGTTACTGGAGCGTCTGGCCATCCGCGCGCCGGACACCCGCTATTCCGATGAGTGGTGCAGCCTGACGCGGGAGTTTTACCTCTTCATGTAGCCCGGTGGTGTCAGAATGGTCGGCAGCGCCTCTGGCAGTAAATCCGGGTAGTCGCGGATAAAGTGCAGGCCACGGCTCTCTTTCCGCTCCAGCGCGCAGCGCACCATCAGGTCAGCGACCTGGACCAGGTTACGCAGCTCCAGCAGATTATTGGAGAGGCGGAAATGGCAATAATATTCGTCGATCTCCTGCTGAAGCAGGTTAATGCGGCGCAACGCCCGCTCCAGACGCCGGGTCGTGCGGACAATACCGACATAATCCCACATAAATAGCCTCAGCTCGTGCCAGTTATGCTGTATTACCACGCGCTCATCGGCGTCATCGACCTGGCTTTCATCCCATGCAGGCAATGCAGTAACGGCTTCAATGGCGGGCAGCGTCCTGATCAGCGCTTCTGCCGCAGACCAGCCATAAACCAGACACTCCAGCAGTGAATTCGAAGCCATGCGATTAGCGCCGTGCAGGCCGGTGTAACTCACCTCACCGATGGCATAGAGCCCATTGACGTCAGTCTGACCATGCTGATCGACCATGACACCGCCACAGGTGTAATGTGCGGCAGGCACAATCGGGATGGGCTCTTTGGTCAGGTCAAAGCCAAACGTCAGCAACTTCTCATAGATCATCGGGAAGTGCGCGCGAACAAATTCTTCAGGCTGGTGGCTGATATCCAGATACATACAGTCGACACCCAGCCGCTTCATTTCATGATCGATGGCCCGTGCGACGATATCGCGCGGAGCCAGTTCGGCACGCTCATCAAAATCGGGCATGAAACGACTGCCATCGGGACGCAGCAGCCAGGCACCTTCACCGCGTAATGCTTCGGTTAACAGGAAATTCTGCGCCTGCGGATGAAACAGGCAGGTTGGGTGGAACTGGTTAAATTCCAGATTGGCGACCCGACAGCCCGCGCGCCACGCCATGGCGATGCCATCACCGGAGGCGATATCGGGGTTGGTGGTGTATTGATAGACTTTGGCGGCACCGCCAGTGGCGACCACAACGGCTCGTGCCCGACAGGTTTCGACCCGCTCGCGATTGCGGTTCCAGATCCACGCACCGACCACCCGGCGTGTGCCCGGCAGGCCGATTTTATCTGAGAGAATCAGGTCGACCGCATTGGTACGTTCGAGAATCCGGATGTTGGGGTGGCTGAGCGCCTGACTCACCAGTGTGGTTTCAACCGCGTGACCGGTGGCGTCAGCGCTGTGCAGGATACGACGATGACTGTGGCCGCCTTCGCGTGTCAGGTGATAGCGCATATCGCCCGCTGCCTGCGGGTCGAGATCAAACGCGACGCCGTTGTCGATCAGCCACTGTACGCAATGCCGCGCATTACTGGCAATAAACGAGACCGCATCACGGTCGCATAAACCTGCGCCAGCAATCAGCGTATCTTCGATGTGCGACTCAATGCTATCCGTCTCATCAAACACCGCAGCAATACCGCCCTGGGCATAGAGCGTTGAACCCTCATTCACCTGCGCTTTACTGAGTACGGTCACCTGACAATGCTTCGCCAGCCGTAACGCCAGCGACAGACCGGCGGCACCGCTGCCAACAATTAATACATCGCACTCATAATCCGGGGTCACATTCATCATAATGTTTAATTTACTAAACAAGAATACGTCTGAGCATAAGCGCAATAGGGGTTTCTGTGAAGTATTTTAAACATCAGCTCACGCTATTCGGCAGTGAATTTCCCAAAGTTACCTATAATCAGTAAGTTAAAAAAGGGCTGCTAACGAGGTGGTTTTTTATAGCAAACTTATTAAACCTAAAGGATTTAATGATGAAAAAGCTCTTGTCATAGGTTACTCTGCCTGCGATTTACGCGCCTGACACTGAACGAAAACGAACAACCTGTGTAATGGCTATTGGCGTGTTAAATATCAGGGCGAGAAGTGAACTTCGCACCACATCACAACTCTAAGCGCATGCTTGCTCAGAACATGAGATGTGCTGGCAGTTACTTTTGCATATGAAAAATTTGGGGAGACATTACCTCGGATGAGCGAGCAGTTAACGGATCAGGTCCTTGTCGAGCGGGTACAGAAGGGAGATCAAAAATCGTTCAACTTACTGGTAATTCGTTACCAGCATAAAGTGGCGAGTCTGGTTTCACGCTATGTTCCCTCGGGCGACGTCCCTGATGTAGTACAGGAATCGTTTATTAAAGCGTATCGCGCACTGGACTCGTTCCGGGGCGATAGCGCGTTTTATACCTGGCTGTACCGCATTGCGGTTAACACAGCGAAAAATTACCTGGTTGCTCAGGGGCGACGTCCGCCATCCAGCGATGTGGATGCGATTGACGCAGAAAATTTCGAAAGTGCGGGTGCATTAAAAGAAATTTCGAACCCTGAGAACTTAATGTTGTCTGACGAATTGAAACAAATTGTCTTTCGTACCATCGAGGCGCTACCTGAGGACTTGCGTATGGCAATCACCCTCAGGGAACTGGACGGTCTGAGTTATGAAGAGATCGCCGTCATTATGGATTGCCCGGTAGGCACTGTTCGATCACGTATCTTTCGTGCGCGAGAGGCCATTGATAACAAAGTTCAACCGCTTATCCAACGTTAGTGATAACGGCTACTGGAAGGGTACATAGGCATGCAGAAAGAAAAACTTTCCGCTTTAATGGATGGTGAGACCTTAGATAACGAGCTGTTTTCCGCCTTGTCTAAGGACGCAGAATTACAGAAAAGCTGGGCGAGCTATCATCTCATCCGCGATACAATGCGCGGTGATACAGGCGATGTCCTGCATTTCGATATCTCTGCGCGCGTCGCTGCTGCCATCGAAAAAGAACCTAAACGTTCGGTCACTACGCTGATCCCTGAAGCTCAGCCAGAGCCTTCCCGCTGGGAAAAAATGCCGTTCTGGAAAAAAGCGCGTCCATGGGCTGCGCAACTGACTCAGGTGGGTGTGGCTGCCTGCGTTTCGCTGGCCGTGATCGTGGGTGTTCAGCACTACAATCAGCCGGCAGGCAGTGCCACGCAAACCTCTGACTCTCCGGTATTTAATACCATGCCGATGATGGGGAAAGCGTCGCCGGTGAGCCTGGGTGTGCCGTCAGATGCGTTTGATACAAACAGCTCAAACCAGCAGGTTCAGGACCAGCGTCGTCGCGTAAATGCGATGCTGCAGGACTATGAACTGCAACGTCGCCTGCATGCTGACCAGCTGCAGATTGAAACCAATGCGCCAAAACAGGCGCAGGTTGATGTTCCCGGAAACCAATCATTAGGACAGCAGCAGCAGTAATGAAGCCGCTTTGGTATGCTGTTAGCCTGCTGACAGGCAGTCTGTTATGGTCATCTGCCGCCCCGGCGCAAACTACCGCGTCCGGGGCGTTATTGCAGCAGATGGAGCAGGCAAGTCAGAATCTCAACTACGAATTCGCCTATATCAACGTCTCGCGCATCGGCATTGAATCGCTGCGTTATCGTCACGCTGTAATCGATAACCGGATATTCGCGCAGTTGTTACAGATGGACGGGCCTCGCCGGGAAGTTATCCAGCGTGGCAACGATATCAGCTACTTCGAACCCGGCCTCGATCCCTTTTCGCTTCCCGGTAATCATATTATCGATGCCTTGCCCTCGGTAATTTTTGCTGACTTCACCAAACTTGCCTCAGCCTACGATTTTATTACCGTAGGGCGCTCCCGCATTGCCGATCAAATGTGTGATGTGCTGCGTATCGTTTCCCGTGATGGCACCCGTTACAGCTATGTGGTCTGGCTGGATGTGGACACCAAACTGCCGCTGCGAATCGACCTGCTTGATCGTGATGGCGAAACGCTGGAGCAGTTCCGCGTGATCAGCTTTGCGGTGGATGAAGGGGTGCGTAATCTGATGCAGGGACTCGAGAAAGCGAATCTGCCTCCGTCGCTATCCGTGCCGAAAGGGGATGCGGTTACGCTTACCTGGCAACCTGGCTGGATACCTGCCGGCATGTCCCTGGTGTCGCAGAATCGCCGTACACTGCCGGGGCTGAACAAAAATATGGAGTCGAAGCTCTACAGCGATGGGCTGTTTAGTTTCGCCATCAACGTGACGCCAGCCGATAAAACCAGTCTGACGCAGACATTGCGCACTGGACGTCGTACGGTCCAGACCGTTGTGCGCAATAATAACGAAATTGCAGTGATTGGCGAATTGCCGCCCTCCACCGCAAAACGTATTGCGGACAGCATTGACCTGGGGTCACAAAAATGATGAGAGAATGGGCCACCGTAGTGGCATGGCAGGATGGCATCGCCACACTGCATACCGAAGCAAAAACGTCCTGCAACAGTTGCCAGGCGCGTAAAGGCTGTGGCAGTCATATGCTGAATAAACTCGGTCCAAAAAACGCCCATGTGATGCAAATCGCCAGCAGTAAGCCGCTGCAACCTGGACAACGCATCGAGCTCGGCATCAAAGAGAGCAGCCTGCTTGGTTCAGCACTGCTGGTCTATATGACGCCGCTGTCTGGTCTTTTCCTGGTGGCCGGTCTGTTTCAGGCGCTGTTTAACAGCGATCTGGCTGCGGCCTGCGGTGCGCTGCTGGGTGGCATCGGCGGTTTTATTGTTGCTAAAGGTGTTTCAATGAAATTTGGCGACCGTGAAGCTTTTCAGCCGGTCATTCTGAGCATTGCCTTGCCTCCTGATGCGCTGCGTGTTGAAAGCGAAGCGTAACGTACGTCCAGGCCGCGCATCTCGCGGCCTTTGTCCATTCTGCTTTGCGCAGATATCTGTTTCGCTTCCACCACGTTCCATTCTTTTATGCGCGGCGTTAACAGTGTAATATGCGTCGTCATTAATGAGGCTGACAGGATTGTGGGTAAAGAGCGATCTTCCTGAATGTGTCTGTGCTCAGGTTTTCAACTGAATTTTAAGCGAAGATATCCCAATAAATGAAGCACATAAGAAATTTCTCCATCATCGCTCATATCGACCATGGTAAATCTACGCTCTCTGACCGTCTGATTCAGATCTGTGGCGGACTCACCGCTCGTGAAATGGCTGCGCAGGTTCTCGACTCTATGGATCTGGAGCGTGAGCGTGGGATCACCATCAAAGCCCAGAGCGTGACACTCGATTACCACGCGAAGGACGGCCAAACTTACCAGCTCAATTTCATCGATACCCCAGGCCACGTAGACTTCTCTTATGAAGTTTCCCGCTCACTGGCCGCCTGTGAAGGCGCGCTGCTGGTGGTGGATGCCGGTCAGGGTGTTGAAGCGCAGACACTGGCGAACTGCTATACCGCGATGGAGATGGATCTGGAAGTGGTGCCGGTTCTGAACAAGATTGACCTGCCAGCTGCCGATCCCGATCGTGCCGCGCAGGAAATTGAAGATATCGTCGGCATCGATGCAACGGATGCCGTGCGCTGCTCAGCCAAGACCGGCGTCGGCGTACCCGAAGTGCTGGAGCGCTTAGTGCGTGATATTCCGCCGCCGGAAGGCGATCCGGAAGGTCCGCTGCAGGCACTGATTATCGACTCCTGGTTTGATAACTATCTGGGCGTTGTTTCTCTGGTGCGTGTGAAAAATGGCACCATGCGTAAAGGCGACAAGATTAAAGTCCTGAGCACCGGCCAGGTTTATAACGCTGACCGTCTGGGAATTTTCACTCCGAAGCGTGTGGATCGTAATGAACTGAACTGCGGTGAAGTCGGCTGGCTGGTCTGCGCTATCAAAGATATCCTTGGCGCGCCGGTAGGCGATACCCTGACTACCGCGCGTAACCCGGCAGACAAAGCGCTGCCAGGCTTCAAAAAAGTGAAGCCGCAGGTTTATGCCGGTCTGTTCCCAATCAGCTCTGACGACTATGAAGCGTTCCGTGATGCGCTCGGCAAGCTGAGCCTGAACGATGCCTCGCTGTTCTATGAGCCAGAAAGCTCAACCGCCCTGGGCTTTGGTTTCCGCTGCGGCTTCCTTGGCCTGCTGCACATGGAGATCATTCAGGAGCGCCTGGAGCGCGAATACGATCTCGATCTGATCACCACCGCGCCGACGGTGGTGTATGAAGTCGTGACTACCAGTGGCGAGATCGTTCATGTTGACAGCCCATCTAAGCTGCCTGCGCTGAACAATATCGAAGAGCTGCGTGAACCGATTGCGGAATGTCACATGCTGCTGCCACAGGAGTATCTGGGCAACGTCATCACGCTGTGTATTGAGAAGCGTGGCGTGCAGACCAACATGGTTTACCACGGCAATCAGGTGGCACTGACGTACGAAATTCCGATGGCAGAGGTGGTACTCGACTTCTTTGACCGTCTGAAATCAACCTCGCGCGGTTATGCCTCGCTGGATTACAACTTTAAACGTTTCCAGCCTTCAGACATGGTGCGCGTTGACGTACTGATTAACTCTGAACGTGTGGATGCGCTGGCGCTGATCACTCACCGCGACAACGCACCTTATCGCGGACGCGATCTGGTTGAGAAAATGAAAGATCTCATCCCGCGTCAGCAGTTTGATATTGCGATTCAGGCTGCCATCGGCAACCACATTATCGCGCGTTCAACGGTTAAACAGCTGCGTAAAAACGTACTCGCCAAGTGTTATGGCGGTGACGTGAGCCGTAAGAAGAAACTGCTGCAGAAACAGAAAGACGGTAAGAAGCGTATGAAGCAGGTTGGTAACGTTGAGCTGCCACAGGAAGCGTTCCTCGCCATTCTGCATGTCGGTAAGGACAGCAAATAAGGATTTCCAATGGCTAATATGTTCGCCCTGATTCTGGCGATAGCGACGCTGATTACTGGCATCGTATGGGTAATAGATCGTTTTAAATGGGCACCTGCGCGTCGCGCTAAACAGGCTGAGGTTCAGGCCCAGACCGGCAACGCGCTCGACAGCAAAACGCTGGCGAAGGTTGCTGCCAAGCCAGGCTGGGTTGAGACCACCGCGTCTGTGTTCCCGGTGCTGGCGGTGGTGTTCATCGTGCGTTCGTTTATCTACGAACCGTTCCAGATTCCCTCTGGCTCGATGATGCCAACGCTGCTGATTGGTGACTTTATCCTGGTGGAGAAATTCGCTTACGGTATCAAAGATCCGATTACCCAGACGACGCTGATCCCAACCGGTCAGCCGAAGCGCGGCGATATCGCGGTATTTAAATACCCGAAAGATCCGAGCCTGGATTATATTAAGCGCGTTATCGGCCTGCCGGGCGACAAAGTCATCTATGATCCTTACAGCAAAACCCTGACGGTAAAACCGACCTGCAGCGACGACAAAGCCTGTGACACAGCGCTGGCGGTAACGTACACCGATATTGAGCCAAGCAACTTTATTCAGACTTTTAGCGGTTTTGATGGCAACGAAACCGGCAACGGTTTTTATCAGGTGCCGCAGGGCGATACTATGCGCGGAGGTCTGCGCCTGGCCACCCGCAAAGAGACGATTGGTAACGTGACGCATGACATTCTGCTGGTAAACGAAGCGCAGAGTCAGGCAGGCATGTATTATCAGCAGCCGGGTCAGCCGCAGTCGAGCTGGGTCGTGCCGAAAGGGCAATACTTCATGATGGGCGACAACCGTGATAACAGCGCCGACAGCCGTTACTGGGGCTTTGTCCCGGAGCGTAATCTGGTCGGTAAAGCGGTCGCTATCTGGATGAGCTTTGAGAAACAAGAAGGCCAGTGGCCTACCGGCGTGCGATTCAGTCGCATCGGCGGTATCCACTAACAACATTGTCTGATTAACAGGCAATTCGGGTGGCCTCCTCAGGGAGGCCACTGCACACCAAACGGAACGTGTTGGATTGCCAGCCCCGTTTGGTATGCAGAGTCACAGACGCAACAAAGAACTGGAATCGCATGAACCCCATCCTGATTAACAAGCTTCAGCGCAAACTGGGCTACACTTTTACTCATTCGGAACTGTTACAGCAGGCCCTGACTCACCGCAGCGCCAGCAGTAAGCATAACGAACGCCTGGAATTTCTTGGCGATTCAATTCTTAGCTATGTGATCGCTAATGCCCTTTATCACCGCTTCCCGCGGGTTGATGAAGGTGACATGAGCCGCATGCGCGCCACACTGGTGCGTGGCAACACGCTGGCTGAAATGGCCCGCGAATTTGATCTTGGCGAGTGCCTGCGTCTGGGACCGGGTGAGCTGAAAAGCGGCGGCTTCCGTCGTGAATCTATTCTTGCCGATACGGTCGAGGCGCTGATTGGCGGCATTTTCCTCGACAGCGGTATTGAGCGGGTAGAACAACTGATCCTTGACTGGTATCAGAGCCGTCTGGACGAAATCAGTCCTGGCGACAAACAAAAAGATCCGAAAACGCGTCTGCAGGAGTATCTGCAGGGACGTCATCTGCCACTGCCAAGTTATCTGGTCGTGCAGGTGCGTGGCGAAGCCCATGATCAGGAATTCACCATTCACTGTCAGGTGAGTGGCATGGCCGAGCCGGTCGTCGGCGTCGGCTCCAGCCGTCGTAAAGCTGAGCAGGCAGCAGCTGAACAGGCGCTGATAAAATTAGGTCTCGAATAGTTCTGTCGGGGTGACCGTGCCGGAGCGGCACACAGTGAATCACCCTTTGGCAGTTCTGTCCCGGCGTCAGAAGACGCTGAATGACACACGATTCAAATAGCACTTTTTCAGCGCCGTATCAGGCGCTGAACAACTCAGGATTCGAATGAGCGAAAACGTTACTTATTGCGGCTTTGTCGCGATTGTTGGCCGACCAAACGTCGGTAAATCCACCTTACTGAACCAGTTACTGGGGCAGAAGGTGTCGATCACCTCGCGTAAGCCGCAAACCACGCGCCACCGCATCATGGGCATTCACACCGAGGGCGAATATCAGGCGATCTACGTCGATACTCCGGGTCTGCACATGGAAGAGAAGCGTGCCATTAACCGTCTGATGAACCGCGCAGCCAGCAGTTCGATTGGTGACGTAGAGCTGGTGATCTTCGTGGTTGAAGGCACCCGCTGGACGCCAGATGACGAGATGGTCTTAAACAAACTGCGCGACAACAAAGTGCCGGTCGTGCTGGCGATCAACAAGGTCGATAATATCCAGGATAAAAGCATTCTGCTGCCGCATCTGCAGTTCCTGAGCCAGCAGATGAACTTCCTCGATATCGTGCCTATCTCTGCTGAGAGTGGCAAAAACGTCGATACCATTGCGGCGATTACCCGCAAGCATCTGCCACAGGCCGATCATCACTTCCCGGAAGATTACATCACTGACCGTTCACAGCGCTTCATGGCGTCAGAGATGATCCGTGAAAAACTGATGCGCTTTCTGGGCGCTGAACTGCCTTACTCTGTCACGGTTGAGATTGAGCGCTTCGTTACCAACGAACGCGGCGGTTACGATATCCATGGTCTGATCCTGGTTGAGCGTGAAGGGCAGAAGAAGATGGTGATTGGCAACAAAGGCGCCAAAATCAAAGTCATCGGAACCGAAGCGCGCAGGGACATGGAAGAGATGTTCGAAGCGAAAGTGCATCTCGAACTGTGGGTGAAAGTGAAATCCGGCTGGGCAGATGACGAACGTGCACTGCGCAGCCTGGGTTATACAGACGATCTCTGATTCAATGGAAGGCTGGCAACGCGCCTTTGTGCTGCATAGTCGTCCCTTCAGCGAAACCAGCCTGCTGCTCGACCTGTTCAGCGAAAGTGAAGGACGGGTTCGGGTACTGGCCAAGGGCGCGCGTTCCCGGCGTTCCAACCTGAAAGGCGCGTTACAGCCTTTTACCCCGCTGCTGGTTCGCTGGAGCGGGCGCGGGGAAGTTAAAACCCTGCGCAATGCCGAAGCGGTGTCGCTGGCTTTACCGCTCAGCGGCATCACGCTTTACTGCGGTCTCTACGTCAATGAGCTGGTCTCACGCGTATTGCAGCAGGAATCTCCCTTCCCGGAACTCTTCTTCGACTATCTCAACTGTCTTCAGGCGTTAGCCTCAACACACGGTAAGCCCGAACCGGCACTGCGACGATTTGAACTGGCGCTGCTCGGTCACCTGGGTTACGGCGTCGACTTCCTGCACTGCGCCGGCAGCGGCGAGCCGGTCAGCGACGATATGACCTACAGCTATCGCGAAGAGCGGGGTTTTATCGCCAGCCTGGTGGTGAACAATCGCAGCTTTACCGGACGGGAGCTGCATGCCCTGTGTGAGCGAGAGTTTCCGGATGCCGACACCCTGCGTGCCGCGAAGCGCTTTACGCGCATCGCCCTGAAGCCTTATCTTGGTGGCAAGCCGCTGAAAAGTCAGGAGCTGTTCCGCCAGTTTATCCCGAAGAAAAAGCCCGAACAGGCAGAAGAATAGCGCTGGTCGTACCGCCTGTTTATATTTGCGCGGTACACTCAACATCACGATGGAAAAGAAGTGAGGATGGTCATGGCTGAGTTGCTGTTAGGCGTCAATATCGATCACATTGCCACGGTGCGTAACGCGCGTGGGACAAACTATCCCGATCCGGTACAGGCGGCGTTTATCGCCGAGCAGGCAGGCGCAGACGGCATTACCGTGCACCTGCGTGAAGATCGCCGTCACATCACCGATCGCGACGTGCGAATTCTGCGTGACACGATTCAGACGCGCATGAATCTGGAGATGGCGGTCACCGATGAGATGATCGGCATTGCCTGTGACATTCAGCCCCATTTCTGCTGCCTGGTGCCGGAAAAGCGCCAGGAAGTGACAACGGAAGGCGGACTGGATGTGGCGGGACAGCAGGAGAAGATGAACGCGGCCGTGCGACTGCTGAAGGATGCTGGCATTCTGGTTTCGCTGTTTATTGATGCCGATCACCGCCAGATCGAAGCCGCCGTTGCCACGGGTGCGCCTTACATCGAAATCCATACTGGCGCTTACGCCGAGGCACCCGAGGGACTGGCGCGTGACGCTGAGCTGGCGCGCATTCGCCATGCCGCGACTTTTGCTGCCAGCCTGGGGCTCAAAGTTAACGCCGGTCATGGTCTGACCTACCACAATGTGCTGCCGATTGCCGCGCTGCCGGAAATGCATGAGCTGAACATCGGCCATGCGATTATCGGGCGTGCAGTAATGAGTGGCCTGCCGGATGCAGTTAAAGAGATGAAGCAACTGCTGCGTGAAGCCCGTCGCTAATGGCTATTCTCGGATTAGGTACGGACATCGTTGAGATTGAACGCATCGCCGGGGTGATAGAGCGCTCCGGCGATCGGCTGGCGCGTCGGGTGCTGAGTGAAGCCGAATGGCACCAGTATCAGGCGCACAAGCAGCCGGTGCGCTTTCTCTCCAAACGTTTTGCGGTTAAAGAGGCGGCAGCAAAAGCCTTTGGCACCGGCATTCGCGGTGGTCTGGCGTTTAATCAGTTTGAAGTTTACAACGATGCGCTGGGAAAACCGGGGTTACGCTTCTTTCAGCATGCCGCTGACGTGGCAGAGAGGCTGGGCGTTAAGCACGTTCACGTGACGCTGGCCGATGAGCGTCACTACGCCTGCGCCACGGTAATCATTGAAAGCTAGCCGTGCAGCAGCACGAACTTCTCCCACAGCGCATCGCGAGATTCGGTGTGCTGTGGGTCTATGATAATCGTGTTGTCGATGGGGCAGACCTGCTGACAGGTTGGCCGCTCATAGTGCCCGACACATTCCGTGCAGCGGCTGACATCAATCTCATAGATCGCATCGCCCAGTGAAATCGCCTGATTCGGGCACTCCGGTTCACACATATCGCAGTTAATGCATCTGGACGTAATCAACAGCGCCATTTTACCCACCTGATACCAACAGAAAAAGCGCGGGTATTATACGTGCTGACGCTGATCAGACCAGCTTTTTCACCAGCGCTTCACTGTGACGAATATGGCTGGACGCGCGCTCCGGATCGTTTTGCACCAGCGCCATAAAGAGCAGATCGGTCAGAGCAAGCTGTGCCGTGGTTGAGGAGATCGCCGCGCTGCGGGTACTCTGCTCTTCCGCCACCGTATAAAGACAGTAACCGGCACTCTGCTGCAGGGTATTCGGCGTAAAACCCGTGAACGCCACCACATCTGCGCCCACCTGAACCGCTTCCTGCGCGGCCAGATTGATCTCTCGCCGTTCACCGGTGTAAGAGATGGCGAGCAGCACATCGCCTGGCCCCATCGCCTGCACGCTGGCCAGCAGGGCGTGCATATCCTGTTCCGCCACCGCATTAATGCCGATCTTCATCAGCTTCCAGGAGAAATCTTTCGCCACCAGGCCCGAGGCGCCGATGCCCACCAGTAAAATACGGCGGGCATTTTTCAGCAGCTGTAACACGTCGTTGAGCTTTTCTTCGCTATTAATATCCAGGGTGGCGCGGATCGCTGAAAGCTTTTCTGTCAGCAGCTTTTCACCCACCATTTTAAGCGGGTCGTCGCTCAGAATATGGTTATGCACGGTAATGGCATCCTTGTCCGCCAGTGACTCACTCAGGGCCAGCTTAAGCGCCGGAAAACCTTTATAGCCCAGCTTCTGAGCAAACTTCACTACGCTCGACTGACTGACGCCGGACTCTTCCGCCAGTTTTTGTGAACTCAGGTGACGCGCCCGATCGGGTTGCGACAGTAAAAAATCCGCGAGCCGACGTTCGTTCAACGCCAGTCGTGGATAAAGCTGGCGAATGCGCAGCAAAGAACTCATGCCCAATCCTCGTCATTCAGGGATAATCAATGAAGAATAAACTATTCATCGGGCATTGTAGTCATCGGAATTAAAAATGACAGTCATCGCCGTACCGCCTGATGATGGCTACACTACTCTTTATCATTCCAGAACCAGCCATAAAGGAGAGTTGTTTGACCAGGGGAACACAACGTCGCATCGTATTTTTTGACCTGGATGGCACTTTGCACCAGCAGGACATGTTCGGCACGTTTATGCGCTATCTGCTGCGTCGCCGCCCGCTTAATCTGCTGCTGGTGGTGCCGGTATTGCCGGTGGTCGGTATCGGCCTGCTGTTTAAAGGACGTGCGGCTCGCTGGCCCATGAGCCTGCTGCTCTGGTCAATTACCTTTGGACGCTCTGAGCAGACATTGCTGCGCCTCGAAGCGGAGTTTGCGCAGTGGTTCCGGCTGCGCGTGAAAGCGTTCCCGGTGGTGCAGCAGCGTCTGACGGATTATCTCAGCAGTGATGATGCTGAAGTCTGGCTGATCACCGGATCGCCACAGTCGCTGGTGGAGCAGGTCTATTACGACTCCGCGTTTCTGCCACGTGTGAAGATGATTGCGAGCCAGATGCAGCGCGGCTGGGGTGGGCGGGTGCTGGCGATGCGCTGTCTTGGCCATGAGAAAGTGGCGCAGCTGGAAGAGAAAATCGGTACGCCGCTGCAGCTTTACAGCGGCTACAGCGACAGCAAACAGGACAACCCGCTGCTGTTTTTCTGTCAGCATCGCTGGCGCGTGACCCCGGCGGGTGAACTGCAACAGCTGGAATAAGTTTTTAAAGGACCGATGAGACCGCTATAATGCGCCGCTTTTTAGTCGCCCGGGGTGGTCAGCGTGAAACAACAAGATGAGTACTGGATGCGCCATGCGCTTGGTCTGGCGCGACGGGCGTGGGAGCAGAGCGAAGTGCCGGTGGGCGCGGTGCTGGTTCAGAACGACCAGGTGATTGGCGAAGGCTGGAACCGGCCCATTGGTCAGCACGACCCGACGGCGCACGCCGAAATAATGGCTCTGCGCCAGGGCGGTAAAGTGCTGGAAAATTATCGTCTGCTGGATACCACGCTTTACGTGACGCTGGAGCCGTGCGTCATGTGTGCCGGTGCTATGGTTCACAGCCGCATAACGCGTCTGGTTTATGGTGCGCACGATGTTAAAAGTGGCGCGGCGGGATCGCTGCTGGATGTGCTGGGCCACCCTGGCATGAATCATCAGATTGAATTGCACAGTGGCGTGCTGGCTGAAGACTGCGCCGCCATGCTGAGCGATTTTTTCCGTATGCGTCGCGAGCAGAAAAAAGCGCTGCGTCAGGCGCAGCGCCAGGGTTAGTTCATCGCGATCTTTGGTTCAACCGCCGGATAGCCCTTCGCCAGTTCGGCCTGGGCTTCCGCCTGCTGCTTCAGACGCTTCTCCTGCTCCTGCAGATAACCCACCAGACTTAGCTGATACTTGCGGATATTCTCCACGTAGTTATAAGCTTCATGCCCACGGGCGTAGCCATACGTCGTCTGTGTGTAGTAACGCTTCTGACTCAGCATCGGCAGACGCAGCTTTACATCCGCCCAGCTGTCCGGATCGCCACCCTGGCGTGCCGTCAGCTTGCGGACGTCGAGCATATGGGCATAGCCCATGTTGTAAGCCGCCAGCGCAAACCAGATACGTTCATCTTCCGGGATGCTCTGTGGCACCTTCGCCATCATATCCTGCAGATACTGACTGCCGCCGCGAATGCTCTGTTCGGGATCGGTACGATCACCCACATCCAGACTCTCCGCGGTGTTACGCGTCAGCATCATCATGCCGCGTACGCCGGTAGGGGAGGTGGCCTGCGGATTCCAGTGCGACTCCTGATAGGAGATCGCTGCCAGCAGTCGCCAGTCAATGCTGGTGGCGTACTTCTCAAACAGCGGCTTGATGTCGGGCAGCGTATTGTCGATGGCCCGCAGGAAAGTGCGGGTATCGACATAATCAAAGGTGCCAACGTGGCCGAGATATTTCTCCTCCAGCCGCGCCATCGCGCCTTCTTCTCCCATCCCGTTAAAGAAGTCGAGCATCGCCGCATTCAGGCTGTCATCATCACTGTGCCGCACATACCAGGTCACCGGCTCTTCATCGGTGACGTCGAACGCGACCGCCAGCTGCGGATAAATGCGCTGTAACAGGGCGATGGTGACGGAGTCGCCAATCGTGTAGTCGAGCTTGCCATCAGCTACCGCTTCCAGCAGGGCTTTAGGGCTCTGATCGGTGGAGATCGCCCAGTCCAGATCGGGAAACTGATTAGAACGCGCGCTCTTCAGCGTTGACAGGTAAGCCGATCCCGCCGCAACCGTTAGCCGCCCCTTTAAGTCACCGAGGTTTTTAGGGCGCGGCTTATCCACGCGATAGACCAGCTGCTGCGAAACATTGTAGTAACCTGGCCCGGTCTGATAACGCGTCAGGCGTTCATTGTTATAGTTCAGCCCGGCGGCCAGCACATCGGCTTTGCCATCGTCAAGGTCATCAAACAGATCGCTCAGGTTAGGACGAACCGTCACCTTAAGTTTGACGCCCAGATAATCGGCGAAACGTTTTGCCAGCTCATAGTCCATACCGGCCGGTAATTGGTTAACTGTGTAGTAAGTCAATGGGGAGTTGATGGTACTGACACGCAGCACTCCCCGCGATTTAATCTGTGAAATCTGGTCCTGCCCACCCCCATACCAGGGAATGGATGGCCATAGCGCTAACGCTAACAGCACGGCAACCAGACCGATAAACAGATAATTAAATTTTAGGCGTTTCAAATAGTTATCTCTCGCTGGCTCTAAGGCCTCTGTCTTTTAAAGGCAGTATTTATCTTCTTTGAACTCCCAGAGCGAGGGGCATTTTGCGCAACAAAATCACGCTGAGCAACTTTTATAGCAGCTTTTGCGCAAATTTCAGGCAAATCCGGGTCGCCAAAAATTGTGCGCAAACGGTTTCGTCGCGAGGTCGCTTTCTCTATAATACGCCCCGTTTTCCCTGTTGCGCCCAATTTGCGTCGCCCGGCGCCCTGACGAGAGACTTATTAATGGAAATTCTGCGTGGTTCGCCCGCCCTGTCGGCATTTCGTGTAAACAAACTGCTGACCCGCTTTCAGGACGCTCATCTGCCGGTGAGTGATATTTACGCTGAGTACATCCATTTTGCTGATGTCAGTACGCCTTTAAGCGCTGACGAACAGAGCCGTCTGCAACGTCTGCTGAAATATGGTCCCTCTCTTGCTGAACATGCTCCACAGGGTCGTCTGCTGCTGGTGACCCCGCGTCCTGGTACCATTTCGCCCTGGTCATCCAAAGCAACCGATATCGCCCACAACTGCGGCCTGCCACAGGTCCGTCGTCTGGAACGTGGTCTGGCTTTCTATGTACAGGCTCCCCAGCTGACCGAAGCGCAGTGGCAAACGCTGGGCACACTGCTGCACGATCGGATGATGGAAACGGTCTTCAGTGACCTGGCGCAGGCTGAGCAGTTGTTCGCGCACCACACGCCGCAGCCGGTGAAAAGTGTCGATCTGCTGGGTGAGGGCCGTCAGGCGCTGGTGCAGGCCAATATCTCCCTGGGTCTGGCGCTGGCAGACGATGAAATTGACTACCTGGTGGCGGCGTTTACCGCACTGGGTCGTAACCCCAACGACATTGAACTCTATATGTTTGCGCAGGCGAACTCTGAGCACTGTCGTCACAAGATTTTCAACGCCGACTGGATTATCGACGGCGAGAAACAGCCAAAGTCGCTGTTTAAAATGATCAAAAATACGATGGAGAAGACGCCGGACTTCGTGCTCTCTGCCTATAAAGATAACGCCGCCGTGATGGAAGGATCAGAGGTTGGCCGCTTCTTTGCTGACGCCGGAGAGAGCGAGTACCGCTGGCATCAGGAAGCTGCGCACATTCTGATGAAGGTGGAAACGCACAACCACCCAACGGCGATTTCGCCGTGGCCAGGCGCGGCCACCGGTTCTGGTGGTGAAATCCGTGATGAAGGCGCAACCGGTCGCGGCTCCAAGCCAAAAGCGGGCCTGGTCGGATTCTCGGTCTCTAACCTGCGTATTCCTGGCTTTGAACAGCCGTGGGAAGAGGACTTCGGTAAACCAGCCCGCATTGTCAGCGCACTGGAGATCATGACCGACGGACCTCTGGGCGGCGCTGCCTTCAACAATGAATTTGGTCGTCCGGCTCTGAATGGCTACTTCCGTACTTATGAAGAGCAGGTCACCAGCCACAACGGCACTGAGCTGCGCGGCTATCATAAGCCGATTATGCTGGCGGGCGGCATCGGTAACATCCGTGCCGATCACGTGCAGAAAGGCGAAATCACCGTAGGCGCGAAGCTGGTGGTGCTGGGCGGTCCGGCCATGAACATCGGCCTGGGCGGCGGCGCGGCCTCATCCATGGCCTCGGGTCAGTCTGATGCCGATCTCGACTTCGCCTCTGTACAGCGTGATAACCCGGAGATGGAGCGCCGTTGTCAGGAGGTGATCGACCGCTGCTGGCAGCTGGGCGATGAGAACCCGATTCTGTTTATCCACGACGTGGGCGCGGGCGGCCTTTCCAATGCTATGCCGGAGCTGGTCAGCGATGGCGGTCGTGGTGGCCGGTTTAACCTGCGTGACATCCTGAGTGATGAGCCAGGCATGAGCCCGCTGGAAGTCTGGTGTAACGAATCACAGGAACGTTATGTGATGGCCGTAGCACCCGATCAGCTGGCGCAGTTTGAGGCGATTTGCCAGCGCGAACGCGCACCTTTTGCCGTAATTGGTGAAGCCACCGAAGAGTTGCACCTGAGTCTGGAAGATAGCCATTTCGATAATAAGCCTATCGATATGCCGCTGGATGTCCTGCTGGGCAAAACGCCGAAGATGACGCGGGATGTGGTGACGCAGCAGGCGCAGGGCACCGAGCTGCAGCGTGACGGCATTACGCTGGTTGATGCGGTGAATCGCGTACTGCATCTGCCTGCTGTGGCGGAAAAAACCTTCCTGATCACCATCGGTGACCGCAGCGTGACCGGCATGGTGGCACGCGACCAGATGGTCGGGCCGTGGCAGATCCCGGTGGCCAACTGTGCGGTGACCACTGCCAGCCTCGACAGCTATCACGGCGAAGCCTTTGCCCTGGGCGAACGTTCACCGGTTGCGCTGCTGGACTTCGCAGCATCGGGTCGTCTGGCGGTGGGTGAAGCCCTGACCAACCTGGCGGCAACGCAGATTGGTTCGCTGAAGCGCGTGAAACTCTCCGCTAACTGGATGTCCGCTGCGGGTCATCCGGGTGAAGATGCGGGTTTATACGCGGCGGTGAAAGCCGTCGGCGAAGAGCTTTGCCCGGCGCTGGGGATCACCATCCCGGTCGGTAAAGATTCGATGTCGATGAAAACCCGCTGGCAGGAAGGCACTGAACAGCGCGAGATGACTTCGCCGCTGTCGCTGGTGATTACTGCGTTTGCACGCGTCGAAGATGTCCGTCGCACCGTCACGCCACAGCTGCAGGCCGATCAGGACAACCTGCTGCTGCTGATCGATCTGGGCAACGGCGCGAATACGCTGGGCGCAACCGCGCTGTCACAGGTCTATCGCCAGCTTGGTGACAAACCTGCCGATGTGCGTGATGCCACCCAGCTGGCTGGCTTCTTCAATGCGATTCAGGTGCTGGTGGCTGAGCAGAAACTGCTGGCCTACCACGACCGCTCTGACGGTGGTCTGCTGGTGACGCTGGCCGAGATGGCCTTTGCCGGTCACTGCGGCATTGACGTTGATATCGCCTCGCTGGGCAGCGATGCGCTGGCGGCCTTGTTCACCGAAGAGCTGGGTGCGGTGATTCAGATCAACGCCGCCGATCGCGATGCCGTTGAGCGGATCCTGGCCGATCACGGTCTTGCCGCTTCCACGCATCTGCTGGGCAGCGCGCAGCCAGGCGATCGCTTTGTGATCCGTTCCGGTGACAGTGCGGTTTACAGTGAAAGCCGCAATACGCTGCGTACCTGGTGGGCAGAAACCACCTGGCAGATGCAGCGCCTGCGCGACAACCCGGCGTGTGCCGATCAGGAGCATGAAGCGAAGAAAAACGACAGCGATCCTGGTCTCAACGTCAATCTGACCTTTAATCCGCAGGAAGATGTGGCGGCACCGATGATCGCGACGGGAGCGCGTCCACGCGTCGCCGTGCTGCGTGAGCAGGGCGTGAACTCCCATGTGGAGATGGCCGCTGCCTTTGATCGTGCTGGCTTTACCGCCATTGACGTTCACATGAGCGATCTGCTGGCCGGGCGTCGCGGTCTGGAAGCGTTCCAGGCGCTGGTTGCCTGTGGCGGCTTCTCTTACGGTGATGTGCTGGGTGCCGGTGAGGGCTGGGCGAAGTCGATTCTGTTCAACCCGCGTGTTCGCGATGAGTTCGAAACCTTCTTCCACCGTCCGCAGACCCTGGCGCTGGGCGTCTGTAACGGCTGTCAGATGATGTCCAATCTGCGTGAACTGATTCCGGGCAGCGATCTCTGGCCGCGCTTTGTGCGTAACCAGTCTGAACGCTTTGAAGCGCGCTTCAGCCTGGTCGAAGTGGCTGCCAGTCCGTCACTGCTGCTGGACGGCATGGCCGGTTCGCATATGCCTATCGCGGTTTCGCACGGAGAAGGTTTTGTTGAAGTGCGTGATGCGACGCATCTGGCGGCCCTGGAGTCGAAAGGGCTGGTGGCACTGCGCTTTGTCGATAACTTCGGCAAGGTGACAGAAACCTATCCGGCTAACCCGAATGGCTCACCTAACGGCATCACCGCTGTGACCAACGAAAGTGGTCGCGTCACCATTATGATGCCGCATCCGGAGCGTGTTTTCCGTACCGTCAGCAACTCCTGGCATCCGGCAGAGTGGGGCGAAGACAGCCCGTGGATGCGCATTTTCCGCAATGCGCGCAGACAGCTGGGTTAATGTAATACGCTGAAATGAACAGGAGGCCGGTGTGCCTCCTGTTCTTTTTTACGCCGCTGTTGGCAAATGGCGACAAGGGGGATATTGCACTGTCTCTTTATGGCGACATCTATCTCATTGATTTTAAATGAGCGAGTATCCGGGGTGATTTAATGTCGCCTTGTGGAGACACATTGACGCTGTCTGCATCGGACTTTTCGCAGGTGTCATTGGAGCAGCTCGTTCAATCTGCTGAAAAATATAATGATTTATTTTCTGGCATGAAACTTGCTATACTTATGCAGCTGCTCATTCACCTGTTTATGATTGCCCCGCGAAGCGGATAAGAGCTCATAAAGCCCGAATGACGCACCAAACGGAGCCTGCCGTCCACCTGACCGATAATCGCTTGCGTTATCAAACACCGGACGTAACGTTGAGTAAGGCTCCACCCATTCTTACGCGATGCACCACGCGTCGTGACAGCGGCAGGCCATTGAGCCTGCCGTTTTCTTTTGTTTCTCTTTCTGCCCACCACACCTTTCTTCTGCTGTCAGAGTCCGCTAGCATCCAGACAGTAAATCTTAAGGAAGCGTCTGCGTGAAAAAATGGCGTTTATTTCCCCGTTCTCTGCGTCAGCTGGTGTTGATGGCGTTTGTTCTGGTGCTGCTACCGTTGCTGGTACTGGCCTGGCAGGCGTGGGAAAGTCTCTCTGCGTTAAGTGAACAGGCCGCTGATACCAACCGCAACACCTTCACCGATGTGCGCAGAAGTGAGGCAATGGCACGAACGGCAGTAGAGCTTGAGCGCAGTTACCGTCAATATTGCGTGCTGGATGATGCCTCGCTGTCGCGTCTTTATCAGACGCAGTACACCCGCTACAGTCAGATGCTGAGTTCGCATAGCGCCAGTCTGCCTGAACTGCCCGCCTTTCAGACCTTGCAGGCCACTCTGCCGCTGCTGACGCCGCTGAAATGTGATAATGGCAATCCCATTACACCCGCCGCAGAGGCACTGGATCGCTTTTCTGCTACTAACGCGCAGATGGTGCAGGACACGCGCGAAGTGGTCTTTTCGCGTGGCTTACAACTGCAGCGTGAAATCGCCGATCGCGGCCAGTTTTTTGGCTGGCAGGCGCTGATTCTGTTTATCATCAGTCTCGCGCTGATGACGCTCTTTACCGGCATGATTATCGGGCCGGTCAAGCGCATTGAGCGGATGATCAACCGGCTTGGCGAAGGGCGTGAGCTGGGTAACAGCGTGATTTTTCGCGGCCCGCGCGAGTTACGCTCGCTGGGACAGCGCATCGTCTGGCTCAGCGAACGGCTTGCATGGCTGGAATCTCAGCGTCATGAGTTTCTGCGCCATCTTTCACACGAACTGAAAACGCCGCTGGCCAGCCTGCGTGAAGGCACTGAGTTGCTGGCGGATGAAGTCGCCGGATCGCTGAACGCCGACCAGAAAGAGGTGGTCACTATTCTCGACAGCAGCAGCCGCCATCTGCAGCGGCTGATTGAACAACTGCTCGATTACAATCGCAAACTGGCGGATGGCCCGATCCAGCTGGAACCGGTCAGCGTGGCAGCGATCATGGAGGGCGTCGTCAATGCACATGCGCTCTCGGCGCGCGCCAAACTCATGCAGACGGTCGTTAATCTTGAGGTCAGCCACTGTCTTGCTGAACCGACGTTACTGATGCGGGTCATTGATAACCTCTACTCGAACGCCGTGAACTACGGCAGCGAATCCGGTACCATCTGGCTGCGCAGTCAGCAGCAGGGCGATCGGATCTGGATTGAGGTCGCGAATAGCGGCACGCCGATTCCGCCGGAAGAGCAGGCAATGATTTTCGAACCGTTCTTCCAGGGCAGCCAGCAGCGCAAAGGGCCGGTAAAAGGCAGCGGGCTGGGATTGAGTATTGCCAAAGATTGCCTGCGCCGGATGCATGGCGACCTGACGCTGGTCCCCTGTGAGCAGGCTGACGTCTGTTTTCGAATTGAACTGAACACCACTGCCGGGAAAGTCTGACTGATGAAATATTTACCCGCGTTGCTGTTAAGCACGCTGACGACGCTGCTCCTCAGCGGATGTACGACCTCCCCGGCCACCTCATCCCTGTCGTCAGGCCATCAGGTAGCGGAACCCGAGGTCAGCATTGCTGATTATCTGGCGACCCGCTGCAATGATCTCTGGCCGATAGAGAAGAGTGCCGCGCTGGATAATCCCCTTTACTGGATGCGGGCGATCGATTGTGCTGAGCGCCTTTCTCCTGCAGAAGCCAGAGCCGAAGCCCATCGCTGGCCGGCAGAGAACTGGTCGCGCGCCTTTAAACAGGGCGTGCTGATGTCTAATGGCAACGTCACGCCTGTTGAGCGTCGTCGCTATGTGGAAACCCTGGATCGTTACAGCGCTGATTTCCCACAGTCTGTGCGCCCGCTGATTCAGTTGTGGCGCAGCAACCAGACCGCGCAGCTTGACCTCAGTGAGGCGCGCACCCGTTATGTCCATCTGCAACAGAGCAGCGATAGTCAGCTTGAGGCGATACGCCAGCAGATGGTTAAGCAACAGCAGCAGCTCAGTGACACGCAGCATAAGCTGGAGCGGCTGACTGACATTGAGCGGCAGCTCTCATCGCGTAAAGCCCCGGATGTTTCTGACAGCAGTCATGGTACAGCGCTGCCGCAGGATGAGGAGCAATGATGGTCAGACAAGCGGCAAAATTGCTGCTGGTGGATGACGATCCCAGTCTGCTGAAGCTGCTGGGCATGCGTCTTCGCAGTGAAGGGTATCAGGTCACCACTGCAGGCAGCGGACCCGAAGCGTTGCGTCTGTTGCAGAAAGAGAAGATTGAGCTGGTGATAAGCGATCTGCGGATGGATGAGATGGATGGGCTGGCGCTCTTTGGCGAGATCCAGAAGCGCCACACCGGTCTGCCAGTGATTATCCTGACGGCGCATGGTTCCATCCCGGACGCCGTTTCCGCCACGCAGCAGGGCGTATTCAGCTTCCTGACAAAACCGGTTGATCGGGACGCGCTCTACAAAGCGATTGATGAGGCGCTGGCACAACAGGCACCGGTCAGTGATGACCGCTGGCGCGAGGCGATCGTCACCCGCAGTCCGCTGATGCTAAAGCTGCTGGAGCAGGCGCATATGGTGGCGCAGTCGGATGTCAGCGTACTGATTAATGGTCAGAGTGGCACCGGCAAAGAGATGCTGGCGCAGGCGATTCACGCCGCCAGCCCGCGTAACGGCAAGCCTTTTGTCGCCATTAACTGTGGCGCTTTGCCGGAGCAGTTGCTGGAGTCAGAGCTGTTCGGTCACGCCAAAGGTGCTTTTACCGGTGCGGTCAGTGCGCGTGAGGGGTTATTTAAAGCGGCAGGCGGCGGCACCCTGTTCCTGGATGAGATTGGCGATATGCCGCAGCCATTGCAGGTTAAGTTGTTGCGAGTGTTGCAGGAGCGTAAGGTCAGACCGCTGGGCAGCGACCACGATAGTGAGATCGACGTGCGAATCATTTCAGCCACGCATCGCGATCTGCCGAAGGCGATGGAGAAGAAAGAGTTTCGTGAGGATCTCTTCTATCGTCTGAATGTGGTGAATCTGAAAATACCCGCGCTGCATCAGCGCACAGAAGATATCCCGCTGCTGGCCAATCATCTGCTGCGCCAGGCAGCGGAACGGCATAAGCCACAGATTCGCAGTTTTTCCGTTGATGCGATGAAGCGTCTGATGGCCGCAAGCTGGCCAGGCAACGTGCGCCAGCTGGTAAACGTCATTGAGCAGTGCGTGGCGCTGAGTTCATCACCGGTGATCAGTGATGCGCTGGTGGAGCAGGCGTTGAGCGGCGAGAACAGCGCCTTGCCGACCTTTGCGGAGGCGCGTAATCAGTTTGAGCTGAACTATCTGCGTAAGCTGTTGCAGATGACCAAAGGCAATGTGACCAACGCCGCACGTCTGGCTGGACGCAACCGCACGGAGTTCTATAAGCTGCTGTCTCGCCATGAACTGGATGCCAGTGATTTCAAAGAGTAGCGGAGGCTGCGACGTAATACCGGCAGGTTGCCTGCTCAGGCCCGAATCAGAATGGGTGCGGTCAGCATAATCTGACAGCGCTTGCGGCAACCTGAAGAATCCCGGATATTACCGCCCGACAGCGCCAGCAACATTTATACTTGATAAACCCTCTGACCATGGAGGGAGTGAAAAAGGGTCTGACATGAAAAAGATTGATGCGATTATCAAACCATTCAAGCTCGATGATGTTCGTGAAGCCTTAGCGGAAGTCGGCATCACCGGGATGACCGTGAGTGAAGTAAAGGGCTTTGGTCGCCAGAAAGGGCATACCGAGCTGTATCGCGGCGCAGAGTATATGGTCGATTTCTTACCTAAAGTGAAAATCGAGATGGTGGTGGGCGACGATATCGTTGATACCTGCGTCGAGACCATTATGCGCACCGCGCAGACCGGCAAAATCGGTGACGGTAAAATCTTTGTCTTCGACGTGGCGCGCGTGGTGCGTATCCGTACGGGTGAAGAGGATGAAGAGGCGATCTGATCGTCTTTTTATCAGCGATTAATCAGTATAAAAAGGCCCGCGTTGCGGGCTTTTTTATACCTGGAAATCGGATGAGGTCTACTGTGAGATCAAGCCAGCTCAGAGAACCCGGTCAGATCGGAAAGACGCAAAACCCGCCATCCATGGCACGCTCGGCCCGCGCGATTACGCACCTCGTCCCTGAGGTGCGCCCGTAAACGGGCCAACGCGTTGCATTGTTCAAAAACGCTCCCGGCGTTTTTAGTACGCACCTCGTCCCTGAGGTGCGCCCGTTGCCGGGCCAACGCTTTGCGTTGTTCAAAAACGCTCCCGGCGTTTTTGTCCATGGCGCGGGACGCTTTCCTCTTCTGCCCGAGTTCCCTTCGCTTTGAAGTTGTCTGTTGCTGCCTGAACTTAGTAGCAGATTTACATCCCTTTGTGCGGGCCAAAAAGTTCGTAATGAATGCGTGCATCTGCCACGCGGGCATCGCGCAGTTGCGCCACCACATGCTGCATAAAGGGTAGCGGTCCACAGAGATAGAAGTGGGTATCGGATGACGCTAACCGTGCAGCCATTTTGCTGATATCCATCAGCCCCTGCGTGTCATAGCGACCTGCATCTTCAGCAGCGGGATCGCGATACCAGACCTCGCTGATGAAATCGGCGAGCTGCGCGCCAGTGGCACCGACTTCCTCGCCAAACGCATGCTGTTTGCCGTTCTCTGCGGCGTGCAGCCAGCTGACCGGCGCGCGATGTTCACTGGCTGCCAGTGAATGCAGCATCGCCAGCATCGGCGTCTGGCCCACGCCCGCAGAGATGAGCGCGACTGGCGTGCCAGAATCGACCTCCAGGAAGAAGTCGCCGTGCGGTGCGGCGAGCATCAGCTCATCGCCCACTTTGCCATGCTGATGCAGCCAGCCGGAGACCGTGCCCTGCGCTTCGCGTTTCACCGCAATACGATACGCTTTACCGTTGCTGAGATGCATCAGTGAATACTGACGAATCTGGTGATGCTCGAAGCTGGCAGGCTGCAGGTGTACTGTCAGATACTGACCCGGCTTAAAAGCGGCTACCGGGCCGCCATCCACCGGCGTGAAGGTAAAGCTTTTAATGACCTCGCTCTGCTGCTCAACTGCGCTGATGCGAAACGCTCGGGTGCCGCGCCAGCCGCCGGTTTGCTGCGCTGTGGCCCTATAGATCTCTTCTTCCCGATTGATGAACACATCCGCCAGGACGCCATAGGCCTGGCCCCACGCAGCCAGCGCCTCGTCACCGGGATTCAGCAATTCTTTGATGGTCGCCAGCAGATTTTCACCGACGATGGCGTATTGGGCAGGCTGAATATTCAGGCTGGTGTGTTTCTGCGCGATTTTTTCTACCGCAGGCAGCAGCACGGCCAGATTCTCCAGATTCGCGCCATAGGCGCAGATAGCGTTGAACAACGCTTCGCGCTGATCGCCATTGCGCTGGTTATTCATATTGAAGACGTTTTTGAGTTCAGGGTGGTGCGACAGCATACGGTCATAGAAGTGTGCGGTAAGCTTTGGACCGCAGGCGGCTATGGCAGGCAGCGTCGATTTAACGGTGGCGATGGTGTGTGCATCAAGCATATCAATGGCCTCTTATTAAACATGTATTTTAAATGCATGTTATAGCCGCCTTGCCTGTGGTGTAAATAACCCGGGAAACTTTCTGGCTCCCCATGTGGCAACTTTTTGGTGCATCAACAGACGCCGCCGTCACATCGTTGAGAAAAAATGTGACGGCTGAACAGGCTAAAAAGGTGTAAAAAAGCGCTGCCAGTCGCCAGCCAATCGTTTGCGTAAAAAGAGGCGGTTCACCCTACCTTCACCTGTTAAAACGGTTTACACTGTTGGCCTTCGCCCCTGAAGGGGGGTAAATACCGTCAGAAAGTTAGCTGAGTCAGGAGATCCGGATGTTAAAGCGTGATATGAACATTGCCGATTACGATGCCGAGTTGTGGCAGGCAATGGAGCAGGAGACAGTGCGTCAGGAAGAGCACATTGAACTGATTGCTTCTGAAAACTACACCAGCCCGCGTGTTATGCAGGCACAGGGTTCTCAGCTCACCAATAAATACGCTGAAGGCTATCCGGGCAAACGTTACTACGGCGGCTGTGAGTACGTTGATATCGTTGAGCAGCTGGCGATTGACCGCGCAAAAGCGCTGTTTGGTGCTGATTACGCTAACGTGCAGCCACACTCAGGGTCTCAGGCTAACTTCGCTGTTTATACGGCGCTGCTGCAGCCGGGCGATACCATCCTCGGGATGAACCTGGCGCACGGTGGACACCTGACTCACGGCTCACCGGTTAACCTGTCTGGCAAACTCTATAACGTGGTTGCTTACGGTATCGATGAGACCGGAAAAATCAATTACGACGAGCTGGCTGAACTGGCGAAAACCCACAAGCCAAAAATGATCGTTGGCGGCTTCTCAGCTTACTCTGGCGTCTGCGACTGGGCGAAAATGCGTGAAATCGCGGATAGCGTGGGTGCCTGGCTGTTTGTCGATATGGCCCACGTTGCCGGCCTGATTGCCGCAGACGTTTATCCAAGCCCGATTCCCCATGCGCACGTCGTGACCTCCACCACCCACAAAACGCTGGCGGGTCCGCGCGGTGGTATCATTCTGGCTAAAAACGGCGACGAAGATTTCTACAAGAAACTGAACTCTGCTGTCTTCCCTGGCGGCCAGGGCGGTCCTCTGATGCACGTTATCGCGGGTAAAGCGGTTGCCTTCAAAGAGGCGATGGAGCCGGAGTTCAAAACCTACCAGCAGCAGGTGGCAAAAAATGCCAAAGCGATGGTTGAAGTGCTGATTGAGCGTGGCTATGACATCGTTTCCGGTGGCACCTATAACCATCTGTTCCTGATCGATCTGGTGAGCAAAAACCTGACCGGTAAAGAAGCGGATGCCGCGCTGGGCCGTGCCAACATCACGGTTAACAAGAACAGCGTACCGAACGACCCGAAAAGCCCGTTTGTGACGTCGGGTATCCGTATCGGCACACCTGCCGTTACGCGTCGTGGCTTCAACGAAGCAGACGTGCGTGAGCTGGCTGGCTGGATCGCTGATGTACTGGATAACGTCAATGACGAAGCCACCATTGAGCGGACCAAAAAGAAAGTCCTGGATATCTGCAGCCGTCTGCCGGTCTACGCTTAATCGCTAACCTGTTGTAAGACAGCACAAAAAGGATGGCAATTGCCATCCTTTTTTATTGCCTGCTCCGCAGTGCTCTGCCAGAGTAACGCCTGTTTATGCTGCCTGGCAGCAAACTTACTGGAGGGAATATGGCAATCGGCTCCGCCAGATGGCTCGGATTGGGCTACTTCACTTACTTCTTCTGTTACGGCATCTATCTGCCATTCTGGGGCGTGTGGCTGAAAGGTACCGGCCTGGATGCTGAAAAGATTGGCCTGCTGCTCGGGTGTGGCATGGTCGCGCGCTTTGTCGGCAGTCTGCTTATCGCTTCTCAGGTCAAAAATCCATCACGGTTGATTACGGCGCTGCGCCTGCTGGCGCTGATGACCTGTCTGTTCGCCGCCGGTTTCTGGGTGGGCGAGCAGTGGATGTGGCTGCTTACCGTGATGATTGGCTTTAACCTCTTTTTTTCACCGCTGGTTCCGCTCAGCGATGCGCTGGCCGCCACCTGGACACAGCAGATTGGGCTGGCATACGGGCCGGTCAGGCTGTGGGGCTCGCTGGCCTTTGTCATCAGCTCGGCGTTAACCGGCGTGCTGGTCAGCGCCTGGTCCTCAAACGCAATTCTGATGCTGTTATCCATTGGCGTCATTTCTATGCTGGCGGGCATGATGCTGACACCCGTCACACAACCGCAGGGCCATGAGCGACAGGGCCCTGCGGGCGGTGGATGGCAGGAGTGGCGGGCGTTGCTGCGTGAGAACGCGGTATGGCGATTCATGCTCTGCGTGACACTGCTGCAGGGTGCACACGCTGCCTATTATGGCTTCAGTGCTATCTGGTGGCAGGAGAGCGGCTATTCCGCCTCGACGGTGGGCTATCTCTGGTCGCTGGGCGTGGTGGCAGAGATTGTCGTCTTTGCCATGAGCAACCGGCTGTTCCGCCGCTGGAGCGCGCGCGATCTGCTGCTGCTTTCGGGCATCTGCGCGCTAATTCGCTGGGGTCTGATGGGGGCGACAACGGCGCTGCCGCTGCTGATTGTGGCGCAAATTCTCCACTGTGGCAGCTTCACCGTCTGCCATCTTGCAGCGATGCGATTTATCGCCGCGCGTCAGGGGGCGGAAGTCATCCGACTGCAGTCGCTCTATTCCGCGCTGGCGATGGGCGGTGGCATTGCGATAATGACGATGATCTGCGGCGTGCTGTTCGCCCATCTGCAGGGGCATCTGTTCTGGGTGATGGCACTGGTGGCACTGCCCGCGCTGTTTCTGCGGCCCGGCTACAACTCCAGTAAATAACGAATACGCTGCTGATGGTGTAACGTCAGCGGCAGTTCCGCATGCACCAGCGGCGGAGAGTAGAGTGGCAACGAGGTCGGGTAGGGCGAAATGATGATGTCGACATCACGTGGCGCGCCCTCCCGCTGAAACAGTTTCACGTCCTGATAGGTAATATTAATTGGCAGCAGCGTGATCTCACGAATCTGCTGTTCTACATCCTGTTCCAGATCGGCGTCGTCGCCGGTCAGGATCAGCACCTGCTTTTCCTGCAGCGCACTCTCCTGCATCAGCCAGGCGCCGAAAATAATGGTAATTAAACTCACCTCTTCCGGTGTAAAAGCGATGCGGTAGTGCTGCTCAAAAGCCTGCAGTGCCTGCTGAGTGGTGCGAAGCAGACGCGGATAGAGGCGGCTGACATCCAGTGCCACGCTATTGTCGATACCGATATTGAAATGGGTACGATCCAGCGCCTGCGCCAGATGCGGATAGAGCTGGTGCAGCAGTTCATTGCGGTCAGCAAAGGTAATCCCGGCACAGGCTTCAAAATCATCAATCAGTTGCTGAGTCGCTTTCATTAACTGCTGTTCAGCAGGATGCGCAATCGCGTCCACGACCGGCGTATGTATCTGGCTGAACAGCAGCGTCCAGAAATCCGCTTCACTGACGGGCGGAGCAATATGGCAGCGTTTGCGCCAGTGGTAGATCACATCCTCAGCGGCCTGCCGCTCAGGCTTCTGCTGCAGCCAGAGACATTGCGCCTCACTGAACAGCACCGGCTGACGCTGGCACAAGCCATACTTCATGAATATCTGCAGAAACAGCCGGTCACGTTCGCTGAAGTCACGCTTCAGGCGCAGGCTACAGTGCTGAATCAGTGCCTGTAAATTGGTCTCATCCCACAGCGCTTTCTCAATCTTCATGACTTTCAGGCGCTGACGCAGAGGCGCGGCAAAATGTTCGCAGACGAAGTCCTGCGATAAACGCAGACTGCGTCGCAGGTTATGCAGCAGACAGAGGCGCCGATCCAGCTCAGTTCCATGAAGACGAAAGCTGCCATCTACCATCTGATGCAATTCCAGCTGGTGATATCGCTGTATCTCATGGCCCACATCCGCGATATCCTGTCGGGCAACGTCAGGATCGACGCCATTCAGCTGGCAGACTTTTTCAAGCGTAAGCAAAGGTGTCGGCAGAAACAGCAGCAATAAAAGATGGCACTGACGCTGTGAACGGGAGAAGAGTGGTGCCAAAGGGGTAGCAGAACTCATCAATCAGATTTCCAGCAGGCTATTTTGAGCTAAGAATAGTCAACCCGTTCAGCGCCTGCGCGGTTTACGCGGTTTATTTGCCAGAGGTTTAAGGCGGGTCACAAAATTTTGTTACTTACAGATTCTTTTCGTCGGGAACGTTACTTTATAACATTATGAAACGCGCACTCTTTGCTCTGTTAATGGTATTAAGTCCGGCTGTGCTGGCACACCCTCACAGCTTCATTGATATGAAAACGGAACTGGTGGTGAAGGATGACACCTTTACCGGGTTGAAGATGACCTGGACCATGGATGAGATTACCTCCGCTGATCTGCTGTATGACGCGGGCGACGCGAAACCTGGCACTGTAGTGTGGAAAAAGCTGGCAGCGGGTGTGATGGCAAACGTGCTGGGCCAGCACTACTTCTCAGAAATCTGGCACAACCAACAGCGGGTAAAGTTTTTGAATCTGCCAACGGAATATAACCTTTCGCGAAACGGCCACAAAGCGGTGCTGGAATTTATTCTGCCGCTGGCGGAACCCCCGAAGCTGACCGGACAGCGCTTTGAGATCCTGACTTTTGATCCCACCTATTTCGTCGATATGTTTTACGACAATCCCGGTGCTTTAACGCTGCCGCCTGCACTGCAGACGCGTTGCCGGTTTACCCTCAATACGCCCAAACCCAACGACTCACTGAAACAGTATGCGCTGTCGCTGGACAAAGCGGATGCCCCGGCTGAAGAGATGGATTTAGGCCGCCAGTTCGCACAAACGGTGGTACTGACATGTCAATAATCTCCACGCCTTCCAGGGCCACCCGACTCTGGCCACTCTGGATGATAGCAGGACTCTTCTCTGGCGGCGCACTGCTGGTCTGGCTTTACTGGTCGCAGATTCTGCTTCAGAGTGTATTGTGGCAGAAAGATTTGCACCGGCAGATGACTCAGCTGTTACAGCAGGTCGCGGAGCAGCCACACCAGGCAGGCATATCGCTGGTGATATTCAGCCTGATCTATGGCGTGCTGCACGCGCTGGGACCGGGCCACGGAAAAGTGGTGATCGCGACCTTTCTGGCGACCCATCCGAGCCGCGTCAGAACCAGTATCAGGCTGACGCTGCTTGCCTCACTGCTGCAGGGATCGGTCGCGATTGTGCTGGTCACGGTGATGCTGGTGCTGCTGAAAACGTCGTCGCGCCAGCTGCATCTCAGCAGTTTCTGGCTTGAAAAGGGCAGTTATCTGCTGGTGATCGGGCTGGGTGTGATGATCGGGTATCGGGCGCTGCGTGCGCTGTGGCTGGCGTTGCGCCCACGACCCGCTCCGGTATTTCGTGCTTTCCAGCCGCAGCATCAGCATGACGAGCATTGCGGATGCGGCCACGCACATCTGCCGACGCCGCAGCAGATGAATGGCAACGTCAGCTGGAAAACTCAGATGCTGGTTGTGGTGTCGATGGGCTTACGTCCCTGTTCTGGCGCGATTATGATGCTGCTGTTCGCCAAAGTGATTGGTGTTTATGGCTGGGGCATTCTCTCTGCTGCGGTAATGGCACTGGGCACGGCTCTGACTATTTCCGCTATTGGTTTGCTGGTGCAACAGGCGCGCTCGGTAGCACAGCGGCTGGCACAGCCTGGTGCTGGTGCTGGCATCATGCGACTTCTGATTCCCATCCTGGCTTTGACCGGTAGCCTGATATTAATCGTAGTGGGTATTGCATTATGGCAGTCTGCCCGGTTAACGTTGGGCGGCGGAATTCGACCTTTCTGACTAAAAGCGCAGCGGGAATAAAATTTCCGCTGTTATCTTTACCTCGCTAATTATCTGAGGCTTCATCACTTTAATTTTTTATCTGAGTAGTTCAGTGGTGAAATCACTATTCCCTGTCTACGCTGTTAATACCAAAACGGCATTCCGCCGTCGGCATGATAAAAGATCAAGACAGCTTTCTGTTTATTGCGAGGAGTATATTTCATGGCTGATACCCGTATTAATAATGGCTACACCGAAACGCTGGCGACCGGACCTGCAGGATTACCGTTAAAGCGTATTTCCTGGAGCGCCGTTTTTGCCGGTGTTATTTGTGCCTTAATCGTTCATATCATTCTGACATTGCTGGGAACAGCCATTGGTGCCACCATCATTGATCCGATGAAAGAACAGAATCCTCTCGACGGCCTGGGTACTGGCGCACTGGTCTGGACAGCCATTGAAATGCTGGTTGCGATGGCGGCAGGGAGTTATGTTGCCGGGCGACTGGCTCAGCGCGAAGGGGCCCTGCACGGTTTATTGATGTTTGGCCTTAGCACAATTTTCACTATTTACCTGGCTATTGCACTGGCGACCAGTGTATTAGGCGGCGCGATGAATATTGTGGGTTCAGGTTTCCAGGCACTCGGTAGTGGTATTTCCGCTGCAGCGCCTTCGGTTACTCAAATGGCAAAACAAAAGCTGCAGGAGAATAATATTAATTTAGATAACCTGCAGAACGAACTGGAAACGACATTACGCCAGACAGGCAAACCGGAATTACAACCCGAGAATTTGAAGCAGGACGCAAATAAAGAAGCGCAGAATGCAGAAAACCAGGCTAGCAACACCGCGAATCATCCGCAGACAGCTGATACTGATCTGACTAACTGGGTAAAAGGTGTGATGGATCGTCATTCAGATACTCTGCAGGCAGCCGACCGTGATGCGCTGAAAAATATTATTAAAGCGCGTACCGGTAAAAGCGATCAGGAAGTGGATCAGATTGTCGCTAAAACTGAGCAGAACTATCAGCAGGCCGTTCAGAAATACCAGGAACTGAAACAGCAGGCTGAACAGAAAGCGCGTGAAGCCGGTGAGAAAGCCGCGGCTGCAACCGCTAAAGCAAGCTGGTATGCACTGATTCTGCTGATCATCGAAGCCGTACTGGCCGGTGTGATGGGTATGGTCGGTCGTCGTACACAGCCTCGTCAGGTGCTGGCACACGAACGTCGTTAATCATCACTGAATAACAGGCAACAAAAAAGGCGGCTGAGAAGCCGCCTTTTTCTGTACTGAAACTTAGCGTTTTAACGCTTCGCTCAGCTCATCACGCATATTCGACAGCATCGATTTCACGACACGTGGGTTACCCGCGACCAGGTTACCTGACAGCAGATAGCCGTGGTTACCGGTGAAGTCAGTGACCAGACCGCCCGCTTCACGCACCAGCAGTTCGCCCGCGGCAAAATCCCATGGCTTCAGGCCAATCTCAAAATAGCCATCGACGCGACCGGCAGCGACATAAGCCAGATCCAGCGCAGCAGAACCGGTGCGACGGAAATCAGCACACTGGGTAAAGAGTTTGGTCATGATGTTCATGTAAGCAGGCGCGTGCTGCTTCATTTTGAACGGGAAGCCGGTTGCCAGAACGGTGCCATCCAGATCGCGTGCCGTGCTGCCACGCAGACGGTAGCCATTCAGCTGCGCGCCCTGACCACGTGAAGAGGTGAACAGTTCATTGCGCATAGGATCGTAAACAACGGCGACTTCAGTGCGGCCTTTGATGCGCACAGCGATCGAAACAGCAAAGTGAGGTAAACGTTTGATGAAGTTAGAGGTGCCATCCAGCGGATCGATAACCCATTGAACATCCTGATCTTCGCCCGCCAGCTCACCGCTTTCTTCAGTGATGATGGTGTGTTTCGGGTAAGATTTACGAATAATTTCGATAATCAGGCGTTCTGCTTCGCGGTCAACATTCGTTACGAAGTCGTTGCTGCCTTTCTGGCTGGCTTCGACGGCGTCCGGGGTTTCATAATATTTGGCAATTAAATTTCCGGCCTTGCGCGCTGCGCGCACGGCAATGTTGAGCATTGGATGCATCGGTATCTCTCGCTGGATGTTAAAGAACGGGGAAAACGGCGCGGAGTATAGCAGTGTGTTCGGTAAATGTCCTGCTTTATGTTAATATTCGCCCTACTGATTTTACTGACCCGTTTCTGAGTATCCCTAATCATGTTGCAAAATATTCGTATCGTGCTGGTTGAGACGTCTCACACCGGTAACATGGGCTCCGTTGCGCGCGCCATGAAAACCATGGGCTTAACTAACCTCTATCTGGTTAATCCGCTGGTCAAACCTGATTCACAGGCTATCTCCCTGGCCGCCGGTGCCAGTGACGTTATCGGCGAAGCTAAAATTGTCGACTCGCTGGATGAGGCGATCGCCGGATGCAGTCTGGTTGTTGGGACCAGCGCCCGTTCCCGCTCGCTGCCCTGGCCGATGCTGGATGCACGTGAATGTGGCGTGAAAAGCGTGGAAGAGGGCCAGCAGGCACCTGTTGCGCTGGTGTTTGGTCGTGAACGTGTTGGCCTGACCAATGAAGAGTTGCAGAAGTGCCATTATCACGTCGCGATTCAGGCTAACCCGGAATACAGTTCGCTGAACCTGGCGATGGCGGTGCAGATTATTGCCTATGAAGTGCGCATGGCGTGGTTGCAGTCGCAGGAGCAGGCCAGCCCGGCACCGAAGTATGAAGAATCCCCTTATCCGCTGGTGGATGACCTTGAACGCTTCTATCAGCATATGGAGCAGATGATGCTGAACAGCGGTTTTATCCGTGAAGCTAATCCGGGTCAGGTGATGAGTAAACTGCGTCGTTTATACACCCGCGCACGCCCGGAACGTGATGAACTCAACATCCTGCGTGGCATGCTTTCATCGTTTGAAAAGCGTAAAAACGAGAAAAAAGAAGCAGATAATAGTTGAGTAAATTACCAGGTTAAATACCTGACTAATTTACCAGGTTAAATAGTTGACCAAATTACTCGGGAATGGCAGACTTCAGCGCATCTGTTGCTAATCCTCCGATAACCGGACGCTATTGAGGTCACACGCTATGAGACTGACATCCAAAGGACGTTATGCCGTTACTGCAATGCTGGACGTTGCCCTTCACTCCCATGAAGGTCCGGTCCCGCTGGCGGATATTTCCGAGCGTCAGGGCATCTCGCTCTCCTATCTGGAGCAGTTATTCTCCCGACTGCGTAAAAATGGTCTGGTCTCGAGCGTGCGTGGTCCGGGTGGCGGTTATCTGTTAGGTAAAGAATCCAGCACCATTTCTGTCGGTGAAGTGATTACCGCCGTGGATGAGTCTGTTGATGCGACCAAATGCCAGGGTAAAGAAGGTTGTCAGGGTGGCGAGCGCTGCCTGACTCACGTGCTGTGGCGCGATCTGAGCGTGCGCATCAGTGAATTCCTGAACAATATTACGCTGGCTGAGCTGGTGAATAATCAGGAGATTCTGGATGTGGCCGATCGTCAGAATGCAATTGATAATCGTCGCTTCCAGAGCCCGCGTTCTCAGGGAATTAACGTTAACCAACGCGCCTCCTGATCCCCGCTGTTGCGGCCCTTACTGCTAACGCGGTCAGGGCCGAATCTGCTATAAAGACGTATGATTTTTTATACGGAGCTGTAGCGCAATGAAATTACCGATTTACCTGGATTATGCCGCCACCACACCGGCCGATCCGCGTGTAGCCAGCAAAATGATGCAGTTTCTGACGCTGGATGGCACGTTCGGTAATCCGGCCTCGCGATCGCACCGTTTTGGCTGGCAGTCTGAAGAAGCGGTTGATGTTGCCCGTAATCAGATCGCCGAACTGGTCAACGCCGATCCCCGCGAAATCGTCTTTACCTCTGGCGCCACCGAATCCGATAACCTCGCGATCAAAGGCGCTGCCCATGCCCACCAGGCACGCGGCAAACATATCATCACCAGCCAGACCGAACATAAAGCGGTGCTCGACAGCTGCCAGCAGCTGGAGCGTGAAGGCTTTGCTGTCACGTATCTGACGCCAGCAACCAATGGCATTATCTCGCCTGACCAGTTACGTGCGGCGCTGCGCGACGACACGATTCTGGTCACTCTGATGCATGTGAACAATGAAACCGGGGTGATTCAGGATATTGCCGCCTTTGGTGAAATTTGCCGTGAGCGTGAGATTCTGTTCCATGTTGATGGCACCCAGAGCGTTGGCAAATTGCCCATCGATCTCAGCCAGTTACCGGTCGATTTGATGTCGTTTTCTGCCCACAAGCTTTATGGCCCGAAAGGCATCGGCGCGCTCTATGTACGGCGTAAACCGCGCGTGCAGATCGCTGCGCAGATCCACGGCGGCGGACATGAACGCGGAATGCGCTCCGGGACCTTGCCGGTGCATCAGATTGTCGGCATGGGTGAAGCCTATCGTATTGCCGCCGAAGAGCGCGAAACTGAAATGGCGCGGATTCAGGCGCTACGCGATCGCCTGTGGCAGGGCATCAGCGCACTGCCGGACGTTACCCTTAATGGCGATCTGCAGCAGAGTGCACCGAATATTCTTAACCTCAGTTTCGCTGATGTTGAGGGTGAATCACTGATCATGGCGCTGAAAGACCTGGCGCTCTCTTCCGGTTCGGCCTGTACCTCCGCCAGCCTGGAGCCTTCCTATGTCCTGCGCGCGCTGGGCCTGAGTGAAGAACTGGCGCACAGTTCGCTTCGCTTCTCGCTGGGACGCTTCACGACCGAAGAAGAGATCGACTACGCCATTGCACTGGTGCAGAAGTCAGTGACCCGTCTGCGGGCCTTAATGAAATCCTGATACCCGGCGATAGTCCGGAAACTGCGCCAATATGGGCACTTCGCTGGCAACGCCCGGCGGAATCTGTTATCAGGTCTCTCTGTGAATTACATTTAACATCTTATTAAAGCCGTTATAACAATCAGGCTGGATGAAACAGATAACGATTACGGAGCTTTTCGATGACCACACAACCGATGAACATTACGCTTAGCAGCCAGCCCGCCGATGCGCGCTGGGGCGAAAAAGCGATTCTCAGCAGCAACGACAGCGGCATGACACTGCACCTGACCGGCGCAGATGCGCTGAATACCATTCAGCGTGCGGCCCATAAAATCGATGGCCAGGGCATCCGCCATGTGGCGCTGACCGGCGAAGGCTGGCACCTTGAGCAGTGCTGGGCATTCTGGCAGGGCTTCCGTGGCCCGAAAGGCCAGCGTCAGGTTGACTGGCCTGAACTGGGCGAACATGAGCAGGCGGAGTTTGATCGCCGTCTGAAAATCATCGACTGGGTGCGCAACGTCATTAACCTGCCCGCAGAAGATCTGGGGCCGGAGCAGCTGGCGCACAATGCCGTCGATCTGATCAGTGAAGTGGGCGGTGACGCCGTCAGCTATCGTATTACCAAAGGCGATGAACTGCGGGTGCAGGGTTATATGGGCCTGCATACTGTGGGACGCGGTTCAAATCGTCCGCCGGTCTATCTGGCGCTCGACTACAACCCGACCGGCGACGAGAATGCGCCGGTTTACGCCTGCCTGGTCGGTAAAGGCATTACCTTTGATACCGGCGGCTACAGCCTGAAGCAGAGCAGCTTTATGGACTCGATGAAGTCTGACATGGGCGGCGCGGCGACGGTGACTGGCGCGCTGGCGATGGCGATTTCTCGCGGTCTTAACAAGCGCGTCAAACTCTACCTCTGCTGCGCCGATAATATGGTCAGCAGCAACGCCTTCAAGCTGGGCGACATTATTCGCTATCGCAACGGCAAATCGGTGGAAGTGATGAACACCGACGCGGAAGGCCGCCTGGTGCTGGCCGACGGTTTGATCGACGCCAGCGAGCAGAACCCGACGATGATCATTGACGCCGCAACGCTGACCGGCGCGGCTAAAACGGCGCTGGGCAACGATTACCATGCGCTGTTCACCTTTGATGAGGTGATGGCGCAGTCGCTGATGGGCAGCGCAGTGAGTGAGAACGAACCTTTCTGGCGTCTGCCGCTGGCCGAATTCCATCGCAGCCATCTGCCGTCTAACTTTGCCGATCTTAATAACATCGCCAGTCCGTCTCATGCGGCCGGTGCCAGCAGCGCGGCAGCGTTCCTGTCACACTTCGTCAGCAACTATCAGCAGGGCTGGCTGCACATCGACTGCTCTGCGACCTATCGCAAAGGCGCCGTTGATCAGTGGGCGGCAGGTGCAACAGGTCTGGGCGTGCGTACCCTCGCCAATCTGTTACTGAAATAAGCCGATCTCAGCGGTGGCTGATGCTGCCGCTGTTCAGAGGGAAACTATGAACCGTCTTGAAGAGGTGCTGAAGCTGGCGGCGACTGAGCCTGCCCATCGGCCCGAGTTTTTCCAGTTGCTGCTGGAATCTGACGTCTTTGTTCCGGGCGAAAGTACCACGCAACAGTTTGATGCCAGCACGCCCGTTGATCTCCAGCACTGGGAAAAAGAGGATGGCAGCAGCATTATTCCTTTTTTCACGTCAGAAGAGGCGATGAGTGAAGCAGTAAGCGGTGAGCAGTCCTGGTTGCGTCTGCCGGTACGGACGTTGTTTGAGATGACGCGTGGCGAGACGCTGTTTCTCAATCCTAAACTGCCTTCCGGTAAAGAGTTCACTGCAGCGGAGATCACGCATCTGCTGGCGGAAGAGGGCAGTGCGCTAAGTCAGCAGACTGTGCTGGAAGGCGGGCAGTCACTGCTGCTCTCTGAGGTGGCTGAACCGCCTGCACAGATGATCGACTCGCTGACTCAGCTCTTCACGAAGCATAAGCAGGTGCGTCGGGCATTTATTGCCAGCATTCGTGAACGGGCAGACGAAGCACCTAATTTACTGATTGGCATTGAAGCGGACAGCAACATTGAAGCGATCATCCAGGCGGCGGGCAGTGTGGCAACGGATACGCTGCCAGACGATGCGCCAGTGGATATCTGTGAAGTGATGCCGAACGATCGCGGCATCAGCCACTTCTTTACCGCGCACATCCCCCCCTTCTATGAACGTCGCTGGGGCAGTTTCCTGCGCGACTTCAAGGGCAGTGAGCGGATTATCTGACGCACTCAATACAAACAGGCGGCTCATGAGCCGCCTGTTTTTTATTTCGCAATAGGCAGGTCGTCCCGGCTGCCCCATTCGCCCCAGGATCCGTCATACAGCGTGGCATCCCGTGCGCCCAGCGCGGTCAGCGCCAGAATCAACACCACCGCCGTTACGCCTGAGCCACAGCTGGCGACCACTGGCTGGGAAATATCGACACCTGCGTCAGCAAAAATTCTGCGCAGTTCCGCTTCCGGCTTGAGTGTTCCCTGCTCAACCAGCATATTCCACGGCACGTTCAGGCTGTTGGGAATATGGCCGCGATGCAGGCCGGGACGCGGTTCGTCCACTTCAGCGTTAAAACGATTGGCAGCACGGGCATCAACAATCTGCGCGCCGCCTTCATGGCTGATCAGCAGCACATCCGTCAGGCGTTTCACCCGGCTTTCATCCGCGTGGGCTTCAAACTCACCTTCCGGCAGATTCACTTCGCCGCTTGCCAGCGCAAAACCGGCCGCTTTCCAGCCCTGCAATCCCCCGGCCAGAATCGACACCTGAGCCACACCAAAGGTCTTCAGCATCCACCAGGCGCGGGGTGCGGAAAAGAGATTGCCTTCGTCATAAACGACCAGATGTTTATCACTGCTGATGCCCAGCTCGCGCATCGCGACGGCAAAGGTCTCGGCACGCGGCAGCATATGTGGATAAGGGCTGGTGTGATCGGAAAGGGCTTCAATATCAAAGTAAGGGGCGTCAGGTAAATGACCCGCCAGATACTCAGCCTGGATATCGCGAACCGCTTCCATTCCGGGTGGCAACAAACGTGCATCCAGTACCTGAAGGCGTTCATCGTTGTAGTGCTCTTGTAACCAGTCGGCGGACACAAACAGTGGCGTCGTCATAACAACCTCATCTCAGCAATCTGTCATACCAGTGTCAGGGAATGTGCGCACCATCTCAAGAGAAGCGTTGATTAAATGCGAGCATTGATATGAAATTACGCGGCGTAATCAAACGACACTCCCTGCGTCCCGGTGAAGGAACTACCATGAAGAAACGCAACACCCGGCTGCTGCTCAGCATGCTGATCGGTGGCTCGCTGCTGTCAGCAACTCTATTACCTGTTTTGCCTCTTCAGGCGGCAGAGGCACCCTCAACGGCTCAGGTCAGCAAACCGCTGACCATTATCGATCTCTCAGAACTGCAGATCGACGGTGCCGCTGCGCTGGTCTTAACCTTCAGTCAGCCGCTGGATGATAAACAGGATATCGCGCAAAAAGTCAGGCTGACTGACGATAAACAGGGCCGGGTGGATGGCGGCTGGGAGCTTTCCGCTAACCGCAAAACGTTGCGCTTCCGTCATCCTGAACCCTCACGTCACTTCACCGTCACGGTGGATGCAGGATTGCGCGCGGCCAGCGGTGAAACGCTTGCCGCCGATTACAGCCAGAAAATCGCCACCAGTGATATCCAGCCGATGGTGGGGTTTGCCAGTCGCGGTTCACTGCTGCCGCTGCGTATCACGCAGGGACTGCCGGTGCTGGCGCTGAATGTGAACCAGGTCGATGTCGATTTCTTCCGCATTAAGAATGCCGGCCTGGCAGAGTTTCTCTCGCAGTGGAATTACGGCAATAACCTCTCCAGCTGGCAGTCACAGGATCTGTTGAAAAGCAGCCAGCTGGTCTACTCCGGTCGCTTCGAGCTTAATCCGGCGCGCAACACCCGTGAAAAATTGCAGTTGCCGATGAGTGACATTACCGCGCTTCAGCAGCCGGGCGTCTATCTGGCGGTGATGAAGCAGGCCGGAACGTATCGCTACAGCCAGCCCGCTACACTTTTCACCCTGAGCGACATTGGCCTCTCACTGCATCGCTTCCCGACTCAATTTGAACTGTTTGCCCAGAGCCTGGCAAACGGCCAGCCACTTTCCGGCGTCAGCGTCAGGTTGCTGGATGCCAAAGGGCAGGTGCTGCAAAGCGGCACCAGTGACAACACCGGCCATCTGCGCCTCAGGGCGGATGAAAAAGGCAGGATCCTGCTGGCCGTGCAGGGTGAACAGACCTCAATGATTGACCTGTCGCGTCCGGCGCTGGATCTCGCGGAGTTTCCGGTTGCCGGACCGCAGGGTTATGACAAACAGCTGTTTGTCTTTGGGCCGCGCGATATCTATCGCCCAGGCGAAATCGTCATCGTCAATGCGCTGCTGCGTGATGCCGACGGACATCCGTTGCCCGTTCAGCCGATAAAAGCAGAACTGGTGCAGCCCGATGGCCAGGTGATGCGAACCTTTGTCTGGCAGCCTGAGGCGGGCCTCTACCAGCAGCGCCTGACACTGCCCGAATCTGCCATGACCGGCAACTGGATACTGCGACTCAATACCGGCGATAACCTCAAGCGTGAATGGACGTTCCACGTCGAGGATTTTCTGCCGGAGCGTATGGCGTTAACCCTGAAAAATGACCCTCAGCCGCAGCCTGCTGATGCCCCCGTTGAGTTTGGTATTGAGGGGCGTTATCTCTTTGGCGCACCGGCGGCGGGTAACACGTTACAGGGACAACTCTATCTGCGACCGGCACGCGAAGCGGTGGCTGCACTGCCGGGCTACCAGTTTGGTGACATTACCGAAGAGGGGCTAAAGCGCACGCTGGATGAGGTCGATCTCAAACTCGACGCCAGCGGTAAAGCGCAGCTTTCGGTAGAGAGTCAGTGGGATCAGCTGCACTCTCCGCTCAACCTGATCCTGCAGGCCAGCCTGCTGGAGACCGGTGGACGTCCGGTCACCCGACGCGCTACCCAGGCCATCTGGCCTGCAGAAGCTCTGCCGGGTATCCGGCCGCTGTTCGGTAACAAGGCCATTTATGACTACCGCAGTGACAGCTATCACGATGAGCCTACCGTGCCGGAAGAGAGCCTGGCCGAATTCGATATTGTCTATGCCAACAGTCAGGGCAAGAAACTGGCGGCAGACAAGCTGGATGTGCGCCTGATCCGTGAGCGCCGTGACTACTACTGGAGCTTCTCGGACAGCGAAGGCTGGCAGTCGCAGTATGGCGACAAGGACCTGCAGGAAGATGAACGCGCCATCTCAATCCCGGCTGACGGCAGCACCAAAGTCAGCTTCCCGGTTGAGTGGGGCCACTACCGGCTGGAAGTGCAGGCGGGCGAGAAGATCGTCAGCAGCGTGCGGTTCCAGGCCGGTTATGACTGGCAGGACAACACCAACGGCACGGGTGCACTGCGTCCGGATCAGGTCAGACTGAAGCTGGACAAAGCGGCTTACCAGCCGGGCGACACCGTGCATCTGCAGGTTGACTCCCCGGCAGCCGGTAAAGGTTACCTGATGGTGGAGTCGAGCAGCGGCACGCTCTGGTGGCAACCGCTGACTGTACCTGAGAGCGGCACAACAGTGGATGTCCCTGTTGCTGAGAGCTGGCGGCGTCACGATCTCTACTTCAGTGCCATCGTGGTGCGTGACGGCGATAAGGTCAGTGGCGCAACGCCAAAACGCGCGGTGGGGCTGTTGCATCTGCCGATGGCGACAGAAGCGCGCCGCTTAAACCTGACGCTGGATGCACCCGATAAAATCCGTCCTGAGCAACGCCTGACGGTAAAAGTTCATGCCAGTCGTGATGGCGGCCCGCTGACTGAAAAAGTGAATGTGCTGCTGTCAGCCGTGGATAGTGGCGTACTGAGCGTGACAGATTTTAAAACGCCCGATCCGTGGCAGGCTTTCTTTGGCCGTAAACGCTACAACGTCGATCAGTACGACGTCTTTGGCCAGCTAATTGAAGGCGGAGGCCGACTGGCGGCGCTGCGTTTTGGTGGTGATGGTGAAGATGAATCGATGACGCGCGGCGGTAAAAAGCCGGTAACGCATGTGAATATCGTGGCGCAACAGTTGCAGGCGGTAACGCTGGATAAAGAGGGCAACGGGACGATTACGCTACCGATCCCGGCGTTTAACGGCGAACTGCGGCTGATGACCCAGGCCTGGAGCGACGATAGCTTCGGCGCGGCAGAGCGCAAACTGGTGGTTGCGGCGCCGCTGATCAGCGAACTGGCCACGCCGCGCTTCCTTGCCAGCGGCGACTCGGCATCACTGGCGCTCGATCTCACGAACCTGACCGATCTGCCGCAAACTCTGAAAGTGGATGTGGCCAGCAGTGGCTTAGTCGATCTGACCGGTGCGGCCAGCCAGAGCGTGACGCTGGCCAAAGGCGCTCGTACCACACTGCAGATTCCGGTCACGGCGAAAACCGGCTTTGGTGATGGCGAGATTGCCGTACAGATTTCCGGTCTGAACCTGCCGGGTGAACAGGTTAAGGCCAGCAAACAGCAGTGGAAAATCGGCGTCCGGCCGCCTTATCCTGCCCTGACGCTGAACTTTGATGCCGTTATCAATCCCGATCAGCCCTGGCAGATCGCGGCAGCGGCGCTGACCGGCCTGGATGCACAGACCCTGAGTGGACAACTCACGCTGAGCAATCGTCCGCCGCTGAATATCGCCAGCTATATCAGTGCGCTCTATGCCTATCCCTACGGCTGTCTGGAACAGACTACCAGCGGGCTCTGGCCTTCGCTTTACACCAGCCATGCTGAGCTAACTGCTATGGGCATTAAAACCAGCAGCGATGAAGCGCGACGGGCCGCCGTCGACACCGGCATTGCTCGTCTGGCGGGCATGCAGCGGGCTAACGGCAGTTTCGGGCTGTGGGATAAACAGAGTGAAGAGGAGTTCTGGCTGACGCCTTATGTAACGGACTTCCTGCTGCGCGCCAGTGAGGCGGGCTATGCGCTGCCAGATAATGTGGTTGATCGCGCTAACGCACGGCTGCTGCGCTACTTGCAGGATCCCGCGCAGATCAGCGGCGGCAGCAGTGACGACAACGCCGCGCTGCAGTTCAGCGTGCAGGCTTACGCCGGATTGGTGCTGGCGCGTCAGCAGCGCGCGCCACTGGGTGCGCTGCGTGCATTGTATGAAAAGCGTGAGAAAGCCCGCTCCGGCCTGGCGCTGATGCAGCTGGGTGTCGCGCTGAAGCTGATGGGTGACGGGCAGCGCGCATCGCTTGCGATCATGCAGGGTGCCACGCTGACCCGCTCGGACAAAGCGTGGTACGGCGACTATGGCAGCACGGTGCGCGATGAGGGGATGATGATTGCCCTGTTAGCAGAGAATAAGCTGCAGCCTGATTTGCAGAATAGTCTGCTGCTGTCGCTCTCCAAAGAGGTCAGGGGAAAACGCTGGTTCTCGACCCAGGAAAATAACGCGCTTTATCTGGCTGCGCATACCTTACAGCAGGCGCAGGGCGGGAGCTGGCAGGCGCAGCTGTCCGGTAACCCAGCTCCGTTACAGGGCGATGCACCGCTGAATAAAGGGCTGGGCGCGGAGCAACTGCTGCAGGGGCTAACCATCAGTAATCCGGGCAGTGCGCCGCTGTATGGTCGTCTGGACGTCACCGGTTATCCGCTGGCTGCGCCTCAGCCGGAGAGTAATGTGCTCGGGATAAAACGTGAATATTTCACCCTGGATGGCAAAGCTGCCGATCTCAGTAATCTGCGCAGCGGTGAATTGCTGGTGGTTCGTCTGACGGTCTCCTCGAAACGCAGCATCAGCGATGCGCTGGTGGTGGATCTGCTGCCTGCTGGTCTGGAGCTGGAAAACCAGAATCTGGCGGATAGCAGCGCCAGCCTCGGTGACAGTGCGGATGCGCTGAAGGAGAGCATGGGTGACATGCAGCAGGCTGATATCAAACACATCGAGTTCCGAGACGATCGATTCGTCGCGACCCTGGCGGTGGATACCTATCGTCCCGCCACGCTGGTCTATCTGGCCCGGGCGGTCACGCCGGGTCGCTATCTGATGCCACCGCCGCAGGTGGAGTCGATGTATGTGCCGGAGTGGCGCGCCACCGGCAGTACACCGCCGCAGCTGCATATCCAGTAAGTGATGCAGGGCGTGATTAACATCAGCGCCATTAAAAAGCGGTGGCTCGCGCTGCCGCTTTTTTTTCTGGCGTTATGGCTGGCGACATGGGGACTGGATCGGCTGTTCCCGCTGCCGCTTAAAGAGGTGCAGCCTGCGCGGGTGATTGTGGCCAGCGACGGCACGCCGCTGTGGCGCTTTGCGGACAGCAAGGGCATCTGGCGCTATCCCGTCACACCAGAAGAGGTCGCTCCGGCTTATCTGCAGGCGCTGCTCACCTACGAAGATCGCTGGTTCTGGTATCACCCCGGCATCAATCCCCTGGCGCTGGTGCGTGCGGCCTGGCAGGATTTGCGCCATCAAAGCGTTATTTCCGGTGGCAGCACGCTGACCATGCAGGTAGCACGCCTTATCGACCCGCAACCCCGTACGCTGCGGGGCAAGCTAATCCAGGCGTGGCGGGCGCTGCAGCTTGAATGGCACCTTTCCAAACGTGACATCCTGACGCTCTACCTTAACCGTGCGCCTTTTGGCGGCACGCTGGAAGGAGTGGGCGCGGCAAGCTGGAGCTGGCTGGGGAAATCCCCGTCACAGCTGACACCGGGCGAGGCAGCGCTGCTGGCGGTTTTGCCGCAGGCACCCAGCCGACTTCGCCCCGATCGCTGGCCAGAGCGGGCAGAAGCGGCACGCAATAAAGTGCTGGATCGGCTGGCGGAATACCGCATCTGGTCCGCTGAGCAGGTGGCGGAAATCCGTCAGGAGCCGGTCTGGCTGCCGCCACGGCAGATGCCGCAGATGGCGCCGCTGCTGGCCCGGCGATTACTGTCGATCAGTTCCAGCGACAAGATTGTCTCCACGCTCGATCCTTCACTGCAGCGCGAACTGGAAAGCCTGGCGCTGAACGTTAAAAACCAGCTTCCGCCGCGCACCTCACTGGCGATGCTGGTGGTCGATCACACCACCATGGCGGTTCGGGGCTATGTCGGTTCGGCTGACTTTACCGATGACAGTCGGTTCGGGCATGTGGACATGATCGCCAGCGTGCGTTCGCCTGGCTCGGTGTTAAAACCCTTTGTTTACGGCATGGCGCTGGATGAGGGGCTGATTCATGCCGAATCGCTGCTGCAGGATGTGCCGCGTCGCTTTGGTGATTACCGACCAGGCAATTTCGACACCGGTTTTCACGGGCCGGTCAGCGCCAGCGATGCGCTGGTACGCTCCCTGAATCTGCCGGCTGTACAGGTGCTGGAGGCGCTGGGACCGAAAAACGTTGCGGCGCGTCTGCGCAATGTGGGTCTGAATTTACGTTTCCCGCCAGGCGCGGAACCCAATCTTTCGTTGATTCTTGGCGGCACCGGCGCCCGTATGGATGAAATTGTGGCGGCTTATAGCGCCTTTGCCCGTCACGGCAATGCCGCTGCACTGCGCTGGACGCCCGATCAACCCTTGCAGCAGCGACCGCTGCTTTCACCCGCATCGGCGTGGATCATCCGGCGCATCCTGGCGGGTGAAGCGCAACCGGCCGGTAATGGCAGCGTACCTGATGTGGTGCCGCTGGCCTGGAAAACCGGCACCAGTTACGGCTATCGCGACGCCTGGTCGGTGGGCATCAATCCCCGTTATCTGATTGGCGTCTGGGTGGGGCGGCCGGATGCGACTCCGGTTGCCGGGCAGTTTGGTTTCGCCTCTGCCGTGCCAGTCATGAATCAGATTAACAGCGTGCTGATGAGCCGTCTCGGCAGGCGTGACGTGCCGGTCGACCCACGTCCGGCCTCGGTAACGGTCGCGACCATATGCTGGCCTGGTGGTCAGCCGTTGCCTGCCGGAGATGAAAACTGCCGCCAGCGTCGGCAAAGCTGGGTCGCTTCTGATACGTTGCCGCCAACACTGCTGGCGCCCGGTCAGGAGAGCCTCAGCGGATTACGCGCGGGCTACTGGCAAAATGCGCAGGGACTGCGCGTCGCAGCAGATTGCCCCGGCGCCACCCGCCACGAACGGCTGGTCTGGCCGCTGCCGCTGGAAGCGTGGCTGCCGCCTCAGGAGCGGCGGGCGCAGCGCTTACCGCCTGTCGATACCCATTGTCCGCCATTACAACAGGGCAGTAGCGCACCACTGATTGTCACCGGCGTTATTGAGCGGCAAATCGTTAAACCGCTGCCGGGTAATAGCACGCTGACGATCCCGGTCGCGGTGCAGGGAGGGCAGGGCACGCAACGCTGGTGGTTCCTGAATGGTGAGCCATTGATGACGCAAAACGCGGCGAACAGCCTGTCGCTGCATCTTGATCATCCCGGCGAGTATCAGCTGGTGGTAATGGATGAAGAGGGACAACTTGTCTCGGTCACCTTCACTCGGGGCTGACGATTTTTTGCGCTAAATCATAACTATGGCGCGCCTGCCTCGACTCAGATCAAGAATTTTCAACAAATTGGGGATCTCTGATAGGCAATGCCGCACTCAGCCCCTATAATCGGCGCCGTTTCTTAACCGGGGCGGACGCCACCGGTTTCTTCAGAACGTCAAGACAGAGGTCATCATGGCAATCGAACGTACTTTTTCTATCATCAAGCCAAACGCCGTCGCTAAAAATGTGATTGGTGCTATCTATAACCGTTTTGAAAGCGCTGGCTTCAAAATCGTTGGCGCAAAAATGCTGCAGCTGAGCAAAGAGCAGGCTGAAGGCTTTTACGCTGAGCACCAGGGCAAGCCATTCTTCGATGGTCTGGTTGAATTCATGACCTCTGGCCCGGTTGTTGTATCCGTGCTGGAAGGTGAAAATGCGGTTCAGCGTCACCGTGACCTGATGGGTGCAACTAACCCGGCAAACGCACTGGCTGGCACACTGCGTGCTGACTACGCTGACAGCTTCACCGAAAACGCGACCCACGGTTCAGATTCTGCTGAATCCGCTGCCCGCGAGATCGCTTATTTCTTCGGCGAAAACGAAATCTGCCCACGTACCCGTTAATCGCCCGGCGATAAACGTTACAGCGGCTTTACAAAAATCTGCGTAGGGGAGGTCACTCCCGCCTGTTATCAGGCCGCAGATGTTGTACAATATTGCGCCTTCATTGACATCGCTTAATGAAGGCGCAATTTTTTCACCTATCCCTGAACAGCGCCATAACGTGTAACAACGAGGCCAGAGAATATTATGTCCGAACAGATTGAGACGTCCGCGTCCGTGTCCCCCATTGTCGTTTCTCCCAAAAGCCAGAAAATAAACCTGCTGGATCTCAACCGTCAGCAGATGCGGGAATTTTTCCTGTCGCTGGGCGAGAAGCCTTTCCGCGCCGATCAGGTCATGAAGTGGATTTATCACTACTGCTGCGATGACTTCGAGCAGATGACCGACATCAACAAAAAGCTGCGTAACCGGCTGATGGAGCTGACGGAAATCCGCGCGCCAGAAGTGGCGGAAGAGATGCGCTCCACCGACGGCACCATTAAATGGGCCATTCGCGTGGGCGACCAGCTGGTGGAAACGGTCTACATCCCGGAAGGCGATCGCGCCACGCTGTGTGTCTCTTCACAGGTGGGGTGTGCGCTGGAGTGTAAATTCTGTTCGACCGCACAGCAGGGCTTTAACCGTAACCTGCGGGTGTCAGAAATTATTGGTCAGGTGTGGCGTGCGGCGAAAATTGTTGGTGCAGCCAAAATCACCGGCCAGCGTCCTATCACCAACGTGGTGATGATGGGCATGGGCGAGCCCCTGCTCAATCTCAATAACGTGGTTCCGGCGATGGAGATCATGCTGGATGACTTCGGTTTTGGTCTGTCGAAGCGTCGCGTAACCCTCTCCACCTCTGGCGTCGTGCCTGCGCTGGATAAACTGGGTGATATGATCGACGTGGCGCTGGCGATCTCGCTGCATGCAGCAAACGACAAGCTGCGTGATGACATCGTGCCGATCAACAAAAAGTACAATATCGAAACCTTCCTGGCGGCGGTGAAGCGTTACATCGCGAAATCCAACGCCAACCAGGGACGCGTGACCATTGAGTACGTCCTGCTGGATCACGTCAATGACAGCACTGATGATGCGCATGAACTTGCCGCATTACTGAAAGAAACACCGTGTAAAATCAACCTGATTCCGTGGAATCCCTTCCCGGGCGCGCCGTATGGCCGTAGCTCTAACAGCCGTATCGATCGCTTCTCCAAAGTTTTAATGGACTATGGTTTTACCACCATCGTGCGTAAAACCCGTGGTGACGACATTGATGCCGCCTGCGGTCAGTTAGCCGGCGAAGTCATTGACCGTACCAAGCGGACGATGCGCATCAAAATGGCGGGTGAAGCCATATCTGTGAAGCCTCTCTAGAAGGTTGAAATCGCGCGTTTCCTGACGTGATGACCCGTGGCAGGCTGCAGCCTGTCAACGTCAAACGGAGGGAAACGATTATGCGTAATGGATTACCTGCAGTGTTGCTGGCGCTGTTTGTTGTAAGCGGGTGTGTCAGTCAGCCGCGTGAACCTGGCGCAGAAGAGGTGCGTCTGCAGTTAGGGATGCACTATCTGGCCAGTGGCGACGCTGCTGCGGCTGAGCGAAACTTTCTAAGGGCACAGGCCGCTGCGCCACATGATTACCGGGTCTCGCTTGCGCTGGCACGGCTGGCACTGAAGCAGGGTAATCAGACAGCGGCGCAGGCACGGTTTATACTGGCACAGCAGCAGGCGCCGGATAATGGTTTTGTTGCTAACAATTACGGTGCGTTTCTCTGCGCTTTAAGGCAGTATGACGAAGCGCATCAACAGTTTAGTCGGGCAAGCGCAGCACAGCAGTTTGATGCTCGCAATGACGCGCTTGAACTGGCAGGCTTTTGTTATCTGCAGGCTGGCGATGTTGCTGCTGCCCGCAGGGCGTTACGTCAGGCCATTGATGCTGACAGGCGTAAAGCTGACTCGCTGCTGTCGGAAGCTGAAAAGCAGCTGGCAGATAACCATCTGTCGAAGGCTCAGGTTTTGCTTAGTGTTTACCAGCAACAACTGCCTGAAACAGCACGAAGTCTGGCGTTACACTTACGTTTCGCCGCGCTACAGGGAAATGCCGCTGACGTTTCACGTTATGGCGACCGGTTAGCGCGACGTTTTCCGCAATCGATACAGTACCAGCGTTATTTAGCTAATGAATACTGAAGCCACTCAAGAAAACTCTGCATTACAATCAACAGGTGAACGCCTGCGTCTGGCCCGTGAGCAGATGGGGCTGACGCAGCAGAACGTCGCTGAACGCCTGTGCCTGAAACTTTCTACCGTGCGTGACATTGAGGAGGACAAATCACCTGCTGATTTAGCTTCCACGTTCCTGCGCGGCTACATTCGCTCTTACGCGCGTCTGGTGCATATTCCTGAAGAGGAACTGCTGCCGATGATGGCGAAGCAGACACCGATTCGGTCTTCAAAGATTGAGCCGATGCAAAGTTTTTCACTGGGCAAACGCCGCAAGAAACGCGACGGCTGGTTAATGATTTTTACCTGGCTGGTGGTGTTTGTGGTCGTGGGGCTGACGGGCGCCTGGTGGTGGCAGAACCATAAAGCGTCTCAGGACGATCTGGTGCCGATGACCGACCAGAGCAGTAGCAGCGGTGATAATGGTCAGTCGATTCCGCTGGGTGAAAGCAGTGGTGATAGCGCGGCACCTGCCGCAACTGACGAGAGCAACACCACCACGACCAGTAACAGCGGCGCAGCCAGTGCGCCGGCGAGTGCGGCTCCGGCCGCCACCGCCAGCAATAGCGCGACCACCACTCAGCCGGATAACACCAGCAATGCTGTGGTGTCGCCGAGCCAGGCGCCAGTGGACAACTCAGCGGCTGCACCAGCAGCCACGACGCCGACAACCAGCGCGGCACCTCCGATGCCCGTCGGTGCAGCTGCGGTCAATGAGCCGGCAGCTGACCCTAATGCGGTGGTCATGAACTTCAACGCCGACTGCTGGCTGGAAGTCAGTGACGCGACCGGCAAAAAACTGTTCAGCGGCATTCAGCGTAGTGGTGGTAAACTCAGCCTCGCAGGAACGCCTCCGTATCGTCTGAAAATTGGCGCGCCTCGTGCGGTTCAGGTGCAATATCAGAATCAGCCCGTTGATTTAAGTCGTTTTATCCGTAATAACCAGGTTGCTCGCCTGACGTTGGGTGCGCAATAACAGCGTATCGCGTACCGGGCAATTGTGGAGAAGAAATATGCATAACGAAGCACCCATTATCCGCCGTAAATCCAAACGCATTTACGTCGGCAAGGTGCCGGTCGGTGACGGCGCGCCAATCGCTGTTCAGTCGATGACCAACACCCGCACCACTGACGTGGAAGCGACGGTAAATCAGATCAAAGCCCTTGAGCGAGTCGGTGTCGACATCGTTCGTATCTCGGTGCCTACCATGGATGCCGCAGAAGCATTCAGACTGATCAAACAGCAGGTGAATGTACCGCTGGTTGCAGATATTCATTTTGACTACCGCATCGCCCTGAAAGTCGCCGAGTATGGCGTCGACTGCCTGCGCATCAATCCCGGTAATATCGGGAACAACGAGCGCATCCGTATGGTGGTTGACTGCGCACGCGACAACAATATTCCGATTCGAATTGGCGTGAACGCCGGTTCACTGGAAAAAGATCTGCAGGAAAAGTATGGCGAGCCGACGCCGCAGGCGTTGCTGGAATCAGCCATGCGTCATGTCGATCATCTTGACCGTCTTAACTTCGATCAATTCAAAGTCAGCGTAAAAGCCTCTGACGTCTTCCTTGCCGTTGAATCTTATCGCCTGCTGGCGAAACAGATCGAACAGCCTCTGCATCTCGGCATCACCGAAGCGGGTGGCGCACGCGCAGGCGCAGTAAAATCTGCGATTGGACTTGGCCTGTTACTGTCAGAAGGGATCGGCGATACGCTGCGTATCTCGCTGGCGGCCGACCCGGTTGAAGAAGTCAAAGTCGGTTTCGATATCCTGAAGTCACTGCGCATTCGCTCTCGCGGGATCAACTTCATCGCCTGTCCAACCTGTTCACGTCAGGAGTTTGACGTTATCGGCACGGTCAACGCGCTGGAGCAGCGTCTGGAAGATCTGATCACCCCGATGGATGTCTCCATTATCGGCTGTGTCGTCAACGGACCGGGTGAAGCGACCCTCTCTACGCTGGGCGTGACCGGCGGCAGCAAGAAGAGTGGTTTCTACGAAGATGGCGTGCGTCAGCGCGATCGTCTCGACAACAATGACATGATTGATCAGCTGGAAGCGCGCATTCGCGCCAAAGCGTCGATGCTGGATGCCAGCCGCCGTATTGATGTGCAGCATCTGGAAAAATAATGGCGCGCGCGGTCTGCGTGCGTGACTTTTTTGACTGAACCTGTGCGGTTTCATCCTCATAAGGTATGATGCCGGACAGGTTTTTTTGCATTAAGAGATTCTAACGTGGCGAAGAATATTCAGGCGATTCGCGGGATGAACGACTACCTGCCTGCGGATACTGCCCTCTGGCAACGGATTGAAGGCGTTCTCAAGCAGACGCTGGCGAGCTACGGTTACAGCGAAATTCGCTTACCGCTGGTAGAGCAAACCCCACTGTTTAAGCGCGCCATCGGTGAAGTCACCGACGTGGTTGAAAAAGAGATGTATACCTTTGACGATCGCAACGGCGAAAGCCTGACGCTGCGTCCGGAAGGCACAGCAGGCTGTGTGCGAGCCGGTATCGAACACGGTTTACTCTACAACCAGGAACAGCGTCTGTGGTACATGGGTCCCATGTTCCGCTATGAGCGTCCGCAGAAAGGCCGCTATCGTCAGTTCTATCAGATTGGCGTGGAAGTTTTTGGTCTGCAGGGACCAGACATCGATGCTGAACTGATCATGCTGAATGCCCGCTGGTGGAAAGCCCTGGGTATCTTTGAGCACGTTCGCCTGGAACTTAACTCTATCGGTTCGCTGGAAGCGCGTGCTCACTACCGCGACGCGCTGGTCGCCTTCCTTGAACAGCACAAAGAGGTGCTGGATGAGGATTGCAAGCGCCGCATGTACAGCAACCCGATGCGCGTTCTCGACAGTAAAAATCCCGATGTTCAGCAACTGCTGAATGATGCGCCACAACTTGGCGACTATCTGGATGACGAATCACGCGAACATTTCAGCGGCCTGTGTGCCCTGCTGGATGACGCCGGAATCAGCTACACCGTCAATCAGCGTCTGGTGCGCGGTCTGGATTACTACAATCGCACCGTGATTGAGTGGGTCACCGATAGCCTGGGTTCACAGGGCACGGTTTGCGGCGGTGGTCGCTACGATGGCCTGGTTGAGCAGCTCGGGGGGCGCGCAACGCCAGCCGTAGGCTTTGCCATGGGCATGGAGCGCCTGGTGCTGCTGGTTCAGGCGGTTAATCCTGAATTTGAACCGACGAGCAATGTGGATGTCTATGTTATCGCCTCAGGTCAGGGCGTGCAGTCTGCTGCAATGCAGCTGGCTGAGAAATTGCGTGACGAAGCGCCAGAACTGAGGCTGATGACCAACTTTGGCGGCGGTAACTTCAAGAAGCAATTTGCCCGTGCTGACAAGTGGGGCGCGCGTGTTGCCCTGGTGTTAGGCGAGGATGAAGTCAAAGCCGGTCAGGTCGTGATTAAAGATCTACGCCGTGGCGAGCAGCAAACGCTGGATCAGGCAGAGGCTGCTGCTGTATTGCGTACGCTGTTACAGTAAGCGTGACACAGCACCAACCATAGAAAGGAGAGGGATTGCGTGGAAGTGTATAGCAATGAGAACGAGCAGACCGACGCGCTGCGCAACTTTTTTGCCAGTAATGGCAAAGCGTTAGCCATTGGCGTAGTGATCGGCATTGCTGCGCTGGGTGGCTGGCGTTACTGGAGCAGTCATCAGGACGATACGGCGAAGTCAGTGTCTGCGCAGTATCAGCAACTGACCAGCGCCATGCAGGCAGGCAAACCGGAAACGCTGGAAGCGGTAAACCGTTTTGCCAGTGAAAACAGCAATACCTACGGTGCGCTGGCAGCGATGGATCTGGCGAAGCAGTATGTTGACGCCGGTCAGCTCGATAAGGCTGCGACGTTGCTGCAAAACGGACTGAAAGATACCAAAGATGCCAATCTGCAGGCGGTCATTAACCTGCGCCTGGCCCGCATTCAACTGCAACAGAATCAAGCCGATGCGGCGCTTAAAACCCTTGACGGTGTGAAGGGTGATGGCTGGACAGCCATTGTGGCCGATATTCGCGGCGAAGCGCTGCTGACCAAAGGCGACAAGCAGGGCGCGCGCGATGCTTGGAGTAAAGGGGTTGAATCTGACGCCTCTCCGGCATTGAAGCAAATGATGCAGATGAAGATGAATAACTTAAGCTAAGCCAGTCAAGAGAGAGCGCATGGAATTACGTAAATACCTGCTGCCGGGACTGATTTCAGTCACTTTGCTCAGCGGTTGTTCGCTGTTTAGCGGCGAAGAAGATGTAGTAAAAATGGCCCCGTTGCCGAAGGTCGAAAACCAGTTCACGCCACAGAAAGTGTGGAGCACCTCGGTTGGTGACGGTGTGGGTGATTTCTACTCAAATCTGCATCCTGCCTGGCAGGATAATACGGTTTACGCTGCCGACCGCTTTGGTATCGTCAAAGCACTGGATGCCGCAGACGGTAAAGAAAAGTGGAAAGTCGATCTCTCTGAGAAAACCGGCTTCTTCTCGAAAAATATTTCAGTCCTGCTATCAGGTGGCCTGACGGCCGATGGCGACCGCATTTATGTTGGCAGCGAACGCGGCCAGGTTTTTGCCCTGAACAGCAGCGATGGTAGCGTGGCCTGGCAGACGAAAGTCGCCGGTGAAGCGCTGTCACGTCCGGTGGTCAGCGATGGCCTGGTGCTGATTCATACCAGCAACGGCATGTTGCAGGGACTGGATCAGAGCAGCGGTGTGGTGAAGTGGAGCGTCAACCTGGATATGCCAGCGCTGTCTCTGCGCGGTGAATCTGCGCCGGCTGTGGCCTTTGGCGGCGCAATTGTCGGTGGCGACAACGGCCGTGTCAGTGCCGTGGCAATGAACCAGGGACAGCTGATCTGGCAGCAGCGTATTTCTCAGGTCAGCGGTGCCACGGAGATTGACCGTCTTAATGACGTCGATACCACACCGGTTATCGTTAACGGCGTCGTTTATGCACTGGCCTACAATGGCAATCTGTCGGCGCTGGATCTGCGTTCAGGTCAGATTTTGTGGAAACGCGAAATCGGCGGTGTGAAGGATCTGATTGTTGATGCCGGCCGTATCTATCTGGTCGATCAGGACGATCGTGTGATCGCTCTTAACACTGACGGCGGTGTTGCCATCTGGCGTCAAAGCGATCTGCTGCATCGCAACCTGACTTCACCGGTGCTCTACAACGGTTATCTGATAGTCGGTGACAGCGAAGGCTATCTGCACTGGCTGAACACCACAGATGGACGTTTTGTGGCACAGCAGGAACTGGATAGCTCAGGCTTCCAGACCGAGCCGGTAGTTGCCAGCGACAAGCTGCTGATCCAGTCCAAAGACGGTGAGGTTTATGCGATTACCCGTTAACGGGTAAACGTCTGGCAGGTGAAATCCTCCGTTCCGACGGCTCCTGATTTAATCAGGGGCCGTTTCGTTTTTAGTCAGGCATGGTATTCTTTGCGCCTTAAGCCTGAACTTAACGGCCAGAGCCGTTATAATCTCGCCATTCGGGCGATTAATTTTTTATTGAGGCATTTTGTTATGGTACCTGTGGTCGCGCTGGTTGGGCGTCCCAATGTGGGAAAATCTACGCTATTCAACCGTTTAACACGCACACGTGATGCGCTGGTAGCGGATTTTCCTGGACTGACTCGCGATCGCAAATATGGTCGCGCCGAAGTGGAAGGGCGCGAATTTATTGTTATTGATACCGGTGGTATCGACGGCACCGAAGAGGGTGTTGAAACGCGGATGGCTGAACAGTCACTGCTGGCGATCGAAGAAGCCGATGTTGTGCTGTTTATGGTGGATGCGCGTGCGGGTATGATGGCCGCCGATCAGCAAATTGCGAAGCATCTCCGTTCCCGTCAGAAAGCGACCTTCCTGGTGGCAAATAAAACTGACGGGATGGATCCGGATCAGGCGATTGTCGACTTCTATTCACTGGGCCTGGGCGAAATCCACGCCATTGCGGCGTCGCATGGTCGTGGTGTGAGCAGCCTGATTGAAGAGGCGCTGCTGCCGTGGATGGAAAAAGTTGAGGCGGTCGAGCTCACTGAAGAAGAAGAGAACCAGGCTTACTGGGCTGCGTTAGAAGCTGACGAGATTGCTGAGCAGGAAGCCGCAGAGGAAGAAGAAAACTTCGACCCGACGGGCCTGCCGATCAAACTGGCTATCGTTGGTCGTCCAAACGTAGGTAAGTCAACGCTTACCAACCGCATTCTCGGTGAAGACCGCGTGGTGGTCTACGATATGCCGGGCACCACCCGCGACAGCATCTACATTCCGATGGAGCGCGATGGACGTGAATACGTTCTGATCGACACCGCCGGTGTCCGTAAGCGTGCCAAAATCTCTGACACTGTAGAGAAATTCTCGGTGATCAAGACGCTGCAGGCGATTGAAGATGCCAACGTGGTGATGCTTGTGATTGATGCGCATGCCGGCATTTCCGATCAGGATCTCTCACTGCTTGGCTTCATTCTCAACAGTGGTCGCTCGCTGGTGATTGTGGTCAACAAATGGGATGGCCTGTCGCAGGAAGTACGTGATGAAGTGAAAGAGACGCTGGACTTCCGTCTGGGCTTTATCGATTTCGCCCGTATCCACTTTATCTCTGCGCTGCACGGCAGCGGCGTGGGTAATCTGTTCGAGTCGATCACTGAAGCTTATGACTGCTCGACCCGACGCGTAAATACCTCGCTGCTGACGCGCATCATGAACATGGCTGCAGACGATCACCAGCCGCCGCTGGTACGCGGTCGTCGCGTTAAGCTGAAATACGCGCATGCCGGTGGTTATAACCCGCCTATCGTAGTGATCCACGGTAATCAGGTGAAGGATCTGCCCGATTCTTACAAACGCTATCTGATGAACTACTTCCGTAAATCACTGAACGTGATGGGAACGCCAATTCGTATTCAGTTCAAAGAGGGTGATAACCCTTATGAAGGCAAACGTAACCTGCTGACGCCAACGCAGCAGCGTAAACGTAAGCGTCTGATGGCGCATATGAAAAAGAATAAGCGTTAACAAAATGAGGGCCATCTGGCCCTCTTTTTTTTGCTCTGAACTCATCAGGCAGGGAGAAGAAAATGATGGTGATGTGTGAAAAATGTCAGCAACCGCTGTCGCTCAGCAACGGTGAAATTATCTGCAGTGCCTGTGGTGCGCATTATCCCGCGAAACCCTGTTGCCCTGAGTGTCACCAGCCGCTTGACGTACTCAAAGCCTGCGGTGCAGTGGACTACTTTTGCCGCAATGGACATGGTCTGATCTCGCGCAAGCGCGTACTGTTCCAGCCGCCAGGTCACTAACGCCGCTTTCAGCTACGCGTAATCTGTCTGAGAATCCACCGCGACGCCCGGCTATTTGTAGCAAAAATGCTATTGCGCCGTAACAAACCGGTTAGATATGTTCACTCTGTAACGTACCAGGTGGTACAATCCTGCCGCGTCGTGGGAGGGGTCAGCCACATCAGTGCTCTTCCGGCCCACAGATTCTCACGGACGCGGGTCTGTTTATATTCGATTTGAAACCGAGCGATGCTCCACGCGCACCTGTTAACGCGCCGGAGTCCGGATGGCCTCTGTCCGGGCGCTCTGTTTATTCAGGAGAGTAAGTGTTATGGCTGAAACATCCTCCCGCGCCGGAAAGGGGCTGGGAATCGCATCCATGCTGCTCGGACTGGTGCTGCTTGCCACCGGTCTGTTTTTTGCAATTGGCGGCGGTAAACTGGTTGCCTTGGGCGGCAGTTGGTACTTTTTAATTGCGGGTATTGTTACTGTCCTCTCCGCAATTCAGTTCTTCCGTCGCAAATCTTCGGCAGTGGTTCTGTTCCTGCTGGTCTTTGCTGGCACCCTGATCTGGTCGCTGTTTGACGCAGGTCTGGATTTCTGGCCACTGGTCTCGCGTCTGATGGTTCCAGCCGGACTGACGCTGCTGGCTTTCCTGATCTGGCCTTCACTGCGTAAGCACGAAGGTAAGCACTCACTGGCGAAACCTTCTTACGCGTTCGCGGCAGTGCTGGCGGCAGGCATGGTGGCAACACTGGTGCAGATGTTCCAGCCTCATCCTACCGTTGCGGCTACGGGCGAAGAGTTACCGTTGATCCCGGTAGACAAAGCGAAACAACAGAAAGACTGGGATAATTACGGCAACACGCCTCAGGGCAGCCGCTTTGTGGCACTCGATCAAATCACCCGCGACAACGTGAAAGATCTGCAGGTCGCGTGGACCTTCCGCACGGGTGATACCCCAGTCAGCCCGACCGGTAACGGCGCAGAAGATCAGCAGACGCCATTACAGATTGGCAATACCCTTTATCTCTGTACGCCGCATAACAACGTTATCGCCGTTGAAGCCAACACGGGTAAGCAGATCTGGAAACGTGAAATCAACGCCCAGGCTGAAGTCTGGCCGCGCTGCCGTGGTCTGGCTTACTTTGATGCCACCAAACCTGTGCAACAGCCGGACAAGCCGGGTTCTGTACCGGTGACGGCGGCTGTGCTGCCAGCTGGTGACAGCTGTCAGCGCCGTATTCTGATGAATACCATTGATGCGCGTCTGATTGCGATCAACGCCGACAACGGTGAGTTCTGTGAAGATTTTGGTAATCACGGCATCGTAGATCTCAAAGCGGGCCTGGGTCAGGCACCGGACCCACAATATCAGCTGACCTCCGCGCCAACGCTGGCCGGTACCACGGTTGTGGTGGGTGGCCGTGTCGCAGATAACGTACAGACCGATATGCCTGGTGGTGTGTTACGTGGTTTTGACGTGATTACTGGCAAAATGCGCTGGGCGTTTGACCCGGGCAATGTTGACCCGAATGCGATACTGATGCCGGGCAAAGATTATACCCGCAGTACGCCAAACTCATGGGCGCCGATGTCTTATGACCCGGCAATGAACACCGTGTTCATCCCAATGGGGAGTTCGTCAGTTGACCTCTGGGGTGCGAACCGTACCGCGCTGGATCACAAATATGGCGCATCGGTGCTGGCGCTGGATGCCACCACCGGTAAAGAGAAGTGGGTCTATCAGACCGTACATAACGATCTGTGGGACTTCGACCTGCCGATGCAGCCAAGCCTGATCGACTTCCCGCAAAAAGATGGCAGCACCACGCCAGCGGTGGTGATTGGCGGCAAAACCGGCATGATCTTCGTGCTTGACCGTATGACCGGTAAGCCGCTGACCAAAGTCGAAGAACTGCCGATGCCGCAGGGTCATATCCCGAACGAGCAGTACACCAAAACACAGCCGCACTCGACCGGTATGCCGCAGATCGGCAACCAGACGCTGAAAGAGTCTGACATGTGGGGTGCCACGCCGTTTGACCAGCTGGCTTGCCGTATTGGTTTCAAATCGATGCGCTATGACGGTCTGTTCACCGTACCAGACACTGACAAGTCTCTGAGCTTCCCGGGTTCACTGGGTGGAATGAACTGGGGCAGCATGTCGATCGATCCGAACAATCACCTGTTGTTCGTCAATGACATGCGTCTGGGCCTGTGGGTTCAGATGATCCCGGCGGATACCAATAAAACGGCGCGTGGCAGTAACGGTGGCGAAGCGATCAACACCGGTATGGGTGCGGTTCCGCTGAAAGGCACGCCTTATGCTGTGAATAAGAACCGCTTTATGTCACCGCTGGGCATCCCTTGTCAGAAACCGCCATTTGGTACGCTGTCGGCGATTGACCTGAAAACACAGAAAATCGTCTGGCAGGTGCCGGTCGGTACGGTGCAGGATACCGGTCCGTTTGGTATTAAAATGCGCGTGAAAATGCCGATTGGTATGCCAACGCTGGGCGGTACGCTGGCAACGCAGGGTGGCCTGGTGTTCATCGCCGGTACACAGGATTACTACCTGCGCGCCTTTGATGCATCAACCGGTAAAGAAGTGTGGAAAGCACGTCTGCCGGTGGGCAGTCAGGGCGGCCCAATGAGCTACGTCTCACCGAAAGATGGTAAGCAGTACATCCTGATCTCGGCAGGTGGCGCACGTCAGTCACCGGACCGTGGTGATTACGTGATTGCGTACGCGCTGCCAGACAGCAAGTAACAACGCTTAACGAGAAGGGCCGACATTGTCGGCCCTTTTTTTATTTGCCGTCGCGCCACAGCGCCTGCAACTCAGGTGGTGCCACCTGTTCCGGAATCAGCAGCACAATGGTGCCCACCTCGCGGCGGGTGGCATACTGAATCTGGATGCGGAAATAGCGCTGATCGCCACTGCCCACCTGCGCAGCTTTTTCCTCGGGTTCGCCCAGCGGCATTGCCTGCTCCAGCGCATGGCAGACGCGCTCTTTTTCCGGTGCCGGCAGCTCACCCAGCATAAAACGACGTTCGGCGCGCAACCCCGGAATAAAAGCCATGCCGCCTTCACGCGCGACGATGATGGTGGCATCATCGGTGAGTTCGGGCAGGTCACTCATAGCACGCCAACCTCCTTCCACGCCTGTTCAATAGCATTGCTGACCGACGCGTCGAAGCGTTTTTTACCATGCTCAACGGTGAAGCGGGCAAAGGTCTTAAAGTCCGCATTCTGTGGCAGTTCGTCGTCACACACGGTGTCGTACCAGGCATATCCCGCCTGTTCCCATGCATAACCGCCCAGTGCTTTAGCCGCCAGATAAAAGGCCCGGTTAGGAATGCCGGAGTTAATATGGACCCCACCGTTATCTTCACGGGTCTTCACGAAGTGATCCATGTGGGCCGGTTGCGGATCTTTGCCCAGCATCGGATCATCGTAGGCGGTACCAGGTTCAGACATCGATCGCAAACCACGCCCATTAATTCCTTTTGCCAGCAGACCTTCACCGATGATCCAGTCGGCCTCGTCGGCGCGCTGTTTTTTACTGAACTGTTTCACCAGCGAGCCAAAGACATCCGACAGCGATTCATTCAGCGCGCCAGACTGCTCAAAGTAGATTAACCCGGCTTCGTTTTCAGTGACGCCATGCGCCAGCTCGTGCGCCACCACGTCAATCGCAATGGTGAAGCGATTGAAGATTTCGCCGTCACCATCACCAAATACCATCTGCTGGCCGTTCCAGAAAGCGTTCTGGTATTTCTCACCGTAGTGCACGGTACCCAGCAATTTCAGGCCCTGATTATCCAGCGAGTTACGCTGATAAGCCTGCCAGAAGAAGTCATAGGTTACGCCAAGATAGTCCCAGGCTTCTTCTGCAGCCACGTCGTCATTGCCGGGCTGACCTTCCTGACGAATCAGTTTACCCGGCAGCGTTTGCTGACTTTGCGCATCATAAATTTCACGATCCACATGACCACCCGCCGCGGTTTTTACGCCGGTCGGCTTTTGCCAGTGTTCCGCCATGAGGTGCTGAACGTGAGTCAGGGTGCGACGCGCCTGCTCCTGCTGGTGGCCGGAACCGTGTGCGATAATTTTGCGAAGGATATAGGGAGGAATAACGCAGTAAGCCATCTGGAACTCCTTGGCATCATGAATGTACCAAAAAGTATAGACCCGCCAGTCTGTTTAAACCTTATTCATCAGACCAGCGGTGAGGGAAAAGTGTGATTTGACAGCAAGCGTCAGGACGCGGTTTTACGGCGGCGTTTTTTCTCAGGTAACAGCTGGGTCACCTGGCTTTCAACCCAGCCATCATCCAGACGGGTGCGCAGCAGATCGCCGCTCTGGAGCTGTGCCGTTTTCTTCACCACCTGTCCGGTGGTGTCGGTGGTCACACTAAACCCACGCGCCAGCGTCGCCAGCGGGCTGACGCCTTCCAGCTGCGCCACCAACTGACCAAAGTGCTGCCTGTTGCTGTTAAGCTGCTGAGTGATGCTCTGCTGCAGGCGATAGTGCCAGTTTTGAAGCTGCTTTTGCGCCTCGAACAGGCGCTGCTGCGGCTGTTGAGCATTGAGTCGCTGGGACAGGCGATCCTGCTGACGTGTTGCGTGACGCAGACGGGTTTCCATCGCTTCACCCAGACGCTGTTGCAGGCGGAACAGGGCGGTCTGCTGACGAGCCAGACGCAACTGCGGGTGCTGCTGCTGCAGACGATGCTCAAGGCGGGTATAAAGCCGCTGCTGGCGCGCCAGGTAATAATCCATCGCCATCTCCAGCCGCTGTTGCTGAGATTGCAACTGGCGCAGCAGCTCCAGCTGGTTACGGCTGACAATTTCAGCGGCGGCGGAAGGGGTGGGCGCGCGTAAATCGGCAACAAAGTCAGCAATGGTGACATCGGTTTCGTGACCGACCGCGCTGACGACAGGAATGCGGCTGGCAAAAATGGCGCGTGCTACGCGTTCGTCATTAAAACTCCACAGATCTTCCAGTGAACCGCCGCCGCGTCCGACGATTAACACGTCGCACTCATTGCGCAGGTTGGCGATTTCAATTGCACGGACAATCGCCGCGGGCGCATCAACACCCTGAACTACGGTGGGGTAGATCACCACGGGCAGCGAAGGATCACGGCGATGCAGCACACGTAACACATCGTGCAGTGCCGCACCGGTGGAAGAGGTGATAACCCCGACCTGGCGTGCCGGTTCCGGCAGTGGTTGCTTATGCTGCGGATCGAACAATCCTTCGGTCGCCAGTTTTGCTTTCAGCAGTTCAAACTGCTGCTGCAACAAGCCTTCACCCGCCGGATGCATACTCTCGGCAATCAGCTGATAGTCACCGCGGGGCTCATAGAGCGTGATGTTGGCACGCACCAGTACCTGCTGACCGTGCTGCGGACGGAAGGTGACGCGACGATTGCTGTTACGGAACATGGCACAGCGAACCTGAGCGCCATCATCTTTCAGCGTGAAGTACCAGTGACCGGATGCCGGTTGCGTGAAGTTGGAGATCTCGGCGCTGATCCAGACCAGACCCATCTCTTTCTCCAGCAGTTGACGCACTGTCGTATTGAGACGGCTGACGGTAAAAATATTGGCGATGGGTGGCAGCGACATGTGACGAAGATCAAATTCCAAATCAGCAGGTTAATTCATCGATACTACATTGCTGCCTGTGCGGATCAAGAGTTTTTCTTAAATAATGCTGGAGGCAATCGATTACGGCCTGTATAATGCCGCGGCAATATTTTATCTATTCTCAATCACCCGAGGTGGAGTATTGCCATGTTAAGAATCGCTAAAGAAGCACTCACTTTTGACGACGTTCTGCTCGTCCCTGCACACTCCACCGTCCTGCCTAATACGGCCGACCTCAGCACGCAGCTGACCAAAAATATCCGTTTAAACATTCCTATGCTCTCCGCTGCCATGGACACCGTGACCGAATCGGGTCTGGCGATTGCGCTGGCACAGGAAGGCGGCCTTGGCTTCATCCATAAAAATATGTCGATTGAACGCCAGGCGGACGAAGTGCGCAAGGTGAAGAAACATGAAAGCGGCGTGGTCACTGAACCACAGACCGTGCTGCCAACCACGCCTCTGGCTGATGTGAAAGTGCTGACCGAGCGCAACGGCTTTGCAGGCTACCCGGTAGTTAACCGCGACAACGAACTGGTGGGTATCATCACCGGTCGTGATGTGCGCTTCGTCACCGACCTCTCTCAGCCGGTCTCTGCGGTCATGACCCCGAAAGAGCGTCTGGTGACGGTGAAAGAGGGTGAAGCGCGTGATGTGGTCCTGCACAAGATGCACGAAAAGCGCGTTGAGAAAGCGCTGGTCGTGGATGACAGCTTCCATCTGCTGGGCATGATCACTGTTAAAGACTTCCAGAAAGCCGAACGTAAACCTAACGCCTGTAAAGATGCGCAGGGTCGACTGCGTGTCGGTGCAGCGGTGGGCGCGGGTGCCGGTAACGAAGAGCGTATTGATGCGCTGGTCGCAGCAGGCGTTGACGTGCTGCTGATTGACTCTTCACACGGCCACTCTGAAGGTGTGCTGTCACGCATCCGTGAAACCCGCGCTAAATACCCGGATCTGGAAATCGTCGGCGGTAACGTGGCAACAGGCGCAGGCGCTCTGGCGCTGGTCGCGGCAGGCGTCAGCGCCGTTAAAGTCGGTATCGGCCCGGGCTCAATCTGTACTACCCGTATCGTAACCGGCGTGGGCGTTCCACAGATCACTGCTGTTTCTGACGCGGTTACTGCGCTGGAAGGCACCGGTATTCCGGTGATTGCTGACGGTGGTATCCGTTTCTCCGGTGATATCGCTAAAGCAATCGCGGCGGGTGCGTCCTGTGTGATGGTCGGTTCAATGCTGGCGGGGACCGAAGAGTCGCCGGGCGAGATCGAACTCTATCAGGGCCGTTCATTCAAATCCTATCGCGGTATGGGTTCACTGGGCGCGATGTCCAAAGGCTCGTCTGACCGTTACTTCCAGACTGATAACGCCGCTGACAAGCTGGTGCCGGAAGGTATCGAAGGTCGCGTGGCCTATAAAGGCCGTCTGAAAGAGATCGTGCATCAGCAGATGGGCGGATTGCGTTCGTGCATGGGCCTGACCGGTTGCCCGACCATTGACGACCTGCGCACCAAAGCGGAATTTGTTCGCATCAGCGGCGCGGGCATCAATGAGAGCCACGTGCATGACGTGACTATCACTAAAGAGTCACCGAACTACCGCATGGGTTCGTAATCCCGATTTCACGCCCGGCTTCAGCCGGGCGCTTTTATTGATCAAGTCACCGTTCTGGAAACCCCTCAATGACGACGGAAAATATCCATAAGCACCGCATTCTGATTCTCGATTTCGGCTCACAATACACGCAACTGGTGGCACGTCGCGTGCGCGAACTCGGCGTTTATTGCGAACTCTGGGCATGGGATGTCACCGAAGAGCAGATTCGCCAGTTCAACCCCAGCGGCATCATCCTTTCCGGTGGCCCGGAAAGCACCACAGAACTGAACAGCCCGCGTGCACCTGAATATGTCTTCAACGCAGGCGTGCCGGTGCTGGGTGTCTGCTACGGTATGCAGACTATGGCGATGCAGCTGGGCGGCACAGTATCTGGCTCTAACGAGCGCGAGTTTGGCTATGCGCAGGTTGAAGTGACGACCCCAAGTGCCCTGGTTCGCGACATTGAAGATGCAATCAGCGCCACCGGTAAACCGCTGCTGGATGTCTGGATGAGCCACGGCGACAAAGTCACGGCGATCCCGGCTGACTTCGTGACCGTTGCCAGCACAGAAACCTGTCCATTTGCCATTATGGCCAACGAAGAGAAGCGTTTCTATGGCGTGCAGTTCCACCCGGAAGTGACCCATACCCGTCAGGGCCTGCGGATGCTTGAGCGCTTCATCATCGACATCTGTGAATGTGAAGCACTGTGGACACCGGCCAAAATCATTGAAGATGCCGTTGAACGCCTGCGTGAGCAGGTTGGCAACGACAAGGTCATCCTTGGTCTGTCAGGCGGAGTGGACTCCTCTGTGACGGCAATGCTGCTGCATCGTGCCATCGGCGACCGTCTGACCTGTGTGTTCGTGGATAACGGCCTGCTGCGTCTGAACGAAGCACAACAGGTAATGGATATGTTTGGCGACCACTTCGGTCTGAACATCATCCATGTGCCGGCTGAGATGCGCTTCCTGGATGCGCTGGCGGGTATTGATGAGCCAGAAGCCAAGCGTAAGACCATTGGTCGCGTCTTTGTGGAAGTGTTCGACGAAGAAGCGCTGAAGCTGCAGGATGTGAAGTGGCTGGCACAGGGCACCATCTATCCGGACGTGATTGAGTCGGCGGCGTCAGCTACCGGTAAAGCGCACGTCATCAAGTCACACCACAACGTGGGTGGCCTGCCGAAAGAGATGAAGATGGGCCTGGTTGAGCCGCTGAAAGAGCTGTTCAAAGACGAAGTGCGCAAGATTGGTCTGGAGCTGGGCCTGCCGTACGACATGCTGTATCGCCATCCGTTCCCGGGTCCGGGTCTGGGCGTGCGTGTGCTGGGCGAAGTGAAGAAAGAGTATTGCGACCTGCTGCGCCGTGCCGATGCCATCTTCATCGAAGAGCTGCATAAAGCGGATCTCTACAACAAAGTCAGCCAGGCGTTCACTGTCTTCCTGCCGGTTCGCTCGGTCGGCGTGATGGGCGATGGCCGTAAATATGACTGGGTTGTCTCGCTGCGTGCGGTGGAAACCATCGACTTTATGACCGCACACTGGGCGCACCTGCCGTATGATTTCCTGGGACGCGTCTCAAACCGCATCATCAATGAAGTCGACGGCATCTCCCGCGTGGTGTACGACATCAGCGGCAAGCCACCGGCGACGATTGAGTGGGAATAAACCGGCCCATGCCGCCGATTAGCTCCTGATGCTTTAAAAGCCCGCTTTCAGCGGGCTTTTTATTGCCTGAACTCCACTTAGATGGGCCATTTTAACCTTTCAGCACATCTATCCCCATCACTGGCGGTTTTCTGTTCACTTTACCGGAAATTGCGCTATTCTCCCTGCAGTAGAAGCCTGCACTTAACTTCCTTTGTGTCCTGCTTTTATTCGCCGCTTCGATAATCCGTATCCCAAAGCCGCCACTTACTGTAACCGCCTGCCACTCAGGCGTTTCGTGATTCTTACGTCATCAGGAATGTTGTCATGCTCTCACTGAAAGTGTTCAGCCTGTTTTTTATTGCCGTACTGCTGCTGTCGCTGGGAGCCAGCATTGCGCAGGCGACGCGTCACGGCGAAACCGCACAGCCCGGTGGCTGGGCCACTGCCCGGCGGGATTCGGCCGGAATCGCGCCCGATCCGCGCGCGTTATATAACCTGGCTATCGTGCAGGTCTATGCGGCGCCGACCTATGGCTGGAAAGGGCGGGTGGCGGTGCATCCCTGGATCATCTTTAAGCGCGCAGGTGAAACGCGTTTCACCCGCTACGAAGTGATTAGTTGGGGCAGCGGCGACAAAATCCGGCGCAACACCAACCTGCCGGATGGTTACTGGTATGGCGCAAAACCCCGACTGCTGGTGGAGCATCGCGGACCGGAAGCCGAGGCGATGATTCCGCAGATTGAAGCCGCCATTAAATCCTATCCGTGGCCGACAACTTATCGTGCCTGGCCCGGACCGAACAGCAATACCTTCCTGGCGCATATCGGCCGTGAAGTGCCGGCTTTAAAACTGGATCTGCCCGCCAATGCGCTGGGCAAAGATTACCGGTCACTGTGGCATCCCATCGGGCTGCCGCCATCCGGGCGCGGTTTGCAGGTGTCGATTCTGGGCGTGGCGGGCGTGACGCTGGGCGCGGAAGAGGGACTTGAAGTGAACCTGCTGGGGCTTAATATGGGACTCGATTTTACGCCGTTCCGGCTGCGGTTGCCGTTTATCGGTGGTCTGGGCAATGACAACCTTCAGCAGGACAAACCCTGACAGTCTGGCCCCGTCAGGGGCCATTTTGCGTCAGCACACGCCAAAGTCACCCTCTTCATGATAGAGATTGACGCTCTCTGCCTTCACTTCGATCTCTTTCTTTGCCGCATCATCAACGCGCGCGCACCACAGGGTGTCGCCGTCGACGCGCAATACCTGCATTTTAGGCCCGCCGGTTTTCGACTGAACAAAATCCTCTGCTTTAAACATTCCTGCCTCCGTTGTTGAACATGAGTCCGGCCGGATTCTCGCTGGCGCGGTTTATTTTTTGCGTGACGTTTTCCAGTTTATACCCTGACCGTTTTACTGCGAGAAAAAGTCTGCGCATGCTGAGGCGCATTAAGAAATATTCACCTGGTTGTCAGTTGACAACTCAATCATTCAGCGTCAGGATAGGGACACACATGGCAAGGAAGCGGCATCCCAGTAAAGAGATTGAAACGGCGTTACGTTACGCCGAAACCCATGGCTGGCTGGTCGTGACGGGAGGTCATCACGCCTGGGGCAAAATGTACTGCCCGAAAAATCTGTTGATGTGCCGATGTGGGGAGTTTTGTCTGACCTGCATCTGGAGCACACCGAAAAATGCACATCAGCATGCCCAGGCGCTGCGGCGCGTGGTAGATAATTGTCACTATCTGAAGTCCTGAAGCAGCACAAGGAGAGGCATATGGAATATTGTTTTACACTGCGGTTTAGCCTGCCGGAAGGGCATGCGCCGGTGGATGAGTTGCTGGAAACACTGGCAGTATCAGGCTGTGATGATGCACTGATCGGTCTGGGTATGCCAGGGCGCATTGCACTGGAGTTTACCCGGGAGTCTGACTCTGCCACGGAGGTATTGAGACAGGCAGAAGAGGATGTGCTGCGTGCTATACCGGGTGCCACGCTGGTAGAAGCGGCACCTGATTTTGTGGGATTGACGGATGTGGCCGAGATCATCGGCATGACGCGTCAGAATATGCGTAAGTTAATGCTCAGCCACCGCCCGCCGTTTCCACTGCCGGTGCACGACGGTAAAACCGCCATCTGGCACTTAGCGGACGTGCTGGAGTGGCTGAGCCAGCGCGGCAATTACACGTTGCCTGCGGCGACCCGTGAGCTGGCAAAGGTGACGCGCCAGCGCAATCTCAACGGGTCGCTGCAACGTTACGGCCTGCACGCCTGATCAGTGGGGCAGCAGGAAGATCGTCGCCAGTCCCAGGAAGATAAAGAAGCCGCCGGTATCGGTCAGAGCAGTGATCAATACGCTGGAGCCTACGGCCGGATCGCGCTTCATTTTGGTCATCACCAGCGGAACCAGTACACCCATCAGCGCGGCCAATAGCAGGTTCAGCGCCATGGCCAGCATCATGACGCCACCCAGCGCCATATTGTCATACATCAGCCAGGTAATGCCGCCCATAATGCCGCCCCAGAACAGGCCGTTGATCAGCGCTACGCCCAGTTCACGGACAATCAGAAACGAGAAGTTACCCGGTTCAACCTGATGTAAGGCCAGTGCCCGCACAATCATGGTGATGGTCTGGTTACCGGTGTTGCCGCCAATACCCGCAACAATTGGCATCAGGGTGGCAAGCGCCACGATTTGCGAAATCGTCCCTTCAAACAGCCCGATAACCCGCGAAGCAACAAAGGCGGTACAGAGATTAATGGCCAGCCAGGCCCAGCGTTTGCGTACTGATTTACGCACCGGGGCAAACACATCCTCTTCCTGACTGATGCCGCCCATTTTACGAATGTTACTTTCGTTTTCGGCATTCACCAGGTCGACAATGTCTTCGATGGTCACACGGCCAATCAGTTTGCCCCTGGCGTCGGTGACGGCAGCAGAAATCAGGTTATAACGCTCAAAGGCGCTGGCCGCATCTTCGGCCTTGTCGTTGAGCTGGAAGGTGGTCGGGCGCGCGTTCATAACGTCGCTGACCAGAGTTTTAGGTTTGTTAAGCAGGATATCCGTCAGCAGCAGTTCGCCCAGCAGCTGATTGTCTTTGTTAGTAATAAAGAGTTTATCGGTACCGCCTGGCATGCTTTTACGCTTGCGCAGAAAACGCTGCACCGTTGCCAGCGTGACATCGTCGCGCACCGTCAGGATATTAAAATCCATCACCCGGCCTACGCGGTCGCGGTCGAGCTGCACCATATCGAGCATGCGGGCGCGCAGAGCTGGCTCCACGGTCGCCAGCAGGCGCCCGGTCAGGTCACGCGGCAGATATTGTGCCAGCCAGACCTGATCGTCGATGTCCAGCGGCTGGATAGCGCGCAGGATATCACGGTCGCTCATCTCTTCGGTGAGGCTGGCCCAGACCGTTTCTGAGGCTTCAACCAGCACGTGACCACGCCGCTCATTTGGCACCAGCCGCCACAGCGCCTGACGTTCCTCTTCGGGCAGGGCTTCAAGAATGTCGGCGAGGTCAGCGGCATGAAGCTGCTGAATATCCTGTTCCAGCGCATCACGCTGGGCCGCATTTTCACGTTGCTGTTCAGGGTTGAGATCGCCGGATTTCTCCAGCAGGGAATCAACCAGATCGTGCTCATTGAGCAGCAGCGTCAGAATGCGATGACGTATTTCACTTAAACGTTGAGATTGAGAGGCAGACACATTGGATCCCTTAGTCTGTAAGCACCAGCACGCAGTGTAGCGTTTCGCCTGAAAAAGGGATGCAAAAAAGAGTCCAGTTATCTGGATTCCGTTCAGGTTTCAGTGCAATTCAGGCGAAATATCACTATTCGCTAGCGCGTATCATTTGATGTGACGGTGACAGGCTCAGGAATAGCTTTCTGTTGCTGATGATGCTCGAAGGCAGCAGGCAGGATAAAAATCAGGCGACTAAAGAGAATGATAAAACTGATCAGCAGCACGATGCGGGTCATGGTGCCGGTTTTTTGACGTCTTCGGGGAGAAATAGCGCTGTTCACGCGGGGTGGTTCCTGTAATGAGCCCATCATAGGGCGACTGCAATATTTAGTCACAGTCGCCAGATGAAATCAATCGCTGTTGAAAAAAACAGCAGATAAAGATCAATAACTCGCTTTTTGCGCCAGTAACGTCGCAAAGCGGCAGGTGATGCGGTTACCGTTTTCATCTTTACGATGCAGCTGACCGGGGTGCTCGTTGTACTTCACGATGTGCCAGTTGCGATAATAGTGGCTGAGTTCGCCCGATTTAAACGCAAAAGAGAAATCTGCCGGGCAGGGCATATCGTCCGTGTTCATCGCCGCCACAATCAGGTTGAAACCATCCCTGACCGTACAAGCCTGCATGTCGGCAATCAGCTGCGGAATGGTCTGCGGCTGCAGAAACATCATTACCACGGTCGACAGCACAACGTTGAAGCCGCCATTAAAGCGTGTGTTGTTCAGATCGCGCTGCTCAGTGTGAATACCCTGAAGGTTTTCCTGCGCAATAATCTCCTGCAGGCGCGCCAGGCTCTGCGGATTGTGATCCCACGCTGTGACGTCAAAACCGTGCTGATTCAGAAACAGCGTATTGCGTCCCACGCCACAGCCAAGATCAAGCGCCTTGCCGACGTTAAGCTGGGGCAGAGCCGCAACCACTTCGGAGTGGGGCGGCGTTAAACCATAGGTGTCGGCAAAATAGTTTTCGCCTGAAAGCGGTGCGGTTGGTTGTGTCATAGTCATCAATTCAGTTAAACGGGCGCGGGGCGCCCGGGTTGTCAGATATCTTCTTCGAGGATCAGCTTCCATCCGGTGACGTCGTTCCAGTAAGCCTGCTCGCGTTCAAGATCGAGCTGAACCAGATTGTTCTGTGCAAAGTAGCCCGCCGGGAAAATCAGCGTCCAGTGGCCATCATCGCATTTCAGGGTTAACGCATCCGGACGCGTGGTGGCCTGACGCTGATTATTCAGCAGGGTGCCCAGGCGCAGCAGAAAAATCAGCGGCACAAACTGTTTTTTCTTGAACAGCGTTACGCGTGGTAACTCATCAAGCTTCACCGCTTTACGATGGAATCTGACCAGTGCCGCCAGCAACATCTGCTGATCCTGATTGAACCCCGGCAGGTTGGTGTTTTGCAGAATATAGGCTGAATGACGTTGCAGGCCGCTGTGATTGATAGTCAGGCCCACTTCATGCAGCATCGCCGCCCATTTAAGCAGTGCAGCCAGTTGCGGATTCGCCAGCTTTGGGTTCTGATCGCGCCATTGCAGATAAAGCTGCTCGGTCGTCTCCAGCACACGTCGAGCCTGATCGCTGTCGATGGCGTAATGGTTAGCCAGACTTTGTGCTGTGCGGCTGCGAATATCCTGATGGCGGAAACGGCCCTCCATCTCATAGAGCACACCTTCACGCAGCGCACCGTCGGAGAGGCGCAGCTCGCGAATCGCCAGCGCATCGAAGACGCCACAGAGAATCGCCAGTCCGGGGACAAACACACCTTTGCGCTCTTCTGAAAGGCCCGGCAGGCTCAGTGCAGAGAAGGATTTATGTTTCATCACTTCGTCATAGAGCTTTTCGAGACGCTCAGGCGTAATCAGCTTCTCTTTTTCATCCATCGCCTGCAGCACTTCGCAGGCAGCTTTGATGGTACCGGATGCGCCCAGCGCATATTGCCAGCCATGCAGACGATATTGCCATGCCAGCGTTTCCAGCTTTTGTGCAGCCGCTAAGCGGGCACGACGGAAGTTTTCACGGCTGATTTCCCCTTTCGGGAAATAGAGCTGGGCGAAACTGACGCAACCCATGCGCCGGCTCTCAACCAGCTGAGGTTCGAAATCTTCACCAATCACCAGCTCAGTGGAGCCGCCGCCGATATCGATTACCAGCTTGCGGCCTTTTTCCGGCTGTGTGTGCTCCACACCCATAAAGATCAGACGCGCTTCTTCATGGCCTGAAATCACCTCGATTGGATAGGGGATCACCTCGGCAGCGCGCTGCAGGAAGGTTTCGGCATTGATCGCCTCGCGCAGCGTATGGGTGCCGACAATCGTCACGTTGCTGGGACTGAAACCCTGCAGGCGTTCGGCGAACAGGGCCAGGCAGGCTAAGCCACGCTCCATCGCCTCTTCGCTGAGGTTGTGTTGAGCATCCAGCCCGTCCGCCAGATGGACGCGCTGTTTAAGGCGGCCCAGTACCTGCATCGCACCATCGACAACCCGCGCAATTACCATATGGAAACTGTTCGAGCCCAGGTCAATCGCCGCAAACTCCTGGGGTTTTGGCGTACTTTTATGAGAAATTGGCATAGGATTTATTCAGGTTGTTCCAGTTTCTTGATGTAATCATAGATGGCCAGCTGCGAGCGCACTTTACGACGATTGCCGCGCTGGACGTAATGGTTACTCAACTCTTTATCGACGATGCGGGCTTTCACCGTATCACTCAACTGAATAGCAATAATGTCGAGTATACGCTGCCGGATGTGGGGATCGAGAATCGCCACAGCCACTTCGATGCGGTAATCGATGTTACGCGTCATCCAGTCAGCGGAGGAGAGGAATACCTTTTTATCGCCGCCATTTTCAAAAATATAGACGCGATCATGTTCCAGATAACGATCAACAATACTGATGACACGAATATTTTCACTGATCCCAGGCAAGTCAGGAATTAATGAGCACATTCCGCGCACCAGAAGATTGACCTTTACCCCTACGCTCGAGGCTGTATAAAGCCGATCAACCAGACCTTTGTCCACCAGATTGTTTATTTTCAGAGTAATGCCGCAGGGCTTATTTTGCTGAGCATTGGCAATTTCGGTGTCGATCAGTTCATACAGCATCCGGCGCGAGTTTTGTGGCGACACCATCAGGTGATCGAACGTCACAGGCCGATAGGGATTCTCAATAAAGTTGAACACCCGACGCACTTCATTGGTGATGCGCGCATCCGCGGTCAGCAATGAGTAATCGGTATAGAGTCGCGCGGTTTTCTCGTTAAAGTTGCCGGTACCGATATGCGCGTAGCGCACAATCTCTTCGCCTTCGCGGCGTGAAATCAGGAACAGCTTGGCGTGAATCTTCAGGCCTGGTGCGGAGAAAATGACGTGCACACCCGCTTCAGTCAGGCGTTTCGCCCAGTAAATGTTAGCTTCTTCATCAAAGCGCGCCTGCAGTTCCACCACCACCGTGACTTTTTTACCGTTATAGGCGGCATGGATCATCGCATCCATAATGCGGGAGTGTTTGGCGACGCGGTAGATATTGATTTTGATTGCCAGCACGCTGGGGTCAAACGATGCCTGACGCAGCAGCTCCAGCACATGCTCAAAGGTATGGTATGGATAGTAGAGCAGCACGTCGCGATTACGAATCGCATCAAAGCCGTTGCGGAAGCCATCAAAACCGATGTGGCGAATCTGCGGCAGCGGGCGGTTAACCAGGTTGTTTTTGCCGACGTTCGGGAAGCCGATAAAGTCTTTGAAGTTGTGGTAGCGGCCGCCCGGCAAAATGGAATCCAGGTTAGAGATGGAAAGCTTATGACACAGCAGCGACACCATGGTGTCGGGCATATCGCGCTGGTAGACAAAACGTACCGGCTCCGCCGTCAGGCGCTGCTTCAGGCTGGAGGACATCAGCTCCAGCAGGCTCGACTCCATCTCCGTAACCAGGTCGTACTCGGCGTCACGCGTCATTTTCATTGAATAGGCGTTGAGCGCGTCGTAGTCGTAGAAGCCTTTGAAAATATCATCCAGGCAGTAACGCAAAATGTTATCCAGCAGGATCATCGGTTTACGGCGACGCGGTGGCTCTGCCGGTAAATTAATGAAACGCGGCACTTTGTCAGACGGAATTTCCAGCAGTGCATACTGAATATGGTCACCACGGATAATCTCTACTGCCAGATAGGTGTAGTCGTCTTTGAGGAATTCCGTCAGGTCGGTCTCGTGGGTGATCAGGATCGGCGAGATGTGCTGACGCAGTTCATGTTTGAAGTAGTGGCGCAGCCAGGCCTGCTGATTGGATGAGAGCTGACGTTCGTTGATCAGGAAGATCTGATTACGTGCCATCTCCAGCAGCAGATCGTTATAGAGCGCATCAAACTCCTGATCGGACTTCATCACCCGTTGCTGAATTTTCTTAAACAGATGGCGTGGCGTACTGGCGGAACCCTGCTCTTCACCAATCAGAATGCGGCGTTTGAGGTCGGCGAAACGCACTTTATAGAATTCGTCGAGATTATTGGAGTAGATGCCCAGAAAGCGCATCCGCTCAATAAGTGGATTGCTTTTGTCTGCGGCTTCCTGCAAAACCCGTTCATTAAAGGATAACCAGCTTAATTCTTTTTCAATATAAAGCTTTACCTGACCCATTCTCACTCCATTTAGCGGTTGCAGGACTGAAGATCCAGTATCCACCAACATTATGGCGAGAGTATGGCAGCGTTGTCCAACGCCAGGAGTTGTCTTATCAATCGGCTACGGGCAACATAGCGGCTTATTTCAGGCTGCCACCGGAACCGCATGAGCGCAAACCACATTCCTGTCCAATTCAGCGATCGTAAGCGTCGTGCCGTTGACCGTCTGACGCGGCGACTGGTCACCTGCTGTGGCGTAGCGATCCTATTGCTGATGCTGCTGCTATTCTGCTGGTTGATTGGCGTGGTATTACCGCTGTTTAATGCGCCTGGCCTGCAAATTGCGGCCAGCCAGCAGCTCTGGGATCGTGCGCCCGCTTTAGCCATGGGCAATCAGGGCAGTGTCGGCTGGCGAATCAGCGCACGCGGTGCGGCCCGTTTTATTCCGCTGGATGGACAGCCTGCGGAACCGGCGCTGACCCTGACTCCCGCTCCCGATGACGCCGTGCAGAGTGCCGATGGGCAAACACTGTTGCTGAATATGCAGGGCGCGCTAACGCTGATGCAGCCGACAGCCGACCAGCAATGGCGTTTTCCACTGGGTGACAAACCGTTCCATCTGCCTGATGGCGCGGTGACGAAGATGGCGCTGGCGACGCGTCATGCGGGCCAGTGGCGCATTGCTGCTCTCACCGAGGCCGGACTCCGGGTGCTGACGCTGGGCACCGATCGTCAGGCATCCATTATCCCGCTTCCGCAACGTCAGCTGGATCTGCTGGCACTCTCGCCATCCGGCGATCTGCTCTACACCACTGAAGGCAATCTGCTGCGGGTCTGGCAACTTGATGATGATCGGGCACTGTTGCGCGAAACCCACATGCTGCCGCAGCCTCCGCAAAGTTTGCATCTGCTGGTGGGGGGGAAAAGCCTGCTGATCCAGGATAATCGCGGTGTCACCCAGTGGTTTGCGATTGCCAGCGATCAGGGGCCACGGCTGCAGCAAATCCGGACCTTTGCCGACAGCGACGGCGAGACGATTCTGGTGACGGAATCTCAACGTCGCGTGTTTGCGACCCTCAGTAAGCAGGGGATGCTTCGGCTGTTCGCCAGTAAGCAGGATGGCCCGATACTGCAGCGTCAGCTGGCGCCGGGCATTGTGCAGGCGCAGTTCTCTCCCCACGGCGACAGCCTGCTGATTGAGCGGCCGGGCAGCTGGCAGACACTGCGGCTTGATAATCCGTGGCCGGACGTCACCTGGCGCAATTTCTGGCAAAAGATCTGGTATGAAAACTACCCTGGGCCCGACTGGGTCTGGCAATCGACTGCGGCCGGTGATAACTATCAGGCCAAATTCAGCCTGATGCCGATGGTCTCGGGAACGCTGAAAGCGGCCAGTTTAGCACTGCTGTTTGCGACACCGCTGGCGCTGGCGGCGGCGATGTACACCGCATGGTTTATGGCGCCAGGCCTGCGGCGCTGGGTTAAACCGGCCATTGAGATGATGGGTGCGCTGCCGAGCGTGGTGGTGGGGCTGATTGCCGGGATTTGGCTCGCGCCGCATATCGGTCAGGCGCTGGTGGGTGTGCTGCTGCTGCCGCTAACGCTGGCAGGCGCGCTGCTGCTGTGCGGCGTATTCAGCGCGCGTTTACCACCACGCTGGCGTCAGCCGGGCCGTGAGGTCATGGTTCTGCTGCCGCTGTTGCTGCTGGTCACGCTGCTGACGCTGTGGCTGCCCACACTCTTTATACCGGATGCCGGTGACTGGCTCCCGCATTACGAGCAGCGCAATCTGCTGGTGGCTGCGCTGGCGATGGGCTTCGCGCTGGTGCCGCTGATTTTCACCCTCTCAGAAGATGCGCTGTTTAGCGTGCCTGCTGCACTGGGGCAGGGCTCGCTGGCACTGGGGGCGACGCCCTGGCAGACACTGACCCGCGTCGTGCTGCCGGGAGCCTCTGCCGGTATTTTCGCCGCCCTGATGATCGGTCTGGGACGCGCCGTAGGAGAAACCATGATTTTGCTGATGGCGACCGGCAATACGCCGCAAAGTGAAGGTGGCATGTTCAGCGGGTTGCGCGCGCTCTCTGCCAATATCGCCATTGAGATGCCGGAAGCAGCAGCGGGCAGTGCCCACTATCGCGTGCTGTTTCTCAGCGCACTGATGCTGTTGCTGTTTACGCTGGTGATTAACACGGTTGCCGAGCTGATCCGTCAGCGACTGCGTCAGCGCTACAGCCAGCACGAGGAGCAGGCATGAAAGCGATGCGACAGAATGACCGCTGGCGCTGGTTAACCGCCGGTGCCGTCGCCGTCTGCCTGCTGGCTTTTACGCTGCTGATTGGCCTACTGGCGTGGCAGGGCGTTCGCGCTTTCTGGCCGCAGCGCGTTGACCTTTATACGTTCAGTCAGCCTGAGGGCGGCGAAACACGTCTGCTGGGCGAAACGCTGGAACATCAGCGACGTTTTCCGGCCCCGGCCGATGAGCAGGGTAACAGCGGCGGTCAGGTGAATCGCTATCTGATCAAAACCGGTAACCGTGACTGGGACGCACCCGATTTCCGCGTCGTCTACAGTCGCACGGCAGCGAAGGTCAGCCAGCCAGCAGATATCATGGTGCTGCAACGCCGCAGTCACGGCCAGGCTTATGGCTGGTTTGTTGGCCTGCGTGAAGATAATGAAGAGTTAACTGCGCAGGATCCCGATGCGCTGCTGAATCAGCGGCTCGGACAGGTGCAGATGCTGGTGCGGCAGGCTAACCAGATTCGCCGGGTCGGGATGGCGCGCATCAACAGCCAGCGTGAGGAGCTTGATGAGCAGGCGGCCACAAACCGTGCTGCCGGCCACTTTGATCTGCAGGCCGAATCGGAATATCAGGCCAATCAGGCTGCCTTACAGCGCCGCTTCAATCAACTGAGTGAGACACTGGCTTCTCTGCAACTGCAGAGTCAGCGCGATGTGTTAGTTCTGCGGGATGTGCAGGGCACCGAACATGCGATCCCGCTGACCGAAATCGTCGACAGCTGGAAACCTAATGCGATGACGCTGACCGGCAAAACCGGACATTTTTTGCATCAGCTGTGGCGTTTCGTCAGTGACACACCCGCCGAGGGTGAAAGTGAATCCGGGGCGTTTCCGGCGATATTTGGCACCGTGCTGATGGTGTTGCTGATGTCGGTGGTGGTGATGCCGCTGGGCGTCATCGCCGCCATCTGGCTGCACGAATATGCCGGACGCAATGCGCTGACCAGGCTGGTGCGTATCGCAGTGGTCAATCTGGCGGGCGTCCCTTCAATCGTTTATGGCGTATTTGGTCTGGGCTTCTTTGTCTGGCTGGTGGGCGGCACCCTTGACCAGCTCTTCTTCGCCAGCGCGCTGCCGAATCCCACTTTTGGCACGCCGGGTTTGCTGTGGGCCTCACTGACGCTCGCCTTGCTGACGCTGCCGGTGGTGATTGTGGCGACTGAAGAAGGCTTATCCCGTATTCCCAACAGCCTGCGTCAGGGTTCGCTGGCGCTGGGCGCGACCCAGGCGGAAACGCTGTGGAAGGTGGTGTTACCGATGGCGGTGCCGGCCATGTTGACCGGCCTGATTCTGGCGGTAGCGCGTGCTGCTGGTGAAACCGCACCGCTGATGCTGGTGGGGGTAGTAAAAATGGTACCGGAACTGCCGGTCGACGCAGTGTTTCCTTATCTGCATCTGGATCGCAAGTTTATGCATCTGGGCTTCCAGATTTACGATCTGGCGTTTCAGAGTCCGAATATTGAAGCTGACCGGCCGCTGGTGTTTGCCACCGCGCTATTGCTGGTGCTGATTATTCTGTCGCTTAATCTGCTGGCGATGGGCCTGCGCCACCGTCTGCGTGAACGCTATCGTCTTATGACTCAATAACAGGCTATGACTATGACGTCCGACACGGATATCGCGCTGACCGTTAACCATCTGTCGCTATGGTATGGCGAGCGCCAGGCGCTGCAGGATATTTCTCTGCAGGTGCCGAAAAACAGAATTACTGCGCTGATTGGCCCCTCAGGCTGTGGTAAGTCGACGCTGCTGCGCTGCTTTAATCGTATGAACGACGTGATTGATCACTGCCGGGTAGAGGGCGACGTGCTGCTGGATTCACTGCCGATCCTGCAACCCGGACAGGATCTCTCTGCGCTGCGCCGTCGGGTCGGTATGGTGTTTCAGCGGCCCAATCCTTTTCCAAAGTCGATCTATGAAAATGTGGTCTATGGGCTGCGTTTACAGGGTGTGCGCGATCGGCGGGTATTGAACGAAGCCTGTGAACGGGCACTGCGCGCGGCGGCGCTGTGGAGTGAGGTCAAAGATCAGCTGTCACAGAATGCGCTGACGCTTTCGACCGGACAGCAGCAGCGGCTGGTGATTGCCCGCGCCATTGCGATTGAGCCGGAAGTGCTGCTGCTGGATGAGCCGACCTCCGCGCTGGATCCGATCTCTACGCTGGTGATTGAAGAGTTGATGACCACACTGAAGCAGCATTTCACGCTGGTGCTGGTGACGCACAACATGCAGCAGGCGTCGCGCGTGTCAGATTACACAGCGTTTATGCATCAGGGCGCGTTAGTGGAGTTTGATGAGACCGACCGGATTTTCACCGCCCCGAAACAGCGACGGACTGAAGATTATATTACGGGGCGCTACGGCTGAGGGAGAGGAAAAATGGGTATTCTGACTGACAACTCCTGAATTCAAAGCGATGGGAGCTTATGCCTGTAGTAAAGCATCGCTGACCAGGGACAAAAACGCCGGGGGCGTTTTTGAACAACGCAAAGCGTTGGTCTGGCAACGGGCGCACCTCAGGGATGAGGTGCGTAATCGTCCGCGCTGAGCTGCCATGGATAGCATTTTTTGCGTCTTTACCGAGGGCATAGGCTCCCTGAACCTTTACTCTGCCAGTACTTCATAAGAAGCCCTGGCTTCCCATGCATCAGTCGTTAGCATAGCCCTGCGGCGGCAGCGGTTCACCATCCAGCCAGGCTTTGCCGTCTCGCATTTCCAGCCGACCCTCAACAAACCAGCTGATCACCAGCGGATAGATAGCATGTTCCTGGTGCTGCACCCGCTCCGTAATCTCCGCTTCACTGTCGCCAGGAAAGACCGGCACTTTGGCTTGCAGGATCACCGGACCACCATCCAGCTCGTCCGTCACGAAATGCACGGAAGTGCCATGTTCGCTGTCGCCATTTTCCAGCGCCTGACGATGCGTATGCAGACCCGGATATTTCGGCAGCAGAGAAGGGTGGATATTCAGCAGGCGATTATGAAAATGCGCCACAAAAGCGCTGCTGAGAATGCGCATATAACCGGCCAGCACAATCAGGTCTGGACGGTATGCGTCGATTTCAGTGATGAGCTGACGATCAAAGGCTTCGCGGTCAGCGAAGTCACTGGCGGCAAGCGCATGGGCGGGAATGCCCGCCTCCTGCGCCCGCGTCAGGCCATAAGCGGCGGCACGGTTGCTGAACACGGCAGCGACGCTGCCGTGAATCTGCCCGCTTTCACAGGCGTCAAGGATGGACTGAAGGTTACTTCCGTTGCCGGAAATCAGTACAACCAGCTTTTTCATCCGTTAATAACCACACGCTCTTCAGCATCCGACGCTTTAATCACGCCGAGCTTCCAGGCTTTCTCGCCTGCGGCCTGCATCAGCGCAATCGCCTTGTCCGCCTCTGCCGGGCTCAGGGCAATGATCATGCCGACGCCGCAGTTAAAGGTGCGGTACATCTCGAAACGGCTGACGTTGCCCGCCTGCTGTAACCAGCTGAATACCGCCGGCCATTCCCAGCTCTTTTCGTCGATCACGGCCTGAGTATTGTCAGGCAGTACGCGCGGAATATTCTCCCAGAAGCCGCCGCCGGTCAGGTGCGCAATAGCGTGCACATCGACCTGCTCAATCAGGCTCAGGATATTTTTCACGTAGATGCGGGTCGGTTCCAGCAGATGATCAGCCAGCGGTTTGCCTTCCAGCTGTTCAGCCAGTGGATCCGTGTTGCTGACTTCCAGAATTTTGCGCACCAGCGAATAGCCGTTGGAGTGCGGGCCGCTTGATCCGAGGGCGATCAGTACGTCACCATCCTGCACCTTGCTGCCATCAATGATTTCTGACTTTTCCACCACGCCGACACAAAAACCCGCCACGTCGTAATCTTCGCCGTGATACATGCCTGGCATCTCAGCGGTTTCACCGCCGACCAGCGCACAACCCGACTGCAGACACCCTTCGGCGATGCCGGTGATCACCGCAGAGGCGGTTTCCACATCCAGTTTGCCGGTGGCGTAGTAGTCGAGGAAGAAGAGCGGCTCAGCGCCCTGTACCACCAGGTCGTTAACGCACATCGCGACCAGGTCAACACCAATGGCATCGTGGCGTTTGAGATCCATCGCCAGGCGCAGCTTGGTGCCGACGCCATCGGTGCCGGAGACCAGCACCGGTTCACGGTATTTTTGCGGCAGCGCGCAAAGCGCACCAAAACCGCCCAGTCCACCCATCACTTCCGGGCGACGCGTCTTTTTCACTACGCCTTTAATACGGTCAACCAGAGCGTTACCAGCATCAATATCAACACCGGCGTCTTTGTAACTGAGAGAGGTTTTGTCGGTCACTGCGAGGTCCCCACGCGAATTGCGGTTGGTGGTTAAAATAAAGCGCGACAATTCTATCAGTGCAGGCAAACGTTTGCGAGTCCGGGATTGCGCATCGGGCGATTTTCATTAATCCTCTATTTGTTCCGGTAAAAGCCGCGGCTTTGCGCAAGAGCAGGTGGCGCAGGGCGCAAAAGGCGGTATAATCCCGCGATTTTTTTTTAGCTCAACTCATTCCGGGAGAACACCAATGAAGATCGTGGAAGTCAGACACCCGCTGGTCAAACATAAACTGGGCCTGATGCGTGAGCATGATATCAGCACAAAGCGTTTTCGCGAGCTGGCCTCTGAAGTGGGCAGCCTGCTGACCTACGAAGCGACCGCCGATCTGGAAACAGAGCGCGTCACCATTGAGGGCTGGAATGGCCCGGTAGAGATCGACCAGATCAAAGGCAAAAAAATCACGGTGGTCCCGATTCTGCGTGCCGGCCTGGGCATGATGGAAGGGGTGCTGGAGCACGTTCCCAGCGCCCGTATCAGCGTGGTGGGTGTTTACCGTGATGAAGAAACCCTGGAGCCAGTTCCTTACTTCCAGAAGCTGGTCTCTAACATTGAAGAGCGCCTGGCGCTGGTGGTTGACCCGATGCTGGCGACCGGCGGTTCCATGATCGCCACCGTCGATCTGCTGAAGAAAGCGGGCTGCACCAGCATCAAAGTGCTGGTTCTGGTTGCTGCACCAGAAGGGATTGCCGCGCTGGAGAAAGCGCATCCTGACGTCGAGCTTTATACCGCGTCAGTGGACCAGGGACTGAATGAAAAGGGTTACATCATTCCCGGGCTCGGCGATGCCGGGGACAAAATTTTCGGAACCAAATAAAACGCACAGCCGACCAGAGAGTCGGCTTTTTTTTGGCAAAAAACACCCCACGGATTCGGCCTGCCGCAAGGCGCACCGGCGTGCCTGCTGCTGTGCCTGAGGCCCGAATCGTCGGGGAAAAAATAAGGGGATAAATGATGACTCGTCGCGCCATTGGCGTCAGTGAACGACCGCCGTTACTGCAAACCATTCCACTCAGCCTGCAACACCTGTTTGCCATGTTTGGTGCCACGGTACTGGTACCCATTCTGTTTCACATCAACCCGGCGACAGTGCTGTTGTTTAACGGGGTCGGCACACTGATTTATCTCTTTATCTGTAAAGGCAAAATTCCCGCCTATCTGGGTTCGAGCTTTGCTTTTATCTCGCCGGTGCTGCTGTTATTGCCGCTGGGTTATGAGGTCGCACTGGGCGGGTTTATTCTGTGCGGCGTGCTGTTTTGCATCGTGGCGCTGATTGTCAAACGCGCCGGAACCGGCTGGCTTGATGTGATGTTCCCTCCGGCGGCGATGGGCGCAATTGTCGCCGTCATCGGTCTGGAGCTGGCGGGTGTGGCCGCGAATATGGCGGGCCTGCTGCCTGCTGAAGGCAGTACGCCCGACAGTAAAACTGTGCTGATCTCGCTGGTCACGCTGGCGGTAACCGTTTTCGGTTCCGTGCTGTTCCGTGGCTTCCTGGCGATCATCCCGATTCTGGTCGGGGTCGTGGCGGGTTATCTGCTTTCCGCGTTTATGGGCATCGTTGACTGGAGCGGCGTGGTCAAAGCGCCCTGGTTTGCACTGCCGACCTTTTATACGCCGCGCTTTGAGTGGGTAGCGATGCTGACGATTTTGCCTGCGGCGCTGGTAGTGATTGCCGAGCATATCGGTCATCTGGTGGTCACCGCCAATATCGTGAAGAAAGATCTGATTCGCGACCCCGGTCTGCATCGTTCAATGTTCGCCAACGGTTTATCGACCGTCATCTCCGGCTTCTTTGGTTCCACGCCCAACACCACCTACGGTGAAAACATCGGTGTGATGGCGATTACCCGCGTCTACAGCACATGGGTGATTGGCGGCGCAGCGATTCTGGCGATTCTGCTCTCCTGCGTTGGCAAACTGGCGGCGGTGATCCAGGCGATCCCGGTTCCGGTTATGGGCGGTGTGTCGCTGCTGCTGTATGGGGTCATTGGCGCCTCCGGTATCCGGGTGTTGATCGAATCCAAAGTCGATTACAACAAAGCGCAGAACCTGATCCTCACCTCGGTGATCCTGATCATCGGGGTCAGCGGGGCGAAAGTGCATATCGGCGCAGCGGAGCTGAAAGGCATGGCGCTGGCGACGATCGTCGGTGTCGGACTGGCATTGATCTTCCGGGTTATCTCGCTGCTCAGACCTGAAGAAGTGGTGCTGGAGGCTGAAGAACCGCGCGAGCAGTGATCGCCGCGAGCCTGACAGGATCCGGGGCAGGGACGCCCCATTCATCTCTTTCTGAAAACTGTGTTAGACTTCCCCCGATTTTTTGCTTGTTCTCTTGCTGAGGTGCTTCTGAACACGCCGGCACAATTGTCATTGCCACTCTATTTACCTGACGATGAAACCTTCTCCAGCTTCTGGCCGGGGGAAAACCCGTCGCTGATTGCCGCCCTGAAAGGCGCGCTCAACCAACAACATGGCAGCTATCTCTACTTCTGGTCACGCGAAGGCGGTGGGCGGAGCCATTTGCTGCACGCCGCGTGTGCCGAAATGTCCGCGCGCAGTGAAGCCGTGGGCTATGTTCCGCTGGATAAACGCACCTGGTTTGTTCCGGACGTTCTGGAAGGGATGGAGCAGCTGTCACTGGTCTGTATCGATAACATCGAGTGCATTGCAGGCGAGCCGGAATGGGAAATGGCGATCTTCGATCTCTATAACCGCATTCTGGAAACCGGTAACACGCGTCTGTTTATCACCGGCGATCGTCCGCCACGCCAGCTTAATCTTCAGCTGCCCGATCTCGCCTCGCGCCTTGACTGGGGGCAAATCTATCGCCTGCAGCCGCTTTCTGATGAAGATAAATTACAGGCGTTGCAGTTGCGTGCCGGGTTACGCGGATTTGAGCTGCCTGAAGATGTAGGTCGCTTCCTGCTGAAGCGACTCGATCGTGAAATGCGCACGCTGTTTGATACGCTGGATCGTCTTGATCGCGCCTCGATCAGCGCCCAGCGCAAACTCACCATTCCCTTTGTTAAAGAGACGCTCGGCCTTTAAAGAATGTCGAGCACCGCATCTGGCGGGCGGCCAATCCGCGCCTTATCGCCATTGATCACTATCGGCCTTTCAATCAGCACCGGATTCTCTACCAGCGCATCCAGCAGCGCACTTTCACCTTTGTCGTCAAGCGCCAGCTCGCTGTAGATCGCCTCTTTAGTTCGCATTAACTCGCGTGCGCTCTGCATACCCAGTTTCTGTAACAGGATTTGCAGCGTCTCGCGGTCGGGCGGCGTCTGCAGATAGAGCACCACATCCGGCTCAATTCCGCGGGCAGTCAGCAGCGCCAGTGTCTCGCGGCTCTTGCTGCAGCGCGGGTTGTGATAAATCGTCACCATCTCTGACTCTCCTTTCTTCTCTGTTCGCGACGTGCTGGCGGTGTGAGTGCTTAGCCTTTCTGATACTGCTTAAAGCGCTGTTGTAACTGGCGCAGCTGATCGATACGGGCATCGTAACGCGCCTGTTTCAGGCTGCCGAGCGGCACCTGTGCGCTGGCACTGCTCAGGGTGGTGATCGCCTGATCAAGCTGGCCATTCAGGGCCAGACTCTCTGCCCGCGCCGATAACTCTTCATCATTCAGTCCCTGCTGCGCCGAGGCCTGCGCCAGTAGATCCCAGCCGTTGGGATCATCTTTATTGGCCCAGGTGTAGCGGTTCAGAATACGGCTGGCATTGGCATACTGTTTCGCTTCAACGTAGGCATTGGCCAGATTGAGCTGCACCACCGGACTGTTTTTGGCACCGGTTGCGGCGGTGAGCAGGGCGATGGCCTGTTGTGGCTGATTCAGCCCGATATCAATGTCCGACATGATATCCAGGAACCAGACATTATTAGGCTGCTTCGCCAGCAACGGGGTGATAATCCGTTTCGCATCGGCGTAACTCTTCGCCTGCAGAAACTGAATGGCTTTGCCATATTGTGACGCCATCTGCTCACGGGAATTGCCGCTGGCGTACTGACTCAGCAGTTCATCGGTCAGCTGATTACGTCCGGTAGAGTACATCCCCAGCGAACGCACCTTTGCCATATAGAAATCTTCCGTGGATTGCACCACCACCGGCCGCATCTGATTAGCACGGTTGCGGGCATCCGCCAGACGACTGTCGGGCAGGGGATGCGTCAGCAGAATTTCAGGTGGCTTCGAAGAGAAGCGGCTCTGATCGGCCAGTTTTTGCAGAAAGTTCGGCATTGCCTGGGGATCGAAGCCAGCGCGCTGCAGCACCTGAATCCCGATGCGGTCTGCTTCCTGCTCATTGCCCTGCGTAAAGCTGATAATTCCCTGCTGCGTTCCCGCCAGAGTACCCGTCAGCGCGGCCATGCCCGCCTGCGGACTGGCCATCGCCAGCAGAATAGAGCCAAGCGCACCGACCCAGGTCAGTGGCGCGTTGCGCTTCTGATCTTCCATGGCACGCGCCAGATGGCGCTGGGTGACGTGCGAGATTTCATGTGCCATCACTGAGGCCAGCTGGCTTTCGTTATCAGTGAAGCGGAACAGCGCCGAGTGCAGCACCACGTTGCCACCGAAAAAGGCAAAGGCGTTAAGCTCGTCGTTCTGGATCAGAAAGAAATGGAACGGCGTTTTCACCGAGTCGGCGTGAGAAACGAGTCGTTGCCCCAGCTGATTAATGTACTGATTAAGCAGCGGATCGTTGATTAGCGGCGCACTGGCGCGCAGCTGGCGCACATAGAAGTCGCCCATCTGCAATTCCTGATTAATTGATAGCGTCGAACCCGCCGTAGTACCAATATCGGGAAGTGAGTCACTGACATCGGCGTTAGCGGGTGTCAGAGTGGAGAAAATGAGCGTCGGAAGGAGCGCGGCGATCAGCGTTTTCTTTAACGAGTTCAACATGCCTGAATCCTGTAGAGAGGCCCTGAGAATGGACAGGTGCGCAGCGGGAATGTTCCGTTTTTCGCAGATAACGACGGTTCGTGACTATCTTAACCAGGGCCTCAAAAGAAAGAAATGTTGTTTTCTGGCAAATCGCCCGCCTGATTTGAGCAAGATCGCCGATTATGAAGAAAAAAATTGAATATCCTGCCAGTTTAAACCGCAGTTAAACGAAAAAAAACTGGCGGGGTATTGCCGGGGTCGTCAGCGGTTATATTACGGCGTTGTTGTTTATTTACATTGCGCTTCGTTGAATCAGAGCAGAATCTGCTGCCATACAACCGAAGCCAGTAAGCTTATTTTTATAAAGTTATGTAAATTCACTCAAAAAAACTGAACATGGCATGTGTTTTTCCAGGTCTACTCTGAAAAAATAGCGCACTCTGCGCCGCTAAATGCCTTTCAACCATTGATAAATCAAATCGTCTCTCCCGCCTTATTCCACATGTTCCAGATTAGCCTGGTTGTTATTTTTATATAATGAATAGCATCGAAAAGGAAAAAGGAGAAATAGTCAGGTCCACTCCAGATAAGACTTTTTATTTCTCATCATGAAACTTTTCGATTAATTCCGGCTGTGAATAATTCCAATAGTTATCAGCGCTGCGTTGACCTGAATTTACAGAGGCAAGAATTACACCTGCGCTGTGGTATAGATAGCCGACCTGATTCAATTCTGAATCTGCCAGACATAATATGCCGGAGAGAAGGGTTATGCGTTCAGTTGTTTCATACGCGTTAATCGCCATTATTGGCGGCGTCGTTGGCGCGGCTGTCACACAGAGTGGCGATATTTACGACAAAGTGACACGCCATTTTGCAACCGAGCCACAGGAAGCGCCCGGATTCTGGAGCACGCCGGCGATTGAAGGTTACGGAAAAATTCATTACGAGCCTGACGCCGCGTTTAAACCGGTGCCGGGCCTGAGTAACAAAATTGTTTTCCAGATTACCCGAAGTGACGGGGCGATGACCGCACCCAATCTGGGGCTGGAACGTGTAGCCAGGGTGGTCAATCTCTATATCGCCTCGGGTATTCCGGCTGACCAACTGAAGTTTGTGGTGTCAGTCACCGGAGATGCGACGCCCGCCATGCTGGACAATGCCCATTTCAAACAATTTTATGGCATCGAAAATCCAAACCTGAAGCTGATTAATGAGCTGAATCAGGCGGGAGTGAAAGTCTCGGTCTGCGATCAGTCCGTGGCATTCCATCACTATCCCAATAACTGGATTGATAAATCCGTGGTACATGCGCTTTCCAGTCCAACCACCGTATCAACCCTGCAAAATCAGGGATACGCGTGGCTGGCAATGTAATTCATTTTTAAATAATTGGGAGAAACGTAAATGCGTCCAGCAGCTTTAGTGGTGATGGCAGCCGTTGCCGGATTTATTGGGGGCAATGTTTTACAGTTGCCGGAATTATACGATAAGGTCAGCGGGAAAATGGCGGATAATAAATCTGAGCCTGCTGATTTCTGGAGTACGCCAGCAATCGAGGGCTACGGAAAAATACATTATGTCGACACGCCCGCATTTAAACCCGGCACGACAGCGGGCCTGAGTAATAAAATTGTTTTCCAGATTAACCGTAATGAAGGCGATATTCGTAAGCCGAATCTGGGTCTGGAGCGCGTAGCGCGTGTCACCAACCTCTATTATGCGGCGGGTGTGCCACTCGACCAGCTGAAATTTGTGGTGTCGATTAACGGTGATGCAGTGTCATCAGCGCTGAATAATGATCAGTTCAGCAAAGCTTATGGCGTCGATAACCCGAACCTGAAGCTGATCAGCGAGCTGAAAAAAGCGGGCGTTCAGGTCACTATCTGTGATCAGTCTGTCGCGTTTCATCAGCTTGATCGCAACTGGATTGACCCGATGGTCACTCATACCATCTCCAGCGGCACCACCGTTGCCACCCTGGAAAACAGCGGTTACGCCTTCCTGATGCTTTAACTCTCCAGCAGCGGCGTCACTGCCGCTGTCATCTGCCAGTCAACTTCCTGAGATACGCCTGTCATATAACGCCACTAGTTTAGACCGCAATGAGATCGATCTCATTGACGATAAACGAGGCAGACATGACCGATTTAATCAGCGTAGCCAGACTGGCAGGGGTTTCCCGCGCAACCGCTGCGCGCGCCTTCTCTGATCCTCATCTGCTTAAACCGGGTACCCTGAAAAAGGTGCTTGCCGCCTCAGAACAGATAGGTTTTCGGCCGAATCACATTGCCCGTCAGCTCCGTACCCGCCACTCCACCACGCTCGGTGTACTGCTGCCTTCTCTGCTCAATCCGGTTTTTGCCATGCAATTGCAGGCGATGGAGCAGCAGGCACAGCAGGCAGGCTATGCGTTGCTGGTGGCGACCAGTGATTATCAGGCTGAGCGGGAAGCAGCCATTGTCGAACATATGCTGCACCAGCGTGTTGCCGGTCTGGTACTGACGGTGGCAGACGCCGACCGCAGTGCGCTGCTGCCCACACTGGCGGCAGCGAAGATGCCGTTTGTACTGACCCACAGCGTGCCCCAACAGCACGCGTGGCCTGCTTTGCACGTCGACAACCGCAAAGCGATGGCCGAAGCGACCACCCATCTCATCTCTCTGGGCCACCGTCACATCGTGATGGCCGCAGGCCCAATGCAGCAATCCGATCGCGCGCGTCTTCGCTTTCTCGGCTACTGCCAGGCCATGCAGCAGGCTGGTCTGACGCCGCAGGCGATGATTGAGATGCCGAGCCATATCCACTCCGATTTCAAGCCGCTGCTGCCGCTGATGAATGCACCTTCGCCGCTGACTGCAGTGATTTGCAGTAACGATCTGCTGGCTATCAGCCTGCTGGGGGCGGCTGCGCGTGCAGGTGTCAGCGTGCCGCATCAATTGTCAGTGATCGGTTTCGACGGCATTGCGCTGGGCGAACAGCTTTCACCGTCACTGGCGAGCGTGGTTCAGCCGATTGCGCTGATGGGAACGCTCGCCATTGATCTGCTTCTGAATCCGGGCAGTGAAACCCACCTGCTGCCCCATCATTTACGGATCGGGGAGAGTATCGCCCCGGCATTTTATGGCTCTTCTTCAGGGAAACATCATGTCACTCACGTTTAATCTCAGATATATCGCCAGCGCGGCGCTGCTGGCCGGCTGCACGCTGACCAGTTCATGGGTCCAGGCGGCGGAAAATGCTATCTGCTACAACTGTCCGCCTGAGTGGGCCGACTGGGCCACGCAGCTTCAGGCGATTGAAAAAGCGACCGGCATTCATGTGCCGCAGGACAATAAAAACTCGGGTCAGGCGCTGGCGCAGCTGGTGGCAGAGAAAAATAATCCGGTTGCCGACGTGGTCTATTACGGCGTCAGCTTCGGCATTCAGGCTGTCAGTGCTGACGTGGTCAGCGCGTATAAGCCGGCTCACTGGGATGAAATCCCGGCCGGTATGAAAGATCCGGCGGGCAAATGGGTAGCGCTGCACTCCGGTACCATGGGCTTTATGGTGAATGTTGATGCGCTGGGTGGCGCGCCGGTGCCGCGATCCTGGGATGATCTTCTGAAGCCGGAATATAAAGGCATGGTGGGTTATCTTGATCCGGCCAGTGCCTTTGTAGGCTATGCGGCCGCAGTCGCGGTGAATCAGGCCAAAGGCGGCAGCCTGCATGACTTCACTCCCGCCATCAACTGGTTCAAAGCGCTGCAGCGCAACCAGCCCATTGTGCCTAAGCAGACCGCCTATGCGCGGCTGATTTCAGGCGAAATCCCGATTCTGATCGACTATGACTTCAACGCCTATCGCGCCCGCTACAAAGATCACGCCAATGTCGAGTTTGTTATCCCGAGTGAGGGAACGGTGACGGTGCCGTACGTTATCAGCCTCGTGAAGAACGCGCCGCATCCGGCCAACGGTAAGAAAGTGATCGATTTCGTGCTGTCCGATGCGGGTCAGGCAATCTGGGCCAATGCCTGGCTGCGTCCGGTACGGGCTGGCGCGATGTCACCTGAGGCGAAAAAATATTTTCTGCCTGACAGTGATTATGCGCGCGCCCACACGGTCGATTATCAGCAGATGGCCGATGCACAGAAGGGCTTCTCCGCCCGCTATCTGAGTGAGATTCGCTGATGTCACTTTCAGACATTAATTCCTTAACCACGGGCGGGCCGCTTAGCCATCGGCTCCGCCCGCTGGGGGCAAACTGGCCGTGGATGCTGTTGCCTGCGCTGCTCTTCTTTGCTGCCTTCTGGCTGCTGCCGTTTGCCCGCCTGTTACAGATCGGCATGACGGAGGATCGCACCACGCACCACAGTGGCTACTGGACGGTAATCAGTCAGCCACAATATCTGCAAAGCCTGCTGAATACCGTCCTGCTCTCGGCGGCGGTGACCCTGGTCACGCTGCTGATTGCGGCGGTGGTGGGCTGCTTTCTGGCGCGGCAGCGCTTTCCCGGACGAGGAACGCTGCTGGCGCTGCTGACCTTTCCGCTGGCTTTTCCGGGCGTGGTGGTGGGATTTCTGATGGTCATGCTGGCGGGGCGTCAGGGTGTGCTGGCGCAACTCAGTCTCAGTCTGTTTCATGAACGCTGGGTCTTCGCCTATTCACTCAGCGGCTTATTTGTTGGCTATCTCTACTTTTCGCTGCCGCGCGCCATCGTAACACTGGTGGCGGCCAGTGAGAAACTGGATAGATCGCTGGAAGAGGCGGCCCGTTCACTGGGTGCCAGCCAGTGGCGCATCATCATAGACATCATCATACCCGGACTGAAACCGGCGCTGCTCTCCTGTGGCGCACTCTGTTTCGCCACCAGTATGGGCGCGTTTGGCACCGCCTTTACGCTGGGTACCGAACTCGCTGTGCTGCCGCTGACCATTTACGGTGAGTTCACCAATTACGCTAACTTTGCCACTGCGGCGGCACTCTCAGTCGTGATGGGCGCCGTGGCCTGGCTGGCGCTGATGCTGGCTAATGGCCTTACGCGCCGGAAGGAGCATGAATCATGAAACGACGGGGTCTCTTCTGGCTGCAGGTGGCGATCACCAGCCTCACCGCACTGTTTATGATCGTGCCGGTCATGCTCTCGATGCTGGCGGGCGTTACACAGAACTACTTCGCGGGCCTGCGCAGTGGCCTGACACTGAAGTGGGTGGAGCAGGTGTGGCAGATGTATGCCGACACCTTCTGGCTGTCACTGCTGATTGCGCTGAGCTGTCTGGCGGTGACGGTCATTGCTGGCGTACCCGCCGCCTGGGGCTTACTCAAGTCACCGTCACGCTGGGCCTCGCGTATTGAGGAGTGTCTGATGCTGCCGGTGGCGTTGCCGGGCCTCGCCACCGCGCTGGGCATCATTCTGCTTTACGGTCAGTTCAGTGCGTTGCGCGACAGCTGGCTCTTTATCCTGATCGGCCATGTGCTGTTTACACTGCCCTTCATGATTCGCCCGGTGCTGTCGGTGATGCAGGCGATTGATCTTCCGCGCCTGGAAGAGGCCGCCGCCAGCCTGGGGGCGAGTTTCTGGCGTCGCTTTTTTACTGTGGTCGTTCCGAACTGCCGTAACGGCATTCTGGCGGGTGCGTTTATGGTCATCACCCTGTCGGTGGGGGAGTTCAACATTACCTGGATGCTCCACACACCGCTGACCAAAACGCTGCCGGTGGGGCTGGCCGACAGCTACACCTCCATGCGGCTGGAAGTCGGTTCTGCCTACACACTGATCTTTATCATGATGATTTTACCGCTGCTGCTGTTGCTTAACGCCTGTAATCACTGGCTGGAACGGCAAACGTCGCGGCAGCAGAGAGAGGAAACCGTATGAATGAGGCCATCAATGTGACGCTGCGCCACTGCTCGCGTCGCTTTAATCAGCAGGTCGCGCTGCATCCGCTCGATCTGCGCGTGCACGCCGGAGAAACGCTGGTTCTGCTGGGACCGTCGGGCTGTGGTAAAACCACGCTACTGCGCATTATCAGTGGCTTGGAAAGCAGCGATCCGCCGGGCGAGATCTGGTTTGATCAACGTAACGTTACCGCGCTGCCGATTGAGAAACGCAATGTCGGCATGGTGTTCCAGAACTACGCGCTGTTCCCGACACTTAACGTGGCGCAGAACGTCGCCTATGGCCTGAAGGTGCAGGGCGTGCCGCGTGCCGAGCGAGAGGCGCGGGTTGCAGAGATGCTGGCGCTGGTTGATCTGACGCCTCTGGCACATCGCGCGATTGATAAGTTGTCCGGCGGGCAGAAACAGCGTGTGGCGCTGGCACGTGCGCTGGCCGCCCGGCCTAAAGTGCTGCTGTTTGATGAGCCGCTGGCGGCGCTTGATGCCAGGCTGCGCGACCGACTGCGTCTGGAGATCGGTGTGCTGCTTAAGCGGCTGGCGATCACCGCCGTTTACGTCACGCATGATCAGCAGGAGGCGATGGCGCTGGGCGATCGCATCGCGGTGATGGAGCAGGGCCGTCTGGTGCAGCTTGATACCCCGCAGGGCATTTATCAGCGTCCGGCCTCCCGCTTTGTGGCCGATTTTGTGGGTGCGATTAACTGCGTAGCGCACGACCCGGAAGGCAATCCTGTGCGTTTTTGCCGCCCGGAAGATGTTCTGCTGGCCGATGATACGCGCTATGCCCAGCGCGGCGTGGTGGTGGGCAGTATGTTTCTCGGCGCTTCACAGCGCTTACTGATTGATATCGGACTGGATAATCCCATTCAGGTCGATCGTCATGCGCGCGAAATCTGGCAGGCGGGGCAGCGTATCAGCTGGTCGCTGACCAGCCACGCCGCGCTGGAATTCAGTTGCTAAGGAGTCTGTTGTGTCTCTTCAACCCACATTGATTGCTCAAATCAGCGATCTGCATATCAAGGCCCATGGCCGCCTTTCATACAAACAGGTCGATACCCATGCGGCGTTACTGCAGGTTATCGATACTCTCAACACGCTGCAGCCACGACCTGATGCAGTGGTGATTACCGGCGATCTGGTCGATTTTGGCAGGCCGGATGAGTATCAGACTTTGCGGGAAGCCCTGCAGCGCCTGCAACCGCCGTTTTATCTCATGGCGGGCAATCACGACGACCGCGAGGCGCTGCGGGCTGCCTTCCCTGATCACGGCTATCTGCAATCCGGACCCACACTGAACTGGCAGCTGAGTGTGGGCGGCGTCAGGTTGATTGCCCTGGATTCCAGCGTACCGCAACAGCCGTGGGGTGAGGTAGACGAGGAACAGTTAGAATGGCTGGACCAGGCGCTGGGCATGTCCGCGGATCAGCCCACCCTGGTCATGCTGCACCATCCGCCTTTTGCCTGCGGCATTGCGCATATGGATCGGCAACGGTTACGCCATCCGCAGGCTCTTGAGGCGATCATTGCCCGTCATCCGCAGGTAGAACGGGTCTTGTGTGGACATCTGCATCGCAGCCTGCAGACCCGCTTTGCTGGCACGCTCGCCTGTGTCGCGCCGGGCGTATCGCATCAGGTCGCGCTGGATCTGCATCCGGAGGGGCCCGCGCACTTTATCCTGGAGCCGCCCGGCTATTTACTGCATTGCTGGCAACCCGGAGAGGGAATGGTCACACATCAGTGCGCGATTGGCCATTTTTCAGGACCCTGGCCATTTTACGATAGTCAGGGATTAATCGATTAGTGCCAGCTAAATCTGTATTAAGCGGGGTAAAATTTGTCTTAGTGCTGCTCAAAAATGCCGACACAGTGTAGACTTAAGCCCGGATATCAGGGCCTCTGGCACACTTAAAAAAATAATCAGGCATTCACGACATGACACTCATCTTCGGCGCGGCGACGCCATGCTAAAGCACATCCGGCCCAAGGCCGATTTGCGCAATCTGATCGCCTTGCTGGTGATTGTCAGCATTGTTATCACACTCGCGAACGCGCTCTACGCTACCTGGCGGGTTCAGCGCCAGGTGCTTATTGACACCACGCTTGAGGCTAACCGGGCGTATGCCGCCAAGCTCGCCTCAACCAGTGAAATTTTCTTCCAGCTGGCGCAGTCTCAACTTCATTACAGCGCCAATCAGCTCAGCCGTGACTTTACTAATCAGGGGCTGCTGAACAATGAAGTCAATCGACTGCGTGAGCAGACCACCAGTTTCAACTCCGTCGCGATCGTGGATGCGCAGGGCGTGATCAAAGCAATTTCCCCCGAGTCACTGACGTTACAGGGTATGCACCTCACCAGTGACGCCTCGCGAGAGGCGCTGACCCTGCGACAGCCGATCATCAGTAAACCCTCCCTTTCTGCCGCCAATAATCTGCTGGTTTTTGTCTCATGGCCTGTCTGGAGTCCCGAGGGTGACTACCTGGGCTACATCGGCGGCACGATCTACCTGAAGAAGAAAAGCATACTCAATGCGCTGCTGGGTGAGCAGTTCTATCGCGATGGCACAACGGTTTATGTGCTCGATAGCAACAATGAGGTGTTGTATCACCAGAATCGTCAACTGATTGGCAAAACGCTGCCTGCCATCGTCAATCCGCGTGATGACCAGACCAATGGCTCGCTGATGCTTGCCGGTCCGGGTAATGCCACACAGCTGGCGGGCTTTGCCGTGGTGCCGACGACCGGCTGGACAGTGGTAGCGTTGAAGCCGATTAACGTCACACTGGATCCGCTGTCCGGTCTGTTGATGAAAGTGCTGAAAAATTCTGTGCCGTTCGCGCTGCTGACTCTGCTGGTGGCCTTAGTCATGGCACGTCTGATTGCCCGGCCACTCTTCCAGCTGGCGCGCAAAGCCAGCCGGATGGATGCGCAGGGCGTATCAAAAGAAATTGGCGGCATCACCGCCTGGTATTTTGAGGCGGCCCAGGTAAAGCGCGCGCTGCTCACCGGTATTGGGCTGGTGCAGGATAAAATTGGTCGCCTTAACTCAGAAGCGCAGACCGATCCGCTGACTCAGGTACTCAATCGCCGGGGTCTGAATGCGGTGCTGGAGTACTATCGGACCCTGCGCCAGCCTTTTTCGGTGCTGGCACTGGATATCGATCATTTCAAAAACGTTAATGACAGCTGGGGCCACGACGTGGGCGACCGGGTCATTCAGCAGGTGGCAAGTACGCTGCGTGCCAGCGCCCGTCAGTCTGATGTGGTCTGTCGCAATGGCGGAGAGGAGTTTCTGATGCTATTGCCAGGAACGGCCCTGGATGAGGCGCAGATCATCGCAGAACGCGTACGGGTGGGCATTGCTGAAGCCTGGCTGACTGACGTGGGGCGCATTACCTTGTCTATTGGCGTGGCGGCCTGGAATGGTTCGCAGGATGCGGGACTGGAAAACAGCCTGAAACAGGCGGATGCGGCGCTCTATGAGGCGAAGAGTGCCGGACGTAACTGTGTGATCGTTGCCGACTCCTAGTCGGGTGAAACCGGATGTTTCATTACGGCAGGGTAAACGTGCGGGAAAAAGAGAAGCAGGGGCGCGGCGGTCAGACTAACGCGCCCCTTAACATCAGGCTGATTGGACGTAATCCAGCACCATGTCGTGGTGATTCGACGTCTTAAAGTTATCAAACACTTTTTCGATCTTGCCCTCGGCATCAACCAAAAAGCTGATGCGATGAATACCGTCATAGGTTTTCCCCATAAACGTTTTTTCACCCCAGACGCCAAACGCCTGGCAGACTTCATGATTTTCATCTGACAGCAGCGTAAAGTTCAGCAGCTCTTTTTCGACAAACTTTGACAGTTTTTCCGGTTTGTCGGTGCTGATACCCAGCACTTCCACGCCCGCTTTTTTCAACTCATCCATGTTGTCACGCAGACCGCACGCCTGCACGGTGCAGCCTGGTGTCATCGCTTTCGGGTAGAAGTACACCAGAACGCGCTGTCCCTGGAAGTCGGTCAGATTCACGTGTTCGCCGTCCTGGTCAGGCAGGCTAAATGCGGGTGCAGTATCTCCGGCTTTCAGTGGATTCATCACATCTCTCCATTTTCTTATTCAGGCTGTGGGTAATACACCATCCGGCCAGAAACGGCCAGCAGCAACATTACCATCAGGGGGTATTTCACCACATAGCCGAGCATTCAGGCGTCAGTAATGTGGAGAAATAACTCCGGTTTAAGGACCAAAGCTTAGCGTATCGCGCTGACAGGTTCGCTGCTGTCGGCGTCTGAGACACTGTAGAGACGTAGCGTTCCCTGGGCATTCAGCTCCTGGCACAGGGTATTAAAAGCCTGCTCAAACGACGTGCCACGGGTTCGCGTTGGACTGTGGGCCGTCATTTGAATATAGAGTGTCGGTGGCAATTCGTGTTGCGCAGGTGTGATTCGCGACACCAGTTCGGCCACGTTCATCTGATGCTTATCAATAAGATCGGTGAAACGCTCAATAATATGCGGCGAATCGGCCACTTCAACCTGGATGAATGCGGTGTCGGGCATCGGCGGACGAAGCCGGGCATTGGTTCGCTTCATGACGATCAGCAGCTCCAGCTCTGCGCCTTTCAGCGGCAATGTCGATTCAATCAGTGTGATTGCGTTCCAGCTGCCCGACAGCAGCATAATAAACGTGAACTCATCCCCGAGCATGGCAAGACGGCTATCTTCAATATTACAACCGCAGCTGCTGACGTGTCGGGTAATGGTGTTGACGATACCCGGACGGTCAACACCAAGCGCGGTGATCACCAGATGATGGGGCTGAGATTGCGGCAAAATGGCTTTTCCTCTGCTTTCGCTAATAACCATAAGGTAAACATAAAAAAAACTGCTGACAAGCGCGGGAATGGCGTGGCTTGCTTGCTTTTCCCTAAGTGTAAAACGTACCATGAAGCACTTGTTTGTCGAGGGGATCGCCAATGTTTACGGGAAGTATTGTTGCACTCGTTACGCCAATGGATGACAACGGTAATGTCTGCCGGTCGAGTCTGAAAAAACTGATTGATTATCATGTCGCCAGCGGCACCGCGGCGATCGTTTCCGTCGGCACCACAGGCGAATCTGCAACCCTGAGCCATGAAGAACATGGTGATGTGGTGATGCTGACCCTGGAACTGGCTGATGGCCGTATCCCGGTGATAGCCGGAACCGGTGCAAACGCCACCGCTGAAGGCATCTCTCTGACGAAGCGTTTTGAAAATTCCGGCGTGGTGGGTTGCCTCACCGTGACGCCTTATTACAATCGTCCGACCCAGGAAGGGCTGTTCCAGCACTTCAAAGCGATTGCGAATAGCACCAGCCTGCCACAGATGCTGTATAACGTTCCCTCGCGCACCGGTTGTGACATGCTGCCGGAAACCGTTGCCCGCCTGGCCGAAATCAAAAATATTATCGGAATCAAAGAGGCAACCGGGAACTTATCGCGTGTTAGTCAGATCCAAGAGCTGGTAAATGAAGATTTCATTCTGGTGAGTGGCGATGACGCGACTGCGCTGGACTTTATGCAACTGGGCGGTAAAGGCGTCATTTCGGTGACCGCAAACGTCGCTGCACGCGAAATGGTTCAACTGTGTCAACTTGCACAGCAGGGCAATTTCGTTGAAGCACGCCGCCTGAATCAGCGTCTGATGCACCTGCACCAGACGCTTTTCTGTGAACCCAATCCTATCCCGGTGAAATGGGCTGCGAAACAGCTAGGATTAATCGCTAACGACACGCTGCGTCTGCCAATGACGCCACTGACTGCAGCTGGCCAGCCGAAAGTGGAGCAGGCGCTGGTGAAAGCGGGTTTGCGATAATTTAGGGAGTTTGAATGAATTACTCAGTAAAGCGGTCAACAGTAGCCACAGTGGTGGGGCTTTCTACCCTGATGCTGTTGTCGGCCTGTTCAAGTGATCAGCGTTATAAGCGCCAGGTCAGTGGTGACGAATCTTATCTTGAAGCCAGTCAGTTAAGTGAACTGAAAGCGCCGGCCGGCATGATCCTGCCGGTACAGCGTGGTGATTACGATGTACCGCGCACCAGCAGTCAGGCACCCACCGGCAAGCAGCTCGACATTCGTCCACCTGCCCAGCCGCTGGCGCTGATGAACGGCACCCGTGCGCAGTTCAGCAACAACACGGGCGCACTGATGATTGATAGTAGCCGTGGTTCAGTCTGGCCCCGCGTCGTGAGCGTCGTGCAGTCAAACAATTTCGCGATTGCTTCACGTAATGACGCCGGCCAGCAGCTGACGACCGACTGGGTACAGTGGAACCGTGCTGATGAAGATCAGCAGTATCGTGGTCGCTACCAGATCAGTGTGCAGTCGCAGAGCTATCAGCAGCAGCTCACCGTACGTCTGCTGGAGCTGCAGCAGGCGGGCAAAACCGTTACCTCACCTGTGCAGATTCAGCGCTATACCGCGCAGATGCTGAATGAAATCAGCACCGGTCTGGACAAGATTGATACCGCCAGTGAAAACGCGGCGGCAGGTCGGGTGAGTGGGGCTATTGATGTGCAGAGCGGCGCAGATGATACCGGCCTGCCAATGCTGATCCTGCGCACGCCATATAATGTGGCGTGGCAGCGTCTGCCTGAAGCGATGAAACGCGTTGGGATGGAGGTGACGGATACCACTCGCTCAACGGGTAGCATGAAAGTGACCTACAAGTCACTGAGCAGCAGCGACTGGGATTCCATTGGCGCAAAAGACCCGGAATTACCTGACGGTGATTACAAAGTGCAGGTCGGTGATTTGGACAACCGCACCAGTCTGCAATTTATCGACCCGAAAGGGCATGTGCTGACCCAGTCGCAGAACGATGCGCTGGTGGCCGTGTTCCAGGCGGCGCTGAACAAATAAAGTTGCCTCAGGCCGGAGATTCTCCGGCCTTTTTATTTTGTTTTTGGCATAATAGCGCGCGGCGAAGTAAACGATTGCGTCAAGGCAATCGCCGCAGCGGCACTGGCCGCTGAACACCCGTTATTTCAAGTCTGGAGTGAATAAGATGCAAAAGCGAGCTGAGTTGTATCGCGGTAAAGCGAAAACCGTATACAGCACCGATAATCCGGATCTGCTGATACTCGAATTCCGCAACGATACGTCAGCAGGTGATGGCGCCCGAATTGAGCAATTTGATCGCAAAGGAATGGTTAACAACAAGTTTAACCACTTCATCATGACCAAATTGCAGGAAGCGGGTATTCCAACCCAGATGGAAGCGCTGCTGTCTGATACCGAAGCGCTGGTGAAGAAGCTGGAGATGGTGCCGGTAGAGTGCGTGGTCCGTAACCGCGCCGCAGGTTCGCTGGTAAAACGTCTGGGCGTGGAAGAGGGCATTGTGCTCAATCCCCCGCTGTTTGATCTTTTCCTCAAAGATGATGAAAAGCATGACCCGATGGTCAACGAATCCTACTGCGAAACTTTTGGCTGGGTCAGCAAGCAGAACCTGGCGCGGATGCAGGAACTGACCTTTAAAGCCAACGAAGTGCTGAGCAAGCTGTTCGACGATGCGGGTCTGATTCTGGTTGATTTCAAACTTGAGTTTGGTCTGTTTAACGGTGAAGTCACGCTGGGCGATGAGTTTTCGCCAGATGGTGCACGCCTGTGGGACAAAGAGACCCTGGATAAAATGGATAAAGACCGTTTTCGCCAGAGCCTGGGTGGCGTAGTCGAAGCTTATGAAGCAGTGGCACAGCGGCTGGGTGTAAAACTCGACTGAGTCAGCCTGCAGTGCAGTAAGTAAGCAGAATAAAACGGAGAGCCCAGGCTCTCCGTTTTCATTTCAGCCTAAAGCTGGTGATTGCCCGGTCACGCAACTAAAATCATGCCATCTGAAAAAAATGACTGAGGGAAGAGAGCATGCGCTGGCAAGGGCGTCGCGAAAGCGACAATGTAGAGGACCGTCGCGATCAATCGTCCGGTTTAGGTGGCGGAGGCCGTCAGATTCGTCTGCCGCGCGGCAAAGGCGGTATCATCCTGTTGGTGGTGGTGGCTATTGCAGGTTATTACGGTTATGACCTTACCGCGCTGCTGACGGGTGGGGACGTTGCACCAACCAGCCAGCAGCAACAGCGCAGCGTCAGCACCAATGATGACGAGGCTGCAAAATTCACTAAGGTGATTCTTGCGACCACGGAAGATACCTGGGGCAAGCTGTTCAAACAGATGAACAAACAGTATGTTGCACCAAAGCTGGTGATGTATCGCGGGGCAACCCGAACCGGCTGCGGCACAGGCCAATCCGTGATGGGACCCTTCTACTGTCCAGCCGATCAGACTGTCTACATCGATCTCTCTTTCTACGATGAGATGAAAAACAAACTCGGCGCTGACGGCGACTTCGCCCAGGGCTACGTTGTCGCGCATGAAGTGGGCCACCATGTTCAGAAACTGCTGGGTATTGAGCCTAAAGTACGTGAAATGCAGCAGGGCGCGAGCCAGACGCAGGTCAATCAGCTCTCTGTGAAAATGGAATTGCAGGCAGACTGTTTTGCCGGTGTCTGGGGACACTATATGCAGCAAGAGAACATCCTTGAAGCAGGGGATTTGCAGGAAGCGCTGAACGCCGCAGAGGCGATTGGCGATGACCGTCTGCAGCAGAAGGGTCAGGGCCGCGTAGTGCCGGACAGCTTTACCCATGGCACCTCTGAGCAACGCTACACCTGGTTTAAGCGCGGATTTGATGGTGGCAATCCAGGACAGTGCAACACCTTCGCCAGCAACTGATGATCGCAACACAGCCTATGCAGCAGGCCGGTGTGCGTCGCCTGGCCGTGATCAGCGGCGACCCGGACTGGTGCCTGGAGCGTGCTGCAGAGTGGCATGACGCGTTGCCAGGCGACTGGCTGGTGCTAAGCCCGGAGCCGCTCTTCTCTGCTTCCTCTGGTGAGTCACTTATACACAAACAGCCAGGCGCGGTTCGCACGCTGCTTGGCCGAGAATTTCGTCATGGGATATTCGATGCCCGCCAGGGCTTTCATGCCGAGGCTTTCGCTGCGCTGGCTGGCACGCTCACCGCCGGTAGCTGGCTGTTACTGCTGGTCCCGCCCTGGGAAGGGTGGTCGCAGCAGCCTGACACCGACAGCCTGCGCTGGGCCGATGTCGCTCAGCCCATCCCAACACCCCGTTTTGTTCACCATCTGCAACAGCTGATCCTGGCGGATGACCAGATACTGCTGGAGCGGCAGCATCAGCCATGCCGTTTTCCGGTGCAGCCTGACTGGCCAGAATGGCACTGTCAGGCCCCGCAACAGCAGCAGGCGATACTCGATCAACTGATGAGACTGCCATCGGGGATCGCGGTGCTGACCGCCGCCCGTGGACGGGGTAAATCGGCGCTGGCGGGGATGCTGGCCCGCCAGAATCGCCATTGTCTGGTCACGGCACCCGCGAAAGCTTCAACGGAGGTGCTGGCCACCTTTGCCGCTGAGCATTTTCACTTTATGGCGCCGGATGCACTGCTGGCGCTGGCGCCGCCGCCCGAGGCGGATTGGCTGATTGTGGATGAAGCGGCGGCGATACCGGCCCCGCTACTGCAGGCGCTGGTCAGCCGTTATCCCCGCGTGTTGCTCACCACCACCGTGCAGGGCTACGAAGGCAGCGGGCGCGGCTTTATCCTTAAGTTCTGCGCCGGGCTTACCGGGGTGCACTACTACACGCTGGACGAGCCGTTACGCTGGTCGCGTTGTGATCCGCTGGAGCAGTGGCTGAATCAGGCGCTGCTGTTTGACGATGCCAGCGCGACGGCACCCGATTCTCCGGCCACACCGCATCCTGTTGAACGTCACGATTTCAGCACGCTGGAAGCCGCCTATCGCCTGCTCACCAGCGCGCACTATCGCACGTCGCCACTTGATCTGCGCCGCCTGCTGGATGCGCCGGGTATGACGTTGTGGCGGGCGGGCGAGACACCTGCATTACAGGGTGCACTCTGGCTGGTGGAGGAGGGCGGTCTTGAGCCAGCACTGGCGCAGGCGGTCTGGGCGGGCACCCGGCGACCACGCGGGAATCTTGTGGCGCAATCGCTGGCTGCCCACGCCGGTCTTGCCGAAGCGGCAATCCTGCGCTCGCAACGAATCAGCCGTGTTGCCGTGGCAACGGAGAGCCGTCGCCGCGGAATCGGTCAGCAGCTTGTGGCCGCCGCGGCCCGTGCGGCTGCCGAACACGACTACCTCTCTGTCAGCTTCGGCTACACTGAATCACTCTGGGCGTTCTGGCGCGCCTGTGGTTTTACTCTGGTGCGAATAGGCAGCCAGCGCGAAGCCAGCAGCGGCTGCTATGCGGCAATGGCTATTCTGCCCTGTTCTGCTGCGGGCAGGGCATTAGCGCACCGGGCGGCAGAACAGCTGGCGCGTGACTGGCCACTGTTGCGACAACATATCGCGCTGCACCTGCAGTTTGATCAGATCCCAGATAATGGATTAACAGCCCAGGATATGCATCTGGCCATCGGTTTTGCCTGGGCGCAGCGGCCCCTGGAGGCGAGCCTGCCGGTATTGCAGCGTCTGGCAGAAGCCAGTGTCGCGCCCGCCCCGTTATTGGCCGCAGTCGTTGCCGCCCCCGATGCGCTAAGCGAGCTTGCCCGGCAGGCAGGCGTGAGTGGCCGTAAAGCGCTGGTCGCGGTGTTACGTCAGCAGGCAGCAACAGCGCTCCAGAGCCTGGGCGTTACTGCGGACTGACTGCACCGGCCGTTGAAATAATTCGACCAGCTGGTTCAAATTATCCCCATATCATTTTTTGCTACGCGGCGTAGAGTGAACACAGGAGGTCAACAACATGACACTGAAATATGTAATCGTTCAACAGCCTGCTACCACAGCACAGCTGTTTCTGCTCTACCATGGCGTTGGCGATAACCCGGATTCAATGGGTGAGATTGGTCACTGGTTTGCGAAAACCTTCCCCGACGCGCTGGTGGTGTCCGTTGGCTCGCCTGGCGCGGTTCGTCAGTGGTTTGGCGAAACTGACCTGCACGATCAGACTATCCAGCAGCGGGTTGATGCGGCGATGCCGCAGTTTGTCGAGTCGGTGCGTCACTGGCAAAAAAAGAGCGGCGTGCGGGCGGAAGCGACAGCCTTAGTCGGTTTTTCCCAGGGTGGCAGTATGGTGCTGGAAGGCGTCAAAGCGAATCCTGATCTGGCGGGCCGCGCGGTGGTGTTCAATGGCCGGTTTATCACGCTGCCGGAGAAAGCCAGTACCCGCACCACGATTCATCTGATCCACGGTGATTATGATGAGCAGATCCCGTTGCACCATGCACAGGAGGCGGAGCAGCGGCTGACCGCCCGCGGGGGCGACGTCACTCTGGACATCGTTGACGATCTGGCGCATGCCATCGATCATCGCAGTATGGAACTGGCGCTGAATCATCTGCGTTATACGGTGCCAAAACGCTACTTTGATGAGGCGTTAAGCGGCGCAAAACCCGGTGACGATGACGTTATCGCGTTGATGTAAAAATGCCCCTGCAGAGCAGATTGCTGACAATGCCGAACCGGGGGTAATCCCGCCGCTACGCATAAATTCAACACGCAGGGAGCTCGGTCAGAGGAGGAAAGCGTCCCGCGCCAGGGACGGTGCGGGCCGAGCGGCCATGGATTGGCTTTAGCGACTTTCCGATCTGACCGTGTACCCTGCGCAGGCTCGATCTTAACGCTGATGAGGGCTGACTTTATGAAGAACAATAAAAATGCCCCTGCAGAGCAGGGGCATTTTCGTTTACTTCTTCTTCGGCCAGTTATCGTCGTCATCCCATTTATCGTTGAAATCACGATGCGGCGGCAGGTCTGGTTTGTTATCCATAAACTTCTTGTGATCGATGCGTTTCAGATCTTTATAAACGTTCATCAGCACGCCAACCATCAGCAGGATCACCAGGATCCACCAGTAATCTTTAATAAATTCCATTTGCTGCTCCTTAACATCGCCATCAGGCGATCAGTTGTTCCATGATGCGTTGGTACATCCGGCTCAGCATCTGCAGATCTGAAGCTTTCACACACTCATTGATTTTATGAATGGTGGCATTTACCGGTCCCAGTTCAACCACCTGCGCCCCCATCCGGGCAATAAACCGGCCATCAGAGGTTCCACCCGTAGTCAGCAGCTGCGGCTTAATTTCATTATAGTGCGCGACAGCTTTTACGACGGCATCAACCAGCTTACCGCGCGTGGTCAGGAAGGGTTGACCCGAAAGTTTCCACTCAATGGTGTAACGCAGCTGGTGACGATCCAGCAATGCTTCGACGCGCTGACGAATCAGCTCATCAGTGAGTTCAGTGCTGAAGCGGAAGTTAAACTGCACAAACAGCTCGCCAGGAATCACGTTGTTGCTGCCGGTGCCCGCCTGGACATTGGCAATCTGCATGCTGGTTGCCGGGAAGAACTCATTCCCCTGATCCCACTCCGTGGCGACCAGCTCATTCAGTGCTGGCATTGCCCGGTGGACCGGATTATCCGCAAGGTGCGGATAGGCGACGTGGCCCTGCACACCATGCACCGTCAGGTTGGCAGTGATTGATCCACGACGGCCATTTTTCACCACGTCACCGACCACTTCCGTACTGGACGGCTCACCGACCAGGCAATAGTCGAGCCGTTCCCGGCGCGCCATCAGCCGTTCAACCACTTTAACCGTGCCGTTGGTCCCGCTGGCCTCCTCATCAGAGGTAATCATAAAGGCGAGTCGCCCTCTGTGATGGGGACGTGCTGCAACAAAACGTTCGGCAGCTACCACCATGGCGGCCAGTGAACCTTTCATGTCGGCCGCACCACGACCAAACAGCATGCCATCGCGTATGGTGGGCTCAAACGGTGGGTTGATCCAGCGACTGGCATCGCCAGGCGGCACCACATCGGTGTGACCGGCAAACGCCAGTGTTTCACCTTCGCCACGGGTGGCCCAGAAATTCAGGGTGTCGTCGATGTTCATCGTTTCAATCTTAAAACCAATAGCTTCAAGACGGGCGATCAGCAGAGCCTGACATCCGGCATCATCGGGGCTGAGGGAAGGGCGACGAATAAGCTGCTGCGTCAGCTCAATGACCGGGCAAAACATATTATGACCTCTCCTGGATAGCATTCTGATAGGTGGCTTCGCTGAAACCGGCGAGCAAACTGCCATCCGGGGTGCGCAACAGCGGGCGCTTAATCATGGCGGGATGCGCCAGCATCAGCGCTTTGGCGCTGCTGGCATCGGTAACCCCTTCACGGTCGGTCTCTGGCAGTTTACGCCAGGTGGTGCCGCGGGTATTAAGCAGGGCTTCGTAGCCCAGCGCATCGATAAATTCCTGCAGCAGGACATCGCTCAGGCCATCGGCACGGTAATCGTGAAAGTGATACTCAACGCCTGCGTCTGTTAAAAAGCGCCGGGCTTTTTTTATGGTGTCGCAATTTTTAATCCCGAACATCACCCACTGCGTGCTCATTGCCCGATCCTTATTGTCCTGTGAGAAGTAAAAGCTGAAAAAGCAGCCAAAGCGCGAGTTTACCATAGTGTGATCCGTTGCGGCAGTTGCCGGGGCGCGGGAATCTGACCCGCGATCGTGTCGTGAAAGCCACCGCTTATCCTCGGGTAACCGCTATCAATTTCTCAGGTAATCATTACCTTGCTTAGCATTATTTTATTCGGAATTTCGCCATGCAGATAAAATAGTCTACCGCTGGGCTTAAAATAAATTATTTTCAATCGGGTTAAGGAGTTGCTGAAATGTGCGTCAGCTTCCAGAACCGGCAGAATTCATGTTTTTATCAGGCTTGCCGATAAATAAAACAGGTGTAACCGTATTCACCTGATTAAAAAAAGAGCGTAACATCGCCAGCACAATAAGAGAGGGCATCATGATTGACACTGAAATGGGAACCTGGAAAGAATTTATCGAATCAATGTTACGCAACAAGTAACAGGCTGAGGTAAAGGCGGGGTAAACCTGCTGACTGGAATTCTTACCACACACAGAAATAAGGCGGCCACTGACATCAGTGGCCGCTTTTTATTTGCCTCAGTGATCAGTCGAGTGGCTTCTCTTTAAGCGGGAAGCGACGGCGAACCAGCACAAAGAACAGCGGCACAAAAAAGATCGCCAGCAGCGTGGCGGAGATCATTCCACCCATCACACCGGTTCCTACCGCGTGCTGACTGCCGGAGCCTGCGCCGCTGCTGATTGCCATCGGCAGCACGCCAAAGATAAAGGCCAGCGAGGTCATCAGAATCGGTCGCAGACGCTGACGCGATGCCTCCAGCGTGGACTCCACCAGTTCGCGTCCTTTACTGTTAATCTCATTAGCAAATTCCACAATCAGGATGGCGTTTTTGGCGGATAACCCGACGACTGTCAGCAGGCCCACCTGGAAGTAGACATCATTCTCCAGTCCGCGCAGCCAGGTCGCAATCAACGCGCCGACGACACCCAGTGGGACCACCAGCATCACCGAGAACGGAATTGACCAGCTTTCATACAGTGCGGCCAGGCAGAGGAATACAACCAGCAGCGAAATGGCATACAGCGCCGGTGCCTGTGAGCCAGAGAGGCGCTCCTGATAAGAAGCACCTGTCCACTGGAACCCGACGCCCAGTGGCAGGGCATTCACCAGCTTTTCCATCTCATCCATTGCCGTGCCGCTGCTGACGCCATTAGCCGCTTCTCCGACAATCTCCAGTGAAGAATAACCGTTATAGCGTTCAAGACGGGGTGAGCCGGTCTCCCAGCGGCTGGTGGCAAACGCGGAGAAGGGGACCATTTTGCCGCTGCTGTTGCGCACATACCACTTATTGACGTCGTCCGGCAGCATGCGGAATTCGGCGGCGGCCTGTACATAGACCTTTTTCACCCGACCGCGATCCAGGAAGTCGTTCACATAGGTTGAGCCCCAGGCCGTGGTCATCGTGTCGTTGATGGTATCCAGCGACACGCCCAGCGCCTGCGCTTTACGGGCATCGACATCGATCTGCAGCTGCGGACTGTCATCCAGTCCATTGTGCCGTACCCGGGACAGCGACTTATCGTTGCCTGCCATCTCCAGCAGTTTGTCGCGCATCGCCATCAGTTGGGTATGGCCGATACCGGCGTGATCCTGCAGTTCCATGTCAAAACCAGAGCTGCTGCCCATGCCGGTGATAGCAGGTGGACTGCTGGCAATCACCCGGCCCTCTTTAATCTTCTGAAACGCTTTGGTCGCGCGATCGATAATCGCAAACGAAGTCCGATCGGCGCCGGGCCGCGCTTCCCAGTCTTTCAGACGGACAAACAGACGTGCGACGTTCTGTCCATTGCCGCCCGGCCCGGCACCGATAGTGGAGAAAACCGACAGTACGTTGGCCTTCTCCTTGGTGAGATAATAATTTTCGACTTTGGCAACGACGCTGGCCGTTTGCTCAAGCGTCGCACCTGCCGGAAGCTGAACCTGAGTCAGGAATACGCCGCGATCTTCCAGCGGCAGAAACGACGTCGGCAGACGCAGAAACAGAAACGCCATCAGGCCAATAATCGCGACATAGACCAGCAGCCAGCGACCACCTGTGCGCAGGATGCCCGCAACGCCGCGTTCATAGCGGTCAGCGTTACGATTAAAGTGGCGATTGAACCAGCCGAAGAAGCCGCGACGCTCGTGCACCTCGCCCTGCGCAGCGGGTTTGAGCAGTGTGGCACAGAGCGCTGGCGTCAGGATCATCGCTACCAGCACTGACAGCACCATCGCCGAGACAATGGTGATTGAGAACTGACGATAAATGGCGCCAACGGTACCGCCGAAAAACGCCATTGGCACAAACACCGCAGAGAGCACCAGCGCGATACCCACCAGTGCACCCTGAATCTGTCCCATCGATTTTCGTGTGGCAGCACGCGGCGAAAGTCCCTCTTCATGCATGATGCGTTCAACGTTCTCCACCACCACAATGGCATCATCCACCAGTAGTCCTATCGCCAGCACCATGGCAAACATGGTCAGGGTATTGATGCTGAATCCAAAGGCATAAAGGACGCTAAAGGTGCCAAACAGCACTACCGGCACCGCAATGGTGGGAATTAAGGTGGCGCGGAAGTTCTGCATAAACAGATACATCACGCCAAATACCAGCACGATTGCTTCAAGCAGCGTCTTCACCACATCGGTAATTGATGCTTTGACGAACGGCGAGGTTTCATAGGCAATTTTTGCTTCCAGGCCGTGAGGGAAATAGTGCGAGAGTTCCTCTATACGCGCCCGTACCAGCTTATCAGTGTTCATCTCATTGGCACCGGACGCGAGCTTCACGCCCAGGCCTGACGCAGGTTGGCCGTTATAGCGGCTCAGATAATCATACTTCTCTGCGCCCAGCGCCACGGTGGCGACATCGCCCAGCGTCACCACAGAACCGTCGGGATTGTTTTTCAGGGTAATGGCCCGGAACTGCTCGGGGGTCTGCAGCATCGACTGGGCGTTGACCGTGGCGTTAAGTGCCTGTTTCTCCACCGACGGCAGGCCACCGACCTGACCCACAGCCACCTGGGTATTCTGCGACTGGATTGCATTGACGACATCGTCGGTGGTGAGCGCGTAAGCGATCAGTTTGTTGGGATCGAGCCAGATGCGCATCGCATATTGCGAGCCGTAAGCATCAACCTGGCCGACGCCATCAATACGGCTCAGCGGGTCCTGAATATTACTGGCGACATAGTCTGAAATATCCTGCTTATCCATACTGCCGTCGGTCGAGACGAAGGCCACCATCAGAATATTGCTGTCACCGGTTTTGTTGACCGTCACGCCCTGCGACTGCACCACCTGCGGCAATTTGCGCAGGGCGGACTGCAACTGGTTCTGAACCTGCTGGCGGGCTTCGTCGGGATTGGTCCCGGCAGTAAAGGTGAGGGTGATTTGCGCCTGACCGGTGTTGCTGCTGTTCGAGGACATGTACATCAGATTATCGATGCCGGTCATGTTCTGCTCGATCACCTGAGTCACGGTGTTTTCCAGCGTCTCGGCGGATGCGCCGGGATAGTTAGCGGTGATACGCACATTAGGTGGAGCCAGATCGGGATACTGCTCAACAGGCAGCGAAATAATTGAAAGGGTGCCACACAGGCACAGCAGAATCGCCAGCACCCAGGCAAAAATGGGGCGGTCGATAAAGAAATTCGACATTAAATCGACACTCCTCAGGACTTATTATTATCGGTCAGGCCCACCGGCAACGGGCCACAGGCAGAAAGGTCGCAGGGTCTTTACACGATTCTCCGCCGCCTTTCACTTTACGTGCGGCAGCGAGGGAAATCGTGGAGAAATTGAGGAGAAAATGTAAATTCGTTGGCTATTTGCGGCTTTCAAGCCACATCACCGTGGCGGCAACGCGTGAACGGACATCCAGCTTACGCAGAAGGTTACGGATATGCACTTTCACTGTCTCTTCAGAGATATGCAGAATGGCAGCGATCTCTTTGTTTGACAGGCCACGCGCCACCTCCTGGAGCACGTCGCACTCGCGGTCAGTGAGAAGACGCAGAGGGTCGGCGCTGTGCTGACGGTTATCCAGATAGCTGGCGACGCCCTCACTAAAGACTTTCTCGCCCCGCGATGCCTGCAGAATATGCCCCAGCAGAATCTCTGGCTCGCTGTCCTTGAGCAGATAGCCGTCGGCACCGGCATCCACCATGGCAAAAATATCACTGCGGGCATCGGAGACGGTCAGCACCAGGATGCGCGAGCTGATACCTTCGTGGCGCAGCGCCTTTAGGGTATCCAGCCCGGACATGCCTTTCATATTGAGGTCGAGCAGAATGATGTCAGGTTCCTGACGGCGGGCTTCCGCCAGCGCTTCGGTGCCATTGTTAGCCTCGGCGATCACGTCCAGCCGGGGATCCAGTGCCAGCAGCTGACGAACGCCGCGGCGCATCAGAGGGTGATCATCCACAATCATCAATGTTAATGCGGGCTGTTGCATAATTTCTCCGTTTTATCGTTTCAGACTGCGGCGGGGCAACACGTATCGCGCACCGGTATGCCTGTGTTCAGCCTTTAATAGCCTGCTATCTGTAGCCAGTAGCGTGTTTTAATTATTTGAAGGATAAATTACGTTAGCTGCCGTGCCGGTTGCGGTGGAAAGCGCAGTTCAACCCGGGTCCCTTGTTCCTGTGCGTGAAGGGTCAGATTACCATTAAGGCGCTGGGCACGTTCAGCCATAATCGTCAGACCGTAATGGCCTGGAGGTTCGTTAGTACTGCCGATGCCCACACCGTCATCCGTTATTGTAAGTAAATGCTCACCTTGATCGCTGTGCTGATAGTCCACGTTGATCACCTGCGCACTCGCATGACGGATCGCATTCAGCAACGCCTCCCGGGCGATCTGCAAGACATGTACCTGCTGCTGTGCCTCCAGACTCTGCAGGCCGGTCTGATAGTTAAAATGTATCTCTGCGCCGCTCTTTTCCTGCAACGAGGCGATCATTGCCTGCATCGCCGCCACCAGATCTGCCTGCTCAATGGTCAGGCGGAAGGTGGTCAGCAGTTCGCGCAACTGACGGTAGGCATCAGCCAGCGCCTGATCGAAGTCAGCGATAATCGCATGGGCGGCACTGTCATCCTTGTCCACGGTGCGGCGTAACAGGGTCAGCTGAATACGTAAAAAGGAGAGTGACTGCGCCAGTGAGTCATGTAATTCCCGGGCAATCGTCGTTCGCTCTTCAATCAGCAGCATTTGTTGATACTGCTGCTGTGCCTGCCAGATCCAGATTGCGCGTCCCAGCATCGCCGCAAGACTGCGCATCAGCTCATCCGGTGGGGAAGCGCCACATGTCTGCCAGCGCAATTCGCCAATCTGCTGCTCATCCTGCTGTAATGGCTGACGTTGCCACTCACCAGCCGCCTTTTCGTCACCGGCGCGGAACTGAAACTGGTCGCTCTCGAGCCAGATTGCCGTCAGTTTTTCACGCGTCAGCACCTTGGTCAGCACCGCTTCAAACAACGCCGGATGCAGTGGGCTGGCGGTCAGCATTTGTGAGCTGTCATAGAGTAGCGACAGCGTGCGATTCGCCTGAGTTAAGTCTTCCGTCTTTGCGCGAACCGTACTCTCCAGCAACTGGTAATGCGAATGCAGGCGTGCCGCCATACCGCTAAAGGCATGCGACAGAACCCGCAGCTCATTTTGTTGCTCAACGTGCAACGGCGGAAAAGCAAAGTTGCCATTCTCGACGTAGCGGCTGGCCTTGACCAGCGCATTCAGTGGCCGCACGACATGCAGTCGGGTAAAGCGAATCGTCATGAGCGCCAGCGCCACAATCGCAATAACACCGACCAGGCTGCTGGCGGCCACCAGATGCATTTTTAATTCGGTATAGCGTTGCAGACCCAGAACAAAGCGATCAATTTCCCCGACGTAAATGGGCACCTGCTGCTGCAAGGCCACGCTATCACCCCGTTGCAACGCCTGTTGCAGGAGAGGCCAGGCGGCGCGCAGTCGCTGGTAGCGAACGCCCACTTCGCGCGGTACCCAGGGCCGATCAAGATTGTGCAGCACCGGCGCATCCAGCGTTTGCTGATAGCGCGCGAAATGTTGCGGCAGGTTTTGCGGCTGACGGCTGGCATCCCAGGCCATGCGATAGCTCTGCATGCGCAGTGAACCCGCCAGATTAATCGCCTCGGCGTCGCGCTGACTGCTGAGTAGCGTGACTAAGGCCAGACTGGTGGTGAGCAGCGACAGCAGGACAATGGCGCTGAGGGCCCGAGCGATGCTTTGTGTAACTGAACGTTTAACGATCACATGAATGGCCCTCTTCTGAGTGGGGGAATTATATGAGCGAAGTCACGCAACGCAAATGATCCCTTCCCTGTTTATCGCACAGGACATTACAGGTCGCACATAAAATGACCTCGACTGACACTTCCCAGGATGCGTTACGATTTTACGGTTAAAAAGGGAACAGGTTTACATCGTGCCGATGTTGCTTTTCATTGCAGCGCTAATAATTCACTCAGTCATTAGCAACGCAATCCCGATCACAGATCAAGGAGCATCCAATGAAAAAACTGAGTGCTGTACTGGCGGGTGCTTTACTGGCTACCGCCTCATTTGCCACCTTCGCCGCCGCGCCAGTCGATCGGTCACAGGCGCTGGGTATGCAGAGCATCGGCAGCGTCTCTGTCTCCGGCGTTCGCGGCTCACTGGACGATGCAAATCGTCAGTTGTCGCAAAAAGCGGAAAAGATGGGCGCCAGCCATTACCGTGTTATCGGTGTCGATAATCCAGGCGATTCCAGCTTGTGGAGCGGCACCGCAGAGATTTATCGCTAACCCAACCCTCCTGTTTCCATCCCTGTAGCTTTTACCGGCCTGAAAATGGCCGGTTTTTTTGTTTTTGTGCATCATGATGGATTCTTACAAATCAGCCTGTGCATCTGCCCGGTATATTTTGCTTCGTTCTTGCAGAACGGGTAGGATTCATCGCCGTAAATTCCCGCGCTGCCCGGCACTCACTCACGGGCAAACGCACAGAGGAAAATCCCCCATTTTGCAGGGCGTTACGTTCGCATTGGGGAGACGACGACTGATGGTCCGGACAAACAGGAATGCTATGAAATCCAAAAAGAAAACCCCAGGTGAGATGCGCGCTGCGAAACGGCGCTGGCTGAATTCTCACGATGCTGGCTACCAGAAAGCGATGGGTAACCGTCACGTTCAGATGATTGCGATCGGCGGTGCTATCGGCACCGGTTTGTTCCTGGGTGCAGGTGGCCGCTTGCAGGCTGCAGGCCCCGCGTTAGCCCTCATCTATCTGGTGTGTGGCATCTTCTCCTTCTTCATTCTGCGTGCGCTGGGCGAACTGGTGTTACACCGCCCGAGCAGTGGCAGCTTTGTCTCTTATGCCCGTGAATTCCTGGGTGAGAAAGCCTCCTACGTTGCAGGCTGGATGTATTTCGTCAACTGGGCGATGACCGGTATCGTCGATATCACCGCCGTTGCGCTTTACATGCACTACTGGGGCGCGTTTGGTGATGTGCCACAATGGGTCTTTGCACTGGGCGCGCTGGCAATTGTCGGCACCATGAACATGATTGGCGTTAAGTGGTTTGCCGAGATGGAGTTCTGGTTTGCGCTGGTGAAAGTGCTGGCGATTGTGATTTTCCTGGTGGTGGGTGTGGTGTTTCTTGGCACCGGCAAGCCGCTGGATGGCAACAGCACCGGTTTCCATCTGATTACTGATAACGGCGGCCTGTTCCCGCACGGCCTGCTGCCCGCGCTGGTGCTGATTCAGGGCGTCGTATTCGCCTTTGCCTCAATTGAGCTGGTCGGTACGGCGGCCGGTGAATGTAAAGACCCGCAAACCATGCTGCCGAAAGCGATCAATAGTGTGATCTGGCGTATTGGTCTGTTCTATGTCGGTTCGGTTGTGTTGCTGGTGCTGCTGCTGCCATGGAATGCCTATCAGGCGGGCCAGAGTCCATTCGTGACATTCTTCTCGAAACTTGGCGTGCCTTACGTTGGCAGCATCATGAACATCGTGGTCCTGAGCGCAGCGCTCTCCAGCCTGAACTCCGGCCTCTATTCAACCGGGCGTATTCTGCGTTCCATGTCGATGGGTGGCTCTGCACCGAAATTCATGTCAAAGATGAACGGTCAGCAGGTCCCTTATGCCGGTATTCTCGTCACCATTGCCGTTTATGTCATTGGTGTAGTGCTTAACTACTATGTGCCTTCTCAGGTATTTGAGATCGTCCTGAACGTTGCCTCACTGGGCATTATCTCCTCCTGGGCCTTTATCGTGGTCTGCCAGCTGCGTCTGCGCAAAGCGATCAAAGAAGGCAAAGCAGATGATGTCAGCTTCAAGCTGCCAGGTGCGCCGTTCACCTCATGGCTGACGCTGCTGTTCCTGTTCAGCGTGCTGGTGCTGATGGCGTTTGACTACCCGAACGGGACGTACACCATTGCCTCTATTCCGCTGATTGCAGTGCTGCTGGTGCTGGGATGGTTTGGTGTGCGTAAGCGTGTTAACGCTATCGCGCAGACCGAACAGGATCATCATGAGGATGAGCCTCAGTCAACCCGACTGGCTGACGATACGTCACGCTGATCAGGTCTGCATCAATCAGGGCCAGCCTTCGGGCTGGCTTTTTTTTGGCCGCTAATCGCCTTTCTGGCAATGCGAATTAGGATAGTTTTCCGGCAAGCCTGGCCCTATGATGAATAACTCCCTTTATGCGGTAGCGGAGTCTCCATGTCGTTTAAGATCAACATCATCAAAAATAAGCTCCTGTGTGAAAACTGGTTTGTGCTGCGCAACTACACCTATGACATCACCGATCGCCGTGGCGAGGTTATCCGTCATAAACGCGAAGTCTACGATCGCGGAAACGGGGCGACCATCCTGCTCTATAATCGCGAAAAGAATAGCGTCGTCCTGACGCGCCAGTTCCGCATCGCGACGTACGTCAACGGCAACGACGGCGGCATGTTAATTGAAGCCTGCGCGGGCTTGCTGGACGACGACTCCCCGGAAGATTGCATCCGCAAAGAGGCGATTGAAGAGACCGGATATGCAGTCGGTGAGGTGGAGAAAATTTTTACCTGCTATATGTCGCCGGGCGGCGTCACGGAATTGGTCCACTTTTTTGCTGCAGAATACAACGAATCACTGCGCGACAACCCAGGCGGTGGCGTTGAGGATGAGTCAATTGATGTGCTGGAACTGAGCTTCCCTGATGCGCTGGCGATGGTGGCCGATGGCCGTATTCGCGACGGTAAAACCATTATGCTGCTACAGCATGCGCAGATTGCGGGATGGCTGAGGCCTTAGGAAACCCATCTGTCATACCTGTTGCCGCGCAGCAGCGCTGAACGTGGAAGGATGCAGCTTTAGCCACCTTATGTACGCTTTTTAAGCACTTAACTGCGCTTTTTGCACAGGTTCACAGAATGCGAACCCTGCCAGGCCCGTTGATGCGCTATCCTCTCCATTCTGGTTATTCGGGGATCGATTTTCTTAATGTCGTATTGGATGAAATCGCTGTGGCTGTTGCCGTCTTTGTGGGTTGCCTGTGTTCAGGCGGAACCGTTGCAAAAGTCATTCAACGACTGGCAAATTACCTGCAACAATGTCGCCTTTTGCGTGGCGCGCAATATTCCAGGCGACAAAGGGTTGGTGATGACGATTTCGCGTCATGCGGGCGTCAACGATCGCCCCTTGCTGCGCATTGACTATGGCAGCGCCTACAGTGGTGCGCTGCCTGGCGGTCCGCTTCAGGATAACCTGCTGCTCGATCAGCGCCGCCTTAAACCCGACCTCAAACACTGGACGGTAGAACCTCATCATCTCGCCACCAGCAATACCATCGCGATAGATGAGTTCCTTGATCTGGTGATGGAGGCGAAAACCCTGCAGCTCACCTTTGATCCCAATGCGCTGATCTCGTTGCGCGGCATGAAAGCTGCACTGTTGCTGATGGATGACACCCAGGGGCGGGTCAACAGCCTGAGCGCGTGGATCAAGCGTGGCGACCGTGCCAGCTGGGACGTTCCGCCGCCGCCTGCGCTGCCGCCATTGCCGCCTGCTGTCGAGCCGCCCGCAGCACTGACGCGCGATGAGACCAGCGGACTCATTGATTACGGCACCTGGCGGGTCAATACCGATTCCTGTTCACTCGATCCGCTACGCCGGGAAGTCAGCGTGGCTCCCCTTACTGACCAGCGCGCACTGCTGCTGGTGAGTTGTGAAATGGGGGCCTATAACGTGATCGATCTGGCGTTTGAAGTGACGCGCAGCCAGCCTTACGTGGCGCGGGGTATTACCTTAACGTTGCCGTTTACACCGCCGGGTGCCAGCGATCGTCAGCTGGAGCTGATTAACGCCGAGTATGATGCGGCCAGCGGCCAGCTCTACACCTTTGGTAAAGGACGGGGACTGGGCGATTGTGGCAGTGCGACACGCTGGCAGTTTGATGGCACGCGTTTTGTGTTAGCGGAGTATGCAGAAGAGTCGACCTGTGACGCCTGGCACAGCAGTGATGACTGGCCAACCCTGTGGGTCAGCCAGTCTGACGGTAGCGTACAGCAGCGTTAAGGAATGGCCTGCACCATCATCGGTGAGCCCAGTTGGTTACCCACCAGTTCGGCCAGCATATTGTTCACGCCGTCGCTCATTGGCGTAAAGCGGGTCAGCGGCGAGCGCGTCACCACGACAAACACCCCAACGTTATGCTGCGGCACCATCGCCATATAGGTGATGAAACCGCCACCGCCGCCGGTTTTCTGAATAATGCCCGGGCGACCATTTTTTGGCCCCATATAGACCCAGCCCATACCCAGTGCATCCGCTTTACCCGGCACATCCATGCCTTCAACTTTGTGCAGCTGATCGCGACGGTAAATCAGCGTTTGCAGTCGATCGATCTGCGGCGTGCGATGGTTTACGGAAGAGTTAAGGAACTGCTGCATCCAGCGGCCCATATCATCCGGCGTGGAATAGACGCCGCCGCTGCCGATCGCCGCCAGCGTGTTATTACACGGGCTGGCACCTTTCTCCGCCACCATCAGGCGTCCGCACTGCTCAGGCGACGGCGTAAAGGTGGTGTCTTTCATGCCGAGCGGGCGGGTTATCAGTTGCTGAAACAGCGCCGGATAAGGGGTGCCGGCGGCGCGTGACAGCGCATCGCTCAACAGATCGTAGCCCAGGTTGGAGTAGGCGGCACTGCTGCCGGGTGCCGCTTTAAGGCTGGCGCGCGCCAGCCATGTCCAGCGCTCGCTTTTCGTCGGCCAGACAAACACCGGACGCTGCGCTTTGCCGCCTGGCTGTTCGCGCGGCAGTCCGCTGGTGTGGGTTGAGAGATTAATCAGGCGAATAGGCTGGCCATTGTACGTGGGCACGCGTGCACCTGGAGGCGCATATTTACTCAGGGGATCGTCAAGACGAATCTGTCCGTGTTCAGCCATCTTCACCATCACTTCACTGGTCATCAGCTTACTCAGCGAGGCGATGCGAATCAGTGAATCTTTCTGCGGACGCACATTGTTGCCGGGACGGGTATCACCGAAGCTGGCGAACACCCGCTGATTGCCATCTATCGCCACCAGCGCCATGCCGGTTGCACCGCTGCCATAAAAAATATGTTCCGCATAGCGATCAACAATCTGAGAAGCCAGCAGCGGATCGGGCGCGACCTGCGCCATGCTTTTTAAAGGAAGCAGTGAAACCATCAGGGCCAGTAAATAGGGTGTACGCATGTTCAACGGAAGTGGCTTCGCTATAGATATCGGAGAAAATCTGCCTTCACTCATCAGGATGCGGCAGGTCAGACCCGTTTTTATCCCGGCAGGAACAACAGCAGGAAAAGAGGGCCAGCCAGCGTACAGGCAGCATTGAATAGGACGGCTCTATAGTAATCAGTTTGCGCGGGGCGTGAAGAGGGGAATAGAGGTTTTTTTCTGTTTCAGTTTTTAAGATGAAATGGCCCTTCCCGGTGAGCCGGGAAGGGCACAGGCATTAAACGGGCTTGAGTAATGCTTCAGCATGGCTGACGATATTCTCAACCGTGAAGCCAAACTCTGCGAACAGCTGGCTGGCAGGGGCGGACTCACCAAAGGTGGTCATCCCGACAATTGCACCATCCAGACCGACATACTTGAACCAGTAGTCAGCAATACCTGCTTCGACTGCCACACGCGCTTTCACGCCGCTCGGCAGAACAGATTCGCGGTAAGCGGCATCCTGCGCATCAAACAGGTCAGTTGAAGGCAGTGAAACCACCCGCACCTTGTGACCGCCCGTGGTGAGCTTTTCTGCTGCACCCAGCGTGATTTCAATCTCAGAACCGGTGGCGATCAGAATCACGTCTGGCGTGCCGTCGCAATCCTTCAGCACGTAGCCGCCGCGTTTGATATTTTCGATCTGCTCCGGCGTACGTTCCGGCTGCAGCAGGTTCTGACGGGAGAGGATCAGCGCGGTTGGACCGTGATGGCGTTCAATAGCCGCTTTCCACGCCACCGCCGTTTCCACCTGGTCACAAGGGCGCCATACGCTCATGTTTGGCGTCAGACGCAGGCTGGCGATCTGCTCAACCGGCTGGTGCGTCGGGCCATCTTCGCCCAGACCGATGGAGTCATGGGTGTAGACCAGAATCTGACGCGCCTTCATTAACGCCGCCATACGCGCGGCGTTTCGCGCATATTCCACAAACATCAGGAAGGTGGCAGTGTAAGGAACGAAACCGCCGTGGTGCGCGATACCGTTACCAATCGCCGTCATGCCAAATTCACGTACGCCGTAGTGAATGTAGTTACCGGCCGGATCCTCTTTGATCGATTTGGAGCCTGACCAGATAGTGAGGTTACTCGGTGCCAAATCGGCCGAGCCGCCAAGGAATTCCGGCAGCATTTTACCGTACGCTTCCAGCGAATTTTGTGACGCTTTGCGGCTGGCGATTTTCTGCGGATTAGCCTGCAGTTCCTGAATGAAACGGGCTGCTTCAGTTTCCCAGTTGGCCGGCATTTCGCCATTCATGCGGCGTTCATACTCTTTCGCCAGCTCAGGATAGGCTGCTTTGTAAGCGGCAAATTTCGCATCCCAGGCTTTTTCACGTTCAGCACCCGCCGCTTTGGCATCCCACTGCTGGTAGATTTCAGCCGGGATTTCAAACGCCGGGTAGTTCCAGCCCAGTTGCTTACGGGTCAGAGCAACTTCAGCCTCACCCAGCGCTGCGCCGTGCGACTCCTCTTTACCGGCTTTGTTCGGTGACCCGAAACCGATAATGGTGCGGCAGATAATCAGTGAAGGCTTATCGGTAACGCTCTGTGCTTCTTTAATGGCGTCACGAATAGCATCAGCGTCATGTCCGTCGATGTCGCCAATCACATGCCAGTTGTAGGACTCAAAGCGTTTATGGGTGTCGTCGGTAAACCAGCCTTCGGTCTCACCATCGATTGAAATACCGTTATGGTCGTAGAAGCCGATCAGTTTACCCAGGCCCAGGGTGCCCGCCAGTGAACAGACTTCGTGCGAGATCCCTTCCATCAGACAGCCATCGCCCATAAACACATAGGTGTGGTGATCGACGATGTCATGGTCCGGACGGTTAAACTGCGCGGCCAGCGTGCGTTCTGCAATCGCCAGACCCACGGCATTAGCCAGTCCCTGACCCAGCGGGCCGGTGGTGGTTTCAACGCCTGGGGTATAGCCAATTTCCGGGTGACCTGGCGTTTTAGAGTGCAGCTGGCGGAAATTTTTCAACTCTTCAATTGGCAGGTCATAGCCGCTGAGGTGAAGCAGGCTATAAAGCAGCATGGAGCCGTGGCCGTTGGAGAGGATAAAGCGGTCGCGATCAAGCCAGGCGGGATTGGTCGGATTATGCTGGAGGAAGTCGCGCCACAACACTTCGGCGATATCGGCCATACCCATCGGCGCACCGGGGTGGCCTGAATTAGCCTTCTGGACGGCATCCATGCTCAGTGCACGGATCGCGTTTGCCAACTCTCTGCGTGAGGACATACAGTTCTCCCTTGTTATGCATCAGGGCGGGAATGTCCCGCCCGATTAAAATGAGGACTACAGGCGTGCGGCGAGCACATCTTCCAGTTTCTGCTGGTCAACCGCGAACTGGCGGATGCCGTCAGAGAGTTTCTCAACGGCCATCGGGTCCTGGTTATGTTCCCAGCGGAACTCCGCTTCGGAGAGCGGCGATGGCTGATGGAAGCCTTCTGTGGAGGGCTCCAGTTTGCGCTCCAGCGGCGCATCACTGTTCTGCATCTCTTCCAGCAGGTTAGGGGAGATCGTCAGGCGATCGCAGCCCGCCAGCGCGATAATCTGCTCCACTTTACGGAAGCTGGCACCCATGATGATGGTGCTGTAACGGTGCTTTTTGTAGTAATCGTAAATGCGACGCACAGACTTCACGCCGGGATCTTCATCCGCCACATAGGGTTCCATTGGCTTGCGTGAGTTGTACCAGTCGTAGATGCGGCCAACAAACGGGGAGATCAGGAACACGCCCGCTTCGGCACAGGCACGCGCCTGGGCAAAGGAGAAGAGCAGTGTCAGGTTGCACTTAATGCCGTTTTTCTCCAGCTCTTCTGCTGCACGGATACCTTCCCAGGTCGACGCCAGCTTAATCAGTACGCGAGAGCGGTCGATACCGTGCTCTTCATACATCCGAATCAGTTTTTCTGCTTTGGTGACACACATGCCACGATCGAAGGAGAGGCGCGCATCCACTTCGGTCGAAACACGGCCCGGTATGCTCTTCAGGATTTCCATACCGAGGTTAATCGCCACTTTGTCGCTGGCATTAATAATCTGGGTCTCTTTGCTGCCACCCTGTTTTTTGGCGTACTCAATCGCGTCATCCATCAGGTGTTTATACCCTTCGAGACCGGACGCTTTCAGAATGAGTGAGGGGTTGGTGGTAGCGTCTTCCGGATGGTAATTACGAATCGATTCGATATCACCACTGTCCGCCACCACGGTGGTGAACTGTTTTAGGGCTTCTAACTGATTCATCTCTAAACTCCTTGAAAAGAAAAATGAAAGCGAACAGGGAGCACCTCAGGCCTCGCAGCCGGTCTGTGGCATGTTCTGCTACCGGTAACGCGAACCCATAACATTGCAACAGAGACTTTCTGATGGAAATGCGGTTTCTCTGATTGTTGCGCTGCGAGGCGGTGCGAAGGAGCCGTCATGCGGTTTTTACCGTGGGATGCGCCATATTCCATCTGTAAGCATAGCAGTCACGCGGAATGACGCAGGCTGCACTGTAGCAATCCGTGCCCTGTAAAAAAGAATAAACCGATCAGGAGAGAGGTAAGCGCAGCGCGGAAGCAGGCTCGCGCTGCAGCGGCAGAAGAAATCAGACGGGCAGGTTCAGCCAGTTTTTTACCGGCAGGAAATCGCGATAGAGAGCCGCTTCTGGAGAGTCGGCCTCGGGCTGGTAATCATATTCCCAGCGCACCAGCGGTGGCATCGACATCAGGATCGATTCTGTGCGGCCACCGGTCTGCAGGCCAAACAGCGTGCCACGGTCCCACACCAGATTAAACTCCACATAGCGACCACGGCGGTAGAGCTGGAACTGGCGCTCACGATCGCCCCAAGGATGATCTTTACGGCGCGCCACAATGGGCCGATAAGCATCGATAAAGCCGCGGCCTACCGACTGCATAAAGCTGAAGCTCTGCTCAAAGTCGGGCGTATTGAGATCGTCAAAAAACAGACCGCCAATGCCGCGCTGCTCATCACGATGCTTCAGATAAAAATAGTCGTCACACCATTTTTTGTAGCGTGGATAAACATCTTCACCAAAAGGCTGACAAATGTTTGCTGCAGTCTGATGCCAGTGCAGCGCATCTTCTTCGAAGCCATAAAAGGGGGTCAGGTCAAAGCCGCCGCCAAACCACCAGACTGGATCGGCACCCGGTTTCTCGGCGATAAAGAAGCGCACGTTGGCGTGACTGGTGGGCACATAGGGATTGTTCGGGTGGATCACCAGAGAGACCCCCATCGCTTCAAAGCTACGACCCGCCAGCTCTGGCCGGTGCGCGGTCGCTGATGCTGGCATCTGATCGCCATGCACATGCGAAAAGTTGACGCCTGCCTGCTCAAACACCGCGCCATTGCGCAGGACGCGGCTCTGACCGCCGCCGCCGCCAGGACGCTGCCAGCTATCCTCGGCAAACTGTGCGCCGCCATCTTCAGCTGCCAGCTGGTTACAAATCTCATCCTGCAGTGCGAGCAGGAATGCTTTTACGCGTGAAATATCAGCCATCTTTTCGCTTATCGTTTGTCAAAGTCTGACGCGATTATACGCAAAACCGCGCCGCTTGCATGAGTACGGCGAGTGCCCGGACCTAAACCGGCTACCCACATCAGGCGTTGCGGCGGTCAAACTCATCAAAGTAATTGACGATGCCGCTGGCAATTGCAGAGGCAATTTTCTGGCGAAACGCCGTCGTGCCGAGTAATTGCTCTTCGCGCGGATTGGTAATAAAGGAAGTCTCAACCAGCACGGAGGGGATCGACGGTGACTTGAGTACCGCAAAGGCCGCCTGCTCGGTGTGCTGGCTATGAAGATGATGCACCGGTCGGATCTGGTCCAGTACGTGCTTGCCCAGTGTCAGGCTGTTCTTGATGGTATCAGTCTGCACCAGGTCGAACAGGATCTGCTGCAGATAGTGATCCTGCTGCTGCGCTTTCACGCCGCCCAGTTTGTCTGCATCGTTCTCCCGCTGTGACAGGTAACGCGCCATGGAGCTGCTGGCCCCACGATTAGAGAGCGCAAATACGGAGGCGCCACTGGCGTCGGGGCTGGTAAAGCCGTCGGCATGAATCGACATAAAGAGATCGGCGCCGTGCTGATGCGCGATCTCGACGCGCTGATAGAGCGGGATAAAATGGTCGCTGTCGCGGGTCAGGCGCACTTCAATGCGCGGATGGCTCTGGAGCTGGCGCTGCACGTTGCCAGCGATCTCCAGCACGATGTGTTTCTCTTCTGAACCCTCTTCGCCAACAGCACCGGAGTCGATGCCACCGTGGCCAGGATCGATCATGACGATGCGTTTGCCGTTTTTCGCTGGTGGAGCCGGGCGCGTATGAGGATTTGCTCCGGTCAGGGTTTTTTCTTTAGCCTGAACCGCACGCGGCGTTAAAATGGCTAGCGCCAGCCCGGAAAGCAGTAACTGACGACGATGAATCAAACGTTTAAGCAGGTGCATGTGGGGGTCCGGTAACAGGAATCTTGCCGGTGTTATAGCCTAAGCCTCTGCTGCCTGCGATCACAGAAACATTTCAGGGCATTACTTTGTATTGCAGGTCGCGAACAGGAAATTTGCGCTTTTTTATTTGTCCCTCGCCATGGAGGGTTGCGTGCAGCAGAGAATGCGTGATAATCAGCAAATTGTGCTTATTTGCAGGTAAAGAAGATGGAAATCCGCGCCTTCCGCCAGGAAGATTTTGAAGAAGTGATCACCTTATGGGAACGTTGCGATTTGTTACGGCCATGGAACGATCCGGAGCTGGATATCGAACGCAAAATGAATCACGACCCCGATCTCTTTCTGGTCGCTGAAGTGGGCGGTGTCGTCGTTGGCACGCTGATGGGCGGTTACGATGGTCACCGTGGCGCGGCGTATTACCTGGCGGTGCATCCTGACTATCAGGGACGCGGCTTCGCGAATGCGCTGATGAACCGTCTGGAGAAAAAGCTGATCGCGCGAGGCTGTCCGAAACTGCATCTGATGATCCGTGAAGAGAACGATCAGGTGGTGGCGTTTTATGAGAAGCTCGATTATGAGCCGGTTGATGCGCTGCTGTTTGGTAAGCGTCTGATTGAAGATCGTGAATACTAATCCGTTGCCTGGCTATCAGCCGGACGAATACGACGCGCAAGGGCAGCTACGGCTGCCGTTTCTTTTTTGGCTAATCCTGTTGCTTCAGGCCCGAACCTGGCTGCTGCTGGCGATGGCTGGCGCGTCACGGCAACAGGGCAACGATCTGCTGGCGCTGTTCTATCCGGATCGTCAGGCGTTCTGGATTGGACTGGCGCTGGGTTTACCCGCGCTGGCGGGCCTGCTGCTGACCGGTTATCGCACGCGCCTGCCGCGACTCTGGCAGCACTGGCGCAGCGTACTGGCGCTGTCGCTGTTGGTGAATCTCCTCTGGCAGGGCTGGCAGTTTGTGCAGGGTGATCTGCTCAGCTCACCGCTGCCCTTGTTGCTGACGCTGTTCGACCTGCTGGCGCTGATCTGGCTGCAGTTTAATCGCCGCTGCCGCGACTGCTTTCTGCCCGAGCACCATCTCAACTAAACTTTTTGTCGCTTTGCGACTCCAATTATTTCCGCCTTTCCGGCATCGTATTTACAGGAGTTCTCATGAAAGCTGTTCGTTCCACGCTACTGATCGCCGCCGTTGCACTGAGCGGCTGTGCCAGTTCGGGTTCCGGCGCTGACAGCAGCCAGCAGGCAAGCTGGTGGAATCCGCTGACGTATCACTGGTCTTCTGCGCTGCCATGGAACTGGTTTGGTTCCACGCTGACCGCGACTGAACAGGGCGTGGGTGGGTTAACCGCCTCGACCGCCATGAAAGAGGACGCGATCAGTGCCGGACTGAACGGTGACTATTCGCTGCGACAGGGCATGCGTAGCGAGAATGGTCAGGTGATTTCATTCTGGCAGGCGCTGAATGATGGCAAAGTTAAGCTGGTAATTTATGGAGAGTCGCAGGTCGATCGTATCGAGGTCATGGATAGCGCGATCGCCAGCAGCGACGGCAGCAAAGTGGGTGATGCCTTCAGTAATAAGTTCAGCAAAGCCTTCGACAACTGCACCTTAGCCAGCGGCCCCGACGCGCGTGACGTGGCGTGCCGTGCGCCAGGCAGTCAGCATCTGACTTATGTCTATCATGGCGACTGGCACGGGCCGGAAGGATTGATGCCTTCTGACGATACCCTGAAAAACTGGAAAATCAGCAAGATTGTCTGGCAGCGTTAAGCCTGCCTTATCAGCGCGCCGCCCCCCTGGCGGCCGCTGAACAGCTCAGAACCCCTGCCAGCCCACGCTGCACGCGGTTCCATCTCCCCATCGGCTTTTGCTGATTTGTGCATAAACTCTGCCGCCGTCTTATGCTTTTTTCGACTTTGAAATCATTAAACGATATATAAAACCGTTACTGGTTTTCACTGAGTTATAAATAAACTGATGCATCAGCGGGTGAGATCCGCATCAAAATTTTTCAGGGTGCCAAATGACATTACAAGCGATGAAAAAAATCGTGAGCGGTATCGCGTTGTCGCTGAGCCTTGCTGGCGCAGCCAACGCCACTGAACTTCTTAATAGCTCTTACGATGTGTCGCGGGAGCTGTTTGTTGCCCTGAATGCTCCGTTTGTTAAACAGTGGGATGCCACACATCCAGGCGATCCGCTCACTATCAAGATGTCACATGCCGGTTCATCAAAACAGGCGCTGGCTATCCTGCAGGGACTGCGCGCGGATGTGGTGACCTACAATCAGGTGACGGATGTGCAGGTGCTGCACGATAAAGGCAACCTGATTGCCGCAGACTGGAAAAGCCGTCTGCCGAACAACAGCTCACCTTTCTACTCCACCATGGCGTTTCTGGTGCGCAAAGGAAATCCAAAGCAGATTCACGACTGGTCAGATCTGACCCGCAGCGATGTGAAGCTGATTTTCCCGAATCCGAAAACGTCCGGTAATGGCCGCTACACCTATCTGGCCGCCTGGGGCGCAGCGGACAAAGCCGATGGCGGCGATCAGGCCAAAACGCAGGCCTTTATGACGCAGTTCCTTAAAAACGTGGAAGTGTTTGATACCGGTGGTCGTGGCGCGACGACGACTTTTGCTGAGCGCGGTCTGGGCGACGTCCTGATTAGCTTTGAGTCGGAAGTGAATAACATCCGTAACCAGTACGGCAAAGATGAATATGAAGTCGTGGTGCCGAAAACCAATATTCTGGCGGAGTTTCCGGTGGCGTGGGTGGATAAGAACGTCGCCACCAACAAAACCGCAGATGCGGCCAGCGCATACCTGAACTATCTCTACACCCCAGAAGCGCAGAATATTATTACGCACTACTACTATCGCGTGAATAATCCACAGCTGATGGCAGCGCAGAAAGATCGCTTTCCGCAGACCAGCCTGTTCCGGGTGGAAGATGCCTTTGGCGGCTGGGACAAGGTAATGAAAACGCACTTTGTCAGCGGCGGTGAGCTCGATAAATTGTTAGCGGCGGGGCGCGGATAATGTTTGCAGCCAGCCATAAACGCGTATTGCCCGGCTTTGGTCTCAGCCTTGGCACCAGCCTGCTCTTTACCTGCCTGATTCTGCTGCTGCCGATCAGCGCGGTGATCATGCAGCTGTCGCAGATGACGCTGCAGCAGTACTGGGATGTGGTGACTAATCCGCAGCTGATTGCCGCCTATAAAGTGACGCTGCTCTCTGCCGGTGTTGCGTCACTATTTAATGCCGTGTTCGGCATGCTAATGGCGTGGATTCTGACCCGTTATCGCTTCCCGGGCCGTGCGTTGCTGGACGGTCTGATGGATCTGCCCTTTGCACTGCCTACCGCCGTAGCAGGTCTCACCCTGGCCGGACTCTTTTCGGTCAACGGCTGGTACGGACAGTGGTTCGCCCATTTCGACATCAAAATTTCCTACACATGGATTGGTATCGCCATTGCCATGGCCTTTACCAGCATTCCGTTTGTGGTACGAACCGTACAGCCGGTGCTTGAAGAGTTAGGCCCGGAATATGAAGAGGCCGCCGAAACCCTGGGTGCTACGCCGTGGCAGAGCTTCCGCCGCGTGGTGCTGCCAGAGGTGGCCCCTGCGCTGCTGGCCGGTACGGCACTCTCCTTTACGCGCAGCCTGGGTGAGTTTGGTGCGGTGATTTTCATTGCCGGTAACATCGCCTGGAAAACCGAAGTGACCTCCCTGATGATTTTTGTCCGGCTGCAGGAGTTCGACTATCCGGCGGCCAGCGCCATCGCCTCGGTGATCCTGACGGCTTCGCTGATTCTGTTATTCGCGATTAACACATTACAGAGCCGCTTTGGCCGTCGTCTGGGAGGTCACTAATGGCTGAGGTTTCACAACTTAATCACGCGGCGCGTCAGCCGGTGAACTGGGGTAAGTGGCTGCTGATTGGTACTGGCGTACTGATTTCTGTTCTGCTGCTGGTGGTGCCGATGGCCTCCATCTTCTGGGAGGCGCTGAATCAGGGCCTGATCGTGGCGCTCAGCAATCTGGCCGACCCGGACATGCTGCACGCTATCTGGCTGACTGTCATGGTGGCACTGATTACCGTTCCGGTTAACCTGGTATTCGGCACGCTGCTTGCCTGGCTGGTCACGCGCTTTACCTTTCCGGGACGTCAGCTGCTGCTGACCCTGTTCGATATTCCTTTTGCCGTGTCGCCGGTTGTCGCCGGTCTGATGTACCTGCTGTTCTGGGGCGTGAATGGTCCGGCAGGCGGCTGGCTGGATGCGCATAACATCCAGATTATGTTTGCCTGGCCGGGTATGGTGCTGGCGACGGTGTTTGTGACCTGTCCGTTTGTGGTCCGCGAACTGGTTCCGGTGATGCTGAGTCAGGGCAGTCATGAAGATGAAGCGGCGGTGTTGTTAGGCGCCTCTGGCTGGCAGATGTTCCGTCGTGTGACGCTGCCGAACATACGCTGGGCGCTGCTGTACGGCATCGTGCTGACCAACGCCCGTGCGATTGGTGAATTTGGTGCGGTCTCGGTGGTCTCGGGATCGATTCGCGGTGAGACCTATACGTTACCGCTTCAGGTTGAATTATTGCATCAGGACTACAACACCGTTGGCGCGTTCACCGCAGCCGCACTGTTAACCCTGATGGCAATTGTGACGCTGTTTCTGAAAAGCATTGTGCAGTGGCGTTTAGAGCAACAGCACAAACGCCTGCAACAGGAGGGAAATCATGAGCATTGAGATTAACAAGATCAACAAGTCCTTTGGTCGCACCTCGGTGCTGAACGATATCTCTCTGGATATTGCCTCGGGTGAAATGGTGGCGCTGCTTGGCCCATCAGGCTCGGGTAAAACCACGCTGCTGCGTATTATCGCCGGGCTGGAGCATCAGAACAGCGGTCAGATCCGTTTTCATGGCAACGATGTCAGCCGCCTGCATGCGCGCGACCGTCAGGTCGGTTTTGTGTTTCAGCACTATGCGCTGTTCCGTCATATGACGGTGTTCGACAACATCGCCTTTGGCCTGACCGTCCTGCCGCGTCGTGAACGTCCTTCAATGGCGGAGATCAAACAACGTGTCACCCGTTTGCTGGAGATGGTGCAGCTGGCCCATCTGGCGAATCGCTTCCCGGCACAGCTGTCGGGCGGCCAGAAACAGCGTGTGGCCCTGGCGCGTGCATTAGCGGTTGAACCTCAGATTCTGCTGCTGGATGAACCCTTTGGCGCGCTGGATGCTCAGGTACGTAAAGAGCTGCGCCGCTGGCTGCGTCAGCTGCATGAAGAGATTAAATTCACCAGTGTGTTTGTGACCCATGACCAGGAAGAGGCGATGGAAGTCGCCGATCGCGTGGTGGTGATGAGCCAGGGCAACATCGAACAGGTCGGCACGCCAGATGATGTGTGGCGCGATCCAGCAACCCGCTTTGTGCTGGAGTTCCTGGGTGAAGTGAATCGCTTTGATGGCGAAATTCAGGGATCGCAGTTCCACGTGGGCGCGCATCACTGGCCGCTGGGCTATACCTCGGCACATCAGGGCGCCGTGGAGCTGTTCCTGCGTCCGTGGGAAATCGACGTGTCACGCCGCAGCAGTCTGGAAACCCCGTTACCGGTGCAGGTGCTGGAAGTGAGCCCGCGTGGCCACTTCTGGCAGCTGGTGGTGCAGCCTGCTGGCTGGCAGAGCGAGCCGTTCTCGCTGGTGTTTGAAGGTGATCAGACGGCCCCGATTCGTGGCGAGCGTCTCTTCGTAGGCCTGCAGCAGGCGCGCCTCTATAAAGGTGACACACCGTTGCGCCCGGTTGCCTTTGCACAAAGCGCCTGATATTTTCTCATCAACAACGGGCGGGAGTGTGACTCCCGCCTTTTTTTCGCCTCTCGTTTGTAACAGGCCAGGAAGCAGACCGTGACGACTCTTGAAAATACCATCGGCAATACCCCGCTGATTAAGTTGCAGCGCCTGACGCCTGCCAACGGCAGTGAGGTCTGGCTCAAACTGGAAGGTAATAATCCGGCGGGTTCGGTAAAAGATCGCGCAGCCTGGTCGATGATCAATCAGGCAGAGCTGCGCGGTGACATTTCACCCGGCGATCAGCTGATTGAAGCCACCAGCGGCAATACCGGCATTGCACTGGCGATGATCGCAGCGATGAAAGGCTATCGTCTTCGCCTGCTGATGCCAGACAACATGAGTCAGGAGCGGCAGGATGCGATGCGTGCCTACGGCGCGGAGCTGATTCTGGTGCCGCGAGAGCAGGGCATGGAAGGCGCACGCGATCTGGCGCAGGCAATGGCCGCGCGTGGTGAAGGGCGGGTGCTGGATCAGTTCAATAATCCTGATAACCCGCTGGGCCATTATCAGACGACCGGGCCAGAGTTGTGGCAGCAGTCGAATCAGCGCATGACCCATTTTGTCTCCAGCATGGGCACGACCGGCACCATCACCGGCGTAGGGCGTTACCTGAAAGAGAACAACACGGGCGTGAAGGTGATCGGTTTACAGCCGAGTGAAGGCAGCAGCATTCCGGGCATTCGCCGCTGGCCACTGGCCTATCTGCCGGGCATCTACCGTCCCGATCTGGTGGATGATGTGATGGATATGGCGCAGAAAGAAGCGGAAGAAACGATGCGGGCGCTGGCACGCCGTGAAGGTATTTTTTGTGGCGTCAGTTCAGGCGGCGCGGTTGCGGGGGCGCTGCGCATTGCGCAGGCTAATCCGGGCAGCGTGGTGGTGGCGATCGCCTGCGATCGCGGCGATCGCTATCTCTCTACCGGACTCTATCATCAGTAATCTTTGCTGATGCGGGAACCCAGCCTGTGCGCAGCGTTTGCTGCCCACAGGCTTTTTTTTAACAGTATTTCACGCGCCAGATAGACTGAATCTGTAAGGATCGCGTAAATCAGGCTGCACGAACGCCCGGTACAGGACAAAATAGCGCCAATTCTGTCGAGAGATAAACATGAAAATTTTGCTTGTTGATGATGACGTTGAATTAGGCACGATGCTAAGCCAGTACCTGATCGCCGAGGGGTTCGATGCGCAGCTGGTTCTGACCGGCAGCGCCGGTATTCAGGGCGCGCTATCAGGTGAGTTCACCGCCATTATTCTGGACATTATGCTGCCCGACATGAGTGGTATTGATGTACTGCGGCAGGTACGCCAGAACAGCCGGATTCCGGTGATTATGCTGACCGCCAAAGGCGATAACATTGATCGGGTGATCGGTCTGGAGATGGGTGCAGATGACTATATGCCAAAGCCCTGCTATCCCCGGGAACTGGTGGCCCGCCTGCGCGCCGTATTGCGTCGTTTCGAAGAGCAGGTTCCGCAACCTGATGCCAGAGAGCCGCTGCGCTGGGGCGAGCTGACGCTGAATCCGGCTACCCGCATGAGTGAATGGCAGGGGCGAGCCTTCGATCTGACGGCATCGGAATTTAACCTGCTGGATTTACTGCTGCGCGCCCCGGATCGGGTGGTGTCGAAAGATGAGCTCTCTGAGAAGGGGCTGGGTCGTCCGCGTGAAGCCTATGACCGCAGTGTCGATGTGCATATCAGCAATATCCGTCAGAAGCTCAGTGCATTAACTGCTGACAGCATCAACATTGAAACCGTTCGCAGCATCGGTTACCGCATTCGATGAAACAGAGTTACCGTGGACGCATGTTCTGGAAGATTTTTATCGGCTTCTGGATTGTTTTTGTCATCATGAGTCAGCTTATCTGGCTGGGTTTTACGCTCTCCGGTAAACGTCACGAACCGCCTGAAATTGTGGCTATCCGGCGCATTGTCGATCTGCAGATGACTTCTGCCGCATCGGTGCTGGCGCGCAGCGGGCCCGACGCGCTGAATGCGATGCTGTCGGACTGGGATAACAGCGATCGACAGTTTTTCCATGTGACGCAGCAGGCAAAATCGCCACAATCACAAAACAGCGGCAATCTGGATTATGTGGGGCGTCTTCCTGAAGAGGTGGTGCGCTGGGTTCAGGGTGCTGATGGCAAAGAGTATCAGCTGCGTTACGACCTGGATGGCATGCGCAAAGACAGCATGCATAATCTGATGCCACGCAAATTTCTGAATATTCCTGAGCCGATTTTCATCTTTGCCGGTTCGGTGGGATTGCTGTTCAGCCTGTTGCTGGCCTGGAATCTGACGCGGCCTATGCGTCAGCTGTGTGAGGGATTTTCCCGCGTCGCCGAGGGTGATTTACGTGTGCGGCTATTCCCGATCATGCGAAAGCGCCACGACGAGATCTCAAACGTTGCAGAAGCCTTTGATGCCATGGTCGAGCGGCTGGACACCCTGGTGCGCGCCCGTGAAGAGCTACTGCACGATATCTCGCATGAGCTTCGTTCACCGCTGGCACGACTTCAGCTGGCTACCGGACTGGCCAGACAGACGCCAGAGAGCGTAAACAGTTCGCTTGATCGCATTGATGAAGAGGCGCGTCGGCTGGACAAGATGATTGGCGAACTGCTGACGCTGTCGCGGGCCGAGCATGAAAGCATTCCGGATGAGCAATATTTTGACCTGACTGGTTTACTGGAGGCAGTCCTTACTGATGTCCGTTATGAAGCGCAGATTCCCGGTGTGCAGGTTGAGCTGCATGTCGATGCCGAGGCTGATTACACCGTGCGAGGCAATGCCGAGCTGATACGGCGCGGCGTAGAGAACGTGTTACGTAACGCGCTGCGTTTCTCTCTGCCAGGACAGCGGATTGAGGTGCATTTGCGCGCAGAAGCGCAGTGGCTGGCGATTCAGGTGTGCGATCAGGGGCCGGGTGTCGACGAGGATAAACTCTCCAGCATCTTTGACCCGTTTGTGCGGGTAAATTCGCCGCTGATGGGTAAAGGGTATGGTCTGGGTCTGGCTATCGTGCGCAAGGTCGTACTGGCGCATCATGGTGAGGTTGATGCCCGGAACCGGCCAGAAGGTGGACTTGAACTGACGCTGCGTCTGCCACACTGGCAGCCCTGAAAAGGTGTATTGCAGAAACGATAACGGCACCCGCAGGTGCCGTTATGATATCAACGCATACTTACTTTCTGATGCGAATCACCGGCGTTTCGCCGACGGTGACCTGGCCAGACAGCTTAATCAATTCCTTGATTTCATCCATGTTGGAGATAACAACCGGTGTCAGGGTTGATTTCGCTTTCTCTTCCAGCAACGGCAGATCGAACTCGATAACCACATCGCCTTTTTTGACCTTCTGGCCTTCTTCAGCGATGCGTTTGAAGCCTTCACCTTTCAGTTCTACCGTATCGATACCGAAGTGGACAAACAGCTCAATGCCGTTGTCTGATTCGATCGAAAAAGCGTGATTGGTTTCAAAAATCTTACCGATAGTGCCATCAACAGGCGCAACCATTTTGTTGCCGCTGGGTTTGATAGCAATACCGTCGCCCACGATTTTCTCTGCAAACACCACATCTGGTACGTCTTCAATATTCACGATTTCGCCTGACAGAGGCGCTACGATGTCAATTGTCCCAGCGCTATCCGTTTTTTCGCCAAAAAGTTTAGAAAACAAACCCATGATCTTCTCCTAAGCAGTAATTTGGGGCCAGCATCATGCAGATTAGCAGAGCGTTTTTTCCTTAATAAACTTGTTTACCAGGTTCATCAGGTCTTCCGCTGTCGGTTGAGCCAGTGCCTGCTCTGCCAATGCCTTCGCATCTTCAAAATTAGTATTACGAATGATTTTCTTGATGCCAGGGATAGAAATGGCACTCATGCTGAACTCGTCCAGCCCCATTCCCAGTAACAGTAGTGTAGCACGTTCATCACCTGCCAGCTCACCACACATGCCGGTCCATTTACCTTCAGCGTGAGATGCATCAATGACTTGCTTGATTAAGTTAAGCACAGACGGCGTCATTGGGTTGTACAGGTGCGAGATCAAATCATTACCACGATCGACCGCCAGAGTATACTGCGTCAGATCGTTTGTCCCAATACTGAAGAAGTCGACTTCTTTCGCCAGATGATGCGCAATCACGGCTGAAGCCGGGGTTTCCACCATGATGCCGACTTCGATGCTTTCATCAAAGGCTTTACCTTCTTCGCGCAACTGCGCTTTCAGCAGTTCCAGTTCCGCTTTCAGACTGCGAACTTCTTCAACCGAAATGATCATCGGGAACATGATGCGCAGTTTACCGAAGGAGGAGGCGCGCAGGATAGCACGCAGCTGCGCATGCAGAATCTCTTTGCGATCCATAGCGATGCGGATAGCACGCCAGCCGAGGAACGGGTTCTCCTCTTTCGGCAGGTTCATGTAAGGCAGATCTTTGTCACCGCCGATGTCCATGGTACGAACGATAACGGCTTGTGAACCCATCGCTTCAGCAACGGCTTTGTACGCCTGGAACTGCTCTTCTTCGCTTGGCAGAGAGTCACGGTCCATGAACAGGAATTCGGTACGATAAAGACCAACGCCTTCAGCGCCATTGCGCTCAGCACCGGCGATATCGCGCACGGTACCGATGTTGGCGCAGACTTCAACCTGGTGACCATCCAGCGTGACGGCTGGCAGATCTTTCAGCTTGGCTAATTCGTGTTTTTCCGACAGATACTGATTCTGTACGGCTTTCAGCTCTTCCTGAATCGCTTCAGAAGGATTGACGTGAATCGCATTGTTAACGCCATCCAGGATCAGGAAATCGCCGTTTTTAACCGTGACGGTCACATTGCCGGTGCCGACAATGGCTGGGATCTCCAGCGAGCGCGCCATGATTGAAGTGTGTGAGGTACGGCCACCCAGATCGGTGATAAAGCCCAGCACCTTTTTCAGGTTCAGCTGTGCGGTTTCTGACGGCGTTAAATCTTTTGCCACCAGAATGGATTCGTCCGGAATAGCGCTCAGGTCAACAATGTGCAGACCGAGGATGTTTTGCAGCAGACGTTTACCGATGTCACGTACGTCAGCCGCACGCTCTTTCAGGTATTCGTCATCTAACTCTTCCAGAGCTTTCGCCTGGCCATCAATAACAGAGTAGGCAGCAGCATCGGCAGAAGCGTGATCTTTTTTAATCAGATCGATGATTTCCTGCTCCAGCTCTTCATCTTCCAGCAACATGATGTGGCCTTCGAAGATGGCTGCTTTCTCTTCACCGAGGGTTTCACCCGCTTTGACGCGAATCGCTTCCAGTTGTAATGCCGCTTTGCTACGGCCATCAAGGAAGCGTTGTACTTCCTGCTCAACCTGATCATCAGAAATTTTCTTGCGGTTGATGACGATCTCGTCTTCTTTCAGCAGCAGTGCTTTGCCGAAAGCGATACCTGGTGATGCTAAAATGCCTGAAATCATAACGCTACCTTTTAATCACGATGGCTGATGGGACTCTATGCGGTGCCATTGTCGCGGGACACGTACTCTACGAAAGCAATAACGCGGACAGGTTGTCCGCGATCAAGATGTTTGCACTCAATGGCGCAGAGGAGTCGATTGGCTGGAGAGCTGAGCGGAGATTACTCCAGTTCAGCCATCAGTTTGACCAGATGCTCAACTGCTTTCTGCTCATCTTCGCCTTCTGCAGAAAGCGTCACAACCGTTCCCTGGGTTAAACCCAATGTCTGCAGCTTGAACAGGCTTTTCGCGCTTGCTGATTTACCGTTAGAGGTCACGGTAATTTCTGACTGGAAAGCTTTGGCTTCTTTTACGAATTGCGCAGCTGGGCGAGTATGCAGACCGTTTGGTGCAGTAATGGTAACTTCTTGCTGGAACATTCTATTTCCCCAACGTTATCAGGATGAGTGTTATGGATCTAAAGTCTAGCCTGGAGCCTTCACTTTAGCCTGTGTAGGTGCGCGGGTATAGCATCATGCTGACCAAAGACGCGCAGGCGTCAAATCTACATTCCGTTGCTTCTCAAAACCGATTCTACACGTCACCGGTTAATTATGCCGTGATTCGCCGTTTCACTGAATCCGTAAATCGATTCAGCTTGATCCACTTCAAAGGCGGATTAATTTCAGGCATCGAAATAATTGGCAGTCTGAATACCAGATCGGCGTCACTGAAATCAATCTGCCGGGTTATGAAAGTGAGATCTGCACCACAAAAAAGCACCCAGGCGGGTGCTTTTTTCTCCATTTTCAGACTATCTGCCGCTGCTACTGCAGCTCTTTTTCTGTGAAGAGATCGGCAAACAAAGCCGTACTCAGATAGCGTTCGCCGGAGGAGGGGAGAATGACCACAATATTTTTATTCGCGAAGGTTTCGTCTTCCTGCAGCTTCAGCGCGGCGGCGACGGCAGCACCGGATGAGATACCGGCCAGAATACCTTCCTCTTCCATAAGCTTACGCGCTGTGCTGATCGCTTCATCATTGGTGATCGCCACTACGCGGTCCACCAGATTCAGCTCAAGGTTGCCCGGAATAAAGCCTGCGCCGATACCCTGAATTTTGTGTGGACCAGGCTTGATCTCTTCACCCGCCAGCGCCTGAGCAATTACCGGTGAATCCGTTGGCTCAACGGCGACGGTTATCAGGTCTTTCTTGCCTTTGGTGTTTTTGATATAGCGGCTCACCCCGGTCAGCGTACCGCCGGTGCCGACACCTGCGATAAAGACATCCACTTCGCCATCCGTGTCTTCCCAGATTTCCGGGCCGGTGGTCTTCTCATGGATTTCCGGGTTAGCCGGATTGCTGAACTGCTGCAGCAGGACATATCGGTCCGGATCGCTGGCGACAATCTCTTCCGCTTTGCTGATAGCGCCTTTCATGCCTTTAGCACCTTCGGTCAGCACCAGCTTAGCCCCCAGCGCTTTCAGCAATTTACGACGTTCCACTGACATGGTTTCTGGCATCGTCAGGGTTAATTTGTAGCCGCGTGCTGCGGCAACATAGGCCAGCGCAATACCGGTGTTACCGCTGGTCGGTTCAACCAGTTCAACACCGGGCTTCAGAATACCGCGTTTTTCTGCGTCCCAAATCATATTGGCACCGATACGGCATTTTACGCTGAAGCTCGGGTTACGGGATTCAACTTTCGCAAGGATGCGGCCGTTACCGATGCGGTTCAGTCGAACCAATGGCGTATGACCAATTGTCAAAGAGTTGTCTTCATAGATCTTACTCATAGCCTGTCCTTAACTGTATGAATTATTGGGAACGCTATGAGCATACCTGTTCTGCCTGGGGGCGGAAGGAAAGAAATCGTATATCTATATTTCGCCCGGCAATAAGCCCTGCTAAAAAGAGCATAAGGCGTGCGGGTGTGACTAGCGCACCTCACTGCGGGCCAGTTGCGGCCGGTAACGGTCAACCCACATGGCGGTGGCACCACAAACGGCAACCGGCATAATCACCAGATTAAGAATCGGAATCATGGTGAACAGGCTGGTTAGCGCGCCAAACTGCATGTTGGCCGTTTTGTGCCGGCGCAGGGCGTTTCGCATTTGCTGAAAAGGCACTTTGTGGTTGTCGAACGGGTAGTCGCAATACTGAATGGATAACATCCAGGCACTGAACAGGAACCACAGCACGGGCGCCACCGTCTGACCAAATCCCGGAATAAAGTAGAGCAGCAACAGTCCCAGCGCGCGGGGCAGGTAATAGCCCAGTTTTTGCATCTCGCGCTTCATAATGCGCGGCACATCTTTAATCATTCCCGCCCAGCCACTGTCGGGCAGAGGCTTACCGGTCAGGCGGCCTTCGAGCTGTTCGGCCAGCAGGCCGCAGAATGGAGCAGCAATCAGGTTTGCCAGCGTTGAGAAGAAATAGCTGAACACCAGTACAATCGCAATCACCGACAATGGCCACAACAGATAACTCAGCCACTGCAGCCAGTCGGGAATATGGGCCATCAGGCGTGGAATCCAGTCGCCGAGGCGATAGAACAGCCAGACGAATGCGCCGCCCAGCATAATGATGTTGATCAGCAGTGGCATCACCACAAAGCGGCGAATGCCAGGCAGACGGACCAGTTTCCAGCCCTGGCTAAAGTAGTGCATGCCGTTAAAATTTGAGACGGAATTCTCAAGGGCCATAAAGCCAATTCTCCTGAAGGTGTTAAGGCGCGCTCACTATAACCTGGCTTTTTCTCCAGGCCAGGTGCCGTTTGGGTAAAAAAACAGCGAAAAAGCGTGGGTTGCCTATCTTATTTGTCAGAAAATACTGCACAGACTTGCACTTGTGTAGCAGGGCAAATACAGTTAGAGGATAAAGTTTGCCGCGGTGGCAAGGTATTGGAACAACAGAGAATACAATGATGCAGGATTTGCGTCTGATATTAATCGTTGTTGGCGCGATCGCCATTATAGCGCTCCTTCTTCACGGGCTGTGGACCAGCCGTAAAGAGCGTTCGTCAGTGTTCCGCGATCGCCCGCACAAACGTCTAAAACAACGTGATGACCATGATGAGCAGGACCTGATTGACGACGAAGATGACGGCGTCGGCGAGGTTCGTGTTCGTTCTGAGCGCAACGTCCATCAGGAACCGCGTTTCGATGAGATCCGCGAACCACAGCCAGAAGCGCCGCGTAAGCAAGCGCCCGCTGAGCCTGTGCGTCAGCCTGCGCCACGACCCGCACCGCAACCCGAACCTGACAGCGATCCGCTATTCACTACGGCACCTAAGCCTGCTCCACAGCCGCGCCCTGAACCGGTGCGTCAGCAGCCAGCGCAGACTTTCGTCGCGCCGCCTGTTCAGGCCGACCCGTTGCTGGATCTGGATCCGCTGGAGTCTGTGCAGCCTGCGCCGCAGTACCAGGCTGAACCTGAGCCACAACCGCAGCCTGAGGTGTCAGCGCCTCCTGCGCCTGAACAACCCGCGGCTAAAGCGCCAGCAGAAAAACCGAAAGAAGCCGTACTGGTGCTGCATGTTGCTGCCCATTCGGGCGGCGAACTGAACGGTGAAGCGTTGCTGCAGGGTATTCTGCAGGCGGGCTTCCAGTTTGGTGAAATGAATATTTTCCATCGTCATCTTAGTCCGGCAGGCAGTGGTCCGGTGCTGTTCAGTCTGGCTAACATGGTTAAGCCAGGTTCGTTCAATCCTGACATGATGACCGATTTCAGCACGCCTGGTATCTCCATCTTTATGATGGTGCCCTCTTATGGCGATGCGAATCAGAACTTCAAGCTGATGCTGCAGTCTGCACAGCGTATCGCTGATGATGTTGGTGGCGTGGTGCTGGACGATGAGCGTCGCATGATGACGCCACAGAAGCTGGAAACTTACAAAGCGCGTATCCGCGATGTGGTTGGCGTCTGACACCTGCGCTAAACGCTATCTGAATTGTTAAAACAAACCCCCGCCTGTCGGGGGTTTTTTATCTGATGGGGCTTTATGAAATCCGTCCAGGATCACATCACCGAACTGCGCACCACGCTGCGCCATCACGAATATCTCTACCACGTCATGGATGCGCCGGAAGTGCCGGATGCTGAATACGATCGCCTGATGCGTGAACTGCGTCAGCTGGAAGAGGAACATCCCGATCTCATTACACCGGATTCGCCCACCCAGCGTGTGGGTGCTGCGCCGCTGACGGTATTTGAGCAGGTTCGCCATGAAGTGCCGATGCTGTCGCTGGACAACGCGTTTGATGAAGCCACATTTATGGCTTTCAACAAGCGGGTACAGGATCGGCTGAAAAACAGTGAGGACATTACTTACTGCTGTGAACTCAAGCTCGATGGCGCTGCGGTCAGCCTGATGTATGAAAATGGCCTGCTGGTTCAGGCCGCGACGCGCGGTGACGGCACGACCGGTGAGAACATTACCGCCAACGTCCGGACCATTCGCGCTATCCCGCTGCGGCTGAAGGGCGACAACATCCCGGCCCGGCTGGAAGTGCGCGGCGAGGTGTTTATGACGCAGCGCGGCTTCGAGAAGCTTAATGAAGAAGCGCGTCGGACAGACGGCAAAGTTTTTGCTAACCCGCGTAATGCAGCAGCGGGTTCTCTGCGTCAGCTCGATCCGCGCATTACCGCCAAACGTCCGCTGACATTTTTCTGCTACGGTTTTGGCCTGCTGGAAGGCGGTGAGATGCCACACAGCCACATGGCGCGCCTGCAACAGTTTAAAGCCTGGGGCCTGCCGGTCAGCGACCGCATTAAGCGGGTGCATAATGCGGAGGAAGCCCTGGCGTTCTATCGGGAAATTGAGCAACAGCGTCCAAACCTGGGTTTTGATATCGATGGCGTCGTAATCAAAGTCGATTCACAGGCGCTGCAGGAGCAGCTGGGCTTTGTGGCGCGAGCGCCGCGCTGGGCGATTGCTTTTAAGTTCCCGGCACAGGAACAGCTGACCTGGGTGCGCGACGTCGAATTTCAGGTTGGCCGCACAGGCGCTATCACGCCAGTAGCTCGCCTGGAGCCGGTGCAGGTCGCAGGCGTTATCGTCAGCAATGCCACACTGCATAATGCAGACGAAATCGAACGGCTGGGTTTACGCATCGGTGATCGAGTTGTGATTCGCCGCGCCGGCGATGTGATTCCGCAGGTCGTCAACGTGGTTATCGCGGAGCGACCTGAAGAGACGCGAGAGGTGGTATTTCCTGCCCATTGTCCGGTCTGCGGTTCTGAGGTTGAACGGGTTGAAGGCGAATCAGTCACGCGCTGCACCGGCGGCTTGATCTGCGGCGCACAGCGCAAAGAGGCACTGAAGCATTTTGTCTCACGTCGGGCGCTGGATGTGGATGGCATGGGCGATAAGATTATCGACCAGCTGGTGGAGAAAGAGTACGTGAGTACGCCAGCCGATCTGTTCCGTCTCACGGCGGGCAAGCTGACCGGACTGGATCGCATGGGGCCGAAATCAGCGCAAAACGTTGTAGATGCGCTGGAGAAAGCGAAGTCGACCACGCTGGCACGCTTCCTCTATGCGCTGGGCATTCGTGAAGTGGGTGAAGCTACCGCCGCTAATCTGGCTAACCATTTTGGTGAGCTGCAGAAGGTGATGGATGCCGATCTTGAGGCGCTCATTGCGGTACCGGATGTGGGCAAAGTTGTTGCCACACACGTTCGCAACTTCATGGAAGAGGAGAGCAACCGTGAAGTTATCCGTCAGCTGACCGAAGAGATCGGCATTCACTGGCCGCAGGTGGTGGTAGTGAAAGCCGAAGAGATCGACAGTCCGTTCGCGGGGAAAACGGTGGTGCTGACCGGCTCGCTGTCGCAGATGAACCGTGATGATGCCAAAGCGCAGCTCGTCGCGCTCGGCGCAAAAGTCAGCGGCAGCGTATCGAAGAAAACCGATCTGCTGATTGCCGGAGAAGCTGCCGGTTCCAAACTGGCGAAAGCACAGGAACTGGGCATAGAGGTGATTGATGAAGCGGAAATGATTCGCCTGCTGGGGGCCTGAGATGGATGAACACCAGCTGGTGGCGATAGCCAATACGCCGATGCCGTTTGGGAAATATAAAGGGCAGATGCTGATCGATCTGCCTGAACCTTATCTGCTGTGGTTTGCCCGCAGTGGCGACTTCCCGTCGGGGCTGTTGGGGGATTTGATGCAGTTGACTCTGACAATAAAAATTGAAGGTCTGGAGGGATTAGTTAAACCGCTCCAGACCCGCAAGTAACTGTGCCCGCGCAGGCGGGCACCTGTTCTACTTCTGTGACTCCATCACCGAATCTTTAACCTTCAGCGTCTGCTGTTGCTGTTTCTCATTGGTCTTCTTGTAACGGCCGGCAATAAACGAGCAGACCATCAGCTGAACCTGATGGAAAATCATCAGCGGCAGCACGATAATCCCCACGGTGCTGGCCGGGAACAGAATATTCGCCATGGGCACCCCGTTCGCCAGACTCTTCTTCGAGCCACAAAACAGCACCACAATCTCGTCGGCACGTTTAAAGCGGAACAGGCGCGAGGCCAGCAGGTTGATAATCAGCACGGCGGTCAGCAGGATGATTGAACCTGCCACAATCCACAGCAGCGTAGTCAAGCCAACGCGATGCCAGATGCCATTCACCACGGCTTCACTGAAGGCGGAATAAACGACCAGCAAAATCGAGGTCTGGTCAGTTTTGCCAATCAGGCTGCGATGTTTCTCAACCCAGCCACCGATCCAGCGACGAGAGAGGTGGCCCAGAATGAATGGCACCATGAGTTGCAGCATAATTTTACCGATCTGCTCCAGACCGTCGCTGGGCGCGCTGCTGTGAATATCCATCACCAGGTTCACCAGCAACGGCGAAATAAATACACCCAGCAGGCTTGATGCCGAGGCGCTGCACACCGCTGCTGCAACGTTACCGCCTGCCATAGAGGTAAACGCGATAGCGGACTGAACGGTGGCTGGCAGGATACAGAGGTAGATAAAGCCGGTATAAATTTCCGGACCGACATCAACCGGATGCCACCAGACCAGCAGCAGACCCAGCGCGGGAAACAACACAAAGGTGCTGAACATAATCCACAGATGCAGCTGCCAGTGGCTGCTGCCTGCGATGATTTTTTCACGCGAAAGTTTGGCACCGTGCATAAAGAATAACAGTGCTATCGCTGCCGTCGCGAGGTAGCTGAAGACATCGACGTAGATCCCTTTCGCTGGCAGGAACGACGCCAGCAGCACGGTGATGATGAGTTTGACCATCATCGGATCGAGTTTTAAAAAGCCCATTGTTAAAATCCGGTAAATTTTTCAATAGCGCGATTGTGCGTGAATTGGTTTTAGAAATAAAATTGATTTATTGAATTAATCTATGAGCATAATCGATGAATTATACCCTGCGTCAGCTTCGGACTTTTATTGCAGTGGCACACTACGGTGGTTTCAGTCAGGCGGGGCAGGCGATAGGTCTGAGTCAGTCGGCAGTCAGCCACAGTATTAAAGAGCTGGAAGCGGAAACCGGCGTCCGGCTGCTGGATCGCACCACGCGTGAGGTGATGCTGACCGAGGCAGGCAAGCAGCTGGCGTCACGGATGGAGCGCCTGCTGGAGGAGATTCATACGACGCTGCTGGATATCCGCAGTTTTGGGGAGCAGCGCAGTGGCACCGTCAGAGTGGCAGCCAGCCAGACCATCTCTGCGCATCTTATGCCGCAATGTCTGGCTGCCAGTCAGCAGCACTTTCCCGATATCAAAGTGATACTGCACGATCGCGCTCAGCAGTGGGTGCTGCAAAGTGTGCGTAACGCCGAGGTCGACTTCGGGATTGTGATTGGGCCGCTCAGCGACAGTGATTTTGATAGCATCGCGATTCTGGATGAGCCTTTCCTGCTGTTGTGCCGCGATGATGATCCGCTGGCGCAGGTGGAAAGGGCTGAATGGTCGATGCTGGATGGTCGCACCATGGTGCTGCAGGATTACGCGTCCGGCAGTCGGGTACTGATTGATGCGGCGATGCAGCAGCAGAACATCAGGGCGCAAGTGGTGCAGGAAATTGGCCATCCCGCTACGCTGTTTCCGATGGTAGAAGTGGGGATCGGCATCAGTATTCTGCCCGCGCTGGCATTACCGTTACCGGCCGATCGTGACCTTAGTGTGCGTCGTCTTTATCCGGAAATTAATCGCAGCCTGACGCTGATCAAACGTAAAAACCGCTCGCTGACGCCTGCTGCCGAAGCGATCTGGCAGGAGGTGCGCCAGCAGGCAGCGCTGCTGGCGCAACAACGCGAAGCCAGCCCCGCGTTTTAGATATAGACGTCCACTTTATTGGTGTCGGTAGGGCGGTTAATGCCGTCTGCTTTGTTCGCACTGACAGGCGTGCTGTCACTTTTTGGCTGATCCTGCTCCGCCTGCTTCTGCTCCAGCTGCGCAATCTGTGCCTGCAGCATGGTGAGCTGCGACTGATACATCTGCTGCATTTCAGCTTTCTGTTCGTCAGTCAGCTCTTTGTTGTCGGCCAGCTCTTTGACCTGGGTTAAGACATTCTGAATCTGTTTATTCAGGGCTGCGACCTGAGAAGCAACACTGCCGCCGCTGTCACCGCTACTGACCGCACTGCTTAAAATTCCGGAAATTGAAGACATCATTTTCTCCCTGTAAGTCGTCACATACGTTATCGGCACGCAGTGAAACGACTTTAGCGCGGAGATTGTTAAGGTTTGGAAAAGAAGGGAGCTTATCTACAAGCCAATGTCTAAACAGCAGAAACGAAAAAAGCGCCTTACAGGCCTTCAGATTGTCGACAAAGTCTGGACTGATGGCAGTGAGAGCGAGCCAGCGCAGGAAACAGGGTCAGATCGGAAAGACGCTAAAACCGCCATCCATGGCTCGCTCGGCCCGCGCGATTACTTACCTCATCCCTGAGGTGCGCCCGTTGCCGGGCCAACGCTCTGCGTTGTTCAAAAACGCTCCCGGCGTTTTTGTCCATGGCGCGGGACGCTTTCCTCCTCTGACCCTGTTCCCTGCTAGTTGAGCTATTCATCGCTGCAAGATGCGCCCTGATTTGAGTTTGTCCGTAATCTGAATCGCCAGCGATTCAGTCGAACCTGCAGCAGGTTCTCATCCCGCACGGTCACGTCCGTGCCCCGGAAACGAAAAAAGCGCCCAAAAGGCGCTTTATTCTGAATTGGTGGGTCGTGCAGGATAGCCTCGGCCCATCGTGGGCCTCGCCCTCCGGGTGATGCTAACGCATCAGCCTGAATCGCCAGCGATTCAGTCGAACCTGCAGCAGGTTCTCATCCCGCACGGTCACGTCCGTACCCCGGAAACGAAAAAAGCGCCCAAAAGGCGCTTTATTCTGAATTGGTGGGTCGTGCAGGATTCGAACCTGCGACCAATTGATTAAAAGTCAACTGCTCTACCAACTGAGCTAACGACCCGAAGTGGTGGGTGATGACGGGTTCGAACCGCCGACCCCCTCCTTGTAAGGGAGATGCTCTACCAACTGAGCTAATCACCCACTTCGTACTTCAGTACTGCTTTAACAGGTCAGATATGGTGGGTGATGACGGGTTCGAACCGCCGACCCCCTCCTTGTAAGGGAGATGCTCTACCAACTGAGCTAATCACCCATATCTTCATACCTGTTCACTGCGGGCCACGCTGTTAAGAGTGGTGGGTGATGACGGGTTCGAACCGCCGACCCCCTCCTTGTAAGGGAGATGCTCTACCAACTGAGCTAATCACCCCCGCTGTGTGGAGTCGCATTATAGGGATAGTTGATTTTGAGTCAACGCTTTTTAAAACATAAATGTGCGTTCGGTTTATTTTTAAACATCCTGTTGCGCTTTTAGCCAATGTGCTGGTTTTACTGGCAGAAAAGTCCCTTTTCCCGGGACGCAACCGGCGGGCATGCATTGAGGATTCACCGTCAGATGCTAGAATATGCCCACTGTTTTTCGCGTCTAACCTGTTTTTTGTCATCCAGACAAAGAACCCGCGCATCTAAGGCAATACTCAATGAAAATCAAAACACGCTTCGCGCCAAGCCCAACCGGCTATCTGCATGTCGGTGGCGCACGTACCGCACTTTACTCCTGGCTCTTTGCCCGTCACAACCAGGGCGAGTTCGTGCTGCGCATTGAAGATACCGATCTGGAGCGATCCACGCCGGAAGCTATCGAAGCCATCATGGATGGTATGAACTGGCTGAGCCTCGACTGGAATGAAGGCCCTTACTACCAGACTAAACGTTTTGATCGCTATAACGCGGTCATTGATGACATGCTGGAAGCCGGAACCGCTTATAAATGCTACTGCTCTAAAGAACGCCTGGAAGCGCTGCGCGAAGAACAGATGGCGAACAACGAAAAGCCGCGTTATGACGGCCGCTGCCGTGACAGCCATGAACATCATGCTGATGATGAGCCATGCGTGGTGCGTTTCCGCAATCCACAGGAAGGTTCGGTCATCTTTGACGATCAGATTCGTGGACCGATCGAGTTCAGTAACCAGGAACTGGATGATCTGATCATCCGCCGCACCGATGGGTCGCCAACCTATAACTTCTGCGTTGTTGTTGATGACTGGGATATGGGTATCACCCATGTTATTCGTGGTGAAGACCACATCAACAACACACCACGTCAGATCAACATCCTCAAAGCGATTGGCGCGCAGGTTCCGGTCTACGCTCACGTTTCCATGATTCTGGGCGATGATGGCAAAAAACTCTCCAAGCGTCATGGCGCAGTAGGGGTGATGCAGTATCGTGATGACGGCTACCTGCCGGAAGCGCTGCTCAACTACCTGGTTCGTCTGGGCTGGTCACATGGCGATCAGGAAATTTTCAGCGTGGCTGAAATGGCTGAGCTGTTTACGCTGGATGCCGTCAGTAAGTCTGCCAGTGCGTTCAACACTGAGAAACTGCAGTGGCTGAACCACCACTATATCAATACGCTGCCGCCAGAATATGTGGCGACACATCTGCAGTGGCATATTGAAGAGCAGAAAATTGATACCCGCACCGGACCGGAACTGGCGAAGCTGGTGGGTCTGCTGGGCGAGCGTTGCAAAACGCTGAAGGAAATGGCTGCATCCTGCCGCTACTTCTACGAAGACTTCGCAGAGTTCGATGCCGATGCGGCGAAGAAACATCTTCGTCCGGTCGCGCGTCAGCCGCTGGAAGTGGTGCGTGACAAGCTGGCCGCCATCACTGAATGGACGGCTGAAAACGTGCATCAGGCGATTCAGAGCACCGCAGATGAGCTGGAAGTGGGTATGGGTAAAGTCGGCATGCCGCTGCGTGTGGCCGTGACCGGTGCCGGTCAGTCACCGGGTCTGGATGTCACCGTGGAGGCGATTGGCCGCAGCCGCAGCGTGGCCCGTATTGAGCAGGCCCTGGCCTTTATCAGTGAGCGCGAAGCGCAGGCGTAATGAACACAGCCGGAGGCGCTACGCTTCCGGTTTTCTTACTCTTCACCAATTCCCAGTCGCTCCAGCACGCCTTTAATCCCTTCACGTAAGATTAATGCAGTGAGTTGATCCTGTTCATCCTGGCTCATTTGCTGGATGGAACTTAACAATAACGCAGGTAATGAATTCGTTACTGCGCCATAGGTGGCTGTGGGTTCATTAAGGTTGCGGGTGGATTGAATAAAACTTTTTACGCGTTCATCAATATGAATAAGACGTGCCTTGCCGCCCTGAACTCCGGGCTTTGGCGTGGTTGTCCAGTTCTCCCGCTTGATCCACTTATTCACCGTTTGCCGACTGTAACCCGTTTCTGCAGCCAGCTCTTCGGGGGTAAGCCATTCCTTTTTCACGACACTGTCCCTGTTAAATACATTAGCGGTACATATTACAGCAAAAAGTAACGGTGAAAAGTAACGTAGGCTGAAATTGCCTTTTGTCTGATGACAAAAGGCAAAACAGAATTACTGAGGATTACTGGCAGGTTCGGCAGCAGGACGGAATGCCAGGAAATAGGCCAGACCAACGAAGACGGCTCCTCCTACGGCATTGCCCAGGAAGACGGCGACAAAGTTAGGGAAGTACTCTGCCCAGCTCATCTGACCGGCAAAAATAGCGGCCGGAATAATAAACATGTTAGCGACAACGTGCTGGAAGCCAATGGCAACAAACGCCATCACCGGGAACCACATGCCGAAGATTTTGCCAACCATATCTTTACTCGCAAATGCCAGCCACACAGCCAGACACACCAGCCAGTTACAGCCAATGCCTGAAATAAAGGAATGCAGGAAATCGGCATGAACTTTGGCAGAGGCGATAGCCACGGTCTTTTTCAGGTAGTCACCTTCGGTCATGCCCAGCATATGGCCAAAGAACCATGCAACAGCCACGCTGCCGATAAAGTTCGCCAGGGTCACCCAGAACCAGTTACGCGCTACGCTCATAAAGCTGATGCGGCGGGCGAACCAGGCCACGGGTAACGTCATCATATTGCCGGTCAGCAGCTCGCCACCCGCCAGCACGGTCATAATGATACCTACAGGGAAGACTGCGGCACCTAACAGGCCACCGAAAGAGCCCCATTCAGCGGGCAGGGAGTTAATGACGTGAAGATCTAACAGGAAGCCGGTCGCAATAAATGCACCCGCCATAAAGCCAAGAATCAGAAGGATGCTGACAGGCGCACGACTTTTAGCCACGCCAGACTGGATCGCCAGTTGTGCGATTTCTTTAGGTGTATGCAGCGACATAGTATCTCAATAGTTTTTTTATGATTAATGGGGACGATAACGCCTGGTGGACGCGTGGCCCGCGGGAGAGGGTCCCGGTGGCCACTAAATTAGCGGGCTAAGTTTTGCATGCGAAAAAGACGAAGACAAGAAAATTCCTATAACATATTTAACCGTGAATTAACCTGATGGCAGCGGGTATAACAGTTAAAAAACGGTACTGCGTGACCAGACATGATTTTTATCTGCAGCATGCTGCTGAAACTTCGCAGGTTGCCGCCTTTTTCAGCGATCAAACAGAGAATGTCATTTTGCCGTTGACACCCTGGAGGCGGTTTCATATTATGCCGTCCGTCGCTTAACGCGACAGTTTTTCGGTTCGGGGCTATAGCTCAGCTGGGAGAGCGCCTGCATGGCATGCAGGAGGTCAGCGGTTCGATCCCGCTTAGCTCCACCAAACTTTTTCCCAAAAGTTTGGCACTGAAAAACGATTCCAGATGTGGGGGTATAGCTCAGCTGGGAGAGCGCTTGCATGGCATGCAAGAGGTCAGCGGTTCGATCCCGCTTATCTCCACCATTTTCTGACAACGTCGATGTCATTGTTGTCAAAATCCTTTCTGATTTATCTTTCATTCGCCTTTCTGCGAATATAACGCTATTGCTTTGCAAATCAGCTGCTGCGCACGCTTAACACGTACATACCCGGCAAGCGCCGCCGTGTTCTGCCCGGATAACGCTGTGCTGCGCCTCGTGCGCGCTTTACATGCAGAATCTGAGTGTATTGTATAAGGGCAGACGTCGCCTGAAGAGGTATTCAGCGGGAAGAAAAGCAGGGATGGCGAAAAACGAAAAGGGCGAGACAGGCTCGCCCTTTGATGTTCAGCACTGCACTCAGAACGCCAGAACCAGACCGGCGATAGCGGCGGAGAGCACGCTGACCAGCGTAGAGCCGTACAGCAGCTTCAGGCCAAAGCGGGAAACCACGTTGCCCTGTTCTTCGTTCAGGCCTTTAATCGCACCGGCCACGATGCCGATGGAAGAGAAGTTGGCGAACGACACCAGGAACACGGAAAGAATACCTTCTGAAGTGGGTGACAACTGGCCTGCAATTTTCTGCAGATCCATCATGGCAACAAATTCATTCGATACCAGCTTGGTCGCCATAATACTGCCGACCTGCAACGCCTCACCCGACGGCACACCCATCACCCAGGCAAACGGATAGAAGACATAGCCAAGCACGCCCTGGAAGCTGATGCCGAAGATCAGATCAAACAGCGCATTCAGACCTGAAATCAGCGCGATAAAACCAATCAGCATCGCGGCAACGATAATCGCGACCTTAAAACCGGCCAGGATATATTCGCCCAGCATCTCGAAGAAGCTTTGACCTTTATGCAGATCCTGCAACTGCAGATCGTCTTCGTTCTCAACGCGGTAAGGGTTGATCAATGACAGCACGATAAAGGTGCTGAACATGTTGAGCACGAGTGCGGCGACCACATACTTTGGCTGCAGCATGGTCATATAGGCACCGACAATAGACATCGAAACGGTCGACATCGCCGTCGCGGCCATGGTGTACATGCGGCGCTGTGACATCTTGCCCAGGATATCTTTATAGGCAATGAAGTTTTCTGACTGTCCCAGTATCAGAGAACTCACGGCGTTGAAAGATTCCAGTTTTCCCATGCCATTGACTTTCGACAGCACAGTACCGATACCGCGAATAACCCACGGCAGGATACGGAAATGCTGCAGAATACCGATCAGCGCAGAGATAAAGACGATTGGACACAATACGTTGAGGAAGAAGAACGCCAGGCCTTTATCATTCATGTTACCGAAGACAAAGTTTGTGCCCTGGGCCGCATACTTCAGCAGATGATCAAAGAAGCCGGCGAAGCCTTTGACGAAACCCAGTCCCGCTTCTGAGTTCAGGAAGAACCAGGCGAGCACAATTTCAATCACCAGTAGCTGTATAATGTAGCGAATGCGAATGCTTTTACGATCGTGACTGACCAGCAAGGAGAGTATCCCGACCACCACCAGTGCTAAAAGAAATTGCAAAATATGGGACATAGTTGCTCCAAATTTGAGGAGGGTTGTATTTTGTTGCGTATTCTATGTAACGCGTTACTTAAAAACGAGATCTGAACCACATTATAAGTATTCGCTATCGCTATATTTTCCAGAAAAGTTCCAGAGATCACGCCCTGTTTAAAAATCGTTCAACCCAGATAACCACATAATTATTGTCTGAATTTTACACAGAGCGTAAAGTGACACCGTTGCTCACATTTTTAGCACTCACTTCCTTTACTGTAATGTATAGCAATGGCTATACTTTATAGCAGCATCTATTACACCGATAACAATAAACGAATTTCACTTGCACATGCTAACCCCTAAGCTGCCGGGGCAGGCAAATGTTCAGACAGGGTACCGGATATGCTTGAGAGTCGTACCGCCGAGCGCGCTGCTCGCGGAGTCAGAAAAGTCAAACTCGCACTGCTGGGGCCCGCCTTTATCGCCGCTATTGGCTATATCGATCCGGGCAACTTTGCGACCAACATTCAGGCAGGCGCTGCTTACGGCTACAAATTGCTGTGGGTGGTGGTGTGGGCCAATATCATGGCCATGCTGATTCAGCTCATGTCTGCCAAGCTGGGTATCGCCACCGGCAAAAATCTTGCCGAACACATCCGCGATCGCTTTCCCCGGCCTGCCGTCTGGTTTTACTGGGTGCAGGCGGAAATTATCGCGATGGCCACCGATCTGGCGGAGTTTATCGGTGCCGCACTGGGGTTCAAACTGCTGCTCGGCATTTCATTGATGCAGGGCGCGGTGCTGACGGGCATCGCCACCTTCCTGATACTGATGTTACAGAGTCGCGGACAGAAGCCGCTGGAGCTGGTGATTGGTGGACTGCTGTTATTTGTGGCGGCGGCCTATATTGTCGAACTTTTCTTCTCCCAGCCCAATATTAAAGAGCTGGTGGTCGGCATGGCGCTGCCCGCGTTACCGACGTCGGATGCCGTATTCCTGGCCGCCGGCGTGCTTGGGGCGACCATCATGCCGCACGTAATTTATCTGCACTCTGCGCTGACGCAGGGCAAAAGTGAGGACAGTAAAAGTCAGCGTTACTCCTCAACTAAACTGGATGTGGCGATTGCCATGACCATTGCCGGATTTGTAAACCTGGCGATGATGGCAACTGCGGCAGCGGCGTTTCATTTTAGTGGTCACAGCAAAATTGCAGAGCTCGATCAGGCCTATCTGACGCTGCAACCGCTGTTAGGTCAGGCTGCCGCAACGGTATTTGGTCTGAGCCTGGTGGCCGCGGGACTCTCCTCAACAGTGGTCGGTACGCTGGCGGGGCAGGTGGTAATGCAGGGCTTTATCCGTTTCCACATTCCACTTTGGGTGCGTCGAACTGTCACCATGTTGCCCTCGTTTATTGTCATCTGGGCAGGCTGGGACCCAACAAAGGTGCTGGTGATGAGTCAGGTGCTGCTGAGTTTCGGTATCGCGCTGGCGCTGATTCCGCTGCTCTCCTTTACCGGCAACCGCGAGCTGATGGGCGATGATATGGTGAACTCGCGTCTGATGCAGAACACCGGGCGACTGATCGTGCTGCTGGTGATTGCGCTGAATCTTTACCTGCTGGTGGGTGAAGCGCTGGGACTGTAAGGGTTTCTGGAAACAAAAAACGCCCGGCTATGCCGGGCGTTTTTTGTTAGTGACGATCGTGGCCATGCGGACCGGGTCCACCGGGTCCGTGGGGCCCAAAACCATGCGGGCCAGGACCTGGACCACGGCGGTCATGATGATCCCAGTCGCGATCGCGGCGATACTGATGATCCCAGCGGCGCTCGCGGTCGCGCTCCTGCCAGCGGCGTTCACGCTCCCACTGCTGCTGACGACGCCACTCTTCGTGTCGCCACCAGCGGCGTTCATTGTAGGTATAGCGGTCATTCCACCAGCGGGGTTCACGCCAGCGACCGCCATCCCAGTAATTACCACGATTATCGCGATCGCCCAGATTCAGGGTGACGCCAGGGGCCAGAGAAATAGAGGCACTGGACGCCTCGGCTGTGTGACAGGCCAGCGGCGAAAACAGCGCCAGCAGGGCAGCAAAAATTAGAGCTCTTTTCATTATATTCTCCTCATCAACAGGCTGATGCTGTTGCGGCGCAGTGATTATGCCTGCGTATTACTGTTGTTACCGCATCATTGTGTCGGAAAATTGTGAGGAAATTGGGGAGAGAAGGGGGATTGAGATTATTCTGGTGAAAAAAAACGCCCGACCTGCGCCGGGCGGTGAATGCTTACATCAGAGCCGCGTCAATGGCCGCTAATTCGGTGTCGCTGAACTGACGACGGACGAGCATGGCCACCGCGTCATCAATCTGCGCCGTTTTACTGGCCCCAATCAGCACTGACGTGACGCGATCATCGCGCAATACCCACGCCAGCGCCATCTGCGCCAGTTTCTGCTCACGTTGCTGTGCGATGACATTCAGCCTGCGGACTTTTTCCATCTTCTCTTCGGTCAGCTGGCTTTCGCTCAGGAATTTGCTGCCGCTGGCCGCACGCGAATCTTCCGGAATGCCCTGCAGATAGCGATCGGTGAGCACACCGCCTGCCAGGGGAGAGAAAGCGATACAGCCAACGCCCGCATCGCCCAGCGTCTGAATCAATCCCTGCTCAGGGGTACGTTCAAACATCGAATAACGCGGCTGGTGAATCAGGCAGGGGGTGCCGAGATCGCGCAGGATAGCAATCGCCTGGGCAGCCCGTTCAGCCGTATAGTTAGAAAGAGCTACGTAAAGCGCTTTGCCCTGGCGTACCACATGATCGAGCGCGCGCATCGTCTCTTCCAGCGGGGTTTCCGGATCGGGACGGTGGTGATAGAAAATATCGACATATTCCAGCCCCATGCGTTTAAGGCTTTGATCCAGACTGGCAATCAGATATTTACGCGACCCCCAGTCTCCATAAGGCCCCTGCCACATGGTATAGCCCGCTTTGGTGGAGATTATCAGCTCATCACGATGGGCACGAAAATCTTCCCGCAGAATACGACCAAAATTCTCTTCCGCCGAGCCCGGAGGCGGGCCGTAGTTATTCGCTAAGTCGAAGTGGGTGATGCCGAGGTCAAATGCATGACGTAGCAACTCACGGCTGTTATCGACCCGCGTGCTGTCACCAAAGTTGTGCCAAAGTCCCAGCGAAATTGCAGGCAGTCTGATGCCGCTGCGGCCGCTGCGGCGATATTCCATCTGTTGATAGCGATCGGGATGGGGGAAAGAGGACATTTAGCGCTCCTGAGCAAAAACGGGAATATGTGCCAAAAGTCTATCAGTGTATACGGTTACACTTAGTGACAGCGCGCAGCAGTTCGCGATTTTACAGAATATTCCGCCAGCGTAACGTCGTCTTGCCAGGCATTGCGGCTGGTTAAAATAGCTACTCTCCTCGCTAATTTTATCCTCTGTCAGATACTTAACCCGACTCTTCCCTGAAAGGAACGCGCAATGTCCACATTCACTGTCGGAGATTACCTGCTGACCCGTCTGCAGGAGATTGGTATCAAGCATCTGTTTGGTGTGCCGGGCGACTACAACCTGCAATTCCTGGACCGCGTTATCGCCCATCCTGAAATCAGCTGGGTGGGCTGCGCTAATGAACTCAACGCAGCCTATGCGGCGGACGGTTATGCGCGCTGCAACGGCGCGGGGGCACTGTTAACGACGTTTGGTGTTGGCGAGCTCAGCGCGATTAATGGCACTGCGGGCAGTTATGCTGAGTATCTGCCGGTGATTCATATTGTGGGTGCGCCAGCCACGCAGGCGCAGTTGCAGGGTGACTGCGTGCATCACTCGCTGGGCGATGGTGATTTCCAGCATTTTATTCGCATGGCTGCCGAGGTCAGTGTGGCAACCGCACTGCTGACTGCCGACAATGCCACGGCTGAGATTGATCGGGTGATTATCAGTGCGCTGCAGGCCCGTCGTCCCGGCTATCTGTCGCTGGCAGTGGACGTGGCAGCCATGGCTGTACAGCCACCTGCACAGCCGCTGAACACCCATCAGCCCGCATCGGCTGACGCGCGTCGCGCTTTCAGGGCCGCGGCAGAACGTTTACTGGCACCGGCACAGCGTGTTTCACTGCTGGCAGATTTTCTGGCGCTGCGCTGGCAGCGGCAATCTGCGCTGGCCGCGCTGCGCGAACAGAGCGCGATTCCCTGCGCCAGTCTGCTGATGGGCAAAGGCGTACTGGATGAGCAGCAGCCAGGTTATGTCGGTACCTATGCCGGCGCGGCCAGTGCAGGGCAGGTGTGTGAACAGATTGAACAGGTGGATGCAGCAATTTGCGTCGGTGTCCGTTTTACCGACACCATTACGGCAGGTTTTACACAGCAGTTTGCCACCGAGCGACTGATCGATCTGCAGCCCTTCAGTGCCAGCGTGGGTAATGAACGTTTTGCGCCGTTGTCGATGGCGGATGCGCTCAGTGAACTGCAACCGCTGTTTGAACATTATGGTCAGCAGTGGCAGCCTGCCGCCGCAATCCCCGCCGCGCAGCCAGCAGAACCCACGGCGGTGATCAGTCAGCACGCCTTCTGGCAGGCCATGCAGGGATTTCTGCAACCCGGCGACCTGATTCTGGCCGAGCAGGGCACGGCCGCCTTTGGTGCCGCCGCGTTGCGATTACCCTCGCGGGCACAGCTGGTGGTTCAGCCATTATGGGGATCAATCGGCTATACTCTTCCGGCAGCGTTTGGCGCGCAGACCGCCAACCCTGATCGACGGGTTATCCTGATCATCGGAGACGGTTCGGCGCAACTGACTATTCAGGAGCTGGGGTCGATGTTGCGCGATGGGCAGCGACTGATAATCTTTTTACTGAATAATGACGGCTATACCGTCGAACGGGCGATTCATGGCGCAACACAACGTTACAATGATATCGCCCCGTGGAACTGGACGGCTCTGCCACACGCCCTTAGCCTTCATGGCCAGGCGCAGAGCTGGCGCATCAGTGAAACCGTGCAGTTAGACGAGGTGATGACGCGACTGGTCGCGCCTCAATGGCTGTCGCTGGTTGAGGTGGTGATGCAGAAAGAAGATTTGCCGCCACTGCTAAGAAAAGTCACTGCCTGCCTGAATCAACGCAACGGCGGCTAAGATTCAGATAGTTGCCGCTGTGCAGGCTGGACTAACGCGGTTAGGCTGTAGCACAACTGAGTAAGACGCTCACCAATCGCACCGGTGAGCGTTGTTGTTTTATGGGCAGAATTTTATAGTGTCCTCCAACTCTTAAGACCCCAAGCGGAGCAACAGAAGAATGACAACCTATGCCTTGGTCGGCGATGTCGGCGGTACTAACGCGCGCCTCGCCCTGTGTGAGGTGGAAAGCGGCAGCATCACCCAGGCCAAAACATTCTCAACATCAGAATACGACAGCCTCGAAGCCGTCATCCGCCACTATCTTGATGAACAACAGCAGGACGTTAAAGATGGCTGTATTGCTATCGCCTGCCCGATTACCGATGACTGGGTTGAAATGACCAACCATGACTGGGCGTTTTCTACGCGCAAGCTCAAAGAGAACATCGGTTTTGAACACCTGGAAATCATTAACGATTTTACTGCGGTATCCATGGCTATTCCGATGCTGACCGCCGAAAACGTGATTCAGTTTGGCGGCTCAGAGCCGGTCAAAGATAAACCTATCGCCATTTATGGTGCCGGTACCGGCTTAGGCGTCAGCCATCTGGTGCATGTGGACAAGCGCTGGGTGAGCCTGCCAGGTGAGGGTGGTCATGTCGATTTTGCGGCCAACAGCGAAGAAGAAGATCAGATCCTGGAAGTGCTGCGTGAAGAACTGGGCCATGTCTCAGCTGAACGTGTGCTGTCGGGTGCCGGTCTGGTTAATCTCTACCGTGCCATTGTGAAAGTTGACAACCGCGTGCCGGAAAATCTGAAGCCGAAAGATGTCAGTGAACGTGCGCTGGATGACAGCTGTACCGACTGCCGTCGCGCGCTCTCCATGTTCTGCGTCATTATGGGCCGTTTTGGCGGCAATCTGGCGCTGAACCTGGGCACTTTTGGCGGCGTTTATATTGCGGGAGGCATTGTGCCTCGCTTCCTGGAATTCTTTAAGGCGTCGGGTTTCCGTGCGGCTTTTGAAGATAAAGGACGCTTCCGCGACTATGTTGCCAGCATTCCGGTTTACATGATTACGCACGATCAGCCTGGCCTGCTGGGGGCGGGCGCGCATCTGCGTCAGACGCTGGGCCGCGAAATCTGATTCTGCTTTACTCCGCGCGCACAGCCTTTGTGCGCGCGATCGCTTTCCCGACCTGGAGGCTTCAGCCGTTCAGGCCCGGGAAATCACCGCCTGACTTCTCCTGCCTTTTCCTGCTGTTGTCCTGAAAGCCACTTCTCTACCTGAATCGTTCCCTCACTCTCCTGCATTACAGACGCATCAGCTGTCTGAACTGCTTAACCTTACTGCGGCTGACCGGCACCTGAAATTCCAGATCGCGCAGCTTAAGCAGATAGGTGTTGTTAAACCACGGCTCGATTTCGCGGATCTTGCTCAGGCTGACGCAGTAAGAGCGGTGACAGCGGAAGAACTGCTGCTCTGGCAGGCGTGAACAGAACTCGGTGATATTCATCGACATGACGTAGGACTCGCGCCGGGTATAGACAAACGTCAGCTTTTCATGCGCCTCAACGTAGTAAATATCATTCACGTCAGTGACGATAATGCGTTCATCTTTAATCAGGTTGACGGTCTGCGGCGCAGGTGTGGCACTAAGATGACTCACAGCCTGCTGCGCCTGTGCGGTGGCTTCCAGCTTGTTCAGCATGGTGACAATCCGCGACTCCTGATAGGGCTTGAGAATGTAGTCAAATGCCTCAAGCTCGAATGCTTCTACCGCATGCTCTTTCCACGCGGTAATAAAGACGATCAGCGGCTTGTGGGCAAACTGATGGATATTCTGTGCCAGCAACATACCATCCAGCGAGGGGATATTAATGTCGAGGAAAATCACATCGACCCGATGCTGTTGCAGATACTTCAGTACATCAAGACCATCATCAAAACAGGCTTCAATTTCGATTTTGCTGTGATGCTGAATCATCCAGCTCAGCTCCTGCTGGGCCAGAAATTCATCTTCCACAATAATGGCTTTCATAACAGATTCTCCGCCAGGCGCTGGCCATTTTTACTCAGCGTAAAAGCGATCTCGGTCCCCGGTTGATGCCGCACGATGTTCAGTCCCTGACCTGACAGGAGTTTGACGCGATGGTGCACATTGAGCAGACCGATTTTATTGCCGGGCATCTCGTTGCGCGCCACCCGTTCCACGACTTCGTCACTGATGCCCTGACCGGTATCCCGCACGGAGATCCGCACCCGATCGCCCAGATCCCGGACGCTCAGCGTGACCACGCCTTTGCCTTTACAGGGCTGAATCCCATGCACAATGGCGTTTTCTACCAGTGGCTGAATCAGCAGACTTGGCAGCAGAAAATGCAGATCTTCATCGACGTCATAAATCATCGTCAGTTTATCGCCGAATCGCGCCTGCTCAATGGCGATATAATCTTTCACCTGCCACAGCTCTTTACGGATGTCGATCAGCTCATCGTCGTTCAGTTCCAGGTTGTAGCGCAGATAGCGTGAAAGGTTAATGACCAGCTGGCGGGCAGTATCGGGATTGAGCCGGATAGAAGAGGAGATAGCATTCAGCGCATTGAACAGGAAATGGGGATTTATTTTACTTTGCAGCGCTCGCAGTTCCGCTTTATTGGCCATCTCACGCAGCTGCTCGGCGCGCGACACTTCAAGCTGGGTTGAGATAATTTGTGACAGGCCAATCGCCATCTCCTTCAGCGAGCCGGTAATACGGTGTGCGCGGCGATAATAGATTTTCAGCGTGCCGGTGACTTTGCCTTTTTCCCACAGCGGGATGACGATCATCGAATGTATATCTTTAGTGCGGTGCGCTTCATCATTGTTCTTAATAATAATTTTACCGCTGTTGATAGACTGCGCCGTCGTCGGGCTGATGCCATCATCGCCATGCTTATAATTATGTTCGCCATAGCCGACGTAGGCCAGAATCTGCTTTTTATCCGTCATCGCCACCGCATCGGCTTTGATCTCTCTTCGGATAATGTCACAGATATTGCGCAGCGAGTCGCTGTTCACCTGACGAAACAGCGGCAACGTTTTGTTGGCGATCTCCAGTGCCAGCTTGGCCTGGCGGGCAGCAATAGCCTCTTTCTCTCCCTCAACACTTTGCACCAGCAACACAATGATGCCGATGCTGGACGCGCCGAGGATCATCGGCAGGGCAATCTCCGACACAATCGCCAGCCCGAGTGAGGCAGGGCGCGCCCACAGGACGATCAGCAACATCGTCAGGGCTTCACACAGCATGCCGCCGACGATACCGGCGCGCCAGCGATGCTCTTTCAGCACCCGGCGATTAATCCCGCCTGCGACGACACCGGCAATGATGCTGGTAATCAGGCAGGGGACGGAAGTGACGCCATGAATATCGATCAGAAAACGGTGAAGACCCGCAATCACACCGGTGGCGATGCCAACCCAGGGACCAAACAGAATCCCACCCGCCATCACGGCAATGACCCGCACATTCAGCAGCGAACCGTCGACATTGACGCCCGACCAGGTACTGAACAGCGCAAACAGGGAAAAGATGGCAGTGACCGCCACTTTTTCCGCGCGGGTGTGCTCATCTTTTTGCAGCAGCTGACGAAAAGGCCGGGTGCGCGTCAGGAAGAACAGGCAGATCAACATCAGGGCGGCGCGGTCAAAGACTGCCAGTAACATCGTGAAGTGGGAGGACACAGGCGACTCGTGAGCGATGGAAAGTGCCTCTATGATAAAAAATGTGATCGCGAACCGCTAGCACCCCGATCAATCCCGCCACAAGTTAATGTTTCAGATCAATTTTTACGGCAATCCAGTAAAAAGAGGAAAAGTTGAGTGGAATAAAGGGGAATAGTTTTTCACGCTGGTCGCTGTGAAGCCGTTTTGCTATGTTGCGCGATGACGCGCGCCAGTAACCGCTGGAAAACCGCGCCCATCGGGAGCCACAGATGCAACTTGTCACCGACAGACTAACCCTGAGTAAATTACAACCCGAAGACTGGCAACTGTTTCGTGCCGTCCATGAAGATCCCGACACCATGAAATGGGTAAGCGAAATCCCGGATGAAGCGGATATTCGACAGCGTTTCACACAGCGTCTGGCACCCTGGCAGCCGGGCAGTTTTCATATGCTCTGCCTGGTGGCAAGACGCCAGGACAGCGGTGAGCCCATTGGCCTGTTTGGCTGCAGCCCGGAATGGGAGCCGTATCGTCAGGCGGAGGTGGGCTATATGCTGCTGCATCGCCACTGTGGTCAGGGCTATGGCAGCGAAGCGCTGGCGGCGCTGTGTCAGTTTCTGCTTGAAGCCGATTTTCACAAACTCAAGGCGATGGTGATTGAAGGGAACTGGGCGTCACGCCGTATTCTGGAGAAAAACGGTTTTCAGCTGGAGGGCACGCTGCGGGATAATTATCTGCTGGATGGCCACTGGGTGAACGATTGGCTGCTGGGACGGCTGAATCCGCAAAAATAAAAAAATTTTCCGCCACCCTCGACAAAATGATCCTCGCCACGTTATGTTCGTAACGGGTCACCGCAGTGACCCACGTCGCTCGGACGGTCCGGGCGCTTACGTAATCCAGAGGACATCATGGCTGATAACAGCACACCCCGTCGTTTCTCGCGTATTGAACGTTTACCCCCTTACGTTTTCAACATCACTGCTGAACTGAAGATGGCTGCGCGTCGGCGCGGCGAAGATATCATCGACTTTTCAATGGGCAACCCGGATGGTCCGACTCCGCCTCACATTGTCGAAAAGTTATGCCAGGTGGCGCAGCGTGACGATACCCACGGTTATTCCACCTCGCGCGGCATACCGCGTCTGCGCAGAGCGATTTCGCGCTGGTACGCTGAGCGCTATCAGGTGGAGATCGATCCCGAATCTGAGGCAATTGTCACCATTGGCTCCAAAGAGGGGCTGGCGCATCTGATGCTGGCGACGCTGGATCATGGTGATACCGTACTGGTGCCCAATCCCAGCTATCCGATTCATATCTACGGTGCAGTGATTGCCGGAGCGCAGGTGCGTTCGGTGCCGCTGGTGGCGGGTGTCGACTTCTTCACTGAGCTGGAACGTGCTATTCGGGAAAGCTACCCCAAGCCAAAAATGATGATCCTTGGATTCCCATCCAACCCGACCGCACAGTGTGTGGAACTCGACTTTTTCGAGCGGGTGATTGCGCTGGCGAAGCAGTACAACGTGCTGGTCATCCACGATCTGGCTTATGCTGACATCGTCTACGATGGCTGGAAAGCGCCGTCGATTATGGAGGTGCCGGGCGCGCGTGATGTCGCCGTTGAATTCTTTACCCTGTCAAAAAGCTACAACATGGCAGGCTGGCGTATCGGTTTCATGGTGGGTAATAAAGAGCTGGTCGCCGCGCTGGCGCGTATCAAGAGTTACCATGACTACGGCACCTTTACGCCGCTACAGGTGGCAGCCATTGCCGCGCTGGAAGGGGATCAGCAGTGCGTGCGTGACATTGCTGAGCAGTATAAACGCCGCCGTGATGTGCTGGTCAAAGGCTTGCATGAAGCGGGCTGGATGGTGGATAACCCCAAAGCCTCGATGTACGTCTGGGCAAAAATTCCCGACCACTATGCACATCTGGGTTCGCTGGAATTTGCTAAACATATGCTGCAGGAGGCGAAAGTCTGTGTTTCCCCTGGTATCGGTTTTGGTGACTATGGCGACACGCACGTGCGATTTGCGCTGATTGAAAACAGCGATCGTATTCGTCAGGCAGTGCGGGGAATTAAGGCGATGTTTCGTGCCGATGGCGTATTGCCGGGCAGCATGAAAACAGAAGAAGAGAGCTGACAGCCAGCAGGGGCGACACGATGGTCGCCCCTTGGCGGCACTGTCACGCCATTACTTCAGCAGCAGAACAAAGGTTCCGAACCAAAGTAACGCGAAAAAAGATATTCCCATCAAGGCATATTTCACAAAGCAACTCCTCTGAGCGGTTACGATGATGGCGATCCCAAACCAGTGCAACGCGAACAGATGTGGAAAAGAGATCGCCATTTCAGTAATGGTCTGCTCTCTTCCGGGTCGATCTGAATAACTCTCAGAACAGGATCAGGCGCTAATTTACGCGTAATCCCACCCAAATGAAATAGGCCCGTTCTGAGATATTGCTCACAATATTAGGGCGCCTCGATTTCAGGGATCGCCGACATGCCGACACGTAACTGAGCCAGATGCGGTTGGTCGCCATCCAGCACAATTTTCACCGGCAGACGTTGAACGACTTTAGTGTAGTTGCCTGTGGCGTTATCGGGAGCGATCGCTGAAAAAGTTGCACCAGTGGCCGGTGCGATGCTGTCCACATGACCGGTAAAGGTCTCGCCTGGCAGGGCATCAACCCGGATTCGGACCCGCTGTCCTGGGCGCACATCGCTTAACTGCGTCTCAAGGTAGTTAGCCGTAATGTAGGTTTGCTGCAGGGGGACCACGGCCAGCAGACGGGTTCCGGCTGAAACGTATGCGCCTGTCCGCACCGCACGCTGACCCACCATGCCGTCAACAGGAGCCGTAATGCGCGTGTAGGAGAGATTCAGCCTGGCCTGATCGACGCTGGCTTTGGCTGCGGCAACATCCGCTTCTGCTGAACGCACCGCCGCCTGTAATACGCCCACCTGTTTTATTGCCGATGCCAGTGCAGCCTGACTCTGATGGACAGCTGCCAGCGCCGAGCGCTGATTTGAGCTGGCCTTTTGCTGATCGTCAGCGGCGACGGTGCCGCTTTTATAGAGGCGGTTATAGCGATCGGCGCTTTGACCCGCATACTGCGCAGAAGCCTGACTTGCCGCGACGCTGGCTTTCTGCTGATCAATCATCGACTGCTGCTGTTCCAGTTGAGCCTGGCTGCTCAGCAGTTTCGCCTGACTCACCTGCAGGTCAGCTTCAGCACTCTCCAGCGCCACCCGATAGTCACGGTCATCCAGCGTTGCCAGCAACTGGCCCGCTTTGACCTGCTGATTATCCTGCACCTCAACATGGCTTATGTAGCCCGAGACTTTCGGTGCTACCAGGGTGTAATCCGCATTGACGTAAGCATCATTGGTGCGGTGATCGTTGCTGGTCATCATCGTCCAGACAACAAAGGCAATGGCCAGTAACACCAGCAGCAGCAGACTCAGCAGCAGGGTTCTTCTCATTTCAAAAGTACGCATATTCAGTTATTCCGGGGAGGGTGTTGAATCAAAGTTTGAGGCGGCCAGACCCGTTTTGGCAGGATGGCGGTAAGCAATAACAGGCAGGCGGCAAAGCCGGTCAGCATCAGCCAGCTGTCGCTCAGGCTCAGGATCGTGGCCTGATGCCGGACCAGGGTGGCGAATCCGCTGAGATTATCGCTGGCGCTGATGCTGCCATCCGGCAATAGCGGCAAACTGCGGCTGGCTTGATCGGCTGTCGGCGCGGTCATCAGCCAGCTGCGGCTGGCGGCCTGATTAATCAGGACACTGGAATGAAATTGCTCACGATGAGAAAGGAAAACCTCAACCAGCGTGGAGGCGGCAATACTGGAAAACCCGCGCACCGTGTTAAACATCGCGGAGGCAAAAGGGCCTTCAGGTGGGGCCACAACGCTGGTGGCACTCATCAATATCGGCAAAATGATCATCGGTTGTCCGAACGCCTGCAGGATTTGCAGCAGCCAGAAATTCTGTCGCGCCCAGTCACTGGTGATCTGCGAGCCCAGCAGACAGGCAGTCACCAGCAGGCCGACGCCCGCCGTCAGCATCCAGCGGCAATCAATCCAGCGGATATTGAGCAGTGCCGCAATCAGTGGCGCGATGAGCAATTGTGGCAGGCCTACGGTCAGTGCCAGCGGGGCAAACTCAAGGGTGCGAAAGCCGCTCACCTGAGCAAAGTAGGCCGAAGGCAGCGCGGAACCTGAAAGCCCCAGGATGAGCACGCAGGCCAGCCCCAGCAGGCCGTGCGCCAGGTTGGGCCGTCTGAGCATCTGTAATTTAAACAGCGGCAGCGGGTGAAACCACTCATTGATCAGGAAAACCAGCAGCAGCGGCAGCGCGGCGAGCAGCATACCGGCGATCAGTGGCGAGTTCAGCCAGTCAAGACGCTCCCCCTGGGTCAGCACCAGCACCAGCAGCGCGACAGCACTGCAACCGGTCACCATGCCGAACAGATCGATCTGCTGAAAACGTTCCGGACGCAGCGGGTCCTGCGGTATCCCCCAGCTAATCAGTACCATCGCAATCAGCATGCCAGGCACCACCTGCCAGAACACCATCATCCAACTGACATGGTCGGTCCATATTGAGGCCAGCGAGGCTGCCATATTGGGGCCAAACGTCGCGGTCAGGGCATAGCCCGCCAGGCCGAACAGCTTAAAAGGCGGTGGCAAAAAGCGCAGAGCAACAGTCATCAGCATCGGCGGCAGTGCGCCGCCAAACAACCCCTGCAGCACGCGCAGGCTGATAAACAGCGTGGGATCCGGCACCAGCGGCAGCAGAATGCCGGTCAGCATAAATCCCGCCGACACGCCGAGTGTAAAACGCCGCAGCGACAGGGTGACGGCAAACCAGGGGGCAATCATCATCGCCGCAACTTCTGCCGCCTGATAGCCGGAGATAATCCAGCTACCCTGATCGAAACCGATGCCGATTGCGGCACGGATATCAGCCAGCGCGATATCACTGACGCGGTCGTTCAGCCCGGAGGTCAGCGCAGCAATAAGCACGCCGATCAGGCCCAGGGCTAGTCGGAGTGTAAAAGGATGAGGAGCCGGCGGCGTGGCGGGCTTAGCGTTCATTACTGGCAATCTCGTTATTATGATGCAGTGTACTGCAATGTGGTACAGGGCGTAATATTACATCCCGGTATGCTGTATTGCAATGTGGTACAGGCTGTAAAAAGTGCGGCATTCGCGCTACAGTAAGGCAGCTCAAACAGGACGACGCTATGGCACATCAACCCTCCAGCCGCGAGGATGAAAAAACGGGCGGTATCCAGGTCATCGCCCGTGCGGCAAAAATTCTTAATGCGCTGGGCGAACAGCCGGGCGGCATGAGCCTTGGCGAGATCGCTCAGGCGGTGAAACTGCCCCGTTCAACGGTGCAGCGCATTGTCGCTGCGCTCGACAGCGCAGAGCTTGTGCGCAGCAGTGGGGCGGGCGGATTGCGTCTGGGACCTGCCCTGTTAAAACTGATCTCCAGTGTGCATACCGACGTGGTTGATCTGGTCAGTCCGCTACTGGAAAAACTCTCTTCGGATACTAATGAAACGGTCTCGCTGGCGCGCGCCAGCGGCAGCCAGCTGGCGATTATTCACCATGTCGTGGCGTCACGTGAACTTCGGGTTGTCCCGCATATGGGACTGAATCTGCCGCTCTACAGTACCTCCGGCGGACGGGCGTTGCTGGCACTGGAGTGTGAAAAAGATGTCCGGACGATTGTTGGCGATGCCTGGCAGGAGCTGACCGATCAGACGGTGAAAACATTGCCACAATTGCTACAACTTATCAGGGAAGTCCGCGAAACCGGTATCGCCGTGGATCGCGGTGAAACCCTGGAAGGGATCTCTACCATGGCGTTTGCGCTGGATACGCTGTTTGGTCGCTTTTCTGTCTCTTTACTGGTGCCCTCTGCTCGTTTTCTGCGACATGAAGCGCGTTTTCGTGACGAGATGCTGAAGTGTAAAGAGGCGCTGGTGCGTGAAATCGGCAAAGTTGCCGCGATTTAAGGATAAGCATCTGATGAAAACCCTGCTGATGGCCATAGACCACTCTCCGGTTGCCGGGAAAGTGGTTGCCTTGACGATTGAAGAAGCGCTGGCACATCGCGCCGAAGTGGTGGTGCTGTGCTGCGTCGATCCTGCCTACTCCTCCTGTAATCAGCCGATGGAAATCGATGCGGGTGAAGACCCGGCCGATTTTGTGGCAGCACAGGATGAGCAAAATACGGCGGAAATGGTGGTGCGTCATGCACTGGCACCGTTACTGCGCGCTGGCATTAATGCGCGTGGCGTGATCCTGGCGGGTGAGGCGGCAGATACCATTGTTGCCCAGTCACAACAGCTTAAGGCAAGCATGATTATCATGGGACGTCGCCACCTCTCTTCGTTTAACAGGTTATTAAAAGGCTCGGTCAGCGCAGCGGTGATTGAGCGTGCTCACTGCCCTGTGCTAATCGATGTGCGTAAGGATTAACCCCGCAGCATGAATTCTCTGCTTTTTATTACGCTGGCTGCGTTTGCATTGCTGGCGTTGATCGTTATTGTGCTGATCAAAACGACCCGACTGCGTTTGTGGCAGGGGCTGCTCATTTTTCTGCTGCCCCTGATCATGGCTAATCTGCTCTGGTTCAGCTGGGTCGCGCCGCATCAGTTGCAGGCAAGCCAGCATGAGCAGGCAGTAAATCAACTGGCAAAGATGCCAGGCTATCGCGTACTGCAAACGCAGGAACCCGCGCTCTGGTTATTGCTGACCCAGGAGCTGACCCGTCGAATCCGTGCAGGCGAGCCCGCTCTGCAGGCAACAGGTGAACTGCGTGGCTGGCTGATTGAGGTGGTCAACCAACGGCTGATGCGCGCAACGGATGCAGCGGTGGTTAACTATATCGGCGTCTCAGTAGAAGAGATGCGGGCGCTGAATCAAATCGATCCGGGCCTCTGCTTCCGTTTTCTCTATCCGCAGGTGAGTGGAGGAATTAATTTACAGACTACGCTACCGTCTTCGCTGAATCGCAAAGAAGCGGATGCCATGGAGCAGTTGCTGCTTAACAGCCCTCCGCCCGAAAAGCCCCTCGATAAGACGCAGGCGCAGGATGATCTGCAAAAGATCGTCGGACGCCTCTTTCTGAAATGGGGCGACAAACTGCAGCAGCTGAATATGCCAGCTGACACGGCAGTGGATCGCTCATCGCTGTGTGGCATGTCCATTGATCTCTACAGTGCCATTCTGGCATTACCTGACAAACGCGCCGCTAACCTGTTACGTAGAATGGTGGCAATGACGGGTCAGTAAGCGACCGCGGAATAGCGGGCAAAAAAAAGCCCGCTAAGCGCGGGCAGGGAAGAGAGAGGAACAGCTTTTTTATTTTTGGCATTTCCTGGTGTGGTGCAGTCTTCGTTTCGTCTTGTCTGAGTACATCCTGTCATTTCTGACACGATAGCGATAGCCGTTTAATCGTATTACATTAATCGGCAAAAGCTTCTCAATTTTTAATTTTCGCGCATAAATCCTATGGATGATCGACATGCTGCGTCATACACTGCGCGGCAACGTGAGGACAACAACTATGAAAAAACTAATTACCGGCGCAGTAGCGCTGATTTTGCTGAGTGGATGTACTGCCAGCAAACCCGGGGCATTCGAACGTGTTGATGAAGATCCGGATTCAAATACCGTTCAGTACCGTTTTGACCCGGCAAAGGTCAATCGTGACGCAATGGATATTGATCTGGCGAATTACTGCAGCAGTAAAGGATTTGATAAGGTCGAAGCGCTGCCTGCCGAGGAGAGTCATATTCCGGGACTGAAGAAAGCGTGGTTCCAGTGTAATTACGCATTGAAAAGTTAAATAAAACGGGCGGGATAAATATCCCGCCCTTAAAATGTAATGCTTTTATTTTATGCTGTGTGACATCTTTGCCCGTCAGTGGCGATAGTAACCGCCATGATACCCTTCGTGATAACCTCCATAGTAGCCTCCATGATATCCGCCGCCACCACCGCGATGCCAGCCATTGTCGTGTCGTGGGCTGATGATACAACCACTTAATAACGTCATCAGTGCAACGACAGAAGCGACTTTAATTAATCTCTTCATCGGAAGCTTCTCCTCTTTTCCAATGACTACGACACTACGCCGGAAAAGTGGAGTGAAGATGCAGGCTTTGTAGAGTTATTTAAGAAGATATGACGGAATATTTCAAAATGCTGAATTATGCAGCAAGGGGAATTAAAAACATCGGAATGAACTGAATAATTAATACTATCAAAGAGAATAGTCTCAAAATCAAGCGAAAATAATTCTCATTTGAAAGTTTTTACCACTACATTATTAGCATGTCAGTTCAATGGGAGAGAAACATGCCGCATGACGTTAAAAATATTCTGGCTTTACAGGCAGAGCTGGGCGAATGCCCGCTCTGGTCAGTGGAGGAGCAGATGCTCTACTGTGTCGATATCCTGGCACCGGCCATTCACCGTTTTAATCCAGTCAGCGGCGAGCTGCAAACCTTCCCTCAGGCGGAAGAGGTGGGATGTATTGGGCTGCGTGAGCAGGGCGGGATAATAGCGGCACTGCGCGGCGGTGTCTGGCTGCTGGATGCGCAGGGTAAGCCGGAGAAAAAGGTCGCAGAGAATCCCGGTATCGCTGCGCACAGTCGCTTTAATGATGGCCGCGTTGATCCCTGGGGTAACTTCTGGTGCGGCAGCCTGTGGGAACCGCAGGACAAAAACGGCGGCCTGCTGTGCCGTGTGACGCCTGACCTGAAGCTGGAGGTGAAGGCGCGCGACATTAAAATTTCCAACGGGCTGGCATTTTCTCCTGACCGACGCTGGATGTATCACAGCGACACGCCGAATGAGGCGCTCTATCGCTATCCGCTGAATGAGCAGGGCGAACCGGGTGAGCGCACGCTGTTCCGTCGTTTCGACGCTAAGGGCGGGCTACCGGATGGCGCTGCTGTAGACAGTGAAGGATTTTACTGGTCTGCACAGTTTGATGGCGGACGCGTGGTACGTATCGATCCGCAGACCAGCGAAATCGTCGATGAGATCCTGCTGCCGGTGAAGTGGCCAACCATGGTGGCCTTTGGCGGTGCCGATCTTAAAACGCTGTTCATTACCAGTTCACGTGAAGATCGCACGGAAGAGGAGCTGGCACGCTATCCGCAGTCCGGCGATATCTTTGCAGTAGACCTGGCGGTGGCGGGAATGGCAGAGCCGCGATTCCGCGGTTAAACGACTACGGGCCGCTTAATTGCGGCCCGTAATCATTGTCAGTAAGCGTTAATGGCGTTGCAACACCGGTTCTGCTGTGATGGAACTCTGAGGTAAGCGGATAGTGAGTGACAGGAACAGCGAGATGACCAGCAGCGTCATAATCAGGCTGAAGGTGACGGTGAAACCACCAAACAGTGAGGCGACCAGTGAACCCAGCACGCTACCGATACCAAAGCCGAGATAGAGCAGACCGTAATTTTTAGTCAGGTTGTTGAGCCCGAAGAAGTCACTCACCAGCGATGGGAACACTGTGATAGTGCCGCCAAAGCTGAAGGCGACACAGGCGAGTGACAGGAAGAAGGTCATCTCATTCATCCGGGTAAACAGCAGCACGCTCATTCCGATCAGAGACACAATTTGCGCCAGTGAAATGACTCTGATGCGCATCATTTTGTCAGAGAGCACACCCAGTACCAGACGACCGCTCAGGTTGGCAATCGCGATCACTGTTACTGCGCTGGCAGCTGTCTGCGTGGAAAGATGCACCATGCCTTCGCCGATATCCTTGGCAACGCCTATCACATAGAGGCCGCTCATACAGGCGGTCAGGAACATCAGCGCCAGCATCCAGTACTGCGGCAGACGTACCGACTGTGCCAGCGTGTAATCCCGCGTATGTTGCTGACCTTTAGTTGAGGTTCCGATCTGCTGCAGTGGTGCTTCACGCATCAGCAGCGCACCGAGAATAATCATCGACATCGCCAGCACGCCCCAGATCATGAAGGTCTGTTCCAGACCCACCGTCGCCAGCAGCGCCCCGCAAATAAATTTAAATCCCAGGCTGCCCAGACCGTATGCCCCAATCGCACAGGCAGAGATCATTCCTTTGCGCTCAGGGAACCACTTCACGCAGTTAGACAACGTCATCAGGTAACCTGCGCCATCGGCCAGACCGACCAGCAAGCCGGCACTGAAATAGAGCATCATCAGGTTATTTGCGTGAGCGGTGAGCCAGAAACCCAGTGCCATCAGTACACCTGCACCGATAGTGACGCGGCGTACACCAAAACGTTCCTGTAATTTACCGGCCAGCGAAGAGGCGATAGCCAGACCTAAACTCAGCAGGCCGAAAGAAAAAGCGACCTGACTGACGGGGGCATCCAGCTTCTGTGACAGCTGGCCATTAAACAAACTCCATGTGTAGACTGACCCCAGCGCGAACTGAGTGATGACCGTGCCGAACAATGTAAGCCAGCGGGAACGCTGGTAAGAAGCCTGTTGAGTCTGGTTCATGATTTTTCTCTCCCGTCCGGGAATCTGGAAACTGCGGTCAGAATAAAGCCGTGCTTCGCGTGCGTGTGTAATAAAGGCATGAATAGAACGGATCAGGGAATGAAATGCTCTTCAGAGGGTATGAACGGCATCGTCACAGGTGCAGCGACGGGGCGTAACGGGAAAAGTAACCAATACGGCATCATGATGTGTAAGCGTAATTAGCCGTAAGATAATGTTTCATTTCGCTGTTTCTGTGAGCGGGTTTCCAGATTATTTGCCAGACTTACAACTCACTTAACAGGAGGAAATATGAAAGACCGGACATATGAATCCAATAGCAGTGAGGATGACGTTTGCTGCATCATCGGTCAGGCGGTGATTGAACTCAGTACAGAACAGCAGCCTGTGACTAAATCGACCCTGGCATTGAAACTGCTGTCCATGGCCGATCGTGATAGTGACGATGAGCGTGTTCTGCTTTACTGGATTGCGCGTAAAGCGATCAATCAACCACAGAAACTTCTTCAGCAGCAGTCGGCGTAACGCCCATCCGGACGCGGGCCTTAGCCCGCCTCGATGTCAGATAATGACCCGGCGACGGCTTGCCGGCCAGGGGGCAAACATCACGACATTGCCCAGCAAAATCATGACAAGGCCAGGGATGGCGCTGGCATGCCATTCGTACCCTTCGTATCGGGTGGAAAGTGCCAGTGCAACCAGCGGAAACAGGACAGTTGTATATGCAGCACGACTGGCTCCGATGCGACCGACCAGCGTAAAGTAGGCACCAAACCCTATCACCGACCCTACCAGAGCCAGATAAGTTAAGGCTCCCACCCACTGGGTATTCCATGCTGGCTGCAGCGAAATCCCCTGTGCCAGCGAGACAAGGGCCATCGCAACCGCACCGTATAACATGCCGTAACTGTTGGTTGTCAGCACATCGCGTTGCAGACGCTGATGTCGTTGACTGATCATATTGCCGAATGAAAATCCCAGGGTGCCCAGTGCACTCAATCCAATGCCCCATATCAATTCTGCCGAGGCCTGCGTGCTGCGCAGATCGTGCCAGAACAGGGCAACAATGCCTGCCATCCCCAGCACTACCGCCGGAATCAGACGTGCAGAGGGGCGCTGACGGAAGAATACCCAGCTATTAATGGCGTTATACATGACAGCCATTGAGAAAATCACTGACTCCAGTCCGCTGCTGATATAGCCGGACGCGTAATAGAAACAGACAAAGTTGAAGCCAAAGACACAACAGCCCTGCAGCATACAAAAGAGATGATCCTGCAGTGTCAGTCTGTGCAGCCGTTTTATCAGCGTAAGCAGCAATAGCATGACCAGTGAAGCCAGCAAAAACCGCCAGAACACCGCGACGACCACGGCGTTATCGCCCGCAGACTGTTGCGCGTAAATCGCGATCCAGGTCGTGCCCCAGATAAGTACAACAGAAAGATACAAAAACAGGTTCATGCCAGATTCTCCGATCTAAACCGTTGATTCTGCATCTGCACTGCGTTCTGGTCTTGCAGGGCATTGCGCCGGATTTGCAAAATCTTGCGCATTTTTATCCTCCGTCCCAATGTGACCTGTTCTCTGTCCCTTACAATCCGTAAACTGATCTTCTGTTTTATCTGAACTGATACTTTGATGCGTACCTACCAGACCTTTGAAATGCTGCAACGTCACAAAGCGCAACTGCGTGACCATGTGCATCTTAATAGTGGCATTCAGCTGGCAGCCTGGTTCAACAGCGGCGATCGCGTCACCAACCTCAGCGATCATCACACCCTGAGCCTTTATGTCGCGGGCGGCTACGATACCTGGCATAAAACCCCACACGGCTGGCGTAATGGTGGCGCACCGGATCGCTTCTGTCTGATGCCGGCAGGCACGGAATCAACCTGGGATCTGCGAGCCGATCTCGCCTTTGTTCATCTCTATTGCAGCGAAAACCAGCTGCGGCAGCTGGCCGAACGGGTCTGGGACCGCAGCCCGGCGCAGTTAAATCTGCATGAAAAAATCTTTTCCACTGATGACCGCATTACCCAGCTTTATCGGCACTTTCTTCTGAGCAGTGACTGGCAACAGCCCGCAAGCCAGCTGATGCTGAGCAGTGCATCCACACTGCTTCTGACCCATCTATTGCAGCACTACAGCGAAGTCAGGTGGCAACTGCCACAGGTGCGTGGCGGACTGGCGCCGGCGGTATTACGACGTGTTCTGGAATTTATTGAAACCCATCTCGACCAGCCTTTAACTCTGGCGGTGCTGGCGCAGGAAGCGGCATTAAGTGAGTTTCACTTTGCCCGTATGTTCCGTCACACCACGGGCGAAGCGCCACACCAGTTTGTGATGCGCCGTCGTATGGAGCGCGCACGGACGTTGCTTGAGCGACCTGACCTGACGCTGACCGACATTGCTTTTCAGTGTGGATTCCACTCTTCAGCACACTTCAGTCATCGTTTTCGTCAGGTTTATGGCATGACGCCTTCGGCGTGCCGACGGGGAAGTTGTCAAAATTTCTAAACTTGCCGCTATAGATACTGATTTCAAGCCACACTGAATAACCAGCCCTGGATTACCATTTAGCCAGTCGGCAATGATCCTTCAGAGCATTAAAACTTTTTTGAGTTCTGGCTTAACATATGAGTCTTAATTTTCATTAATGCTTCATGAATGTGTCAAGAGTGTCTAATCGGATTAAGAGTTATACTTTGAGAAACATTCTTATGGGCAGATAAAATATGAAGGTGCCAATCTTGATGGACACCTTAAATAAAAAGCTTCGGAACATGTTAAACCATCTAATGTTCTTGAGACATTACAGTTCTTTGTTACCTTTAATATCCCACCCTGACTGAGTTTCAGCGCCTTTGCCGCCACTCGCAGACTGTTCCCAATACTGTGTTCTGACTTTTGATGCCTGGAACTGATATGAGACTCCGATAAGGTCACGATTTGTAGTGCCATTGAAAACCACATTAGTGATAAGGACGTCTTCAAGCGTAATGCGACAGTACTCAATCTGGCTGCCTCCGGCTTTACATACTGAAAGCTCAACTTTGGCGACATGTTTGCCGTTGGATACGTAGCGCATTATCGCTGGCGTAGCTTTGTCAATAAGTGCCTGAACCGACAGGTCCCGGTACTGAACTTTTCCTGCGCCACCACCGCCTCCAGCAGACATATTCCCTGGTTGGTTTGCACCCCAGGTGAAAGATTCAATAGCAATCCAGCCTTTATGGTTACTATCCAGTGATTCGCCTGTGATGCCATCGATTTTTAAGAAGATGTCTGTACTCATAGCTGGTCCTTTTGCTTTCCCTGTGTAAGGGAATCTGATTAAATAAACTTAACGATACGTATAATGACATAAAGGCACAGTCATGGACTACTGGAAACCAGACCGATTCAAGGATTACTTTCTGACTATGGCTAATGCTGAAGCTAATCAGCTGCTTAGTACGTCAAATCACTTATCTTTGATTCACCTGTCTGAGGGTTACAACAGGATTCAGTTTCAGGACGAAGTGAAGATTTTCGTTAATGCTCAGATTGATACGATTCGAACAGGTGCCAGCGATGATGAATGCCAGCAATGCATTCAAAACCTGAAAGAAGAACATCGTAATCTCATGAGACAAGATCAACTTCTTCGTACTGGTCAGGCGGCATTGCATGCTTCAGTAAAATTCGTTCAGCAAGGTGATATCTGGGGATATATTATCGATGGTGTGGGGGTAGTACTGAGTGGATTACAGGTGGTGGCTGGGTTTGGAGTTATGGCCGCTTCAGCTGCAACCGGAAATATAATAGGGGTTGGTTTTGGTGCGATGCTCACGCTTCATGGCGTGAATGGCGTTCAGGAAGGTGTAATGAATGTTATTACAGGAAAAAATGACGCCCAGGGATTCTTGAAAGATGGTTACATTGGAGCAGCCAGGTTCTTGGGTTTTGATCAAAAAACAGGTGAAATTGCCTACAGCAGTATGGATCTTGCTCTTTCGGCCTATGGCATGTTCAGGCTGATAAGAAAACCTCAAACATTTCGACTTTTTTACTACGTAAACTCCGACTTCGTTAGGGGTATCAAAGATATGAGCCGCTTTGAATTAGGAGTGGAAATATATAATGACTATTCGGCTCTGAAATCAATTTACGATAATAAAAAATAAATCACTTTTTTCTCGTGTACCGGAATGATTTGTAGCCTAACTTCATGGGTGTGAAAATGTAAAAAATAGGAGCTATGATTAGCATTGTGATTGAGTATGAGGTAACAGCGAGGCTATCCTTGTACATAAGCGTGTATATCCAGACTATAGCAAGAATGGCTACAAGGACCATTGAAGCAATAAAACGTATGCTAAGCTCTTTAAGTAAAGCCGGGTAAGTCGTTCCACTTTTTTCAGCTTGCATTCTTAAAGCCGCAATATCTTTCGCATTGAAACCGTTTTCAGCAAGTTTTTCTTCAATTTCAAAAATGTTCATATCATCACCAAATTGTAGATTTATATTGATCATAACTCACATTGCTAATAATTTACCAGAAAAAATTATATTGTCATTCAAAAGGAAATGAAAGTGTTAGAGGACTCAAAATTAATTTATCCGCATTTTTCAATTATACACTATTCCCCAACGTGGATTGATGAGAGCAGGACTACTGAATTAGCTTTGGAATGGCAGAGTTCACTAGTGTCTTTTTTTATAACTCAACCTCACCGTAAACAAGAGGCCTTTTTGATCGGAAGCGGTTTTATATATCTATTAGGTGACCATATACCTTGTATTGTTACTGCTTCCCATGTAATTAAAGAGATGCAAAAAAGTGAATTGTCGTTCATATCGATTGACGGAAATAAATTTAAGTTCGAGCATCTGGAAGTATTTTTTAATGATGAACAAGATTACGCTATTATTCCTATGTCTGAAAAAATCATGAAGGCTATACCAAATAGCGTTCTTTTTGATACTAAAGTTAACAACGATTTTTTTGAGAAAACATCTTCATTTGTGATCATGGGATATCCATCAAAAGTTAATAAGTTACATAAAATGCACCCTGAGAAAGGCTTGTCGCCTTTTAATATTAATTTTCACAACTTTTTTTATGAAAGAAAAACCGAAGATATTTATTTCCATTTTATTGCTGGCGGAAAAGAAAAAAACATCTGTTTTGAGGATGCCAGTACTAATAAAACCGTTACTTCGCTTGCAGGTATGAGTGGAAGCGTGATTGCTCAGTTGATAATTAATAAATTGGACGGTGGAGTTTCTTTAAAAGCTATTGGTATATTCAAAGAACATCGACCTAAAAGAGGTAATTTTCTGGTAGGTTCTACCTTGATTGATTTTGCTGATAATCTTAATTCATACTTAAATGATGATGATGCTTAGATAGGGTTTGGGCAAATATAATTCTTATACCTTCTCGCACAGTTAAGTAGAGTTGCAAAAGCTCACTCATTAATTTGTGTAAATTAATAGTGAATGTTATTCACCCCTCAAGCAATCCTGATAATGGTGTGAATGATTTGTTTTTTTGATATATTTTCTGGCGCTGCAATTGAATAAAATAGCTTTCCTTCGGGATTTTTCTAAGAATTTCTATTGTAGATTGATGCGTTAGGTTACGGTGACACTTTCCAGTTACCATCGTTTTTAATGAATTTAAATTCAGCTACAGTTTGCTTCTCGCCCATCATGGGTAGTTTTATATCAGTATCCACTTTGCAAAGGTATTTCCCTTTTTCCTCTGACTCCTTACAGGAAACCTTATCAGCTTGGTTTAGAGTCGTGAGCATGTCTTTGCTATTCTCACCGAATCGCTGTCTGGTTTGTGCGCTCAATGTTGTCCTGCATAGCTTTCTGGATTTCGGAAGAGGAGGGTTTGCTGTCGCAGCCGGTAAGCAAAACTGCTAAAGACAGGGCTGCAACTGTTGAAAATCTATTCATTTTTAATTCCTTATATGATTTTGGTGCTCATTATTTTGCTATGGATTTGTTGAGGATCTGGTCGAAAATTTCACACCACTGCTTTAACTGCATTTCCTTATCGCGGATCCCGCGTTGATGGGGATGTCCTCATGTGGCTTATGAAGACATTACTAACATCGCGGCGTGTTTATCAACGGGGAGCAGGTCAAACCTCAGGATAAACACCGAGAGCAAGAATCTTTTGTTTGCTGCCAAAGCGATACTGAAAACGCCAGTATTTGGAACCGTGTGGGGGTAATAAAAAGATGCATACCATTACCGTCTGTCATTTTGACCGGCTTCACAGCAGCCTTAGCATTTCTTACCTTTAACTCAGTGAGCGGCATAGTAAAAATCTCCGGCTAATGGTATCTGCATTATCGAACCAAACATACTAACAATTATACCAACATAACACTGTGGATTTTGTGAGCCTGCTGGAGACGCAGGTAGACTATAGAATTGAAATAACTTACTGAATGGAATGGATAAAGTTGACGTTGAGAGACAGGCATATGGTGTCCCCTGCAGGAATCGAACCTGCAACTAGCCCTTAGGAGGGGCTCGTTATATCCATTTAACTAAGAGGACGTTGTTCGCGGAGGTTTTGAAGTTGTTCCGACGGTTCGCATCCTATCGTAAAACCTCAGATTTTTACAAGCTTTATGCTCTATTTTGTTTCGCTAGGTTTCCCGCTATTCACCTTTAACATTGCTTCGTTCACTTGCCATTGAGTACACATTGAGTACAGAATGCTTTCAAAGTGTGTGTACAGGAAATCATAGTGGCGCTGAGTGACACCAAATTAAGAAGCATCAACGGCAAAGCTTACAATGGCCCGGCAGAGCTAACTGACGGCGACGGCTTGAGCGTTCGCATCACTCCATCGGGAACGATTACATTTCAGCACCGCTACCGCTGGAATGGAAAGCCTGTTCGTCTCACTGTTGGTCGCTACCCATCAACATCATTGAAAGATGCGCGAATTGCCGTTGGTGAGATGCGTGGATTGTACATGAAGGGGGTTAACCCAAAAACCTATTTTGCCGGAAGCACCGGTGAGCTGACACTGAAAGAGTGTCTCGATAACTGGTGGGAAAAATACGTTAAAGGGCTCAAGCACAACACTCAAGTGCTGTACAAATCGGTTGTGTACAACACAATGTACAGCGAATTTGAGGATGTTCCCGTTGCAAACATCCCTGTATCAGCCTGGGTGCAGTTTTTTGATAAACAAGAAAAGCTGAACAAGAAGAAAGCCCGCGTTCTGTTGCTTCAACTCCGGTCAGTCATTCACTGGTGCATCAGCCGCCAGCTGATACCCTCATGCGAAATCACAAAACTCAGTGTTAAAAATATTGGTAAGAAGCCAGACGTTGGTGATCGCGTTCTGACCTACAGTGAGTTAGCAAAAATATGGGTGGCGCTTGAGAACAGTAAGATCTTCACGTCCAACAGGTTGCTTCATCAGATGCTGTTGCTCTGGGGGGCTCGCTTGTCTGAGCTTCGCTTGGCTAACGCTGCTGAATTTAATACCACCGATTGGATATGGACCACACCATCCGAACATTCAAAGATGGGCAACATCATCAGGCGTCCTATCTTTGAGCAAATGAAGCCCATGGTGGAGCGCCTGCTAAATAGTGGGAATAAGGTTTTGTTTCCGGGGCAGGAGCTTGATAAAGCCATTGATCGCTCTTCATCGAATCTGTATATGCGGAAGCTGAGAGAGACGATTGATATCCCTGAATGGCGCACCCACGATTTCCGCCGTTCTTTGGTGACAAACTTATCAAGCGAGGGAGTCATGCCCCATGTCACTGAGAAAATGCTGGGGCATGAACTTGGAGGTGTCATGGCTGTGTACAACAAACACGACTGGCTGGAAGATCAAAGAAAGGCATATGAGCTGTACGCAGATAAAATATTCTGGCACGTTAAACAGCTCGGTTAATCCCGCCATCACAAATCCACTTCTCAACCGCTCTGCGGCTATACCGCGCCGGATGGGTTAGCACTGGCGCTGGAAAGCCATGTTGCTTGCGCAGCCGCCAGAGCGCCGTTCTCGCTTTACCAATTTCGGCCATAACCTCTTTTTCACTCATAAAGTCGTGGTGCATTTTGTTCTCCACACATTCCTGCTGCATCAGGCTTGTTAGCCGTGACAGGTCTCGGCGTATCGATATTTAATTTAAGTTTGTGCCAGCCGCTGGTGGTCCAGCACGCCGCTTCACCCTGGCAGGGGCATGACTTCACCGGCAGCTGCTCTTTGCACTTCCCGCACTGCTGGTGGGCCAGCTCTCTAAGCTGCTGGCCAGCTCAGCGGCATCCTTTCGGATTAACAGCGCTATGTACTCGTTCAGCTCATACGGTTCACGACCGGGGCGGCGTGCGGCGCAGTTCTGCTCCAGCATCTCCACTTCCTGACTATCCAGCGCCAGCTCCAGCTTTTTACCACCGGCAGCGGCCTGCCTGGCACGCTGCGCTGCTTTGCGTTCGGCGGGGGATTTAGGCATTAATTATCACCTCTGCAAATAGGGCATGAGTTGTCAGCCATCGAATATGGAAAGCTGCTATCCAGCTCATCGCACCATTGAAGATGTTCGTAACACCAGAACGGCTCCCACGGCATCCGGTAATACTTCATCTGGCAGGTAATGAGGTATGGAACGGGAATCGGCGGCATTTCCTCTGGATAAAGCTTGTCATTCAGCTCACGCTCTGCGCGGTCCAGAAGCTTTTTCAGCGCCTGATTATCCTTTTCCAACTCGATGGCCTTGGCCTGCAAATCAGACTTAGTAGCCATCAGTCGTCATCCTCATCCCAATCGTCATCTTCCTCTTCGTCATCACCACCAAAGGCTAAGAGTGGATTGGTAGCAGCCAGCATCTGACTGGCCGCGCCACGGCGCTGAAGTCGGCGCAATGCCTCCGACAGCTCAAACGCCTCTACGCGATCCGGTCCCAAATCCAGCGAAGCAGCGTAACTGTATGCCTGACTAACAAGCGCCTGTAAGCCTTCACTGATTTCCTGTTTAGTCGCCATCACTCCACCTCCGACGCTGCTGCCTGAAAATGATCAATGCCTTTTGACCAAATTTCTTTGATGGTGGTCCAGTCAACAGGGATGCTCTTGGTCCAGCTGCCGTCACCACTGCAATCAACACAACCTTCGCCAAAGCACTCGTGGCATACGAGGTTATATTCCAGATTAAACTCGCCTAATAGCGCGGCCTTTGCGCCGTTCTCTGCGGTCAGCGTGCGCGGAACCATAACGAAGCCATCAGGCACTGATGGCGCGGCAACGGGCGGCGCAGGGTAACTAATCCAGCGGTCGTCAGGATGGCAGCTGTCGTAAGCCGCTTTGCTTACATCAAGGTTTATATCCTCAGCGTAACTGGTGTTGTATTCAGGCTCAGCCGTCAGAGCCGCCAGAGTGATTTCCATCAGCTCGACCATGTAACGCATGTTGGGATTCGATTCTGATGCCGCTTTCCAGCGCTTAATCTCAATCCGGCACAGGCCAGCAAAGACTGCTCTATCTTCTTCCGTATATGCCTGCATCACTCCACCTCCACGCGCTTAAACTCAATGACCCACACCCACGGGTTAGCCTGCCAGCTGTCATCGCCGTATATGGATTGCCACAGTCGCTGGAATGCCACCCCAGCGGTAGCGAAATCGCTTTTGGGCGTCAGGTATGTGCCAGGGTAATCAGGTAGCAAATCGCCAGCTGGTGGAACACCCTCAGCCTTTGCATCTTCTTCACTTATATCCTGCAACCGCTCCACACGAACGCCGGTAATCTCCAGCGTTATGCGGGAAGCCCAGCGCGGCATGTGGATTGATGGCACTATTTTTCCTTCACCACCACGATACCGATAAAGATCGACCCACCGACCAGAGTCAAGAGGGTGAGCTTTAACAGGTATTTCGTTGCCCTCAGCCGGATAGCTAACAACATCTAAACCTGACTCATGCTCTACGGCCTGACACGTCTCACGCACCCACAGGCGATCACCATTCTCACCGAACGGGCAAGAGAACAGCGCGGAGCGACGAGGGTTAACGAACACGCCTGGCTCAGCCCAGCACCACTTACCAATTTCGCTGCGCTTGGTTGAGTCGATGATAAAGCGCGATTCAAATCCTGCTGAGTCCGGCTGAACACGCATAATGCGGCGCGTCTGCGTCTTTCTGCCGTCGAGAACTGCACGAACCATGTCTGCGTTAAAGATGATTGGGCGCTCTTTCATGATGGCTCTCCTGCGCGGACAGCTTCAAAAGCCCCGTTAGATAGCAAGCATGGAACGCCCTCTTCATCATAAATCACGCTATTCAGCGAGTCTGACCATGCAATCTGACATTTCATCCTCTGGTTTTTGCTGCGGTCTGTGAAACGAATATGAACCCACTCGTGAGGCAATTTAACCGGCTGCGCGGTTAGGGCAGTTTCTGGTTTATCCATTGCATCCAGCAGAATTTCGAAAGCAGCAACTATCCCTGCTTCCGGTACGTCGTCCTCATGATCACGATATGCATCAATCGCTTCGCAGACTGCGCGAAGGGTTAAACCGTATGGGTATTTTTTCATGATGGCTCACCCATGCATTCCAGATACAGCCCGTTGGCAATCAGTCGGGCGCGACGTTTAGCTGCTTCACTGTGGCGCTTCTTTGCCTCTTCAGAGCAGTCATTCCTGTGGTTGATCACCAGTGGCTTGCGTGGTTGGCGAGCAACACGGCGCGGATTTCTGACCAGGGTGTAAGTGCGGTCAATAGAGCCACCACCCAGACAGACCTGATTCGTGCCTTCGACCTGCAGCGTTTCACCACCGCGGCGCATTATGTGGAGAACTAAACGGTTGAACTCACTCAGGGTCATACCGAGACGCTCTGCCAGCTCTCGGCCCGTTGCCGGGCCTTTTGATAACTGCCAGGCTAACTTTTCACTGAATCCGGCATTAGCCCCGGTACTGCGCCGGAATTGGGCGACCTTTTTCATGACACCACCTGCAGCGTTACAGTTCGTGTGCGGAGCAAATCCATTTCCAGCTGCGAAATGATATTGATCGCATGTGAGATACCCGGCTGCTGGTGGTTACCCAGCGTTGTTACAGCCCGGCGTGCTTCCCCAAGTGCTTCACCGCGTAGGGTGCGAATCCATTGATCACAAGCTGGGGTCGCAAGCGCCACGTTCAGATCATCAATCAGGGTCATATCAGCGTCTGCTGCCTGTAGTGCTGAAATGGTGTCAGGCAGCACGCTGTTAATACGCAGCACCTCCGCAGCCATCAGGTCTGCGCGAACAGTGGCAACGTCGAGGCGTGATGCAAGTTCAATAACTAATTTCGCCATGTCCATCACAGAGGTTTCTTTGCCGATGTTCTTAGCGAACTGGTGGCCAGCAGCGACAACTTCTTTATTCGATTTGAAGTGATGCATGTCATCGCCCTCAGTGAATGGTGATGGTGCTGTTAAGGCGCTCAGCTTCGTTCTGCGCCTTAATGGGATTAGTGATTACCGAGCCATCAGGCATAACCCAGCCGTTGAGAATATGGCTGTAGGGCAGGGTGATAATGCCAACGGTAATATGGTCGTTAGGCTTTTCCATGAAACTCTCCACACACGATTTTGGGTTGCATGAATCCCTTGCCAGTGACGGCAATAAAAAACTTTTGGGATTCGTTTAAGTTGGCTGGTGAGCTACTGCAATAACCCACAGCCCGATTACTCCACACACTTGAAAGGTTGCTGCGGTGCCGGGTGCCTCCCGGTGCTCTGGTCAGACTGACAAACCTCAGAGCGGAAACTCTTAGACTGTATGCAATCTTTGTCAGTCTTCCGCGTGCGCTAGCCGCATTCACCACAACGAAAAGGACACTTACTCCACGTCTCTAAAGCGTTCGAAAACACCCGCTTTGCAAATGCCCTTATCGTTGTGAAAAAGGGCGGTTTAACCAAAAAATTTTTAGTAACCGCCAACACAGCAATTCCGTACTTTTAAAACGCTGGACCCCGAACTACGTTTTCAACATCACACTGCACACTCACCACTCCTGCATCACCACAGCAGATCACATCGGCATCCGGGAAGAGGCGCAGAAAGGTAACTAAGTCCTTTACCGATGTGTTCGACATGTTCTTAATCATCTTCATTTCCGCCTCTTCAGAGAGAGCTAAATACCAAATCGTAAGAGGGGATTAACACTGGCACCCCTTTGTTGGATATAATGTAGGATAGCCAACAATAAGGTGTCAAGTGTCTTTGTAGGAAACCCTACATTTAGGGCGAAAAAAAACCGGATGGGTATCCGGCTTAGTTTTTATGAGGGAGGAATTAGAATTCCATGATGACTTGTTTTACCACTCCGACGATCCGGCAGTTCCCATCACATTCAATGGTTTTGTAATTTGGGTTGAGAGGAACAAGGTAGCGGTGAGGGAAGTCCTCAACAAACTTTTTCAGGGTAGCTTCTGACCCGCCATCAATATGAGCAACAACAATTTTCCCATTGATTGCGGCAACATCATGAATTTCAGGCTCAACGATGACAATCGAATCTTCAGGAATGGTTGGATTACCGTGTGGATTCGTCATTGAGTCACCACGAACCCTCAGTGCAAACGCCTTATCAGAGACCGATGCAGTGGTGTAGAGCCACATTATTGCCTCATTGCGGGTTAACCCAGGGTCAGTAGCTGTCCAGCTGCCAGCCTGTACCCATGAAATTAAAGGCACCTCTTTTGCACTGACTTGAACAGGTCTTAGTAATGGGCTTGATATGGATTCTCCTTTCCCACTAACCAACCAGGTAGGATCGCATTTAAGCGCGTCCGCGAGTGCCTGAAGGTTAGCCCCGTTTGGCTGGTAATCGTCCTTCTCCCAGCCTGTAACAGTCACGCGATTAACACCGGCCTTTTCTGCCAGTGCTTGTTGCGTGAGATTAAGTTCTTTCCGCTTAAGACGGATGCGTTCACCCATATTCATCATGTAGGCGATCCTACCAAAATCGTAGGTAAGAATCTTGACATTCATATGTTGGATATCCTACATTGTGTGTCACGCCAACCCATTAAAGGAATTGCTCTCATGAGGAAGCAGGACGTTATCAAATTTTTTGGAGGGGTATGTAAAACCGCAGCAGTTTTGGGAATTAAACATCCGTCAGTTTCTGAGTGGCCGGAAGTTATTCCTGAGGGTCGTGCATACCAGATCGAAAAAATCACCAAAGGCAAACTGCGCTTCGATGCGTCTTTGTACCAAAAAGATACAGGCCAGGCGGCCTGACTGTAACTACCGAAGGAAAAGAGAAATGGTAGACACAATCAACACAGCAATTCGACTGATGTGCAAGGCACATAAAGCGGGTCGTTTAGGTATGGCTGATGACTTAGGCATGACCATCGATCAGTTTCACAACCACATGTATCGCAAGTGTGGCAGTCGCTTCTTCACTCTGGATGAACTCATGAAGATGGAAGAGTTATCCGGCACGGCATGCCTGGCAGACTTTTTCGCAACGCGTCATGGAAAGCTGCTGGTGGATGTGTCGGCAGTGAAAGAGGTGGATAAGGTCGATCTGTATGACATCGAGATGAAGGCAAGCGCAGCAGCTGGTGAGTTGGCCATAGCAAAGATTGCCGCAGCATCTGACGGTGTGATCGACAGCAAAGAGCGTAAAACCCTGTCCGCGCTGTTCCACACCAAAATGCGTCACCAGATTCACGGCTTCCTGGGTTTTATGGCGCTGTATGGCGTCGGTGTTGCTGAGCATTCGGTGGATATGTTTGTGGCGAACGGCAGGAAAATCGATGCATCAGGTATGCAAATTGAAGTGCAGGACATTTGAAAATGAAAAAGTTTTTAAGCCCCAAAAAAGTGACACCCGCAGGATTGCAGTCCCCGGGTGTCTGTCGCGATTTTATCAACGTGTGTGGAGAATCAATCGCATGTCCATTGTAAGCCAAAATAGAGCGGTTGGGCAATTCCGTTGCCGCGTAATCGCTGGCGTCCGTGTCTATGAGCAAATCATACCGGTCACTGGTGGCCCTAACAACTACCAGCCAACCACGCGTTTGGTAGTTGAGTCCGCCTGGAAGAATTTCTATAGCCGACCGGCGCAGTCGAGGGTGAGCTGATGGAAAACGAGATCATTAAACCCTGGGTGGAGCGATTTAAGGACAATCGCGGCGTGGTGGTAGAGACCGTTGGTGTTGACGTGGTTAATCACCGCGTAATTTACATGCGTCCCAACTATCCACATCCCTGCATGCAGCCCCGCGCTTTGTTCAGCCAGAAGTTCAGGAAGGTGACGTTATGAGTTTGTTGCTGAAGGTTAAGCCATTGGTCATCAGCCCCGAACTGGCGCAGCGTATTGGCCTCAATGAAGCCATCGTGCTGCAGCAGATTTGTTACTGGCTGGAAGACACCACTTCAGGCGTTGAGCATGCAGGCCGTCGCTGGGTTTATAACACTATCGAAGAGTGGACTAATCAGTTTCCGTTCTGGTCTGAGAAGACTGTGAAAAGGGCGCTCACGTCGTTAAAGGCGCATGGACTCATTTATGTCGAGCAGCTGAAGAAAACACAGCATGATCGTACTAATTTTTATTCGATTAACCACTCAAACCCTCTGCTGGCCGATGGGGACAAATTGACCCCATCGAAGAAGACAAATTGTCCTCATCGAGAAGGGCAATCTGTCCCTATGGATAAGGTCAACTTGTCCCAATCCATAGGGTCAACTTGTCCCACTCTTACAGAGATTACAACAGAGAATACTACAGAGATTACAACAACCCCTTCTTGTCAGGTTGCGTCGCAACCAGACGATGAGTGGTCAATTATCAATCGCTCTCGTCAAGTTTTACGCCACCTGAACAAAATCACCGGCGCAAAGCACACCGAAGCGCAGTCGTCGATGGGTCACATTAAGTCCCGCCTGAAAGACTCGTTCACGGTGGAAGAGCTTTGTCTGGTGGTGGAATACAAACACGCGCACTGGGAAGGCACCGAGGAGTACCAGTACATGCGTCCCAAAACGCTGTTCATCCCCGGCAACCTGCCTGGCTATCTCCAGTCAGCGACCAAATGGGACAAGGCCGGACGCCCACCACGCTCTGAGTGGAATGCTCTGAAGCGCAACATGCAGCGGGATATCACCGTCATTCCGCAGCCTGACAGCTCAGTGCCTCACGGCTTTCGCGGTTAACGGGGGATAAATCATGATCAACCACGAATCAAAAATTCTTGAACTGATTACCCGTAACGGCCCGCTAAAGGTCCGCGACCTCTGCAAGCTAACCGGCCTGCATGAGACGTCAGTTAAGCGCTTTATCAAACCGCTGTTCACTAAGGGTCGTCTAAAGCGTGCCAGCGACTGGAGCTACTCGATCAACACCGACCCGTTGCCGGTTGAGAGCGAGAGATACAGCCAAAAGGCGAAGCAGGCCGCCGAACTGGAAAGCAAAGGGTTCTGGCTGCGTGCAGCACAGGTATGGCGTGAGGCGATGATGGTGGCGAAGTTCGACATCTCACGCAATGAAGCCAAAGAAAACTGCGACCGCTGCGCCGTGAAGGGATCATTCAACTGCGGCAGCTATGGCGGACTTGATACCGGCCGCATCATTTCAGCCTGTTTGAACAGGGATTTGTTATGAGAGCGCACCTGAAAAGCCACTACGAACGCAACGAGATTTTCTATCAGGCCATCCGCACAGCAGTAGTGATGATTGCCGCACTGATTTTTTTCCTGACATGGGAGCTGACCACAGCATGAGTACTTTAGCGCGCATTTACGACGATAAGAAAAACAGCGACACCGATATCACCACCCGTAAAACCTACCTGCTGGGCGTTGATGAGCTGTATGTCGAAACTAATTACAACATTCGTGATATTGACCAGACCCATGTCGAGGAATTCCGGGACGCCTTTATCGCTGGTGAGCATGTGCCGCCGCTGGCTGTTAAGGTCACGGAAAAGGGCATCAAGATTATCGACGGCCATCACCGGTATTACGGTGCGAAGCTGGCACAGGAAGCAGGCTACACGCTGCGCCTTGAGTGTAAGGACTTCGTGGGTAGTGAAGCTGACAGCGTGGCTTTCATGGTCACCAGCAGTCAGGGCCGCGCCCTGTTGCCGCTGGAACGTGCAGCAGCCTATCAGCGTCTGGTTAACCAAGGCTTAGAGCCAGCGGAGATTGCCGCCAAGGTGAAACGTTCGATCACCGACGTTGAACAGCATCTGCAGCTGCTGACCGTTGGCGAACCGCTGATTGAGATGGTGAAGTCCGGCGAAGTAGCCGCGACGACCGCAGTAGCCCTGCAGCGTGAGCATGGCGTGAAAGCATCTTCGGTAGCTCAGGAGCAGATGCAGAAGGCGAAAGCAGCGGGTAAGAAGAAGCTGACCAAGACCGATGCTATGCCGCAATTCAGCGCCGCCCAGGCACGCAAGCTGGTAGAGCTGATTGCTAAGCATTGCCAGACCGAGCAGGGCGAGGAAGGGTCTCGCATCACGCTGACGTTTGAAACTGACCTGCAGGCGGCTGAGCTGATGGACATTGTTCTGATCGCTAAAGAGCACTACGGCGTCACCCAATCAGTTAGTGAGCAACCTGCACCGGCCAAAACAGAGAACAGTGATGGTGATGACCTGCCACTGCTTAAGCACGAAATCCTTGAGCAAAGCGGTGTTGAGGTTTGGGCCTGCGTTATTGCCGCGTTCAAAATGAAAGCTGAGTACACCTACAGCGAATCCAAGTGGGCGCATACATGGGCGGCAGACTCTGTTGAGAACCCTACCTGTGTGACAGTGCCGGCAGAGACGATTGCCAGCGCCGTTCGTCTCATCAAACAGCATCAGGACGATCTTGAACTGAAGTTATGGCTGTCAGAGCAGCACGATGATTCAGACGTTGCCACTGAGCAACTGATGCGCTTCTCATCGGTATTGTCAGAGATTCGCCTGGACAAGCCATGCACGGTTCAGGAGTTTATCGCGCTGGTGGAGCAGACCGACCGTGATTGCTGGTCAAACATCCGCATGCTGCGTCAGGCAGTTCGTGAAGTGGTTGGTCAGATGACCATTCCCGGAATCGGGGAGGATGCAGCATGAGTTACGGATATCAGCCGGTTAAACCTGTAGCACGATATCGGGTAGTGATGGATGGTAAAGGAAAGCTGATTGTGCAGGAGCGCCAATCTTTGTGGCGCAGGCTTTTTTGTGGACTGTACTGCCCCGTCAGTCAGCCACTTAAAGACCTTGTCACCTGTGATGAATTTGTTGCACGGAAAAAGCTTGAGGAAGCGGGTAAGACAAATGCCGGGTTAGTGGTTAAGGAGTATCGATGAAGTTAACGCTACCATTCCCGCCAAGCGTTAACACGTACTGGCGTAACACCAGAAAGGGAGTATTGATCAGCGCCTCCGGGCGCTGTTTCCGCTCCAACGCATTTGCCGCCGTTCTTCAGCAGCTCAAACGCCGCCCGCAGCCGATTACAGTGAACGTGGAGGTAAGCGTGCTGCTGTTCCCGCCAGACAAGCGCCAGCGCGACCTTGATAACTACCTCAAAGCCCTCTTCGACAGCCTCACACATGCCGGTATATGGGGCGATGACAGGCAGATTAAGCGATTCACTGTAGAGTGGGGACCGGTAACCAAAGGCGGTAAATCTGAGGTGATAATCAGCGAGTTTCAGCCGGTGGCGGCATAGGTCCGCAACTGGTTACATGACCAGTAAAATTAGGTATAGTGAGTACTGTACTGGTGATTGCAGTCGCCGTACCAAGGTTGGTCCCGCTCACTTGCAGGTGATGGGGCGGGGCCATTTAAAAATGTTGTTCCAGTGTGTGGAGAGGTCAAAATGCTGAATCAATCAGCGGGTGCTATTGCGCCTGTAGTCAATGCTATTCAATCCCCAGTCATGACCAGCCGTGAAATTGCTGATCTCACAGCTAAGCGTCATCCAGATGTTAAAAGAGACATTGAAGTCATGCTGCTTCAGCTTCAGGAAGATGCGCGCAAATTTGCTCACATCTATTTTGACAGCATGAATCGTCAGCAGACTGAGTATCACCTCGACCGTGAGCACACCGAATGCCTGATTACAGGTTACAGTGCCACTCTTCGCATGAAAGTGATCAAGCGACTGCATGAGTTAGAGGAAAGCCAGCCAGCTAAAATCCCGCAGACCTTTGCTGAGGCACTCCGCCTGGCCGCCGAAGCGGAAGAGGAGAAAGAGCGCCTGCAGCTGCAGCTTACTGAAGCTGCGCCAAAGGTTGCGTTCGTGGATCGGTACGTCACGGCCACCAGTTCAATGACATTCCGCCAGGTGGCAAAACTTCTTGAAGCCAAAGAGCCTGAATTACGCCTGTTCCTGATTGAAAGCCGGGTTATGTACCGCCTCAATGGCGTCCTGACACCTTACAGCCAGCACATCGAAGCCGGTCGGTTTGAGGTCAGAACCGGAACCACTAACGAATCAAATTACATGTTCAGTCAGTCCCGCTTCACCGCAAAGGGCGTTCAGTGGATTGGCGGGCTATGGACGGCGTATAAGGCTGCAGGCGGTGCTGAGTGAGGGCATTGCTTACACCTGAAATAGCGCCGCGCACAGGGATTGTGCTATTCAGGCCGGGACCGGAACTGATGAAGCTGTTTAAGACTCGCGTTGTGATCAGTACTCCGACAATGGATATGGCAGACCTACCATCAGGGCGACTGAATGACGGTACACAACCGCTGCTTGATGAGCCCTCACTGATTCCCTTCTTCGGTCACGAACGTGTGATAGCGGCTGCTGGTGGTCCTAATGCGCTGGCATCCTTTGTTCAGTCATTTGGCTGTTGTCAGTGGGAGCAGCCCGAAACATGGCATCACCATGAATTCACAGTGTCAGAAATCGAAAACGGCCTGGTGTCTCTTTGCTACAGTCACGATAATGAGTTCAGGGAAAACGGCGTGCCCGGTAGCCTGGAGAATATCGCCAAAGGCAACACCGCACTCTGGATAATCAAAGCTGCATGCAGCCAGATGGCGCTAAGCGGCGATCACCAGATGACACTACCGGAATTATGCTGGTGGGCCTCACTGAATGACCTGATTGATTTGATCCCGGAGGCACCAGCGCGGCGCGTTCTGCGTATGCCAAAGGAAGCCATACATGCTGGCGAACTCAAAGAGTCGCGGATTGTTCCGATGCGTCCGGCACGTGAAGTTATTCAGGATGCTGCTCAGGTCGTCAAAAAGATAATCAGCTTACGTACTGACCCGGAATCACCAGAATCATTCATGAAGCGCCCCAAGCGTAAGCGCTGGGAGAGTGAGAAGTACACACGGTGGGTTAAGTCACAGAGCTGCGCATGTTGTGGCAGACAGGCTGATGACCCTCATCACATCATCGGACATGGACAGGGAGGAATGGGAACAAAGGCCCATGATTTATTCGTGATACCGCTTTGCAGGGCGCATCACGATGAACTGCACCGGGATATGAAAGCGTTTGAAGCAAAATATGGCAGTCAGGTTGAGCTGCTATTCAGGTTCCTGGATTTCGCGATTGCAGTCGGCGTTATCGGGACAGATAAAAAATAAAGTGTGTGGAGAGGATTAAATATGCGTGACATGTCACAGGTACTAGAGCGCTGGGCTGGCTGGGCAAAATCGGACAGCAGCGGTGTGGATTACTCATCAATAGCGGCAGGCTTCAAAGGTCTGCTGTCACAGGATTCGAAATTAACGCTCACCTGCAGTGACAATGACGGATTAATCATTGAGGGCTGTCTGGCTCGACTCAAAGAAAAGCGCCCGGATGAGCATGCGATCATCGTGCTGCATTACTTTTTTAATATCTCGAAGCGTTCCCTGGCAAAGCAGGCCAAGCGAGATGAGAAGTTGGTGAGAATTGAGATTCAGATGGCTGAGGGATTCATTGAGGGCTGTCTGGCGATGCTTGATGTTCGGCTGGATATGGATGCCGAACTGACGCCGAAAAAAATATTGAAAAAACCTCTCACGCGGTCCGCATTTTCCTTAGTAATCTGATAAGGTCGATTACCAAGCAGTGCAGCTTATCTGCTAAAAGTCAGTTCCAAATGTGGATTTCAAAGAGCCTCGCGAACTCACCAGTTAGCGGGGCTTTTTATTTGCTCAAAACCGCTATGGCGGATAATTAATATCCCTAAGCTATTGCAAGCATTCACCTCTTTGCACCTTTGCCTTATTCAGCAGAAATGATGTTTTAGGATATAACTGTAACGATTAACTGTTAGTGTCAGAGTGTTGCAGCTAATCCCCCTAAGCGGTGGGGTGCAAATGGTCGCATTAGCATAAGCTGTGTGTTGTCTTTCACGAGCCGGTTTGACCATTCAATGGCTTACCGGGAGGCACCTGGAGCTGCAGCTTTAATTCGATCACATCCGCTTGGCGCTCATATTTTAAGGGGTGCTTAAGGTGTGGTTGTCTTAATCTTTCACCCACAGAACAGATTTTAAAATTGGTCGCCATTAGAGCGGCCTTTTTTTCGTTTTTGCGCACACCAATCAGTCTCCACACACACTTTTGACACCGTGGTGTTGCGCATCTTTCTTATGACTACTGACAGCACCTGCCAATTAATGGAGGTGAGGATGAAACGCATGCCGGACAAAGACGTTGGGTTCTGGGCAAGCCTGATTGCCTGGCTTTACGCCCACAAAAACGAAACCGGCTATGCGGGGCTTGCCGGAGTCATGGCGATTCTTAGAGCCACTTACGTTGGCAAAGACGCATGGTCACGCCGCCTGCTTGATGCTGCGATGTGCAGCGTCTTCGCCTTCTTCCTGCAACCAAGCCTGCAGGTGATTGGTTCGGTGTTCAACTGGCACTTCAGTGAAGACATCACGAGGGTTGTTGCGGTCTTTCTTGGCTTCCTCGGTGTGGACTACGTATCAACGAGGATACGCCGCCAGATAGATAAGCGATTGGGAGACAGTAATGCTGACAGCCAATAGTTTTCAGCTTGCGACCGGCGTGAGTAATGCGCTGCGTGATGCATGGTATCCCCATATAGCGGCAGGCCTCTCAGCCTTCCAGATAAGCACGCCATTACGACAGGCTCACTTTCTGGCGCAGACGGGGCATGAATCAGCCGGGTTCATGAAGGTTGAAGAGGGATTGAACTACAGCGAGAACGCGCTGACAGCCATGTTTGGCAAGCGCATCACCGCTGAGCAGGCCCGAGCCTATGGTCGTAATGCGATGCATGTGGCTAACCAGAAGATGATCGCCAGCATCATTTACGCAAATCGTAACGGTAATGGTGATGTTGATTCCGGTGATGGTTACCGCTATCGCGGTCGCGGCCTGATTCAGATTACCGGCAAGGCCAACTATGCAGCACTGGTAAAACAGCTGGGCGCTGATGTAGTGGCAAACCCTGATTTATTGCTGGGCTATCGCTTTGCTGCGATGTCTGCTGCGGCATGGTGGAAGAATCACGGCTTAAACGAGCTGGCAGACTCTGATGATGTTCTCCGCATCACCAGAATCATTAACGGTGGCACCAATGGTCTGGACGACCGGAAATCCCGCTTATCAAAATCTAAGGGGATTCTATGTTCAACGTAATCGGCTTTATCCGAAACAATTCAGGCCTGGTCATCATCGGTCTTATCTGCGTGGCGCTGTGGGGGCTGAATGCCAGTAACTCACAGCTGAAAGCAACGAACGACAGACTTGAAAAGCTGGCAAACAGCAAAGACGATCAGATTAAGGACCTGCGTTCAAAGAACGATGACCTGGCATCCAGTGTCACTGAGCTGGTAACAGCCGTTAAGCAGCAAAACGAAGTGATGAGTCAGGTCACAGAGCAGCGTGCCGTAACAGCCCAGCAGAATCGGAAATTACAGAATGAAATTAAGCGTTACCTTGCGGCGGACAAGTGTGCTGTTGCTCCTGTTCCCCCTGATGCTGCTGACCGGTTGCGTAACGCAGCAAAAGCCGCTGGTGGAGTACCGGACAGTAAAGCAGCCACAGCTAAGCCTTCCGGCTGAACTGACCAGCCCAATTGATGTACCAGCGCCGTCACAGGATATGACGTTCGGTGACAGCGTAAGCCTCAACGCTGAGTTATATGGCGCTCTTGGGCAGTGCAATATTGATCGTGCTGCAGTCAGGAAGCTTGATATGCATCCTGTTCCTGTTGCCCATTAAATGTGATGATCTGATTTCACACATTTAATGGGCAAGGTACGGCTATGGCTTCGGAAAAAGCTCTGTTTCCTGACGAGTTCTCGTTCGAAAATATTACGTATATCGGGCAAGCGGACACCACAAACAACCAACTTCTGATACCGTTCAAAGATCGAACCTGCCCATTCGATATTGGTGAAAAAATTTTGTTGAGGCAGGGCGCTAAGATGTTGTGTTTTGACATACTGGATTATGAGATGCGGGATAGAGAGGTTGGTGGCAGTCTGCCTTACATGGCTATAATTCATGTAAATGATATTGATAGCTAATCCAAAGGTAGCCACCGAGAGTTTTGTCTGCTGATTAAATCGAAGCGCAGGCTAATCAATGGGGAGCCGGTCAATGGCCTTGCATGAGTAATTAATCTTTCCATGATATATCTTAAGATTAGTCGTAATGGTTGTGATTAAAAAACAACCAGCAGTGTTATGATTAGTCTCATTCATGAGAAAGGCCGAATACCATGTCCTACTTCAGTCAGGTAATGGACCGTGTCGCCAGAATCAACACTGACGCTAAGTGTCCAGTTTGCGGGAAAACGTCCAAGCAGTCCGTTACGAAGGTTTCAAAAGAGCAAGCTTTGTTATGCCCGCACTGCAAATCGCTCTTTGTAATCCATTAATAAATAAACACGAGCACTAAGCCGCCTCCGGGCGGTTTTTTTGTGCTGAAAACTGCATTCAATGAGTTCACTTTTCAGCATAAACACAATGAATTATCGGCTGGTGGCTTCACCATTGCTGAGGATTAACCGCGTTTAACCAGTAAAAAATTCTTATGAAGGCTTCATGTTCACGCATGTGCAGCCAATCGAACCAGTTATGAAAGTCAAAGATTAAAAAAAGGCCCCGTGCAGGGCCATTCAAAGAGGAACACTATTTATTGTTGTTCTGAAATATTAAAGGCATACATCGTCATTGCAAGCGTAAGCGGTAACATTAATGAGAGGAAAATCATGAGCGAAGCAAAACCGCAGGACGGCAGCACCGTTAAGGGCTATCGGACGCTCTCTTATGGCGAAATCGGCAAGATGAATCAGTTCAAAGAGCTGAGCCGCCATTTCATTGCTTTGCTGCAACAACATGGGGTGGATATGGAGTCCGAACCAAGCCTGCAGAACTCGACAGAATGCTGGGACGCGCATGAATGGTTGCGCGAATCACATAAGGATATGCAGCGTGCCTGCATGGCAGCGTGTCGTGCTGTAGCCCGTCCAGACTCAGATTGCTGATTTCATAATGAGGCGCATTTGAGCGCGCGCCTCATTTTAATCTTTTACTCTTGCTGGTGGGTTTCATTTATTAGATCAGTAGCAATTTTGAGTGCTGAGCTCCTGTCCGCTAATTCAAGTAATTCTTTGCAGGTATCTTGCACAGCAAACAAAACCCTATTGTCGCCGGTTAATTGCTCAAGTTGTTTCATGATAGCTATAAGCAACACCTCGTGTGCAACAGTGTGATCTGTCGGATTGTTTTGAATACGCATTGGTGAGCCTGACGCCCTGGCACACGATTGATTAAAACTTTTTGAAGCCATGTTGATGCTCTCCAGAAGTATTGGTAGTCAATGATTTAAAAAACCAAGTAAACCGCTCATAAGTTATACGGCATTAAGGTAATTAAAAACAATGTCAGAGCCACGCATCTATAACAGCCGCTGGGAAAAAGCCAGGCTGTCATTTCTTAAGTCTCACCCTCTCTGTGTCATGTGCCATCGGCAGGGCAGAGCAGTTGCAGCTGCTGTCGTTGACCACATCAAGCCACACAGGCTGAAAGAAGCAATCAACGGCGGCAAACAGGATGAGATAGCAAAGGCTCAGAAGCTCTTCTGGGACAAGGCCAACTGGCAGCCGCTCTGCAAGCAGCATCACGACTCGACCAAGCAGCGTGAAGAGAAGCGCGGACACGTCATTGGATGCGATGAAAACGGCATGCCGCTCGACCCGTCATCCCATTGGCATAAATGAGAATGAATATCATTTACCATTGAGGTCAGGTGGGTCATCAGGTCAGATGAGAACGATTATCATCACCATCGGGGGGTGGGATCAGAGTTCAGGGGATAGCGACCTCCTGACCGCCCGCCCCCCTTTTTATGCACAACCGCGAAATGAAAAGTTTTTTTCTGGGAGGTTTTTATGGCCGGAAGACGACCAAAACCGACCCACCTTAAGGTCGTTACCGGCAATCCGGGTAAGCGAAAACTCAACGACAAAGAGCCTGCACCTGCGAGAGAAATCCCCAGCCCGCCGTCACACCTCACTGATTGGGGAAAGGTTGCGTGGGGAAAGCTGACTGTCCTGCTCGACGGGATGGGCGTGCTGACCGTTGCCGATGTGCTGGCGCTGGAAAGGCTCTGTGATATTTACGCCGACATTCTTCAGCTTCGGATCACAATTGCTGAAGAGGGCAGAACCTACACGGTCCAGACCGAAGGCGGATTTCTGATAAAAGCCAACCCGGCTGTTTCAATGCTGGCTGATGCAGACCGGCGATTTAAAAGCTACCTGGTAGAGTTCGGCCTGACACCGGCTGCCCGGTCAAAGGTGAACGTGAATGGTGGAGAAAAAGAAGAAGACCCGCTCAACCAGTTCTTCGGTTGATCCGGCCACGCAGTATGCAATGGACGTTACCAGCGGTGCGGTTATTGCCGGGCCAGATATCCGCGCGGCATGCGCCCGTCACCTTCGCGATCTGGAGGAGGGTCCGAAGCGCGGCCTGTTCTGGGATGTTGAAGCGGTAACGCGCGTTGTTAACTTCTTTGCTCAGGTTCTGAAGCTGAATGGCGGTGAGCATGAGGGGAAACCTTTCATTCTGCTGCCGTGGCAGTGTTTCATTGTTGGCTCCCTGTTCGGCTGGAAGGCGGAAGACGGCACGCGCCGCTTTCGCATGAGCTATATCGAGTCCGGTAAGGGCTCGGGTAAATCGCCACTGGCGGGCGGAGTTGGTCTTTACCTGCTGATGGCAGACAAAGAGCCCCGCGCCGAAGTTTACGCGGCGGCCACGAAAAAAGACCAGGCGATGATCCTGTTCCGCGATGCGGTGACCATGGTCGATCAGTCGCCCGCGCTGGCGCAGCGCATCACCAAATCCGGCACTGGCCTGAACGTGTGGAACCTTGCGTTTCTGCAGACGGGCTCTTTCTTCAAGCCGATCAGCTCCGATGATGGTCAGTCAGGACCGCGTCCGCATGGCGCACTGATTGACGAAGTGCATGAGCACAAAACAAATGCCGTTGTTGAGATGATGCGTGCCGGTACAAAAGGCCGCCGTCAGGCGCTGATGTTCCTGATCACCAACAGCGGCCACGATAAAACCAGCGTCTGTTATGAGTATCACGAGTACGGGCGCAAGGTTGCTGCCGGTGACCTGGTTGATGACAGTTTTTTCAGCTTCATCTGTTCACTGGATGATGGTGATGACCCGTTTAAGGATGAATCCTGCTGGGGAAAAGCAAACCCGTCGCTGGGTCAGACCTTCACGGATAAATATCTGCGGGAGCAGGTGACGCAGGCTCGCGGCATGCCTTCTAAAGAAAGCATCGTCCGCCGCCTGAACTTCTGCCAGTGGGTTGAAGCGTCCGACCCGTGGATTGACAGCGACACCTGGATGAACTGTGAACAGGAATTTGATCCTGAAGATTTGGCTGGTGAAGAGTGCTATGGCGGTCTGGACCTGTCCGGTTCACGTGACCTGACGGCGCTGGCGCTTTACTTCCCGAAAACCAAAAAGCTTTTAGTCGAGTTCTGGACACCAAAAGACTCTCTGCTTGAACGAGCCAAGACTGACCACGTTCCCTATGATGCCTGGCTGCGTAATGGCTTCATTCACGCGCCGCCGGGTAAGGCGGTGAACTACGGCTTTGTCGCGGTTCGCATCGGTGAGCTGGCGGCCAGATACGATATTAAGTGCATCGCATTTGACCAGTATCGCATCAAGTATCTGGAGCCCGAGCTGGAAAGCGAGTCTGTGAGCGTTGATCTTGTTCCGCACGGCCAGGGCTTTTACAAGGCGCAGGAGTCCGGACTCTGGATGCCGCGCTCTATCGAGCTGTTTGAGGAGCATCTTAATAACCGGGTGCTGGCTATCCGGCCCAATCCCTGTCTGCGCTGGAATGCCGCCTGTGCAGTGCTTGAGGCTGATCAGAAGGACAACCGCATATTTGCCAAAAAGAAAAGCACCGGCCGCATTGATGGCGTGGTGGCTTCGGCTATGGCAATCGGTGCAGCAGAGGATGCAGTGCTGATAGACAGCGGCGATCCTGATGACTTTTTTGATGACCCGATCATGGTAGGTATCTGATGAAGGAAAAAAAACAGCCGGGTCGCATCAAGAGCGCGATTGTGAACTGGCTCGGTGAGTCGATTGGGCTTAATGACGCTGCGTTCTGGCAGGAGTGGTACGGCACAAGCAGCAGCGGAAAGGTCGTGACAGCAGAGAAAGCGCTGGCACTGGCCTCTGTCTGGGCGTGTGTGCGCCTGCTGAGCGAGTCAGTTTCAACCCTGCCGATGAAGGTTTACGAACGTGCCGCTGACGGCTCGCGCAAGCTGGCGCTTAATCATCCGGCCTATCAACTGCTATGCCGCCGACCGAACAGCGAAATGACGCCGTCGCGCTTCATGCTGATGGTCGTTGCCAGTATCTGTCTGCGGGGTAATGCCTACGTTGAGAAAATGATGATCGGCACCAAGCTGGTTTCTCTGGTGCCGCTGCTTCCCCAGAGCATGAAGGTGGAGCGGCTCGACAGTGGCGAACTGCAGTACACCTACACAGAGAAAGGCGTGCCGCGCATCATTCCGGTTAAAAACATGATGCACATCCGGGGGTTTGGTCTGGATGGCGTCTGCGGAATGATGCCGATGCGCACAGGGCGCGACGTGTTTGGCGCAGCGATGGCGGTTGAAGAGTCAGCCGCAAAAATTTTTGAAAACGGTATTCAGACGTCAGGATTCTTTCTTTCAAAGAATCTGCTGACCAAAGAGCAGCGCCAGAAAAACCGCGAAAACCTCAACCGGTTCGTTGGTTCAAAAAACGCGGGCAAGGTGATGGTCCTTGAGGGCGACATGTCTTACCAGGGCATTACTCTTAACCCCGAAGATGCTCAGATGCTGGAGTCACGATCATTCAGTATTGAGGAAATCTGCCGGTGGTTCCGCGTGCCGCCGTTTATGGTGGGTCATGTTGATAAGCAGAGCAGCTGGGCGTCGAGTGTAGAGGGAATGAACCTGCTGTTCCTGACCAATACGCTGCGTCCGATGCTGGTAAACATTGAGCAGGAGATTTCACGCTGCCTGCTGAACGGTGATGAAGACCTGTTTGCTGAGTTCTCCGTTGAAGGCCTGCTTCGTGCCGACAGCGCAGGACGCTCTGCTTATTACACCACTGCGCTGCAGAACGGCTGGATGTCGCGTAATGATGTGCGCCGCCTGGAGAATCTGCCGCCGATTGAAGGTGGTGATATCTACACCGTACAGCTGAACCTGACACCGCTTGAAGACTTACGCAAAAACAGCACCGCCACAAGGGCCACGCTGTTGCGCGAAGTTCATAACGCCGTTTTTCCGGATATTCCTTTCGAACAATCACCGCTTAAACAGGCGGCTTAGGAGCAACCCCAATGACAGTAAAAAGTCTTCCGGCAGCGCCGGAGGGGCGGCCTTTTGCGCGCGAAAATCGCGACCTGCCGTCCTCTGCAATGGAGCGCTGGAACGGCGGTATCAAAGCCGCAAAGAGTGATGAAAACAGCATTTCCGTATTCGACGTCATTGGCGCTGACTGGTACGGCGACGGCGTTACCGCCAGCCGCATCGCGGCGGCACTCCGCTCAATCGGCGGTGCTGACGTAACCGTGAATATCAATTCGCCGGGTGGCGACATGTTTGAAGGTCTGGCGATTTATAACCTTCTGCGTGAATACGAAGGGAAAGTCACCGTTAAGGTACTGGGGCTTGCAGCCTCTGCAGCGTCGATTATCGCGATGGCAGGGGACGAGGTTCAGATTGGCCGCGGTGCCTTCCTGATGATCCATAACTGCTGGGTTTATGCGATGGGCAATCGTCACGACCTGCAGCAGATTGCGGCGGACATGGTGCCTTTCGACAAGGCGATGAACGACATCTATGGCGCACGCACCGGTCTGGATGCTGCCACCATCGACGCGATGATGGATGCTGAAACCTATATCGGCGGCAGCGATGCGGTTGAAAAAGGTTTTGCGGATCGCCTACTGGGGGCAGATGAAATCGCTGACGGTGACGACAGCCCTGCCGCCGCACTGCGTAAGCTGGATGCGACACTGGCAAAAACTGATATGCCACGCTCCGAGCGTCGAAAACTTCTTAAAGCATTAACCGGCAGCAAGCCAGGCGCTGCTGCCAATCCTGAAGGTATGCCGGGCGCTACCGACGAAATAAATCCCGAAAATATTGCTCAACTTAAAAACGCGCTGGCCGCGTTCGGCTAATAAGGAATCACCATGTCAGATGTAAATGAATTACTGAAAAAAGTATCTGCAAAGCTGGAAGAGGTGTCCGGCACCTTCAGCCAGAAGGCTGAAGACGCGCTGAAGGAAGCAAAAAACTCCGGTCAGCTTTCTGCTCAGACTAAAGAAGCAGTAGATAAAATCGCTACAGAGTTTAACGCGCTGAATGAAGCTAACAAATCTCTGAAGGCTTCACTGGGCGATCTTGAGCAGCACGTTGCGCAGATGCCACTGGCGAATGCGAAAAACGTCATCGAAACCGTGGGCGGTCAGGTAGTTTCCTCCGAAGCGCTGAAAGCATTTTCAGCTAGCATCGAGGGAAATAAGCGCCTGAGCATCCCCGTTAAGGCAGCGCTGCTTTCCGTGAACGTGCCGGGTACGATTGTAGCACCCGACCGTCTGCCTGGCATCGATCAGCAGCCGAAACAGCGCCTGTTTATCCGCGATCTTATTGCGCCGGGCCGCACTGAATCCAATACCATTTATTGGGTTCAGCAGACGGGCTTCACCAACAACGCCGCGACTGTAGCTGAGAACACCACCAAGCCATACAGCGGCATCACCTTTGCGGAAAAAATCACGCCGGTCCGTACCATTGCGCACCTGTTCAAAGCTGCTAAGCAGATTCTGGACGACATGCCGCAGCTGCAGTCGACGATTGACGCCGAGCTGCGTTACGGCCTGAAGTACGTTGAAGAGCAGGAAATTCTGTTCGGTGACGGCACCGGCACGCACCTGAACGGTATCGTGCCGCAGGCATCTGCATACGCTGCCGCCTTCACCGTGGCGAATCAGAGCGGTATCGATGATCTGCGACTTGCTATGCTGCAGGCGCAGCTGGCACGCTTCCCGGCTTCCGGCCATGTTCTGCACTTCATCGACTGGGCGAAGATCGAGCTGACCAAAGATACGCTGGGCCGTTACATTCTGGCGAACCCGGCAGCGCTTACCGGTCCTACCCTGTGGGGTCTGCCGGTTGTCGCGACCGAAGCGGCTGCGTTCCAGGGTAAATTCCTGACCGGCGCATTCAATGCCGGTGCACAGATTTTCGACCGCGAAGATGCCAACGTGGTCATCTCCACCGAAAACGCCGACGACTTTGAGAAAAACATGATCTCAATCCGTTGTGAAGAGCGTCTGGCGCTGGCCGTCAAGCGTCCTGAGGCGTTCGTTTACGGTTCCTTCGCCGCACCTGCTGCAGCTGCATAACAGCAACGGCGGCCTCTGGGCCGCCTTTCCGGGAGTTAAATATGAAACTGCTTCTGATTAAACCGAATTATTTCGGCGGTACTGTCGTTTCTGAAGGCAACACCATCGAGACCGACGAGCAGCATGGTCGCGATTTGATCAAAAAAGGCTATGCAGAGCTGGTTGAAGAAGGTACTGCTGCTCTGCCAGAGCCAGAGCCAGAGCCAGAGCCAGAGCCAGAGCCAGAGCCAGAGCCAGAGCCAGAGCCAGAGCCAGAGCCAGAGCCAGAGCCAGAGCCAGAGCCAGAGCCAGAGCCAGCAAAAGGTAAAAACAAAAAAGGCTGATTACCATGCTGCTGACTCTCGAAGAAATTAAACAGCAGTGCCGCCTTGAGAGCGACTTTACGGAAGAAGATCGGCTGCTTGAGCTTTTCGCTCTGGCCGCCGAGGCGAAGGCGGTAACGTACCTGAACCGTAATCTGTATAAAACGGTGGCAGATATTGCGCCGCTTGATACCGATGGCATGGTTATTACCGAAGATATCCGGCTTGCGCTTCTGATGCTGGTCAGTCACTGGTATGAACACCGCAGCTCAGTGTCAGAGCTGGAGATGACGGAGACGCCGCAGGCGTTTGAGTTCCTGCTCTATTCGCGGCGTCTGCCGGTGTCGGGGTATTAGCATGCAGCGACGCTCATCCAATACCAGCGCCGTATTCACGTTGCCCGATCCCGGCGAGCTAAATAAGCGCATCCATCTGCGCCAGCGTATCGACCAGGCAGCAGCAGACTACGGCACTGAGCCGGTCTATCAGAATGAAAATGACGTCTGGGCAAAGGTCCGGCAGGTGGGTGCCACCACCTATCATGAGTCCGTTCAGGCTGATGACACCATCACCCATTACATGACGATCCGTTATCGCCGGGGAATCACTTCAGATTTTGAGGTGGTTTACGGCGGCTTTGTGTATCGCGTTAAGCGCCTGCGCGACCTCAACTCAGCCGGTCGTTACCTGCTGATGGAGTGTGAGGAGCTGAGAGCAGTGGACAGCGGTGAGGTGATGTATGGCTAAGCCGCTTCTGCACGTTGATTTTCAGCAGCCCAAAGACCTCGTTTTCAACCGGCCAAAAATGCGTCGCGCCTTCATTCAGATTGGTCAGGTGCATATGCGTGATGCCCGGCGCCTGGTCATGCGTCGCGGACGCTCAGCGCCGGGCGAGTATCCGGGGTTCAGGACCGGCAGGCTGGCGCGTTCCATCGGCTATTACGTTCCCCGCGCATCAAAAAGCCGTCCGGGCCTGATGGTGCGCATCGCGCCAAACCAGAAGCGGGGCGAGGGTAACCGCCTCATTGATAGCGACTTTTACCCGGCGTTTCTGTTCTACGGCGTGAAGCGTGGCGCTAAGCGCAAAAAGAGCCATCACAAAGGGAAATCCGGCGGTAATGGCTGGCGCGTTGCGCCGCGTAAAAACTACATGACCGAAGTGCTGGAGGCGCGCAAAACGTGGACGCGCTATGTGCTGACCCGTGCACTGCGCACCTCCCTGCGTCCTGAAAGGAAAAAGAAATGAAGCTATCACTGGTGATCGCCGCACTCCGGGCGCGATGTCCGATGTTCGCGGGCAACGTGGCCGGAGCGGCCGAATTCAAGTCCATCCCCGAAACGGGGAAAATGAAGCTGCCGGCGGCGTATGTGGTGCCGACCGAAGATATCACAGCTGAGCAGAAGTCGATGACCGACTACTGGCAGAACGTGACCGAAGGCTTTGCAGTGGTCGTGGTGCTGGACAATACGCGCGACGAGCGCGGTCAGGCGGCAGGTTATGACGCCGTGCATGATGTGCGACAGCAAATCTGGAAGGCGCTGCTGGGCTGGGAGCCTGATTCAGACGCTGGCCCGGTGGCGTATTCCGGCGGTCAGCTTCTGGATATGGATCGCGGTCGCCTCTACTACCAGTTTGAATTCATGCTGACGCGGGAAATCACCGAAGAGGACACGCGCCAGCAGGATGACCTTGACGCCCTGGACGAGCTGAAGATGGTCGACATCAATGTTGACTATATCGACCCGGGCGACGGTCCTGACGGCATTATCGAACACCACACCCAAATCAACCTCAGCGAGTAAATCATGCAAATCAGACCCAAGCGCGGGCGGTCAGTTCCTGACCCTGTCCGGGGCGATCTGCTGCCTTCAGAAGGCCGCAACGTCGAAGAGAGCAGCTACTGGCACCGCCGCATTGCGGATGGTGATGTCGAAGAAGTCAGTGCGGAAGAAGAAAAGCCCGCTGCTGAAGCCAAGAAAAAGGGCGGTGAATAATGTCAGTCTCGTTCCCCACTATTCCGTCAGACCTCCGCGTGCCGCTGTTCTGGGCCGAAATGGACAACAGCGAAGCGAATACCACGCAGAGCAGCGGGCCGTCGCTGCTGATTGGCCTCGCCTCAGCTGACAGCACCATCGTTAAAAACAAACTTGCCATCATGCCGTCTGCCGCGCTAGCGGGTAAGGTGGCAGGCCGTGGCAGCCAGTTGGCCCGTATGGTGGCACGCTATCGCGCTGTCGATCCGTTCGGTGAGCTCTGGGTTATCGCGGTAACTGAGCCGGAAAGCGAGACTGCCAAAGGTACGCTGACGCTGACCGGCAATGCGCAGGCGTCAGGTTCGCTAAGCCTGTATATCGGCGCGGATCGTGTGCAGGCAGCCGTAGTAACGGGCGATACCCCTGCAACCGTGGCCGCCACACTGGCCGCTGCCATTAATGCTGACGCTGACCTGCCGGTGACCGCCGCTGCTGCTGCAGGCGTGGTGACTTTGACCGCCCGTCATAAAGGGCTTACCGGAAACAGCATTCCGCTGGCGCTGAACTACTACGGCACCGTGGGCAGCGAAACCACGCCTGACGGCGTTAACGTTGCTATTGCCGCGATGTCTGGTGGCACAGGCTCACCGTCACTGGCTGCGGCCGTGGCCGCGATGGGTGATGAGCCGTTTGACTTCATTGGAACGCCGTTCAGCGATTCTGCTTCGCTGGCAACGCTGGCGCTGGAGATGAACGACTCTTCCGGTCGCTGGGGCTATGCGCGTCAGCTTTACGGCCACGTCTACACCGCGAAAGTCGGCACGCTCTCCGAGCTGGTTGCCTTTGGTGACACCATGAACAATCAGCACATTACCGTAGCCGGTTATGAGCCTGCTGTTCAGACGTCTGCCGATGAGCTGGTCGCACTGCGTACTGCCCGTAATGCCGTGTTTATCCGCACTGACCCGGCCCGCCCGACGCAGACCGGTGAGCTTACCGGCGCATTACCGGCACCGGCAGGCAGTCGCTTTACGCTGACCGAGCAGCAGTCTCTGCTGAAGCACGGCATTGCAACGGCCTACGCTGAAAGCGGTGTGCTGCGTATCCAGCGCGACATCACCACCTATCAGAAAAACGCTTATGGCGTCGCTGATAACAGCTACCTGGACAGCGAAACACTGCATACCAGCGCCTATGTTATCCGTCAGCTGAAAAGCATCATTACCAGCAAGTACCCGCGCCATAAGCTGGCAAATGACGGTACACGCTTCGGTCCGGGGCAGGCCATCGTGACGCCTGCAGTACTGAAGGGTGAGATGTGCGCCAGCTACCGCACCATGGAGCGGGCAGGGATTGTGGAGAACTTCGATCTCTTCAAAGAGCATCTGGTGGTTGAGCGCAACGTCAGCGACCCGACCCGCGTGGATGTCCTGTTCCCGCCGGATTACGTCAATCAGCTGCGCGTCTTTGCGCTGCTTAATCAGTTCCGTCTGCAATACAGCGAGGAGACCGCGTAATGGCAAAGATTGCGGGTACAGCATACGTCAAGGTGGACGGCCAGCAGCTGTCGCTGACCGGCGGCATTGAGGTGCCGATGAACACCAAAGTGCGTGATGACGTGATCGGCCTGGCTGGTGACGTCGATTACAAAGAGACGCACCGCGCACCATACGTCAAAGGCACCTTTAAGGTGCCAAAGGCGTTCCCGGTCACCAAGCTGATGGACTCAGACCAGATGACCATCACCGCCGAGCTGGCAAACGGCATGGTTTACGTGCTGTCTGAGGCGTTCCAGTTCGGTGAGGCAAACCACAATGCGGAAGAGGGTACGGTTGACCTCGAATTCCACGGCTCAGAAGGATTCTATCAGTGAGTGAACTTCAGCTTTCAAAACCCATTACGGCACACGGTGAGACTATTCATGTGCTGGAGCTGCGCGATCCAACAGGTAAGGATGTCCGCGAGCTGGGCTATCCGTATCAGATGAATCAGGATGAGTCAGTGAAGCTGCTGGCTCACGTTGTGGCTAAATACATCAGCCAGCTGGGCGGCATCCCACCCAGCTCAGTTGATGACATGTCGCCATCAGACCTGAATGCTGCTGGCTGGGTGGTTGCAGGTTTTTTCCTTCAGGCCTGACAGCTAAAGAGCTGCTTAATCTGTACTTCGATTGCGCCAGTTACTGGCGCATTAATCCTCTGGAAGTCCTGAGCGAGGACTTAAAAAGCCTGCAATTACTTATCGACCAGGCGAACCGGATAGAACGGGAGCGAAAAGCCAATGGCTGAATTTGAACTGAAGGCGCTCATTACTGGCGTTGACAGGCTTTCACCTGCACTTGGCCGCATGCAAAAGAACCTGCGCCGGTTCCGTAAAGACGCTGAGGAAGCTGGCAGGGGAGGCATGGCTATGGCAGGCGGTCTTGCTGCCGGGCTAACAGGTTCACTGGTTGCTTTTGCCAAGCAGGAGGACGCTGCAACAGGCCTGAAAGTTGCCATGATGGACGCCAGCGGCGCAGTAGGTTCAGACTTCGAGAAGATCAACAAGCTGGCTATCGGCCTTGGAAACAAACTGCCTGGCACCACTGCAGACTTTCAGAACATGATGCAGATGCTTGTCAGGCAGGGTATTCCGGCTCAGAACATCCTGAGCGGTGTTGGTGAGGCCTCCGCTTATCTGGCGGTTCAGCTTAAGAAAACGCCCGAAGCGGCTGCAGAGTTTGCTGCAAAAATGCAGGATGCTACCGGTACAGCCTCAGAAGATATGATGGGATTATTCGACACTATCCAGAAAGCTTTTTATCTGGGCGTTGATGATACCAACATGCTGTCATTTTTCTCTAAAACCAGCTCCATAATGAAGATGGTAAGTAAAGATGGCCTGACGGCGGCCCGTGCTTTAGCTCCAATTTCAGTGATGATGGATCAGATGGGAATGGAGGGCGAGGCTTCCGGTAACGCGCTCCGAAAAGTATTCCAGGCTGGTTTTGACGGTAAAAAGATGAAGGCAGCCAATAAGCTGCTCAGTCGGAAAGGAATTCATTTGGATTTCACCGATGGTAAGGGGGAGTTCGGCGGACTTGATAATCTTTTCAAGCAACTGAATAAGCTTCAGTCATTAACAACCAAACAAAAAACCACCATCATTAAACAGATATTTGGTGATGACGCTGAAACACTGCAGGTACTAAATGCACTGATTGATAAAGGCAAAACCGGCTATGACCAGATTCAGGAGAAAATGGGGAAGCAGGCAGACCTTAATAAGCGCGTAAATGCTCAGTTAAACACTCTTTCAAATATCTGGGAGTCACTGACCGGTACAGCAGTCAATGGTCTTGCGGCAATAGGTGGTGCATTTTCAGGTGATGCAAAAAGGATTGTTAGCTGGCTGGGTGACATGTCAGAGCGCTTTACTGAGTTTGCTGACAAAAACCCGAAAGTGATTCGTGGTGCATTTGGCATCGCGGCCGGTTTTGTTGGAATGAAGTTGGGGCTGCTGGGAATTAACTTTGCACTGGGTATTTTGGGACAAGGCCTGAAGCTTTCTCCCATGGATGTATTTCTAAGGCTGGCCTCGCTGGGGATCGGTTTATTGATTTCTGACTGGGATAAGTTCGGCCCGATAGTTGGAAGGGTCTGGACTAAGATAGACGGCCTGACAGAGTCCCTGGGCGGTATGAACGGCATTATTACCGGAATTGGTGGAGTAATGGCCGGATTATTCACGGTTCAGGTTATTGGCTCGCTGACAACCGCCACAACTAAAGCAAGCGGTCTTCTCGCTGTGCTTACCAAAATAGGCAAGCTAAGTGCTCTGACAGTATCAATAGCCGTCGCGCTGTATATGTTCAAGAAGCTTGAAGAAATTTCTGATGCCGCAACCCAGAAGGATGGCACTGAATCCTTCTGGGAATCATTTAAAAAGAGGTGGAAAGCTGGCGGCTGGTATAACAACCAGAAAGATCTCGACGCAGGTAACCTAAAATTGCCAGGTAAAATTCCATCCGTTCCTTCTGAGATGGTGACCAAGAGTGGCGAATCGAAGCCGTTCTGGGATTCGATAGCAGATGAATGGGGGGCTGGAGACTGGTTTAAAATTCAGAGGCAGAACTCAACAAGCAATCCGCAAATGGCAAACCAAAATCTTACTATGCCGCCATTGCTTAAGGAGCCTGCAAGACAGGGGGAGCTCAAAGTAAGTTTTGAAGATGCTCCGCAGGGAATGCGGGTAACTCCTGTAGGGGGTAATCTTCCCTGGCTTGACCTTGATGTGGGTTATAATCGGTTCTCGACTCTAAATTAAGGAAAGCATCCGTATGCCCCTGCTTGCGTTTCTAATGACTCTATTTTTTGTTAGTGGGGTAATGGCCAGTGAGTGTTACCCCGCTTTCAATGAAAAAGACTTCATAGCTGCAATTGGTAAAAAGCCTGAGAAGGTGCAGGTTTTTAAAGATGGCGGGATGCTAAGACACCAGTATTCCTTCAGGAAGGAGCAGTCTCTTGAGGATGCGTTTGATGATAGTAAACAGTCAGAGTATGGACCGCAGATTTACGTGACCGTTTATGAGCCGCCATGCGCTGAAAAGATAAGCATTCATTTCTACGCGAATGAAGACAAATCAATGAATGAGGTTAACGTAGCTTTAGCCGGTAAAGCTTTTGAATACCTTACCGGAATAAGCCCGGCGATATTCAAAAATAAGCTGGAGAAGTTCAAAGGCGTTCAGAGATTTGATTCCTATGATGAAAAAGCTGATTCTGTCTTCGCAAAATTAGGCGACTCCTATTCGATACAGATACACCTGAGATAAACATTAACCCGCTCCGGCGGGTTTTTTATTGCCCGGAGTAAGCCATGAGTTGGAAAGACAATCTGCAGGATGCCTCGCTGCGGGGCGTCCCGTTTAAGGTAGATGAAGATGAGGCCACCTTTGGCCGCCGCGTACAGGTGCATGAGTACCCGAATCGCGACAAGCCGTGGGCAGAAGATTTAGGGCGTGCGACGCGCCGGTTCAGTGTGCAGGCATACCTGATTGGTGATGACTACTTTGAGCAGCGCAACCGGCTGATTGAGGCTATTGAAAAGCCGGGTTCCTGTACGCTGGTTCATCCTTACTATGGCGAGATGACCGTAGTTGTGGACGATGCTGTGCGCATCAGTCATTCCCAGAACGAAGGCCGCATGTGCCGCGTCAGTTTCAGCTTCATTGAGTCGGGCGAACTCTCCTTCCCGACCGCAGGTCTGGCAACCGGCCAGAAATTATCTTCTTCCGTTTCATTCCTGGATGACGCCATTTCATCGGCTTTCGGTGCCTTTGGTATGGATGGCATGCCTGATTTTCTGCAGGACGGCGTTCTGGATGAGGCCAGCGGCATGTTCAGTACCGTAACGAGCGCTTTTCAGTATGTGGATTCAGGTGTCAGCGCGGCTTCACGTCTGCTGCAGGGAGATTTATCAGTGCTGCTCAGCCCTCCATCCAGCGGCATGAGTTTCGTCAACCGGCTGCAGACCATGTGGCGGGCAGGCTCACGGCTGACCGGTAACGCTTCCGACCTGATGTCGATGATTAAGGGGCTGACAGGCGTCACCGTCGATTCAGGACTTGCCCCGCGCGGCGTCTGGAATACCGACAGCAAAACGGCTCAGACGCAGACCATCCAGCGAAACTATGTGGCGCAGGCGGTGCGAACCACGGCAATCAGTGAAGCGTCCGCAGCGGTAACAAACCTGCCTCAGCCAGCAAACCGCACCGTCACGCGCCAGCAGGACCCATTGCAGCCGGTCAGAGTTTCGCATCCGGCCGTCACCAACATCCAGCCGGTATCTGGCGTCACCTCCGCAGTGTCAGCATCCACTGCAGCGACGACTACAGATTCAGCTTCATTGACGTCCGTCACCACCGCCTCTGCCTCATCAGGAGTCACATCATCAACCGACAGCGGGACCGTCATCACATGGGATGACCTGGCTCAGGTGCGTGACAGCCTCAACGAAGCTATTGATCGTGAGATGGAGCGAGTTTCCGATGACGGCCTGTATCAGGCGCTGGTTACCGTGCGGACTGACCTTAACCGGGATATCTCAGCCCGACTTGAGCAGGTCGAGCGCATGACAGAGCGCATGCCGTCACAGGTGATGCCTGCACTGGTGCTGGCCGCTGACTGGTACGACTCCGCATCCCGCGCCGGTGACATTACCGCACGCAACGGCATCCGCCATCCCGGCTTTGTGCCGGTTCAGACACTGAGGGTGCCGGTACGATGAACAACACCGTTATTCTTCGCGTTAACGGGCAAGAGTGGGGCGGCTGGACATCGGTCCGGATCGCCGCCGGCATTGAGCGTATCGCGCGCGACTTCACCGTTGAGATTACCCGCAGCTGGCCGGGTGATACCGACCAGGCAAACCGCAGTAACCGGATTAAAAACGGTGACCTCGTTGAAGTCCTGATAGGCACAGACAAAGTGCTGACCGGCTACATCGAGGCGACGCCGGTCCGGTATGACGCACGCAGCATCAGCGTGGGAATCTCAGGGCGCAGTAAAACCGCTGACCTCATCGACTGCTCAGCCACGCCGTCGCAGTACGCCGGTCGCTCGCTTGCACAGGTAGCCGCAGAGCTGGCGAAGCCGTTCAGCATTACCGTGGTGGATGCAGGCGGTGCATCAGGTGCTTTACAGGGCGTTCAGGCTGACCAGGGGGAAACGGTCATGGACGTGCTGAATAAGATGCTGGGCCTGCAACAGGCGCTGGCCTACGACAACGCAGAAGGCAATCTGGTTATCGGCGGCATCGGCAGTCAGCAGGCCCACACCGCTCTGGTTCTGGGTGAGAACATTCTTTCCTGCGATACCGAAAAGAGCATCCGCGACCGGTTCAGCGACTATCAGGTGTCCGGTCAGCGAAAGGGAAATGACGATGATTTTGGCGAGGCGACAACCACTGCAATTCGCTCAAAGACCATTGATGGCGGACTGAAGCGTTACCGCCCAATGATTATCCGTCAGACCGGCAACGCCACCACGGCAACCTGCACTGCGCGCGCAGAGTTTGAGATGCGCCAGCGTGCCGCCCGGACTGATGAAGTGACCTACACCGTGCAGGGCTGGCGACAGGGTGACGGCTCACTCTGGCTACCTAACCTGCAGGTAATCGTCTTCGATCCCATCCTCGGCTTTAACAATCGCCAGATGGTCATCGCTGAGGTCACCTATCAGCAGGATGAGAACGGCACTATCACGGAAATCCGGGTCGGACCGCCGGATGCTTACCTCCCTGAACCGGCTAAGCCCGGCAAGCGTAAAAAGAAAAAGACTGAAGAGGATGATTTCTGATGGCAAACCCGATGTCAGGTATGGGCCGTGCGCTGTCTAACCTGCTGGCCCGCGCCGTGGTTCGCGGACTGAACACGGCGACAAAGTGCCAGATGCTTCAGGTTGAAATGGCCGGGGGCGAGGGGAAAAGCGATATTGAGCACATGGAGCCTTACGGCTTTACCGCGGCGCCCCTGACCGGAGCTGAGGCCGTGGCCGCCTATTTCGACGGTGACCGTTCTCATGGTGTGGTGCTGGTCGTTTCTGACCGTCGCTACCGCATCAAAAACCTGACGTCCGGTGAGGTGGCGGTATATGACGATCAGGGGCAGTCGGTCACGCTCACGCGCGAGGGGATAATCGTCAACGGTGCAGGAAAGCCAATCACCTTTACCAACGCGCCTAAAGCCCGGTTTGAAATGGACATCGAGGCGACAGGTGAAATTAAGGATAAGTGTGATTCTTCCGGTATTACGATGTCAGCGATGCGCGTTTCTTACAACGATCATACGCATAAAGAAAACGGCTCTGGCGGCGGCACTACCGACGCTCCAACCCAGAAAATGGTGGCGTCATGATAATCGTCGTAAATGGCTCTGAGCAGGATGCAACCTGGCCGACCGACCCGCTTACCAGAGCCGTAATTGTTTCGCTTTTCTCCTGGCGAAAAGCCGAGGCTGATGATAATCCCACTCAGGATAACGGGTGGTGGGGCGACAGCTTTCCGACAACTCAGAATGACCGCATCGGATCGCGCCTTTATCTCCTCAGTCGTGAAAAGCTCACTAACAAGACAGCGCTCAAAGCCCGTGAATACATCAGCCAGGCGCTGCAATGGCTTGTCGATGACGGCGTGGCCGTGCGCGTGGACGTGACAGCAGAGCGCACAGGTATCAGCACTCTCAACGCCGCTATCGTCATCAGTCAGAAAGACGGAAACCGGGCAACTTATTCATTTAACGATCTATGGAGTGAGCTAAATGGCTGACAGTGGATTTACCCGCCCGACACTCCCTCAGTTAATTACCGCCGTTCGCAGCGATATCCTTACCCGCCTCGCAGCAGATACGACGCTGGCAGCGCTGAGGCGCACTGATGCTGAGGTATACGGGCGTGTTCAGGCGGCAGCCGTGCATACCGTCTACGGCTATATCGATTACCTAGCACGCAACCTGCTGCCGGACCTTGCTGATGAGGACTGGCTTACCCGCCATGCCAACATGAAGCGATGCCCGCGCAAAGCAGCCACGACAGCGGCAGGCTATGCCCGCTGGGCGGTCGCAATAGCCGGTATCACCGTACCCGCAGGGGTCACCATTCAGCGTGACGACCTGGTGTCGTTCACCACTACAGCAGCGGCCACATCAGCTGGCGGCGTGCTTCGAGTGCCTGTTGTCTGCGATACGGCGGGTAAAGCCGGAAACACGGATGACGGTCTGGCTATGCGTCTGGTGAGCCCGATTACAGGTCTTACCTCAGCTGGCGTAGCGGACAGCATTCAGGGTGGTGCTGACGTGGAAGACCTGGAAGTCTGGCGCGCGCGTGTCATTGAGCGCTGGTACTGGACGCCGCAGGGTGGCGCTGACGGTGACTATGAGGTGTGGGCTAAAGAGGTTGCGGGCATTACCCGTGCGTGGACTTACCGTCACTGGAGCGGCCGAGGAACGGTTGGTGTGATGGTGGCTAACAGCGACCTGATTAATCCGGTTCCGGACGCCGCAACTGTAGCGGCTGCACAGGCTTACATCGAGCCGCGGGCTCCCGTGGCCGGCGCCGATATCTATGTGTTTGCGGCAGCGCCGCACACGGTTAACTTTCAGATTCACCTGAACCCCGACACCACGGCGGTTCGCTATGCCGTTGAAGCTGAACTGCGATCAATGATGCTGCGCGACGGTGGCCCGGAAAGTGTACTGAAGCCGTCGCGCATCAGCGAGGCAATCAGTATCGCAGCCGGCGAGTACAGTCACACGCTGGTCAGTCCGTCTGCTGACATCACTATCGGTAAGGGTGAGCTGGGCGTTGTGGGGACTATCTCATGGATTTAACGGCGCAGTACCGGCAGATGCTTGGCGCACTCCTGCCGCGTGGTCCTGCATGGGATGCCGATGACCTGCTGCTGACTGGCCTGGCTCCTTCGCTTGCAGTGCTTCACGGGCGCGGTGACGCACTGATGCTGGAAACCGACCCGCGCTCCGTAACGGAGCTTATCGACCGGTATGAGGAGATCAGCGGATTACCTGACAGCTGCGCACCTCCGGGTGTTCAGACGCTTCAGCAGCGCAGGCAAAGGTTAGATGCAAAGCTGAACCTGGCGGGTGGAATAAACGAAGCTTTTTATCTGGAACAGCTTGAAGCGCTGGGGTACACAGACGTCACCATCACCCGATATAAAAAGAGCCAGTTTACTTGTCTCTCAGTATGCACGGATTCTTTGTATAGCGAAGAGTGGCGCTACTACTGGCAGGTCAATATGCCTGCTGCAACTCAGATAACCCCGATGACGGCAATCAGTAACGCCACTGACAGCATCAGAACATGGGGAGACACGACCGCTGAGTGTGTTCTTAACAAGCTTTCCCCGTCACACACCTACGTCATTTTCAGATACCCGGAGTAACCATGCATCGTATTGATACATCAACCGCGCAGAAAGATAAGTTCGGCTCGGGAAAAAACGGATTCACCGGCGGTAACCCGCAGACAGGTGAGCTCCCGACCGCACTGGACGCTGACTTTTTTGATTCCGTCCAGGAGGAGATCGCAGCCGTTATCGAAGCTGCCGGCATTACCCTGGCAAAAACAAATAATGCACAGCTTGTCGCAGCAATCAAGTCGCTTACAGGACCGGGTCGCCTTCTCAATATCCAGTCATTTCCAATAACCAGTAATTACGTTCCTGTAGCTGGAACAAAAAAAGTGCGTGTGAGGGCGTGGGGTGCAGGGGGGGCAGGCGCCGGAACAGCAACCGCAGGAGTAGGCGCGGCAGGCGGTGCAGGCGGGGCTTATGTCGAGGTTACGATAGATTTGTCGGGTCTGACATCAATTCCTATTACCGTTGGCAAGGGAGGCACAGCAGTGCCGGCAAATAGCTCAGCTTCAGGAGTGGCTGGAGGGGACACCTTGATTCCATTGCTTGGAGTTACTGCTAAAGGCGGCGGTGGCGGCAGTGCTGTTGCTGCTGCAATCGGCGGAACCCCAACCTCTTCAAAGGCTACTGCTTCTTTGCTTGTAAAAGGACAGGACGGACAAGGATCAGCAATTACGAGTATTGGCGGCCAGGGGGGCGCAGCATTCGCGAGCTCTGCGGGTGTGGCCCGAACAGGCTCCAGTAGTGATAACGGTGGATACCCTGGCGGTGCAAGTGCAGGAGCTTCGTATCCATCAGGTGGCACGCCAAGAGGCTCAGGCGCTGGTGCGGATGGCCTGGTTATTATTGAGGAGTACGCATAATGAGTGACCGTTACGCAATCGTCGTTGAGGGTGTGGTACAAAACATCATCGCATGGGATGGTGAGACAGAATATGACGTAAAGCAAGCAGGCTATGGTGATAAAGCTGAGCTGATGGCTCTGGATGAGGACTCATCGGTAAATGCTGGATATCTTTATAACGGGAAATCATTCTCAGCGCCTCCGCTTACTAAAGAACAGCAGGCAGCTCAGGACGCGTATGCGCTGACAGGAAACCTAAACCTCAAGTCTGCGCTGATGGATGAAGCAAACCAAAAGATATCAGTCCTCCAAGATGCTGTTGATCTGGAGATGGCAACAGAGGATGAAGCTGCATCCTTGCCTTTATGGAAAAAGTATCGTGTGCTGCTTAATCGTATTGATGCTAATACGTCAAATCAGGTCACATGGCCTGAAAAACCCAAGTCATAATTAAACGCTAACCTTCTGGTGTTTAATAGTATTAAATATGAATGGGGCATCAATGCTGCCCTTCATATCTTTAATTAGTGTATTTGCCTTTCTAGTAAGCCGCCTCTATATACATCAATGGATGTTATTCTTTGGAGGTCTTTAAATGGTATATCCCCGTTTATTACAATAATCGGGCATTCACCTTTATCGTTCTTTTCATTTTCAGTTGGCAGCCTCTCCCATACAGAACGTCCCATAATCAAGTTAAGGTAAGCTCTTACTCGGGTGCTATTGTAGATTGATGCGCAATCATAACCTTCAACGGCCATCGCTTTATTCGCTATGGCAACATTGGCTGTTTGCGCATCCTTCCAGTTTCTGAACTGGCCAACATCAGATCGATATGTGGCAAATGATAAGATGCAAGAGATAATAGTTAAAGTCATTGACGCAAAGAGCCATCTCCCTTTACTGACCAGAAAGATGTGACACATCATTATTGAAATGATAAATGAAAGCTTTAATCTATCAAACGTGTAACTCGTTGCATGCTGCGCGAGGATTATGTTCTCAATCAAAGAAAATGCCAACAAAATTACCATTAGATTTTCTAAGTCGTTGCGCACTCCCTTATTCATTAATTTTGAAGTTGTAAACGCAGGGATGACAATCAAAAACAAACTGTAGGACTGGTAATATCCAGCAAGCAAGGCCCTGAAATCCGCTCCGCCACCACTCCTTACTGAGAATCTCGCAATCGAAGCCGAAATAAACTCTCCTAGATCAAGAGTCATGTATAGCTGAGTAGCGAATGTCACAGCAGCTACGAACATTGATGCCAGCAAGGTAAAAGCTAACCTTACGTCTCTTCTTTTTTTACTTGCCAAAAAGTAGGTTGCTGATAGACCGCCAATAACGTAACCGGTCCACTCCGTCATGCACAGAAGGCATAAGGAAATTCCTGATGCTATTGACCATGCATTTTTATTACTTGCAATTAACTTGCAGATTGAAAAAACCAATGTAGCAATAAACAGTTGGCTAAGTGATTGAGGCCAATATAGTAACCCTGTAGAAGCCAAAGACTCTCTTGATAAAATCAATGGAGAGCACGCCAATGCTATTAAAATGGCTTGGGTTTGATTTTGTGGCTTGAACACTTTTAACAATGTGAAGAAAAATATCAAAGATGATGATGCCAGAATGATGAGGTTTAAAACCAAAAGGTTCATTATTGAATAGTTCAAGCCAAGTGCTTTTATGAATAAAGCTGGAGCTAAAAAACCAACCGATGGGAAGCTTGTGTATATGTACGAGCCTGACTTATCACGAACTGCCGCACCCCAGGGTATACCCTTATTTATATCACCACCCTGAGTTACCACGGGCAAAAGGTGGTGTTCACTTATCGAGCCTTCATTCAGAGATTTTGCAATAAGCAATGAGTGATAGGACGCCTCAATATTCTCAATGGCTTCATTTTTACTGACATCGATATATTTTATGGATGAGGAAATAATAATCATGGCACTTATAATTAACAATCCAAACAAAAAACCTCTGCGTTTATATTCAGCCATGACTACCTATTCCATAAGTTAAAGTTGTTAAAGTTAGCTAGGTTCGATCTTATCATCAGTCATATATACACACCTATAAAAAAGCCCGGCGACCGGGCAATGACTCATCCGCTCCTGTCTGAGCAGGCTACGGGGTGGGTAATTTGATGTTAGTCACCCCCAGCCGAAGCCGCCAACCAAAAATATCCTTTACTGTCATGCCCTTTACAAATCTGTGGCTCACTTCAACTTGATCAAACCCATCGATCGATATTACTGTTTATCCATACAGTACTTATCAGAGGAGGATTTAGCATGGCAAGAGAGAGCGACATACGCGGCGCATTCATGGCTGCAATAAAAAAAGACAGTAAGGGGCGGCAGATAGTCACTACAGCTGCATTCCAGAAGCACCTGGACGATGTGAACCACGTATGGACGCTGCAGGAGTGCAACCGGTGGATACGGTACTATCAGAACTTCTTCTTCGAGTTGGTCACGGAGCAGAGTGAGAACAAGACCTGGGCGCTCCGCAATATGGGATACGTGAGGTAGCTATGGGATTTCCATCACCTGCAAGTGACTATGTTGAAAAGCGCATCGACCTGAACGACATATTGATGCCTCACCGCAACAACATGATTCTGATTGAGACGCCGGACGGGTTCGTTCTGGCCGACAAATCAGTGAAGCCAAAACCGGGCGATAAGGTCGCATTCCAGCTCGGTGAGTTCCCTCAGCTGGGAAGGCTATTCCGAACGGGCATCATTACCTTGGACGGTGAGACGATCGACGGAGAAGGGCTGGAAGGGATTATCTTACTGGGTAAGGTGACGGCTCAAGTCTTGGCTGTTTATGAGCCATTCCGACCTACGATTTAACTTGATTGGGATATTTGTCGTAAAAAAAGCAGCTATAAGTAGCTGCTTTTATTTAGTAATTTCTAGGTGGAGGGGGACACCCCTTTAACCTTTAAATTCCATGACTATGTTAAAGGCAAAAGCGATCTTACAAAGATTCAAACCATTTAAGGTGATCAACGACAGTAGATACTGTCATCTTAGTTGCATGATTATTTGCCTGAGTTTTAGCTATAGCCTGTCCACGAGAACGCTTCTCTTGCAGCGTACGTTTTTTGTCAGCCAATGAAGCTACTACTTGGTTTTCCGCTTTTTCAGTGTACATGTCATGTGTCTCCCTCATAGTCTCCACAAGGGTAAGTTTAAGATTTATAAAGTATTTATCGTCAATTGGAAGCATTGTGCCATGAACGGTTGAATTTTGAACCCATTCAAGTTTGTGCACTTTACCACCAGAACAACCATCTTGGCTATAAGCATAATTCATTGCGCAGATTATGCCACACGAATGAGAAAAAGCCCTTGGAGGAGTTTTATTCCTTTTCTTATGCGCATAAACAGCGGCGTGATAAAAAAACGAGCCAGCGTAAAAACCCCCGCTTCCAAAGGAGTAGATACCGTTAGCCTTATGGCTGGGATAGTAGACATGAGGCTTAGATTTTAGGTTGCCATTAGACAGCGTCAAAGTCACAGAGTCGTATTCAAGTTCGAAATATGGGTCGTACATATTGAACAGGTTGTAGAACTGCTGCCCCGTTATCAGTCCACTTAAAAGTGCTTGATAAAGCACTATTGCTATGTGACTACCTGCCATAAGCGTAACTAACATTTCTCCAGTCTTAGGGGAGTGATGTAGTATAAACTTATCTTCTTTTATGTCGTTGATTTCGAAGCCGTTTATAGACCATTTCGAATCGCAGGCAGCAAATGCGGTTGGCTGATAAAACACGGTAGTCATAAATAAATCCGTTTTTTATTCTAATTTAACGAATTATTTACGGCTTACAAGCCTTAAAAGTTTAGCGAAAGAAGATTTATTTTTATTATTGCGTACATTTTTAAGTACTTTATGGTGGGTTTTATTGTAATTTTTTATATAAAAAACAAATGCTTGTTTTGTTTAATCGCTATATCCATTTATACTAAGAGGACAGCGGCGTGCAGTATAGCGAAACAGTCCTGAACATTCACCAGGTTGCCGCGCGTTTGCTCATTACGCCAGCAATCCCGATTTTCTGCACTGGACGCGGTTAAACATGACGCGCGCAGATCGTTCACGCTGAAAAGATTCTCTGCTTCAGCCTGACGGTTTGATCTCAATATCATAGGTTCAGCCAGCATGCCTGAAAGGCAGACAAAACCGGTAAATCAGCCTTGTCTGCCCTTGCCATTTATTCCGCGTTTTCCTTCTCTTCACGCTGGCGGCGTTTTTCCTGCTTCCGCTTCTCAGCTTTTGCTTTGGCCACAGCGGCTTCACTCATGTCATTGCGAATCTGTGCATGGCTGATCAACGCAAAAATCAGGGTGCCGCCAGTGATGTTGCCGAGCAGCGTCGGCAGGGCAAACGGCCACAGGAATTCATGCCAGCTAATGCTGCCGTTAAACACCAGATAGAGCACTTCTACTGAGCCCACGACAATGTGCGCCAGGTCGCCCAGCGCAACCAGCCAGGTCATCATCACAATCACCAGCAGTTTCGCGCCGCCCGCAGAGGGGAACATCCAGACCATGGTGGCGATAATCCAGCCGGAAATGACCGCATTGGCAAACATCTCGCCTGGGGTGTTTTCCATGACCTTCATGCTGATGTCGGTAAACGCCTGACGGGTGGCCTCGTCAAAAATCGGCATCTCATTGAAGGCCAGCGCACCCAGCGCTGTACCAATCAGGTTACCCAGCAACACAATGCCCCATAACCGTAACAGCAGGCCCGTGTTACCCCAGGTGGGTTTGTGCATCACCGGTAATACGGCGGTAACGGTATTTTCGGTAAACAGCTGCTGGCGCGCCATAATGACAATAACAAAACCAAAGGTATAACCCAGATTTTCCAGCAGGAATGCACCCGGTACGCCATCCAGATGCACCTTAAATATCCCCTTGGCCATCAGCGAAGCGCCCATGGACAAGCCTGCCGCGATAGCTGACCAGAGCAGCGCCATCCCGTCGCGCTCCAGCTCCTTTTCCCCATCCTGGCGAATCTCTTCATGAATCGCAGCCGCGCGGGAGGGTAAAGCCTCCTCATCAACTTCGATGTCAGTGCCCTTGTCCTTCTCTTCGCTCTCTACGTCGTTAGGACCCTGCTCATTACCTGATGAAGGCTTCATATTTTCTCCTGGTGATAGTGCTGTAACGTTATAAGCGTAGCCGTTTTTTATTTGCCGGAAATGTAACGTCCGATGCGAATAAGCGTAACAACGTTTTTCGGAACTGCATTTTTATTCAGACTGCTGATGAAAACGCACGAATAATCCCTTACCAGCGAAACTGAGCGCTGGCTCACACTTCGGCCCACAGCAACATTGTGGTAATATCCCGGCCACTTTTAGCTGGTGCGACTCCCCCTTCAATGCTGGAAATCATTACACTCACTTGTGCATACGACGAACGGTCGCTGTTCCGGCGGCTCTCATTTCGCGTATCCGCAGGTGACATTGTGCAGATTGAAGGCCCCAATGGTGCCGGTAAAACCTCGTTGCTGCGCCTGCTGGCCGGGCTGAGCCGTCCTGAAGAGGGTGAAATACGCTGGCAGCAGCAGTCGATCCTGCGTCAGCGTGAAAGCTGGCATCAGGCGATGCTCTATCTGGGTCATCAGCCCGGCGTCAAAGGCGTGCTCACGCCACTGGAAAATCTGCGCTTTTACCATCCCGATTGCAGTAATGCGCAGATTTTTGCTGCGCTGGAAAGTGTCGATCTCACGGGCGACGAAGAGGTGCCCGTCAGCCGGTTGTCGGCAGGGCAGCAGCGTCGGGTAGCGCTGGCACGTCTGTGGCTCAGTCAGGCTCGCGTATGGATTCTTGACGAGCCGCTGACCGCCATCGACAAAGCGGGTATTGAAAAATTAATGACGCAGTTCGCCCGGCATGCCGATAACGGCGGTGCAGTGATCCTGACCACCCATCAGGATTTGCCTGCAGAGGTAGCGCGGGTGCGTAAAATTCGCCTCGGCGATGTGGAGGCAGAGTGATGCTGTTTCGCCTCATCCAGCGTGAATTACGCATCGCCTTTCGTGGCGGCGCGGATGTCGTCAATCCACTCTGGTTTTTCCTGATCGTCATTACCCTGTTTCCTTTAGGTATCGGACCGGACCCGCAACAGCTGGCTCGCATTGCACCGGGCGTTGCCTGGGTTGCTGCGCTGCTGGCGTCGCTGCTGGCGCTGGAGCGTCTGTTCCGTGATGACTTCAGCGATGGCTCGCTGGAGCAACTGGTGTTGCTGCCGACGCCGCTGCCGGTAACGGTTATCGGCAAAGTGGTGGCGCACTGGCTGGTCACTGGCGTGCCACTGATTATCCTGTCGCCGCTGGCCGCGCTGCTGCTGTCACTGGATTTTAATGGCTGGCGGGCAATGGCCCTGACGCTGTTGCTGGGTACGCCAACCCTGAGTTTTCTCGGTGCGATTGGCGTGGGTCTGACGGTGGGTTTACGGCGCGGCGGCGTGCTGCTGAGCCTGCTGGTATTACCGCTGGCTATTCCGGTTTTAATCTTCGCCAGTGCGGCGATGGAGGCGGCCAGTCAGGGGTTGCCGATTGGCGGCTATCTGGCGATTCTTGGCGCTATGTTGATGGGCAGTGCGACACTCGCGCCGTTTGCTACGGCGGCGGCGCTACGCATCACGTTGCAATAGCCACTTTGCAATAACCGCGCGTACAAGACGCGGCAACACTCTTTTATCGTTAATGTGAGCATTTGATATGTGGAAAGCGTTACATCAGCTGGCCAGACCCGAACGGCTTTATCAGTTTTCGGGGCGACTGGTTCCGTGGTTCGCCATCGCCGGGCTGGCGGCGTTGCTGCTGGGCTGGGTCTGGGGATTTGGATACGCACCCGCTGACTATCAGCAGGGCGACAGCTTCCGCATCATGTACATTCATGTGCCCGCTGCGATGTGGTCGATGGGGGTTTATGCTTCAATGGCCATCGCCGCCTTTATCGGCCTGGTGTGGCAGATGAAAATGGCCGATCTGGTTTCCGCCGCCATGGCTCCGGTGGGTGCGGTTTTTACCTTTATTGCGCTGGTCACCGGCTCGGCATGGGGCAAACCGATGTGGGGCACGTGGTGGATCTGGGATGCCCGCCTCACATCAGAGCTGGTACTGCTGTTCCTCTATATGGGCGTGATTGCGCTGTATCACGCTTTTGATGACCGCCGCACCGCAGGCCGGGCAGCGGGTATTTTGATTCTGGTCGGCGTGGTCAATCTGCCGATCATTCACTTCTCAGTGCAGTGGTGGAATACCCTGCATCAGGGCTCGTCGGGCATTCTCCAGCAGGCGATTGCGCCGGTTATGCGCACGCCGCTGCGCTGGGCAATCCTCGGTTATCTGCTGGTCTTTATTACGCTGACGCTGATGCGACTGCGTAACCTGATTCTGTTAACCGAACGTCATCGTCCCTGGGCGATTGATGTGGCGAAGCGGGGGGAGCAGGCATGACTCCAGCCTTTTCCTCCTGGCACGCCTTCTTTGCGATGGGCGGTTACGCTTTCTACGTCTGGCTGGCAGTGGCCTGCACGTTGCTTTCACTGATCGGCCTGACGCTGCATACCCTGTTACTGCGCCGCCGTTTGCTGGCGGAGATTCGCCAGCGTGACGCACGTGAACGTCGCATCCGGGCAGCAAAATCGAAAAAAGCCGCGACTGAAGCGGCAGGAGAGAAGTTGTGAATATCCGTCGACGCAACCGCCTTTATGCGGCCCTGGCGATCCTGCTCGGTCTTGGCCTGGCCACCGCGCTGGTGATGTATGCGCTGCGCTCAAACATCGATCTCTTCTATACCCCAGGCGAAATCCTCTACGGCAAAGGGGAGGCGCACGAGAAGCCCGAAGCGGGACAGCGGCTGCGCGTCGGTGGCATGGTGATGCCCGGCAGCGTCCGGCGCGATCCGAAAACGCTGGCTGTGTCGTTCAAACTTTATGATGCGCGTGGTGTGGTCAGCGTCAGTTTTGAAGGGATCCTGCCGGACCTGTTCCGTGAAGGGCAGGGCGTTGTCGCGCAGGGCGTGCTGGCGGCGGGCAACCAGGTGATCGCCAAAGAGGTTCTGGCAAAACATGATGAGAAATATACGCCGCCGGAGATTGAAAACGCGATGAAGAGTGATCAAACCGGCCCGCAGTCGCGCTATCAGGTGGGAAATAAATCATCATGATGCCCGAAATCGGAACCTTTCTGCTCTGCCTGGCGCTGGGCCTCTCCCTGTTGCTGAGCAGCTATCCACTGTGGGGCGCGGTGCGCCAGGATGCCCGCCTGATGGCGATGGCGCGTCCGCTGGCCTCGGGTCTGTTTGTCTGTATCGCTGCGGCGTTTGCACTGCTGGTCTGGGCCTTTATCAGCAACGACTTTACCGTTGCCTATGTCGTCACCAACTCTAACAGCCTGCTGCCGGTTTACTATCGCATCGCCGCCACCTGGGGCGCACATGAAGGATCGCTGCTGTTGTGGGTGTTGCTGCTGAGCACCTGGACACTGGCGGTGGCGATATTCAGTCGTGGTATGCCGCAGGATGCGCTGGCACGCGTGCTGGCAGTGATGGGGATGATCAATCTTGGCTTCCTGCTGTTTATCCTGCTGACGTCTAATCCGTTTGGCCGCACGCTGCCGGACTTCCCGATAGACGGCCATGACCTGAATCCCATGCTGCAGGATATCGGCCTGATCTTCCATCCGCCGCTGCTCTATATGGGCTATGTCGGCTTTTCGGTGGCGTTTGCGTTTGCCATCGCCTCACTGATGGCTGGCCGGCTGGATACCGCCTGGGCGCGCTGGTCACGCCCGTGGACGACTGCGGCCTGGGTCTTTCTGACCATTGGCATCGTACTGGGATCGGCGTGGGCCTATTACGAGCTGGGCTGGGGCGGCTGGTGGTTCTGGGATCCGGTTGAAAATGCGTCGTTTATGCCGTGGCTGGCGGGCACCGCCCTGATGCACTCGCTGGCGGTCACTGAAAAGCGTGGCACCTTCAAAGCGTGGACTGTGCTGCTGGCGATTACGGCGTTTTCGCTGAGCCTGCTGGGGACGTTCCTGGTGCGATCCGGGGTGCTGGTGTCGGTGCATTCCTTCGCCTCCGATCCGGCGCGCGGGATGTTTATCCTCGCGTTTCTGGTGATTGTCATCGGCAGTTCGCTGCTGCTTTACGCCATCAAAGGCGGGCAGGTGCGTGGCCGGGTACAGAATGAAACCTGGTCGCGCGAATCATTTTTGCTGGGCAATAATGTGCTGCTGATTGCCGCGATGCTGGTGGTCCTGCTCGGCACGCTGTTGCCACTGGTACATAAGCAACTGGGGCTGGGCAGCATTTCGGTCGGCGAGCCGTTCTTCAACACCATGTTCAGCTGGCTGATGGCGCCGTTTGCGCTACTGATGGGAATCGGACCGCTGGTGCGCTGGCGTCGCGATGAACCGCAAAAGCTGGCAAAACGGCTGGCACTGGCGCTGATCGTGACCCTGGCCTGTTCCATGATCATTCCCTGGTGGTTGCAGGATCGCATTGAGGCGATGACCGTGGTTGGCCTGCTGATGTCGCTCTGGATTATTGTACTGACACTGCTGGAGCTGCACGAACGCGCCACCCATCGTCACCCGTTCTTTGCCGGATTACGTCATCTGTCACGCAGTCACTGGGGCATGGTGCTGGGCCATCTGGGCGTAGGGGTCACGGTGATTGGCATTGCATTCAGCACGCAGTACAGCGTGGAGCGCGATGTGCGGATGAAAGCAGGCGATAGTGTCGATATTCATCACTATCACTTTGTCTTCCGTGGTGTGCAGAATCTGCAGGGGCCGAACTACAGCGGCGGCATGGGTATTATTGATGTCACCCGCAACGGCAAACATGAAGCAACACTGCAGGCGGAAAAACGCTTTTACACCGCTGCCCGCACCATGATGACTGAAGCGGCGATCGATGGCGGTTTCAGCCGCGATCTCTATGCGGCGCTGGGCGAAGAGCTGGATGATGACAGCTGGGCCGTGCGCATTTACTACAAACCCTTTGTTCGCTGGATCTGGTTCGGTGGCGCACTGATGGCGCTGGGTGGCCTATTCTGCCTGTTCGATCCCCGCTACCGTTCGCGCAAAAAAGCGGAAACGGAGGCGCGGACATGAATAAGAAAATCCTGTTCATTCCCCTGATGCTGTTTCTGCTGCTGGCGGCGGCGCTGCTGTGGCAGCTGACCCGCAATGCCGAGGGTGACGATCCGACCCGACTCGAATCTGCGCTGATTGGCAAACCGGTGCCGCTGTTCCGGCTGGAAGCACTGGATCAGCCGGGCAAAATCTACGATCAGCATGTGCTGACGGATGGCAAGCCGATGTTGCTGAATGTCTGGGCGACCTGGTGTCCGACCTGCCGCGCAGAGCATCAGTATCTGAATACGCTGGCGGAGCAGGGCATCCGCGTGGTGGGGCTGAACTACAAAGACGATCGACGCAAGGCCGTTAACTGGCTGAACACGCTGGGCAATCCCTATGCGCTGAGTCTTTATGATGGCAACGGTATGCTGGGACTCGATCTTGGTGTCTATGGCGCGCCGGAAACCTTCCTGATCGACGGCAAAGGAATCATTCGTTATCGCCATGCGGGCGATCTGAATGTGCGTGTCTGGGAGCAGGAAGTGAAACCGTTGTGGATGAAATACAGCGCGGAGGCGGGATCATGAGAACGCTGTTACTGCTCTGCGGCCTGCTGTTCAGCATCAATCTCTGGGCGACCATCGACACGCTGCAATTTGACTCGGTAGCCCAGGAAGAGCAATACCGTGACCTGACTGCGTCGTTGCGTTGTCCGAAATGTCAGAACAACAGCATCGCCGACTCGAATGCCATGATTGCCGCCGACATGCGATTAAAGGTCTACGAGCTGATGAAGCAGGGCCAGAGTCGCCAGCAGATCATCGACTATATGGTGGCGCGTTACGGCAATTTCGTCAGCTATTCGCCACCGGTCACGCCCTCCACCCTGATTCTCTGGGCGGGCCCGGCGCTGTTTGCGCTACTGGGCGGCGCGGTGATCATCCTGCGCAGCCGTCAGCGTAAAACCCGCAGCGAGCTGGATGAAGATGAGCAACAGCGTCTTAATGCGCTACTGAAGTCAGACAGGAAGCCGTAATGAGTGCATTTTGGATCACCCTTTTTCTGTTACTGCTGGCAGCCTGCACGCTGTTTATGGCGGCGGGCTGGCGGCAACGTCAGGCCAGCACAGGCGATCGCGATCGTCTTAATCAGCGCTTCTACCATCAGCGCATAGATGAGCTGGCGCAGGATGAAGCGCAGGGCGTGGTCGCTGAACGTCCGCTGATGGAGCGGGAATTACAGCAGACACTACTGGCGGATATTCCGCCGTCACAGGCAATGCAATCACACACCAGCAGCCGCTGGATTTTGCTGCCAGGCCTGATTGTACTGATTGCGGTCTCGCTGGGCACTTATCTGAAAACCGGCGGCCTGGCACAATTCACTGGCTGGATGCAGGTGCAGCAGGCGTATCCTGAGCTGCGTGCCCGTCTGATGGACCCTGGCGCTAAACCGCTGAGCATGGAAGAGCTGGCGCGTTTAGAGCTCGGATTGCGTACCGCGTTGCAAACAGAACCGGATAATCTGGCCGACTGGACGATGCTGGGGCGGCTCGGCATGGTGCTGAATAATACAGAGATCGCCAGTCAGGCCTTTGAGCATGCTTTACAGCTGGCCCCCAACGATCTGGCGCTCAAACAGGATTATGCAGAGGTTCTGACGCGATCTTCTGACCCGCAGGATAACCGGCAGGCGTCACTGCTGCTGCAATCATTGCTGAAAGCAGATCCGCACAACCTGCGGACGCTGAGCCTGCTGGCGTTTAATGCTTACGGACAGCAGCAATACGATCAGGCTATCGACGCATGGCAGACGCTTTTAGCTCTGTTGCCTGCCGATGACAAGCGGCACGCGATGATCGCCCGCAGCATTGAAAAGGCCAGAAGTGAGGCAGGGCAGCAGAGTCGTCAGCTGGCGCTGACCGTGACGCTGACACCTGAGGCAGAAAAAATGTTACCGCCAGACGGAGTGTTGTATATTTCGGTTTCTGACGGGGATTCACCCGTGCCGGTGGCGGTTAAGCGGATGCCGCTGAGTCATTTCCCGCTGACGCTGACGCTCGATGACAGTAACGCCATGATGCCAGATCGCCTGCTTTCGGCGCAGCATCAGGTCGCAGTAAGGGTGCGCGTTTCACGCGATGGCAGCGCCAATCCGCAGCCGGGTGACTGGCTGGGGCTGAGCGCCGTAACGCCCTGGGATGGGCATCAGTCCATCGCGGTAGAGATCAATAAGCAGCTTCCCTGAACGTAAAAATTGATAATGTTAACAATGATGCGTGCCATTGCCTGCTGCCTCTGGCACAAAGTCAGCTATGCTCATCGGGTAAGCCGATTCGACTCCGGGCTGTGACCTGAACGATGGGTAGACCTTTTTCATCCGCACAGGGAGATTGGAATGAATTATCGCCTGACCAGCCTGGCTGTGGCCAGCGTCCTTCTGGTGGGTTGTGCCAGTTCAAAGCCCGCGAATAGCGATCCTGCCGGGCGCAGCGATCCATTCGAAGGCTTTAACCGCACGATGTTTAACTTTAACTACAATGTGCTGGATCCGTATGTGTTACGTCCGGTCGCTGTCGCCTGGCGCGATTATGTGCCGGTTCCGGCACGTACCGGCCTGAGCAATTTCCTTGGCAACCTGGAAGAACCTGCCAGCATGGTCAACGCCATCCTGGTGGGTGACGGGCGCGATGCGGGTATTCACTTTACCCGTTTCTTCCTGAACAGCGTGCTGGGCCTGGGCGGTTTCATTGACGTTGCCGGTAAAGCGAACCCGGAACTGGCGCGTGAAGAGCCGCACCGTTTCGGTACTACGCTGGGTCATTACGGCGTTGGCTATGGTCCTTACGTTGAACTGCCTGCCTATGGCAGCTTTACGGTTCGTCAGGATGGCGGCGACTACGTTGATACCCTCTATCCGATTCTTGGCTGGCTGACCTGGCCGATGTCGATCGGTAAATGGACGCTTGAAGGGATCGAGACCCGTGCGCAGCTGCTGGATTCCGATGCGATCCTGAAACAGCAGAGCGATCCTTACGCCTTTATTCGTAACGCTTACTTCCAGCGTCACGACTTCCTGGCGCGCGGTGGCAAGCTCAAGCCGGAAGACAACCCTAACGCAGCCGCGATTCAGGATGACCTGAAGGATATCGACGCGCAGTAAGTGCAGGATCCCCTGCCTGCGTGTCGCTGTGTTTTTCTGCAGAGCGCACAGCAGCTGAAGTGATGGGAGCATACGCCCGGAACAAAGCATCGCGGGCCATGGATAAAGACGCCGGGAGCGTTTTTAAACAACGCAAAGCGTTGGCCCGGAAGCGGGCGCATCTCAGGGATGAGGTGCGTAATCGCCCGCGCTGAGCAGTCAGGTATGGCGGGTTTTGCGTCTTTGCAAAGGGCGCATGCTCCCTGAGCCAGCCAGCGACCCGCCGCCACAAAAAAGGGCGACTCACCAGAGTCGCCCTTTTTGATCGTGCTATTTCATCAGAACTTGTAGTTAAAGTTCGCGCCGTAAAGCCAGGCCTTACCTTCAGAGGTAAAGGTATAAGGACCTTCTTTCACCGTCACTTTCTGTCCGTGCATATAAGAGATGCCTAAATCAACAGAGGCATTATCGTTAAAGGCATAAGAGGTACCGGCACTTAGCCACAAACGATCCTGGTCCGGAATAGAGATAGAACGCTTATCTGCTGGCACCGGGCTGTCATCAAACGCAATACCGGTACGGAAAGTCCAGTTCTTGTCGTAGGAATAGGTCGTGCCCAGCGCAATGCGGTACGCATCGTGGAAGCTTTCATCTTTATAGAACAGCGTCTGGCCGTTTGAACCGGTCGCTTTCAGCTCCTGGAACTGACTCCAGCTGGTGTACGCCAGGCTGTAGTGAACCGCCCACTGCGGTGCCACTCTATGCCAGCCCGACACTTCCCACATCTCCGGCAGATTCAGGGTTAATGCCCCCGGAACGGTCGTGCCGTTGGTGCCATCAGGAACACCGGTCACGGTCGGATCATTAAACGCATTCAGCCGTGATGAGAGGTTGCTCTTGTAATCGCCATCGAAATCAATTTTAACTTCTGAACGGTAGGTAAAGCCGAAGCGGTTATTTTCATCCACTTCATACAGGACACCGGCATTCCAGCCGTAGCCCCACTTATCGCCTTTCAGATGGGCCACCTGGGTATCAGCCGGAATACCCAGCCTCGCGCCTGATTCACCTGCATAGCGTTCAATTTTGGCTTTGGCGTAAACCGCATCAAAACCCACACCCACACTAAAATGATCATTCAGACGATAGGCGGTGCTGAGATTGAAATTGCCGGTCATCAGGTCGGTTTTACCCCCGTAACCGCCTGCGGTGTAGCCATTATTAAACTCTGTGGCTAAGCCATAATTTGACGTTGCAGATGCGCCAATCCACCACTGATCGTTAATAGGCTGAACGTAATGAATATTGGGGATCCACTGATTCGGGGCAATATTATTGGCATCCAGGCTGCGTCCGCTGGGACTGCGACCACTGATGTTGACATCTGGCGCAATATAAACCGCACCGAGTGAAAATTCAGGACGATCCATTAATGCCATCGTCGCCGGGTTACGGCTGGCTGACGCCGCCGTATCGCCCATTGCCCCTTCGCCTGAATATGCGCGACCTAAACCAATCGTAGAGAATTCATTTAACTGAAATCCAGCTGCGTAAACGTGTGAAGAGACAAGCGCCACTGCAGCCGCCACGGCTGACTTTGCAAATAGGTTTTTATGGTTCATGACCACAACCTCATGTGAATTATTATTTAACGCTATAACGTCGCGTAACAAAGGACGGCGGATTGTAGGGACTGATGTAAAGCGCACATATCAGACCAGTGCGGAGAGTATAGGTCCGACCTGTGTGCATGTTGCAATATTGTTTTTCAAATATTTCAGAATTGATCGCTTAAAATTCGATCTGCTTAACAAAACAGCCCTAATTCTGCACAGCATACCGATTCCAGTTTGTTCTGGATCAATTTTTATTGTGATATTCGTCACTTAGGGCCATACGCGTGGCGCATTTTTGGGCAAGCAGGTAAAATTTCGGTCATAAAATCGCGCAAACCGCCAGAATGCTGGTCAGGAGAATGAAATGACTGATGCCATTAAAAAATGCAGTGCGACCGAAACCGCAGCCTGTTGCTGTGTTGATGTGGGCACAGTGATGGATAACACCGATTGCACTGCAAGCTGGTCAGAATGGTTTGCTCAGCGTGCCGATGCGGAAGCGAAATTAGCGCAACTTACCCAGCGCGCGCGTGAGGTTGAATCAAAACCCTGTGTGATTGAATCGCGCTTCAGCGAAGTAAATCAGGGCGTACAGCTCGATGTCGATTTCACCTTCAGCTGCCAGGCTGAAACCCTGATTTTTCAGCTCGGTTTGCGTTAAATCTCTAAGCGCCGCGTACATGCGGCGTTTTTCATTTTCGTGTTTCCCTTCGCACTTTTTCCTTTCCGATATTGGCGGCTCACCCGCTTGTGGTTAACACTGATCAGGTCAGACCTCTTCAGGCAATGATGCCACAGTCCCAGCCACAGGTGAGAATAATGAGCAAAGCGCAGCCGCTGCTGACGCGTGATGGTGAACGCATCGCAATAACCCATGGGTTACGCACCCCTTTCCTGCGCCAGGCGACCGGCTTTCATGGCATTCCCGCCATTGAACTGGGACGTATGGTGGTCAGCGAATTAATGGCGCGCAGTGAACTTCCCGCTGAAGTGATAGAGCAACTGGTCTTTGGGCAGGTCGTGCAGATGCCGGAAGCGCCGAACATTGCGCGGGAAATTGTTTTAAGCAGCGGGCTGAATGTACATACCGACGCTTACAGTGTCAGCCGTGCCTGCGCCACCAGTTTTCAGGCGGTAGCGAATGTGGCAGAAAGTCTGATGGCGGGCACCATCTCTGCGGGCATCGCGGGTGGGGCTGACTCCTCTTCAGTGCTGCCAATCGGTGTCAGTAAAACGCTGGCGCGTGCGCTGGTGGATCTCAATAAAGCCCGCAGCTTCGGGCAGAAACTGCAGATCCTGCGACGTCTGCGCCCACGCGATCTGCTGCCGGTGCCACCCGCAGTGGCGGAGTATTCCACTGGCCTGCGCATGGGCGACACAGCCGAACAGATGGCGAAGAGTCACGGCATTACCCGTGAAGCACAGGATGCGCTGGCATTGCGATCCCATCAGCATGCCGCCCGAGCCTGGCAATCCGGGGTACTGAATCAGGAAGTGATGGCCGCTTTTGTGCCGCCGTGGAAAACCGCTATCGATCAGGACAATAACGTCCGTATGAATGCCAAAGCGGAGGATTACGCCCGACTGCGTCCGGCATTTGATCGCCAGCACGGTAGTGTTACTGCGGCGAACAGTACGCCACTCACCGACGGCGCGGCCGCGGTGATTCTGATGCGCGAGGGCCGCGCCCGCGAGCTGGGTATCAGACCGCTGGGTTATCTGCGCAGCTACGCTTTTTCCGCTATCGGGGTGCAGCAGGATATGCTGCTGGGTCCGGCGTACGCTTCACCACTGGCCCTGGATCGCGCTGGCGTGACCCTGGCCGATCTGACGCTGATCGATATGCATGAAGCGTTTGCCGCCCAGACGCTGAGCAACCTGCAGATGTTTCGCGATGAGCGCTTTGCCCGTGAGGTACTGAATCGTCCGCATGCGCTGGGCGAAGTGAATGAAGAGCGCTTTAACGTGCTGGGCGGTTCAATCGCCTATGGTCATCCTTTCGCCGCCACGGGCGCGCGCATGATTACCCAGACGCTGAACGAATTACGCCGCCGGGGTGGCGGGTTAGGACTGGTCACTGCCTGTGCAGCAGGTGGTCTGGGTGCGGCAATGGTTCTGGAGGCCGAATAATGGAGCAGAATGCGTTTCATCTGAAGATGCGACTGGATCACGTCGGCATCATCACGATTGATGTCCCTGATGAGAAAATGAACACCCTGAAAGCGGAATTTGCCGGTCAGATCATCGCGATTATTGCGGAGGCGCGGCGCGATCCAAAGCTGGCTGGCCTGGTGCTGATTTCCGGCAAGCCGGATAACTTCATTGCGGGTGCGGACATCAGCATGATCGACCGCTGCAAGAGCGCGCAGGAAGCTGAAGCGCTGGCAAAACAGGGCCAGGAAGTGATGGCTGCGCTCGACGCGCTGCCGTTCCCGGTGGTTGCAGCCATCCACGGTGCCTGCCTCGGCGGCGGACTGGAGCTGGCGCTGGCCTGCGATGCACGTATCTGTTCGCTGGATGATAAAACCCGGCTCGGATTACCGGAGGTACAGCTCGGCTTGCTGCCAGGCTCTGGCGGCACTCAGCGGCTGCCACGCTTAATCGGCGTGCAGCAGGCGCTGCCGCTGATTCTGACCGGCAAAACGCTGCGGGCTAAACAGGCACGTAAGCTGGGTGTGGTTGATGACGCGGTGCCGCAGGCGATTCTGCTGGAGACCGCCATCGCCCGTGTGAAAAAGGGCAAGGTCAGCGGACGAACGCTGCCGCTGCGCGACCGTCTGCTGCATGGCCCGATTGGCCGTCAGGCACTGTTTGCCCTGGCGAGCCGTCAGACAGCTGCCAAGACCCAGGGCAATTATCCGGCGGCAAATCGCATTATTGAGGTGGTGCGCATCGGGCTGGAACAGGGCAGCCGGGCAGGACATGATGCTGAAGCGCGTGCCTTTGGTGAACTGGCGATGACGCCAGAATCCGTTGCGCTGCGCGGCATCTTCTTCGCGACAACGGCCATGAAGAAAGAGCGGGGCGGAGACGCGGAGCCTGCCGCGGTGAAAAGCGTCGCTATTCTCGGCGGTGGCCTGATGGGCGGCGGCATTGCCAGCGTCACCGCCATCAACGCGGGCTTGCCGGTGCGCATCAAAGATATCAGCCTGGAAGGGGTAAACCATGCGCTGAAAACCAGCTGGGAGCTGCTGAGTAAAAAGGTTAAACGACGCCAGCTGACGCCGGCACAGCGTCAACAGCAGATGGCTCGTATCACGGGCGGCACCGATTATCAGGGCTTTTCACAGCGTGATGTGGTGATCGAAGCCGTATTCGAAGATTTAGCGCTGAAGCAGCAGATGGTGAGCGAAGTGGAAGCACACTGCCAGCCGCACACGCTGTTTGCCTCAAACACCTCTTCGTTGCCGATCGAAGAGATCGCCGCCAAAGCGCAGCGTCCGGAAAACGTCATCGGGCTGCACTATTTCAGTCCGGTCGAAAAAATGCCGCTGGTGGAGGTGATTCCCCATCTGAACACCTCAACCGCAACGCTGGTGACGATTGTGGCACTGGCACGCAGCCAGGGCAAAACCCCGATTGTGGTGGCGGACAAGCCGGGTTTCTATGTTAACCGCATCCTGACGCCTTATATAAATGAAGCGATGCGCTGCCTGCTGGAGGGCGAACCCATCGACCATATTGATCGGGCGCTGGTGAAGTTTGGTTTTCCGGTCGGCCCGATTCAGCTGCTGGATGAGGTGGGTATCGACGTCGGCAGTAAAATCAGTCCCATCCTGCATCAGGCCTATGGCGAACGCTTTGCCGCGCCGGCCGCGTTTGATGCGGTGTTGAAAGATGGCCGCAAGGGACGTAAAAACAGCAAAGGCTTTTATCGCTATGACCAGGCGCGCTGGCAGCGTAAAAAACCTGACGCCTCACTTTATACTTTGCTGAAGGTCACACCGAAAGCCAGGCAGAGTGAGGCACAGATTGCTGAACGCTGTGTCATGATGATGCTCAATGAGGCGGCTCGCTGTCTTGACGAGCAGGTGATCCGCTGCGCGCGCGATGGCGATATCGGTGCCGTGTTTGGCATCGGCTTTCCGCCATTTTTGGGTGGTCCGTTCCACTACATGGACAAACTGGGCGCGGCGGAAATGGTCAACAGATTAACCCGGCTTACGCAGCAACATGGGGAACGTTTTACACCCTGTGACGCGCTGATTGAGGTGGCTAAAAAATAGACGAAATTTTACATTTCTGCTGAAAATGGAATAACCAATCCGATTCAGCGGCTTAGAAAAACGCCGCCAGAGTGTGCGGCGCAGCATGATTCTGAGAAGTGCTTATTTAATAAACAACCGGTTGACTATACTGAAGCCATTAGGGTAAAACACAGCGTTCATTCGCAGAGTGAAGAGTCAGGCGCTACGCGTCGGGCGATGTCGACAAACAACAGCGGTGCTTTATGCAAGTTTTTATCATGCGTCACGGCGATGCGGCTCTGGAAGCAGCCAGTGATTCAGTCAGGCCATTGACCTTATGTGGCTGCAACGAATCACGTCAAATGGCCAACTGGCTTAACAGCCAGACGCCGGACATTGAGCGAGTAATGGTGAGTCCCTATTTACGCGCGCAGCAAACGCTCGCGACGGTGCGTGAAGCCTTTCCCCTGCCGGAAGGCCAGGACGTTCTGCCGGAGTTAACGCCGGGTGGCGATCCTGAGATGGTAGGGTGCTATCTGCAGGCGCTGGCGAATGAAGGCGTGAAATCGGCGCTGGTGATCTCACATTTACCGTTGGTAGGGTATTTAGTCTCTGAACTGTGCCCACAGGAAGCACCGCCCATGTTTGCCACTTCCGCCATTGCCTGCGTGGAGTTCGATCCCGCGGCAAGCGCAGGTAAATTGCTGTGGCAGGTCAGTCCCAAAAAACTGGCGAAAGCGATCTGACGTCTCTGGGCCGATCCCGTCGGCCCCTTTTATGGCAACTCAGGCGGTTGCCACTCCTCAATCTCAATCAATACCAGCAGCGCGGCGTCACCGCCAAACATCTTCGGCGCCTGATGAAAAGCCATCACCCACGGATGCTGGGCCAGCCACAGCGGCGTCTGCTGCTTCAGAATATGCTTCCCATGACCGGTCATGACGCTGGCGCAGAACAGATGTTCACGGCGGCAGGCGGCGATGAGTGCCCCCAGCTCCTGCTTGGCCTGCTGCTGCGTTAATCCGTGCAGATCCAGGAAAATCTCTGGCGTATAGTCGCCGCGACGCAATTTTTTCAGCTCAAAGTGACTGACATCGGCGCGAACGTAACGGGTTGCCCCTTCCGTAGAAAGCAGCGGCTGAAACTCATCCGAAAAGTAGTGACTGTTGTCCGCCTGCTCTGAAAGCAGACGTTTCACCGGAATCTGGCGGGTTTTCACCGGCGCTTTATGGACAAAGGTGTCCTGTTTTAACTGACGTGTTCCGGTCATTAACTGGCGAAACAGCGCTTCATCATCCGGGCTTAGTGGTGTTTTTTTACTCATGGCAGGTCAGTCATATCAGAAAAGGCTGTCACACAGCAGAGCCGCTACCTTACCGTTAAGTGTCATTAAATGTCAGCTTTTTCACCTCGCTGCGCTGAATTCTCCCCGGCTTCATGGCACACTACTGGCCGATTTAGCAAAAGTCCTGCGGAGGGCTACGTGGACAAAATTTTCGTCGATGAGGCAGTGAACGAACTGCACACCATTCAGGACATGCTGCGCTGGGCGGTCAGCCGCTTTTCCGCTGCCGGAATCTGGTACGGACATGGTACAGACAATCCCTGGGACGAAGCCGTTCAACTGGTCCTGCCGTCACTCTGGCTGCCGCTGGATATTCCGGAAGATATGCGCAACGCGCGTCTGACCGCCAGCGAACGTCTGCTGATCGTTGAGCGCGTTATCCGTCGCGTCAACGAGCGCATTCCGGTCGCCTATCTGACCAATAAAGCCTGGTTCTGCGGTCACGAATTCTTTGTGGATGAGCGCGTGCTGGTTCCACGTTCACCCATTGGCGAACTGATTGAGAACCGCTTTGCCGGCCTGGTCAGCACGCCGCCGCGTCATATTCTGGATATGTGTACCGGCAGCGGCTGCATCGCGATTGCCTGCGCCTATGCCTTCCCGGAAGCGGAAGTGGACGCCGTGGATATCTCCACCGGTGCGCTGGCCGTCGCCGAGCAGAATATTGAAGAGCATGGACTGATTCATCAGGTGACGCCAATTCGTGCTGACCTGTTCCGCGAACTGCCACAGCTAAAATACGATCTGATCGTCACGAATCCGCCGTATGTGGATGCGGAAGACATGGATGATCTGCCAAACGAATATCGTCACGAACCTGAGCTGGGTCTGGCGGCAGGCAGCGATGGCCTGAAGCTGGTGCGCCGTATTCTGGCGTGTGCACCTGACTATCTCAGCGAGCAGGGCGTTCTGGTCTGCGAAGTGGGCAACAGCATGGTGCACATGATCGAGCAGTATCCCGATGTGCCCTTTACCTGGCTGGAATTCGACAACGGCGGTGACGGCGTCTTTACGCTGACGCGCCAGCAGATTGTCGACGCACAACACCATTTCTCTTTTTATAAAGACTAAAAGTGGGGCGAAGTATCGCCCGCCAAACCCTGAGAAGGAAACAGCATGGCCGGAAACAGCATCGGGCAATTTTTTCGAGTAACCACCTTCGGCGAGTCCCACGGTCTTGCGCTGGGCTGCATTGTTGACGGCGTGCCGCCAGGCATCCCGCTGACCGAAGCCGATATTCAGCACGATCTCGATCGCCGTCGTCCTGGCACATCGCGCTATACCACGCAGCGCCGCGAGCCGGATCAGGTGAAAATTTTGTCCGGTGTGTTTGAAGGCGTGACGACCGGCACCTCAATTGGTCTGCTGATTGAGAACACCGATCAGCGCTCGCAGGATTACGGCGCGATCAAAGATCTGTTCCGTCCGGGCCATGCGGATTACACCTACGAGCAGAAATATGGTCAGCGCGACTACCGTGGCGGCGGCCGCTCGTCGGCGCGCGAAACCGCGATGCGTGTGGCGGCAGGTGCCATCGCCAAGAAATACCTGCAGATGAAACACGGTGTGGTGGTGCGCGGCTATCTGTCACAGATTGGTGATATCGCCTGCGAGCTGAAAGACTGGAGCATCGTAGAAGAGAACCCGTTCTTCTGCCCGGATGCTGGCAAGCTGGAAGCGCTGGACGAACTGATGCGCGGCCTGAAAAAAGAGGGCGACTCCATTGGCGCTAAAGTCACTGTCATGGCTGAGAACGTGCCACCAGGCCTGGGCGAGCCGGTCTTCGACCGACTGGACGCCGATCTGGCGCATGCGCTGATGAGTATCAATGCCGTCAAAGGCGTCGAAATCGGTGACGGCTTTGCGGTGGTAAACCAGCGCGGCAGTCAGCATCGCGACGAGATCCGTCACGATGGTTTCCAGAGCAATCACGCGGGTGGCATTCTGGGCGGTATCAGCAGCGGTCAGATCATCAGCGCCAATGTGGCGATGAAACCGACTTCCAGCATCACCGTGCCGGGTAAAACCATTACCCGCGATGGCGAAGAAGTGGAGATGATCACCAAAGGTCGTCACGATCCCTGCGTGGGGATCCGTGCCGTGCCGATCGCGGAAGCGATGATGGCGATCGTGCTGATGGATCATCTGCTGCGCCAGCGGGCGCAGAACGGTGATGTTAACAGCTCCGTGCCGCGCTGGTGATGGCATGAAAGCGCTCTTGCTTACCCTGAGTGCGCTGCTGATCAGCGCCTCAAGCCTGGCGGCGACGCCGTGGCAAAACATTCAGCATCCAATCAGCGGCGCACCGCAATCTATTGGCGGCTTTGCCAATGGCTGTATTGTTGGCGCGCAGTCGCTGCCGCTGAATTCACCCAACTATCAGGTGATGCGGCAGGATCAGCGGCGTTATTTCGGTCATCCCGATTTGATTCAGTTTATTCAGCGGCTCAGCACCCAGGTGCATAACCTGCAACTGGGTAACGTGCTGATTGGCGACATGGGCATGGCAGCAGGCGGGCGCTTCAGCAGCGGTCACGCCAGTCATCAGACCGGACTGGATGTAGATATCTGGCTGCAGCTACCAAAAAGCCGCTGGAGCGCGCAGCAACTGCTGAAGCCGCAGCCGCTGGATCTGGTTGGGCCAGGCGATAAAAATGTCATTGCGCGCCACTGGCAGCCGGAAATCGACAGCCTGATTAAACTGGCGGCCAAAGATGATGATGTCACACGCATCTTCGTCAATCCGGCAATTAAAAAGCAGCTTTGTGCTGATGCAGGTAACGATCGCGACTGGCTGCGTAAAGTGCGTCCGTGGTTTGCTCATCGTGCCCATATGCATGTGCGGCTGCGCTGCCCGGCAGGCAGTATTGGCTGTGAAGATCAGCCTGCACCGCCGCCAGGCGATGGCTGTGGCGCAGAACTGCAGAGCTGGTTCCTGCCGAAGCAACCGGGTTCTGGTGCACCGGTGAAACGTGAGCCACCGCCGCTGCCGCCTGCCTGTCAGGCCCTGCTGGATAAACATTTACTGTAAGGGATTCCATGGATTGGTTTGTGGTCAGCCCGCTGCTGGTCGGGCTGCTGTTTTTAATCGCCATGCTGGCCGGTTTTATTGATTCAATCGCGGGTGGCGGGGGATTACTTACGGTACCTTCGTTGCTGGCGGCGGGCCTCTCTCCCGCCCAGGCGCTGGCGACCAATAAACTGCAATCAGTCGGCGGATCGTTTTCCGCCAGTCTCTACTTTGTCCGACGCGGTGCAGTGAAGCTGAATGAACAGTGGCTGAATATCGCCATGACGCTGATGGGGTCCGTGCTGGGTGCGATACTGATTCAGCGCCTGCAGGCGGATTTTCTGCGCCAGATGCTGCCGCTGTTTTTAATCGCCATCGGCCTGTGGTTCCTGCTGATGCCGCGCCTGGGGGAAGTGGATCAGGCGCGCCGCCTGCATGGCCTGGCTTATGCGCTGGTGGGCGGCGGAGCAGTAGGATTCTACGACGGATTTTTCGGACCGGGCGCAGGCTCCTTTTATGCGCTGGCTTTCGTCACGCTCTGCGGCTACAACCTGGCCAAAGCGACCGCGCACGCCAAGGTCCTTAACTTCACTTCAAACCTGGGCAGCCTGCTGTTCTTTATGTTCGGCGGCAAAGTGGTGTGGGGAACAGGCCTGGTTATGATGCTCGGCGCGTTCTGCGGCGCGCGTCTGGGCGCGCGGCTGGTGCTGAGCCGCGGACAGAAACTGATCCGCCCGATGGTGGTCATTGTCTCTGCCGTCATGAGCATTAAATTACTGTGGGACAGCCACGGCAGCGACGTTCTGGCCTGGCTGGCCACGCTGCATTCGTAACTTTTTACGTGATACCGTCATGAACCCGACTCATCATTATGAACAGCTGATCACGCTGTTTGATCGCTGTTTCAGCGATGAATTTCAGACCCGTCTAATTAAAGGCGACGATGAACCGATCTATCTTCCTGCGGATGCAGAGTCGCCGTGGAACCGCGTGGTCTTTGCCCACGGCTTCTACGCCAGCGCTCTGCACGAGATCTCACACTGGTGCATCGCCGGTGAAGCCCGCCGCAAACTGGTCGATTTTGGCTACTGGTACTGCCCGGATGGCCGCGACGCGCTGACCCAGAGTCAGTTTGAAGCCGTGGAAGTGAAGCCGCAGGCGCTGGAGTGGATGTTTTGTACGGCGGCAGGCTTTCCCTTCAACGTGAGTTGTGACAATCTCGATGGAGATTGTGAGCCGGATCGCATTGCGTTTCAGCGTAAAGTCCATGCTCAGGTCATGAGCTATCTGACGTCGGGCATTCCCGACCGTCCCGCGCGTTTTATTACCGCCCTGGCGGAATTTTATGGCAGGCCGTCATTAACAGCGTCGCAGTTTCCCTGGCCGGACGATCTGTGATGCAGAAAGGCATTATAAATAGAGGAATTAAGATGATCGCAGAATTTGAAGCGCGTATTCTGGCCCTGATTGACGACATGGTCGAGCATGCCAGTGACGATGAGCTGTTCGCCAGCGGTTATCTGCGCGGGCATCTGACACTGGCCGTGGCCGAGGTGGAGCAACTGGGCGAACATACGCCAGAAGCGCTGCAGATTCAGGTCTCCCGCAGCCTGCAAAATGCCATTGCGGCGGGTGAACTCTCGCCGCGCGATCAGGCATTAGTGGTGGGGATGTGGGACAACCTGTTTGTCCAGGCTCGTCAGCTCTCCGCCTGACAGTGCAGGGCGGCATGCCGCCCTTATCATCGCCAGTTAAACCGCTTTTCCCTTCAGTAATTTCCTTACCCAGTAACGATTAGGATTGAGGGCTGCCAGCGTACTGGCATCCAGCGGCTGTGGCTCGCCGGTCAGCTGGGCTGCCAGCACTTCGGCTGCCAGCGGTGCACTGCACAGGCCGCGCGACCCCAGCGCCCCAAACAGGTATAAGCCCGTAAACTCAGGTGCGTCAGCGATGTCATGACCTGCTGCAAGCTGGGTCGGTAAATCAGCATACTGCTTAAGCGTCGCATCATAATCCGGTACGCCGCCCACCATCGGCAGGTGGTCCCGCGTGGCACAACGCACGCCCATTCTTGCTTCACCGCCACTGACATCCACGTTTGTTGCCCAGCGGCTGTCAGGCAGGCAATGCAACAGGCGGCTGCGGTTCTCCTGCTGATCCTCTTCCCGGTAATCTGTGGCGGTTTCGCCACGGTGATAGCTGGCACCGATGCAGTGAGTACCAAACTGTGGGCTGACGGGCGTCAGATAGCCGTCGTAACAGAGCACGGTGTGGAGTGCATTAAGCCCCGGCGTGGAGGGAACATGGCTTACCTGACCGGCCACCGGATAGGCTGGCAGCGGGGCGCTCTGCGCAAAGTCGGCTATCGCATGACCGTTTGCCAGCACCACCGTGGCATGACGGACCGCCGGACGATCGCTGAACGTCAGCGTCCAGTGATCGCCCTCGCGTGAAAGTTCGCTGACGCGATGCAGCCAGTGAATGCGTAATCCCTGGGTTTCGCCATGCGCCAGCATCGCGCTGGTCAGCTCAGCCGGTGAAAGCCAGCCGCCCTGCGGGTAGAAAATACCGCCACAGCCGTGGTCGACATTCGCCAGCGTCTCTGCCTCATCCACATTAACGCCACGGGCGATGGATTCAGGCAGGCCCATCGCCAGCATCTGATCGATCTTCTTGCGGCTTTTCTCATCCCAGCCCAGTTGCAGCACACCGCTCCAGTGATGTTCATAGGCGACAGTTAACTGATCGTAGAGCCGCCGGGCAAAACTGAATGCTGCCGGGAAAAAGGTGGCAAGCGCCGGGTCGTGCTGATTGAGCAGCGGATAGAGTGCTCCCTGACGATTGCCGGACGCACCCAGCGCCGGCGCCTCATCGGCGCAGTAAAGCGTCACCCGCCAGCCGCGACGCAGCAGCGCCAGCGCCAGCGTGGCACTGGCAACGCCGCCGCCAATGAGCGCAACATCATGTTGCGCCGCTGATTGACGATGATACCAGGGCTGCCCGGCAGGCAGCGCAGGTGCATCCTGTAAAGGTCCGCATAGCATTTCGCGCTTGGGACCAAATCCTTTGCGGCGGATGACGTCAAAGCCGGCCTCCTGCAGACCGCGCCGGACAATGCCTGCGGCGGTAAAGGTCGCGAATGTCCCCTGCGGACGCGCCAGTTTTGCCATCATGCTGAACAGTGCTGGCGTCCACATATCCGGGTTCTTCGACGGCGCGAAACCATCCAGGAACCAGGCATCCACCTGATGATTCAGGCTCTCATCCAGCTCTCCCATCAGCTGGTTAATATCGCCCAGCCACAGGTCGAGGGTGATACGTCCGCCGTCAAACAGCAGTCGCTGACAGCCGGGCAGGGCGGCGGGCCATTGCGCCTGCAGCGCCGCCGCCCACGGGGCCAGTTCAGGCCAGTGCTGCTGCGCCGCAGCCAGGTCATCACGGGTTAACGGAAATTTCTCAAAGCTGATGAAATGCAGACGTTTTAAAGTGGCATCAGGCTGGTCACGCTGAAACGCATCGAACGCCTGCCACAACGTCAGAAAATTGAGGCCGGTGCCAAAACCGCTTTCCGCCACGATCAGCAGATCCCGTGGATGCTCAGCAAAACGCTGGGGAAAACCGTTGCCGCCAAGGAAGACATAGCGTGTCTCTTCCAGACCATTGTCATTAGAGAAATAGACGTCGCCAAACGCTCGGGAAACAGGTGTACCCTGTTCATTCCAGTTTAGCTGCGCATGTTCGACCGGGGTTAATTTCACGGTAAAGGCTCATTTTTCAGGCAGTGGCGCGATTTTAGCGACCCACGTGACATGACGCAAATTTACAAAAGGAAATAGCTGATCGGACTTGTTCGGCGTACAAGTGTACGCTAGAGTGCATGCCAATTAAGAAGAAGTGGATGAGGAAGATTGAATGAAACGTGCTGTGATTACTGGCTTAGGGATCGTTTCCAGTATTGGTAATAACCAGCAGGAGGTGCTGTCATCTCTGCGTGAAGGACGCTCTGGCATCACCTTTTCTGAAGAGATGAAAGATTCCGGCATGCGTAGTCACGTCTGGGGTAACGTTAAACTGGATACCACCGGCCTCATCGATCGCAAAGTTGTGCGTTTTATGAGTGATGCGTCAATCTATGCTTATCTTTCCATGGAAGAAGCGATTAAAGATTCCGGCCTCACCACTGAAATGTATCAGAGCAACCCACGTGTGGGTCTGATTGCAGGCTCAGGCGGCGGTTCTCCACGTTTCCAGGTATTTGGTGCTGATGCGATGCGCAGCCCACGTGGCCTGAAAGCGGTTGGCCCTTACGTGGTCACCAAAGCGATGGCTTCTGGCGTCTCTGCCTGCCTCGCCACGCCGTTCAAGATTCATGGCGTAAACTACTCAATCAGCTCCGCCTGTGCCACCTCGGCGCACTGTATCGGTAATGCTGTTGAGCAGATTCAGCTCGGCAAGCAGGATATCGTTTTTGCTGGCGGCGGCGAAGAGCTGTGCTGGGAAATGGCCTGTGAATTCGACGCGATGGGCGCGCTCTCTACCCGTTACAACGACACCCCGGAAAAAGCGTCACGTACCTATGACAACGAGCGCGACGGTTTTGTTATTGCGGGTGGCGGCGGCATGGTCGTTGTTGAAGAGCTGGAGCATGCGCTGGCTCGTGGTGCGCACATCTATGCCGAAATCGTCGGTTACGGTGCGACGTCAGACGGTGCAGACATGGTTGCGCCATCCGGCGAAGGCGCAGTACGCTGCATGAAGATGGCGATGCACGGTGTCGATACACCCATCGACTATCTGAACAGCCACGGAACCTCTACCCCGGTAGGTGATGTGAAAGAGCTGGGTGCGATTCGTGAAGTGTTTGGCGATAACACGCCATACATCTCTGCGACCAAAGCAATGACCGGCCACTCACTGGGTGCCGCTGGCGTGCAGGAAGCGATCTACTCGCTGCTGATGCTGGAGCATGGTTTTATCGCGCCAAGCATCAACATCACCTCGCTGGACGCGGCAGCAACCGGCATGAACATTGTGACTGAGCCAGTGGAAAAAGAGCTGACCACCGTGATGTCTAACAGCTTTGGTTTTGGCGGCACCAACGCCACACTGACCATGCGTAAATATCAGGCGTAATCAGTACTCTGAAGGGCCGGCTTGCCGGCCCTTTTTGTTTTTAAAGCCCATCTCCGTTACCTCATTTACCCCTCGGTATTAACCCTCCCGCTGCAGCAGCCGCAGCAACTTATCGCATCCTGCCACAATCTCGTCAGGCGTCAGCGCGGCAAAACCGAGCATCCAGCCTTGCTGAGATGCGTGTCCGGCATAAAGCGGACTCAGTCGCGGTAGCAACAATCCCTGTTGTGTTGCCAGCGCGGTTAAGCGCGCTTCATCCTTTTGCACTGTCACCGTCAGCTGCAATCCACCGCCGCTGGCTATTGGCGTGATCCACGGCGAGAGCCGCTGCTCAATCTGCTCAAGCAACCGATCGCGACGGCTGTGATAGAGCTGACGCATCAGGCGCAGATGGCTGGCGAAATGTCCCTGTTGCAGAAAGGCGGCAGTGACAGCCTGCGGCAGCAGGGCGCTGTGCCCATCCAGCACGCTCCGTGCCCGGCCTATGGGCGTAACCAGCGCCGGCGGCACCACCATCCAGGCCAGACGCAGGGAAGGAAACAGCGATTTCGAGAAGGTGCCCAGCGTAATGACCCGCTGATGCCGGTCCAGGCCCTGCAATGCAGGAATCGGACGTTCGTTGTAGTGAAACTCGCTGTCGTAATCGTCCTCTATCAGCCAGCTCTGGTTGCGCTGTGCCCAGTCCAGCCATGCCAGACGTCGCGGCAGGCTGAGCGTGACGCTGGTGGGATAGTGATGCGAGGGCGTCAGGTACATGAGCGTTGCACTGCCACTGGTGGGCAGGGCGCCTTCGGCATCAACAACAATCCCACGCACCTGTGCGCCTGCAGCCAGGAAGGCATTGCGGGCACCGGGATAGCCCGGCTCCTCCATCCACACCTCATCACCAGGATCGACCAGCATCATGCTCAGTAACTGCAGCGCCTGTTGGGAACTGGTCAGAATGATGACCTGCTCCGGCTGGCACGCGACGCCCCGGGAGAGTGTCAGATAATCAGCAAGTGCACTGCGTAACGGCAGATAGCCACAGGGATCGCCATATCCCATTGCGGTGCTGCCCAGAGAACGTTGTACGCTGCTGCTCAGGCGTCGCCAGGTGTCGTGAGGAAACGCACGTAACTCCGGTGAACCGGATGCGAACGCGTGAGGAAAAGGGGGATCCTGACAGCCACCGGTTGCCAGCACCTGCTGGCCGCGCGCCGAAAAACGGGCGGGCTGATGCCGTGTCGGCAAAGATGAGGGTGTGCCGGGGATGATGATGGCGACAAAAGTACCGCGACCGGTTTCACGTCGCAGATAGCCTTCACTCTCCAGTTGTCCGTAGGCCGCTTCCACCGTCACGCGTGAAAGGTGCAGATCCAGCGCCAGCTGTCTGCTGGAGGGTAACTGCTGACCCGCACGCAGATGGTGCCGGTTAATCGCCAGCCGAAGGGTCGCGCAGAGACGTTCACGCACGCCGCCACTGGTCTGATGCTGGAAAAGTTGTAACAGCGGTGAAGGCATATCGGTCTTATCCCTGATGAAGAATGGGTATCAGTAAGCAGTCCACTTTGCCGTAAACTGCGAATTCATCACAACAGGAGAATCGCTATGTCATCAGTTTTACGCATTCCGGCCGCCACGCCGCAGCAAAGCCTCGACTATCTGCAGTCAAAACTCGCGTATTACACCGACGCGTGGGATCTGGCGGAAGACCTGGAGCAGCAGCGTCAGGCTATCGTGGTGATTGATGCGCGTGCGCCGGAGGCTTATCGCGCCGGGCACATCTGCGGCGCCATCAACTTTCCGCATCGCGGGATGGATGCCAGCACGACGGCCCGGCTTGATCGCCGCAAAGTGTATGTCACTTATTGTGACGGCATTGGCTGTAACGGCTCGACGAAAGCGGCCCTGAAGCTGGCATCGCTGGGCTTTCAGGTAAAGGAGTTAATTGGCGGGCTGGATTTCTGGAAACGTGATGGTCATCCGCTGACCTGGGGTGATGCGGCGGGTGAATGGCCCGTTACCGCGACCAAAGCATCCTGTGGCTGTTAGCTCAGAGTACCAGCCAGAGTAAAAGGGTGATGACGACCAGTGCAATAAAGAAACCCAACAGCGGACGCCCTGCCAGTGACTGAATCGGCGGCGGCAGCGAGGCGACAAAGGGTGACCAGATCGGCTGCGGTTTAATCTCGCTGGCAGCCAGCGGCTGTTCGTGCAGTTTTTCTGCCCGGTCTGCGCGACGGCTGAACAGAAAATTCAGCAAATCCTGAGTCTGCGTCACCGTGAGCACCGTCTGTGGCGTGGCCTGAAAACGCTGCTGGCTGTAATCCTCCAGCTGCTGCCGCTCCTGCTGATCAAGCGGCTGTTTCAGGGAGGCTTCCAGCAAGTGCAGCGTGGGGGCGCTGTGCTGACTCAGCGTCTGGCGCACCTGGAGATATTGGGTCAGCAGCGGGAAGTGACGTGACGGGATCGGATCGCCGCTGGTCAGGTTCACCAGCTTCAGCGCAGCCGTCCACAGCTTACCGGTAGATTCGCCGGTGGCAGCGGCAAGGCGCACCACCTGCTGATTCAGCGTATGGTGCTCAGCAGGCAGCAGCGTACGGTCGCTGACGCGAATCTGCTGCGGCTGGGGAATCGTCATCTGCCCGTTCTGCAGCATCGTCAGCACCTGGCGCAACTGATCCTGGCTCAGCGCGCTAAGCACTGTCTGGCCAAATTGCTGACGGATAAAATCGCTGACAGCCTGGCGGTTATTGCCCTTGGGCAGCAAGTCGGTGAGCTGGGTCATCAGCAGGCGGGTGGCATGTCCATTTTGCGTCTGTGTTAGGCGGTTATTAAGATACTGCTCCGCTGCCGGAAAATGACGCGACTGCAACTCCGCTTCACTCTTGACGCCCACTTCATGACGGAGCCCCGCCCAGAGTTCAGGCGCTTTAAGATTGCTGAGCGAAGAGATACGCACGATCAGGCGTTCTAACGTCGTGCGCTGCGCAGGCGAAAGAGGCTGTTCACCGGCCACGGAACCGTGACGCGTTACGCCGGTTTGCGGATTGACAGATGAACGATCGACCGGCACACCGGGGCCGCTAAGAGGTTGCATGGCGGATTCCTTGGAAAAACAGAACAGCGTGGGGTGCGCCGGAAAAAGAATAGGCCATGATAGCAAAAGCCCCCGGGAAATCCCACGGGGGCATGCGCGTTTCGGCAGGAGAATTACGCTTCGGTGCGCTTCAGTTGGTGACGACGCCAGCGTTTCCAGATTGGCGGCACCAGCAGAACCGCAATTGCCAGAACCAGCAGGATTTTACAGATCAGACTTTCCCACAGAATGACCATGTTGCCGTTGCTGATCGACAGGGCGCGACGGAGGTTCTGCTCCAGCATCTCACCCAGCACAAATCCCAGAATCAACGGCGACATCGGAAAATCCATTTTACGCAGGATATAACCAAAGATACCCAATCCCACCATCAGCAACAGGTCAAAGGTGGTGCTGTGCACCGCGTAGACGCCCACGGCAGAAATAGCGGCAATGGCTGGCACCAGAAACCACAATGGAATGGTTAGCATGCGGGCGAAGACGTTGATCATCGGGATATTCATGATCAACAGCATTACGTTGCCAATCAGCAGGGCAGCAATCAAGCCCCAGACAATATCTGGCTGCTCAACAAACATCGCCGGTCCTGGTGTGATGTTGTAGAGCGTTAATGCGCCGACCATCACCGCTGTTGTCCCTGAGCCGGGAATACCCAGTGTCAGCATCGGAATAAAGGATCCACAGGCAGAAGCATTGTTTGCCGCTTCCGGTGCTGCCACACCACGAATATCGCCTTTACCGAACTGATCGCTGCCGCTGATCTTTTTTTCAGTCATGTAGGCAATAGCACTGGCGATGGTGGCGCCTGCGCCAGGTAACACACCCACAAAGAAACCGATAAACGAGGAGCGCAGCGTTGCGCCGGTTGCCATAGAGGCTTCTTTCATGTTGAACATCATGCGACCGCTGGCACGAACCGCTTTCTGCCCGGTACTGGTGGACTCTAGCATCAGCAGAATTTCGCTGACTGAGAACAGACCAATCACCACCACCACAAACTGAATGCCATCGGAAAGGTGAACGCTGTCAAAGGTAAAGCGGTACACGCCGGTATTGGCATCCACGCCCACCGTAGCCATGCTGAGCCCTATTAATGCCGCAAGGAACGACTTCAGGGGATTGTGACTCATCATGCTGCCAAGACAGGCGATAGCGAACACCATCAGCGCAAAATATTCCGCCGGGCCAAATGCCAGCGACCAGCTGGCCAGCAGGGGCGCGAACAGAATAATGCCGATAATCGCGATGGTTGAACCGATGAATGAACTGACAGCTGAGATGGACAGGGCAACGCCTGCTTTGCCCTGTTGCGCCATCGGATAACCATCCAGCGCGGTCATGATCGCGCCGGCATCACCGGGCACGTTCAGCAGGATGGAGGAGATGCGTCCGCCATATTCACAGCCGATATAGACCGTTGCCAGCAGGATCAGCGCCGATTCCGCCGGTAAGTGCAGGGCAAAGGCCAGCGGCATCAGGATCGCCACGCCGTTGATCGGCCCCAGACCCGGCAGCAGGCCGACGATGGTACCGATAAAACAGCCAATCAGGGCAATCAGCAGGTTCTCTGGCGTCATGGCGACGGCAAAGCCCTGCATTAAAAAGGACCAGGTATCCATGATACTCTCCTTAACTCAGCCAGCTGCCGACCGGAAGGGTCACTTCCAGCAGACGGTCAAAGGCATAAAAAAGTGTGGAGCCCATTACCACGCCGGACAGTGCGGCTGCCCACCAGCGCGCACCAAACAGCAAGCCGATGCCAAACGTCAGCAGCGTTGTGCTGATGGCAAAGCCCAGCATTTCAAACAGCCAGCCATAGAGCATCATCATTGCCGCCAGCGCCACCAGACGTTTCAGTGTGCTGTGGGCTGGCCAGTGAATGGTGTCCGGTTTACGAAACAGCATCAGCACGGCACAGATTGCCATCAGGCCAAGGATCGCCATTGGGAACGGTCGTGGTCCCACCGGTTCGTAGCTGTATTCACTCTGAATTTGCCAGGCTATTACCATGCCGCCGAGGCACAGGGCCAGCCAGAGGCCCGCAAAAATACGATCGCTCATGATTCGCTCCGCTTATTTGGCCAGACCAAATGATTTTGCCTTCTCACGATAATCCGCCACCTGCGTTTTCACGTAGCTATCGAGTTCCTGCCCGAACATGTTGAATTCAAACAGACCACGCATATCGCGTTGTTTTTTAAACTCCGGGGTATCCACCATCTTTTTAAATGCCTGCTCCCACCACTGATAATCAGCATCGCTGACTTTAGGGCCGAGGTAGTAGCCACGAATAACGGGCCAGACGATATTAAAACCCTGTTCTTTGGCGGTAGGGACCTCAGCCAGCTGGCCAGGAAGACGTTGATCGGACATCACCGCCAGTACCCGCATTTTGCCGCCCTGCAGATGTGGCACCATCTCACTCATGTCGCCGGAAACCACCTGAATATGATTGCCGAGCAGCGCCGTTACCGGCTCACCACCGCCTTCAAAGGCGACATAGCGCATTTTGCGGGGATCGATGCCCGCTTCGCGCGCCAGCAACGCCGTTTTCATCCAGTCCTGACTGCCGATTGATGCGCCGGCACCGACCACCACTTTGGTCGGGTCTTCTTTCATTGCCGCCATCAGTTCGCCCAGGGTTTTCCATGGCGCGTCTTCGCGGACGGCGACCATACCGTAGTCCGTTCCCACGGCGGCCAGCCACTTCACATCGTCAACCGAATAGCGGCCAAATTTGCCCTGTGACAGGTTCAGCAGCGATCCGCCAGAAAAGGCGACCACCGTGCCCGCTTCAGCCGGACGCTGGGCAATAATGGCGTTATAGGCCACCGCACCCACGCCGCCAGGCATATAGGTCACGCGCATCGGGGTTTCAATTTGTTTGGTTTCCTGCAGCGAGACCTGCAACAGCTTGCAGGTAAGATCAAATCCGCCGCCCGGTTTGGCTGGTGCAATACATTCGGTGCGGCCAGGGCCGTCAGCGGCATTCGCAGCCGGCACCAGCAGAGCCAGCAGGGCAGAGGTAAGGGCGGTATGGATTATTTTTTTCATCGTGCGCTCCATTCATTCTTCCAGAGTGTGATTACAGCCGTAATATTGGCGTTACTGAATTGTTAAAACAGTTACCTTTCATTTACCTTTCACTGCCCGGATTTAATGACAGGATGTGATATGCGTCTCTTACTGGTAGAAGATACCGTTGAACTGGCACGCTGGCTGCAGAAGGCGCTGACGCAAAAGGGCTTCGCCGTTGACTGGGTTGCAGATGGGGTTGCCGCCGATCACGCGTTGCAATGTGAAGCCTATGCGCTGGTCGTGCTGGATGTTTCCCTGCCGCGTATTGATGGTCTGGAGGTGCTGACGCGGTTACGGCGGCGTGGACAGGGTGTGCCGGTGTTGCTGTTAACGGCGCGCAGTGCACTGGATGACCGGGTGCGCGGCCTGAATCTGGGGGCGGATGATTATCTGACCAAGCCGTTTGAACTGGATGAACTGGAAGCGCGATTGCGCGCGCTGTTGCGGCGCAGTCAAAGCCAGGCCGCGCAAAGTCAGTCACTGGGGCAACTGGTGCTGGATGGTGAAGGCTATTTTCTGCTGGCTGAAAAGCCGCTGGCATTAACGCCGCGCGAATCCAGTATTCTTACTACCCTGATGCAGCGCCATGGCCGGCCCGTTTCCCGTCAGCATCTCTATGAACAGACCTTTACTCTGGCTGATGAGGCCAGTCCGGAGAGCATTGAGCTGTATGTGCATCGGGTGCGTAAAAAACTGGCGGGCAGTGATGTAGCGATTGTGACGCTGCGCGGACTCGGCTACAGCCTGGAAACCTTGCCGTGCGGCTGATTCACTCTCTGCGCGGCGAGCTGCTGGCGTGGCTGGGCCTGCCACTGCTGTTGCTGTGGGCCCTGTCAGTCTATACCCACTATCAGAGTGGGCTGGCGGCAGCCAACCAGGCCTATGACCGCTCGCTGCTGGCTTCGGCCCGAACCGTGGCAGAACGTCTGGTGGTACGACAGCAGCATCTGGAAGTCGATGTTCCCTGGGTGGTGCTCGACAGTTTTGAACGTAATATGAATGATCAGCTGTTTTATCAGGTCATTTCCCCGCAGGGGAAAACCCTCTCCGGTTACGACGATATGCCGCCGATTCCGCCAGCCAGTAAAATGTCGACCGCTTATCCGGCGCTGGTGCACTTCTATGATGGTCGCTATCACCAGCATCGCATTCGCGTTGCGGCACTCTGGCAACCGGTCAGTGAGGCGGGTGTTGAAGGCATGGCACTGGTCCTGGTGGCTGAAACCATTAATTCTCGTCAGGAGTTCGCCAGCCGGTTGATGCGCACTGCGCTGATCAGTCAGAGCGGGCTGGTTCTGATGACGCTACTGCTGGCCAGTCTGATGCTGCGTCGGGTGCTGCGACCGCTACGTCGACTGTCACGCATTGTCCTGCAGCGGGATGGGGGAGAGTTAACGCCATTGCCGTCATTACCCTGGTCAGAGCTTCAGCCGCTGATCATCGCGTTTAACCGTTACCTGGAGCGCCTGCGCGGGCTGCTGGCGCGTCAGGATCGCTTCAGCGCCGACGCGGCTCACCAGCTTCGCACCCCGCTGACCATCCTCAAAACTCAGGTCAGCGTGGCACTCAACAGCGATCGTCCTGAGCAGTGGCAGGAGAGCCTGCTTGGGATGCGCCACACGCTGGATGAGACCATTTTACTTACCGACCGGCTGCTACAGCTGGCCCGCATTAAAGCACGGCATGGTGAAGATAAGCCAATGGCACGTGTCGATCTGGCCGCCATTGTGCGTGAAGCCTGTTTTAGCCGTTATCCGGCGGCGCGAACCCGACAGCTTGACCTCGGTTATGAGGGTGAAGAGTGTCATAAGGTGGTGGGGGATGGTGTTCTGCTGGGCGAGCTGTGCGCCAACCTGCTGGATAACGCCATTAAATACACCCCGCACAATGGCGTGGTGACGGCGCGCGTGACACCTGGAAAACTGGAAATTGAGGATAGTGGTCCGGGCATTGAGGATGCCAGTCAGGCCAAAGCACTGCAGCCTTTTCAGCGGCTGGATAATGTCGGCATGCAGCCCGGTGCGGGTATTGGTCTTGCGCTGGTCCAGGATATCTGTGCCTGGCATGGTGCCACAATGCAGCTGGACCGCAGCCCGCAGCTTGGCGGGCTGCGGGTAACCGTCTTGTTTACCTCGGTGGCAGGCTGACCGCTTTACGCCGGATTAACGGCGTACGCAGTCGCTGCGCCAGGATGACACCGCCCAGCGTCAGACCGCCGCCAATCCAGTGGTAACTGTGCAGCTGTTCATGCAGGAATATCACCGCAATCACCGCGGTAAATACCGGAATCAGATTCATAAAGATGCTGGTGGTGCTGGCCCCCAGACGCTGCACGCCATGGATCCACAGGAAAGGCGCAATGATCGACGCAAACAGACCGGCAAATGCCACCAGCGGCAGATTATGCCGGTTAAGCGCCACCTCAGGTGCCAGCAGAAAACCAGGCAACAGCAGCACGACACCAAATAAAATCTGCACATACAGGCTTTGCCAGATAGGCAGCGGCAGCGCCCAGCGCCGTGTCAACACGCCATAGAGTGCATAGGCGGCGGAAGCGGCCAGCATCAGCAGTTCGCCTTTGCCCAGTCCATGATTCAGCAGTTGCATCACATTGCCTTCACTGACCAGCCATACCAGACCGATGAATGAGATGATACTGCCGAGCAGGATACCGAGCGTCGGCGCAATGCGGAGGATCACGACGCTCAGCAGCACGGTGAGCAGCGGAATGAGTGCGCCAATAATGCCCATAAAGAGTGCGCTGACACTGTGTGCCGCGTAATACGCGAGGCTCTGATAGAGCACCATCCCGAGCAGTCCAAGCATAGCCAGCCGCCAGAGATGCGGCTTGATAGCCACACGCGCCCGCCACACGCCCGGCAGCACAAAGGGCGTCAGCACCAGTAGCGCCAGCAGCCAGCGATAGAAAGAGATCGCCGCGGGATCGATCGCACTGGCTGAGAGCTTGCTGACAATGGAGTTGATTGACCAGATTATTACCGCAAAGAGCGGATAGAGGAAAAACATGCTGACTCTCTATATGTATAATTAATGAGGCGCATTGTACGCGTGTCCGGATTTATTCAGATCATTAATATCGGAAAAATAAGTGATTGATGGGACAGAGTGATCCTGAAAGTGACCAGTCACTCCCCGCGTCATATGACATCGGGCGGGTCACGACAGCGGCTGCGTTTTCTGCGCGCCATCGTGCTGCCGGAGCAGGGGGACGTGTGCAGCGTCTCGCCCTTGCGCTGGAATACCGTTCCGCCCCGGCGCTGATTGTCATTTTCAGGCAGCCGGCGGAAATCACGCCCGATCGCTATCGCGCACGGTTAGGCTAACGCGTCGCTTTGTGCCAGAATCACTCCCCTCTATGCAACTGACAGGAAAGCCGTAGTGAAAATTCTGGTCGATGAAAATATGCCCTACGCCCGTGAGTTATTCAGTCGTACCGGCGATGTTGTCGCGGTGCCGGGACGTCCGCTGCCGGTGGCAGAACTGGCCGATGCCGATGGTCTGATGGTGCGCTCAGTCACCCAGGTGAATGAGTCACTGCTGGCAGGAAAGCCGGTAAAGTTTGTCGGAACCGCCACGGCGGGCACCGATCATATCGACGAGAACTGGCTGCAGCAGGCGGGCATTGCGTTCTCTGCCGCTCCGGGTTGTAACGCCATTGCCGTGGTGGAATATGTTTTCTCTGCGCTGCTGCTGCTGGCGGAGCGTGACGGCTTTGAGCTGCGTGACCGCACGGTCGGCATCGTCGGTGTCGGTAACGTTGGCGGGCGTCTGCAAAAGCGTCTGGAGGCCTGGGGCATCAAAACCCTGCTGTGCGATCCACCACGCGCCGATCGGGGTGACGAGGGCGATTTCCTGTCGCTGGAAGCCGTCACCGCACAGGCTGATATTCTGACTTTCCACACCCCGCTGTTTAAAGACGGCCCCTATAAAAGCTGGCATCTGGCGGATGCGGCGCTGCTGATGGCGCTGAAGCCCAACACGATTCTGATCAATGCCTGTCGCGGTCCGGTGGTGGATAACAGCGCGCTGCTGGAAGTGCTGAAAATGCGGCCGGATCTCAGCGTTGTACTGGATGTCTGGGAGCCGGAGCCGGATCTCTCACTGGCGTTACTGGATAAAGTTGATATCGCCACGCCGCACATTGCGGGCTACACGCTGGAAGGTAAAGCACGCGGCACCACGCAGGTATTTGAAGCCTGGTGCGATTTTATTGGTCAGCCGCAGCAGGTGCCGCTCAGCACTTTACTGCCGGTGCCGGAATTCAGTGAAATCACCCTGAATGGCCCGCTGGATCAGCCAACGCTGAAACGCCTGGCGCATCTGGTGTATGATGTGCGCCGCGATGATGCCCCCCTGCGTAAAGTGGCGGCCAAACCGGGCGAATTTGATCGCCTGCGCAAGCAGTATCTGGAGCGCCGCGAATGGTCGTCGCTGCAGGTGAACTGTGATGACGCCACAACGGCTGAGAAGCTAAACCAGCTGGGCTTTAACGCAATCATCTCCCCGAAATAACGGGCGCTGCAGGTCAGTCGCCCCGGCGCAGTTTCCGCACTGAATCAGTCAGTGTACGGAAACGATGCGTACTGCTGGCATGGCTGCATGACGGTGGTTTCCGGGGGAGATACCCCATGGATTTCGGGTTGCATTGCGGCGGCAAGAGCACGAGTCCCGATGAGCTTACTCAGGTAAGTGATTCGGTTGAGTGAACGCAGCCAGCAAAGATGCAACGTGAAAGACGATGGGGATAAATCTGAATCCCTGGGCGGTGAATATCACCGCCTTCTGTTTTTATGTCATTGTCTGGAGTAAACCAACATGTCTGACGGCTGGAATATTGCGCTACTTGGCGCGACAGGCGCAGTAGGGAACGCTGTACTGGAACTGCTGGCGGAACGCCAGTTCCCGGTTGGTGAATTATATTTGCTGGCCAGCGAAAACAGCGCAGGCGAAATCAAGCGTTACGAGGGCCGCTCGGTGCGGGTCGACAATGCAGAGACATTCGACTGGTCACAGGCGCAGCTGGCCTTTTTCGTGGCGGGACGTGACGCTTCGGCGCGCTTTGCCGATGAAGCGGCAAACGCCGGTTGTCTGGTGATCGACAGCAGCGAGCTGTTTGCGCTGGAACCTGATGTGCCGCTGGTAGTGCCGGATGTGAACCCGCAGGTGCTGGCTGATTATCGTAATCGCAACATCATCAGCGTGGCAGATAATCTGGTGAGCCAGCTGCTGACCGCGATAAAACCGCTGGTGGATGCAGCCGGACTGAGCCGTTTACAGGTGACGAACCTGATCTCGGTCTCCAGCTACGGCAAAGTGGCGGTGGATGCGCTGGCCGGGGAAAGTGCCCGCTTGCTGAATGGTATTCCAGCCGATGAACACCATTTTGGTCGTCAGCTGGCATTTAACCTGATGCCCCAACAGGCCGATGCAGAAGGCAGCGTGGAAAGTGAACGTCGCCTGATTGATCAGGTGCGTAAAGTCCTGCAGGACGAAGGCTTACCGATTGCGGTCAGCAGCGTACAGGCACCGGTGTTCTACGGTAATGCGCAGATTGTGCATATCGAAAACCTGCGCCCGCTCTCTGCGGAAGAAGCGCGTGCCGAGCTGGCGCTGGCGTCAGATATTCGTCTGAGCGAAGAGGATGAAGTGCCAACGCCGGTTACGGATGCCTCAGGCAACGGCGAACTGAGCATCGGCGCGGTACGCAACGACTACGGTATTCCGGAGTTGCTGCAGTTCTGGTCAGTGGCGGACAATATTCGTTTTGGCGGCGCGCTGATGGCGGTGAAAACTGCCGAGAAACTGGTTCAGGAGTATCTGTAACCATGTCCGATGGTCAGACACAAAAACTGGCGCTCGGCATCGAGTATGACGGCAGTCGTTACTACGGCTGGCAACGTCAGAATGAAGTCCGCAGCGTGCAGGAGAAGGTAGAGCGCGCGCTGTCGAAGGTCGCGGATCACCCGGTCAGCATTTTTTGCGCGGGCCGCACCGATGCCGGCGTTCACGGAACGGGGCAGGTGGTCCATTTCGAGACGACATCGCAACGACCTGATGGTGCCTGGACGCTGGGCGTTAACGCTAATCTGCCGCCGGATATTGCGGTGCGCTGGGTGAAAGCGGTGCCGGATGAGTTTCATGCCCGCTTCAGCGCTACGGCCCGACGCTATCGCTACCTGATCTACAATCAGCGTCTGCGTCCGGCGGTGCTGTCGCAGGGCGTCACGCACTTCTACCATCCTCTGGATGCGGAGAAGATGCAGCGCGCCGGGCAATGTTTGTTAGGCGAAAATGATTTCACCTCATTTCGCGCCGTGCAGTGCCAGTCGCGTACCCCGTGGCGCAACGTGATTCATCTTAACGTCACGCGTCAGGGCCCTTACGTGATTGTGGATATCAAAGCCAACGCTTTTGTCCATCACATGGTGCGCAATATCGTGGGCAGTCTGATGGAGATAGGCTGCGGCAATAAGCCTGAGTCATGGATGGCCACGCTGCTGGCAGCGAAAGATCGGACACTGGCGGCAGCCACAGCCCGGGCAGAGGGATTGTATCTGGTGGCGGTGGACTACCCATCCCACTTTGCGTTACCACAACCGTCGATGGGACCGTTGTTCCTCGCGGATTAATTTACTTTCAGGACTTAAAAGGGCGCGCTATGGAGTTTATCCATTTTCTGGTCGATTTTATTCTGCACATCGATGTGCATCTTGCTGAACTGGTTGCACAGTACGGTATCTGGATTTACGCTATTTTGTTCCTGATTTTGTTCTGCGAAACCGGACTGGTGGTCACGCCATTCCTGCCGGGTGATTCGCTGCTGTTTGTGGCTGGCGCACTGGCCGCGCTGCCAGGTAACGATCTCAATGTGCACATTATGGTGGCATTGTTAGTGGTAGCGGCGGTTCTGGGCGATGCGGTGAACTACACCATTGGCCGCCTGTTTGGCGAACGGTTGTTCAGTAACCCGAACTCGAAGATTTTCCGTCGCAGCCATCTGGATAAAACCCATGCGTTTTATGCCCGTCATGGCGGAAAAACCATTATCCTTGCGCGCTTTGTGCCCATCGTCCGGACATTCGCGCCGTTTGTTGCGGGTATGGGCCATATGTCCTATCGCCACTTCGCACTGTTCAACGTGACGGGTGCGCTGCTATGGGTGCTGCTGTTCTCCTACGCCGGCTACCTGTTTGGCGATCTGCCGGTGGTGCAGGAGAACCTGAAGCTGCTGATTGTCGGCATTATCCTGGTGTCGATTCTGCCGGGTGTGATTGAAGTCTGGCGTCATCGCCGTCAGGCTAAGCAGCAGAAGCTGCCATAAGGCTTCGCTCAGGGGTAAGACCAGATTTTTATCCACAGTCTGAACAGGTTGTGGTTTAATGAGCGACATTTACCGTCTGCTGAAGCGGTTTTCAGCAGTATCAAGACGACTGGACCAGGTCAGTTTTAAACAGAAAGGTCATCAATGAGCTGGATTGAACGCATTCTTAATAAAAGCACCGGAACGCCTGTGCGCAAAGCCAGTATCCCGGAAGGGGTCTGGACCAAGTGTGACAGCTGTGGTCAGGTTCTCTACCGCGCCGAGCTGGAGCGTAATCTTGAGGTCTGCCCGAAGTGTGACCATCACATGCGTATGCATGCCCGTGAGCGTCTCGGCAGTGTCCTCGATCAGGGCACTATGGTTGAGCTGGGCAGTGAACTTGAACCTAAAGATCTGCTCAAGTTCCGTGACTCCAAAAAGTATAAAGACCGTCTGGTAGCGGCCCAGAAAGACACCGGCGAGAAAGATGCGCTGGTTGTCATGAAAGGTCAGCTGCACGGCATGCCGGTTGTTGCGGCAGCCTTTGAATTTGCCTTTATGGGCGGTTCAATGGGTTCTGTGGTTGGTGCGCGCTTTGTGCGTGCGGTTGAGCAGGCGTTAGAAGATAACTGTCCGCTGATCTGCTTCTCCGCCAGTGGTGGTGCCCGTATGCAGGAAGCGCTGCAGTCGCTGATGCAGATGGCGAAAACCAGTGCGGCACTGGCCAAAATGCGCGAGCGCGGTCTGCCATATATTTCTGTGCTGACTGACCCGACGATGGGTGGCGTTTCGGCCAGTTTTGCGATGCTGGGTGACCTCAATATCGCGGAGCCTAAAGCGCTGATCGGCTTTGCCGGTCCACGCGTGATCGAACAGACCGTGCGCGAAAAACTGCCGCCAGGCTTCCAGCGCAGTGAGTTCCTGATTGAGAAGGGCGCGATCGATATGATCATTCGTCGTCCGGAAATGCGTTACAAACTGGCAAGCCTGCTGGCAAAAATGATGAACCTGCCAGCACCGCTGCATGACGGTGAACAGTCCGCTCCTGCGACGACTGAATCGGAAAGCAACGAGGCCTGACAGGAGATAGAGAGGTGCGTCCAAAGCACCTCTTACCAATGCACCGTATACCGCAGCACCAGTCTGCCAGGTATAAATAAGCAAAACGGGACATATGGACAATCTTCACCTTCCTCAAGCCACGTCGCCTTTGGCCACGTGGCTTTATTATCTTGAGCACCTGCATACTCAGGCCATCGAACTGGGTCTGGACCGTATTCGTCAGGTAGCACTTCGTCTCGACCTGCTGAAACCCGCTCCCTTTGTCTTTACCGTAGCCGGCACTAATGGCAAAGGCACGACATGTCGGACCCTGGAAACGCTGCTGATTGCCGCGGGCTACCGCGTTGGCGTCTACAGCTCGCCACATCTGGTGCGCTACACCGAGCGTGTTCGGGTCCAGGGAGAGGAGCTGAGTGAAGCGCAGCACTGCGCCAGCTTTGCGGAGATTGAAGCCGGACGTGCGGATATCTCCCTGACCTATTTCGAATTTGGCACGCTCTCTGCGCTCAATCTTTTCCGCCAGGCGCAGCTGGATGTGGTGATTCTCGAAGTCGGCCTCGGCGGACGGCTGGATGCCACCAACATCGTGGATGCCGATGTCGCCGTAGTCACCAGCATTGCACTGGATCATACTGACTGGCTTGGGCCGGATCGCGAAAGTATCGGGCGTGAGAAAGCGGGTGTGTTCCGGGCGGGGAAACCGGCAGTCGTCGGTGAACCCGATATGCCACACAGCATCGCGGTGGTCGCGCAGGAAAAAGGTGCTGAGCTGTTACAGCGCAACCGTGACTGGTCATGGCAAGCCCAGGCCGAAAGCTGGTCGCTGCGTGATGCGCTGGGGGAGCTGAACGATCTGCCACTGCCCCAGGTGCCGTTACCTAACGCGGCGACGGCACTGGTGGCGCTGCGTGTCTCAGGGCTTGAGGTCAGTGAGGCGCAGATTCGCGCCAGCCTGCCGCTGGCGATGCTGCCAGGGCGTTTTCAGACGATTAGTGAATCACCGCGCGTGATTCTGGATGTCGCCCATAATCCGCATGCAGCGTCGTATCTGGCGTCACAGCTGGCGACGCTGCCGAAACGCGGCAAAGTGCATGCCGTCGTGGGCATGCTGCATGATAAAGATATTGCCGGTACGCTGACGGCGCTGGCACCCATGGTCGATGCCTGGTACTGCGCACCGCTTGACGGTCCGCGCGGCGCCAGTGCTGAGCAACTGCTGGATTGCCTCTCGCAGGGCGAAGCCTTTAGCTCGGTTGAGCTCGCCTGGCAGCAGGCACGCCAGCGGGCAGCGCCGCAGGACACTGTGCTGGTCTGTGGTTCATTCCACACCGTTGCGCAGGTCATGGAATCGATTGAAACGGAGAAAGGACGTGGCAAGTAAGTTTCAAAACCGTTTAGTCGGCACCGTTATTCTGGTCGCCGTTGGCGTGATTGTGCTGCCAGGGCTGCTGGATGGTCAGAAAAAGCATTACAAAGAAGAGTTCGCAGCCATTCCGCTGGTGCCGAAACCTGACGATCAGCAGGACAGTGAAATGGTGCCACCGGTTACCCAGTCGCTGCCATCCCAGCCACCTGAAGGCGCGGGCAATGCGGTCAACAGCAGTAATGGTAATAGCAAAAGCAGCGTCACGGCAGAGCAGGGGCGTGCCGAGCCGGATGATGATACCGAACCGACTGTGGTTTCGCCGCCGCCGGTTCATCAGTCTGTGCCTGCACAGACGGTGACCAAACCGAAAGTGGCAGAGCAGCAGAAAACTAAAGTCACTGAGCAGCCTAAGCAGAAACCGGTCGAACAGCAGAAGCCTAAAGCGGTGGAGCAGACGAAGCCGAAGCCGGAAGAACCGCCTAAAGCGGTCGAACAGCCGAAGCAGGAAGCGGCGCCAAAAGCAGCAGAGACGACCGCACCGGCAGGGCAGGCTTATGTGGTGCAGTTAGGTGCGCTGAAAAACGCCAGCAAAGTGAATGAGATTGTCGCGCAGTTGCGGCTGTCGGGCTATCGCGCCTTTACTGTGCCTTCAACGCCCGTTCAGGGTCAGATTACCCGCATTTACGTCGGGCCGGATGCCTCGAAAGCCAAAATGCAGAGTGCCGTTGGCGAGCTGAAAAGCATCTCAGGGTTGGGCGGTGTTGTGAAACCGTACAGCGCCCGCTAAACCGGCGATTGGCGCTGCCGATAGCAGTAACAGGCAGCGTCTTTTTCCCGGCGTACAGCGTGATCAGGTCGCGCTGTAGGACTGAAAAAGTGAATATTTTCAACGGCCTTTCCGGCTGAGAATCACCCAGGCGATTGCGTTTTTTTTCATCGCCTTTTTTATGGATGCAGAAAAAGAAAACCGCTACGCAAACGTTTTCTTTTTCTGTTAGAATGCGCCCCGAACTGGATGCAGGGGTGCAATTGCACTGGCGCTGGAAGAGTTCATGATCTGGATTGATTACGTCATTATTGCGGTAGTTGGTTTTTCGGCTCTGGTCAGCCTCGTCCGTGGGTTTGTCCGGGAAGCCTTATCTCTTGTTACCTGGGGATGCGCGTTTTTTGTCGCCAGTCATTACTACGCCTACCTTGCAGTCTGGTTTACAGGTTTTGACGACGAACTGGTTCGTAACGGTATCGCCATCGGTGTGCTGTTTGTGGCTACCCTGATTGTAGGGGCCATTGTGAACTACGTTATCGGCACGCTGGTGGAGAAAACCGGCCTGTCGGGAACCGACCGGGTGTTGGGCGTCTGTTTCGGGGCGTTGCGTGGTGTGCTGATCGTAGCCGCTTTGCTGTTCTTCCTTGATACATTCACTGGCTTTTCTAAAAGTCCAGACTGGCAACAGTCTCAACTCATTCCCGAGTTCAGTTATATCATCAGGTGGTTTTTTGATTACCTGAAAAGCACGTCGAGTTTTTTACCCCGGTGATGTGACCGGGAGTGCGGCTAAATGAGGAAATGACAACATGTGCGGTATTGTCGGTATCACCGGTTTCATGCCGGTCAACCAGTCGATCTATGACGCGTTAACGGTGCTCCAGCACCGCGGGCAGGATGCCGCAGGCATTTGTACGATTGATGCGCTGAAATGTTTTCGCCTGCGAAAGGCAAATGGCCTGGTCAGCGACGTTTTCGAAGCACGCCACATGCAGCGTCTGCAGGGCAATATGGGGATTGGCCACGCGCGTTATCCCACTGCGGGAAGCTCCAGTGCCTCTGAAGCGCAGCCATTCTATGTAAACTCCCCATACGGCATCACCCTGGCGCATAACGGTAACCTGACCAACGCCCACGTGCTGCGCAAGCACCTGTTTGAAAAGGGCCGCCGTCACGTTAATACCACCTCAGATTCTGAAATCCTGCTGAATATCTTTGCGCAGGAGTTAGATCGTTTTCAAAATGATCCGCTGGAAGCCGACAACATTTTTGCCGCGGTGGCTGCCGTACATCAGCAGGTGCGAGGCGCCTACGCGGTTGTCTCGATGATTATCGGCCACGGCATGGTTGCTTTCCGTGACCCTAATGGCATCCGTCCGCTGGTGCTGGGCAAGCGCGTTATCGCTGATGGTCGCACCGAATATATGGTCGCCTCCGAGAGCGTCGCGCTGGATACGCTGGGCTTTGAGTTCATCCGTGACGTCGCACCGGGTGAAGCCGTCTATGTCACTGAAGCGGGCCAGCTCTCTACCCGCCAGTGTGCTGAAAACCCGAAAAGCAATCCGTGCCTGTTCGAATATGTCTATTTTGCCCGTCCGGACTCTTTCCTGGATAAAATCTCCGTCTACAGCGCCCGTGTCCGCATGGGCACCAAGCTGGGCGAGAAAATTGCCCGCGAGTGGGAAGATCTGGATATCGACGTGGTGATTCCTATTCCGGAAACCTCTACCGATATTGCGCTGGAAATTGCCCGTATTCTCGACAAGCCTTATCGTCAGGGCTTCGTGAAAAACCGTTACGTTGGCCGTACTTTTATCATGCCGGGCCAGCAGTTACGTCGCAGCGCGGTTCGCCGCAAGCTCAACGCTAACCGTGCCGAATTCCGTGATAAAAATGTCCTGCTGGTGGATGACTCTATCGTGCGCGGCACCACCTCAGAGCAGATCATTGAGATGGCGCGTGAAGCCGGCGCTAAACGCGTTTATCTGGCGTCTGCTGCACCGGAAATTCGTTTCCCGAACGTCTACGGCATTGATATGCCGAGCGCCACGGAACTGATTGCGCATGGCCGCGAAGTGGAAGAGATTCGCCAGCTGATTAAAGCCGATGCGCTGATTTTCCAGGACCTGGACGATTTGATTGAAGCGGTGCGTGAAGAGAACCCGGACATCGCCCAGTTTGAATGCTCGGTGTTCAACGGTATCTACGTGACGAAAGATGTCGATCAGCAGTATCTGGAGTATCTGGAATCGCTGCGCAACGATGACGCCAAAGCGCTTCAACGCCAGAACGAAGTCGAAAACCTCGAGCTGCACAACGAGGGCTGATATGCTCAGCGGGTGGTCAACATAAAGCAGGGCGGGAGCAATCCCGCCCTGTTTGTTTTCAGAAACCTGCTGGCCGCGTATGATGGTGCATTGGCTGACATAAGGTTGGAATATGAAACGACTCATCATTGGCATCTCCGGCGCAAGCGGGGTGATCTATGGCGTGCGCATGCTGCAGGTGTTGCAGCAGGTGGAAGAAGTAGAAACGCATCTGGTCATGAGCCAGGCGGCGCGTCAGACGCTGGGGCTGGAGAGCGACTATTCGCTGCGTGACGTGCAGGCGCTGGCCGATGTGGTGCATGACGTGCGCGATATTGCAGCAAATATCTCGTCGGGGTCGTTTAAAACCCTGGGCATGGCGATTTTACCCTGCTCAATGAAAACGCTTTCAGGCATCGTCCACAGTTACACTGACTCCCTGCTGACCCGTGCGGCTGACGTCATATTAAAAGAGCAGCGTAAGCTGGTATTGTGCGTACGTGAAACGCCATTGCACGTTGGACACCTGCGCATGATGACCACCGCCGCCGAGCTGGGCGCCATAATAATGCCACCAGTGCCGGCTTTTTATCATCGGCCTGAAACCATCGATCAGCTGATTGACCAGACCGTCAACCGGGTTATTGATCAATTCGATATCGAATTACCGGAAGATCTCTTCGCGCGCTGGCAGGGTGCATAAAGTTCCGCTGGCGCACTTATTTAGTGCATAAGCGCGCCTCGGATCACTCTTCGTGCATTTGATGCACCAAAAGTTAACAACGTCGCTTTTTCTCTTTTACTTCACTGCTATATTCCCCCTACAAACACAGCGTTTTCGCCTGTCTGACATCACGCTAACTGCGTGGAAAACTTGCAGAACTGGCATGAAACATGCAAATTAATTTGCGCAAACACATCACAAACCACATAACAAAAAGCACTTCACTTGAGGGTAATCTATGAAAAAGCGTGTTCTGGCTCTTTCCCTGATGCTGGGCTTATCCAGTGCTGCCAGCGTATTCGCGGCAGTGCCGGGTTCAATCCGTATCGGCACAGATCCAACTTACCCACCGTTTGAGTCGAAAGACGCGCAAGGCAAGTTAGTGGGCTTCGATATCGACCTCGCTAACGAAATCTGTAAACGTATTCATACCCAATGCACCTACGTTGAAAGCGACTTCGATGCGCTGATCCCGTCGCTGAAAGCGAAAAAAATTGATGCCATCATCTCCTCACTTTCCATCACAGCAAAACGTCAGGAAGAGATCGCCTTCTCGGATAAGCTTTACGCTGCTAATGCGCGTTTAGTCGCACCGAAAGGATCGAAAATTCAACCGACCATTGAGTCGCTGAAAGGCAAAAATATCGGTCTGCTGCAGGGCACAACCCAGGAAACCTATGCCAATCAAAACTGGCGGCCTAAAGGGGTTAACGTCACCCCTTATGCTAATCAGGATCTGGTTTATCAGGATCTGAATGCCGGTCGTATTGATGCGGCCTTCCAGGATGAAGTGCAGGCCAGCGAAGGTTTTCTGAAGCAGCCAGTCGGTAAAAACTACGCGTTTGCCGGTCCGGCCGTCAAAGATGACAAGATCTTTGGCGTCGGCACCGGTATGGGACTGCGTAAAGATGACAGCGAACTGAAAGCCGCCATCGACAAAGCCTTTGCTGACATGCGTAAAGATGGCACCTACGACAAGATTGCGAAGAAATACTTCGATTTCAATGTGTACGGCGACTAACCATCCTGTCGCTTTACCTTCTGTTTCCGTTCTGCCGGGACTGAGCCGGTTCTGCCCGAGGCAGAAACCGGACCTGGCCCAGTGATGACGGAAAGCGTCTGAAACGGAGAGGTAAAGCTAAACTGCCCGTCTCGCTTGCGGGCAGCGTTTCGTTTACACCCCACGACAGGACCTTTCGATGCTGTATGGCTATTCTGATGTAATTCTTCGGGGCACGCTGGTGACGCTGGAGCTGGCACTCACCTCTGTCGTACTGGCCGTGCTGCTGGGCCTGATTGGCGCAGGCGCGAAACTGTCGCGCAGCCGGCCGCTGGCGATGATTTTTGAAGGCTACACCACGCTGATTCGTGGCGTGCCTGACCTCGTACTGATGCTGCTGATCTTCTACGGTCTGCAGATTGTCCTCAACCAGGTAACCGATGCGCTGGGTATGGCGCAGTTTGATATCGACCCGATGGTGGCCGGTATCATCACGCTCGGCTTTATCTATGGTGCCTACTTCACCGAAACCTTCCGGGGTGCTTTTATGGCTGTGCCTCAGGGACAGATAGAGGCGGCTACTGCATTTGGTTTTACCAGCGCGCAGGTGTTCCGCCGCATTCTGTTTCCGGCCATGATGCGCTATGCGTTGCCGGGCATCGGCAACAACTGGCAGGTGATTCTGAAAGCCACCGCGCTGGTCTCGCTGCTGGGGCTGGAAGATGTCGTGAAGGCAACGCAACTGGCGGGGAAAAGTACCTGGCAGCCGTTCTACTTCGCTATTGTAGCGGGTGTGATTTATCTGGTGTTCACCACGCTGTCGAATGGCGTGCTGTGGTGGCTGAACCGTCGCTATACGGTCGGTGTGAAGAGGGCGAGTTATGATTGAGATTATTCAGGAATACTGGAAATCGCTGCTCTGGACCGACGGTTATCGTTTTACCGGTGTGGCTATCACCCTTTGGCTGCTGATCCTTTCGGTGACCGTTGGTGGCTGTCTGGCCATCCTGCTGGCGATAGCGCGGGTTTCGCCTAACCGGTTTATCAGTTTTCCGGTCTGGCTCTTTACCTACGTGTTTCGCGGCACGCCGCTCTATGTACAGCTGCTGGTATTCTACTCCGGCATGTACACGCTGGAGATTGTGAAAGGCACTGAACTGCTGAACGCATTTTTCCGCAGTGGCCTGAACTGTACGTTACTCGCCTTCACCCTGAATACCTGTGCTTACACCACAGAGATCTTTGCCGGTGCCATTCGCTCGGTGCCCCACGGCGAGATTGAGGCGGCGCGGGCGTATGGCTTCTCCACCTTTAAACTCTATCGCTGCATTATCCTGCCCTCGGCGCTGCGGACGGCACTGCCGGCCTACAGTAACGAAGTGATTCTGATGCTGCACTCCACGGCGCTGGCTTTCACCGCCACGGTGCCGGATCTGCTGAAAATCGCGCGGGATATTAACTCGGCGACCTATCAGCCGTTTACCGCCTTTGGCATTGCGGCTGTGTTATACCTGATTATCTCTTACGTGTTGATCAGCCTGTTCCGCCTGGCGGAACGCCGCTGGCTGGCCCACGTGAAACCCTCTTCATCGCATTGAGTAGAACTATGGCTGACAATAAATTAAGCGTCACCGAATTGCATAAGCGTTACGGTGAACATGAAGTGCTGAAAGGGGTCTCGTTAACTGCTAAAGCGGGCGATGTGATCAGTATCATTGGATCGTCCGGTTCAGGGAAAAGTACCTTTTTACGCTGCATCAACTTCCTCGAAAAACCGAGTGAAGGCAGCATCATGGTGAACAACCAGCAGATCACCTTAGTCCGGGATAAAGATGGTCAGCTTAAAGTGGCTGACAAAGAGCAACTGCGCGCGTTGCGCACCAGCCTCACCATGGTGTTCCAGCACTTTAATCTCTGGAGTCACATGACAGTGCTGGAAAACGTGATGGAAGCGCCGATTCAGGTGCTGGGGCTGAGTAAAGCGGAAGCGCGTGAGCGCGCCATCCGCTATCTCGATAAAGTCGGCATTGATGCGCGGGCGCAGGCGAAGTATCCGGTGCATCTCTCGGGTGGTCAGCAGCAGCGTGTGTCGATTGCGCGCGCGCTGGCGATGGAGCCGGAAGTGTTGCTGTTTGATGAGCCGACGTCGGCGCTGGATCCTGAACTGGTGGGCGAAGTGCTGCGCATTATGCAGAAGCTGGCGGAGGAGGGTAAAACCATGGTGGTCGTCACGCATGAGATGGAATTTGCCCGTCACGTCTCCAGCCATGTGATTTTCCTGCACCAGGGCAAAATTGAAGAGCAGGGGCCGCCTGCGGAGGTGTTTGGCAACCCGAAAAGTCCACGTTTACAGCAGTTCCTCAAGGGATCGCTGAAGTAAGCCTGAGCCCGCGCCTGGCCGGGCGCGGGCTTCTGGTTAATGCTTCACTACATCCTGCAATGCCTCCTGCAGATCGTACCAGCGGAAGCCAAAACCTGACGCCTCCAGCCGCTTTGGCAGCACATGTTGTCCTCCCAGCACCAGAACCGACGATTCGCCCATCATCAGCTTAATGGCGCTGGCAGGCGTACGCATAAAGGCCGGACGATGCATAACCCGACCCAGCGTGGCGGCAAACTGCTCATTACGCACCGCGTAAGGTGCGACCATGTTGAACGGCCCTCTCAGGTCATCATGGTCCAGCAGCCAGATAATGGCGTTGAGCATGTCATCAATATGGATCCACGGCATGTACTGTTTACCACTGCCGATTGGCCCGCCGATGCCGAGCTTAAACGGCAACTTCATTTTGCTGAGTGCGCCGCCCTCGGGCGCCAGTACCACGCCAGTTCGCAGCAGACAAACGCGGGTGCGTTCGCTTTCCGCCGTGAGCGCCAGCTGTTCCCAGCGGGCGCAGAGCTGATGCGTGAACTCATCCTGTCCCTGATCCTCTTCGGTCAGCACCAGATCGCCGGTATTGCCATAAAAGCCGGTTGCCGAACCTGAGATCAATACGGCGGGTGGCGTGGTGCTGGCGTTGATCAGTGAGGCGATCTGCTCGGTTATCTGCCAGCGACTTTCACAGAGCTGCTGCTTGTGTGGCTCCGTCCAGCGTTTGTCAGCGATCGGTTCGCCCGCCAGATTAATCACCGCATCGATGTCATCCAGTGTCGACTGTTGCGCTAGTCCTGACCAGAGTGCGACGTTCTCGCCCAGTTTTTCACGCGCGCTGACCACGTCGCGCGTTACCACGCTGATCTGATGGCCCAACTGCTGCAGACGTGGAATCAGGTGACGGCCAATCAGTCCCGTGCCACCGGTAATAAGAATGTGCATGTTGCGGCTCCCTTGATGTTTTTGTTATTTGCACCTTTCAGCATAGAAGAGTGGAGCCACTCTATAGTGAGTCGCGTCGCGGTTTCTTCTTCTGAAGGAAGAGATCGGATCAGCTCAGCGTTGCCTTCGCAAAAAAAAATCGGTAAACATGATGCAATCCTGACAGCCAATTGAGGTAACCGATGAATTATCCGCCCATCACCCTGTGGTCAGATTCATCATTTTTCAGTCCTTACGCCATGTCGGCCTACGTTGCCCTTAACGAAAAAGGGATTCCGTTCCACCTGAAACGCGTCGATTTGTCGCAGAATCAGCAATACGCAGCGGCATACCGTGAGTTGTCGCTGACCTGCCGGGTTCCGACCCTGCAGATTGATGACTTTCTGTTAAGCGAATCCTCGGCGATAACCGAATATCTTGAAGAGCGTTTTCCGGCACCCGAGTTTGAACGTCTCTATCCTCGCGACCGCGAAAAGCGCGCGCGCGCGAGAGAGATTCAGGCCTGGCTGCGCAGTGACTTCCTGTGGATTCGTCAGGAGCGTCCGACAGAGGTGCTGTTTGCCGGTGAACGCTTTGCGCCGCTGACCGCGTCAGCGCAGCAGGCGGTGGATAAACTCGTTACGGCTGTCGAACGTCTGCTGCCAGACGGACAGCAGAACCTGTTTGGCGAGTGGTCAATTGCAGATACCGATCTGGCGGTGATGCTTAACCGGCTGGTACTGCATGGCGATCCTCTGCCTGCACGCTTACAGCAATATGCTGAGTTTCAGTGGCAACGCGCCTCGGTACAGCTGTGGTTAGCAGAAAGTGGTAAAAATCGGTAACAGCCGGGGCTTGCTCATGCTGGCGTAAGTGATTACCTTACGCCACATAAAAATAACGACGTGGCAAACTGCGTACGCAACTGTACGCCAAACAGGAAAGGGTTACGGATGGTGGATCAAACTGCGGGTGACGGCATTGAGTGGGTCGATATCGTAAACGAAGAGAATGAAGTCGTTGCTCAGGCGACACGCGCGCAGATGCGTGCTCAGTGCCTGCGTCACCGCGCCACCTATATCGTGGTTCATGACGGTATGGGTAAGATTCTGGTACAGCGTCGCACCGAGATAAAAGATTTTATGCCGGGCAAACTGGACGCAACCGCGGGCGGCGTGGTGCAGAGCGGTGAAGATATGCTGGAATCTGCGCGACGTGAAGCGGAAGAGGAGTTAGGGATTGCCGCCGTGCCGTTTGCTGAGCATGGCAAATTCTACTTCGAAGATCAGCATTGCCGTGTCTGGGGCGGTCTGTTCAGTTGTGTGTCACATGGCCCTTTCGCCATGCAGGAATCGGAAGTCGATGAGATTATCTGGATGACGCCCGATGAGATCACCGCACGCTGTGATGAATTTACCGACGATTCGCTGAAAGCGCTCTCTCTGTGGATGAGCCGCAACGGTGATAACCGGGCCTGAAAACGGGCGCATTCATACCAGTGACCGACGCGCATTAACGTGGACTGCCCGGTTACCGGCGAAAAAAAAGGCATGCCTCGTGGCATGCCTTTTTCGTTGTTACCAGACGCTTAACCTTCAGCCTGCTGTGACTGAATAGCCGTCAGGGCGATGGTATAGACGATGTCGTCAACCAGCGCACCGCGCGACAGATCGTTGACCGGCTTACGCATACCCTGCAGCATCGGTCCGATTGAGATCAGATCGGCTGAACGCTGTACCGCTTTGTAGGTGGTGTTACCGGTGTTGAGATCCGGGAAGATAAACACGGTAGCGCGACCTGCAACCTGTGAATTTGGCGCTTTCGATTTCGCCACATCTTCCATGATCGCGGCGTCATACTGCAGCGGACCATCGATGACCAGATCAGGACGTTTCTCCTGCGCAATGCGCGTTGCTTCACGCACTTTCTCAACATCGCTACCTGCACCTGACGTGCCGGTAGAGTAGGAGATCATCGCCACACGCGGATCGATACCAAAGGCGCTGGCAGAATCCGCTGACTGGATAGCAATCTCAGCCAGCTGCTCAGCGGTGGGATCCGGGTTAATGGCGCAGTCACCGTAGACCAGCACCTGCTCCGGCAGCAGCATAAAGAACACGGATGAAACCAGCGAGCTGTTCGGCGCGGTTTTGATCAACTGCAGTGGCGGACGAATGGTGTTGGCGGTGGTGTGAACCGCGCCTGAAACCAGACCATCCACTTCACCGCTCTCCAGCATCATGGTGCCGAGAACCACGTTATCTTCCAGCTGCTCCTGAGCGACTACTTCGGTCATGCCTTTGCTCTTACGCAGCTCAACCAGACGTGGCACGTAGTTTTCACGTACCTGTTCCGGGTCAACAATTTCGACACCTTTGCCCAGTACGACACCCTGAGCCGCAGCGACACGCTGAATCTCATCCGGATTGCCTAACAGGACGCAGGTGGCGATACCGCGCTCAGCACAGATAGAGGCCGCTTTAACCGTACGCGGCTCATCACCCTCTGGCAGCACGACGCGTTTACCCGCTTTACGCGCGAGCTCAGTCAGCTGGTAGCGGAAGGCTGGAGGTGACAGGCGACGGCTGCGCTCAGAGGTGGCGGTCAGTGACTCAATCCACTCGGCATTAATGTAGCTGGCCACATATTCCTGCACTTTCTCAATGCGCTGGGTATCGTCAGCAGGCACTTCAAGATTAAAGCTCTGCAGGCTCAGGGAGGTCTGCCAGGTGTTGGTTTTCACCATAAACACCGGCAGGCCGGTCTGGAAAGCCCGGTCGCAGAGACGGGCGATGCGATCGTCAATCTCATAGTTACCGGTCAGCAGAATTGCACCAATTTCAATGCCGTTCATCGCGGCCAGACAGGCGGCGACCAGCACATCAGGGCGGTCTGCGGAAGTCACCAGCAGTGAGCCAGGACGGAAATGCTCCAGCATGTGCGGGATACTGCGCGCACAGAAGGTGACGGATTTGACCCGGCGGGTCTGAATTTCACCTTCATTGATGATACGCGCATCCAGGTGGCGGCACATATCGATCGCGCGGGTAGCAATCAGATCAAAGCTCCACGGCACGCAGCCCAGCACCGGCAGCGGGCTGTCTGAGAACAGCTGCTTTGGATCGATGTTGGCGATGCTCGCTTTTGAGGAGTCATCAAAGATCTCTGACAGGTCAGGACGGGTACGCCCCTGATCATCCACCGGCGCGTTGAGTTTGTTGATAATTACGCCCGTGATATTTTTGTTCTTCTGACCGCCGAAGCTGCTTTGAGTCAGTTCAATGCGCTCTTTCAACTGTGCCGGCGAGTCATTGCCCAGCGCCATCACGAAGACGATTTCTGCGTTCAGGGTTTTGGCGATTTCGTAGTTCAGTGCGTTGGCAAACTGATGCTTACGGGTCGGCACAAGCCCTTCAACCAGAACCACTTCCGCATCCTGCGTGTTGGCATGGTAACGGGAGATGATCTCTTCCATCAGCACATCCTGCTGGTTCGATCCCAGCAGTGATTCCACACGTGACATCTGCAGCGGTTCAGCGGCAGGAATTGAGGAGTTCTTACGGATAATCGTGGTGGTTTGATCCGGCGTATCGCCGCCGCTACGCGGCTGAGCAATTGGCTTAAAGACGCTGAGACGGACGCCTTTGCGCTCCATGGCGCGAATAACGCCGAGGCTGACGCTGGTCAGGCCGACGCTGGTGCCGGTCGGAATGAGCATAATTGTACGTGACACGTTTGAACCTCTCAGTAATGGCAGGGTGTCAAAAACAACTCCGTCAGCCTGAGCTGACGGAGAGAAGTGTTTTACGCAGTCAGCCGCGCGGCGTCCTGGGCGATGACCAGTTCTTCGTTGGTCGGAATCACCAGCGCCGGGCGAGTGCCTTCTTTATTGATGTAACCAGACTTGCCGAAACGGGCGGCCAGGTTGCGATCGTGGTCAACTTCAAAGCCCAGCAGCGCCAGTTTTTTCAGTGAGAGTTCACGCACCATCGCGGCGTTTTCGCCGATGCCGCCAGTAAACACGACGGCGTCAAGACGGCCATCCATCAGCGCGGTGTAACTGCCGATATATTTCGCCAGACGATGACAGAAGACATCCATTGCACGCTTCGCATCTTCTTTGGTGCTGTAGTTATCTTCAACGTAGCGGCAGTCGCTGGTGACTTCGGTCAGACCTAACAGGCCAGACTCTTTAGTCAGCAGTTTATTGATGGCATCAACGCTCATACCCAGCGTATCGTGGAGGAAGAAGACTATCGCCGGGTCGATGTCGCCACTGCGCGTACCCATCACCAGGCCTTCCAGCGGGGTCAGACCCATTGAGGTGTCCACGCACTCGCCGTTGCGAATCGCAGAGACCGAACCGCCGTTGCCGAGGTGACAGGTGATGATGTTCAGTGACGCCAGTGGCTTGTTAAGCATTTTGGCCGCTTCGTGAGTCACGTAGAAGTGGCTGGTACCATGTGCGCCATAGCGACGAACGCCATGCTCTTTGTACAATTTGTACGGCAGCGCATAGAGATAAGACTCTTCCGGCATTGTCTGATGGAAAGCGGTGTCAAATACCGCGACATTCTTGTCTGACAGGTGAGGGAAATTTTTCATCGCTTCATCAATACCGATCAGATGAGCCGGATTGTGCAGCGGTGCGAAAGAGGAGGCGTCTTTGATGCCCTGGACGACTTCTTCAGTAATGATGACTGACTGCGTCAGTTTTTCGCCGCCATGAACGATACGATGGCCGATTGCAGCAATTTGTGCCGAAAGCTCAGGTTTTTGTGCCAGAATGGATTTAACGATAAAGTTCAGCGCTTCGCTGTGCGCTGCGCCAGCACCCAGAGGCGCTTCCTGTTTTTCGCCTTCCAGCTTCCATTTGATACGGGCTTCAGGAAGATGGAAACATTCCGCCAGGCCTGACAGGAACTCTTCACCGCTGGCAGGGTTAAGAATGGCAAACTTAAGGGAAGAGCTGCCACAGTTCAGAACCAGAACTAACTTACTCGACATGGAAGTACCTATTTTTTGAGAGTGGCTAAATTAAACGCAATCAGACTATCAGCGTAGCCCATGAAAGCTGGTAGATTAATGACAAACATCATGCGGTAGACAGAAATCTGCGATTCCGCAAAAAATTTCGGTAATCTTACGCGAAAATTTTAAGATTGCCTTGTCGAAACTTGGCTCAGGCCTCTTCCCAAAGGCGCATTCCGCTTCCGGAGAGGTGTTAAAACGGCGTCAGAATAGCTGGAGTCATCTTTAAAGACAAAAATAATTGAAGGTTGTTACGTAAAGTTGTGTCTTTATAACTATTTTTTAATCTTTGCAGTATTAGTTGAGGTGAGCCATGGCGAATGAATCTGGCAGTACCAATTGGTTTCGGATGTTTCAGCGCGGCCAACACTATATGAAGACCTGGCCTGCTGATAAGCGCCTGGCCCCCGTGTTCCCGGAAAACCGGGTTTCATCGGCAACCCGTTTTGCCATTCGTTTTATGCCACCTCTGGCGATTTTTACGCTGACCTGGCAGATTGCGATGGGCGGTCAGTTAGGCCCGGCCGTGGCGACTGCGCTGTTTGCCTGCAGCCTGCCGATGCAGGGACTGTGGTGGCTGGGCAAGCGTTCAGTGACGCCACTGCCGCCAACGCTGCTTAACTGGTTTCATGAGGTGCGTACCCGACTGGAAGAAGCCGGGCAGGCGATAGCACCGGTTGAAGGCAAGCCGACTTATCAGACACTGGCCGATCTGCTTAAGCGGGCGTTTAAACAGCTCGACCGCACTTTCCTCGACGATCTCTAGGCAAACCCAGGCTGGCGGTAAAATAATTACCGCTAACCTGCGGCCAAATCAAAGAAAGGCGAGACGGCGGTTTCCGTGTCGTTAACGCTGTGCAATCATTTCTCCATTGTCGATTAACTGAGCGGTCTCTGACCGGGAGTCAATGATGGAAATGACCCATGCACAGCGTTTGATTCTCACTAACCAGTATAAAATCATGGCGATGCTTGAGCCTGAAAATGCTGAACGCTTCCGCCGTTACCAGACCATCATCGAACGCGGCTATGCGCTGCAGATGCGTGAGCTGGACAAAGAGTTTGGCGAACTCAGCGAAGCGATCTGCCGGACGGTGATCGATATTATGGAGATGCATCATGCCCTCCATGTTTCCTGGTCGAACCTCAAAGATAAAGGTCAGCTTGAAGCGCGCCGTCTCGCCTTTTTGGGCTTTGATGCGGCAACTGAAGCGCGGCTGCTGGGCTACGTCCGTTTTATGGTGAATACAGAAGGGCGGTATACCCACTTCGATTCCGGTACTCACGGTTTCAATGCCCAGACCCCAATGTGGGAAAAGTATCAACGCATGTTAGCTTTGTGGCAGACTTGTCCGCGCCAGTACCATTTAAGTGCAAATGAAATCGCACAAGTGATCAATGCCTGAAGAGGAGGAGCGCGTGACCTACAGAGGTTTTCTATTTGATTTAGACGGCACGCTGGTGGATTCGCTGCCAGCGGTTGAACGAGCCTGGAGCCAGTGGGGTGCCCGTCATGGTATCGCCGCTGATGAGATCCTGGATTTTATCCATGGCAAACAGGCGATCACCTCTTTGCGTCATTTTATGGCAGGTCAGTCGGAAGAGGCTATACAGGCGGAGTTTACCGCGCTGGAGCAGGCTGAAGCGGCGGACACCGACGGTGTGCAGGCGCTGCCCGGTGCCGTCGCGTTGCTGAACCGGCTGAACGAACTGAATATTCCCTGGGCAATTGTCACCTCAGGCTCGGTGCCGGTCGCTCATGCCCGTCACAAAGCCGCGGGGTTACCAAAGCCTGCCGTGTTCATTACGGCTGAGCAGGTGGCGAAAGGTAAACCTGAACCCGATCCTTACCTGCTGGGTGCGGAGAAACTGGGGTTAGCGGCGACAGCGTGCGTAGTGGCAGAAGATGCTCCCGCCGGAATTTTATCCGGCCTGAATGCGGGCTGCACGGTGATTGCTATTAATCCTGCGGCGGAGACACCCCGGCTGGATGACGTGGCGCTTAAGCTCGAATCGCTGGCATCGCTGGTAGTTTCCCGCGAGTCTGATGGCAGTTTTACCTTTAGTCAGCAGGCTTAAGGGTTCGCCCGGCGGCCAGTTCGCCGGGCTTAAAGAGGCGTATCCTGCGAGATTTCATCCAGTGACAGGCTGAAGCTCGGAATGAACACGTCAACGAAGTAATCCATCTCCGGCGAACGACGCTGCGCCAGTGTCTTTTCCAGCCGTGCTTTCGCCAGTAAAAATTCATTATTCCCGGCAGACAACTCTTCAAGACACTTAACATAGGCACAGAGCGCATCCGCCTGTTTCACAACGGCCTGCTCCTCTTCACTATGCAGATGCTCATCGATCAGCGGGCGATAGATTTCCTGAAACTCTTCCGGCAGCATCTCAATCAGCTTTTGCTGAGCAATCTTTTCGATTTTCTTATATTCGTGGGCGATCTGCGCGTTGTAATACTTCACCGGTGTCGGTAAATCGCCGGTAAGCACTTCACTGGCATCGTGATAAAGCGCCAGCATGGCAATACGATCGGCATTAAGCGACCCGCTGAACTTGAGATTTTTGATCACCGCCAGGGCGTGCGCCACCATAGCGACCTGCAGACTGTGTTCCGAGACATTTTCGGTGCGCACATTGCGCATCAGCGGCCAGCGATTAATCAGCTTAAGACGGGAGAGGTGAGCAAAGAAGTGGCTTTGTGTCATGCGCGTTCCTGTTGGCAGGCAGGGGAGAGACCGGCTCTCCCCAAATAACGTCAGTATACGCGGGCGTGATTACTGACGATAGCCTTGCAGGAAACGCCCAAATTTATTAATCGCCATCTCCAGATCATCGACGCGTGGCAGCGTAACGATGCGAAGATGATCGGGCCACGGCCAGTTGAACGCACTGCCCTGAACCAGCAACACTTTTTCCTGTAACAGAAAATCCAGCACCATCTTCTGATCGTCGAAGATATTGAATTTTTTGGCATCGATTTTCGGGAACATGTAGAGCGCGCCCTGCGGCTTCACACAGCTGACGCCAGGAATATCATTGATCAACTCCCATGCACGCTGGCGCTGCTCGTAGAGACGACCACCAGGCATGATAAATTCGCTGATGCTCTGATAGCCGCCCAGTGCCGTCTGAATCGCATGCTGCGCCGGGACGTTGGCACACAGACGCATTGAGGCGAGCATTTCCAGCCCTTCAATATAGCCTTTCGCATGTTTCTTCGGTCCGTTCAGTACCATCCAGCCCTGACGGAAACCGGCCACGCGATAGGTTTTGGAGAGGCCATTGAACGTCACGGTCAGCAGATCGGGCGCCAGGGCCGCAATGCAGTGATGCTGGGCGTCGTCGTAAAGGATCTTGTCGTAGATTTCGTCGGCGAAAATGATCAGATTATGCTGACGCGCAATTTCAACCACCTCTAACAGCAGTTCTTTACTGTAGACCGCGCCGGTAGGGTTATTCGGGTTGATGATCACGATGCCACGGGTGCGAGGCGTTATCTTGCTACGGATATCATCCAGGTCAGGGAACCAGCCGGCAGACTCATCACACAGATAGTGCACCGCTTTACCGCTGGAGAGAGAAACCGCGGCTGTCCATAAGGGATAGTCGGGCGCGGGCACCAGCATTTCGTCGCCGCTATTCAGTAACGCCTGCATCGCCTGCACGATGAGTTCTGATACCCCGTTACCGATATAAATATCTTCTACCGTGACATCGCGCATGTCGCGTGCCTGATAGTGCTGCATGATTGCTTTACGGGCGGAGTAGAGGCCCTTGGAGTCGCAATAACCCTGAGCGCTGGGAAGGTTACGAATGACATCAACCAGGATCTCATCCGGTGCTTCGAAACCAAACGGCGCCGGATTGCCAATGTTCAGCTTGAGAACTTTATTACCTTCTTCTTCAAGGCGCTTAGCCTCTTTCAGTACCGGTCCACGGATGTCATAGCAGACGTTATCGAGTTTTCCGGATTTATCAATTTGAAAAGTCATTGTTACCGCCTTGATGGGCAGAATCCTTGTGGCTGCCACAGAAATCGAACCAGCACAATGTACTCTCCTCACGGTCACAAAAGAAGGGTGCCGCCCCGTTTTGGCGGGTTCAACAACTTTTTGCAGAATGCGTAGCGTAAAAAGTAACAGCTCTCGCTGAGGGTGGTTAATAAAACTCTGTATAAAGAAATTTTTAGAATTTTAATCCACCCAAAACCGTAGCGAGCCAACATCTGCCTCTGGAATTTAAAAAGGTTTGTGGACTCAATACGGAGAGATATTTTCTTTACCGCTGAAATATACACTTTGAGGAATAGTTAAAATTTATTTTATTAATGTTCGTTTTATGGCCAGTTTTATAACATGAGAACTATTTACGCCTTAACACTGCTTAAGAGTGTGCTGTTTAAGGCCTTGTGATCGCCGGAAAAGTACCAAAAAAGGCGTTTCATTCGGCATCTTAAATACAGGATAGTGAGCACTACTTAACACTTCCTCACTAACTTTCAGAACGTTGAAGGCTTAAAAAGTGATCAATAATGTGGCATAAGGGTCACGAAATGCCTTTGTCACAAAATTTACAGCGCTTTTCACAAAATCATTTCCATTTTGAAGTCAAAAATGATTAAGTATAATTTATTATTTAGTGCACTTAGCCGCTTCGCCTTGATAGTCCGCTAAGTGTGGTTTTTATCCCGCCCGATTCATTCCGGTGGGAATAAGACAACTACACAGCTTCCTGCATTTGCGCACCCCAGCGCCATCGGTACAGAAGAAGTTGTCTCTGTCTTAAAGCATCGTGCTCCCTTCGGGTGAGTCAACGGTGCAGGTTCCACATAAAATTTTTTCATGTCAGTCTTCACACAGGACTGTCATTAAGCACCATTACCGCTTATCACTTTGATAAGCTTGTAATAACACCAGGGTAGTAGTTCGTAAAAATCTTATAAGTGAAGAAAAAACATGACTAATGCAAATCGTCCGATACTGAATCTCGACCTCGATCTGCTGAGAACTTTCGTTGCCGTTGCGGATTTGAATACCTTTGCAGCCGCCGCTGCAGCGGTCTGCAGAACCCAGTCAGCAGTCAGTCAGCAGATGCAGCGTCTGGAGCAATTGGTAGGTAAAGAGCTGTTTGCCAGACATGGACGTAATAAGCTTTTAACAGAGCATGGGATCCAGCTTTTAGGCTATGCCAGAAAAATTCTTCGTTTTAACGACGAAGCCTGCACATCTCTGATGTACAGCAATATTCAGGGCGTACTGACTATTGGTGCCTCTGATGACACCTCTGACACTATTCTGCCGTTCCTGTTAAACCGGGTGACCTCGGTTTATCCGAAACTGGCCATTGATGTGCGGGTTAAACGTAATCCATTCATGATGGAAATGCTCAATCAGGGTGAAGTGGACCTGGTGGTGACAACGTCCAGCCCAGGCAACTTTACCTATCAGGTACTGCGTACTTCACCCACCTTGTGGTACTGCGCAGCGGACTATATCTTCCAGCGCGGCGAAGCGATTCCATTGGTGCTGCTGGATGAGCCAAGTCCTTACCGTGATATGGCCATTGATCATCTCAATGAAGCCGGTATCCCATGGCGTATCTCTTACGTCGCTTCTACTCTGGCTGCCGTACGAGCTGCAGTGAAAGCGGGTCTTGGCGTAACAGCGCGCCCGGTCGAGATGATGAGCCCGGAACTGCGTGTTATGGGTGCGGCTGAAGGTCTGCCGGTTCTCCCGGATACGCAGTATCTGCTGTGCCGTAATCCTGACAGTGATAATGAGCTGGCGCTGGCTATCTTTAATGCCATGCAGTCTACTAATGATCCGTACAATCTGAGCAACAATCCAGATGGTGCGTTGCTGTTGGATGACGAAGAGTAATAGCGCTAACGTGTTGTACTCAACATCAGCGCCATTGCCTTAACAAACGCTTATAAATAAGCCTCTCATTCTTTGAACAGAACGAGGGGCTTTTTTACTATCTGACCCTTGTCAGACTCGCCCCGACGACAACCTCCCTGATGTAAATCCCTCACTGTATTTCACTCCATTACAAACTGAAATCTGCAATCCATAAAAACGAACCTTTTGTTCCGTATCAAGGCTTCAGGTGGAGGAAATTAACGCAAAAAGGGCAAAAGTGTGTTCTGGATCAAGAAAATACCCCTGCTAAGGGGAAGGAAAAAAGAGTCATACCTGTCAAAATATGTTTGTTAAACGCACGATCCATGCGTGTGATTACCCGCTACACTAAAATTAACCCTACAGACTGAAGCGATTTAGCTGGAAAGCGGGGCATCATTTGTTAATAATATGATGCAGGTGTGAAATAATGTTTGGATACTTTTGTCAAAGTTGACAAAAGGTTATAGAAAGGAGTAAAAAACCCCATTAAATTGCTGTTTATTCCGTAATAACAGTGACATTTAAAAGGTTTTTACCCTTCCCTTGAATCGATGTGGTCAGTTTGCTGCGGGAAACGCGTGCAGGATGCCAGCGCCACTTTTGATGAGTAAGCAATGAGTATGTCAACTACCACCGAAATCATCGCTCAGCACTGGGCGTTTATCGTATTTATCGTTATTGCCTTTGGCTTGTGTGCTTTCATGCTGACCGGAGGATGGTTGCTTGGCGGCAGAGCGCGCGCCCGCTATAAAGACACGCCATTCGAATCGGGCATTGAATCCGTTGGTGACACCCATATCCGCCTGTCGGCGAAATTTTATCTGGTTGCGATGTTTTTCGTCATTTTTGACGTCGAAGCCCTCTTTTTATACGCATGGGCGACTTCAATCCGCGAAAGCGGTTGGGTCGGCTTTGTGGAAGCCGCAATTTTCATTTTGGTGCTCCTTGCGGGTCTGGTCTATCTGGTACGCATTGGCGCACTGGACTGGGCTCCAGCTCGCCGTCGCGTAGTGGTGAAAACTACTACGGTCAGCCACACCAATCCTCATAAGCAGTAAAAGAGAGGCAATAAGATGGACTATACGCTCACCCGCATAGACCCGAACGGTGGTGAGAACGACCGTTATCCTCTGCAAAAGCAGGAAATCGTCAGCGATCCGCTGGAGCAGCACGTTCATCGCAGCGTTTATATGGGCAAACTCGAAAATGCCCTGCATGACATGGTGAACTGGGGACGTAAAAACTCACTCTGGCCTTATAACTTTGGCCTGTCCTGTTGTTACGTTGAGATGACCACATCGTTTACCGCGGTCCATGACGTGGCACGTTTTGGTGCTGAAGTTATGCGCGCCTCGCCACGCCAGGCGGATTTCATGGTTATTGCCGGCACGCCGTTTACCAAAATGGCTCCGGTTATTCAGCGTTTATACGATCAGATGCTGGAGCCAAAATGGGTGATCTCAATGGGTGCCTGCGCCAATTCGGGCGGCATGTATGACATCTATTCGGTGGTGCAGGGCGTCGATAAATTCCTGCCAGTAGATGTCTATATTCCTGGCTGCCCGCCACGTCCTGAAGCCTACATGCAGGCACTGCTGCTGTTGCAGGAGTCGATCGGCAAAGAGCGCCGTCCGCTTTCATGGGTTGTCGGCGACCAGGGCGTTTACCGCGCTAACATGCCTTCAGAGCGTGAAAGAAAACGCGGCGAGCGCATCGCAGTCACAAACCTGCGCAGCCCGGACGAAGTTTAAAACCGTATGGATGGAAAAGAGCGCCTGCAGCAGAACATCACAATTTAATGCATGGCCCCATCCTGACGCCTTCATTTGAGTGCCTGAGACCAGGCCGGAATGGTGAGTAACGTATGACAGATTTGACCACGCAAGATCTCGCTCAGCCTTCATGGCAAACCCGTGATCACCTTGATGACCCGGTGATCGGCGAGTTGCGTAACCGTTTTGGGCCGGATGCCTTCACTGTACAGCCAACCCGCACCGGCATTCCGGTGGTCTGGGTTAAGCGTGAACAGATACTGGAAATTACCGAGTTCCTGCGTAAATTACCGAAGCCTTACGTCATGCTGTATGACCTGCATGGCGTGGATGAGCGTTTACGTACCCACCGTGCAGGCCTGCCTGCGGCGGATTTTTCCGTTTTCTACCACCTGCTGTCGATTGAACGCAACCGCGACATCATGCTCAAGGTGGCACTCTCTGAAAACGACATGCATCTGCCGACCATCACCCGTCTTTTCCCGAATGCCAACTGGTATGAGCGTGAAACCTGGGAGATGTTTGGTATTACCTTTGATGGTCACCCGCACCTGACGCGCATCATGATGCCGTCTACCTGGGAAGGCCATCCGCTGCGTAAAGATTACCCGGCGCGCGCCACCGAATTCGATCCTTTCACGCTGACTAAGCAGAAAGAAGATTTAGAGATGGAGGCGCTGACCTTTAAGCCTGAAGACTGGGGCATGAAGCGCAGCACCACCAACGAAGACTTCATGTTCCTGAACCTCGGGCCTAACCACCCGTCGGCGCACGGTGCGTTCCGCATCATCCTGCAGCTGGACGGTGAAGAGATTGTCGACTGCGTACCTGACATCGGTTATCACCATCGTGGTGCCGAAAAGATGGGTGAGCGTCAGTCCTGGCACAGCTACATTCCTTACACTGACCGTATCGAGTACCTCGGCGGCTGCGTAAACGAAATGCCTTACGTGCTGGCGGTAGAAAAACTGGCCGGTATCGTGGTGCCCGATCGCGTAAACGTGATCCGCGTGATGCTCTCTGAGCTGTTCCGCATTAACAGCCATCTGCTTTATATCTCGACCTTTATTCAGGACGTCGGCGCGATGACGCCGGTGTTCTTTGCCTTTACCGATCGCCAGAAAATCTATGACGTGGTTGAAGCCATTACCGGTTTCCGTATGCACCCGGCCTGGTTCCGTATCGGTGGTGTAGCACACGACCTGCCGCGAGGCTGGGAACGTCTGCTGCGTGACTTCCTGGACTGGATGCCGAAGCGTCTGAAGGAATATGACAAAGCGGCACTGCGTAACACCGTGCTGATTGGTCGTTCAAAAGGCGTTGCTGCTTACAATATGGAAGAGGCGCTGGCGTGGGGCACGACCGGTGCCGGCCTGCGTGCCACGGGTCTCGACTTTGACGTGCGCAAATGGCGTCCATACTCAGGCTACGAAAACTTCGATTTCGAAATCCCGGTCGGCGACGGCGTCAGCGATGCTTACAGCCGTGTTCAGCTGAAGATGGAAGAGATGTGGCAGTCCCTGCGTATCCTTGAGCAGTGTCTCAACAATATGCCAGAGGGGCCGTTTAAAGCGGATCATCCGCTGACCACGCCACCACCGAAAGAGCGTACGCTGCAGCACATCGAAACGCTGATCACCCACTTCCTGCAGGTTTCGTGGGGACCGGTGATGCCAGCCAATGAATCGTTCCAGATGATTGAAGCGACGAAAGGGATCAACAGCTACTACCTGACCAGCGATGGCAGCACCATGAGCTACCGCACCCGCGTGCGTACGCCGAGCTTCCCGCATCTGCAGCAGATTCCTTCAGTAATCCGTGGCAGCCTGGTATCCGACCTGATCGTATATCTGGGTAGTATCGATTTTGTTATGTCAGACGTGGACCGCTAATTATGCACGATCAACACATTGCCATTAAAACGATCGACCCTAACGAGGTCTTCGTGCTGAGCGCGGAAGAGCATCACGCTATTGAGCACGAAAAACACCACTACGAAGATGCGCGTGCAGCCTCCATTGAAGCGCTGAAGATCGTGCAGAAACAGCGCGGCTGGGTGCCGGACGGCGCAATCAACGCGATTGCCGACGTACTGGGTATCCCGGCGAGTGATGTTGAAGGGGTGGCGACGTTTTATAGCCAGATCTTCCGTCAGCCGGTTGGCCGTCATGTGATCCGTTATTGTGACAGCGTGGTCTGTCACATCACCGGTTATCAGGGCATCCAGTCCGCACTGGAGCAGCAGCTGAATATCAAACCGGGTCAAACCACTGCTGATGGCCGCTTTACGCTGCTGCCAACCTGCTGCCTGGGTAACTGTGACAAGGGCCCAACGATGATGGTGGATGAAGACACGCATGTTCATCTGACGCCAGAAGGCATTCCCTCTTTGCTGGAGCAGTATCAATGACAATCAAACAGATCATTCGTACTGCTGAAACCCATCCGCTCACCTGGCGGATGCGTGACGACAAGCAACCTGTCTGGCTAGATGAATATCGCAGCAAGAACGGCTATGCCGGTGCGGAAAAAGCGCTGAAAAGCATGTCACAGGATGAAATTGTCGCGGCAGTCAAAGACTCCGGCCTGAAAGGGCGCGGCGGTGCAGGCTTCTCTACCGGTCTGAAGTGGAGCCTGATGCCGAAAGATGAGTCGATGAACATCCGTTACCTGCTGTGTAACGCCGATGAAATGGAGCCAGGCACCTATAAAGACCGCCTGCTGATGGAGCAGATGCCTCACCAGCTGGTGGAAGGCATGCTGATCAGCGCCTTTGCGCTAAAGGCCTACCGTGGCTACATCTTCTTACGTGGCGAATACATTGAAGCGGCGGTGCATCTGCGTCGTGCGATTGCTGAAGCCACGGAAGCGGGCTATCTCGGTAAAAATATTCTCGGTACCGGCTTCGACTTTGAGCTGATCGTCCATACCGGCGCAGGGCGTTATATCTGCGGCGAAGAGACGGCACTGATTAACTCACTGGAAGGCCGTCGTGCTAACCCGCGTTCCAAGCCGCCATTCCCGGCGAGTGCGGGCGCGTGGGGCAAACCGACCTGCGTGAACAACGTAGAGACCCTCTCGAACGTGCCGGCGATTCTGGCCAACGGTGTGGAGTGGTACAAAAACATCTCTAAAAGCGAAGATGCCGGTACCAAAATGATGGGTTTTTCCGGACGGGTTAAAAATCCCGGCGTCTGGGAGCTGCCATTCGGTATCACCGCCCGTGAGATCCTGGAAGATTATGCAGGCGGCATGCGTGACGGACTGAAGTTCAAGGCCTGGCAGCCCGGCGGCGCAGGGACTGACTTCCTGACCGACCAGCACCTGGATCTGCCGATGGAATTTGCCAGCATTGGCAAAGCGGGCAGTCGTCTGGGTACGGCGCTGGCAATGGCCGTTGATCACGAGATCAACATGGTTTCCCTGGTGCGTAACCTGGAAGAGTTCTTTGCCCGTGAGTCGTGCGGCTGGTGTACTCCGTGTCGTGACGGTCTGCCGTGGAGCGTGAAAATTCTGCGTGCGCTGGAGCAGAAACAGGGCCAGCCAGGCGATATTGAAACCTTACTGCAACTCTGCCGTCAGCTTGGCCCGGGTAAAACCTTCTGTGCGCATGCGCCGGGTGCGGTTGAGCCGCTGCAGAGTGCGATTAAATATTTCCGTGAAGAGTTTGAAGCCGGTATGGCGCCGCAGGTGTTTGGTAATACCCGAGCCATTGGCGGGATCCAGCCAAACCTGCTGAAAGCGCGCTGGTAATTCACCAAAAAACGGAACAGGCCTGGTGCCGCCGCCCCGACAATGTCGTGCGTCGGGGCAAGAATATGATTAACGCTCGTCTCTGACGAGCCTTACGGAAGCATGTCACTATGGCTACAATTCATGTAGACGGTAAAGAGTATGATGTGAACGGAGCGGACAACCTGCTACAGGCATGTCTCTCTCTGGGCCTTGATATTCCTTACTTTTGCTGGCATCCGGCGCTGGGAAGCGTTGGGGCCTGCCGCCAGTGTGCGGTAAAGCAATTCCAGAATGCCGAAGATACCCGCGGCCGTCTTGTCATGTCCTGCATGACACCGGCCTCTGACGGCACATTCATCTCCATCGATGATGGCGAAGCGAAAGAGTTCCGCGAAAGCGTGGTGGAGTGGCTGATGACCAACCACCCGCACGACTGTCCGGTGTGCGAAGAGGGCGGTAACTGTCACCTGCAGGATATGACAGTAATGACTGGCCACAGCTTCCGCCGCTATCGCTTCACCAAACGTACTCACCGTAATCAGGATCTCGGTCCGTTCATCTCCCACGAGATGAACCGCTGTATCGCCTGTTACCGCTGTGTGCGTTACTACAAAGATTATGCCGATGGCAAAGATCTGGGTGTCTACGGTGCGCATGACAACGTCTACTTTGGTCGCCCGGAAGATGGCACGCTGGAAAGCGAGTTCTCTGGCAACCTGGTTGAAATCTGCCCGACCGGCGTCTTCACGGATAAAACTCACTCTGAACGCTATAACCGCAAATGGGATATGCAGTTTGCGCCGAGCATCTGCCAGCAGTGCAGTGTCGGCTGTAACACCAGCCCGGGTGAGCGTTATGGTGAGTTGCGTCGTATTGAAAACCGCTATAACGGCACCGTAAACCACTACTTCCTGTGTGACCGTGGCCGCTTTGGCTATGGCTACGTGAACCGCAAAGATCGTCCACGCCAGCCGATGCTGCTGCGCGGCAATGACTGGGTTACGCTGAACGCAGAGCAGGCAGTCAATGCCGGTGCAGATTTGCTGCGTCAGGCGAAGAAAGTGATCGGTATCGGCTCGCCGCGCGCCAGCGTTGAAAGTAACTTCGCCCTGCGTGAACTGGTGGGAGCAGAGAACTTCTCAACCGGTATGCCAGCGGACGAGCAGGCCCGTCTTGAACTGATGCTCAAAGTCCTGCGCGAAAGCGGTGTCTATACGCCATCGCTGCGTGAAATTGAAAGCTATGATGCGGTGCTGGTGCTGGGTGAAGACCTTACACAGGTTGGCGCGCGCGTGGCACTCTCTGTCCGTCAGGCGGTGAAAGGCAAAGCGCGTGATATGGCCGCTGCGCAGAAAGTCGCAGACTGGCAGATCGCCGCCATTATGAACATCGGTCAGAACGCGAAGCATCCTCTGTTCGTTACCCATGTTGATGAAACCCGTCTGGATGATATCGCGGCATGGAGCTATCGTGCGCCGGTTGAAGATCAGGCGCGCCTCGGCTTCGCTATCGCCAGTGCACTGGATGAATCTGCTCCGGCAGTGACCGATTTCGACAGCAAGCTCAACGGGAAAATGGATGTTGTCGTTCAGGCGCTGGCCGGCGCGAAAAAGCCATTAATCATCTCCGGTACTCACTCAGGCAGCAGCGCAGTCATTGAAGCCGCAGCGAACGTGGCGAAAGCCCTGAAGGCACGCGGCGCAGATGTCGGCATTACTCTGCTGGCGGGTCACGCCAACAGCATCGGTCTGGGCATGATCGGCGGTAATCCGCTGGAGCATGCGCTGGAGCAACTGAGCAACGGCGAAGCCGATGCGCTGGTGGTGCTGGAAAATGACCTCTATCGTCACGCACCAAAAGCCGTGGTGGATGCAGCCCTGGCGCAGACCACGAACGTGATTGTTGTTGATCATCAGCGTACAGCCACGCTGGAGAAAGCGGGTCTGGTGTTATCGACCGCCAGCTTCGCTGAAAGTGATGGTACCTCGATTAACCATGAAGGCCGCGCCCAGCGTTTCTTCCAGGTTTACGATCCTGCCTATTACGACAGCAACGTTGTGATGCTGGAAAGCTGGCGCTGGCTGCACTCGCTGCACAGCACGCTGGAAAGCCGTCACGTGGACTGGACGCAGCTCGATCACGTGATCGATGCCGTGGTGACCCGTCTGCCACAGCTCGCGGGTATTAAAGAAGCGGCACCTGACGCCAGCTTCCGCATCCGTGGTCAGAAACTGGCGCGTTCTCCAATACGTAACAGTGGACGTACTGCGATGCGCGCGAATATCAGCGTTCATGAACCGCGTCAGCCGCAGGACCAGGACACCATGTTCGCCTTCTCTATGGAAGGGAACAACCAGCCATCAGCTCCGCGTTCGCAGATTCCGTTTGCCTGGGTTCCAGGCTGGAACTCACCGCAGGCGTGGAACAAGTTCCAGGCTGAAGTGGGCGGCAAACTGCGTCATGGCGATCCGGGCGTACGCCTGTTTGAAGCCAGCAACAGTGAGCTGCCATGGTTCACAACCGTTCCTGCCGCGTTTGTCAGTGATGCGAAGTGGCGTGTGGCGCCTCTCCACCGGTTGTTCGGTAGCGAAGAGATGTCACAGCGTTCACCGGTCTTCCAGCAGCGCATGACAGAGCCTGCATTGGTGATTAACCCGGAGGATGCAGCGAAGCTGGGCGTCAACAATGGCGCGGCGGTTGAATTCAGCTGTGCCGGCGAGACAGTGCGTCTGCCGGTCCGTTTCTCGGCGTCACTGCAGGCGGGTCAGATTGGTCTGCCGCTGGGTATGCCGGGCGTTCCGCCATTCCTGGCGAACGGTAAAATCGACACTCTGCAGGAGGCGGCGCAATGAGCTGGTTAACACCGGACGTTATCGACATTCTGCTGGCCATTGTTAAAGCCATTGTGATTCTGCTGGTGGTTGTGGCCTGCGGCGCGTTCATGAGCTTCGCCGAGCGTCGTCTGCTCGGCCTGTTCCAGAACCGTTACGGACCTAACCGCGTCGGCTGGGGCGGCTCGCTCCAGCTGGTTGCGGACATGATCAAAATGTTCTTTAAAGAGGACTGGGTTCCGCCATTTACCGACCGCTTTATCTTTACCCTTGCGCCGGTTATTGCCTTTGTTTCTCTGCTGCTGGCCTTTGCTATCGTGCCAGTGTCGCCAACCTGGATGGTGACAGACCTGAATATCGGTCTGCTGTTCTTCCTGATGATGGCGGGCCTTGCGGTCTACGCCGTGCTGTTTGCTGGCTGGTCGAGTAACAACAAATACTCGCTGCTGGGTGCGATGCGCGCCTCGGCGCAGACGCTGAGCTACGAAGTGTTCCTGGGTCTGTCGCTGATGGGTGTGGTGGCGCAGGCGGGCTCGTTCAACATGAACGATATCGTCAACAGCCAGACGCACCTGTGGAACATCATTCCGCAGTTCTTTGGTTTCGTAACCTTCTGTATTGCTGGCGTGGCGGTGTGTCACCGTCATCCCTTTGACCAGCCAGAAGCGGAGCAGGAACTGGCAGATGGTTATCACATTGAATATGCCGGCATGAAGTTTGGCCTGTTCTTTGTCGGCGAATATGTGGCGATTACCACCGTTTCAGCGCTGATCGTAACGCTGTTCTTTGGTGGCTGGCACGGACCTTTCCTGCCGCCGTTCATCTGGTTCGCCCTGAAAACGGCGTTCTTTATGATGATGTTCATCCTGATTCGTGCTGCGCTTCCGCGTCCACGCTACGACCAGGTGCTGTCATTCGGCTGGAAAGTGTGTCTGCCGTTGACGCTGTTGAACCTGCTGGCGACTGCCGCAGTGATTCTCTACACAGCGCCGTAAGGGGTTAACAAATGACTTTGAAAGATATTGTCGTAGGCTTTGGCACGACAGTTCGCAGTATCTGGCTGATAGGGCTGCACGCCTTTGCCAAACGTGAAACGCAGATGTACCCGGAAGAGCCGGTTTATCTGCCGCCACGCTATCGTGGCCGTATCGTGTTAACCCGCGATCCGGATGGTCAGGAGCGTTGCGTCGCCTGTAACCTGTGTGCGGTTGCCTGTCCGGTTGGCTGTATTTCACTGCAGAAAGCCGAGACCAAAGATGGCCGCTGGTACCCGGAGTTCTTCCGCATCAACTTCTCACGCTGTATTTTCTGCGGAATGTGTGAAGAAGCCTGTCCGACCACCGCGATTCAGCTTACCCCGGATTTCGAACTGGGTGAGTTTAAGCGTCAGGATCTGGTGTATGAAAAGGACGATCTGCTGATTTCGGGACCGGGTAAATATCCGGAGTACAACTTCTACCGCATGGCAGGTATGGCGATTGACGGTAAAGATAAGGGCGAAGCGGAAAACGAAGCCAAGCCTATCGACGTCAAAGGCTTATTACCTTAAGGAGCAAGGCATGGAATTTGCGTTTTATCTTTGCGGACTGGTGGCGGTGCTGACGACGTTGCGCGTCATCACCCACACTAATCCGGTACATGCGTTGCTGTACCTGATCGTTTCGCTGTTATCGATCGCGGGCGTTTTCTTCTCTATGGGTGCCTATTTTGCGGGTGCGCTGGAGATCATCGTCTACGCTGGCGCCATCATGGTGCTGTTCGTCTTCGTCGTTATGATGCTGAACCTGGGCAAGCAGACGGAGAAGCAGGAGCGTGAGTGGCTTAGCCCGTCATTGTGGATTGGTCCCGGCATCGTCTCGTTGCTGCTGCTGGTGGTGATGATTTACGCCATCCTGACGGCGAATGACCAGGGCATTGATGGCACCATCATCGACGCCAAAGCGGTCGGCATCAGCCTGTTTGGTCCTTATGTACTGGCGGTTGAACTGGCTTCTATGCTCCTGCTGGCAGGTCTGGTTGTGGCGTTCCATATCGGTCGTGAAGAGCGTCAGGGCGAAGTCCTGAGTAACCGTAATGCTGACGCCGCTCAGGTGAAAAAGGAGAACGCATGATCCCGTTACAACATGGATTGATTCTTGCTGCCGTGCTGTTTGTCCTTGGACTGACGTCGCTGGTGATACGCCGCAATCTGCTGTTTATGCTGATCGGCCTTGAAATCATGATCAACGCCGCCGCCTTAGCTCTGGTGGTTGCCGGGAGCTACTGGGGTCAGGCCGATGGACAGGTGATGTATATCCTGGCGATCAGCCTGGCGGCAGCGGAAGCCAGTATTGGTCTGGCGCTGCTGCTTCAGCTCTATCGTCGTCGTCAGACGCTGAACATTGATACTGTGAGCGAGATGCGCGGATGAATCTTCTCTATTTAACTGTCTTGTTTCCGCTGATAGGCTTTCTGCTGTTAGCGTTTTCCCGCGGTCGCTGGTCTGAGAACCTGTCGGCCACGGTAGGTATGGGATCGGTGGGTCTGGCAGCATTGACTACAGTGATGCTCGGATTCGAGTTCTTCGCCAGTGGTCAGCAAGCCTATACCCAGTCACTCTGGACCTGGATGCATGTCGGCAACTTCGACATGAAAGTGAACCTGACGCTGGATGGCCTGTCTCTGACCATGCTGTCAGTCGTCACCGGTGTTGGCTTCTTCATTCATATGTTCGCCTCCTGGTATATGCGTGGAGAAGAGGGCTACTCCCGCTTCTTCGCCTATACCAACCTGTTTATCGCCAGCATGGTTGTTCTGGTGCTGGCCGATAACCTGATGCTGATGTATCTGGGCTGGGAAGGGGTAGGGCTCTGCTCTTATCTGCTGATCGGCTTCTACTACAGCAATCCGGAAAACGGCAAAGCGGCGATGAAAGCCTTTATCATCACCCGCGTGGGCGACGTATTCCTGGCATTCGGCCTGTTCATTCTCTACAACGAGCTGGGCACGCTGAACTTCCGCGAGATGATGGAACTGGCGCCGGCGCACTTTGCCGCAGACAACCATATGCTGCAGTGGGCAACGCTGATGCTGCTGGGTGGCGCGGTCGGTAAATCGGCACAGTTGCCGTTGCAGACCTGGCTGGCTGATGCGATGGCCGGTCCGACACCGGTTTCAGCACTGATCCACGCCGCGACCATGGTAACAGCGGGTGTTTACCTGATTGCCCGCAGCCACGGTCTCTTCCTGCTGACGCCGGAAGTGCTGCATCTGGTCGGCATCGTCGGGGCAATTACCCTGGTGCTGGCGGGCTTTGCCGCGCTGGTACAGACCGACATCAAACGTGTTCTCGCTTACTCCACCATGAGCCAGATTGGTTACATGTTCCTGGCGTTGGGTGTTCAGGCGTGGGATGCGGCGATTTTCCATCTGATGACGCACGCCTTCTTTAAAGCGTTACTGTTCCTCTCTTCGGGTTCAGTGATTCTGGCCTGCCATCACGAACAGAACATCTTCAAAATGGGTGGCCTGCGTAAGAGCATTCCGCTGGTCTACACCTGCTTCCTGGTTGGCGGCGCGGCGCTGGCGGCACTGCCGCTGATTACGGCGGGCTTCTACAGTAAAGATGAGATTCTGTTCGGCGCACTGGCTAACGGTCACATCAACCTGATGGTTGCGGGTCTGGTAGGGGCGTTCCTGACCTCTATCTACACCTTCCGCATGATCTTCATCGTGTTCCACGGCGAAGAGAAAATTCATGCGCACGCCGGTAAAGGCATTACCCATCATCTGCCGCTGATTGTACTGCTGCTGCTCTCTACCTTCATTGGTGCGCTGATTACGCCACCGCTGGCGGGTGTATTGCCAGCCAGTGAGTTTGGTGAAGCGGGCAAAGTGGGACTGGAAATCACCTCGGGCGTCGTAGCGATTGTCGGCATTCTGATCGCTGCTGCGCTGTGGCTGGGCAAACGTGAGCTGGTTACCCGTATCGCAAACAGTGCGCCAGGCCGCTTCTTCGGCACCTGGTGGTTTGCGGCCTGGGGCTTCGACTGGCTCTACGATAAAGTGTTCGTTAAACCCTACCTGGGCATTGCGTGGCTGCTGAAGCGCGACCCACTGAATGGTCTGATGAACCTGCCTGCGCTGCTGTCACGCATTGCCAACAAAGGCCTGGTTGTCAGTGAGAACGGCTACCTGCGCTGGTACGTTGCGTCAATGAGCCTGGGTGCCGTACTGGTGCTGGCTCTGCTGCTGGTGATTTAAAGATTGATGAGCGGGGCAGGTTAGTTAATCTGCCCATTGAGAATGTCAAAAATTGTCCTGAGCAAGGGCGTTATCGTCGCAGCCAGTCTGGTTACCGCCAGCGCGCAGCAACCGGAGCATACCGAGGTATGTGAGGATTGCGAGCACTGCCGGGAATCAAACTGGCAAGTAAGATAGCCCGAACTAAGACAAAGAAAAGGGAAGTGTGCCGTGTTATTACCTTGGCTAATTATCATACCCTTCGTCGGCGGTCTGATCTGCTGGCTCACTGAGCGCCTTGGCGCGAAGGTGCCACGCTGGATCGCGCTGATCACCATGGGGCTGACGTTGGCGCTTTCGCTGCAACTCTGGTTGCAGGGAGGCTATTCACTGACGCAGGCAGCGGGCATTCCGCAGTGGCAGTCAAGTTTCTCCGTTCCGTGGATCCCACGCTTCGGCATCAGCTTCCATTTAGCCATTGATGGCCTGTCGCTGCTGATGGTAGTGCTGACAGGCCTGCTCGGTCTGATGGCGGTGCTCTGTTCATGGAATGAGATTTCAAAGTATCAGGGTTTCTTCCATCTGAACCTGATGTGGATCCTGGGCGGCGTAATCGGTGTGTTCCTCTCCATCGACATGTTCCTGTTCTTCTTCTTCTGGGAAATGATGCTGGTGCCGATGTACTTCCTCATCGCGCTCTGGGGTCATAAAGCGTCTGACGGCAAAACCCGCATCTCCGCTGCGACTAAGTTCTTCATCTACACCCAGGCTTCCGGTCTGGTGATGCTGATTGCGATCCTGGGTCTGGTGTTTGTCCACTACAACGCGACCGGTGTCTGGACGTTCAACTATGAACAGCTTCTGAAGACGCCAATGTCGAGCGGTGTTGAATATCTGCTGATGCTGGGCTTCTTTATCGCCTTTGCGGTGAAGATGCCGGTAGTGCCGTTACATGGCTGGCTGCCGGATGCGCACAGTCAGGCGCCGACTGCGGGTTCTGTTGACCTGGCAGGTATCCTGCTGAAAACCGCGGCTTATGGCTTACTGCGTTTCAGTCTGCCGCTGTTCCCGAACGCGTCAGCAGAGTTTGCGCCAATCGCTATGTGGTTAGGCATCATTGGGATCTTCTACGGTGCCTGGATGGCCTTCTCGCAGACCGATATCAAACGTCTGATCGCGTATACCTCGATTTCGCACATGGGCTTTGTGCTGATTGCTATCTACACCGGCAGCCAGCTGGCGCTGCAGGGTGCGGTGATTCAGATGATTGCACACGGTCTGTCCGCAGCGGCACTCTTCATTCTGTGTGGTCAGCTGTATGAGCGTCTGCATACCCGTGATATGCGTCAGATGGGTGGTCTGTGGTCGCGCATCAAATGGATTCCGGGTCTGTCGCTCTTCTTTGCTGTCGCCAACCTCGGTATGCCGGGTACGGGTAACTTCGTCGGCGAATTTATGATTCTGACCGGCAGCTTCGAGGTGGTGCCGATGATTATCATCATCGCGACCTTTGGTCTGGTGTTCGCCTCGATTTACTCGCTGGTGATGATGCAGCGCGCTTACTATGGCGAAGCGAAATCGAAAGATCCGCTGCCAGGCATGTCGCCGCGCGAGTTCATGACCATCGGTGTTCTGGTGGTGCTGCTGGTGCTGCTGGGCGTCTATCCACAGCCGATTCTGGATACTTCGCACGCTGCCATGAGCAATATTCAGCAGTGGTTTACCGCTTCAATTTCAACTACAAGGCCGTAATTCGCCATGACAATAACTCCTCACCAATTGATTGCGTTACTACCGCTGTTAATCGTCGGATTGACGGTGGTGGTTGTGATGCTGTCCATTGCCTGGCGACGCAACCACTTCGTTAACGCCACGCTAACGGTAGTTGGCCTGAACCTGGCGCTGCTCTCGCTCTACTTTGTCGGTCAGGTCGGGGCGATGGATGTCACGCCGCTGCTGCGCGTCGATGGCTATTCGATGTTCTATACCGCGCTGGTGATGCTGGCGAGTCTGGCGACCTGTACCTTTGCCTATCCATGGCTGGCGGGTTACCCGGACAACAAAGATGAGTTCTATCTGCTGGTGCTGATTGCGGCCCTCGGTGGCATCGTGCTGGCCAGTGCTAACCATCTGGCCTCGCTCTTCATCGGCATTGAGCTGTTGTCGCTGCCGCTGTTTGGTCTGATTGGCTACGCTTTCCGCCAGAAACGTTCGCTGGAAGCCGCACTGAAATACACCATTCTGTCTGCGGCGGCCTCATCGTTCCTGCTGTTTGGTATTGCGCTTATCTACGCCGACTCCGGTAACCTGAGCTTTGTTGCGCTGGGTCAGAGCCTGACTGACAGCATGATCCATGAGCCATTGCTGCTGGTGGGTCTGGGCATGATGATCATCGGCCTGGGCTTCAAACTTTCACTGGTTCCGTTCCATCTCTGGACGCCCGATGTGTATCAGGGTGCGCCTGCGCCGGTTTCAACCTTCCTGGCGACAGCCAGCAAGATTGCGATCTTCGGTGTCATCATGCGTCTGTTTATGTACGCGCCGGTGACCGACAGCGAAGCGGTGCGCACCGTGCTGGCCATGATCGCCTTTGTGTCGATTCTGTTCGGTAACCTGATGGCGATTTCGCAGAGCAACATCAAGCGTCTGCTGGGTTACTCCTCTATCGCCCACCTCGGTTATCTGCTGGTCGCGCTGATTGCAGTGAAAGATCATCAGCTGTCGCTGGAAACTTCCGGTGTTTACCTGGCCGGTTATCTGTTCAGCAGCCTGGGTGCCTTTGGTGTGGTGAGTCTGATGTCCAGCCCGTATCGTGGCCCGGATGCAGATTCACTCTACTCTTATCGCGGTCTGTTCTGGCATCGTCCTATCCTGTCAGCGGTCATGACAGTGATGATGCTGTCACTGGCCGGTATCCCGATGACGCTGGGCTTTATCGGTAAATTCTACGTGATTGCTTCAGGCGTCAGTGCGCATCTGTGGTGGCTGACCGGTGCGGTAGTAGCGGGCAGTGCGATTGGCCTTTACTACTATCTGCGCGTAACGGTAAGTCTCTACCTCAGCCCGCCAGAACTGCACACCCGTGATACCCCGGCTAACTGGGCATTCACCGCCGGTGGTGTCGTGGTTCTGATTTCTGCCATTCTGGTACTGCTGTTAGGGGTTTACCCGCAGCCGCTCATCAGACTGGTCCAGATGGCTCAGCCACTGATGTAAGCTGATAACTGCGAATAATGAATCAGGCCTCCGGGCCTGATTTTTTTTGTCTGTCAGATGAGGTGACCAGCTGGTGCTGACGACCTCGTGCTGATGTAGAGTGTCTGGTTTAGTAAGGAGAGACCATGAACATTGACTGGCAGGATAAACACCATAGCGAACTTACCGCCCCGGAACTCTATGCGCTGCTGGCGTTGCGCAGTGAGGTGTTTGTGGTGGAGCAACAGTGTGCTTACCTTGATGTGGATGGCAAAGATTTACAGGCCGAAAACAGGCATCTGCTGGGCACGGTGGATGATCAGCTGGTGGCTTATGCGCGACTTCTTTCCCCGGAAGATGAAACCAGCCCGGTGAAAATTGGACGGGTCATTGTTTCAGATCGGGTGCGCGGTGCGCGTCTGGGCAATCGTCTGATGGAACAGGCGATCAGCAGTTGTCAGCAGCACTGGCCAGGCCGTGACATATTTCTCTCTGCGCAGGCGCATCTTGAAAACTTCTATGGGCAGCACGGCTTTGTGGCGGTGGGGGAAAACTATCTGGAAGATGGCATTCCGCACGTCGATATGCTGAAGAATGCGCCATAAAAAAAGCGAGGCCTGAGCCTCGCTTTATTCCATCAACCCACCGTCATCTGACGGTCATCGACATATTTGCGCTGATCCGGCGCAGGCGGGAAATACTGATAAAGCCAGGTTTCACTCAGCGTCTCATCCTTGCTGCGCAGGAACAGACGCATCTCTACCGGCTGGGTGGAATCGCTGTTCGGATACCAGTCAAACAGGATGCGGTATCCTTTGAGCGGATCGACATACAGAATTTCAACCTGCTTCACGCTGCCGGATGAAACGGTAATCACCGGCTCAATGCCTTTCGGCGCAGCAGCCTGCAGATCACCACCAATAAAATCGATGGCGAAGCGGCGGCACCAGGTTTCCGGGAAGTGTTCGCCAGGCGCCCAGCCTTCCGGGAAACCACCGATACCGGTACGGGTCGCATCCACACGTGCCAGACCGCTTCGCACTGGCGGCAGACCACTCCAGTAAAGCTTGTAGGAGAAATTCAGCTCGCTACCCGCTTTCACCGGCTCAGCCGGTTGCCAGAAGCAGACCACGTTATCCAGCGTTTCACCGGTGGTCGGGATCTCCATCAGGTTAATCGCGCCTTTGCCCCACTTGCCGACCGGCTCAACCCACAGGCTCGGACGTTTGTCATACCAGCCAATCACATCCTGATAATCCTTGAAGTCGTGATTCAACTGCAGCAGGCCGAAGCCTCGCGGATTCTCATCTTCATAGGCGTTGAACTGCAGACGCTGCGGATTATTCAGTGGGCGGGCGATCCATTCGCCTTTACCGGTCCACATCGCCAGACGATCGGAGTCGTGGATCTGCGGATGGTAGGTGTTGCACATGCGGCGCTCGTTGGTGCCGCAGCTGAACATACTGGTCATTGGCGAGATGCCAATCTGACGAATCTCTTTACGGGCGAACAGGTGGTTTTCCACCTCCATCACCACGCGTTTCTCTTCGCAGTGGATGATGAACTTATAGGCACCCGTCACACTGGCGCCATCCAGCAGGGCGTAGCAGGTAAAGGTGGTATCTTCCGCTTTCGGCGTTTCAAACCAGAAGGCGGTGAAATCGGGGAACTCTTCCTGGCCATTGCTGAAGGTGTTGATCGCGACACCACGCGCCGAGAGGCCATACTGGTAAGTATCGTCTACCGCACGGAAGTAACTTGCGCCAAGGAAGGATACGATGTCGCGACGGGCCAGTTCCGGTTTTTTGAATGCGCGGAAACCGGCAAAGCCGAGGTCAGTTTTGCCCTCCAGCTGCTTAGTATCAACCTTCGCGTCGTTATAGTTGAACAGCTCAGGGCGGAAGTGAATTTCGCGTGCCTGACGGCTCTCGCCGTCAACAGAGAACATGCGGATGCGCCGCTTGAAGCCCATGCCGACGTGGAAGAACTGCACGTCCAGCTGACGATCGGGCAGGTTATTCCAGAGTGAGTGGTTGGCGTCATACTGAATTTCGTTGTACGCCTGTGGGGTCAGTGTGGCCAGCGTCTCCGGCAGTGCACCTGGTGCACCGCCCCAGGGTTTCTTCGCCAGCGCAGCCGCGTTTTTCTTCAATACGTCGAAATCGAAGCGTACGGCGGTTCCGTCAGCAATGCCATCTTCTGCCCATGCGGATTGCGCAAACAGCGTTGACAGGCCGGTCATGCCGCTGACGGCAGAGAAGGCCATTGACGCTTTCATAAACATTCTTCGATTCATGCCAGAGATCATTCCTTAGCTGTTCGAGGGTGTCGTGACTGTTGTGCAACATGCACTTTCATGGCCCGATAATCACAGGCAACAGAGGGGTACGACAGTAGGGTTACTGGAAAATTCAGTCACGACAAAATTTATCAGATTAATCAAAGAAGCGAAGCGAAATTCGGCGGTTGCCGCTGCGTCTTACACTTCTTTGCGCAACGAAGCGGCGCACCGCCTGCACTGAGTAAGATTAACAGATGAAAAATCAGGTGATTCCTGGAGCAGGAAATCAGCAGAGCGCCAGATTATGGCTATAGTTAATGAACTGCTTTGCAATTCACACGGAGGAAATGATGGTAAATCAGACAAATCAATTCGAATCGGGCCTCGATGACGATATTGCGTTACTGACCGAAACCCTGGAAGAAGTGCTTAAGGCATCAGGCGATCCGGCCGATCAGAAATACATTGAGCTTAAAAGCAAAGCTGAACAGGCGCTGAACGATGTTAAATCCCGTGTCAGCCAGGCGTCCGACAGTTACTACTATCGCGCTAAACAAGCGGCATACCGTGCAGACGATTACGTGCACGAAAAACCGTGGCAGGGCGTAGGTATTGGTGCAACCGCGGGCCTGGTTCTCGGCCTGCTGCTGGCGCGTCGCTAATTGCGATTCGCTGATGTAGCGCGGTAACAGACGACAGCAGTAAACCTGCGGCGGGGAAATCCCGCCGTTTTTTTATTCTTTTCTCAACCCCTCATTGATTCACTTCTGTTGAGCCTGCTTCGCCCTCATTCATTTTTATGCGCAACGTGCTGCTTTAGATAAACCAGTAACAAACACGGGTCACACAGATTGTGTTTCGCAGGTGGACTTCATACAGTTAAATAAACGTGAAAAGGAGAACCGGACGTGATTAGAATTGAGATGCTGTCTACCGGGGATGAGGTGCTGCATGGCCAAATCGTCGATACCAATGCCGCCTGGCTGGCTGATATTTTATTCCAGCAAGGTTTGCCCATGACCAGCCGAACCACGGTTGGGGATTCACTGGAATCGCTCATCGACACCCTGCAGACACGAAGCCATGAGGCCGACGTGTTGATTGTGAATGGCGGCCTGGGTCCCACCAGTGACGATCTCAGCGCGCTGGCAGCCGCTCGCGCCTGTGGGGTTGAACTGGAGATGCAGCAGGACTGGCTGGCACAAATGGAAGCCTGGTTCGCCAGCCGTGGCCGGGTGATGGCCGCCAGCAATCGCAAGCAGGCTGAAATTCCGGCCAATGCGGAGCTGATTGATAATCCGGTTGGAACCGCCTGTGGCTTTGCCCTGCAACTCAACCGCTGCTGGATATTCTTCACGCCTGGCGTGCCATCTGAATTTAAGGTGATGGTGGAGCAGCAGATCATTCCCCGTCTGAAAGCAAAATTCTCGCCGCCCGAACCGCCGATTTGTCTGCGACTGACCACCTTTGGTCGCGGTGAAAGTGATATTGCCGCTGAGCTGGAGCCGCTGGCGCTGCCGGAAGGTGTGGTGATGGGCTATCGCTCGTCGATGCCGATCATTGAGATCAAACTGACCGGCCCGGCCAGTCAGCGTGTCGCGATGGAGCAGGTGTGGCAGCAGGTGCGTCTGTTACTGGCGGAGTGCACTATCTTTGAAGGCACGGAAGGGTTACCGGCGCTGCTGGCACGCGAGCTGACGCAGCGTGGCGAGCAGCTGGCGGTCAGTGAGCAATACACCGCCGGGCTGCTTTACTGGCAGCTGGCTGCCGCCAGCGTGCCGTTGCGGGGCGCTGACATTCTGCCATCAACGCAGGAGACGCTGGAGCAGCAGGTGACGCGCACCCGCGAACTTGCCGCACAGCAGCAGGCAGCGCTGGCGCTTTCTGTTGGCAGCCTGGAACAGGAAACGATTTCGGTAGCGTTACATACGCCGGATGGCGGCTTTGGTCAGCGCGTGAAGTTCAGCACCGGTCGTCATAACCTGGAGACGCGCCAGAAGGTGGTAGCGATGATGGCGATGAATATGCTGCGCCGCTGGTTACACGGCAGCGAAGTGAGCACCGGTCACGGCTGGATTGATGTGGTTGAAACTGTCAGACAGTAATTTCAGTGAAAACAAAACGGGTGCCAGAGGCGCCCGTTTTGTATGTGACTGTGAATGACCCTTTGCAGGAGCATTCTCACAGCAATAAATAAGCTGACTCGATCCAACCGCAAATCAAGCCAGACTTGTTCAGCCTCAGCTACAACTCAAGCTCAATCTCGCCTTTAGCTTTGCAGCAGCAGGGCAGAATCTCATCCTGCTGCACAAAGGCCAGCGGCCGCTGTGGGTAATGCACTTCGCCTTTCAGCAGCCGCATCCGGCAGGAGCCGCAGTAACCTTCGCGGCACTGAAACTCCACGCAGAGATTATTGGCTTCCAGCAGGGAGAGCAGATTGGGGTGATCTTCTGCGCATTCCAGCCGGGCGCCGGAACTGCGCAGAATAACAACGTCGCGACTCATGATTAAAGCTGGAAGTCGTCGAAGTCGTTAGCGCCTACTTCAGAATCGATCTGACCCACCAGATAGGAGCTCACTTCCACTTCCTGTGGCGCAACCTGCACGTTGTCAGACACCAGCCAGGAGTTAATCCATGGGATCGGGTTAGAGCGCGTCTGGAAGGGCAGATCAAGGCCAACTGCCTGCATACGGATATTGGTGATGTACTCAATGTACTGGCAGAGAATGTCTTTGTTCAGGCCGATCATTGAACCGCCGCTGAACAGATATTCCGCCCACTCTTTCTCCTGCAGCGCTGCCTTCTTAAACAGCTCGAAGCACTCTTCACGACACTCTGCCGCAATCTCTTTCATTTCCGGATCGTCTTCGCCGCTGCGCAGCAGGTTCAGCATATGCTGGGTGCCGGTCAGGTGCAGCGCTTCATCGCGGGCGATCAGTTTGATGATTTTGGCATTGCCTTCCATCAGTTCACGCTCGGCGAAAGCGAATGAACAGGCGAAGCTGACATAGAAACGGATCGCTTCCAGCGCATTGACGCTCATCAGGCAGATATAGAGCTGCTTCTTCAGGGCGCGCAGGCTGACCACAACCTGTTTGTCGTTGACCTTATGCGTGCCTTCGCCCAGCTGATGCCAGTAGTTGGTCATCTCAATCAGATCGTCGTAATAGCGAGAGATATCCTGGGCACGCGCCAGAATCTGCTCATTGGTGACGATATCGTCGAATACCACCGCCGGATCGTTAACGATATTACGGATGATATGGGTGTAAGAACGCGAGTGGATCGTCTCGGAGAACGCCCAGGTTTCAATCCAGGTTTCCAGCTCAGGAATCGAGATCAGCGGAAGCAGGGCGACGTTCGGGCTGCGACCCTGAATGGAATCCAGCAGTGTCTGATACTTCAGGTTGCTGATAAAGATATGCTTCTCGTGGTCCGGCAGCGCCTGGTAGTCAATTCGGTCGCGTGAGACATCAACCTCTTCCGGACGCCAGAAGAAGGAGAGCTGCTTTTCGATTAGCTTTTCAAAGATGTCATATTTTTGCTGATCGAAGCGCGCCACGTTTACGGACTGACCGAAAAACATCGGCTCTTTCAGCTGATCATTTTTGTTTTGTGAGAAAGTGGAGTAAGCCATAAAAGTTGTCCAAAAGTAGACGAAGCCAGGCCTCGTGAAATGAATGAGGCGGGAGAATCTCCCGCCTGACCATTAGATTTTACAGGCGCCGCTCTCGCAGCCATCATCCTGGATAGAAGGTGCCAGGTCATCCTGCGCATCTTCCGCACCGTCACGGGTGTTCTGATAGTAGAGCGTTTTCACGCCAAACTTGTACGCGGTCAGCAGATCTTTCAGCAGCTGTTTCATCGGCACTTTACCGTTAGTAAAGCGTGATGGATCGTAGTTGGTGTTAGACGAAATCGCCTGGTCGATGAATTTCTGCATCAGACCCACCAGTTGCAGGTAACCGTCATTGTTCGGCATTTCCCACAGCAGTTCGTACTGATCTTTCAGACGCTCATACTCCGGCACCACCTGACGCAGGATGCCATCTTTCGATGCTTTGATGCTGATGTGACCGCGTGGTGGCTCGATGCCGTTGGTGGCATTGGAGATCTGCGACGAAGTCTCAGACGGCATCAGCGCAGACAGGGTCGAGTTACGCAGGCCGTGCGTTTTGATCTCTTCACGCAGGCTTTCCCAGTCGAGATGCAGCGGTTCGTTGCTGATCGCGTCCAGATCTTTCTTGTAGGTGTCGATCGGCATGATGCCCTGTGCATAGGTGGTTTCATTGAACCACGGGCAGGCACCTTGCTCTTTCGCCAGCTCATTGGACGCTTTCAGCAGGTAGTACTGAATGGCTTCAAAGGTTTTGTGCGTCAGGCCATTGGCGCTGCCATCGGAGTAGCGCACACCGTGCTTCGCCAGATAGTAGGCGTAGTTGATCACGCCAATACCCAGGGTACGACGGCCCATTGCGCCACGCTGCGCAGCCGGAATCGGGTAATCCTGATAATCGAGCAGCGCATCCAGCGCACGAACGGCCAGGGTAGCCAGCTCTTCCAGATCGTCGAGGCTTTCGATGGCGCCGAGGTTGAACGCAGAAAGCGTACACAGGGCAATCTCACCGTTTTCGTCGTTAACATCTTCCAGCGGTTTGGTCGGCAGGGCGATTTCCAGGCAGAGGTTAGACTGGCGAACCGGGGCGATGCGCGGATCAAACGGGCTGTGAGTGTTGCAGTGATCGACGTTCTGAATGTAGATACGGCCGGTTGAAGCACGTTCCTGCATCATCAGCGAGAAGAGATCGACCGCTTTAACACGCTGCTTACGGATGCTCTGATCCTGCTCATATTTGGTGTAGAGACGTTCGAACTCATCCTGATCGGCGAAGAACGCATCATACAGGCCTGGCACGTCAGACGGGCTGAACAGGGTGATATCTTCGCCTTTCAGCAGGCGCTGATACATCAGCTTGTTGAGCTGTACACCGTAGTCCATGTGACGCACGCGGTTGCCTTCAACACCACGGTTGTTTTTCAGCACCAGCAGGCTTTCGATTTCCAGATGCCACATCGGGTAGAACAGCGTTGCTGCACCGCCACGCACGCCGCCCTGAGAACAGGACTTCACCGCAGTCTGGAAATGCTTGTAGAACGGGATACAGCCGGTGTGGAACGCTTCACCCCCGCGAATCGGGCTGCCCAGCGCACGGATACGACCGGCGTTGATGCCGATACCAGCACGCTGAGAAACATATTTCACAATCGCGCTTGAGGTGGCGTTGATGGAGTCCAGGCTGTCGCCGCACTCGATCAGCACACAGGAGCTGAACTGACGCGTCGGGGTTCGCACGCCTGACATGATTGGCGTCGGCAGCGAGATTTTAAACGTCGAGATCGCATCATAGAAACGCTTGATGTAATCCATACGCGTGTCGCGCGGGTAGCCAGAGAAGAGGCAGGCCGCGACCAGAATGTAAAGGAACTGCGCGCTCTCGTAGATTTCACCCGAGACGCGGTTCTGCACCAGATATTTGCCTTCCAGCTGCTTCACGGCGGCATAGGAGAAGTTCATGTCTCGCCAGTGGTCGAGGAACTCGTCCATCTGCGCGAACTCTTCCTGGCTGTAATCTTCCAGCAAGTGGCGATCATATTTGCCCATGTCGACCATCTTAACGACCTGGTCATAAAGCTTCGGCGGCTCAAACTGACCATACGCTTTTTTGCGCAGGTGGAAGATCGCCAGGCGGGCAGCCAGGTACTGATAGTCAGGGGCATCGCGAGAGATGAGGTCTGCTGCGGCCTTGATGATGGTCTCATGAATATCAGAGGTTCTGATTCCATCATAGAACTGAATATGAGAACGCAGCTCGACCTGTGACACTGAGACGTTGTTCAGCCCTTCGGCTGCCCAGTCCAGCACACGGTGAATTTTGTCGAGATCAATGCGCTCCTGGCGGCCATCGCGTTTAGTAACGAGCAGACTCTGGTTCATGTCGCGTATTTACCTTTGCGTGAGTATCCAAAAATTAAAAGAAATCCCGGTTTATACACAGCCTATTCATTGTGAATAATGTGTGGATAAACACTACATCTAGGGGGTGAAGAGAAAAGTCATAACTACATGGGGGCATATTTTAGTATTTTACGGCCGCTTAACAAGAGCAAAAAATGATGGCTGGAGGGGTTGTAATTCTTGCGAAATTTCTTAGCCCACGCCTTGTAAGGCCTGGCAACATGTCAACCGGATCACACTTTTTTTTCTTATTATGATCGGGCGCGTGTTTCTTATTCAATCCTCAGGATTCAGCCAGAAAAGGGTGAAAAATGGATAAAAGCCGCTAGCAGGGGGCCGCGACGTTGAGCGGATGCGGGCATGGCTGACGTAACCTATTGGCAGCCATCGGAATGCCTGCCACCAGGCGAGGGCACTGACCGCTTTGACAGGAAGAGCAGGCAGAGGAAAAAGTGCCCGCCCGGATTCAGGCGGGCAGATGACTTAACCCGCGTGGTGAGTGTGCACCATATAATTCACATCAGTGCCGGGCGCCAGTTTGAAGCGGTTGGTCACCGGGTTGTAATGCAGGCCAATAATGTGGCGTTCACGCAGGGGCGTTTCATCGACCCAGCCCAGCAGTTCGGATGGGCGGATGAATTTCTTCACATCATGGGTGCCGCGCGGCAACATGCGCAGCACATATTCCGCGCCGAAAATCGCCAGCAGCCAGGCCTTTGGATTGCGGTTCAGCGTTGAGAAAAAGACTTCGCCGCCGGGCTTGACCAGCTTCGCACAGGCGTGAATCACCGAGCGCGGATCCGGCACGTGCTCCAGCATCTCCATACAGGTCACCACATCATACTTTCCGGCGTTCTGATCGGCATGCTCTTCAACGGTCTGTTGCACATAGTCCAGCGTCACGCCGCTCTCCAGAGCATGCAGGCGCGCCACGGCCAGCGGTTCCGCACCCATATCCAGACCGGTCACGACGGCGCCTTCACGCGCCATGCTTTCGGATAAAATGCCGCCGCCGCATCCGACGTCGAGCACGGTTTTACCGAACAGACCGTTGCTGTGCTGCGCGATGTAGCCCAGGCGTAGCGGGTTGATACGGTGCAACGGTTTAAATTCACCCTCCAGATCCCACCAGCGCGAGGCAACGGCCTCAAACTTGGCAATTTCCTGCGCATCGACGTTATGCTGATGATTCTGCGGTTGTGCATTCATTGAATCGTAACTCCTGACAAAATGTGCCCACAGTATAAACGCTTAACCGCAGTTGGCACACCTTTCAGGGACAATGAAAAGCGGGGGAAATCGGTGGTTAACGTTCACCAGAGCATTGCAGTGTGATATACTTTCGCACCTTTAAAATCCGGGATTAAGTAGAGGGATAGCGGCTCCATGAGCGACCTTGCGAGAGAAATTACACCGGTCAATATCGAAGAAGAATTAAAAAATTCTTACCTCGGTTACGCCATGTCGGTCATCGTTGGCCGAGCTTTACCCGATGTGCGTGATGGCCTGAAGCCGGTTCACCGTCGCGTTCTTTTTGCGATGAGTGTACTGGGTAACGACTGGAACAAACCCTATAAAAAATCTGCCCGCGTCGTCGGTGACGTTATCGGTAAATATCACCCGCATGGTGATTCCGCCGTTTACGACACCATTGTACGTATGGCCCAGCCTTTCTCCCTGCGTTACATGCTGGTGGACGGACAAGGCAACTTCGGTTCCATCGACGGCGACTCCGCCGCGGCGATGCGTTATACCGAAATTCGCATGTCGAAAATTGCCCACGACCTGTTAGCTGACCTGGAAAAAGAGACCGTCGATTTCGTCCCGAACTATGACGGCACTGAGCAGATCCCTGAAGTTCTGCCAACCAAAATCCCTAACCTGCTGGTGAACGGTTCTTCCGGTATCGCCGTGGGTATGGCAACCAACATTCCACCGCATAACCTGCGTGAAGTGATTAACGGCTGCCTGGCATATATTGAAAATGAAGACATCAGCATCGAAGAGTTGATGGAGCACATTCCGGGGCCAGATTTCCCGACAGCCGCCATCATCAATGGTCGCCGTGGTATTGAAGAAGCGTACCGCACCGGTCGCGGTAAAATTTATATCCGTGCGCGTGGCGAAGTCGAAGCCGATGCGAAAACGGGCCGCGAGACCATCATCATTCATGAGCTTCCGTATCAGGTTAACAAAGCACGCCTGATTGAGAAGATTGCGGAGCTGGTGAAAGAGAAGCGCGTTGAAGGCATCAGCGCACTGCGCGATGAGTCTGATAAAGACGGCATGCGTATCGTGATTGAGATCAAGCGCGATGCCGTCGGCGAAGTGGTTCTGAATAATCTCTATTCACTGACCCAGCTGCAGACCTCGTTTGGTATCAATATGGTGGCGCTGCATCAGGGCCAGCCAAAGATTATGGCACTGAAGGAGATTCTGGACGCCTTCGTTCGCCATCGTCGTGAAGTCGTGACGCGTCGTACTATTTTCGAACTGCGTAAAGCCCGTGACCGTGCGCATATTCTGGAAGGTCTGGCGATTGCGCTGGCGAATATCGATCCGATTATTGAGCTGATTCGTCGTGCACCTAACCCGGCAGAAGCGAAAGCGGGTCTGATTGCGCAGGCGTGGGATCTGGGTAATGTGTCAGCGATGCTGGAACGTGCGGGCGACGATGCCGCTCGTCCGGAGTGGCTGGATCCGCAGTACGGCATCCGTGACGGTCAGTACTATCTTACCGAGCAGCAGGCTCAGGCGATTCTGGATCTGCGTCTGCAGAAACTGACCGGTCTTGAGCACGAGAAGCTGCTGGATGAGTATAAAGGTCTGCTGGAGCAGATCGCAGAGCTGTTGCGCATTCTGTCTGACGCCGATCGTCTGATGGAAGTGATTCGCGAAGAGCTGGAGCTGATGCGTGATCAGTTCGGCGATGAGCGCCGCACAGAGATTACTGCCAATACCGCTGATATTAATATCGAAGACCTGATCAATCAGGAAGATGTTGTGGTGACATTGTCGCATCAGGGCTACGTGAAGTATCAGCCGCTGACCGACTATGAAGCGCAGCGTCGTGGTGGTAAAGGCAAGTCAGCCGCACGTATTAAAGAAGAGGACTTCATTGATCGTCTGCTGGTGGCCAATACCCATGACACGATTCTCTGCTTCTCAAGCCGTGGTCGTCTCTACTGGATGAAGGTTTATCAGTTGCCGGAAGCGAGTCGTGGTGCGCGGGGACGTCCTATCGTGAACCTGCTGCCGCTGGAAGCCAACGAGCGTATTACAGCGATTCTGCCGGTACGTGAGTATACCGAAGGCTTCAATATCTTTATGGCGACCGCGCTGGGAACCGTGAAGAAGACCGCGCTGAAAGAGTTCAGCCGTCCGCGCAGCGCCGGTATTATTGCCGTGAACCTGCGTGACGATGATGAGCTGATCGGTGTGGCGCTGACCAATGGTAATGACGAAGCGATGCTGTTCTCAGCGGCCGGTAAAGTGGTGCGCTTTGCAGAAACCGCAGTCCGTGCGATGGGTCGTACTGCCTCTGGCGTTCGCGGCATCAGGCTGGCTGAAGGCGATCGTGTGGTCTCGCTGATTGTACCGCGTGAAGAGGGTGCAATTATGACCGTGACCCAGAATGGTTACGGTAAGCGTACTGCCAACAGCGAATACCCGACCAAGTCGCGTGCGACGCAGGGTGTTATTTCTATCAAAGTGACCGAACGTAATGGTCCGGTGATTGGCGCGGTTCAGGTTGTCGATGGCGATCAGATTATGATGATCACCGATGCTGGTACGCTGGTGCGTACCCGCGTGTCAGAAGTGAGCGTCGTGGGTCGTAATACCCAGGGTGTGATTCTGATTCGTACCGCAGAGGATGAGAACGTGGTCGGTCTGCAGCGTGTTGCCGAGCCGGTTGAAGAAGAAGAGCTGGATTCAATCGACGGTAGCGTAGCGGAAGGCGAGGATGATATCGCGCCAGAAGCAGAGATCGACGATGAAGAGATTGCACCGGAAGCGGATGCAGAAGACGAAGACGACGCGGCTGAAGACGAAGAATAATTTGTCTGATGTGAGCTGAGGTTCGTTGCAGAAACGGCAGGTCAGGGGAAACCCGGCCTGCCGTTTTTTTTGATGTGATGGGGAGGATTGCAGGGAGCAGGGAGCTTATGGCTGCGAAATCGGAGCCGTCGAAAGACCCGCACTGCCCGATCGCAAAGGATTCCCGCATCCCTGCGGATCGGCCACGCCATCCCTGGCGTGGACGCTTTGCTCTTCGGGAAGTGCAGGTTTTTCTTGTTCAGGCAGCGGCGTCGCGTTAAGTGGGTTGCAGGACAGAGGTGGCAGAGGGGCGGCGTCGCTTTTCAATGTTGTGAGCGTCTGTTTGTTTGAGTGCGCAGAAGCGGCCACTGGATGCTGGAGTTAATGTGTCGCTTTCACTGTCTTAAAAGATTCCCAAACTTTCCGCTAAACCTGCGGCTGGCTGGCTTTTTTCGCCCGATAAAGCTAGTGTATGGGCATTAAAAATCGATGATGCGACTAACCTTGCCAACTGCGAGTCACCTTTGAAATATCCTGTCTCTTTCCGCACTACGCTTCGCATCTCGCGCTACCTTTTCCGCGCGCTGGCGCTGCTAATCTGGACGCTGGGCGCCGTTCTGACAGCGTTTTATATTATCAGCGTACTGCATAATAAAGAGACGCAGGTTCGGCAGGAGTTTGCCAGCAACTACGGCACGATTCAGTGGTATGTGCGCCATTCGGCGGACATGGTGCGTGAACTGAAATATATCACCGAGAACCGCTTAACCAATGCCAGCAGTGGCCTGGATGTACTGACCGGCATGATGCCAGGCAAAACAACCCAGCCGCAGTTTACGCCACTCTTTTCGGATGGCGACTGTACCTCAATGAGCAATACCTGGCGCAATTCGCTCGATTCTCTCAGCTACTACATCAATTACTGGAAAAGTAACTTCGCCTCGTCGTATGAACTGAATCGGGTGTTCTTTATCGGTGGCGAGAGTCAGTGTCTGGCCGACTTTACGATTGGCAGCAGCAACGCTGATCGGGAACGCAGCCTGAAATCGCTGCGTGAGAATGTGCTGCGTTATCGCAACAGCAGTGAAGAAGAGCGCCGAAATCCGATGTACTGGATCAACAGCAGTGCTCAGCCTGGAGTCGGTACTTTCTATATGGTGGTGCCGGTTTACGTCGCGAACAAGTTACAGGCACTGCTGGGTGTTGAGCAAAATATCCGACTGGATGAGTTTATTCAGCCGGGCAGCCTGCCGATCATTGCGTCGATTACCGATGAGAACTATCGTCCACTGCTTAACTCGCGGCGCGGCGGCCTGGGCTTCTCGCTCGACAATCTGCCTGATGATAAAACCTGGTTCGGTTACCTGAATGGGTATCGTCAGCTGGTGCTGAAAAAGCCACTTCCGCCCTCCGATCTGAATGTGGTGTGGTCAGTACCTACCGATGTCATGGTGGATCAGCTCAAGCTGATGATCATCAATGCGCTGCTGCTCAATATTTTCAGTGCCGTTATCCTGTTTACTCTCGCCTGGGTATTCGAGCGCCGGATGTTCCTGCCGGCAGAGGAGAATGCACATCGTCTGGAAGAGCATGAGCAGTTTAACCGTAAGATTGTCGCCTCGGCGCCGGTGGGGATCTGTATCTTACGCACCAGCGACGGCACCAATATTCTGAGTAATGAGCTGGCACATAATTATCTGACGTTGCTGACGCAGGAGGACCGCCTTCGGCTGAATGAAATCATTGGCGGGCAGCAGGTTAACTTTGTTGATGTGCTGACCGGCAGCAATACCAACCTGCAAATCAGCTTTGTGCATTCGCGCTATCGTAATGAGAACGTCGCGATTTGTGTGCTGGTTGATGTCTCGGCGCGCGTAAGGATGGAGCAGTCTCTGCAGGAGATGGCCCACGCGGCAGAGCAGGCGAGCCAGTCAAAATCGATGTTCCTTGCCACCGTCAGTCATGAACTGCGCACGCCGCTCTATGGCATTATCGGTAACCTCGATCTGTTGCAGACCAAAGAGCTACCCAGCGGTATCGACTCGCTGGTGACGGCCATGAATAACTCCTCCAGCCTGCTGCTGAAGATCATCAGTGATATTCTCGACTTCTCGAAAATCGAGTCAGAGCAGTTGAAAATTGAGCCACGTCCGTTTGCCCCTCGCGAAATTGTCACGCACATTGTGGGCAACTATCTGTCGCTGGTGGTGAAGAAGCGGCTGACGCTTTACTGCTTTATCGAACATGACGTTCCGCAGGTGCTGGACGGCGATCCGTTGCGCCTGCAGCAGGTGATCTCGAACCTGCTTAACAACGCGATTAAGTTTACGCATACCGGCTGTATTATTCTGCACGCCTACGTTGCACAGGGCTATCTGGCTTTCCGCGTTCGTGACACCGGTGTCGGCATTCCGGCGAAAGAGCTTCCACGCCTGTTTGATCCTTTCTTCCAGGTGGGAAATGGCGTGCAGCGTAATTTCCAGGGGACCGGGCTGGGACTGGCGATCTGTGAAAAGCTGATCAATATGATGGATGGCGACATCGAGGTCGATTCAGAGCCAGGCATGGGCAGCCAGTTTATTGTGCGTATTCCGATTTACCAGGGACAGAAGCCGTCGTTGATGCTGCTGGAGGACTTACAGGATAAGAGAATCTGGCTGGCGATGCGCAATGAGTATCTTGCGGCGTTTATCACGCGTCAGATTCAGCAGCAGGGCATTCAGGTAGCGGAGTATAACGGTAAGCCAGGCCCGGATGATGTGGTCATGACGGATTACGAACTGGAGACTGATGCACCGCTTCGCGCACTGGTCACGTTTGACGGATCCCATGTCGATATGCCGCGTGAACGTCAGCCGGGACGCTGGATCCACTCCACCGCCACACTGCACGAGGTGCCGGCGCTGCTGGCACGCATCTACCGGATTGCACTGGGCAATGACGCCGCCGATGCGCTGCTGCTGGCCACCCCGGTAGAAGAGAAAGTTCATAACGATGACATCATGGTGCTGATCGTCGATGACCATCCTATTAACCGCATGCTGCTGTCTGAACAGCTTGGCACGCTGGGCTATCAGGTGAAAACGGCCCAGGATGGCGTTGATGCCCTGAATGTCCTGAGTCGTAATGAGATTGATATCGTGCTCACCGACGTGAATATGCCGAACATGGATGGTTATCGCCTGACGCAGCGATTACGTCAGCTGGGCCATCTGTTCCCGGTTGTGGGCGTAACGGCGAATGCGCTGGCAGAAGAGAAACAGCGTTGTATGGATGCAGGTATGGATAACTGTCTGTCGAAGCCGGTGACGTTAGACGTGCTGAAAGTGACGCTGGCAATCTATGCTGAACGGGTTCGTAAAACGCGGCGGGGATAGGGCAGGAAAGGGCAGAGGCGAAGCGGTGCAGCTGCACCGCTTCAGGAGGAACTTAGTCTCTTTCGACCTGACTCTGGCTGACAGAGGACAGGTAGTTAAGCAGTGCGATATCGTTATCCACGCCCAGTTTCATCATCGCTGATTTCTTCTGGCTACTGATGGTTTTGATACTGCGGTTCAGTTTCTTGGCGATTTCGGTTACCAGGAAACCTTCTGCAAACAGACGCAGCACTTCACTCTCTTTCGGTGACAGGCGCTTGTCGCCATAACCACCCGCGCTGATCTTCTCCAGCAGTTTCGCAACGCTTTCTGGCGTGTATTTCTTGCCTTTCTGCAGTGCAGCCAGTGCTTTTGGTAAATCGGTAGGCGCGCCCTGTTTCAGGACAATCCCTTCGATATCGAGATCAAGGACTGAACTCAGAATCGCGGGGTTATTGTTCATGGTCAGAACAATAATCGAGAGATCCGGGTAGTGGCGTTTAATATATTTAATCAGCGTAATACCATCGCCATACTTCTCACCTGGCATAGAGAGGTCGGTGATCAGGACGTTGGCATCAAGCTTGGACAGATTATTGATCAGTGCTGTTGAGTCTTCGAACTCACCTACAACGTTGACCCATTCAATTTGTTCCAGAGACTTTCGGATACCGAAAAGGACAATTGGATGGTCATCGGCAATAATTACGTTTAAGTTATTCATCTTATTGGTTACCTTGCTGCAGCAGTTGATTGACGTAAGCGTCAATATCACTGGTGGTATTTGTAATGTTTGAATCGTCACACGCTTTAATGTGGTGTTCTAACTCTTCACAAAGCTGTTTGCCGGGAGTCAGATTGAGCATGGCAAACACGCCCTTTAGGCGATGCGCTGTCTGAGCAAGCGAGGCGTAGTCCTTTTCCGCCGACTCAGTATACAGTCTCTTCACATCAACCGGTACTGTCTCCGTAAACAGCTGGAAATAGCCGCCGCTCATTAATGGCGTGGCCGCGTCGTCTTCCATGTCGTTATCCATCACATCATGCGACAGTTGTTTCTCAATCAGGGCCAGCAATGCATCCAGCATCGCATTACTGAGATTGAAATTGACCCGATACTGCTGGTCGTTCAGTGCATGATGACCCAATTCATCTTCCGCCAGCAGCAGTGCCCAGCCGCTAAGCTTCGAGGGATCGTCGGTCACCATGACATCGTGATCCTGACCGGAAATGCGCTCATCAGGTGTCAGACAACGCGCTCCCCAGTTCTCCAGATGGCGGCAGACGATTTTATGTACGTCCTCCACGGTGATCTCCACCAGCGCGGTCACGCCATCCAGAATTTTTTCCTCTTCTTCCTCACGCTTCTCTTCCAGCACCAGCGGCAGTTGCATGTTATAGCGCGTGCCGATATCCGCTTTTGCCACGATATCGAGACTGCCACCCATCTGCTTGCAGAGCTGCTTACACAGGAAGAACGCCATGCCGGAGGCCTGTCCGTAACGATCCTGGCTGGTATCCCCCAGGAACGGGAAGTCGACATTCGCCAGTTCATCCACCGTCAGGCCCGCACCGGTATCCACCAGTTCGATGATCACTCTGTCGGCCTGCTTCTCCGCAGCCTTAACTTCCAGGGTAATTTTCCCCCAGCGGGTCGTGGTCAGGGCGTAGTGCATCAACGTGGTCAGGACTTTGCGCAGGGCGCGACGGTCGCCAAAGCGCGTCTCGTCATTCGCCAGATGATTATTCACCACCAGCGACAGCCCTTTGCGGCGCATCAACGGCAGGCTTTCCAGCGCAATCTCATCCAGCAGTTCCTGCAGGTTGAAGACGGTCGCATCCGGTGACCAGTCGTGTGCTTCAAGCCGGTTCAGCAGCACGATATCATCTACCAGTCGCGCCAGGCCCTGGCTCTCGTCGAGCAGGTCCAGTACGGTTTCATCGGCATCACGCTGGCTGAGCTGCACCAGCTGCGCCACCATTTTTTCCAGTGGCTGATTCAGCGCATGGCCCAGATTATGCAGCAGCTGCTGGCGCATCTGATGATTGCGATCCAGCACCTGCTGCGCTTTCTGCAATTTCTTGTTAACCAGCAGTTCGCGATCCTGATCACGCATCATAAACAGCTGCGTATGCGGCGACAGCACGCTGCGGGCGTGACGGATCTCATACACTTCGTTGTTGATGGTGGCCTGCAGCACGCCCTGATGCTGGTCGGACATATTAATGATCTTCTGCAGATTGAGGTGAGGCAAAAGATGTTCAGCAATCTTATTGCTCAGCAGAGTACGGTTGCTGGCAAAGTCATACACCAGCAGACCGACCGGAAGGCTGGCCACAATCTCTTCATTCAGCACCCGCAGTGAATCGAGTTCAGCGCTCTGGTTTTCGCTGGGACGCAGTGACTGCTGACGCAGCAGCACGATCCCCGCCAGCGAGAGCAGGAACAGCAGCAGGTTGATCAGGAGCGGCCAGAGCAGATTATGCAGGCTGTCGATAATCAGGCGAGTAATCGGCACCTGATAAACCAGCTGCAACGGCGTACTTGGCAGGGTGGCCGCAATCTCGATATTGGGATTAACCAGTGAGACACGGGTATTTTCCACATCCTGCTGTTCACTGCTGCTGGCAGGCATTGAGGTGTCCTGACGCAGCTGGAAGTTTTCCAGCGGCATGTTCTGCGGAACAATATCGTTAACCGGCAGATCAAAGGCGACAACAGTGGCCAGATGGCCCGGCTGGTTAAAGGTGGTGCGCAGCGTGAAATAGTGATCGTTCTGGAAGGCGAGGTGGCGCAGTGGCGAGAAGCTCTCGCGTTCATCCAGCGCATTGGCCTGCTGCAGCATCTCAGCGCGACGGCTATCCACCATTGAACTGATGGCGCTCTCTTTATAGCGCGTTGCCATATCTTTCAGTGGCAGGGTCGAAATCATAATCAGGCTGTTGTCCTGACCATTTAAAAAGTACATCGACCACGTGGGATTTTCCGCGCCCCACAGCGTGTCGAGATAGTTCGACATCCGCATGGTCATATCCAGCGTACTGCTGTCATGTGAGCCGAAAATCAGTGCTTCCGTTTTACGCCGGGTTTTTTCCAGATAATAGACATCAGGACGCAGCCGCGTCTCCTGCAGGTTACTGCCAGGTGGCGCACCGGCTGCGCTGGTTGAGAGGTTTTCATATATCTGCCAGGTGGCAAAGCGATAGGCATCAATACGTTTCTGTACGTCACGCGCCAGATCGTCCATGGCATAGCGTTTCCCGGTCAGCCAGGCATTGACCGAGTTATGCACCATAAAGCCCAGCGCCAGCAGGAGCACCAGATTGAAAACCACAAAAAAGCGGGTGACATTGCCGGAGGTCAGTGGAAACTTATACAACATAGCGTGTCAGGTACCTGAATTATCGCGCAACTTTTCGCGCACTGGCGGCTACCGCTAACAGCAACAGGGCGATCAGTAAAAATGCGCCGCTGAGGCTGATCCATTGCGAAATGAATCCGATTAAAGCCGGACCTGAGAGAATACCCGCATATCCCAGCGTTGTCATGGCAGAAATCGCCAGGTTCGCAGGCATATCCTGTTGATTCCCGGCAGCATTGAACAACATCGGCACCGTATTGGATAAACCAAAGCCGACCAGCAGGAAAGCCAGCAGAGCGATCTCCGGCCACGGCAGCCAGACGGCCAGACACATACCCGCTGCGGCGGTCAGGGCGCCGGAGAGCATCACAGGATAGCGGCCAAAACGCTGGATGATCTTGTCGCCACTAAAACGGCCCAGCGTCATCGCCACGGAAAAGACGGCATAGCCGAGTCCGGCATAGGCGGGTGACATCGCCGGGTTCTGCAGCAGCAGCAGCGCGCCCCAGTCCAGTACGGCCCCTTCCGCCAGGAAAAGGATAAAGCAGAGCAGGCCAAGGAACGCAACCCAGCCACGTGGGATCACCAGCCAGGGCTGATCGGGCTGATGCAGACGCGCATTCATCAGGACCGGCAATCGCCATAGCAGCAGCAAGAGCATTATTGCCATTACCACCAGCGTAGCGGTCAGTGGAGTGAAATCCCGGCTCAACAACAGGCTGACGGTTCCTGCGCCCAGAATACCACCAAGACTGAAGAAACCATGAAAGCCCGACATCATCGGTTTATCTGCAGCCTGCTCAACCTGAACCGCCTGATAATTCATCGCCACATCCAGCATGCCCAGCCCGGCACCAAAAAGCATTAGCGCAGCCGCCATCACCAGATGAGAGTCTGCTGTCGCCAGCAGCGGCATCATCATCAGTACTAACAGGGTGGAGACGCACATCACGCGACGGCAGCCAAAACGCGCCACCAGCGTGCCGGTCACCGGCATCGCCGCCAGCGAACCAATACCCAGACAGAGCAGCAAGGCGCCCAGGGACGCGCCACTGAGCTGCAGACGATCCCGGGCAAACGGCACCAGCGGAGCCCAGGCTGACATCCCTAAGCCATTAATTAAAAAGATAGTGCGTGTACCCCAGTTAAGGCGGCTTTGATGTTTATGTTGTTGTGAAGCGTCCAGTGCGGTCATAGGTCGGATTCATCAATGTTAAAGCGGAAAAGTGTAGCACTGGCCGCGAGTCAGTGGCCGTTGCGCCTCTTGTCAAAAGTGGTGCAGTCACATCGCATAAATGGCAAAACCGGCAGTTTACCGACTTTTGTTGCATCGCAAATTTTTTCCAGAACTTTCCTGGTATGACCACCGCTCATCCGGGAGTACTTAACTCAAATTTCCCTGCCTTTTTTCAAGGGCTTGCTGTTAAAAACGCAGAACAGCACCACCTGTAAATGCTGACTGAATCACACAATTAAAAAAATTCCTGTCATTGCCCTCACGTTAATGACGCAGTGGTTTTAAGCCTCATCGCATCATTTATGGAAACAGTCAGCAATAAATTGACATGAAAAAACAAAGACAAAGCGCATTACCTGAAAACGAATTTTCGGTTATGGCTAATGTAATAATGTTTTAATCATAACCAAAGCTGTACATTGAAATTGATTTTTAACATGGTTACGCTAAAAGTTAATCAGTCACAACCTTTACCTTGTGTGAAAGTCTGTACAGCTTAAAACACTCAAAAACTAATAATAATACCGCTGCGCGCCTATTTTATGTGCGTTAGTGACGCGGCTTAGTTTCGCCATTTTTACCTGCGCCAGGTTAAGACACCTTCTTCATCTCAGGAGGTGAAATGATGCGTGAAGACTTTAAGCATAAAATAAATTTATGTTTAAGGATTCAGTATATTAGCTAATCTGGTGTAACAGAGGTTATAAATGGCAGAACTCACACAGAGCCGTGTAGATATCATCTCGCGCGAAAACGGTACACTCCTCTCACAGACCACTGGCGGTTCATCACAGTCCATTAACCTCACCGAACCCAGCGTTGTACGTATCAGCGGCACGCGAGACATGGTGACGCAGTTTGAGCGCCAGGGTAACGATCTGGTGCTGAAAATGCGTGACGGCAGCACAGTACGCTACCAAAAATTCTTTCTTGATGACGCCGATGGTCAGCACAGCGAACTGGTGTTCGATGATGGCGTCAATCCACCGGAACATGCACTTTTCCCGCAGACCGCAGAAGGGGCTGAACTCGCTTCCCGTTCGATCACACCGACCTATGAATCACTCGACAGCGTAGAGCCGCTGCTGCTGGCGGATAACGCCAATACGTCAATGGGCGTCATCACCGCAGGCGGTCTGGGTGTGCTCGGTTTAGCCGGACTGGCAGTGGGCATCGGCGGCGGTGGCGGAGGGGGTGGAGGTAACGGCGGCGGCAACGCCGGTGGCACCGATCCGGGAACACCGGTCACACCCGGGACACCTGCCATCACCCTGAATGCCTTCGCTGGCGATAATGTGCTGGATAATGCGGAAAAAACGACCGATCAGGCGCTGAGCGGCACGACCAGCAATGTCGAAGCCGGTCAGATTGTCACGGTTACGCTGGGCGGACAGACCTACAACACCACAGTCGGCACGGATGGCAGCTGGAGCGTTACGATCCCTGCCGCCGCGCTGGCGGGACTTCCCGCAGGCACCACCACCATCGACGTCAGCGTCAGTAACGCGGTGGGCACAGGCGCTACGGGCAGCCTGCCGGTTACCGTCGCTGCCGCCGATCCCGGTACACCCGCGACACCGGTTATCAGTCTGAATCCCTTTGCCGGCGACAACCTGCTGGATAACAGCGAAAAAACAACGCCACAAACGCTCTCCGGCAGCACCAGTAACGTTGAAGCCGGGCAGGTGGTCACCGTGACACTGGGCGGCCAGAGCTACAGCAGTAGCGTAGCCGCGGACGGAAGCTGGAGTATTACTGTGCCTGTGGATGCGCTGAGCGCGCTGGCCACCGGCAACGCCACCCTCACAGCAACCGTCACTAACCAGGCAGGCACCGCCGCCAGTGGCAGCCTGACCTTTAACGTCGAGCCGCCCCTGACCGAGCCGGGCACGCCGGTTATCACCATCAATCAGTTTGCCGGTGATGATGTCCTCAGCAACAGCGAGAAAGCCACCGATCAGCTGCTGAGCGGCTCCACCAGCAATGTGGAAGCGGGTCAGGTTGTCACCATCACGCTGGGCAATCAGACCTTCAGCGCAGTCGTGGATGCGCAGGGCAACTGGAGCGTCACGCTCTCACCTGCGGCGCTGAATGCGCTCAATGCCGGTTCACTTGCGATTTCTGCGGTCGTCACTAATCAGGCTGGCATTGAAGCCAGTGAAAACCGCGCAATCAGCGTCGATACGCCTGTCGTTACGGGTCCGCCTGCGGTCACGGTGGATGAATTTACCGGTGACAACCAGCTGAGCAACGCAGAGAAAACCACCGATCAGACGGTGACCGGCAGCACCAGCAATATCGAACCGGGTCAGGTTGTGACGGTCACGCTGGGCGGTCAGACGTACAGCGGCAGCGTAGATGCGCAGGGCAACTGGAGCATCACGCTACCCTCAGCGGCCCTGAGCGCACTGGCGGCAGGTGAAACGACACTGACGGTTTCGGTCAGCAATGCGGCCGGTAACACCGTGACCAGCAGCCTGCCCATCAGCGTGGAAGCGCCGGTGACGCAACCGGGCGAACCGACCGTTACCATCAATGAATTTGCCGGGGATGACATCCTCAGCAACGACGAAAAAGGGACCGCCCAGACGCTTTCTGGCACCACCACCAACGTCGAAGCGGGCCAGACGGTCACGATCACCTTTGGTGGCCAGACTTACGCTGGCATCGTGGATGGCAGTGGTAACTGGAGCGTGACTGTTCCGGCTGGTGCGCTGGGCAACCTGCCTGCGGGATCCAATGTCATCAGCGCCACCGTCAGCAACGTCGATGGTGTGAGCGCAGGCGAAACCCGCGATATCTCGGTTGAGGCACCTGTGACTGAGCCTGGCGTGCCGGCGCTGACCCTGAATGAATTTGCTGGCGATAACGACCTGAGCAACGCCGAGAAAGCGTCCGATCAGCCTGTCAGCGGCACGGTCACCAACGTTGAAGCCGGACAGATCGTCACCGTGACCCTCGGTGGTCAGACCTACAGCGCCAGCGTGCAGGGTGACGGCAGCTGGAGCGTCACCGTGCCATCCGCCGCGCTGAACGCACTGGCAGCAGGCACCACTACCCTGACCGCCTCGGTCAGCAATGCGGCGGGCGACACCGCGACAACTTCGGAGTCGATCACCGTCGAAGCCCCGGCGACGCAGCCGGGTGAAGCCACCGTAACCATCAACGCCTTTGCCGGTGACGATATCCTCAGCAACAGCGAGAAAGCCACCGATCAGCTGCTGAGCGGCACCACCACCAATATTGCTGAGGGCCAGCAGGTCACTATCACCCTGAATGGTGAGACCTTTACCGCCACGGTTGGCGCGGATGGCAACTGGAGCGTCTCGATCCCAGCCAGTTCGCTGGCGGCGCTGGCCGCCGGTAGCACGACCCTGAACGCTACAGTCACCGATACGCTCGGCGCAGCCGTCAGTGAAACCCGTGACTTCCTGGTGGCGTCAGCGGGCACTTCACCGAATGCCCCAACGTTAACCGTCAATGCCTTCGCTGAAGACAACATCCTGAGCAACGATGAGAAGCTGGAGGCTCAGGCGGTCTCAGGCAGCACCACCAACATCGAAGCGGGCCAGGTTGTGAACGTAACCCTGGGCGGAGAGCGCTACAGCGGCACGGTCAATCCTGACGGCAGCTGGAATATCGCGATTCCGGCCGATGCACTCGGTGCGCTGGCCGCAGGATCTGCCTCGCTGGTGGTGACGGTCAGCAACGCAGCGGGCACCAGCGTTAGCGACACGCTGGCGATCACCGTCGAGCCACCGGTGACTGAGCCGGGCCAGCCCACCCTCATCATCAATCAGTTCGCCGGTGATGACGTCCTGAGCAACGATGAGAAAACCAGCGACCAGTTGCTGAGCGGCAGCAGTACCAATGTCGAGGTGGGTCAAATCGTCACAGTCACGCTGGGCGACCAGACTTACAGCGCCACGGTCGGCGCGGATGGCAGCTGGAGCCTGAATGTCCCAGCCAGCGCACTGGCAGCACTGGCGGCGGGCAGTGCAACTATCGCGGCCACGGTTTCCAGTCAGGCGGGCATAATCGCCAGCGAAGATCGGGCGATTGTGGTGGATACCCCGGCGCAACCGGAAACGCCGACAGTGGCTATTGCCCTGTTCGCCGGTGACGATCTGGTGGATAACAGCGAAAAAGCCCTGGATCAGACGCTCTCCGGCACCACCAGCAATGTGGAGGCGGGCCAGACGGTCACCATCACCCTGGGCGGTCAGAATTACAGTGCCACGGTCAATCCTGATGGCAGCTGGAGTACACAGATCCCGTCTGCAGCGCTCAGCGCACTGGCAGCGGGCAGCACCGCCATTGCGGTTAGCGTCACGACGGTAGCCGGTGCTGTGGCCACTGACACCCGTGACATTAACGTCGCGCCAGCAGCAGGCGAACCTGGCATCGTCTCAATCAATGAACCGGTCAGCGCGGATGGCTTCCTCAATTTGCAGGAGCTGAGCAGCGATCTGATCATCAGCGGTTCGGCGGTGGGTGTTAATCCAGGCCAGACGGTGCAGCTTAATTTTAACGGCGGTAATTACAGCGCAGTGGTGAGCAGCAATGGCGTCTGGAGCGTCACCGTTCCGGCAAGTGCACTCACCGATATCACCGACGGTGTTAAACAGATTTCAGTGACGACCGTCGATGCCAGCAATACGCTGCTGACCGCCTCCGCTCCGCTGAATGTGGTCGCCTCTGCGCTGCCGCAAATCACGCTGAACGAGAGTGCGATCACCGATGGTATTCTCAACCGGACGGAAGCGGGTAGCGATCTGCTGATCGGCGGCAGCACCGGCAAGGCCGTCGCGGGCCAGCAGGTGGAAGTGGAACTTAACGGCAAAACTTACAGTACCACTGTCAATGCCGACGGCAGCTGGAGCCTGCCAGTGCCTGCCAGCGATCTCGCTTTACTGGCGCAGGGCGCTAACAGCCTGATCATTACCGCCATTGACGAGGCGGGCAACCGCGCGGACCAGACGGTGAATTTCAGCGTCGACACGCTGCCACCGACGCTGATTGTGAGTGAGGTCGCAGGTGGCGATGGCATTCTCAACAGCAGTGAAGTGACGGCGGGTGTGCCGGTCAGTGGTTCAGGTGCACTGCCGGGCGAGCGGGTTTCTGTTTCGCTGAACAACCAGAGTTACAGCGCCACAGTCGATGAGCAGGGCAACTGGACGGTTGATTTGCCGCCAGCAGCATTGCAGGCATTGTCTGATGGCAGCAGCTATACGCTGACCGTCACGCTGACCGACGCCAGCGGGAACATCGCCACCCAGACGCAACCGCTGTTAGTCAACACACAACTTCCGGTTGCGGCCGTGACCGCACCGGGCGGTGATGGGGTTCTGACCAACAACGAACTGACTCAGCCGCTGCTGATCAGCGGCACCGGCACCACGGGCGACACCGTAACGGTGGGGTTAAACGGCAAGACCTATAACGCCGTTGTTGATGAAAACGGAACCTGGAGTGCTTCCGTTCCGGTTGCCGATCTGGGCCCGCTGACCAATCAGACTTATCCGGTAACGGTTACGGTGACCGATCCGGCCGGTAACAGCAGCTCGCAGGATACGTCTTTGCGGGTCGCCACGTCCGTACCGGCTCTGACGATCAACGATCTCACTAATGATGGCGCGATCAACAACAGCGATGCGCAGCAGCCATTGATCGTCAGCGGCACTGGCGACGAAGGCGACATCATTCGCGTCACGCTGAATAACGTGACTTACAGCGCCGTGGTGGCGCAGGGTGGCAACTGGAGCGTCAATATTCCTGCCTCTGATCTGGCGAATGTGCCGAATGGCACCCAGACCGTAACGGTGGTGGCAACGGACGCCGATGGCAACACCACACAAACCGGCAGTCCCTTGATTTTCGCCACCACGCCGCCGCTGCTGGAAGTCTCCACGCCGGGCAGCGATGGTTATATCAATATCGCTGAGCACACCCAGGATCTCACTCTCGACGGGCGCGGCGGTGCGCAGGGCGATACGGTCACGGTAACGTTCAATAATGAAACCTACACCACCACCGTGGATACCAACGGCGCGTGGAGCGTGACGGTTCCCGCCGCGATTGTCAGCCAGCTGGGCGATGAGATCTATCCGATCAACGTTGCCATCAGCGATGCGTATGGCAACACCACCACGCAGTTGACCAGCGTTACCGTGCTGGCGGCCACGTCACCCGCACTGACCATTGATCCCGTGACCAGCGACAACCAGGTCGATAGCGCGGAACAGCTCAGCGACATTCTGGTCACCGGCAATGTCACCGGCGTACCGGCCGGCTCGCCGGTATTATTGACCATTAACGGGCAGTCTTACGACGGTGAGGTACTGGCGAACGGTCGCTGGAGTGTGACGCTGCCCGCCGGATCGCTGGGCGGTTTAGGTGAAAAAACCTTTACCGTAGCGATTACTGATCAGGCCGGTAACCCGGCGCTGCCTGCTGAAGGGCAATTCAGCGTGGTTATCTTACCCGAACCGTCGCTGTCAATTTCTCCGATCAGTGGTGACAATGCGCTGAATGGGCTGGAAGCACAGAGTGATCTCACTGTAAGTGGCGGCTCGGCAAACCTGCCGGCTAACAGTCCGATCAGCGTGACGCTGGAACCCAACGGCACGGTTTACACCACCACAACCGATATAAACGGCAGCTGGACCCTGACGGTGCCCGCTGCCGACCTGGCAAATCTGCCGCAGGGTAACACCACGGTTACCGTCTCTTCGGGTGGTGTGCAGATCAATCAGCCGCTGCTGGTGGCGACTACGCCGCTGGCAGACCCGGAAATCAACACGCCTTTCACTGACGGCATTCTCAACACGGATGAAGCCAGCGTGGCGCAGACGCTGACCGGCTCAGTCCAGCCAGGCCAGGCCGTCAGCGTGACCCTGGGCGGCATAAGCTATCCGGCAACGGTCGCAGCAAATGGTGAATGGCGCGTCACGCTGCCGCCAGATGCGCTACAGGCACTGCCGCAGGGCAGCAATCCGGTTACCGTGACGGTAAGCGATGTGGCAGGTAACAGCACCAGCATCAGTGAACCGCTGATTGTTGATACCGGCTTACCCGCGCTGACCGTTAATCCGATTGCCATCGATGGCATTATCAATGCGACTGAAACGACCACGGATTTGAACCTGAGCGGCACCGTTGCGCCCGGCGGCAGCGTCAGCCTTGTACTGAATAACCAGACCTATGAGGCAGTAGTTGCCGCCGACGGCAGCTGGACGGCTACCGTGCCTGCTGCCAGTCTGCAACTGCTGCCAGAGGGTCGTTACGATCTTAACGTGACTGTCACGACTCTGAGCGGCAACGTCGCCACCACGCCATTCCCGGTTACCGTGGATACCACGCCACCCGACTTCAGCTTTGATACGCCTGCTGGCGATGGCGTGCTGAACATTGCAGAACAGGCCGACGGCTTCAGTTTCAGCGGTGCAGGCACTGAAGGCGACAGCGTGAGTGTCACGCTGAATGGCGTCACCTACACAGGCACCGTTGAGGCGGGCGGAAACTGGACGCTGGCTGTGCCGCCAGCGGCACTGGCCGGTCTGACTAACGGCATCAGCTATCCCGTGGTGATCACCGTCACCGACGAGGCGGGGAACAGCAACAGCCAGAACAGTGCGCTGACAGTTGCCACAACGCCGCCTCCGCTGGTGGTCGCACCGATCAGCGGCGACAATGCGCTGAACACAGGTGAACTGGCGGAGCCGCTGGTCGTCAGTGGCAGCGGTCAGAATGGCGATATTGTCACGGTCCAGCTTAATGACCAGATTTACAGCACCACGGTTGGCGTAAATGGACAGTGGACGCTGCAGATCGCCTCTGAAGCGCTAGCAGCACTGCCGTCAGGCAGTAATCTGGTAACGGTGACGGAAACCAGTGCGAACGGTAATCAGAGCAGCCAGGTGATTGATCTGAATGTGGCTACCTCGCCGGAGATACAGCCTGCGCTGACCATAGATAGCAGCACCTTTGCCGGTGATGGCATCGTGACGGCGGCAGAGCAGCTACAGCCGATTACGGTCCGCGGCAGCAGCAGCAATGTTGAAGCGGGCCAGCAGGTCATCATCTCTCTGAATGGCACCGAATACAGTGGCGTGGTCGCGGCCAGTGGCAACTGGAGTATCATTCTGCCTGCAGGTGCACTGGCTGAATTGGGGGAGGGTAATCAGACACTGAACGTCAGTGTGATTAACGTCGTGGGTAATACGGCCAGCAGCCCGCTTAACTTCAGCGTGGACAACACCCTGCCGTCGATTGCGCTGGCACCGATTAGCGACGACAACTACCTCAATGCACAGGAAGTGAATGGCGCCATCGTCGTGAGCGGCAGCACCAGTGGTCTGCCGGACGGCAGCATTGTCACCGTCGTGGCTAATGGGACGCCGGTCAGTGTCACCGTGGCGGCAGAGGGAAGCTGGAGCCTCACCTTACCGGCTGGCACCTTTACCGGCACTGCGGATGGCCCGCAAATCATCACGGTCACCGCCAGCGACGCTAACGGAACAGAGTTTGCGACCAGTGACGCCACGCTGACGATTGTCGCCAGCGCATTGCCAGTGGCCACTCCCGGTGTGGCATTCAATGATGGCATTCTCAACGGTGAGGAAGCCTCGGCAGGTGGCGTGATCACCGGCAGCACCGGCGTAACCGGTGACGGCCAGACGGTCGTTGTGACGCTGGGCGGCAGTAACTACAGCGGTACGGTGGATGCCACGGGCAACTGGCAGGTCGCGGTTCCGGCCGATATTCTGGCTGCGCTGCCACAGGGCAATGCGCCTTACACCGTGGTTGTCAGTGATGTAGCAGGCAACACCAGCCAGGCGAATGGCAACATTGTGGTGGATACCGTGCCTCCGGTGCTGAACTTCATCACGCCATCCGATGGCATTATCAATGCTGCCGAAAGTCAGCAGCCGCTCACGCTGACCGGCAGCAGCGAAGCAAACGCGCTGATTGTGGCCAGCTTCAACGGCACCACGCTGAGCACCACCGCTGACGTTAATGGCAGCTGGTCGCTGGCATTGCCTGCCACGGTTTACAACGGGCTGGGCAACGGTAGCTATCCACTGACCGTGACCGCCAGCGATGCGGCAGGCAATGCCACCACCACCAGCCGTGACCTGGCGCTGAAAGTGGAACCCGGCACACTGCCAACCCTGACGCTGGATGCGTTTGCTGGTAACAACGTGGTTGATGGCGCGGAACGCCTCACCGATCAGCGTCTCTCGGGCACCACCACCAATGTTGAAGCGGGCCAGCTGGTCACTGTGAACATTGAGGGGACGGTTTACAGCGCCACCGTGCAGGCGAGCGGCGCGTGGAGCCTGACCGTGCCAGCCGGTGCGCTGGCGGCCATTAATGACGGTAGCGCCAGTTTCACTGTGGCGGTCAGCGATGTGGCAGGCAACACCACTAGCCGTGATCTCAACTTTGACGTGAACAGCAACGCCTCTGGCCTGGCGATGGACGCCATCAGCCAGGACAACTACCTGAATGCACAGGAGCTGGGTCAGTCGCTGATCGTGACCGGCACCTCGGTGAATGTGCCTGAGGGCAGTACGGTGACGCTGCTGTTTAACAACATCAGCTATACCGCGCAGGTCTCGGCCACTGGCCGCTGGAGTGCGATCGTGCCGGCTGAGGCACTCACGGCGCTCGCCGATGGGCCTTACACCGTGACCGTCACCGCGACAGACAGCGGCGGGTCGACCCTGAGCAGTGAGGCGACGCTTAACGTACTGGCGACCACTCTGCCGGCACCACAAATCCTCTCTGCCTTTGGCGATGGAGTGCTCAACAGCAGCGAGATCGCCACAGCACAAACCCTGAGCGGCACCACAGGTGTAACAGGTGACGGACAGCGCGTCAGCGTGCAGCTGAATGGCGTCACGTATAACGGTACGGTCGACAGCAACGGCAACTGGCAGATCAACGTGCCTGCTACGGCGCTGGCTGACCTGCCAGAAGATGTTATTAGCTATACCGTCACGGTGCAGGATGCGGCGGGTAACACCGGCAGCACACCGGGCAGCGTAACGGTGGATCTGACGCCACCGACGCTGACCCTGAACGCCGTTGCGGGCGATAACAGCGTTAATATCGCCGAAAGCCTCGCTCCGATTGTCCTCAGCGGCAGCAGCAATGCTGAAGCCGGGCAGCAGGTCACGATTACCCTGAACAATCAGCTCTGGACGACTACCGTTACCCAGGAGGGCGACTGGAGCCTGACACTGCCTGCAGGTTCGCTGGCCGGTATTCAGGCCGGCGCTTACATCCTGACTGTGACAGTCAGTGATGCGGCGGGTAACCCGGTCACGGAAACGCGTGAAATCACCGTGGCAACCGGGGCATTGTCGGTCAGCATAAACACCCCGTTTGGTGATGGTTATCTGAATCTGGCTGAGCAGGGTGTCGGCCAGACACTGACCGGCAGCACCGGTGTGCCGGGCGACGGCCAGACCGTCACCGTGACGCTAGGCGGGAATGATTACCCGGCCACGGTGGATGCGCAGGGCAACTGGACGCTGAATTTAACACCTGCGCAGGTGCAGACGCTGGACGAGGGGATTAATACCCTGGTGGTCAATGCCAGCGATGCGGCCGGTAACAGCGGTCTGCTGACCAGCGCCGTCACCGTTGATCTCACACCGCCGGTATTGAGCGTCAACCCCATCGGCGGCGATAACATCATCAATTCCCTGGAGGTACTGGAAGCGGTCGCCATCAGTGGGTCGGCAACGGTGGCGGATGCCGGGCAGACAGTGACGGTCAGTTTCCAGAATGTCGATTACACCACTCTGGTGCTCTCTGACGGCACCTGGCAGGTGACGCTGCCTGCCAGCGTTGTGCAGGGGCTGGCGGACAACACCTACCCGGTTGTTGTCTCAATGACCGATGCCGCAGGCAACCCGGCGGTTGCGGTTCAGACCACACTGACGCGCGATGCTGACAGTCTGAATCTGCCGACCCTGACCCTCGGGACGCTCAGTGAGGATAACTTCCTTAACCAGGCCGAGTCGCAGCAGGATCTGAGCATCGGCGGCACCAGCACCAATCTGGCTGAGGGCCAACTGGTGGCGGTGACGCTGAACGGCCTGCAGTACAGCGGCACGGTGACCGCGAATGGCAGCTGGGCGGTAACCGTTCCGGCCGCCGCGCTGGGTAATCTGCCGGATGGCGATCAACTGGTGCAGGTGGTGGCAACCGATGCCTCTGGTAACCCGGCCAGTGCCAGTGGCAGTCTGGTTGTGCTGGCCAGCGCGCAGGTTCAGCCGACGCTGACCATGAACGTGGTCGCCGGCGATGATGTGATCAATGCCACCGAGTCCACTGCAGAGGTTGCGGTCAGCGGCAGCAGCACGCTGCTGGCAGCGGGTACTGTCGTAACGGTGTCACTGAGCGGCACGGATTACACGACGACGACCCTGCTCGATGCAAACGGCATCTGGACGGTGAATGTACCGTCCACGGCCTTTGCCGATGTGGTGCCAGGCAGCAGCCAGACCTTTACCGTCAGCGCAACGGATGTCGCGGGTAATCCGGCAACCGCCACGAAGGAGGTTGATTTTATTACCACACGTCCTGTGCTGACGGATATCACGGTCAGCGCGGGCGACACCCTTAACCTGTCGGAGTCGCTGCAGGATCTCACCATTAGCGGCACCACCACGGGCGCAATACCTGTGACGGTAACGCTGAATAATGTCAGCTACACCGCCACGGCAGATGCCGACGGAAACTGGACAATTACTGTTCCGACGGCCGACGTGCAACAACTGGCGGATGGCCCCAATGCGGTCACCGTTTCTGTCACTGACGCGGCGGGCAATATCACCACGGACACCACCACCTCACTGGATGTGGCGTTTAACACCCTGCCAGCGCTGACCCTGAACACACCGTTTGGCGATTCGCTGCTCAGTCTGGCAGAAACCGAAGGCCCGATAACGCTGAGTGGTGACAGTACTAACCTGCCGGAAGGCAGTGTAGTAAACATCGCTCTTGGCGGGCTGACGTTCAGCACCACCACGGATGCCAGCGGCAGCTGGACGCTGAACCTGGCATCAGGTGCGCTCACAGGCCTTGACGATGGACTGACCCAAGTGGTGGTCACTGCTGTTGATGCTGCCGGAAATCCGGCGCAGGCTACTGCAGGCGTTGAGATCCTGCAAACCCCACCGGTTTCCGCTGACTTTGCCGTTACGCAGTTCGGCGACAACGTTATTAACATCAGTGAAGCCGCCTCGGTGCAGCAGGTTACCGGCACCTCCACCGTCGTGGCGGGTCAGACGCTGAGCGTCACGGCAGGTGATGACGCTATCCCGTTATCCGTCACGGTCGATGCCAGTGGCAACTGGACGGCCAGCCTGACGCCAGAGGTGATCGCCAGCCTGGGGAGCGGGGAACATACCCTGACCCTCACAACCACGGATCGGGCAGGAAACACGACCGAGGCGACCAAAACATTTATCTCTGCGATTACACCGATTGCTGACCCCTCGCTGGATACACCCTTTATTGATGGGCGGATTAACGCCGCAGAGGCGGCCGCAGGGGGATCGCTTACCGGTGCGGTGAATGTTGATAACGCAGCGGGGGTCACCGTCACGCTCAATGGGACTGTTTATTCCGCAACGCTCAGTCAGGATGGTTCCCGCTGGTCACTGGACCTGCCACCTGCTGTATTGCAGTCACTGCCGGATGGCAACTGGCCGGTGACGGTGACTGTCACCGATGTGAACGGCAACACCGGAAGCTTCGGCGGTACGGTGCTGGTGGCGATTAACTCGCTGCCGGATGTCAGCCTGAATCTGCCGTTTGGTGACGGTGCGCTGAACGCTGCCGAGGCGGGAACGGAACAGATCCTGACGGGTACCACCGGCATTAGCGGTGCCGGTCAGACTGTATCGGTCCTGATCTCCGGCTTTAATAATGATCAGCCGCTGGCTGCAACGGTGCAGACCGACGGCAGCTGGTCTCTGGCCCTGTCGCCAGCGCAGCTGGCCACGTTCACCAGCGGCACTCACACCATTACCGTGACCGCAACCGACATCGCGGGTAACAGCGATAACACGGCGCTGAATGTGGTCACCGAAGTGGCCGTGCCGGTACCCGGCTTTAACCCTGGTGCATTTGGCGGAGATAATCTGCTGAACATCAGTGAAGCTTCGGCAGGCGTGACCCTGACCGGCACCACCGGCAGTGTGGGGGCAAATCAGGCGGTCAGCATCACCGTCGATGTTAACGGCAGTCGCTATTCTGGCTCAGTGGATGGCGACGGTAACTGGACCGTGGATATTCCGCCGGATGCCCTGAGTTCACTGGGTAGCGGGCCGCAGACGCTGACGGTCAACGTGGTGGATGCAGCGGGCAATAGCGCATCAGCGCAACTGCCATTCACCGCTGATCTCACCGCGCCACAGCCTGCAGTCAATCCGGAATTCCTTGGCAGCTATGTAAACAGTAGCGATGTTGCCGCGGGCATTACCCTGAGCGGCACCACCGGTGAGGTGGGCGCGAATCAGACGGTGGGGCTCACGCTTGACGGCACGACCTATACCGCAACAGTGGATGCGAATGGCAACTGGACGGTGCCCCTGACTCAGGCGCAGCTTTCAGCACTGCCGGATGCCACCTATCCGGTCAGCGTGACAGCAACCGATGCAGCGGGCAACAGCACCACCATTACCAGTTCGCTGGTGCTCGACAAAACCCCGCCGGTGCTTAGCTTTACCGACTTCACTGGCGACAACGTCGTTAACTACGCCGAGAGCATTCAGCCGCAGATACTCAGCGGCACCACGACCGGCGCAGAAACCGGTGCTGTCGTCACGGTTTCGCTGAATACCAACATCCTTGGCACCGCAATTGTTGACGGTAACGGCAACTGGAGCGTGACGCTGACGCCAGAGCAGATGGCCACCTTTACGCCATCGACCACGCTGACGCTGGCAGTGACCGATCTGGCTGGCAATACCGCAACCGTGCCTGTCTCGCTGACCGTCGATCTGACGCCACCACCAGGCCCGCTGGTAACGCTGGACACAGTCTCGGGCGACAACATTATCAGCACCCAGGATGTGGCGGGTGGGGTAGCGGTAAGTGGTACTTCGGCTAACCTCGGCGCGAACGGGTCAGTGGAGGTGGTGATCAATGGTGTTCCCTACACCACCACGCTGGATGCGTCGGGCAACTGGTCGACCGGGGCCTTGCCCGTCACCGCCTTTGGCAATGTGGACGGCAGCGTCGGCATCACCGTGACGGGCACAGATGGCACAACACCGGTGACGACCAGCGGTAACGTGCTGATCGATCTGACTGCACCAACCCTGTCGATCAATACCTTTGCGGGTGATAACCAGGTTAATGGCAATGAAAGCACCCTAAGCCAGGCGATTACCGGCACCGCCGATATCGCTGAGGCTGGCCGCACGGTCGTTGTGACCTTCAATGGCCAGACCTACAACGCGGTGGTGCAAACCAACGGCACCTGGTCCACTACCGTTCCTGCCAGCGCAATGCAGGCACTTACCGATGGCACCACGCCAATCACCGCGCAGCTGACGGATGCCGCCGGTAATGTGGGGACGGCTACCCAGACAGTGACGGTCGATACCGCCGCGCCACTGGTGCAGGTGGACGCATTCCTCGGCGACAATGTGGTCAACGCCGCTGACCTGGTGGCCAGTCAGGTGCTGACCGGCAGCGCGACGGGCGCCGAGGGCCAGACCATCGGCCTCTACCTGGGTGATGCCTCGCCGATCGCCACCGCGACGGTGGGGGCTGACGGACGCTGGAGCATCGATCTTGCGCCGAACGTCCTGTCGAGCCTCAATGACGGCGCGCTGGTGTTTGGCGTGCGGGTCAATGACCTTGCAGGCAACCAGACCGACGCCACGCTAACGGTCAATAAAGTGGTCAACAGTGCGCTGACGCTGGTGGTTGATTCGGTGTTCGGCGACGGCACGCTCAGTGCGCTGGATACCACCGTCGCGCAGACGATCTCCGGGACCGCACTCTCCGCGGGCGTCGGTGCCACAGTTTCCGTGGTGCTGGGCGGGACCACGCTCTCTGCCTCAGTGGGTCAGGATGGTAAATGGGCTATCGTGGTGCCACCGTCGGTACTGGGTCTGCTCACCGATGGTCAGCTGGATATTGACGTCACCCTGACGGATGCCGCAGGCAACACCCGCACGGTGGGTGAAACCGCTACGGCGATTGTCGATGCGGTGCCGGTCGTTGGTCCGCTCACCGGCTTGTTTGGCGGCGATAACCTGCTGAACATTGCAGAAGCCGCAGCCGGACAGCTGGTCGGTGGCGTCATCAGCAACGCAGCTGAAGGTTCGCAGGTGACTGTGACCTTTGGCAGCAAGACGTACAGTACAACGGTGCAGGCGGGCGGAAGGTGGAGCGTTAACCTGCCGGGCAGCGATCTGACCTCACTGCTGGATGGCAATCTGACGCTGGGCGTCAGTGTCAGGGATGCCGTGGGTAACGTTGCCTCTAACAGCGCCTCAATTGGTATCTTTACCCAGACACCGTCCATTTCGCTGACGTCACTGTTTGGTGATGGGGTACTGAATCTGGCCGATATCGCCACCGGACAGGTGATCAGCGGCGTGGTAAATAACGTTGCGCAGGGCAGTGTGGTCACACTCTCGGTGGGCAACAGCCAGCTCAGCGCTACCGTGGGTGCGGGCGGCGCCTTCAGCACCACGGTAACGCCGGATATTCTGGGCACGCTGGCACAGGGCAACGTGACGGTAGGGGCTTCGGTCACGGATGCAGCGGGCAATACCGCCAGCACCAGCGCCGGTGTCCGCGTCGATACGCTGCTGCCGACCATCACGGTGAATCCGCTGTTCGGCGACGGTCTGCTGAACGTGGCAGATGCGCTGTCGACGCAGATCATCAGCGGCGTCGTGGGCGGTGCGGAAACGGGGTCGCGTGTGGTGGTGTCGGTGGGCGCACAGCAGTTTGTGACGGGAACGGATGCGAATGGCAACTTTACCGTCTCGCTGACGCCTGCGCTGCTGCAGGGGATTGCCGATGGTAACCTGACGGTCGGATTCAGTGTCACCGACAGCGCCGGTAACACCACCAGCACCACTGCCGGGGCGCTGGTGGGTATTCACAATCTGCCGAAGGTCACGCTCAATCCGCTGTTTGGTGACGGCGTGCTTAACCTGGCGGAATCGCTGGTCACGCAGACTATCAGCGGCACCGTCTCCGGGCTGGCGGCGGGCAGCAGCGTCAGGCTGGCGATTGGCAGTACCAACGTCACCGCGCAGGTCAACGCCGACGGTACGTTCTCTACTGCCATCTCGCCAGCGGTGCTCTCGACGCTGCTTAACGGTAACTTCACCGTCAGTGCGTCGGTCACCGACACGGTCGGTAACGTCAGCAGCACCAGCGCGGGCGTCTCCCTGGGACTGGTCCAGCCAACCCTGACAGTGAATACGGTGTTTGGCGACGGTGTGCTGAGCGCCCTGGATCTGGCTTCCAGCCAGACCCTGAGCGGGACCTCCAGCCTTTCAGCGGGTTCTGTCGTCAGCGCCACACTGAATGGCCAGACCTATACCACCAAAGTAGTGAGTGGCGGCAACTGGAGCATCAGCGTGCCAAAAGCGGACCTTGCCTTGATCACTGACGGCATTAAAACCGTGACGGTCACTGGCACCGATGCCTACGGAAATGTGGTGAACAGCAGTGGAACGCTGAACGCCATCAGCCAGTCGACGCCAGTGGTCGCCATTACCTCACTGTTTGGAGACGGTGCGTTGAGCGCGGTGGATGTAAAAACCGCACAGACTATCTCAGGTACCGCCAGCAATGCTGAGGGATCGGTGGTGCGGGTGACGCTGGGTGGGCAGACATACAGCACTACCGTGAGCAGCAATGGCAACTGGAGTCTCTCTGTTCCGGCAGCTAACCTCGCCGCCATTGCAGATGGACTACAGACTGTCACCGCCAGCGTCATCAACGGTGCAGGTACCAGTGGTTCCACTTCGGCGTCGCTGGGTGTGGTGAGTCACACCACGCCGACGGTCAGCGTGAACAGCTTCTTTGGTGGCGATGGCTACCTCAACATCTCAGAGGCCAATGCCCCTGAGACCATCAGAGGAACCAGCACTAACGCGGCGGGTGGCACGGTAACGGTGAACGTGGCGGGCAACATCCTCACCACCACCATCGGTGCGAACGGCGCATGGAGCATCAGCGTGCCATCAGCGACGCTGAAAGGCATTCCGGACGGCAGCCATCCGCTGACCGTGACGGTGGCGGATATTGGTGGCAACACCGCGACCAGTACCAGCAGCTTTACCGCGTTGTCGCATAATCAGCCGCTGGTGGGTGTTGATCCTGTACTCAGCATTGTGGGTTCTCTGCTCAGCGGTCTGGTGGTGCAGGGCGGATCGCTGAATGCCGCGCAGGGCTCAAAAGTCAGCGTAACGTTGCTTCTGGCCAACGGCAACAACGGTCCGACGCTGAACACCACAACCGATGCGCTGGGGCGTTATGCGGTTAACTTCTCACCGTCACTGCTGTCGGTGGGTGGCCTGCTGCTGTCGCTGAGTACGCTGGCAAAAGTTTCGATTACCGACGCAGCCGGTAACAGTTACACCACCACAAACACGCTGTTGCTGGGTGCTGTGCTGCCGGTCACGCTGGCGGCATCCGAGTCGCTTGCGCTGTTCTCAATAGCGGATGACAGCGCCACGGTCGCCAGTGCCAGCACGGAAACGCAGCACAATACGAGCACCAGCAGCGACGATAACAGCGCCCATGTCGCAGTGACCTCGACGCTGATTACCGAAGCGGATACCGTAACGCCGGTCAGCAGTGAAACCGCCACAGCGAGTGACACCGCGGTGGCAGCGGCACCGGCAGAGGAGGCGGGCTATACCATCGGCGGCGTAGTGATTACGCTGGCTGATGGCACGACGGCAGAAGGGGCGTCGGTTACCGGCAGCAGCGGCGCGGATACCGTGACGGTCAGTGACCTTAACTTTACCCATATTGATGGCGGCGCAGGCACGGATACACTTGTGCTTAACGGTGAGTACCTCAGTCTGGACCTCACCGCGCTGGGCCTGAAAGTTGAACACATTGAAGTGCTCGATTTGGGTAAAACCGGCACCAACTCCGTGAAACTCGATCTCAATGAGGCACTCAATATTACGGACAAACAGAGTGACGATTTGATGATCAAAGGCGCGGATGGCAGTCAGGTCACCCTGGCGAACAGCAACGGCGGTACCTGGGAAGTGACTGGCGAGCGCACGGTAGAGGGCAGAGTCTTTGAGATCTACCACAACTCGGCGCTGACCAGTGAGAACACCCTGGGTGATGTGCTGGTGCAGCAGAATCTGCAGGTTCATGTGGTGTAGCAATAATAACGTCGGTCAGGCTGATCGGAGAAGCGGGTGCGAAAGCACCCGCTTTTTTATTTAGTCACGTGATAATTTATTTTCCAGATAATCGCCAATATTCATTAGCAGAATGAAAGATTAGGGTAGGTGCAACAAACGGCGTCACGCCGTGAATCATTATTCTGGCTCCCTTTGTCGCTTTATCAGCGTCCTCTTTCTCCATCCCTGTTACCTGCGGGTAATCAGTTCCGACCAGCGGAAACGGGCAGCATCAGCTGACCCACCACCTGTCGACAGCCTTAACGTCCGGTTTATCCGGGCGTTTTAGTCTGCGTTTCTGTTCTGAACTGAGGTTACCTATGTCAACACGTGATACGTTTCGTTCTGTCCGGCTTGAATCCATTTTCCAGACGGCAGTCAGCGACTTTGCCGTTACCGACAGCACGCTGCCAGCCATCGTGCCACTTCCCCTGCAAAGCCTGAGCCTTCCGGTGGCTACGCAAAGCCTGAACCTGCCAATCAGCACTTTCTCCACGGAATCGCTGCATAGCAGCCCGGTTAATGACAACACGCTGTCCACGGTGAAGAGTTCATCTCCCCCGGCACTACGGCCTTACGAACCCATCGCCATGGACGGCGTTATCGCCAGCTGGGAAGCGCATAAGCCAGTACATCTGCGGGGGCGTGCTGAAGGTGAAGCGGGTTCAACAGTGACACTGACTTTTAACGACCAGAGCTGGCACAGTACGGTCAATAAGTGGGGCTACTGGAACGCCTCTATGCCCGCTGAGGCGCTAAAAGGGGTGCCGGATGGCAATCACAGCCTGCAGCTGACCCTCACCAATAAAGCGGGCCACAGTACCACTACCGACGTCGATTTTGGTCTCTATGCTGATCGCACCATCAAACCGACACTGACCGTGGATACGGTCAGTGGTGACAACGCGGTGAGTATTGCCGAGAGCATTTATGGTGTTGAGATCAGTGGCAGCGCAACACACCTGCCGGTGGGGTCGGTGCTGAAACTAACGCTGGGCACGCAAACCACCACCGCGCACATGGAAAGTGACGGCAAGTGGTACGGTTCTTTTGCTGAAAGTGATTTAACCGCGCTGCCGGATGGCGTTTACAGCCTCAACGTCACGGCGACCGATCCCAATGGAAAAACGGCAACTGATTCTCACGATTTGACGCTGATCACTCATCAGAGCAGCCTGCCACAGATAACTTTCGATAAGATTACTGCGGACGATGTGATTAACCTTGCGGAAAGCCAGCAGGATCTGCTGCTGAGCGGCATGCTGACCACCGTCATGCCGGGCCATCAGCTGGTTATCAGCGGCGCCAACGGAAAAGATTATAACGCCACCCTGGGCCAGGAAGGACACTGGCAGGTGATCATCCCGGCAGCGGAGGTGAACGCCTTTATCAGCGCCGGGGAAATCCGTGCCTGGTCCATTGATGGGGCAAAAAACTACACCGACGTCACCCATGAACTGAATATCCATACGGATTTACAGCAGGTCTACACCGAAATGGATATCGGTGGTGACATGATCCTCAACTATCAGGAAGCGCAGCACGATCTGAGCTTCTATATTGAGGGCTGCAGAACACTGGAAATCAATGGGATAACCTACCAGCCTGACGCAAAAGGCATGGTCACGATGACCTCCAGCGAGCTTATGGCGCTGCCGGATGGTCCGGTCACCGCCACTTTCCATCGCCAGGATGACTATGGCAACAGCGATACCCAAAGCTGGGACACGCTATTTACCGTTGCCGTACATCAGCGGCCAACCCTGACGCTGGACATCGCCTTTGGCGACAACAAAATCGATGCTGCCGATGTGAACAGCTGGCATCTGATTCAGGGCAGCTCCAGCAATCTGCAACCGGGAAGCCAGGTGGAATTAACGCTGGGCGATCAGCATTACAGCGCCAGTGTCAAAGCGGATGGTGGCTGGTCCCTGACCATTCTGGCCGGACAACTGGCTCCACTGGATGAGGGGGAATATCCGATGACGGTCAGCGCCAAAGACAGCGCCGGTAATATCGCGACGGCCAGCCAGACGGTGCAGGTGGCATCGCATACCGAAACGGCGAGCCTGACAGAGGGGCAGACGCTGGATCAGCTGCTGGAAACCGTTAGTCAGACTCAGCAGGCAGAGACCGGGCATGTGGCACAGGCATCTGTTGCTGTCCTCCCTCAGGAGAGCCATCTCTTCTCAGATGTGCCTTATACGCTTGCCGATCACCTGTTGCAGCATCCGGCAGCACAGTCGATAGTGTGACGCTAAATCATTAGTAAAAGTACTGACTTCCGGGCAGGTCTGTTAAGCCTGTCTGGAGTGGTCAGGCGTGGCTGGGTGGTTAATTTTCATTCATTCAGGCGGAGTATTAAAGATTTCATCACTATTTAACAGGAATAAGTACAGAATATGATCTAATAATGTTAATAGTTATTTAGTGTCTCTGATGTTAATCATAAATAAAATAATGCAATAACTCTGTCAGGATCTGATCGTCATCCCTTTTGCTCGCGTTGTTCACCAGGAAAAACATCATGATGATAAAACCCCCTGTTGGTATGGATAATGAACAAAGCGCAGTTAACTTTTTTATTGTGCGCCCTGAGCGGCGTGTCAGTGAATGCGGTCTTTTCCGCACCCTTACCCAAAGCAGAATTTAACTGGCGCGCAGCGCCGACCGAAGAACAGATTGCCAGCTTAACGCTGCGCGACGCCATTCTCCGGGCCTTCGCCCGTAATCCGAAAATCTCGGAAGCGGCGGCACAGATCCACGTTGGCGAGGGCGATCTTGATGCCGCCCGCAGCGCCTGGTATCCGCAAATCTCACTACAGGGTGCGGCGGGCCGCTCCCATCAGACTGACTCCGCCGGGAGCCTCAACAACAATGGCTCCGGCGGTATCACGCTTAGCCAGCTGCTCTACGACTTTGGGCGTACCGGCAGCGCCATCGATGAACAGCATGCACTGTCAGAGGCTTATCGCTTCGGCCTGTTCGACTCCATGACCACCGTGGCGGAAGATACGCTGCAGGCCTACCTCGAAGTCAAACGCTACCAGGCGCTGGCAGACATCGCGCACACTAATATCGCTTCACTGCAGCGGGTGCGGGATATCGCGAAACTGCGCGCCGATGCGGGGCTCAACTCACAGTCAGACGTGCTGCAGGCGGAAACCCGCATCGCCGCAATGCAGGCCACGCTTGAGCAGTATCGCGCCCAGCTGCGCTCCGCTACCGCCCAACTCACTGTACTGACCGGTGTGGTGCCCGCCACACTGCCAGAACTGCCCCAGGCACTCCTGAAACAGCAGATCACCCTCGACAAAATTGCCTATGAAAGCAGCGCGGCGGTGCGCAGCGCACAGTCTAAACAGGAGGCCGCCCGTGAACGGGTACGCCAGGCACAGTCCGGTCACTGGCCAACCATCAAAGTGCAGGCGGGCCGGACCCGCTATGAAAACGATCGCCAGTCTTACTGGGATGATGAAGTGCAGCTGCAGGTGGAAGCGCCGCTCTATCAGGGTGGCATGGTCAATGCCAAAACTGAATCAGCGGAGGGCGACCGTGAGGCAGCGCAGGCTGCAGTGCAGCAAGCCAAACTCGCCATTAATCAGAACGCCTCAACCGCCTATGCCGACATGATTGGCGCGCAGCAACGGCAGGCTGCCGGGGAAGTGCAGCTGGCCAGCGCCGACCATACCCGCAATGTTTATGCCGATGAATATCGTCTGAGCAAGCGCAGCCTGAACGATCTGCTGAGTGTAGAACAGGATGTGTTTCAGGCTGACAGCTCACGTATCACCGCGCTCTACGATGGCTGGGACGCCACCGTACGCTATGCCGCCGCAGTAGACAATCTGCTCGATATCATGGGTATCGATCGCCAGCAAAGCAGCGGCGATCTCCTTCCTTCGCTGCAATAGCGATAAGGCAAAAATCATGAGTACGTTAACCCTGAACACCGATAACTGGATTGCCGCCATGCTGCGCGTCGCCGCGCGATTCGGTAAGCCTGCCGATGGCAAAACCCTGCGTCAGCAGATGCGCTGGTTTGAACATCTGCCGGTGTCACAGCAGCTGGAGCGGCTCTCCGGCCTGCTGGGACTGCATCTGACCATGGTGCCGCAGAACAAACTGCGCTGGCGTCAGGAGATCACGCCGGTGGTGCTGGTGCTGGAAAATGCCAGCGTAGCGGTGCTGGAGAATATCGATGCGGACGGCAGCGCGCGTTACTGGCTCAGTGAAGGCGGCGATGTGGTGCGTGAAAGCGCCTTATCGGAGCTGCTGACACGTGCTCAGGGCGATGTTGGCGTGATTGGGGTGGCGGCGCGTGGCCGTGATGCGCGCATCGACGAATTCATTCAGCCTTATGAGCCACACTGGTTCTGGAAAAACTTTCGCGGCATTGGGCGTCGTATCACCGAGATCTCACTGGCGTCGGTGATCGGTAATGTGCTGGCACTGGCCGGAATTCTCTTTTCGATGCAGGTCTACGATCGGGTGATTCCGGCGCAGTCACAGTCCACGCTGTGGGTGCTGTTTGTCGGGGTACTGATTGCTGCGGCTATTGAATATCTTATCCGGCTGATGCGAACCCAGGTCTCAGATTTAATGGGTAAACGCATCGACCTGAAAGTTTCCGCCATGCTGTTTGCCCGGGCGATGAGCATCCGTAATGAGGCGCGGCCGAAATCGACCGGCTCATTTATCTCGCAACTGCGTGAGATCGACCAGGTGCGCGAGTTGCTGACCTCGACCACGGTTGGTGCCGCGGCCGATCTGCCGTTTGTTATCCTGTTCCTGTTCATCATGTCGTTTATAGGCGGCTGGCTGGTGCTGATTCCGCTGGCGGCGATCCCGCTGATCGTCATTCCGGGTCTGCTGGTTCAGATTCCCATGGCGCGGCTGGCTAAAGAGGGGCTGCGTGAGGGCGCGCTGCGTAATGCCGTGCTGGTGGAGACCATTGAAGGCATTGAGGATATCAAGGCGCTTCAGGCCGAACCCTATTTCCAGCGTCAGTGGGAGCAGACGCATGAAGTCAGCGCCGCGATCAGCAATCAGCAGCGATTGTGGGGCGCGCGCCTTACCGGCTGGGCATCGACGGTGCAGCAGCTCACCTATGCAGGGATGCTGGTGTTTGGGGTTTACCTGGTGCTCGATTCACACATCACCACCGGTACGCTGGTCGCCTGTAGCCTGCTCTCATCCCGCACTATCGCTCCACTGATGCAGCTGACCATGGTCTTCTCACGCTGGCAGCACGCCAAAATGGCGATGAAAGGGCTGGATGAGTTGCTGAAAAAGCCGCTCGATCAACCTGAAGCCGCCACGCTGGCGCACTGTCCGACGCTCACCGGCCAGTACGATCTGCGCAATGTGCATTACAGCTATGACGAAGAGAATGAAAAAAATGTGCTCAACGTGCAGCAGCTGCAGATCAAGCCCGGCGAGAAGATTGCCATTCTGGGTAAGGTCGGGGCAGGGAAGTCGACCTTGCTGAAGATTCTTGCCGGTCAGGCACAGGCCAGTCAGGGCAAGGTGATTGTTGATGGTGTCGATATTGAGCGTATCGATCCCACTGATTTACGCCGTCAGCTCGGGTGGCTGTCGCATGACTCCCGCCTCTTCTTTGGCACGCTGCGGCAGAACCTGATGCTGGGCAATCCCCATGCCAGCGAACAGGAGATGCTGCAGGCACTGCGTATCAGCGGCGCACTGTCGCTGATCCAGCAGGACGCCGCCAGCCTGGATCGTATTATCAATGAAGGCGGTCGCGGGCTCTCTGGCGGGCAACGTCAGATGGTGATGCTGAGCCGATTGATCCTGCGTCAGCCGCAGGTGGTGCTGCTGGATGAACCCACTGCGGCAATGGATGAACAGCTGGAGGAGCATGTGATTCGTCAGCTGCAGGGCTGGATCAGCGGCCGGACGCTGGTGCTGGTGACGCACCGTCCGGCACTGCTGAAAATGGTCGATCGTATTGTGGTGATGGATAACGGGCGCATTGTCGCTGATGGTCCGCGCGACGAGATCCTGCGCCGCGCGACTGCACCTGCTACGGCAGGTAAAGGAGATGTGGCATGAGTCTGGTGATTGTTGATAAAGATCTTGCCCGTCATGAGCGCCGGACATCAGCGATTATCTGGCTCTGCACCGCCGCGCTGGCGATATTTCTGATCTGGGCGCACTTTGCCATTCTGGATGAGGTCACAGTGGGCACCGGTAAAGTGACGCCCTCCAGCCGCGCGCAGGTGATCGACAGCCTGGATGGCGGCATCGTCAAACAGCTTAATGTGCATGAAGGTGACATTGTTGAGAAAGGGCAGGTGCTGGCGACCCTCGATCCAACGCGCTTTCAGTCAAATTTCGGTGAAGCGCAGGCTAAAGTGCGCACGCTGCGTGCCTCGTCCGAGCGGCTGGAAGCGGAGCTGTCGGGCACGCCGCTGAAGTTCAGTGCCGAAACGCTGAAGGAGCCGAATCTGGTTACGCGCGAGCGGCAGCTCTATGAGTCACGACGTCGTAATCTCACTGAAACCATCAGTAACCTGCAGCAGTCGCTGAAACTGGTGCAGGATGAGCTGCGGCTCACCGAACCGCTGGTGGCGAAAGGCGCGGCAGGGCAGGTTGAGGTGATCCGTCTGCGTCGTCAGGTCAGCGATCTACGTGGCAAAATCGACGAAGCGCGCAATGACTATCTGGTGCGCGCTCACGAAGAGCAGGTGAAAAACAATGCGGAACTGGATGCGCAGTTGCAGGTTGCCGCAGGCAAAGAGGATCAGCTGACGCGCGCGACGCTCTACTCGCCGGTGCGCGGCATCGTCAAAGATATTCAGGTCACCACGGTGGGTGGTGTACTGGAACCGGGCGGTAAACTGATGGAAATTGTGCCGCTGGAGGATCAACTGCTGATTGAGACGCGTATCAATCCACGCGATATCGCCTGGATTCGGCCCGGACTGGCCGCCACCGTGAAAGTCACCGCCTATGACTCCTCTATTTATGGCGATCTGCACGGCGAAGTGGAAACGGTGTCGCCAGACACGCTGCAGGATGAGGTGAAACGTGATCAATATTATTATCGTGTCTACGTTCGTACCCAGAAAGCCGAGCTGACCAACCGCACTGGCCGAAAATTCCCGATTGTGCCCGGAATGGTGGCCAATGTGGAGATTAAAACCGGTCAGAAATCCGTCATGGATTACCTGATTAAACCACTGAATAAAGTCAAAGAATCGCTGCGCGAGCGCTGAAAATGCGGTCCAGCTGAGAGGCTTATTTGCTTAATTACGGTGATAAATTAACATGGCGGATATTCAGACTATCCGGGCACAAAGTGTGCGCAATTTAACAAACTGTGCGGAAGCAGAGTGAAGTTAATTTAACCACGTTAAAAATGTTTACGAAGATATAGTGCGACGGCGAATGACAGGCAAAAAAATGCCGGACAGATTGTCCGGCGGGAAATAATAAGTTGTACATCTCATTCGGGGAGAATGAAGGTAATAATGGAATAAATGATGATAGCGGGGTCTATTCTATTATCAGATGTCGTATAAGTTTTATCATTCAGTGCTTCAGAATGCTCTGATGTAAACTGTTGATAACAAAGATATCGGAAGGGGTGTATCAATTTGTGCGGTTTTTTTTACCGATCTGTGCTGGTTATTAGTTCCCCGCTATTTACATTATGAAATAACTGTTTCGATGGATGAAACAGTTTTGGAAATTTAGTAGCATTTTCCTGGTGGATTATTACCCGCTATAAAACAACAATGACCTGCCGGCTGAATTTTTAATCATTCAGTTAGCAGTGGCAAATTATAAAGGCATATAACAGAGGGTAATAAAATGAAACGTCGCGTTCTCTCCCTGATGATTCCTGCACTGCTGGTTGCAGCAGGATCAGCAAACGCAGCTGAAATCTATAATAAAGACGGCAACAAATTAGATCTCTTCGGTAAAGTTGACGGCCTGCACTACTTCTCTGACAACAGCAGTTCCGACGGCGACCAGTCATACGTTCGCTTCGGCTTCAAAGGCGAAACAGAAATCAGCAATCAGCTGACCGGTTACGGCCAGTGGGAATACCAGGCAGCACTAAACAACTCTGAAGACCAGGGGACAGCAGACAGCTTTACCCGTGTTGGGTTCGCCGGTGTGAAATTTGGTGATGCGGGATCCTTCGACTATGGTCGTAACTACGGCGTAGCCTATGACATCGGCGCATGGACTGACGTGCTGCCTGAGTTCGGCGGCGATACCTATGGCGCGGATAACTTCATGTATCAGCGCGGTAACGGCATGGCGACCTACCGTAACAACAATTTCTTCGGTCTGGTGGATGGCTGGAACTTCGCAGTCCAGTATCAGGGTAAGAATGGCAACAGCAGCGAGTCACCGAATGGTCGTGACGTGCTGGGCCAGAACGGCGACGGCTGGGGTCTGAGCACGACCTATGATCTGGGTTCAGGCTTCGGCATTGGTGCGGCAACCTTCCAGTCTGACCGTACCAACGACCAGAACAGCGAAACATCAGGTATCCTCGGCCATGGCGATAAAGCGTCAGTGTATACTGGCGGTCTGAAATATGACGCGAACAACGTCTATCTGGCAGCGATGTACTCACGCTCCTTCAACGCAACCCGCTTCGGCAGCACCGACTCTTCAGCGTTTGGTTATGCGGATAAAGCGGATAACTGGGAACTGGTTGCGCAGTATCAATTCGACTTTGGTCTGCGCCCATCTCTGGCCTACGTGACCTCACGTGGCACCGATGTTCAGAACTGGGGCACACAGAATCTGAAAAAATATATCGATGTTGGCGCGACGTATTACTTCAACAAAAACATGTCTACCTATGTTGATTACCAGATCAACCTGCTGGACGACAACGCCTTCACCGACGCGGCCGGTATCAATACCGACGACGTGGTGGGTGTAGGCCTGGTTTACCAGTTCTAAGTGATAAGGGAGCGCAGTTACGGCTGCGCTCCTGCGTTATCTTCCGGGCTAAACGCATCAGCCTTTGGCCACTTCGTTGCTTCCGGCGCCGTTGTTTCTGATGACATAACGCTGCCAAACCGCGCGCCTTCAAATGCCACGCCTGCCAGAGTAAAAGCAGAAAAGCTCAACCAGTGATGCCATGCTGACTGCCACTTCTGTGAATTTTTCATTCTGCACCTCTCAGAGATAAACACTGTTTCAACAGTGCAGAATTCATGCCAGCTTTACCGCTCTCACAGCCACAGGCGTTACGCCCGTTTTGATACACTTGCCGCGCACGTCAGGGAGCGATTGCCCCAATCAGGTGCAGTTAAGCCCGTTACTGGCGCGGCCGGGAAGGGGTCATGTGACGATGACGACGCTGTTCGACAACTTTATAACTGCCGTAAACAAACAGACCCAGGGCAACGACCAGAATCGCATAGATCATCTGTAGCTCCTTACTTTGATTAATGTTAATCCCCTGTCGCGAGGCGGGATCAGGATAGATGACCGGGGAATGCTCTCGTGATTCAGTGAAATATTCAACTCTATTTAAGCGAATTTACCCAAACTTTATGCTTTGTAGTGGCTATTCATAAAGTGTTACAGGCGAGGAATGATGAGTTATAAGATTAATCTGCTGTTTATGTCGATTTTAATTCTGACGGCGGCGGGCTGTGATCAATCAGCACCGACAACAGCGATGGTGCTGGAAGGAAAAACCATGGGCACCGTCTGGCGGGTGAGCCTGGCGGGTGTTGAGAGTAAGCGTAAAGCGGCCTTACAGCAGCGGATTCAGCAGCAGCTGGACGCGGATGATGCTGAGCTCTCCACCTGGAAGCCGGACTCTGCGTTATCGCGCTTTAACCAGAGCCGTGACCTGTCACCGCAGCCGGTGAGTGAAAACATGGCGGACATTGTCACGACCTCGCTGCGGATTGGCCGTAAAACCGGCGGGGCGATGGACATTACCGTCGGTCCACTGGTTAATTTATGGGGCTTTGGCCCGACGAAACAGCCCATCCATACACCGGATGTAGCCCAAATTGCCGCCGCCCGTGCGCAGACCGGATTGCAGCATCTGAGAGTGCTGCAGGGTGCGGATGGACAATGGTTGCAGAAAGATTTGCCAGAGCTCTATGTCGATCTCTCGACGGTGGGTGAGGGCTTTGCCACCGATCATCTGGCACGGCTGATGGAGCAGCTCGGTATCAACAACTATCTGGTGTCAGTCGGCGGTGCCGTGCTGAGCCGGGGTCTTAATGCGCAACAGCAGCCGTGGCGGGTGGCGATCCAGAAACCCACCGATCAGGAGAATGCGGTTCAGGCACGCGTGAGTCTGCAGGGACACGGTATCAGTACATCCGGCAGCTATCGCAACTATTATGAACTGGACGGCAAGCGCATTTCTCATGTGATCGATCCCGTTACCGGACGACCCATTGAGCATAAACTGGTTTCTGCCACGGTGATTGCCACCACGGCGCTGGAAGCCGATGGCTGGGACACCGGACTGATGGTGCTCGGCACCGAGAAAGCCAAAGCGCTGGCAATTGAACAGCATCTGGCGGTCTATCTGATCAGCAAGCAGGGCGATAAATTTGTCAGCTGGATGTCGCCGCAGTTTGCTGCTTTTCTGATTCCCGCTGAATCCGGAGAACCCTGATGTTAGATCTTTTTAGTGAAGAGCAACCCTGGCAGGAGCCGCTGGCGGAGGGGGCCGTGATCCTGCGGCGCCGCGCACGTGATGACGCAGAGGCGCTGTATCAGCAGATACTGGCGATTGCGGATCAGAACCCCTTTGCCCATCGCATTACGCCGGGTGGCCATCGCATGTCGGTGGCGATGACCAACTGCGGCGATTTTGGCTGGTCGGTGGATTCACGCGGCTACAATTATCAGCAGCAGGATAACCTCAATGGCCGCAAATGGCCGCCCATGCCACCGCTGTTTCGCGAGCTGGCGCAGCAGGCCGCGGCGGAGGCGGGCTTTCCTGGCTTTAATCCGGATGCCTGTCTGCTTAATCGCTATGAACCGGGTGCGAAGCTGACGCTGCATCAGGATAAAGATGAGAAAGACCTGCACCAGCCCATCGTTTCGGTGTCGCTGGGTCTGCCGGCCGTGTTTCAGTTCGGTGGCTTCGAACGGGGCGACAGCACCCAGCGTGTGCTGCTTGAGCATGGTGATATTGTGGTGTGGGGCGGGCCGTCGCGCCTGCGTTACCACGGCATTTTGCCGCTTAAGCCAGGCGTGCATCCGCTGGCCGGCGCCTGGCGTTATAACCTGACATTTCGTCGCGCCTTTTAACCCACTACGGCAGTCACGGCGTGGTGAGAATAACTATTGCTATCATTTGGCATCCCATTAAACTGCAGGCTGTTTTTTAGCTGATGGATTGCCTGCATGACGTTGTTAAGCGTTGTTTTTCGCCAGTTTCGCTGGCCTTTTATCGGGGTCATTGCCCTGACGTTGTTAAGCGCCGTGCTGGGTATCGGCATGATCGCCTTTATCAACCGCGAAATGATTGTCGCCATCAACACCTCATTCGCGGTGCTGCCGCAGTTCCTGTTGCAGCTGGTGGTGCTGATGGCGGTGACGCTGGCTTCGCAGCTGGCACTGACGATGCTCGGGCATCAGTTTGTCTGGCGACTGCGTGGCGAGTTCATCAAGCGAATCCTTGATAGCCGGGTTGAACGCATCGAGCAACTCGGCAGTGCACAACTGCTGGCGGGACTGACCAGCGACGTGCGAGCAATTACGCTGGCTTTTGTGCGTCTGCCGGAGCTGTTTCAGGGCGTAATCATTACCCTCGGCTCAGCCATCTATCTCGCGTGGCTGTCACCAAAAATGCTGCTGGTGACCAGTCTCTGGCTGGGTGTGACGCTGGTGGGCGGCTGGATGCTGGTCTCGCGGGTTTACCAGCACATGGCAAAGTTGCGCGAAATCGAAGACAACCTCTATCGTGATTACCAGACGGTGATTGAGGGGCGTAAAGAGTTACAGCTTAACCGCTCACGTGCGCAACAGGTCTATGACACAGTTTATCAGGAAGATGCCCGCGCCTGGCGTCACCATATTGTGCGTGCCGATACTTATCATCTGAGTGCGGTCAACTGGTCAAATATCATGACCCTGGGCGCTATCGGCATGGTCTTTTTCATGGCTAACAGCCTGGGCTGGGCCAATACTGCTGTGGCCGCGACTTTCTCCCTGACGCTGCTGTTCTTACGCACGCCGCTGCTTTCTGCAGTGGGCGCGTTACCCACGTTGCTCAGCGCCCAGGTCGCATTCCGTAAGCTCAACGCCTTTGACCTCGCGCCTTATCAGGCAGGGTTTCACGCGCCATCGGCGTCGTCAGACTGGCAAACTCTGGAGCTGCGCGACGTCTCTTTTCACTATGGTGACAACGGCTTCCAGGTCGGGCCGATTAACCTGGCGCTGCGCCGGGGCGAACTGGTGTTTCTGATTGGTGGCAACGGCAGCGGAAAATCGACGCTGGCGATGCTGCTGACCGGGCTGTATCAACCGCAGTCCGGCACGCTGCTGCTGGATGGTAAAGCGATCACGGCAGACGAGCTGGATGTCTGGCGCAGTCAGTTCTCCGCGGTCTTTACCGACCTGCATCTGTTTGACCGGTTAATCGGGCGGGAAGGCGTTGCCGCCAATCCGGCGCTGGTGCAGCAGTGGCTGGAAAGGCTGAAGATGCAGGACAAGCTGAAGATTGAAGGCAATAAAGTGCTCAATCTGCGGCTCTCAAAAGGACAGAGTAAGCGACTGGCGTTGTTGCTGGCGGTGGCAGAAGAACGCGATGTGCTGCTACTGGATGAGTGGGCGGCAGATCAGGACCCACATTTCCGACGCATCTTCTATCGTGAGCTGCTGCCGTGGTTGCAGCAGGCGGGTAAAACGGTGTTTGCTATCAGCCATGACGATCACTACTTCATTCATGCCGACCGGCTGCTGGAGATGCGCGAAGGCCAGTTGACGGAGCTGACCGGTAATGAACGCGACCTCGCCACGCTCGACTCGGTTAAACGCACCGATACCGGGCTTTGACGGCAGATGGCACACTCAGCAGTTAGCGCGTTAAGTTCCGTGCAGGTCGCTGAACACGGTGTTAACACTTCTGTAAGCGTCAGCAGCAGGCAGCCGTGCTGACTGAACAATCCGTTGGCAGGTGTGCCTCATACGCAGTAAATCACAGATAACAGCCCTGTACGGCAGGTCATCTGCAGTGAAGTCGATCCGTTAAAGTTTGCCTCCTGCCAGCGCAGGAGGCCGCGGATTAGTGGGCGAAATGTTGATCAAGCGGTGCGCTGAACCAGCGATTGTTCAGCACGTTTTTGATAACACTCTTTTTGTCTGCCGCTGACAGGGCGTTGTCCTGTTCAATGCGGGTGAGAATATCGTTATAGCTATACGTCTTATTGCTCATGTAGATAATGGCTTTCTGCTTGTTAGCATCCATCACCAGCAGCGATTCCCCCGCTGCGGCATTTTCCGGTGTCCATTTCTTCCATTCCGGAAGGGTCTGATCGTTGGGTGACCCTGTTGCCAGGAAGTTTTTAATGTAGGAATTAAAAGATTCACCTAATGCCTGAGAGCCTTTTAGCTTCAGCGCATCCTGCGTAAATTCAGCATACTTATTTTTATCCCAAAAAGGCATAAACACGCCGTGGAAAGAACCGATGGCCGATAGTTTATCACCTGTGACAAACGCATCCGTGCCATAACGGAACTCCATCCCATACAGCGGCGCGTTATAATTTTTATACATGCGCTCAGCAGACTGGTTAACATTAAACAGGCTATATAGCAGCCCGCCATAATAATTTGCAAAGGTGTATTTATTCAGCAGCGCGGTATCATTTTTAAGCGAACCGTCTTTCACCTGTGTTGCAAACAGTGGGTCGTTACGGGCGAAGAAAGAAAACTCCTGTTGTCCTGTGGCCATGATGGCGGGGACGGCATTATAATTTTTGGTCTCAAATCCATCCTTCGGGATCACCACACCATCGCGGTAGAGATGCGGGAATTGATTCATGCGAATTCCCGCATCGCCAAAAAGCATTGCCAGATCTGCTGCCGGAAGCTGATAGAGAAAATGACGAACCTCTGGTGAGCCCGACAGGAGCCAGCTTTTCGCTGCGCCGGCATCCGGTTTAATGCCCTGTTTAACGACCAGAGGCGCTATTCTTTGCGCGAAGATGCTTTCCGCTTCATGTTTGTCAGAGGTGGTCATGCCACCACTGAAAACAATGGCTTTGTTGAACGTATTTTTAAAAAGGGGCGATATAAGCATCGCCATCACGTCTCTGCCACCCGCTGAAAATCCGGAAACGGTAATATTATTTCTGTCACCACCAAAAGCCGAAATATTGTCTTTGATCCACGCCAGCGATTGTTTGATGTCGAGTAAGCTGTAATTCCCGGAGTCATCCAGCGGGTTGCCATCGTTCAGCGCTTTCAATGGATTAAAGCCGAGTGCGCCAAGACGGTAGTTTACGGTGACAATCACGGCATTGTATTTTTCAGCGATAAACGCCGGCGCGAACTCAGTGGAACTGCCCAGCTGATTATTGCCACCATGAATATAGACCAGCACCGGAAGCGGTGTGCTGCTCTCTGTCGGGCGATAGATATTGAGATTCAGGCAATCCTCATCACCTTTGGCTCCGTCCGGGGAAACCTGGATACAGTCTGTCGCGGGCCGGGTCGCATCGAAAACGGTTTGCCATGCGTCAGGGGAAATCGGTTTTTTCCAGCGCAGTTCCCCGACCGGTGCTTTTGCATAAGGAATACCGGTCCAGGACAGCGTGTTTTGATGCTCTGCGCCTTTGACTTTGCCTGACTGCGTCGTAATTTCAGGGGAGATCGTTTGTGCAGTGGCTGATGAGGCAAGCAAAAAGAGTAAAAAGGTCGGGGACAATCTGAACAGAGAATTTTTCATGCGTACCTTGTTCCAGGGAAATATTTCTTATACCTGAAGTTCCGTAATACCCACTCATGTCTGGTTCACAAAACAGCACAAATCCAGCCATTATCGCGTGTTACTCTTTTTTGGTGGTGAAATATGCCTGTGGCTGGCGGAACGCATCGCCCCTGTTGTGCCTCTGCTTATTGTGGATTCTGATTTAGTGGTTGTCGCAAATCACAAGGTGACAGGCCAGGAAAAAACATACTGGCGTTCTGTTTAGAACGCTTTTAAAGCCGATGCATAATCAGCGTGATCACCTGATTATCGCGCCACATAAACTCCGCCTCCAGTAACGTCCCCATCGCAAAACAGCCACCGAAGTCCTGAGCCAGTTGCAGCGTCGCGCGCTGCTGCGCGAAATCTACCGACACCAGTGCAGCATCCAGAAAATCCATCGGCTGATGCAGTTGTGGCCACAGCGCTTTATAAAGGCTCTCTTTGAGAGAGAAGAGCAGCGTCGCGGCAGTGCTGAAGGAGACGGGCAGCGTCTGCAACAGTTGCTGTTCCTGCGCATTCATCAACAACTCTGCCGTTTCCTGCGCCGTCGTCTCTGACATCAACTGCTCAACATCGACGCCAACCGCACAGCGTTGCCGGGTTGCCGCTACCACGACGACACCGGCACTGTGCGACAGCGACGCCTGAACGCCAGCGGGCCAGCAGGGGGAGCGATCGGATGCGTTGGTCAGGATGAAATCAGCAATGCCCAGCTCTGTCATTACCGACCGGACCAGTAAACGGCTGGCGAGGTATTCAGCACGCCGTTTAGTGACAGCCTGCTGCAGTCGGGCGGGTAAGGGAATACCCCATTCGACAGCCAGCACGTCATGATACTTTTGCGGGTCAAAGCGACTCACCGCCAGCAAATAATCGCTGTGGTTCAGGTGGCTGGAAAGAATAAAGCCGCCTGGAACAGGCGGCAGCGGCAGGTCGGGATAGCGCATGCGAAACCATTTAAGCCAAAAAGGCATTAAATCAGGCACGATGCATCAGGGCAAGCAGCCCGCCGTAATCAGTCGTTGGGAGGAATGGCAAAACTCTTCAGAGAAACAACAAAATGGTGGTGACCCCTGCTGATGCGTGCACCCCGGTCGCACCAGTGGCTCGCCAGACGAAAGAAGTCGTCGCTACCAATGTCATACGCCAGTTCCACTTTGCTAATGCCTGAATGCAGTAAAGCTTCCGCATCTTTCAGGCTTTTCGCTTTGATCGCCATAAAAATTATCCGTCAATTTCTGGGGAGTTTAGAGTAGGCAATTTTTGTGACATTTTTGTTTCAGTTTGATGAAAAGACGCGACTGATGGCCGATTTTGTGAGGCAGATCAGTTTTGGGCGCCCGCGTTAACCTGCTGATTGTAAGAGAAATGTTAACTGCTTCAGCGGACAATTCTGAATGTTAAGCCGGAGAGTGGGCAGAGATAACAGAAACAGAAAGGCCGCGTCATACGCGGCCCTGTGGGTTACTTCTGGTCTGGCGGGGAAGGTTGCTTATCGCCGGACTCGGGTGCTTCGGATGGATCATCTTTTTCGATTAATGTCATGAACTCTCCTCTTGTTACCCACACGCTATTAAGTATAGAACGCTTTGCAGGAGATGTGATGAAAGTTATGTTTTGATGACAGAAACGAAAAAAGCAGCCTTTTGGGCTGCTTTTCAGGGAATTTGGTCGGCACGAGAGGATTTGAACCTCCGACCCCGGACACCCCATGACCGTGCGCTACCAGGCTGCGCTACGTGCCGAACACTGGAGGATTAGTCTACTGGTTATCGTCATGAATGCAAGATACCTGCCGACTATTTGCCTGATAATTAATCAGTTAGCGATAAACCGCTTCTCCTCGGTCAGGACCTGCAACAGCAACGCCAGCTCTGGCTTGTGATCTTTCAGCGCGTTGCCCTGTGCATCATAAGCGCGATAGCTGCCGTTGTTGTTGAGCACCAGCGTCACCTGCGGCGTGGTAATCACCAGCTTATTCTCTTCACTGCTCGCCACCCAGTCATGACGGCGACGTGCAGCAAACAAATCTTCACCCTGTGAATAGTTCACCGGATTGGTCCGCACATGCAGCAGTCGCTGCATCAGCGTTGCCATTACATCCTGATGATCAGAGAGCCGATCAACAGTTTGCGCCGGTGTATCAGGCCAGTGAATCACCAGTGGCACCTGCAGCGTCTGACGGTTTCCGGCGCTGTCAGGATCGCCATCCAGTGCCAGACCACGCTGCGCCGTAATCACTACGACGGTGTTCTTCAGCAAATCACGCGCCTGCAGGCTGCTTAGCACGGCGCTAATCTGTTCATCAACAGCAGGTGCCTGACGGAGATAACTGCGCTGACGCGCTTTGCTGTTGTCGCCGGTGACATCAGGCCCGTTCAGAGCAATCCATGAGAACCACGGCGCCTGCGAAGCTTTCTGTTTCTCCAGCCAGTTCTGCCATTGCGCCACGGTGCTGGCGTTGGGCTGGCTGGTTGTCGCAGGCAGTGAATAGTCGGTCAGCAGCGCCTGACGGTAGAGCGGCGGATTAAAGCCTTCCGAGGAGAACAGGCCAAACTGATAACCCTGAGTACTCAGTGCCCCCAGCAGTGCCGACGGTGTTCGTGATGCCAGAATACCGTTCATGTAACTGGAGGAGATGCCATAGAACAGGCCAAACAACCCTTTCTCAGGTGTATCACCGGCGCTGTAGTGCTGGGTAAAACGCACGTTTTCGCTGGCGAACTGATTAAGCTGCGGCAGCGCTTTGGCAAGCGTAGCATTGTTCAGACCATCAACAGTCAGCACCAGCAGGTTGTTACGGGTGCCAGCATCGCGGAAGGTGATATCGCTCAGCGGATACTCTACCGCCACCGCTTCCGGATCGCCCTGCTGAATCAACCGGCGCTGATACTCCTGCGCATCCAGCAGACCGTGACGTTCAAGGAAGCGACGGGCCGTCATCGGATAGGAGAGCGGCAGATTGGCGCGCTGCATGGTAATCGGGCGATAGAAGTTGGCATCGGCCCAGATATACATCAGGTGGCTGGCAAAGAAGGCGCTGATAAACAGAGCGGCGACAGGTTTACCAAACGAGCGGCGATTCAGGCTACGCAGCTTCTGCCAGCTCCAGGTCGCAAACAGCATCTCGACCAGGAATATCAGCGGCACGCTGATAAACATCAGTTGCCAGTCGCGCGCCATCTCGCTCTGGTCGGGGTTAATGACCAGCTCCCACACCACAGGATTAAGGTGCAGGTGGAAACGGCTGAACACTGCACTGTCGACCATTATCAGCGTCAGTCCGGCAGTGGCGACCACCGCGGATAACACCCGCATCAGCCGTTGCGACATCACCACAAAGGTCAGCGGGAAGATAATCAGCAGATAGGCAGCGAAAACGACAAAACTAAAGTGGCCAACCCAGCTGGTATAGGCGTAGATGCGCCCCGCCAGCGAAGAAGGCCAGTCGGCGACCAACAGGTAGCGACTGCCTAAAATCAGCGCGAATAAGATGTTAAACAGAGCAAACCAGTGCCCCCAACTGATCATCTGGGAGACTTTTTCGCGGTAGCGCTGCCGGTTGGTTACCATATTATGAAATCAAATCAGCCAATTAATGGGCGTTATCGTCACGCACTGATGCCTGAAGGGCATCGGCGAAAGAACGTGCCAGTGAACGACGTTGCGCCGGAGCGACATCGCTGTTAATTAAGTTGGTCACCATATTTCCCAGAACCATCAGGGAGAGATCGGTGGGGGCCTTGTCCTTGTGCAGGATTTGGGCCATTTCCGCGAGGAGTTGTTCCACGCGTTCGTCACTGTAACGGGATGATTGTGCCATATCGTCGTCTAAGCTCATTTCAAAAGGCGATATATTACCGGAATAGCGCACTTTTTACCGCAATTTTATCGAAAGCAGTACGTTCGCTTCACGCATAGAGTTGAAAGCCGATGCTGGCGGTGTTTGAATACGCGCCTGTGCTAAAAGGAGAGTCTACCATGAGTCTGGATATCGACCAGATTGCCCTGCATCAGTTAATCAAACGCGATGAAAACCAGCTTGAACTGGCGCTGCGCGATTCACTGCTGCCTGCCACCAACACGGTTAACGCGATGGTGGAGGAGTTACACCGGGTTTACAGCGCAAAAAGCAAAGCCTATGGCCTGTTCAATGCAGAAAGTGAACTGGCAGAAGCGCTGCGTAATTGTCGTAAGGGCAACGATGATTTTCTCGCTTTTAGCCGCGCTGCAACAGGTCGTCTGCGCGACGAGCTGGCCAAATATCCGTTCGCTGAAGGCGGCGTGGTGCTGTTTATTCACTATCGCTATCTGGCGGTGGAATATCTGCTGATTGCGGTGCTGAACAGCCAGTCCAGTATGCGCGTCAATGAGCAGATGGATATCAGCAGCACCCACTATCTCGACATCAATCATGCGGATATCGTGGCGCGAATTGATTTAACCGAATGGGAAACCAACCCGGAATCGACCCGTTACCTGACCTTCCTGCGCGGCCGCGTCGGACGTAAAGTGGCTGACTTCTTTATGGACTTCCTGGGTGCCGAAGTGGGATTAGACACGAAGGCGCAGAACCGCGGTCTGTTGCAGGCCGTTGATGATTACTGCAACGAATCCGAACTGGATAAGCAGGAACGGCAGAACTATCGCCAGCAGGTTTACAGCTACTGCAACGAACAGTTGCAGGCGGGCGAGGAAATTGCACTGGAAGATCTGTCGAGCGAGCTGCCACCACTGGGCGAAAAAACCTTCCAGGCCTTTACCCAGGAGCAGGGCTACGAGCTGGAAGAGAGCTTCCCGGCGGATCGCAGTACGCTGCGTCAGCTGACGAAGTTTGCCGGCAGCGGCGGGGGACTGACCCTGAATTTTGATGCGATGTTACTGGGCGAGCGCATTTTCTGGGATCCGGCCACGGACACCCTGACGATTAAGGGCACACCACCCAATCTGCGGGACCAGCTTCAGCGCCGTACCAGCAGCAAATAAAAAAAGCCGGGCTTAGCCCGGCTTCTGTTCTCTGACACGTCGATTATCTCTGTGTATCAGGGACAAAATAAAAGGGCCGGTTTCTCAACCGGCCCTTTTACATTTCAACGTAATTCGCGATTAAGCGCGAACGAAGTCGATGTGGAACAGTTTTGGCTTGAACGGGTGACGCTGAACAGCCTGAACTTTCACTTTAGTTTCTTTGCCGTCAACTGACAGGGTCAGAACTTCGTCGTAGAAACCTGGCTTAGATTGCAGGTTCATTACTGAGTCGTGATCCAGATCGATGGCAACAGCCGCTTCAGAACCACCGTAGATGATGGCCGGGAAACGGTTTGCTGTACGCAGGCGGCGGCTCGCACCCTTACCCTGCTCTTTACGTTCTACTGCATTGATAGTGAGCATTAATATATCTCTTTATTTAAATCCTGCTACAGGCGACCCAGTAACAGGCAGGTTATTCAATACCGCTGATGCACATGCAAAAGCGGGCGGCAGTATAGCCGTTATGCCGGGTGGTAGCAAACGATATACCCGCTCGCCGGGTTCAGCATCCGGTCAGCCCTCGCTGGCATCACCTGTTAACGCAGCTCATTGGCGCGGCGATAGCGGCCCTGATAATCGAACATTTTCTCGCGGATCTGCCAGAACTGGCCTTTGGCCCGTGCGACGACAAAATCGGGATGACGTAGCAGCGGCTGGAGTGCCAGGACGTCAGCGGCGGTCTGCCAGCCCAGCGGCACGCCGGGGGCGCGCTGATGGGGACGCATAAAGAGCTGTTCAAACGCCTTACGCTGGGCCGGCGTCTGCAGACGAAAGCGTTCGCTGACGCTGGTGCCTTCCTCATCAAAATAGGTCGCCTTCAGCCATTCCCCTTTGGCGTCATGGCCCTGTTCCAGCGTCATGCCACCACAGCGAAGCACCAGTGCGTCTTTCAGTTTCAGCGCCGCTTTCAGCATATCGTCCGGATCGACCAGAATTTTGTCGCACTGGTGACAACGTCGGGCGGCAATATCATTCTCTGCGCCGCAGTCGGGACAACTTTTAAACCGGAAGCGGAAATCACACTGTTCGCGCTCACCTTCGTCATCTTCCAGTACGCCCTGACAGCGCCGGCCAAAATGCTCGATCACCATGCCATCTTCGGTCGCCTTGCCCCAGAAGGTGTTGGCGAAACCGCAGGCGGGACAGAAAACCTGAACCGGCTGATTGTCGCTGGCCCCTTTGGGGGCGCCAACTTCGGGCGTAAAGAGATCGTGCGGATTACCCGCGTAATCGAGAATCAGGCAGTCGGTTTTACCCGGTGAGAGCCGCAGGCCGCGTCCGACGATCTGCTGATAGAGGCTGACCGACTCGGTCGGACGCAGGATTGCAATCAGGTCAACGTGCGGCGCATCAAACCCGGTGGTCAGCACCGCCACATTCACCAGGAATTTCAGTTGCTGCGCCTTAAACGCCAGAATCAGGGCATCGCGCTCTCTGGCTGGCGTTTCGGCCGAGACGAGCGCGCTGTTTTCTGGCAGCAGCCGCAGGATTTCACGCGCATGCTCCACCGTTGAGGCGAAAATCATCACGCCCAGCCGATCTTCAGCGAACTCCACGATCTGGCGAATGATATGGGGCGTCACGCGCTGCTGCTGCTTCAGTTCACGATTCAGATCGGCTTCGCTGAACAGGCCGTTGGACTGTGCCGTCAGTCGGCTGAAGTCATACTGCACCACCGGCATATCCAGTCGTTCCGGCGGCACCAGAAACTGATGCTTGATCATGTAGCGCAGGGGCAGTTCATAGATACAGTCGCGAAACAGCGATTTTTCATCGCCACGCACCATGCCGTGATAGTGGAACTGATAAATCCAGCCTTTACCCAGACGGAATGGCGTAGCGGTCAGTCCCAGTAAACGCAGTTGCGGATTGTGCTGACGCAGATGATTAAAGATCTGCTGATACTGACTCTCTTTATCATCGCCAATGCGGTGACACTCATCGACAATCACCAGCGAGAAGGCGCTGTCGAACTGGTCGAGGTTACGCGCCACTGACTGCACGCTGCCAAACACCACTTTGCGCTGACTCTCTTTGCGCTGAAGTCCGGCAGCAAAGATATCCGCCTCCAGCCCGTAGGCCTGATATTTACTGTGGTTCTGCGCCACCAGCTCTTTGACGTGCGCCAGCACCAGCACCCGGCCACGGGCCAGCCGGGCCAGCTCGGCAATCACCAGACTCTTGCCGGCACCGGTTGGTAGCACAATGACGGCAGGTTCCTGATGGCGACGGAAATGCGCCACGGTGGCATTCACCGCATCCTGTTGATAGGGGCGTAAGGTAAAAGACATGTTGCTCACTTTTGTATAACTGGCGGCAATTATGCCATGAAAGTGCGGTAAACGCGCTGTCAGGCTGGCGCGGATCACGTTATACTTCCCGCACATTTTCAACGGTTAACCAGGCCGTTTCAGATTCCCTCCGCAGTAACAGGCAAAACGAATTCATGCGACTCGACAAATTCATCTCTCAGCAACTGGAAATCAGCCGCGCCATCGCTCATCGCGAGATCCGTGGCCAGCGTGTCACCGTTAACGGGGAAGTTGTCCGCGATACCGCGTTCAAACTGCTGCCCGACCACGAAGTCGTCTATGACGGCAACGTACTGCAGATGCAGACCGGTCCTCGCTACTTTATGCTGAACAAACCGCAGGGTTACGTCTGCTCAACCGACGATCCCGATCATCCCACCATCATCTATTTCATCGAAGAGCCGATGTCATTCAAACTGCATGCGGCAGGGCGTCTGGATATCGACACCACCGGACTGGTGCTGCTGACAGATGATGGCCAGTGGTCACACCGCATTACCTCGCCACGTCATCACTGCGAGAAAACCTATCGGGTGACACTGGAATCGCCGATCAGTGACGATACGGCCGCACAGTTTACAGCGGGCGTGCAGCTGCACAATGAGAAGAGCCTGACGAAACCGGCACAGCTGGAGGTGATTACCCCCACAGATGTGCGGCTGACACTGAGCGAAGGTCGTTACCACCAGGTGAAACGGATGTTTGCAGCCGTCGGCAATCGGGTCATTGAGCTGCATCGTGAACGCATCGGTGACATCGTGCTGGACGAGGATCTGGAACCGGGCGAATACCGTGCGCTGACAGAAGACGAGATCGCCAGTATTGGTCTGCCGAAAGAGCTGCAGACAAAATAACCGGGCGGGCCAGGCGGCCCGACCCAGACTCATTTGTGCAGGAGAAGGTGTGCGTAAGGAAAAGAACTCGCCAACAGGACTGGTCGTCATCCTCGGTCTGTTAGCCATGCTGATGCCGTTGTCGATTGACATGTATCTGCCTGCCATGCCGCAGATTGCGCGTGAGTTCGGGGTGTCAGCCGGTAGCGTGCAGATGTCGCTTAACCTCTACATCCTTGGCTTCGCGATTGGCCAGCTTATCTATGGTCCGCTGGCAGACAGCTATGGGCGTAAGCCGGTAATTGCACTCGGCACGCTGATCTTTGCCTGCGCCGCTGCGGCCTGTGCACTGTCACAGACCATCGATCAGCTGATTCTGATGCGCTTCCTGCACGGACTTTCTGCCGCCGCAGCCAGTGTGGTGATCAACGCGCTGATGCGTGACAGTTACTCGAAAGAGGACTTCTCGCGCATGATGTCCTTTGTGATGCTGATTACCACCATCGCGCCGCTGCTGGCGCCGATCATCGGTGGCTGGCTGCTGGTGCTCTGGAGCTGGCACGCAATTTTCTGGGCGCTCGCGGGTGCGGCATTAGTGACCACTGTGCTGGTAACCACACAAATCCGCGAAACCCTGAAGCCGGAGCAGCGACAGCGTTTTCATCTGCGCACCACGCTCGGCAACTTCGTGACGCTGTTTCGCCACAAACGGGCGTTCAGTTACATGCTGTCGAGCGGCTTCTCCTTTGCCGGGCTCTTTACTTTTCTCAATGCCGGCCCCTTTGTTTACATTGAGCTGAATCACGTCTCACCGCAAAACTTTGGCTACTACTTTGGTCTCAACGTGGTGTTTCTGTTTGTCCTGACGCTGATTAACAGCCGTGCCGTGCGCCGCTTTGGCCCGGTGGCGATGTTCCGGCTGGGGCTGCTGATACAGTTCTGCATGGGCATCTGGTTGCTGGTTGTCAGCGCCTTCAGCCTCGGCTTTTTGCCGCTGGTGATGGGAATCGCGATGTTTATCGGCTGCGTGTCGATGGTCTCATCGAATGCGATGGCGGTGATCCTGGATGAGTTTCCGCATATGGCCGGAACGGCATCCTCTCTGGCGGGCACGCTGCGTTTTGGCGTGGGTGCTTTTGTCGGTGCACTGCTGTCGCTGGTGAGTTTCAACAGCGCCTGGCCGATGGTCGGCACAATTGCCCTGTGCGCGACAATTTCTCTGCTGCTCTTCTTCTACGCTTCACGTCCCCGCACTGCGACCCGTTAACCGGGCGCAGTGGTTTCTTCCCCGATTGCCCGCAGTGATGCACATCCCGACGGTTTTGTTTCTTTATTGTGAAAATTTTTAGTTAAAAAAGTAATCATAATGCGTCTAAAATGATTGTTAACGGTGAGTGAACGCGGTACATATAGGCTGAAGTGCGATGTAAGTCGCAAAAATGCGCTTCTGCAATCCGCACGGATGGGCCTCCCTGTCCGGACTCTGCGGTGAATGACCCGCTGGCTGCGGGCAGGTCGGTGTTGCGACATAAACTCATCCGGGGAAAGTAAACTATGCTGCAACTTTCAATTGTGCATCGTCTGCCACAGCATTTTCGCTGGGCCAGCGATCACCACAGCGCCATTGATTCTGATGATGCAACGCTGGATGAGCAGGATTTCGTGGCGCTGCGATTGATCAGCCATGACGGCATTCCGGCGTGGGAGATTCTGCAGCAGTTAAAAGAGGTTCTGGCGGATATTCAGGTTGATTGCAAAGTTGCTGAGTGCGAAGGGCAGCCCTGCCTGTTCATTCAGCGTCGTGACGAAAGTGCCACTAACTGCTGTTTAAAAAATCAGGGCGTGGCGATAGCAGAAACCTTTATTGGAGGTTAAGCTGCGCCGACTGCAGTAGCTCGCGGGTATAATCTGCCACGGGTGAAGCAAACAGCCTTTCACACTCGCCCTGTTCCACGACCTCTCCCTGGCACAGCACGATAAGCTGGTGGCACAGCGCGCGAACCACATCCAGGTCGTGACTGATAAACAGATAACTGAGCTGCCGCTGCTGCTGCAAACGGCGTAACAGCGTCAGAATTTGCTTCTGCACCGTGCGATCCAGCGATGAAGTCGGTTCATCCAGCACCAGCAACTCCGGCTCCAGAATCAATGCCCGCGCAATAGCAATACGCTGTCGCTGACCGCCAGAAAATTCGGCCGGATAACGATGGCGACTTTCCGCTTCAAGCCCCACTTCCTCCATGACGGCGATAACCCGCTGCGTCTGCTGCACACTGTCGAGTTCAGGCTGATGTACCGCCAGACCCTCAGCAATAATCTGCTGCACCGTCATGCGCGGATTGAGTGAGGAGTTAGGGTCCTGAAACACCACCTGAATACGCTGACGCAGCGGCAACAGTTGCTGACGCGACAGTTGATGCAGCGGCTGACCGTCAAACCAGATCTCGCCGCGTGAGGCAATCAGCCGCAGCAGTGCCAGCCCGGTGGTGCTTTTACCCGAGCCGGACTCACCCACCAGGCCCAGACTTTCGCCACGCCGCAGGCTAAAACTCAATCCGGAAAGCACCCGCTTTTCACTGTTCTGGCGACGGAACAGCCCGCGCCGCTGTGTAAAGCTCACCTGAAGCTGCCCGACACGAAGAAGAATGGGCGACGCTGCGGGCAGCGGAACGGCTTTTCCCTCCGGTTCCGCAGCCAGCAACTGCTGGCTGTAAGGATGCTGCGGCTGGTTCATCAGGGTCTGGCAGCGATTCTGCTCCACGATGTGACCGTTGCGCATCACGCTGACATTATCTGCCAGCTGACGCACAATATTCAGGTTATGCGTGATGAACAGCATGCCCATGTTCAGCTCACGTTGCAGTTCGCGCAGCAGCGTCAGGATCTGGGCCTGAACCGTCACATCCAGTGCCGTGGTCGGCTCATCGGCAATCAGCAGCTGCGGCTCGGTCAGCAGCGCCATGGCAATCATCACCCGCTGGCGTTCACCGCCGGAAAGCTGGTGGGGAAAATCATTGAGCCGGGTGGCGGGCTGCCGGATACCGACCCGATCGAGCACGCTGAGAATCTCCCCGCGTGCGGCCGGACGACGCATCCCGCGATGCAGTGACAGCACTTCATACAGCTGCTTCTCCACGGTGTGCAGCGGATTCAGTGACACCATGGGCTCCTGAAAAATCATCGCGATCTGGTTGCCGCGAATACCCCGCAGACGCTGCTCGCGGGCGCGCAGCAGATCTTCACCGTTAAACAGAATCTCGCCGCTGGGATAAATCACTGAAGCCTCATGCAGCAGTCGCATTACCGACAGCGCGGTGACGCTCTTGCCGGAACCAGACTCACCCACCAGCGCCAGCGTTTCACCTGCGTCAATGCGCAGCGACACGTCATTCACGACCTGTCGAAGCTGCTTGCCCTGACGAAAGGCGACTGAGAGATGATTGATAGCAAGCAATGGCGTCGTCATTCAGGCTCCTTTGCCCGGATCAAAGGCGTCACGCACCGCTTCGCCGATAAAAATCAGCAGCGAAAGCAGGATCGCCAGAGTGAAAAAGCCCGCCAGACCTAACCAGGGAGCCTGCAGGTTGTTCTTGCCCTGCAGCAGTAACTCGCCCAGCGAGGGCGAACCCAGCGGCAGGCCGAAGCCCAGAAAGTCGAGTGAGGTCAGCGTGGTAATCGATCCGCACAAAATAAACGGCAGAAAGGTCAGTGTGGCCACCATCGCGTTAGGCAGCATATGGCGCAACATAATCCGGCCATCGCTCACGCCCAGCGCCTGCGCGGCACGAATGTAATCAAAATTTCGGGTACGGAGAAACTCTGCCCTGACAACACTTACCAGACTCATCCAGCCAAACGCCACGGTGACCAGCAACAGCCACCAGAAGCCAGGCTGAATCACGCTGGAGAGAAGAATCAGCAGAAACAGCGCGGGCATGCCAGACCAGACTTCAATCATCCGCTGCCCAATCAGGTCAATTCTGCCGCCGAAATAGCCCTGCACCGCGCCGACCACAATCCCGATGACGCTGGAGAGAAGCGTCAGCAGCAGACCGAACAGCAGAGAGATACGTGTGCCATAGAGCAGCCGAGCCAGTACGTCGCCGCCGTTGGCGTCCGTGCCGAGCCAGTTCTGCGCAGAGGGCGGAGAAGGGAAGGGCACCTGAGTAGCAAAATTAATGGTTCCGTCGCTGAAACGAATCGGTGCCCACAGCGCCCAGCCATTCTGCCTGATGCGCTGCCGCAGCCAGGGATCCTGATAATCCGCCGCTGTCGCCAGTACACCGCCATAGTCGGTTTCGCTGTAGTCAAACAGCAGCGGCACCGTCCAGCGTTGGTGGTAATGCACCAGCAACGGCTTGTCATTCGCGATCAGTTCAGCACCCAGCGACAGCAGAAAAATGATCAGAAAGATCCAGAGCGACCAGTAGCCGCGTCGGTTGTGACGAAAGCGCTGCCAGCGCTGCTGATTCAGGGGTGAGAGCGTCATGAGCGGCTCCCGAAGTCGATGCGGGGATCGACCAGCGTATAAGTCAGATCGCTGAGGATATTCATCAGCAAACCGATCAGCGTGAAAATATAGAGCGTGCCAAACATCACCGGGTAGTCGCGTTGCAATGTCGCGTCATAGCCGAGCAGCCCAAGCCCGTTGAGCGAAAACATCACTTCGATGAGTACCGAACTGGTAAAGAACATGCTGATAAACGTGGCCGGGAAGCTGGCGATCACCAGCAGCATCGCATTGCGAAACACATGATGATAGAGAATGCGTCGCTCTGGCACCCCTTTGGCGCGCGCGGTCACCACATAGAGTTTGCGGATCTCGTCCAGAAAGGCGTTTTTGGTCAGCATGGTCAGCGTGGCGAAGCCGCCGATCACTGTCGCCAGCACCGGCAGAGCGATATGCCAGAAGTAGTCCAGCACTTTGCCATACCAGGGCAGTGTATCGTGCTGCGCAGAGGTGAGCCCACGCAGCGGAAACCAGTCGAGATAGCTGCCACCGGCAAACAGCACAATCAGCATGATGCCGAACAGAAAGGCCGGAATAGAGTAGCCGATGATAATAAAGGCGCTGCTCCAGACATCAAAGGCGCTGCCATTGCGCACCGCTTTGCGGATCCCCAGTGGAATCGACACCAGATAAATAATCAGGGTGCTCCAGAGTCCCAGGCTGATCGAGACTGGCAGGCTCTCTTTGATCAGCCCGATCACCGAGGCGCTGCGAAACAGGCTGTCGCCAAAATCCAGACGCAGGTAATTCCACAGCATCTCGCCGTAGCGCTGCCAGAGAGGTTTATCGAAGCCGTAACGCTTTTTAATCTCAGCAATCACTTCAGGATCCAGCCCGCGTGCGCCACGATACTGATTATCGCCAGGATTAATGTGACTGAAGCTGGCGCGTGAACTGGCGCTCTCCGCCCCGCTGCCGGGCAGGCCGGTTGTCTGACCAAACTCAATATTTGCCAGCGCCTGATCGACCGGGCCGCCGGGCGCGATTTGCACGATAAAAAAATTAAGCGTGATGATCGCCCACAAGGTCGGGATAATCAGCAGCAGTCTGCGCAGAAAGTAAGCGGCCAACGGTGATCTCCTTAGCGTTTACTGGCCGGCAGGCGTCCGGCTTTGTTTGTGTCGTACCACCAGTTTTCCAGCCCTGTACTGTAGGCGGGCTTGCGTGCAGGGTGAGAAAACTTATCCCAGTATGCCAGCCGCTGTTCAGCGTTGTACCACATTGGGATCATATAGGCATTCCACAGCAGCACCCGATCCAGCGCCTGTGCCAGCGGGCGAAGTTCAGCAGGATCGTCCTGATGCGCCACAATCTGTTTCACAAAGTGATCCACTATCGGATCTTTAACCCGCGCACTGTTCCACGACGAGTTGATGTAGTCGGAGTGCCAGAGGATCTGCAGGCTGGACGTCGGGATGGGCATCGCTGAATAGGCGGTGGCAATCATATCGTAGTCACCTTCCCGTTTGCGCCGCAGATACTGCGAGCTGTCGATCTGCCGCAGATTCAGCGTAATGCCAAGCCGCGAAAGATTGTGCTGCAGCGGGAGTGCCCAGTCGATGTCAGAACCGCTGCGTAACAGCAACTCTGCGGTGAACGGCTGACCGGTTTTATCATTGACCAGGCGGCGATTTTTAATCTGCCAGCCCGCCTGTTTTAACAGGTCAAATGCGGTTAACAGACTGGCGCGGTCATAGCCGCTGCCATCCGTTTTGTGTGGCTGATAGGGCTGGCTGAACAGCTCTGGCGGCAGTTGTGCGCGCCAGGGTTCAAGCAGCGCCCGTTGCTGTGCATCCGGCACACCACTGGCAGCATACTCCGTGTTCTGGAAATAGCTGCTGGCGCGATGCCAGGCTCCGTAGTAAAGCGCTTTGTTCATCCACTCGAAATCGAACATCAGTGAGATAGCCTGACGCACGCGTCGATCATGAAACAGCGGTTTTTCATTGTTAAATGCCAGCCAGCGGGTATCAATAGCAGCGTCATTGGGCGTAGTCTCTTTGACGATGCTGCCATCGTCGAAATGGCGGCCGCGATACTGGGTGGCCCATTTCTTCGCCGAAGTCTCTTCACGCCAGTCGAAAGCGCCAGCCTTAAAGGCCTCAAACGCCACATTGTCATCCAGATAGTAGTCATAGCGTATGCGATCAAAATTAAAACGTCCGCGGTTTACCGGCAGATCGGCGGCCCAGTAATCTTTTACCCGGCTGAACTCAATAAACTGACCCAGTTTCCAGCGGGTGATGCGATAGGGTCCGCTCGACAACGGCGGTGCGCTTAACGGTTCATTAAACTTTTTATCGTGCCAGAATGACTCGGCGATCACCGGCAGCGTCAGTAATCCAAGCAGCAGGTCTTTATCCGGCTTCTGTGCTTCTATACGCACTTTAAGGTCGTTCAGCGCTTTTACGCTAACGCCACGGTAGGCGACGCGGAACTGGGGCACGCCCTCAGTCATGAATTTTTCAAAGGTGAACGCCACGTCGCGGGCGGTGATCGGTGTGCCATCCTGGAAGCGGGCGTGGGGATTCATCTGGATCTCGATCCACGAAAAATCGCTGGCATAGCGCGCCGACTCGGCAATCAGCGGATAATAGCTGCCGGGTTCATCGTCTGAACTGGTGTAAAGCCCGTCATAAAGCGAGCCGGTGTTAATGCCTGGATTGCCGCGTGAGGCATAGCGATTGAAGTTGTCATAGGTACCGATCACCGCCAGGGTGATGCTGCCTCCTTTGGGCGCGCTGGGGTTGGCATAGTCGTAATGGCTGAAACCGGGCGGATATTTTGCTTCACCAGCCTGGGTGAATGCATAGCTTTGCTGGACAGAGGCAGCCAGCAGCGGGGCGCTGAGCAGGCCACACAGCAGTATGAGTCCAAAGCGAAACAGCATGATTCCTCCAGTCAGATGTCCGGGGCGTTTCAGGCCAGGTCATGTCAGGCCTTATGACGACGGAAATAGTCTATCAGGGTTTCTGGCCGTAACGGACGGCTAAAGATATAACCCTGCAAATGCGTTACACCACGATTAATTAACCAGGTGGCCTGCTCACCGGTCTCAACGCCTTCGGCCACACTCTTTAAGTTGAGTTTCTTCGCCAGTTGCAACACGGAATCCAGAACCGGTGAGGTCAGGGTGTCTGTACCGATGCTCTGAACAAAACCGCGATCGATTTTGAGGTAATCAAAGTCATAACGTTCCAGATAGATTAACGCGCTATGCCCGGTACCAAAATCATCAATAGCAATATGAATCTGCTGCTGATGCAGCCAGTCAAACAGTTCTCCGACGTTTTCATCCCGCACCATGGCTCGCTCAGTAATCTCAAACACATAGTTAAAGTGTCCCGCAGGCATGGTATCAAGCCAGTGCAGCACATCCTGACGGAAACCACTGTCAGCCAGATGCAGGGGCGAAATGTTGAGACTCAGGCTGGCATGACGGGGAATGGTATGACACAGCAGATGTGCATCACGGGAAACCAGCTGAAACAGATGCCGCGTCAGCGGAATAATCAGATTCTGTGATTCTGCAAAATGAATAAAGACATCGGGCGGAACCGGGCCTTTCGTCGGGTGAGTCCAGCGTAATAATGCTTCCATACCATAAGGCTGGCCATCATGAGACGTCACCAGCGGCTGATACTCAACGTGAAACTCGCCGCGTTTCATGGCCCGAATCAGCTCTCTGCCGGGACGCTGATACACCGACAACAGTAGCCACCATCCGCCTGCAAACAGCAGCGACAGCAACAGGCCACTTAGCAGGATAGTTTGATAGTCGCTGACTGCCAGAGTGGAGCCGTACACGACAAACTGGAGCGGATATCCTGTCAGCGCCCGCTGGTGCAGGGGCGTCGGCAGGTTTTTATTCTCAATGAGGCCGGGCTGCCAGCTGGTTAAGGCGCTGCGCTGTGCCACGAGTGCCATGCCGGTGATTTCCGGTCGCCGGGACGCCAGCAGCTGATAAGGCGCGAGAGTGATATTGAGCGTCGCGAAAACGCCTGACTGCAGGCTGCCTGGATTTTTGATCCACAAGGCCAGCACCGGTTTATTCGGCTGCAACGGCGTGCCTGGCATCAGTTGCAGGTCGGTATCGCGAGAAATGTCACTGTGCGGCGCAATCACATTAAGTGGCAGACTAAAACTGCCGGTCGCTGACGAGCAAAAGGCTGTACCGTTATCAACCAGCAGAATGGCGCGAAGGTTTCCGGCAAAGGCGGCGCGTGAGGTCAGTTCACGATCTATGTTATGGCAGGCAGTGTGGGTAAACGGAAGCAGGGGAGTGAGAGTGCTGTTAATCAACGTGGAGAGCGTTTGCTGCAATGCCGTGCGACTGTTCTCCAGCAGTTGCTGATGCTGCCGTTCGCGCTTCTGCCAGGTCTGGTGAAAAGAGAGTACGGCGAACAAAAGAAAGAATAAGCCGCCAGCCATCGCGCTACTGCATGCGATACGGCGAGGAGTAGTGTCACGGCGCCGTAGTGCCCCCGACAATGGCATGAGGTGCTCCTGATAAATTATTATTATGTTATTGCGCACGACTGCTTCGGTTTAAGCGACCGAGAATATAACGAGAGAGTCTGAAATGTCTCGTTATTTATCTGAAATACAATGCTTTTATCTGATAAAAATCTGCCTGCCATCTTCAGGCACGAAAAAAAACGCTGCACAGGCAGCGTTTCTTGTTCTCTGGCGAGAGAAAATCGAAGGTGATAATCAGGTCGGGTTACGACTTAATACACGACGCCCTTCACGGTAACGCTTTTTCCAGTAGTCATCATTGAGACTGGAAATCATCACGCCACTGCTGGTAGATGCATGAACAAAGTTATCGTTACCCAGGTAAATGCCCACGTGGCGGCCCGTTGAACCGGCACGGAACATCACCAGATCGCCAGGGCGTAATTTACTGCGGGTGATCTCTTTGCCTGTGTCTTGTTGCTCAGAGGTAGAACGAGGTAATTCTAAGCCAAACTGATCGCGGAAGGTGCGTTGTACAAAGGCGGAACAATCGATCCCGCGTTTGGTATCGCCACCGAGGCGATAGCGCACACCTTTCCAGACGGCGTATTGTTCCATGATGCGCGACTTAACATCGACGTTACGCACCATTTCTTCAAACTCATCCTGAGACGCCTGAAGTAAAAAACCATTGTGGTTGTTAACTTCATGATTCTCGTTATTCGCGTTTTGACTGCTATGGGTACTGCTACAAGCTGAGAGGAGTGTGGCTAGCGCCAATGCGGGCACGATCCGCATTATATATCTCAGTATTGGTTGAGACTTGACCATTATTCGGGTTTTCCTTCGATTTCCTTACGACAAAATTGTCGCCAGCCAGATGACAAAACAGGGAGATTAATAAGCGAAACAGGCTAAGACAAATCCTTAATTACTAAAATGTGTTAATGGACACACTTTAACGGTAAAAAATCTGAATTTTCTGCCGCTGTAGTCTCACTGCGACTGAGGTTAACTGATTACAGACGCCGTGGCGAGTGCTTTTAATCAATTTCATATAGGTTTTTTTGATGAGAATCAAACCGTAACACACTGACTATTTTAGAGACAATTGTGGGGAAATAATGGTGAGAACAGGGGATGAAAGGGAGGTCAATTCGGGGCATAGCCTGCTGTTTCAGTGTTTTCTTAATTGACAGCCTGGTGTGAAGACCCGTTAACGCGTAAGCCGGGTCATAACCTTTTCTTTTCGTGAATTTAATTAGCAGCCTAATAGTGAGGAGCTGTTTTTTATAAGCGCGGGCGGTTATGAACCTGGCGGGTAAACCGACCGCGCTTAACATTTACATCACGGGCTTATATTTACCCGGTAATTTGCGATAAAACCAGTTAACCAATACGTCACTTGCTGGTGTTAATAGCCACCAGCTCAGTCCGACTAAAACGACCGACAGTGAACCGACGGCAATATCGGTAAACCAGTGCGCGCCCGCCATGACGCGCGGCAGTGAAAATATCACCACAATAGCGGCGGCAACGATAAAACGGCTGAAACCAAAATAACGCCAGATAAAGCAGGCGAAGATGATCAGCATCATACCGTGGTCCCCAGGGAAACTGTCTTTTGAGGCATCTTTAGCGGGAATACCGGTTAATTCACTGACGCGATAAACGTGATCAAAGAATCGCGTCGGACTCGAGTGTTTCACGGGCAACAAATGGCCCAGCTGATTAAGCACCACGGCGGTTAACAACATGGTGATACCAATGGCCAGCATCCGACGCCTGGCCTCTGGCGTTTCCTGCCGCCAGATCGACAGATAAAGCAGACCCATCGCCAGCAGGGATACCGCATCAAAACCACGAAAATTGGTGATAGCGACGATCAGCGCGAAGAGCGGATGAGTGCCCATCTGATTATTGAAGCCAAAGAAAACAGATTTATCGATGCCAAACCAGAAACCGTGTTCAGGCGGCAAATACCAGGAAAGAAACAGCACTATGCCCAGTGCATTGAGCAGCAGGATAGTAATAAGGCGGGTTACGCGCATAATTAAAACTCATTAAAAAAATAACCGCCGACAATACCTGTCTTAGCGTAAACGGCACTTCAACAATGCCGATTGTAGCTGATTCCAGTCGACCTGCTGAGAATGGATGATCTCAATACGGCTATCGGGCGGCAGTGAGGTGAATGTCTCACTTTGCAACTCTTTTGCCTGGCAGTTAATACGCATTGTGCCTTCTGGCGTGCGCATTACCCCTTTAATGCGATCGACCGCTGCCAGCCGGACCCACTCCAGCAGCGCATCGCGGCTAAACAGCGTGTCAGCATCAAACAGCCAGCCGCAGGCGCTATAGCCCTGGCCGTGGTTCAGCGCCCGACGCCATCGCGCCTCGCCATCCAGTCGTAATGCCGCCAGACCGCTGGTCGGGGGCGACGAATGATGGTGATGCGGCGCAGGGAGGTCGCGCGGCAGATAAGGGGCATCAAGCAGGGAAAGGGGGATTTGACCGAATTCGGTCTGTATCAGAGGACGAGCAGGCTGCATCTGCTGCTGCCAGTCAGCCAGGCGCTGACGGTCCTCTTCGCTCCAGCAGTCGCGCTTATTAGCAATAATAATGTCGGCGGCAGCGAGTTGATCGCGAAAGTTTTCATTGGCAACAATACGCGGCTCAGCCAGTTGACGAGCATCCAGCAGCGTCAGAGTGGCGTTCAGTTGCAGCCACGCCTGATACACCGGCGCACTTAACATCTGCAACACCTGACGCGGATGGCCCAGACCCGTTGGCTCAATCAGCAGTCGGTCGGGCTTGCTCTTCAGCAGCATATTCAGCCCAACCTGCATCGGCAGACCGTTAACGCAGCACAGGCAGCCGCCGGGAATCTCCTTCAGCGTGGCACCGCGATCGGCCAGCAGGGCACCGTCGATCCCAATCTCGCCAAATTCATTGACCAGCACCGCCCACTTTTCTCCTGCGGGCCGCGCTGCGAGCAGATGGCAGAGCAGCGTGGTTTTGCCGCTGCCCAAAAAACCGGTAATCAGATTAACGCGTGTCATGGGACGCCCCCGCCAGAAAATAACGCAATAGTGTAATACTATAACATTATCGCGATCAGCAGCAGGCTGGCGGTTTAGTCAGCGCGGCCCATGTAACGGCGTTCAGCGATATGGATGCGGATGCGGTCACCGTTGCTCAAATATTCCGGAACCTGAATAGAGAGGCCTGTGCTCATTCCGGCTGGTTTGGTACGGGCGCTGGCGGAAGCCCCTTTAATGCCTGGTGAAGTATCCACGATCTCCATATCCACGGTTTGTGGCAGTTCCAGCGCCAGTACCTGACCCTCCATCGTCAGCACGTGAATGCCAGGGATGCCGCCTTCAGGGATAAACAGCAGCTCTTCTTCGATCTGCTCCTGCTTAAAGGAGTAAGGGGTGTAATCCTCATCATCCATGAAAATATATTCGTCACCATCTATATAAGAGAAGGTGACGCTGCGACGGCTGAGCGAAATCGCATCAATAATCTCGTCGCCTTTGAACCGCTCTTCAACTTTTAAACCGGTGCGGACATCGGTAAAGCGCATTTTATACAGGGTGGCAGCACCGCGTGCGCTGGGGCTCTGGACATCAATGTCTTTAACCAGCAGCAGTTTACCGTTGTGCGTGACGGCCATCCCTTTTTTGATTTCATTGGCTTTTGGCATTGCTGTTCTCGCTATCTTGAGAGTGAAGTGCGCGCAACGTTACGCGTGCCGGTGAAAACTGGCAATATGGTGGAGGCGAAATTTTGTGTCAGGCCGCGGCTTCCATGGCAATTTCTGCCCCGGACTGCTATTGTCGCCGCGACTTTCTCTGCCGGAGCACAGCATGCAATGCCGTAGCCAGTGCGGTGCCTGTTGTACAGCGCCCTCGATCTCTTCACCCATTCCTGGCATGCCTGACGGCAAGCCCGCGAACACGCCCTGCGTTCAGCTCGATGACTCACTGCGTTGCAAACTGTTTGGTTCGCCATTGCGTCCTGCCGTCTGCGCAGGCCTGCAGCCTGCATACAGCATGTGTGGCAACTCACGCCAGGAGGCGATGACATACTTACTTCAGCTCGAAGCCGATACTACCCCCTGAAGCGCTGACGCTGCTGACATTTTCGGTCCACAGATCTCTGCATTACAGCAACCGCGTCAGCCTGTTCACTTTTTATTCCCCTTAATCCTCCTGAAATGTGCGTAACGTCAAAAATCTGTTACGCCGTTTGCGCATTCTCTTGCCTCCGCAAAATTGCTGTACCACAATCCCTGAAACGTTTCAGCGGTGACTGCGCCACCTGTTTTCAACAGCATGGCGTAAAAAAATCCCCACTGGCTGAAACGATTCAATCTCAGCAAGCGAGGAGAATTATGTTCCAGCTCGAATTGCAGGCCATCCATACCGGAGCCAGCGCCCAGAATAAAGAAGAGGCCATTCGTCAGGTTGCTGCCGCGTTAACCGCTGCGGGTAATGTGACGGAAGGCTACGTCAACGGCATGCTGGCCCGCGAACAGCAAACCTCAACGTTCCTCGGCAACGGCATCGCAATTCCCCATGGCACCACCGATACCCGCGACATGGTCCTGAAAACCGGTGTTCAGGTGTTTCAGTTCCCGCAGGGCATTGCCTGGGGTGACGATCAGACTGCTTATGTCGCCATCGGGATTGCCGCTAAGTCGGATGAGCATCTGGCGCTGCTGCGTCAGCTGACCCATGTTCTGAGCGATGACACCATTGCTGAACAGCTTAAAACTGCCTCTGCTGAAGATCTCCGTGCGTTGCTGATGGGCGAAAAACAGGCCGCCGAGTTCAGCTTCGACACCTCATTAATTACGCTCAACGTCGCTGCCAGCGATCTGATCACTCTGCAGGCAATGAATGCTGGCCGGCTGCAGTCCGCGGGTGTGGTGGATGCGAGCTACGTCGCAGACGTGGTCTCGACGGCTCCGCTGAATCTGGGTCAGGGCATCTGGCTCAGCGACAGCAGCCTCGGCAACCTGCGCAGCGGTGTTGCCATCAGCCGCGCTGAACATGCATTCGACCATCAGGGCGAATCCGCGGCGATGTTAATCAGCGTTTCAGCGACCGATGAACGTCCACTGGAAGTGCTGGGTTACCTCAGCGCATTACTGCAGCAGAACAAAGCAGATCGCCTGCTTAATGCGGATGCAGCAGGCGTTTACGCACTGCTGACCAGCGAAGTTGATGAGCAGGCTGAGGTGCTGACCGCAGAATTCACTATTCGCAACGAGCATGGTCTCCATGCCCGTCCAGGCACCGCGCTGGTTAGCGTAATCAAGCAGTTCAACAGCGACATCACTGTGACCAATCTCGACGGCAGCGGTAAACCTGCTAACGGCCGTAGCCTGATGAAAGTGGTTGCGCTGGGCGTGAAGAAAGGCCATCGCCTGCGCTTTACCGCCAGCGGTGACGATGCACAGCAGGCGCTGACCGCCATTGAAGAGGCGATCAACAGCGGTCTGGGCGAGGGGGCAGCATGAGCAGACGCGTCGCCACCATCACGCTGAATCCGGCGTATGACCTGGTGGGATATACCCCTGAAATTGAACGCGGCGAAGTCAACCTGGTGAAAACCACCGGGCTGCACGCGGCGGGCAAGGGCATCAACGTTGCTAAAGTCCTGAAAGACCTGGGTATTGATGTCACCGTGGGTGGATTCCTGGGTAAAGAGAATCAGGACGGCTTCCAGCAGCTGTTCAGCGAGCTGGGCATTGCCAACCGTTTCCAGGTGGTGCCGGGCCGTACCCGTATTAACGTTAAACTCACTGAACAGACCGGCGACGTTACCGATCTCAACTTCTCCGGTTTCCAGGTAACGGGTCAGGACTGGGATCGTTTTACGGCTGATTCTCTGACCTGGCTGGGCCAGTTCGACATGGTCTGCGTCAGCGGCAGCCTGCCAGAAGGCGTTGATCACGATGCCTTTACCCGCTGGATGACCGAACTGCGTACTCACTGCCCCTGCATTATCTTCGACAGCAGCCGCGAGGCGCTGGTGGCAGGACTGAAAGCCGCACCATGGCTGGTGAAACCTAACCGCCGTGAGCTGGAGATCTGGGCCGGTCGCAAACTGCCTGGTCTGCAGGATGTGATTGGCGCTGCGCACGAACTGCGCGAGCAGGGCATCGCCCATGTGGTGATTTCATTGGGCGCGGAAGGCGCACTGTGGGTCAACGCGTCAGGCGAATGGATTGCTAAACCGCCGGTGTGTGAAGTCGTAAGCACCGTGGGTGCCGGTGATTCGATGGTGGGCGGCCTGATTTATGGCCTGCTGATGCGTGAATCCAGCGAACACACGCTGCGTCTTGCGACTGCCGTGGCGGCGATGGCCGTCAGCCAGAGCAACGTTGGCGTTTCCGATCGTACGCAGTTGGCCGCAATGATGGCGCGTGTCGACTTACAACCCGTTAACTGACAGCAGGAGAGCGATAATGAAAACGCTGCTGATTAAAGACCCTACACTGGGACTGGCTTCCGCATATATGGCGCAACAACGTCTGGCTGCCGCCGCAGCTGCTGCGGGCCTGACCCTGACTGAGAACCCTGCCGACGCTGAACTGGCGATTGTGCTGGGTAAAAACGTGCCGGATGATGCGGCGCTGAACGGCAAAGCGGTCTGGCTGGGTGATATCCAGCTGGCGGTCCGCGAGCCGGAAACCTTCCTTAACCGCGCCAAAGCTGAAGCCAAAACCTGGCAGGCTCCTGCGGCTGTGGCAACACCTGCAGGTGCATCAGCTGCAGCACCGGCTCAGGCTGGCGCGCAGAAACGCGTTGTGGCCGTTACCGCCTGTCCGACCGGCGTGGCACACACCTTTATGGCTGCCGAAGCTATTCAGGCTGAAGCGACCCGTCGCGGCTGGTGGGTGAAAGTTGAAACTCGCGGTTCAGTGGGTGCGGGTAACGCCATCACCCCGGAAGAAGTTGCTGCCGCCGATCTGGTGATCGTCGCAGCTGATATCGAAGTGGATCTGGCGAAATTTGACGGGAAGCCGATGTACCGCACCTCAACCGGTCTGGCGCTGAAGAAAACCGCGCAGGAACTGGATAAAGCGGTTGCAGAAGCGACGCCGTATAAAGCGGTGGCTGGTGGACAGAGCAATAGCAGTGAAGAAGAGAAGAAAGGCGGGGCAGGGGCTTATCGTCACCTGCTGACCGGTGTTTCTTACATGCTGCCGATGGTGGTCGCGGGTGGTCTGAGCATCGCCCTGTCGTTTGCTTTTGGTATCACAGCGTTTAAAGAACAGGGCACTCTGGCCGCTGCGCTGATGCAAATCGGTGGGGGCAGCGCTTTTGCTCTGATGGTACCAGTGCTGGCGGGCTTTATCGCCTTCTCCATCGCTGACCGTCCGGGTCTGACGCCAGGTCTGATTGGCGGTATGATCGCCACCAGCATCAATGCAGGCTTCTTAGGCGGTATTATCGCGGGCTTTATTGCCGGTTATGCAGCGAAGCTGATCAGCGGCAAAGTCAAACTGCCGCAGAGTATGGAAGCGCTGAAACCGATATTGATTATCCCGCTGTTCGCGAGTCTGATCACCGGCCTGCTGATGATCTACGTGGTGGGCAAACCGGTTGCGGGCATCATGAGTGGCCTGACACACTGGCTGGCTAACATGGGCACGGCGAATGCGGTCCTGCTGGGCGCAATCCTGGGCGGCATGATGTGTACCGATATGGGCGGTCCGGTGAACAAAGTGGCTTACGCATTTGGCGTCGGCTTACTGAGTTCGCAGACGTATGCACCGATGGCCGCCATCATGGCAGCCGGTATGGTGCCACCGCTGGCGATGGGTCTGGCTACGCTGGTTGCCCGTCGTAAATTCAACAAAGGTCAGCAGGAAGGTGGTAAAGCGGCACTGGTTCTGGGTCTCTGCTTTATCTCTGAAGGTGCGATTCCATTCGCAGCCCGTGACCCGATGCGTGTTCTGCCTTGCTGTATCGTGGGCGGCGCAATCACCGGCGCGATCTCCATGGCGATTGGCGCGAAACTGATGGCACCGCACGGTGGACTGTTTGTACTGCTGATCCCTGGCGCCATTACCCCGGTTGTCGGTTATCTGATGTCGATTGTCATCGGTACTGCGGTTGCGGGTCTGGGCTATGCGATACTGAAACGTCCGGAAGAGCAGCTGGCGAAAGCCTGATGTGCAGAAATGCATAATCTGCTGAAGTGATAATAACAGGGAGCCGGTGGCTCCCTGTTTGCTTTTACGTCTTTCCGATCTGACCTTGTTCCCTGTGCAGGCTCAGTCTTACAGCAACCAGGCCTGACTTTGTCAAAAATCTCGGAGCCAGCTGGCTCCCTTTTTCTATCCCTGCTGTTCGGCTTTCAGCCAGGCAATCTCATCTTTCCAGATGTCGGGATTAATAGTCTCAAGAATTAACGGAATACCATCAAACCGCGGATCTTTCATCAGCCAGCTAAATACGGTTTTGCCGATATTCCCTTCACCCAGGCTATGATGGCGGTCAACGCGACTGTCGAAGGCGCTTTTGGCATCGTTAAGGTGCATACCGCGCAGATAATCAAAGCCGACAATGCGCTCAAACTCAGCAAAGGTTGCCTCGCAGTCCGCTTCGGTACGCAGGTCATACCCGCCAGCAAACGCATGACAGGTATCAATGCAGACGCCGACGCGCGACTTATCTTCGACATGTTCAATAATGGTGGCGAGGTGCTCGAAGCGGAATCCGAGGTTACTGCCCTGACCGGCGGTATTCTCAATGACGGCGGTCACATTCTGGCTCTGGTCGAGGGCGATGTTGATCGACTCCGCAATCCGCTTCAGGCAGGCCTCTTCTTCAATCTGATGCAGATGGCTGCCGGGATGGAAGTTCAGCAGCGTCAGGCCGAGCTGGTCACAACGTTTTAATTCATCAATAAAGGCCGCGCGGGATTTCTCCAGCGCCTCTTCAACCGGATGACCGAGGTTAATCAGAAAACTGTCGTGCGGCAGAATTTGCTGCGGACTGAATTTGTACGTCTCGCAGGCGGCGCGAAAAGCATCAATCACCTCAGTGGAGAGCGGGGCGGCCTTCCACTGACGCTGATTTTTAGTAAAGAGGGCAAAGGCGGTGGCTTCTATTTCATGGGCGCGAATCACTGCCTGATCCACACCACCTGCCGCACTCACGTGTGCGCCGATATATTTCATGCCTTTCTCCTGGGGCTATGCACGGATGAAACGGCATGATACCCGATGCTGTTAGCCCATGAAATGTTGCACCAGCAGATTGATGGTGCCGCCACCCGCGATTAACCAGCCAAATACCAGTGCGCCCAGAAGCAGCGGTTTAACGCCCGCCTCACGTAATGCGCTAAAACGGGTGGTTAATCCCAGAGCCGCCATCGCCATCGCCAGCAGCAGACCCGCCAGCTCGTTCAGCGTGGCCACTACCGTGGCAGGCAGCAGCTGCAGCGAGTTAAACAGCGCGACTGCGATAAACAGCAGGGCGAACCAGGGAAACGTCACCGGCTGACGCGCGTTGCTCGCTTTGCGTTTGCCGCGTAGCACTGCACTCAGGCAGAGCAGGAACGGGGCCAGCATCATCACCCGCAGCATTTTGGCAATCACCGCGCTGTTCTCGGCATCGGGACTGATGCTGTGTCCGGCAGCCACGACCTGTGCCACTTCATGGATGGTCGAACCGGTAAATACCCCAAACTGCGATGCACTCAGGCCTGGAAAAAGATGGTGCGCCAGCGGCCACAGCATTGGATAGATAAAGATTGCCAGCGTGCCGAACAGCACCACGGTTGCAATAGCCACCGCCACTTTCGAGGAGGCGGCTTTTACCACTGGCTCGGTCGCCAGTACGGCCGCTGCCCCACAGATGCTGCTGCCCGCGCCAATCAGCCAGACGGTATCGCGATCCAGTTTCAGCAGCCGGATGCCCAGCAGGCAGGTAATAAAGAAGGTGCTGCTCAGCGTCAGCGCATCAATCAGGATGCCGCTAAAACCAACGTCGGCAATCTGTTGTAAGGTGATGCGAAATCCAAACAGGATGATCCCCAGCCGCAGCAGCTTCTGCTTAGCCAGTATCACGCCGCTGTCGCAGCGCGACGCCAGAGGCGTATAGACGCTATTGCCGACCAGGATGCCCAGCATGATTGCCAGGGTCAGTGAACCCAGCCCCGCTGCTGCCACCACCGGTTGCTGTGCGAGCCAGCTGGCAGCCGCGGCAATCGCGGCAGTCAGCAGCAGACCGGGGAACCAGAGCGTAACAGGATGATGGGGTTTAGCGATGCTCAGTTCGGTCATGGTGGTCACTCCTCATGGTTGAGTCATGATCATGACGGCGACTGGCTTAAAAGTGAAATTGATAATATATTTATAATTGACCAGAATAAACGATAAGGCCGCAATCATGATAGTTTCGCGTCTGCGCCGCTGGGCGACGCTGATCAAAAGAGATGCCCGGGTGCTGTGGTTTGCCTTTCGCGATCCGCGCACGCCCTGGTGGAACAAAGTGGCGATGCTGGGGCTGGTCGCGTATGGCGTCAGCCCGATCGATCTCATCCCGGATGTGATCCCGTTTGTTGGTCTGCTGGATGACGCGGTGATTATCCCGACGGGCGTCATGGTGCTGATGCGGTTGCTGCCGAAAGACGTGCGTATCAGCAGCATCGCGAAAGCGCAGTCTCAGCGTGCGCGCGGTAAAAAAATGGCTGGCTGGCTGGGCGTCGCCGGGCTGCTCTGGCTGGCATTAATGATTTATCTTGTCAGGCATTCATTGAGTTAAGAGGCAACAATGCACATTACGCTGCGGCAAATCGAAGTGTTCACCGAAGTGCTCAAAAGCGGTTCAACGACGCAGGCTTCGCAGTTGCTGGCGCTGTCGCAGTCCGCAGTCAGCGCGGCGCTGGCCGATCTGGAGAGTCAGCTCGGGGTGCAGCTGTTTGATCGGGTCGGCAAACGGCTGGTGTTAAATGAGCACGGGCGGCTGCTCTATCCGCGTGCGGTAGGACTGCTGGAGCAGGCAGGTGAAATTGAGCAATTGTTCAAAGAGGATAACGGCGCAATTCGCATCTTCGCCAGCAGCACCATCGGTAACTATCTGCTGCCGGGCATGATGGCCGCTTATCGCCGTGATTTTCCGGGGTTGCCGCTGGAGCTGAGCGTCGGAAACAGTCAGGATGTGATTCAGGCGGTTTCCGATTTTCGCGTAGACGTCGGGTTGATTGAAGGGCCGTGTCACATGACCGAGCTGGTCAGTGAACCCTGGCTGGAAGATGAACTGGTGGTGTTTGCCGCACCTGACGCCGCGATCCTGCAACAGCCGGTGACGCTGAAAACGCTGGCCGAAGCGCCCTGGATCCTGCGCGAGCGCGGCTCGGGCACCCGTGAAATCGTCGACTATCTGCTGTTGTCACACCTGCCAAGTTTTCAGCTGGGCATGGAGCTGGGCAACTCCGAAGCGATCAAGCATGCAGTGCGGCATGGCATGGGGATCAGCTGTCTTTCACGCCGGGTGATTGCCGATCTGCTGGAGGCGGGCACGCTGACAGAACTGACGATTCCGTTGCCGCGTCTGACCCGAACGCTCTACCGCATTCATCACCGGCAGAAGCATATTTCAAAAGCGCTGACGCGCTTTTTGTCCTATTGCCGTGAGTGACCGCTAATAATTCGGGCGCGATCATGAACATAACTTATAACAGCATGGCATCAGCTATACAGAGGCGGTCTGGCTGCTACAATCGCGCCTCATTTTTACCCAGCGTAGCGTTAACACATGCATAATGACCCAAATACAACACAACAACCTGCATTACGACGTGCGTTAAAAGCCCGTCATCTGACGATGATCGCCATCGGCGGCTCAATCGGTACTGGCCTGTTTGTCGCCTCTGGCGCAACCATCGCACAGGCTGGCCCCGGCGGAGCACTTCTCTCCTATATGCTCATCGGCCTGATGGTCTACTTCCTGATGACCAGTCTCGGTGAGCTGGCCGCCTTTATGCCCGTATCGGGTTCTTTCGCCACCTACGGCGCGAAATATGTTGAAGAGGGCTTTGGCTTCGCCCTCGGCTGGAACTACTGGTACAACTGGGCGGTGACCATCGCGGTTGACCTGGTGGCGTCCCAGCTGGTGATGACCTACTGGTTCCCTGACACGCCAGGCTGGATCTGGAGCGCGTTGTTCCTGGGTCTGATATTCCTGCTTAACTACATCTCGGTGAAAGGCTTTGGCGAGGCGGAATACTGGTTCTCGCTGATTAAAGTGGCCACCGTGATTATCTTTATCATTGTTGGCGTGCTGATGATTACCGGCATTATGCGCGGTGCGGAGCATGCGGGCTGGCATAACTGGCAGGTTGGCGATGCGCCGTTTGCGGGTGGCTTTGCGGCAATGATTGGCGTAGCGATGATTGTGGGATTCTCCTTCCAGGGCACCGAGCTGATCGGTATCGCGGCGGGCGAATCTGAAGATCCGGCGAAAAATATCCCGCGCGCGGTGCGGCAGATTTTCTGGCGTATCCTGCTGTTCTATGTGTTCGCCATCCTGATTATCAGTCTGATCCTGCCGTACACCGATCCGCAGTTGCTGCATAACGACATTGACGATATCAGCGTCAGCCCGTTCACCCTGGTGTTCCAGAACGCCGGTCTGCTCTCTGCGGCAGCGGTGATGAATGCGGTGATCCTGACGGCGGTGCTGTCAGCCGGTAACTCCGGTATGTACGCCTCAACGCGTATGCTTTACAACCTGGCGAGTGAAGGCAAAGCGCCGCGCATTTTCGCGAAACTCTCTAAAGGCGGCGTTCCGCGCAATGCCTTATGGGCGACGACCGTCGTGGCCGGGCTGTGCTTCCTGACCTCTAAGTTTGGCAATCAGGAAGTCTATCTGTGGCTGCTGAATACCTCAGGCATGACCGGTTTTATCGCCTGGCTGGGTATTGCCATCAGTCACTATCGCTTCCGCCGCGGCTATGTTGCCCAGGGTCATGATCTTAACGATCTGCCTTACCGTTCCGGCTTCTTCCCACTGGGGCCGATCTTCGCCTTTGTGCTTTGCCTGATCATTACGCTGGGTCAGAACTATCAGGCATTCCTTAACGACAGCATTGACTGGTACAGCGTAGCGGCCACCTACATTGGCCTTCCGCTGTTCCTGATTATCTGGTTCGGCTACAGGCTGACGCGCGGCAGCCGTTTCGTGAAGTACAGCGAGATGGAGTTCCCGGTTCATAAAGATTAGAACTGTGCGCTGGCGCTGTTAAGTCAGGTACCTGACACAGCGCCTTGAGGCAGCTCCCGGCCTTAAAGCGATAGGCGCATACGTCTTTGCGAAAGACGTATGCGCCCTGAGCATCTTCCCCATCTTTAACGTCAAGGCGCTATAACTGCCATTATCGTTCCCCTAACAACACCATTTTTTACGGTTTTTTCTCGCCTCGCTTATGCGAACGAATTGATAATTATTATCACCTGCACTATTGTGACTGCGTTTTCTGACGTGATAGCCACACAGGGTTCAAAAATGACTACCGAAACTTCGCTGCTGGCGGGGGAAGAGACGCTTCACCACACCATGCAAAACTATCATCAGGTGCTGCGCCGCCGCCTGATCTGGATTGGCGTATTACTGGTGGCGATTGTTGCCTCGTTAATCCTCGACTTTACGCTCGGTCCGGCCGGGCTCTCACTGGACACGCTGTGGAATACGCTGCTCAGCCCCGACAGTGTCGATGCCGGTACCCGTGTTATCGTCTGGGATATTCGTCTGCCTTATGCACTGATGGCGCTGGTGGTCGGGCTGTCGCTGGGCCTGGCCGGCGCAGAAATGCAGACTATCCTGAATAACCCGCTGGCCAGCCCGTTTACGCTCGGTGTCTCATCGGCGGCGGCGTTTGGTGCCGCGCTGGCGATCATTCTCGGCGTCGGTATTCCTGGCATTCCTGATCAGTGGTTAATCTCAGCCAACGCCTTTGTCTTTGCACTGTTTGCCGCGCTGATGCTGGATGCCGTGACCCGCTGGACGCAGGTCTCCTCTGCGGGCGTCGTTTTGTTCGGTATCGCACTGGTCTTTACCTTTAACGCACTGGTCTCAATGATGCAGTTCATTGCCAGCGAAGATACGCTGCAGGGTCTGGTGTTCTGGACCATGGGCAGCCTGGCGCGCGCCTCCTGGGAGAAGCTGGGCGTGCTGACCGTGGCGCTGGCCATCCTGGTGCCGTTCTCAATGATGAGCAGCTGGAAGCTGACGGCGCTGCGTCTGGGTGAAGACCGCGCCGTGAGCTTTGGTATCGACGTGCGTCGGCTGCGCCTGACCACCTTGCTGCGCATCAGTATCCTTTCGGCGCTTGCGGTGGCGTTTGTGGGACCCATTGGCTTCATCGGCCTGGTTGCACCCCACATTGCCCGCATGATGTTTGGTGAAGATCACCGTTTTTATCTGCCTGCCAGTGCGCTGGTTGGCGCGCTGGTGCTCTCCCTGGCGTCAGTCGCGTCGAAAAACCTGCTGCCGGGTGTCATTATTCCCGTGGGTATTGTGACGTCACTGATTGGTGTGCCGTTCTTCCTGAGTATTATTCTGCGCCATCGGGGGACGGTATAATGGAAACGGGTCTGACATTACGCGGCTTCAGTGCCGGTTATCCCAAACATAAAGTGATTGAAAACCTCAACGTGGCTCCGTTGCCACGGGGTGAGATTACCGTTCTGCTGGGACCGAATGGTTGCGGTAAATCGACGCTGTTGCGTGCACTGGCTGGTCTGAATAAAGGTCAGGGCGAGATGTGGCTTAACGGTGAAGATCTCATGACTCAGCCGTTTGCCCGCCGTGCGAAAAACGTAGTCTATCTGCCACAGTCGCTGCCTGCGGGCGTGCATCTGCATGTGCTGGAATCGATTATCGTGGCACAGCGTGCCTCCGGTGGCCTGCACAGTGCCAGCAGTGAAGCGGAAATCATGCATCTGCTGGAACAACTGGGCATTGCCCATCTGGCGATGCGCTACCTTGATCAGCTTTCGGGCGGACAGAAGCAGCTGGTCGGGCTGGCGCAATCTTTAATCCGTCGCCCTAAACTGCTGCTGCTGGATGAACCGCTGAGTGCGCTGGATCTCAATTACCAGTTCCACGTCATGGACCTGGTGCGCCGCGAAACGGCCCAGCGCAACATCGTGACGGTGGTGGTGGTGCATGACATCAACATCGCGCTGCGTCATGCGCAACATGCCCTGATGCTTAAGCAGGGCGCGCTGGTCGCAGAAGGGCAGCCGGATAAGGTGATTACGCCGGCTACGCTGGCAAAAGTGTATGGCGTCAACGGGCGTATCGAACACTGCTCACGCGGCATTCCGCAGGTGATGATCGATGGGCTGACCGGTCCGGCCTTAGTCTGATCGTCAGGTTAAGGTTGCGGCGGCTGAAGTATCCGCCTCTTTCGGAAAGGAGAGTGCAGGGCTGGCAGGGCGCTGACGTTGCAACCATGTTCCCGCCTCTACAGCATGCAAAAAAAGAGGGCCGCAATAGCGGCCCTGATTATTTACGCCAGCAGATGCTGGGCATGGAAGCGAAGATGATCTTCCACAAAACTGGCAATAAAGAAGTAGCTATGGTCATAACCCGGCTGAATACGCAGCGTCAGCGGGAAACCCACCTCGCGGGCGATCTCCTCTAACCGCTCTGGTTGCAGCTGATCGGCCAGGAACTGATCGCTGTCACCCTGATCGATCAGCATTGGCAACCGATGGGAGACTTCCGCCATCAGCTGGCAGCTGTCATATTCCCGCCACGCCGCCTGATCGTCGCCCAGATAGGCCTGAAACGCTTTCTGGCCCCAAGGCACCTGCATTGGATTCACAATCGGTGCAAAGGCTGAAGCCGAGGCAAAGCGATTACCCAGACGCAGCGCCAGCATCAGCGCGCCGTGTCCGCCCATAGAATGACCCATGATTGACTGGCGTTCACTGACCTTGAAGTTATCCGCAATCAGGGCAGGTAACTCGCTGCTCAGATAGTCGAACATGCGGAAATGACTCGCCCAGGGTTGCTGGGTGGCATTGAGATAAAATCCCGCACCCTGACCCAGATCGTATCCCTCATCGTTCGCCACGCCGTCACCGCGCGGGCTGGTGTCCGGCATAATCAGCACCAGACCCAGTTCCGCCGCAACGCGCTGCGCGCCCGCTTTGGTGGTGAAATTCTCGTCGTTACAGGTCAGGCCGGCTAAAAACCAGACCACCGGCGGCGGTGCATCACCGTGCGGGGTGGGCAGATAGATGCTAAAGGTCATCGGGCAGTTCAGCACGGCTGACTGATGACGCCAGCGCTGCTGCCAGCCGCCAAAAATACGGTGTTCTTCCAGTAGCTCCAGAGTGGATGCCATAACGCCTCCTGATTACTTGTTAAAGTGCACGACCGAGCGAATCGATTTTCCTTCGTGCATCAAATCAAAGGCGTCGTTGATCTCTTCCAGCGGCATGGTGTGAGTGATGAAGTCGTTAAGGGCAAATTTACCGTCGAGGTAATCCTGCACAATGCCTGGCAGCTGTGAACGGCCTTTTACGCCACCAAACGCGGAACCGCGCCAGACGCGACCGGTTACCAGCTGGAACGGACGGGTAGAGATCTCTTCACCGGCACCGGCAACACCGATAATCACAGACTCGCCCCAGCCTTTGTGGCAGCACTCCAGTGCGGAACGCATTACGTTGACGTTACCGATACACTCAAACGAGAAGTCCACGCCGCCGTCGGTCAGCTCGACAATCACATCCTGAATCGGTTTGTCGTAATCTTTCGGGTTAATCAGATCGGTGGCACCCAGTTTACGTGCCAGATCGAATTTGCTGGTGTTGAGGTCGATGGCAATGATACGGCCTGCTTTCGCCATTTTCGCGCCAATCACCGCAGAAAGACCGATGCCGCCGAGACCGAAGATCGCCACGGTGTCGCCTTCTTTCACTTTGGCGGTGTTCATTACCGCGCCCATGCCGGTCGTGACGCCACAGCCCAGCAGACAAACCTCTTCCAGCGGTGCTTCTTTACTGATTTTTGCCAGTGAGATCTCCGGGATGACGGTGTATTCAGAGAAGGTCGAGGTGCCCATGTAATGGAAAATCGGTTTGCCATCTTTGAAGAAGCGGGTGGTGCCGTCCGGCATCAGGCCCTTACCCTGGGTGGCGCGAATCGCCTGGCAGAGGTTAGTTTTGCCCGACAGACAGTACTTACATTTGCCGCACTCCGGGGTGTAAAGCGGGATGACATGGTCTCCCACTTCCACGCTGGTTACGCCTTCGCCCACCGCTTCCACGATGCCGCCGCCTTCATGGCCAAGGATCGCCGGGAAAACACCTTCCGGGTCAGTGCCGGAAAGGGTGTAGGCGTCGGTATGACAGACACCGGTCGCGACAATACGCACCAGCACTTCACCTTTTTGCGGTGGCATTAAATCCACTTCTTCGATTTTCAGTGGTTCGCCAGCAGCCCAGGCAACCGCGGCACGGGTTTTGATCATGTTCATGCAATCCCTCTTCCAGTCAGATTGTGACGCGTAATAGCGCCTTTTTTCGTGAGTTAAACATAGCGTGGAACGCTTATTCCGTCGCCTGCAATGGGTGGATCAGCTCATCGTTGAGCGGACGATCGTCAAACTGTTCAATAATCAGGTATTTCAGCGCTTCGACATTCGGGGTAAAGGCGTCACGCCGCCACATCAGCCAGGTGGCGGTGTCGCGATAAGCTGCGGGCAGGGTATGCGCCTGCACCCGCGACCGATCCGCCATCTGCTTCAGCACCGAAGCCGGAATCATCGCGACCCCTGCACCGCCCGCTACGCAGGCCAGCATGGCGTGATAGGACTGAATCTCCATCACACTGTTGGGTGCGGTCTGGCTGTCGCGATACCAGCTCTCCAGCTTCACCCGGTAAGAGCAGCTGTTGCGGAACGCAAACAGAGTATCGTCCTGCACGTCGCGCGCCGTGGTGATTGGCCCATGATCCAGCCCGGTGATCAGCACCATCTCCTCGCGAAAAGCGATGCAGCCATTCAGGTCATCATGAGAAACCGGGCCATCCACCAGCGCAGCGGCCAGGGTGCCTTCACGGACCCGATCGATAATTTCGCCTGAGGTGCCGGTAATCAGCGACAGCGCCACTTTAGGAAAGCGCTGATGATAGGCGGCGAGCAGGCCAGGCAGGCGGGTCGCTGCGGTGCTCTCCATGGAGCCCAGTGCAAAGTTTCCCGCCGGTTCGCCGGTTCGGGTCATGCTCATCGCTTCTTCACTTAACGCCAGAATGCGTTGCGCATAATTCAGGAAATTATGGCCCATCGGCGACAGGCGAATGCGCTGCTTCTCACGAATAAAGAGATCAACACCTAATTCCTCTTCCAGCTGACGCAGCCGCGTGGTGAGATTAGAGGGGACGCGATGCAGATGTTCTGCTGCGCGCGCCAGTGAACCCGTTTCGGCGACGGAACAGAACATACGCAGCTGAACTAAATCCATATCTTCTCTTCCTGTAAACAAGTTGGTTAATATTATTCACTTTCCGTGAGTTTAGTCATCCTGCATGCTATTAGCAAGTCAGAAGAGATCTCAGGGCAGAACAACAGGAGTTCAGCAATGGCGTTACGCGTCGCGCTCAGTGCATTTTTAACTTTATTTGTGGCGATGGGCATAGGGCGATTTGCCTTTACGCCGCAGGTGCCACTGATGATTCAGGCTCACCAGCTGACGCTTACCAGTGCCAGCCTGGTCGCAGCCCTCAACTATTTAGGCTACCTGTGTGGCTCCTTTGATGCGATGCGGGCGCATCAAAGGGTCGAACTGCGGCTGCAGGCGGGTGTATGGGGCGCGGTAATCCTGACGCTGCTCTCGGCACTGGCAACCGGCCCGTGGCTGCATGGCGCTATTCGTTTTCTGATTGGCTGGGCCAGCGGCTGGGCGATGGTGCTGGTGGCGGCCTGGAGCAACGAACAGCTGCATCGGCATGGGCGGGCAGGGTTGTCGGCGGCCGTGTTTGCCGGACCGGGTTGCGGCATTTTTGTCAGTGGTTTGCTGGGGGTAGCGCTGCACACATTCCAGGTCTCCGCCGGTCTTGCCTGGGCTGCTTACGGGGCGCTGGCGCTGCTGCTGATTGCGTTAATCACCCGTAATTTACCGCGTCGCGGCGAACTGCATCGTCCGGATCAGGCACCCGAGCCGCTGGTGCTGAACCGCAATCTTAAACGTCTGGTGCTGAGTTACAGTCTGGCAGGGTTTGGCTACATCCTGCCCGCGACTTTTCTGTCGCAGATGGCCGCCACACGTTTTCCTGACGGCATCTTCGCGCAGTTTGTCTGGCCGATATTTGGCGGGGCGGCAATGATCGGCATCCTGCTGGGTATTCTGACGCGGCGCTGGGGGCACAGCCATGTCCGCCTGGCGCTGGTGCTCTGGGCACAGGCGCTGGGTGTGTTTGCTGCGGCGCTGCTGCCCGGCTTTAGTGGCCTGCTGGCCGGTGCGTTGCTGGTCGGAGGCGGCTTCCTGAGTGTGGTGCAGTTGTCAATGCTCTGCGCCCGCGAACTGGCGCCCAACCATCTGCGATTCATGGCTGGCCTGCTGACGACCGGCTATGCGATTGGACAACTTGTCGGCCCGCTGCTCTCTTTTCTCTCAACGGCCTTGTTACATCGGCTTGAGCCTGCGCTCTGGGTGGCAGGGGTGAGTCTGGTCTGGGCAGGCCTACTGGTCTGGCGAAGAATTGAGTGAAAAGCTTTCATCACCAATCTGATTGATTGCTGGATTCCCCGCAAAGAAAGTTTCACAATACGCGCCTGATTACAGGGCCCGCAGGCAAAAGCTTGCGGGCGCAACACCAGCCGGAGAAGAGTAGATGAGCACCTTAAGTCAGGAAGCTGCCCTGGTTCACGAAGCGCTGCTGGCGCGTGGACTGGAAACGCCGTTACGTGCACCGACGCGCGACATTGATGACGAAACGCGTAAGAGCCTGATTGCCGGGCACATGACCGAGATTATGCAGCTGCTGAATCTGGATCTTGAAGATGACAGCCTGATGGAAACGCCACATCGCATCGCCAAAATGTATGTGGATGAAATCTTTTCCGGCCTCGACTACGCAAACTTCCCGAAAATCACCGTCATTGAGAACAAAATGAAGGTCGATGAGATGGTGACCGTGCGTGATATCACCCTGACCAGCACCTGTGAACACCACTTTGTGATCATCGATGGCAAGGCTACCGTCGCCTATATTCCCAAAGAAAAGGTGATTGGCCTGTCGAAAATTAACCGCATCGTGCAGTTCTTTGCTCAGCGTCCGCAGGTGCAGGAGCGGCTGACGCAGCAGGTTCTGGTTGCATTGCAGACGCTGCTGGGCACTAACAATGTGGCTGTTTCTATTGATGCGGTGCACTACTGTGTCAAAGCGCGTGGCGTAAAAGATGCCACCAGCGCCACTACCACGACGTCGCTGGGTGGCCTGTTCAAGTCAAGTCAGAACACCCGTCAGGAATTTTTGCGCGCGGTGCGCCATAGTTGAGTTTATGGCGGGCGCATAACGTTGCCCGCCTCAATGTGCAGGTGCCGCATGCAACGCTATCACGCGCTGGATTTCATTCGTGGATGTGCCATTCTCGGCATTCTGCTGCTCAATATTGTCGGCTTCGGTCTGCCTTCAGCCGCCTACCTTAATCCAGCCTGGCAGGGTAGCGTCACGCTTTCCGATGCCTGGACATGGGCACTCTCTGACGTTTTTGCTCAGCTCAAATTCCTCACGCTGTTTGCGCTGCTGTTTGGCGCGGGTCTGCAAATGCAGCTGCCGCGCGGCAGTCGCTGGCTCACAGCCCGGCTTTCCCTTCTGGTCCTGATCGGTTTTGTTCACGGGGTTTTTCTCTGGGAAGGGGACATCCTGCTGGACTACGGCATTATCGGGCTGGTGGTGTGGCGGGTGCTGCGTGATGTTCCCTCCACCCGCAGCCTGATGAATACCGGCATTCTGCTCTACCTGGTCGGCTGTGGGGTGCTGCTGGTGTTTGGGTCGATCTCCTCTCCTGAACCGACTAATTCCTGGCTGCCGGGCGCAGCGGAACTGCAATATGAACAGTTCTGGAAACTCGCTGGCGGCTGGGACGCGATACAGAACCGGCTGGACCATCTTTCGTCAGGGCTGATGGCGCTTGCAGCGCAGTATGGCTGGCAGCTGGCAGGTCTGATGATGATCGGTGGCGCACTGCTGCGCAGCGGCTGGCTGATTGGCGAATTCCCTGCACGGCATTATCGTCAGGCGGCGGCGCTGCTGTTAATCATTGGGTTCGCCATTGCGGTGGCCGGTGTGGCAGCGCAATGGCTGTTACATTGGGAGTTTCGCTGGACCGCATTTTACCTGCAAGCGCCGCGCGACCTTGCCAGCCCGCTAATTAGTCTGGGCTACACCGCACTCTGCCTGGCTTACTGGCCGCAGATCGTGCGCTGGCGCATCAGCTATGCCATCCAGTGCGTGGGCCGGATGGCGCTGACCAACTACCTGCTTCAGACCGTGATCTGCACTACGTTGTTCTATCGCTTTGGCTTCTATATGCACTTTACCCGGCTGGAACTGCTGCTGATAGTGCCTGCGGTATGGCTCTTCAATATCCTGTTTTCACTCATCTGGTTACATTTCTTTGCACAGGGTCCGCTGGAATGGCTTTGGCGGCGGTTTACGCTGCTCTCAACCGGCAGATCACGCATCACTGACAACGCAAGATAATGACCGTCATCACAAAGGTTACAGAATTGTATGTAACCGTTTTCATTGATGTGACGCAATTCACGCTGTACGCCTCCTGCCCCTGACAAAATAGCGCCGGTGTTCAACCCGGCGTGATGCCTAATTTTCCTTTCTGGAACTGCTGCATGATAACTATTCGTGATGTTGCCCGTCAGGCTGGCGTGTCAGTGGCGACCGTGTCGCGCGTCCTTAATCAGAGCAACGCCGTGACCTCAGACACCCGTGATACCGTGTTACAGGCGGTTGAAGCGCTGGGCTATCGCCCTAACGCCAACGCCCAGGCGCTGGCGACGCAGGTCAGCGACACGATTGGGGTGGTGGTGATGGATGTCTCCGATCCCTTCTTCGGGGCGCTGGTTAAAGCAGTCGATACCGTAGCGCAGCGCGTGCACAAACATGTGTTAATCAGCAACTCCTGGCATCAGGAAGAGAAAGAGCGTCATGCCATTGAAGTGCTGATCCGTCAGCGCTGCAGCGCGCTGGTGGTGCATGCAAAAACACTGCCGGATGCGGAACTGGCGGACTTTATGCAGCACGTACCCGGCATGGTGGTCATTAACCGTATCGTTCCCGGTTTTGAACACCGCAGCGTCAGTCTGGATAACGTCACTGGCGCATTGATGGCTTCAAGAACCCTGTTACAACAGGGACATAGCCGCATCGGCTATCTCTGCTCCAGTCATCCGATCGAAGATGTCGCCCAGCGTCGTGAAGGGTGGATGCAGGCGATGGCAGAGCAGGGCATTCGGCCCCAGGAGAGCTGGATAGCCAGTGCAGAGCCCGACATGCAGGGCGGTGAAGCAGCGATGGTGGAGTTGCTGGGGCGCAATCTCAACCTTACGGCGGTGTTTGCCTATAACGACGGCATGGCAGCTGGCGCGCTCACTGCGCTGAAAGACAACGGCATTCAGGTTCCACAGCATTTTTCTGTCATTGGCTTCGATGATATTCCCATTTCCCGTTACACCGACCCACAGTTAACGACTGTTCGCTATCCCATTGTATCTATGGCAAAAATCGCCACTGAACTGGCACTGCAGGGCGCAGCAGGCCTGCTTGATGACACCGCAACACATATCTTTATGCCGACGCTGGTGCGGCGTCATTCGGTGGCGCAGCGGCAAAATGTGGAGTCCGTCACTAATTCAGGTGATTCAGGCATGTAACCGTTTTCAATCTGTGATTACATTCACAGTTAATTAACATTGCTCTCACTATGATGGCAGCGTCTTACCGGACTGAAACATTATGTAACGCCAGTGTAACGGCATCAGTTGTGGTCTCAGTAGCCGGTTATAGGGTTCACCCCCTCTTCATGGAAGCATTCAGGCACAAGGATGTCAGGTTTTAGACGGTGTTCAACGGCTCAACATCCCCATTACGTTAGCCGACGCGCCGATCTGTTTTACCGATTGCTCTCCCGCATGTTACGCGGTAGCGCTAAAAAGACCCTGCATAATAAAACCGGAGATACCATGAATAAGAAGGTTTTCACGCTTACAGCACTGGTTGCCAGCATGATGTTTGGTGCAACCGCTCACGCAGCTGACACCCGTATCGGCGTGACCATTTACAAATACGATGACAACTTCATGTCAATGGTGCGTAAAGACATCGAGAAAGAAGCGAAAGCGATCGGTGGCGTACAGTTGCTGATGAATGACTCACAGAACGACCAGTCCAAACAGAACGATCAGGTTGACGTGCTGATGGCAAAAGGCGTGAAAGCGCTGGCGATTAACCTGGTTGACCCGGCTGCCGCTGCGGTGATCGTAGACAAAGCGCGTGCTAACGATGTGCCGGTTGTCTTCTTCAACAAAGAACCGAACGCCAAAGTGCTGGCTGGTTATGACAAAGCCTACTATGTCGGTACCGACTCTAAAGAGTCCGGCATCATTCAGGGTCAGCTGATCGAGAAACACTGGAAAGCGACACCAGCCTGGGATTTGAACAAAGATGGCACCATTCAGTTCGTGCTGCTGAAAGGCGAGCCGGGTCATCCTGATGCAGAAGCCCGTACCAAATATGTGATCGACACCCTGAACAAAGATGGTCTGAAAACCCAGCAGTTAGCAATGGATACGGCCATGTGGGATACCGCTCAGGCTAAAGATAAGATGGATGCATGGTTGTCAGGCCCGAACGCCAAAAAAATCGAAGTGGTGATTGCCAACAACGATGCGATGGCAATGGGTGCGGTTGAAGCGCTGAAAGCGCACAACATGACGTCAATCCCTGTGTTCGGCGTCGATGCCCTGCCAGAAGCGCTGGCGCTGGTTAAATCCGGTGCGCTGGCCGGTACCGTGCTGAACGATGCGGAAAACCAGGCGAAAGCGACGCTGGATATTGCCAATAACCTGGCGAACGGCAAAGCGGCAACTGACGGCACTAACTTCAAGATGGTTGATAAGATCGTCCGCGTTCCTTACGTGCCGGTTGATAAAGAAAATCTGTCTCAGTTCGTGAAATAAGATCGATTACGGGCGCGACCGCGGTCGCGCCTTTTTTATGTCACCACCGTTTTTTAGCCAGGTAAAATATGGCCAGTGATAACACGACCGCGCAGCGAGAATATTTGCTGGAAATGACGAATGTTTCAAAATCATTTCCCGGCGTTAAAGCGTTAGATAATGTTAATTTGAAAGTGCGGCCTCACTCTGTTCATGCATTAATGGGCGAGAACGGTGCCGGGAAATCCACATTATTAAAATGCCTGTTTGGTATCTATAAAAAAGATACCGGCAGTATCCTGTTTCAGGGTAACGAGATCGATTATAAAAGCTCCAAAGAGGCGCTGGAAAATGGCGTGTCGATGGTGCATCAGGAATTAAACCTGGTACTGCAACGTACCGTGATGGACAACATGTGGCTTGGGCGCTATCCGCGCAAAGGCTTTTTTGTCGATCAGGATAAAATGTATCAGGATACAAAAGCGATTTTTGACGAGCTGGATATCGATATCGATCCGCGCGACAAAGTTGCCAATCTTTCTGTATCTCAGATGCAGATGATTGAAATTGCCAAAGCGTTCTCTTACGACGCGAAAATTGTGATTATGGATGAACCGACTTCCTCGCTGACTGAGAAAGAGGTTAATCACCTGTTCACGATTATTCGCAAACTGAAAGATCGCGGCTGCGGCATTGTTTATATTTCGCACAAGATGGAAGAGATTTTCCAGCTGTGCGATGAGATCACCATTCTGCGTGATGGTCAGTGGATTACCTCTCAGCCGCTGGAAGGGCTGGATATGGATAAGATCATCGCTATGATGGTCGGCCGTTCACTGAACCAGCGTTTCCCTGACCGTACCAACGTGCCAGGCGAGACCATTCTTGAGGTGCGCAATCTGACGTCGCTGCGTCAGCCGTCGATTCGTGACATCTCATTTGATCTGCGTAAAGGGGAGATACTCGGCATTGCCGGGCTGGTGGGCGCCAAACGTACCGATATCGTCGAAACGCTGTTTGGCATTCGCGAAAAATCGGGCGGCACCATTAAACTGCATGGTAAACCGATTAATAATCACAGCGCCAACGAAGCCATTAACCACGGTTTTGCGCTGGTGACGGAAGAGCGTCGCTCAACCGGTATTTATGCTTATCTGGATATTGGTTTTAACTCGCTTATTTCCAATATTAAAAAATATAAAAACAGTATGGGGCTGCTGGATAATAAACGCATGAAGAGTGATACCCAGTGGGTGATCGATTCTATGCGCGTTAAGACACCAGGCCACCATACTCAAATTGGTTCGCTTTCGGGCGGTAACCAGCAAAAAGTGATTATTGGCCGCTGGTTATTGACCCAGCCTGAAATCCTGATGCTTGATGAACCAACTCGCGGTATTGATGTTGGTGCAAAATTCGAAATTTACCAGTTGATTGCTGAGCTGGCGAAGAAAGAAAAGGGCATCATTATTATCTCTTCTGAAATGCCGGAGCTGTTAGGCATTACCGATCGTATTCTGGTAATGAGTAATGGACTGGTAGCAGGCATAGTTGATACCAAAACGACCACGCAGAACGAAATATTGCGTTTAGCGTCATTACACCTTTAATGAAGCAAGGGCTGTTAACATGAAAGCGACCACAAAAAAGAATGCGCTAACCTGGTTAAAAGAGGGCGGCATTTACGTCGTTCTGCTGGTATTGCTGGCTATTATCATCTTCCAGGATCCATCGTTTTTAAGTTTAATGAACCTGAGTAATATTCTGACCCAATCTTCAGTGCGCATTATTATTGCACTGGGTGTGGCAGGTCTGATTGTGACCCAGGGTACTGACCTGTCAGCCGGACGTCAGGTTGGTCTGGCTGCGGTTGTCGCCGCGACGTTGCTGCAGGCGATGGATAACGCGAACAAAGTCTTCCCGACGCTGGATACCGTGCCGATTCCACTGGTTATTCTGACCGTGTGCATCATCGGCGGTGTGATTGGTCTGGTCAACGGTGTGATTATTGCTTACCTGAAGGTAACGCCATTTATCACCACGCTGGGCACCATGATTATCGTTTACGGTATCAACTCACTCTATTACGACTTTGTTGGTGCATCACCGATTGCCGGTTTTGACGCGGGCTTCTCGAAATTCACCCAGGGCTTCTTGCGCTTTGGTGATTTCAAACTGTCGTTCATCACGTTCTACGCTGTGATTGCCATTATTTTCGTCTGGGTGCTGTGGAACAAAACCCGCTTCGGCAAAAACATTTTTGCTATCGGCGGTAACCCGGAAGCGGCGAAAGTCTCTGGCGTGAACGTCCCGATGAACCTGATCATGATCTATGCCCTGTCAGGTGTATTCTACGCCTTCGGCGGGATGCTGGAAGCGGGTCGTATCGGTTCTGCCACCAACAACCTCGGCTTTATGTATGAGCTGGATGCGATTGCGGCCTGTGTGGTCGGCGGCGTCTCCTTTGCCGGTGGTGTGGGTAGCGTAGCGGGCGTCGTGACCGGTGTACTGATCTTCACCGTTATCAACTACGGTCTGACCTATATCGGCGTCAACCCTTACTGGCAGTACATCATTAAAGGCGGCATCATTATCTTCGCCGTTGCGCTGGATTCACTGAAATACTCTCGTAAGAAGTAAGTCTGATTCAACGCTAAGAAAGCGACCTTTGGGTCGCTTTTTTTATGGGCAGATGTTGTGAGGAATTGCTGTGAGATCGAGTCAGCGAAGGGAACAGGGTCAGATCGGAAAGTCGCAAAGGCCGTCATCCATGACACGCTCGGCCCGCGCCATCCATGGCGCGGGACGCTTTCCTCTTCTGACCCTGTTCCCTGCGCGTTGAGCTTAGTCGTTGCTGTCAGAATTCCCTGAACCTTGTACCTTGCTGCCAGACCGCAGCAAAGTGCTAACAATGCGATTTCAGCAAAGCTAAAAGAAGCCGCTGAGCGCCAGCTATTTCCGCAGTTTTTGTTCCAGCTCCAGCAGCTGCTCCGGCGTCACCGCAGGGTAACTCTGCGCATCTTCAGGGACATCGCGTACGGCGGGAATAGGTACCAGCGGACCTAAGAAGCGAGGTTCACGCTTGAGCAGAAAGAGGTCCGCCAGCGCGCCCAGTCGGGCACCGACTTCACGGAAGCGCACGCTGAGCATGTTTTTAGGTGAGGGCACCGCATAGCACTGCGCCTGAATGCCCAGCTGTAAGGCGATAAACAGCGCACGCTCACAGTGAAAACGCTGCGTGATAATAATGAAATCGTTGGTATCAAACACTTTACGTGTGCGAACGATGGAGTCCAGCGTACGGAACCCGGCATAATCGAGCACGATATCAGCCGGATCGACACCAGCTTTGATGAGGTCGCGTCGCATGGTCATCGGCTCGTTATAACTTTGCAGCGCGTTATCACCACTCAGCAGCAGGTAATTGACCTTGCCGCTGTTGTAGGCGTTCAGCGCGCCCTGAATGCGATAGAGGTAATACTGATTGATGACGCCGGTACGATAATATTTAGCCGTACCCAGCACCACGCCAACCTGACGATGGGGTAAAGAGGCGACATTTTCGTAGATAAAAGGCGCAGTTTTCCAGCTGATCCAACGATCAAGGCCGAGCGCCGTTGCCATCATCAGTAAGATGATGAAAAGCAGACCAATGGAAACGCGTTTCAGCATGCGCCTGGAGACTCGATGTCAGAATGTTGAGATGGGACAAGGCTACTTGAGCTGTCGCAGTGAAGCAAGTTACTGCCGGCTGGCTGTGCTATTTTTGAACACTGCCGGATCGCCTGCGATCCGGCAGTCTGAAGGTTAAATCGAGGTACGACGATAATGACGATACTGCGGCAGCCAGAAGTTGTTGGCGATAGCCTGTGACAACACATCCTCTGAGGTCACTACGGCGACACCCGCCAGCTGAGCCGCTTTACCCACTTCCATCGCAATGATTTTCGACACACCCTGAATATCTTTAATCTCAGGCAGCACCGGGCCTTCGCCTTCATTCACCAGCGGTGAACAGTCGGCGAGCGCACGGCTGGCGGTCATCAGCATGGTATCGGTAACGCGGCTGGCGCCTGACGCAATCACACCCAGCCCAATACCGGGGAAGATATAGGAGTTGTTGCACTGCGCAATCGGATAGGTTTTACCATTCCAGCTCACCGGTGAGAACGGGCTGCCCGTGGCGACCAGCGCGGCACCGTCAGTCCAGGCAATGATATCCGCAGGTGTGGCTTCCACGCGTGATGTCGGGTTCGACAACGGCATCACGATAGGGCGCTTACAGTGCTTGTGCATCTCGCGAATGATCTCTTCGGTGAACAGACCCGGCTGGCCGGAGACACCAATCAGAATATCGGGTTTCGCATTGCGTACGACATCCAGCAGCGAAATGGAATCATTGGTGATATCCCAGGTCTGCAGGTTTTCGCTTTTCTGCACCAGCTTGCTCTGGAAGTCGAGCAGGTTGGGGAGCTTATCAGTCAACAGACCAAAGCGATCCACCATCATTACCCGGCCACGCGCTTCATCATCACTCAGACCTTCTGATTTCATCTGCGCAATGATCTGTTCAGCGATTCCGCAACCCGCAGAACCGGCACCCAGGAACACCACTTTCTGCTCGCACAGGCGGCTACCGGCTGCGCGGCTGGCCGCAATCAGCGTGCCAACGGTCACGGCGGCGGTGCCCTGAATATCGTCGTTAAAGCAGCAGACTTCATCGCGATAGCGGTTCAGCAGCGGCATAGCATTCTTCTGGGCGAAATCTTCAAACTGCAACAGCACTTTCGGCCAGCGGCGCTTAACGGCCTGAATAAACTCATTCACGAACGTATCATACTCTTCGCCAGTGATACGCGGATGACGCCAGCCCATGTAGAGCGGATCGTTCAGCAACTGCTGATTGTTGGTGCCGACATCCAGCACAACCGGCAGCGTGTACGCCGGGCTGATGCCGCCACAGGCGGTATACAGCGAAAGCTTACCAATCGGGATACCCATGCCACCGATGCCCTGATCGCCGAGGCCCAGAATACGTTCGCCATCAGTCACCACAATGACCTTCACATTCTGCTTGGTGGCGTTTTGCAGCATATCTTCGATGCGATCGCGGTTTGGGTAGGAGATGAACACGCCACGCGCACGGCGGTAGATTTCAGAGAAGTGTTCACACGCTGCGCCAACGGTCGGGGTGTAGATAATCGGCATCATCTCTTCGAGATGGTTATCCAGCAGGCGGTAAAACAGCGTTTCGTTGGTGTCCTGGATGTTGCGCAGGTAGACATGCTTATCGTTATTGTTTTTGAAGTCCTGGAACTGACGCCAGGCACGCTGCGCCTGTTCTTCAATCGATTCTACGGCTTCTGGCAGCAGACCATTGAGGTTGAATTCGTTACGTTCTTCGATACTGAAGGCGCTGCCTTTGTTTAACAGGGGAAATTCCAGCAAAATCGGGCCAGCATAAGGGATATACAGCGGGCGTTTACTTTCGTAGTCGAGTTCCATGCAGTGATGCTCCGGTTGCAGTGTTGTCTGGCGTCACGCCGGAAAGGTAGCGCCAGTTTTCTTACCCGTTATAGCTCAGACTGCAGGCCCGGCAGCGGCAGGGTAACCGCTCCAGAAAGATTCACGACCGCGGTGCCATCCTGCAACCTGAATTATTCAGAGTAATTTGTGATCACGTGAATTCTGGCGCCAGATCCTATGAAATTTCCCGCAGAAGTACAGCGTTTGTTCATAAAAGCTCACAAAACTGTGGCCTCTCTGACAGCGGGTTATGCTTTGTACAGCGTCACCTGCAGCAGCTCACCGCAACCAAATGTCTCAAGTGTTGCCTGTGTGGCGGCAAACTGGCTTAACGTGGCATTTTCTGCTTCAGCTAAAACCGCTTTTTTTATCTGATGAACATCGCCGCCCTGCATGTTCAGCAAGACCAGCGCCGCCTGAAGTGGCGGGAAGCTTGGGTTGAACGCGGCATTTTCCGCATAGCGACCCGCGACAATCGCGCCATCCTGGGTCAGCAGGGCAACACCAGCGTGTGACTGACTGTAAGGCGCATGGCTGGCATTGGCGGCGGCCACGGCGGCCTGTACCAGTTCATCGCCCACGGCCACGTAACCATGATCAACCTCGTCCATCAGGAAGGTTGTGATGTCGAGATCGCGTGGGCCAAAGGCATCGGGCAGATAGTCGGCCAGGGTGCTGATCGCGCGCTTTGGCAGGCTGATCCGAATGCTGGTGCCGCTGTTCAGCTCGTTCATAAACTGACGGCAGTGCCCGCACGGCGTGTAGTTAACGGTTATCGTCTCAAGCTGGCGCTCGCCACGCAGCCACGCATGGGTAATGGCGCTCTGCTCGGCGTGAACCGTCTGCTGCATCGCCGTGCCGACAAATTCCATGTTGGCCCCGAAGTACCAGTTGCCGCTGACGCCACGGGCAATCGCCCCGACGTTAAAATGCGACACGGTAGCCACGGCGCAGGACGCCGCCAGAGGCAGCAGCGCCAGCGCCAGTGCATCGGCATCCATCTGGGTCTGTTGTTGCAGCGAGGCGACCTGGTCGGCGCTGAGCACGGCGTTGAAGTCAGCCTCGTTCAGCAGGGGAACCAGTGCAGTTTGCAGCGTTGACGGCAATGCCTCAAAAGCGGAGAGGAAACGGGATTGCATGTGAGCCTCATTAAATTCAGCAGGGCGATGTGCCAGTCACCGGTTTATATGTGATCCACATCGCTCTGACAATGTAACCTGTGTTGCATGTTTCAACTTTGCGAGATCTATCGCAAAGTTTCAGCCAAACCAGTGCAGCAGGAGCGGAAAAATAAAGGGCGCCAGCAGTGAGGTGATGATGCCGCAGATCACCAGCGCCAGTGAACTGAAGGCGCCCTCCTGATAGTCGAGCTCGGCCGCGCGTGCTGTGCCCAGGGCATGTGACGCATTGCCAATTGCCAGTCCGCGCGCGGCTTTAGACTTCACGCCCAGCAGATTCAGTACCGTGTGCCCGAACACCGCACCCAGCACACCGGCAATAAGTACACATATAGCGCTGATAGCGGGGATACCATGCAGCGAGCCGGAGACAGCCATCGCGATGGGTGTGGTCACGGATTTGGGCATGATCGTGGCGGCAATTTCGGGCGTGGCACCCATCCACAGAGCAATAGCAGTACCTGAACTCATGGCGGTCACACTGCCAATAAAGCAGACGCCGATAATGGACTTCCAGCGGGCACGAATCTGGTGCATCTGCTCATACAGCGGCAATGCCAGCGCAACCACGGCCGGTTGCAACAGCTGATTGAGAATCTCACTGCCTGCGAAATAGCGCGAGTAGGGCAGCTGTAACAGCAGCAGTATCGGGATAATGATCGCCATCGCCACCAGCAGCGGATTGAGCAGCGAAATCTTCAGTTTTATCGCCAGCTTGCGCGCCAGAAAAAAGGCGGCCAGCGTCAATGGCAGCGACCACCATATCTCACTCATCAGCAGACCCCCCGGCCGGACGGCGGCTGTGAAGCTTGTGGGCACTTACGCCAACAATGGAGAGGACCAGCAGGGTGCTGACGACGCAGGAGACAACGATAGGGCCGAACTGCGCGGTAAGAATATCGGTGTAGCTCATTACCCCGACGCTAATCGGCACAAACAGCAGCGCCATGTAGCGAATCAGCAGATGGCATCCCGGCTTCACCCAGTTGACTGGCAGAATCTGTGACGCAAGCAGGGCAAACAGAATTAACATCCCCAGAATGCTGCCGGGCATTTTTATAGGCAGCAGCGAGGCGATACCGATACCGGCGTATAAGCAGAGATAAATGATGATAAAAGCGCGAAGATAACGTCCGCAGACAGACAGCACGGTGAGCATGGCAGGCTCCTGTTTTCACTGAGCTTCATCATACGCATTAACCGCTTAGCGTGCTAGCGATCACACTTATGGGTACAGGGCAGTGCCGGGTGAAGCGTGCCGGGAAAGAAAAGGAGAGGTTGGGTAGTCGTGGGAACAGAGAAGAGAAAACCCTTCGCGCCAGAGCTAAGGCACGAAGGGTTTCAGAACGGCAGTGTGCTTTACAGTTTAAACCGCAGAGGGCAGACCTTTACTTAACCGGCATGCCCGGTACAGCACCGCTATCAACGGACAACACGAACAGATCTTTCCCGCCCGGACCCGCTGACAGCACCATACCTTCGGAGATGCCGAAGCGCATTTTACGCGGCGCCAGGTTGGCCACGATGATGGTCATTTTACCGACCAGCACAGAGGGATCAGGATAAGCGGCGCGGATGCCCGAGAAAATCTGACGCTTTTCACCGCCCAGGTCGAGTTGCAGACGCAGCAGCTTGTCTGAACCTTCAACCCGTTCCGCCTGCTCGATTAGCGCAACGCGCATATCCACTTTGGCGAAATCGTCGATGGTGATGGTGTCACCAATCGGCGCATCTGCCAGCGGACCGGTTGCGGCTGGTGCACTTGCTGCGGCAGCATCCTCTTTTGAGGCGTCAATCAGTCCCTCAACCTTCGCCATTTCAATGCGGCTGTAGAGTGCTTTGAATGGCGCAACCTGATGATCCAGCAGCGGCTGCGCAATGGCATCCCAGCTCAATTCACAGTTCAGGAAGCCCTCTGCACGGGCGCTCAGTGACGGCAGCACCGGCTTCAGCCAGGTCATCAGAATGCGGAACAGGTTAATGCCCATTGAGCAGATGGCCTGCAGATCGGCATCACGGCCTTCCTGCTTCGCGACCACCCACGGAGCCTGCTCATCGACATAACGGTTCGCCAGGTCGGCCAGCGCCATAATTTCACGGATAGCACGGCTGTATTCGCGCGCAGCCCAGGCATCACCAATCTTCTCTGACGCATCAACGAAGGTCTGATAGAGCGCCGGATCGGCCAGTTCTGCTGCCAGTTTGCCCTCAAAGCGTTTGGTAATGAAGCCTGCGTTACGTGACGCCAGGTTAACCACTTTGTTGACGATGTCGGCATTTACGCGCTGGACGAAATCTTCCAGATTCAGGTCGATGTCGTCGATACGTGAAGAGAGTTTCGCCGCGTAGTAGTAACGCAGGCTGTCGGCATCCAGATGTTGCAGCCAGGTGCTGGCTTTGATAAAGGTGCCGCGCGACTTCGACATCTTGGCACCGTTAACGGTGACATAGCCGTGTACAAACAGATTGTTCGGCTTGCGGAAGTTGCTGCCTTCCAGCATCGCTGGCCAGAACAGGCTATGGAAATAGACGATATCTTTACCGATGAAATGATACAGCTCGGTGGTGGAGTCTTTACGCCAGAATTCGTCGAAGTCGATGTCGCCGCGCTTGTCGCACAGGTTCTTGAACGAGCCCATGTAGCCGATAGGCGCATCCAGCCAGACGTAGAAGTATTTGCCTGGCGCATCCGGAATTTCAAAGCCGAAGTAAGGCGCATCGCGTGAGATATCCCACTGCTGCAGGCCTGACTCAAACCACTCCTGCATTTTGTTCGCCACCTGATCCTGCAGCGCACCGGAGCGGGTCCACGCCTGCAGCATGGCGCTGAAGGACGGCAGATCAAAGAAGAAGTGCTCAGAGTCGCGCAGAACTGGCGTCGCACCAGAAACCACAGACTTCGGATCGATCAGCTCGGTCGGGCTGTAGGTCGCGCTGCAGACTTCACAGTTGTCGCCGTATTGATCAGGTGACTTACATTTCGGGCAGGTGCCTTTCACAAAACGGTCCGGCAGGAACATCCCTTTTTCCGGATCGTAAAGCTGGGAAATGGTGCGGTTTTTAATAAAACCGTTCTCTTTCAGGCGGCCGTAAATCAGCGCAGACAGCTCGCGGTTTTCATCGCCGTGAGTGGAGTGATAATTGTCATAGCTGACGTTGAAACCGGCAAAGTCGGCTTCATGCTCGCTTTTCATTTCTGCAATCATCTGCTCCGGCGCAATGCCCAGCTGCTGAGCTTTCAGCATGATAGGCGTGCCGTGCGCATCATCGGCGCAAATGAAATAAACCTGATTGCCACGCATTCGTTGGTAACGCACCCAAATATCTGCCTGGATATGCTCGAGCATGTGGCCGAGATGGATTGATCCGTTCGCGTAAGGCAGTGCGCACGTTACCAGAATTTTTTTAGCGACTTGAGTCATAGTTTGCGTAGCTTTCTGTTGATTGAAAAAACGGGCTTAGATGGTAACTGATGGCTTCTCCTGCGTAAACATAAGGGATTCACCCCGCCAGTCGCCGCAGATCCACGAGCATCTGATATCATTGACAATACATCGCTGAAACACAGCGTAAGCACAGCAGAAATAAGGAGCAGGGGATGACAGTACAATCCCGGGAACCGCATACGCCAGAGGGCCTGCGCGCCATCGTAGCGGGCGTATTGAGAAGCTTTGAGCATCCGACCCTTAAACAGAATCTCACCTCGCTGAAAGCGCTGCACCACGTGGCGCAGCTGGATGGAACGCTGCATGTTGAACTGCTGATGCCGTTTGCGTGGGCCAGCGGGTTCGATGCCCTGAAAGAGCAGGTAAGCGCCGACCTGCTGCGTCAGACCGGCGCACGCGCCATCGACTGGCGGCTCAGCCACGATATCGCCACCCTGAAGCGGGTGAAAAACCAGCCGGGCGTTAACGGGGTTAAAAACATTATTGCGGTCAGCTCCGGCAAAGGCGGCGTGGGTAAATCCAGCACCGCCGTAAATATGGCACTGGCGCTGGCAGCTGAGGGCGCGCGCGTCGGCATTCTTGACGCGGATATCTACGGCCCGTCTGTGCCGAACATGCTTGGGACTCAGGACCAGCGGCCAACCTCGCCGGATGGGACCCATATGGCGCCGATCATGGCACATGGGCTGGCCACCAACTCCATTGGTTATCTGGTCACGGATGACAATGCGATGGTGTGGCGCGGCCCCATGGCCAGTAAAGCGCTTATGCAGTTGCTGAATGAGACTCTGTGGCCTGAGCTGGATTATCTGGTGCTGGATATGCCGCCCGGCACCGGCGACATTCAGCTGACGCTGGCGCAGAACGTGCCGGTAACCGGTGCGCTGGTGGTCACGACGCCGCAGGATATCGCCCTGATTGATGCCCGCAAAGGACTGGTCATGTTTGAAAAGGTCAATGTGCCGGTGCTGGGCGTGGTAGAGAATATGAGCCTGCATGTCTGCAGCCAGTGTGGCTTCCACGAGCCGATTTTCGGCACCGGCGGCGCGCAGAAACTGGTGGAAGATTACCAGACGCAACTGCTGGCCCAGTTGCCACTGCACATTGATCTGCGCGAGGATCTTGATGAAGGTGAACCGACAGTGATTCGCCGGCCCGATAGCGAGTTTACTACGCTGTATCGCCAGTTGGCCGGACGCGTCGCGGCCCAGCTTTACTGGCAGGGCGAGGTCATCCCTGGCGATATCGCCTTCCGCGCGCTTTAAGCCCGACCCGACCCGCTGGCGTATTGTGAGGCCAGCGGGTAGTGCATCAGCACATAACCGCCGTGCTCGCCTTCGCCCTGTGAAATCATCTTCCAGCCATGCTTCAGATAAAATGCCTGCGCCGCTTTGTTCTTCTGCAGGCACTTAAGCGCGCCGGTTGAGGTAAAACGCGCCTCTACCGCCTCCAGCAACGCGCTGCCCACGCCGCGCCCCTGCCAGTCTGGATCGACATAGAGACTGTGCAGGAAGTTGTCGTTCTCCAGCAGACCTGCAAAGCCGACCCGATGGCCATCAGCCTCCGCAACCAGGACGGTCTCCCCCAGAATAACGCCATCAAAATCTTCCAGTTGCCACTCGCTGCCCTCCAGCCAGCGCCAGTTATGTCGTCGCGCTGCCAGAAACAGCGTACGCAGGAAAGGACGGTCGGCTTCAGTAAACGGACGAATCTCCACGGGTCAGCTCCTTATCATCTGGTCTTACAAAACTAGCAGTGATTAGCGGAGACGTGCCTAAAAGATCATGTAAAAGATAAAGCGGGTTAAATGTCACGTAAATCGCTGTACACTGCCTGCCGGGCCAGAGAGCATCAGGCTCTCAGCGTTTGATAGCTTTCGTTTATCAGATTGATAACGTCCGCATATTAGATGTTGGCCCGAAAATTATGTAACCTGCATCACATATTTTAACGGAGGCCACCAGATGTCTATTATCAATACCAAAATTAAGCCGTTCAAAAACGCAGCATTCAAAAACGGCGAATTCATCGACGTAACCGAGAAAGACGTTGAAGGTAAATGGAGTGTGTTCTTCTTCTATCCAGCTGACTTCACCTTCGTCTGCCCGACCGAACTGGGCGACGTAGCTGACCATTACGAAGAGTTCCAGAAACTGGGCGTAGACATCTACTCCGTTTCTACCGACACCCACTTTACCCACAAAGCCTGGCACGGTTCTTCAGACACCATCGCGAAGATCAAATACACAATGATCGGTGACCCGACTGGCGCGCTGACCCGTAACTTCGAAATCATGCGTGAAGACGAAGGTCTGGCTGACCGTGGGACGTTCATCGTTGACCCGCAAGGCGTAATCCAGGCAATCGAAATCACCGCTGAAGGCATTGGCCGTGACGCCTCTGACCTGCTGCGTAAAGTGAAAGCGGCTCAGTACGTGGCTTCTCACCCAGGTGAAGTGTGCCCGGCTAAATGGAAAGAAGGTGATGCAACACTGGCTCCGTCTCTGGACCTGGTTGGCAAAATCTAATCCCGCTTTGCTCTTTCGATCATTCTCCAATCGGGTGCTGCGGCACCCGATTTTTTGACCAGGATATCACTATGCTCGACACAAATTTGAAAACCCAGCTCAAGGCCTACCTTGAGAAATTAACCAGACCTGTTGAGTTGATTGCCACCCTGGATGAGGGTGCAAAATCAACCGAGATCCGTGAACTGTTGGTTGATATCGCCGGCTTGTCTGACAAAGTCAGCTTCCGCGAAGAGAACGATCGTCAGGTGCGTAAGCCCTCATTTCTGATCACCAACCCAGGTTCGAACAGCGGCCCGCGTTTTGCCGGTTCACCTCTGGGTCACGAATTTACCTCACTGGTGCTGGCACTGTTACAGACCGGTGGGCATCCGTCTAAAGAAGCACAGAGCCTGCTGGACCAGATCGCCGCGCTGGACAGCGACTTCCATTTCGAAACCTATTATTCACTCTCATGCCATAACTGCCCGGACGTCGTCCAGGCGCTGAACCTGATGGCGGTGATTAACCCGCGCATCAGCCACACCGCTATCGACGGTGGCCTGTTCCAGAACGAGATTCAGGAACGCAACGTGATGGGCGTGCCAGCGGTTTACCTGAATGGTAAGGAGTTTGGTCAGGGCCGCATGAGCCTGGCGGAAATCGTCAGCAAAGTAGATACCAACGCGGATAAACGTGCAGCGGAAGAGCTGAACAAGCGTGACGCCTATGAAGTCCTGATTATCGGCAGTGGCCCGGCGGGTGCAGCGGCAGCCATCTACTCAGCGCGTAAGGGTATCCGTACTGGCCTGATGGGCGAACGTTTTGGCGGCCAGGTACTGGATACGGTGGATATCGAAAACTATATTTCCGTACCGAAAACCGAAGGCGCGAAACTGGCAGGTTCACTGCGCGCACACGTTGATGATTACAATGTGGATGTCATTGAAAGCCAGAGCGCCATCAAATTGATCCCGGCGGCGAAAGAGGGCGGACTGCATGCCATCGAAACCGCCTCCGGCGCAGTATTGAAGTCACGCAGTATCATTCTGGCGACCGGCGCACGCTGGCGCAACATGGGTGTGCCGGGTGAGGAAGAGTATCGCACCAAAGGCGTCACCTACTGCCCACACTGCGATGGCCCGCTGTTTAAAGGCAAGCGTACGGCAGTGATCGGCGGCGGTAACTCCGGCGTTGAAGCAGCCATTGACCTGGCGGGTATCGTTGAACATGTTACGCTGCTGGAGTTTGCCGGTGAGATGCGTGCCGACCAGGTATTGCAGGATAAGCTGCGTAGCCTGAAGAACGTTGATGTCATCCTGAACGCGCAGACCACCGAAGTGAAAGGCGACGGCACTAAAGTGACCGGCCTGCACTATCTTGACCGTACGACGCAGACCACCCATGAGCTGCCGCTCTCTGGTATCTTCGTTCAGATCGGTCTGCTGCCAAATACCCCGTGGCTGGAAGGCGCGGTTGAGCGCAATAAAATGGGTGAGATCATCATCGATGGTAAATGCGAAACCAGCCTGAAAGGCGTGTTCGCGGCGGGCGACTGCACCACCGTGCCGTACAAGCAGATTATTATTGCCAGCGGCGAAGGCGCAAAAGCCTCACTGAGCGCTTTTGACTATCTGATTCGCACTAAATCAGCTTAATAACGTTTAGTCAGACAGACAATAGCCCTTCAGCATTCGTGCTGAGGGGCTTTTTTTAGTCTGTTAATAGCCCGCCAGCGTCATCAGCATCATCCATATCGGCGTCGTTACCGCGGCAAACACCGTAGAAAAGAGCATGCTGGCCGCCGCCGGGCCGGTAATGACATTAAACTTCTGCGACATCAGATAAACGTTTACTCCCACCGCCATTGATCCCAGCAGGACTACCACTTTACTCTCCAGCGGCGGCAGACCGGTCAGCCACGCGATAGCCCATACCGTCATCGGTTGCAGCACCAGCTTCAGCAGGCAAATGGTGTAGCTCTCTTTTAAGCCGTCCCGCACCCGATAGTGCGCCAGGCTCATGCCCAGCGTGACCAGCGACAGCGGCGCGGCCAGCGAGGCCAGCATCTTTAATGGTTCAGCGGCCAGCAGTGGCAACGGGCGTTGCAGAAAACTCCAGGCTGTACCGCTGAGAATGCCGATGATGAGCGGATTCTTCAGCACACCGATCAATGTGCGCCAAAGGCCATTCAGCGAGAAGCTGCCCTGCTTCGCCCACTCGACTGAAACGGTCAGTAAAGTCCACAGGATCAGGCTGTTAAACACCAGCACCAGCGCCACCGGCGGCAGCGCTTCTGGCCCGAGTAACACGGTGGCCACCGGGATCCCCAGCATCACGTTATTAGAGAAGATACCGCCCAGGGCAAAGACTGAAGCCGCCACGCCATCCAGATCGAACAGCCTTGTTGCCAGCAGTCGCCCCACGATAAACACCAGCAGGCAACTGCCGAAGAAGGCCAGTAACAGGCGCGCATCCACCGGCGGGCTTTGTGAGAAGGTACTCATTACCCGAAACAGCATGCAGGGCAGTGCAACGTTAAACACAAAGCGGTTCATCCCTTCGCTGATGCTGGCAGGCCATTTTCCGAGGCGTGTCAGGCAGTATCCCAGTAAGATCAGGATAAACAGCGGAGCTGAGAGATAAATTTGATGGCTTAAGCTTTCAAACAGCAGTGGCATAGAGGGCGTCTGATCAGGCGATGATTAGTTATCAGACTAACAAATTGCTAACTAACTGTTAACTGGAACGGTGTCTGAACCCTCCGCCGTGAGGGCGACTAATCTAGCCAGCGACGCGCCTGTTCATCGGTGATATCACGATAATAGACGCGATGGATTATTTCGTTACAGCCTGAGCAGCGTGCGGAAATATAGGTTGAAAAATAATATCTGCCACTGGGTGCGACGGCACCCTGACGTTCAATAATAATATCCTGCCATCGATGACGGTGTGGAATAAGCGCTAAAAATCGCATCATACATCCTGCATAGTATGAAGTTCCGCTTCAGGAGGTAACTAACCTCATGAAATAAAATATTTTTTACGATGATGCTGCAAGCAGGTTAATTATTATTATGCAGTCAGAGACACTGCAGGAAATATTTCCTGTCAGGGGGATAAATAAAGCTAACTATAAAGAGGTGTTTCGTTAACCCGCAGCATTAAGCCTTTTTTTGTGACCTCAGGCGTTGATCGGGATCATATGAATTGTTTCAGCACGGATTATTTCCCCGACAGGTGTCGCTTGCTTTCACCGTATAGCTCTCCTATGCTGCAAGCCGTAACACGACTCGGGGTGCCGCTTTCCACACGGAAAGGGCTGAGAAAAACCCGCTGACCTGAACTGGATAATGCCAGCGTAGGGAAGTCTGATGCCTGACCGCATTCGCCTTCTTGTTCGCCGGTTGGGAGCTACGATGACACATCAATCTCAACACCTTTCTGCCGCGCACTTCGCGCCCATCCTGCACACTTTCCGCCGTCAGTCACCGCTGGTGCACTGCATGACCAATGACGTGGTTCAGAACTTCACCGCCAATGTACTGCTGGCACTTAATGCCTCACCGGCGATGGTGATCGATCCGGAAGAAGCCGCAGAGTTCAGTGAATTGGCCGATGCGCTGCTGATTAATGTGGGCACGTTAACCCGCGAACGGCAGCAGGCGATGCAGGCTGCCATCACTGCCGCTAATCTGGCGGGCACACCCTGGACACTCGATCCGGTTGCGGTCGGCGCGCTGACGCTGCGCAGTGACTTCTGTCAGCGGTTATTGAGTCAGCAACCGGCGGTGATCCGCGGCAATGCATCAGAGATTCTGGCGCTGGCACAGCAGGCCAGTGGCGGGCGGGGCGTTGATACACTGCATCAGGCGGATGCGGCAATTGATGCAGCACAGCAACTCGCTGAGACCTGGAAAACGCTGGTGATCGTCACCGGTGAAGTGGACTACGCCACGGATGGTCAGCGGATCCTCGCCATAAGCGGTGGAAGCCCGTTAATGACACGGGTGGTGGGCACCGGCTGTGCACTCTCCGCCGTGGTAGCGGGCTTCAGCAGTCTGCCTGGTGATCGTCTAATGAATGTCGCGGCCGCCTGTCAGGTCATGGCCCTGGCGGGAGAAAAGGCAGCGGCGCAGGCTGCCGGGCCGGGCAGTTTTGCCACCGCGTTTATTGATGCCCTCTGGACGCTGGAGGTGGGCAATGAAGCGCATTAATGCCCTGACGATTGCCGGTACCGATCCCAGCGGCGGGGCAGGCATTCAGGCCGATCTGAAAACTTTCTCGGCTCTGGGCGCCTATGGCACCAGCGTCATAACCGCGCTGGTGGCACAAAACACGCAAGGCGTGCAGTCTGTTTACCGGATTGCACCTGACTTTGTTGCCGCCCAGCTCGATTCGGTGCTGAGTGATGTGCGCATCGACAGCGCAAAAATTGGCATGCTGTCAGAAACGGCTATCGTAGAGCAGGTTGCTGCCCGGCTGAGAAAGGCTGATATCCCGTTTGTGGTACTGGATACAGTGATGGTCGCAAAAAGTGGCGATGCGCTGCTCTCGCCAGACGCCGTGGCCAGCGTACGTGAGCTGTTATTGCCGCAGGTCTCGTTGATCACACCGAATCTGCCGGAAGCGGCGGCGTTGCTCAACTGTGCTGTCGCCAGCGATGAGGCGGAGATGCGCGAGCAGGGACGGGCATTGCTGGCGCTGGGCTGTCAGGCTGTGCTGATGAAAGGCGGACATCTTACGGCGGCAGAGAGCCCGGACTGGCTGATCACGCATTCCACTGAGCAGCGATTCAGCACGTCTCGCGTCAACACCCGTCACACCCATGGCACCGGCTGCACGCTGTCGGCCGCCTTAGCCGCGTTGCGTCCGCGTCATGCTGACTGGGCAGAGACGATTGGGGAAGCCAAAAACTGGTTACAACAGGCGTTGTTAATGGCAGATACGCTGGAGGTCGGGAAGGGCATCGGGCCGGTTCACCATTTTCATCAATGGTGGTGACGGCGAAGACCCGCACCGGCCTGAAATTCAGGCGGTGCGGGTGATGAGCGATTAGGGTGCTTCAAACCAGGCGCTGTTACGCTCGGCAATGGGGGTGATTGAGAAGATCATCTCCTGCAGGTGGCGACGCATCGCCGCTTCGGCGGCATTGTCGTCATGGCCCTTGAGCGCGGCAAAAATCTCTTCATGCTGCTCAATCAGCTTTTCTGGCGGCGAGACTTCACTCAGCGTCAGAAAGCGCACGCGGTCCATTGCCGCTTTGATGTTCTCCACCGTCTCCCAGGCCAGCTTGCAGTCGATACTTTCAGCGATCAGGCGATGAAACTCATCGTCCAGCGTAAGAAAAGCCTGGCTGTCATGGCGCTCAGCAGCCATGCGCTGCAGCTGCAGGTTATGTTCCAGCGCCATCAGCGACGAATCGTCTATCTCCAGCGCCGCACGACGAACCACCGACACTTCCACCGCTTCACGGATAAAGCGGCCATCCGCTACCCGCTTAGCGGAGATTTTGCGCACAAAGGTGCCGCGCTGCGGCAATACCTGTACCAGTCCGGCTTCAGCCAGCTTGATGAACGCTTCGCGCACCGGCTGGCGTGAGACGTTGAAGCGCGCGGACACTTCCTTTTCAGAAAGCAGCGAGCCTGGCTGAATTGCGCAGGTGACAATATCTTTGCGCAGATACCGGTAAATCTGCTGATTTACCGGTTCGCTGGTCGTAATGGTATAGGCGATCGACATGCAGCAATATCCATATTACGGCTGGCAAAAGCCAGCGCGATGGGAAAGTGCCAGTCTAATCAGCGCGCTGCGTCTGCGCCAGCCCTTTTAGCTGCGGTTGAGAGACTGATGCACCGTCGTGCGCGCGCCCTGAGCGGTCAGTTTGTTATACCAGGCGGTCAGTCGGCCGACCACATCGGCATTCTGCGCCAGATCGTCGCCAAACACTTCGCGCATGGAGAGTAACGCCCGAACACGCGCTTCACCCTCTTCGCTGCTGGCGACGCATTCTGCCAGTTGCGCTTTCATCGGATCACGAATCTCAATCGGCTGACCCTTCTCATCAATGCCGCCGACATAGCGCATCCAGCCCGCCACGCCCAGCAGCAGCAGGTCGCAGTCGCTGCCGCGCTGCAGGTGCCAGCGCAGGCTATCAAGCATACGTTGTGGCAGCTTCTGGGTGCCGTCAGTGGCAATCTGTCCGGTGCGATGTTTAATCGCACGGTTTTCATAACGGGCAATCAGCGAATCGGCGTATGCATTGAGATCCACGCCCTGAGTGCGCAGCGTCGGGGCTTGCTCATCCACCATCAGTGAACGGGCGGCGGCGCGGAAATGAGGATCGGCCATGCAGTCGCTGATGTACTCATAACCGGCCAGGAAGCCAAGATAGGCCAGGAAAGAGTGGCTGCCATTCAACATCCGCAGTTTCATCTCTTCATAGGGCAGGACATCGCTGACCAGCTCTGCGCCTGCTTTTTCCCACGCCGGACGACCATTAACGAAGTTATCTTCGATCACCCACTGGAAGAAGGGTTCCGCTTCAACCGCAACGGGATCGCTGCAACCCAGGCGCGCGTTCAGCGCGGCAAATGCCGCATCGGTCATGGCCGGAACGATGCGATCCACCATGGTGGAGGGGAAGGTGATGTGCTGCTGAATGTAGTCTGCCAGCGCCGGATCCTGATACTGTGCCAGCTGCACAATCACATTACGGATGACGTGACCATTTTCCGGCATGTTGTCGCAGGACATGACGCTGAACGCAGGCAGATCCTGCTTCCGCCGGCGGCGAATCGCGGCCAGAATCAGACCCGGCAGCGAGCGAGGCGAGTCTGGATTCTGCAGATCGTGCACGATGTCAGGATGATCGGGGTTTAAATTTCCACTGGCGGGCTGATGGCAATAGCCTTTCTCGGTGACGGTCATAGAGACAATGGCCACCTCTGGCTGACTCATTGCGTTGATCACCGCCTCAATCCCATCACTTTTGCCGTGCAGCGCCTGAGTAATCACGCCAATGACCCGGGTTTGCAGTGAGTCATCGGCCATCTCTGTCAGGGTATAGAGCAGATTTTGCTCACGCAGAGCCTGAATCAGATTGCCGCTGTTGAGGTTAACTTCGCAGTAGCCCCAGTCACTGCCCTGTTCAGCCAGCTTATCGCTGCAGAGTGCCTGATGCGCGCGGTGAAACGCACCAAAACCAATATGTACCATGCGAGTCTTTAAATTGCTGCGGTCGTAAGTGGGGCGCTGGACCTCAGCGGGCAGGCGATCAATCTGTAACATACTCCGTCCTTATGGCAAACGGGGCGCATGGCGCCCCGAAATCATCGTTCTGTTAGCGGAACAACACTCAGACCGAAACCGGTTTATCCTGGGATTTCGGACTGCGAATCACGAACAGCACCAGGAAAGCCCCCAGCGCGGCGACACAACCCGCCAGTACAAAGGCGCTATCGAATTTACCGGTGTGCTGGACAATAAAGCCGGTGACGATCGGCCCGATGATGCCGGAGAGGCTACCCACCAGATGGATAAAGCCGCTGATGCTGCCGATACGACTCTTGTGTACCACATCCTGAATAATCGCCCAGTAGATCGCGCCGGTGATATAGAGAAAGAAAATCGACACCGACATCATCATAACGGCGGGAACCACTTCTTTTATCGTACCCGCCAGTGCCACACAAATTGCGGCTGCCAGCAGTGAGACAACCAGCACAATTTTACGGGACAACAACAGTTTGCCGGTGATATTGAAGATTTTATCGGAGATCCAGCCACCCAGCGCCAGACCAACGAATCCGACTATCCACGGGATCATGGTGGTGATGCTCATGGATTTGATATCCAGGCCGTGCGCCTGCACCAGATAGGCCGGGAACCAGCTCAGGAAGAAGAACAGGATGTAGTTGTAGCAGAAGAAGGCAAACGCCGTGACCAGGATAATCGGCTGGCGCAGGTAGTAGCCAAACGGATGCGGCGTTTCAGCCAAGTCAACCTCATCATTCGGATTGGTGGCTTTCAGGCGATCAATCAGCAGACGCTCTTTTTCGGTGACAATTTTGCTTTTTGCCGGGTTATCAGCGGCAAAGAAGAGCCAGAACGCCATCCAAACCAGACCGATACAGCAGACGATCACAAACGCCGGACGCCAGCCATAGGCCAGAGCAAGATAGCCAATGATCGGGCCGGCGACGGCGCCACCCAAAGGTGAGCCGGCACTCAGTAAGCCCATCGCTGTTGCGGCCTGTTTTTTCGGGAACCAGCCGTTAATGGCTTTGTTGGCTGAGGAGCAGATTGGGCCTTCCGCCATGCCGAATAGCACACGCAGAATCAGCAGCGACCAGAAGCCGGTCGCCAGTGCGGTCATGCCGCAGAAAATGGACCAGGCACCCACCGCCACGGCCAGCACGATTTTCGGGCCAAAGCGGTCAGTGGCGAGGCCGCCGACAAAGTTAAACAGGGCATAGCCGAAAAAGAAGCTGCCGAATATCATGCCGAACTGCTCAGCATTGATCGCCAGATCTTTCTCCACCAGCGGCACCGTCAGTGAGAGGGCAACACGATCGAGGTAGTTGATCATGTAAACCAGGAAGAGCAGCAAAACGAGGGTCCAGCGCAGATTCTTGAACATACAAACTCCGTGATCTGTTTTCTTTTTTAATCAGGCCGGCGGGTACGCACCGGCGAAGGAGACCTGGTGTTCAGCGGGAGTTAACCCATTTGCAGGATCACTTTGCAGCAGGTGCGCGGATCTTTTTCGAACAGGCTCATCGCGCGTTCAATCTCCTGCAGCGGGAAGTAGTGCGTCACGAGTTTCTCTGGCTGGATCAAGCCTTTTTCCATCCACGCGATCACCTGTGGAAAGCGGTTGCTGTTGAGACGCGAGGTAAACAGCGACAGCTCTTTGCTGGTCAGGCTCTGCTGAGTAATGCTGCACGGTTCGCCGGAGAAGCCCAGCAGACCGATACGCGCGGCCGGTGAGGCGAGCGCGGCGGCTTCTGCCAGAATAGCGGGATGGCAGGCGGCGTCGATAATCAGCGTGGGCTGGACGCCCTCAAGCTGTGCTGCCAGTGGGATTTCGCTGTTATCGAACAGCTGATCGGCACCACTCTCTTCAGCCAGCGCCAGGCGTTCCGGCAGACGATCCACCACCATCACTTTTTTCACTTTATAGACGTTTTTCAGTACCTGAATCGCGGTAAGCCCCATTGGTCCGGCGCCATAAATCAGGGCGACATCGTCTGGCTGCGGCTTAAGAAACGCCGTGATGTTGGCTGCGATGGTAAAGGGCTCAACCAGGCTGGCAAGCTTGTCGGGGATGGCGTCCGGCAACTCCCAGGCATTTTTTGCCGGGGCCAGCGCATAGTCGCTGAAGCCGCCGTCGCGATGCACGCCAATCACCTGCAGTGTGGTACAGACATTGGGGCGGCCTACTGAGCAGGGATAGCAGCTGCCGCAGCTCACCACCGGATCGACCGCCACGCGCTGACCCAGTCGGGCCGCATCGACTCCCGCACCTACCGCATCGATCACACCAAAAAATTCGTGACCAATAACCCGAGGATATTTCGCGAACGGGTTATGGCCGTGCCAGATATGCACATCCGAACCGCAGATACTGGCATAGGCCACTTTGACCCGGACTTCACCTGCCGCCGGTTGTGGCAGTGGACGTTCAGCTATCACCAGTTCGCCTGGCTGTTCAATAACAACACTTTTCATGAGTTTCTCCTTACCAGTTCCACAGGGTGCCATCTTCAAGACGGGCGACCGGCAGATAGGCAGGTTCATAGGGATATTTCGCAGCCAGTTTCTCGTTGAACTCTATGCCAAGGCCCGGTTTGTCGCCGGGATGCATATAGCCCTGATCAAAGGTCCAGTTTGCGTCAAATAGCTCCATCATCTGTTCAGAGAAGCCCATGTACTCCTGCACGCCGAAGTTCGGCACCCAGAGGTCAAAGTGCAGTGCCGCCGCCATGCAAATCGGGGAGAGATCTGAAGGACCGTGGGAGCCGGTGCGCACCTGATAGAGCGAGGCAAAATCAGCGATACGTCGCATACCGCTAATGCCGCCCGCATGTGTGATGGTGGTGCGGATGTAGTCGATCAGCTGCTCTTCAATCAGCTGCTTACAATCCCAGATGCTGTTAAACACTTCGCCCACCGCAATCGGCGTGACGGTGTGCTGGCGGATCAGACGGAAGCATTCCTGGTTTTCGGCGGGTGTCGGATCTTCCATCCAGAACAGGCGATAATCTTCCACGCTCTTGCCAAAACGCGCGGCTTCAATCGGTGTCAGGCGATGGTGCATGTCATGCAGCAGATGCTCATCGAAACCAAATTTGTCGCGGATAGCCGCAAAGAGTTTCGGCGTGAAATCGAGGTATTTCTCGGTTGACCAGAACTGCTCTTCCGGCCAGTGACCTTTGGTTGCCGGCTCGTAAGCCAGGCCTTTGCCTTTCGCCATCCCATAGGTGGTTTTCATGCCCGGCACGCCGCACTGGGCGCGAATCGCTTTGAAGCCCAGCTCTTTGTGTTTCGCGTAGTCATCCATCACTTCATCAATGGAATGGCCGGTGGTGTGGCAATAGACCATAACGCCAGTGCGTGAGGCACCACCCAGCAACTGGTAAAGCGGCATATTGGCGGCTTTACCTTTGATATCCCACAGTGCCATATCGACCGCAGAGATAGCGGACATGGTCACCGGACCGCGACGCCAGTAAGCGCCTTTGTAGAAATATTGCCAGATATCTTCGATCTGATGGGCATCGCGGCCAATCAGCTGCGGACAGATGTGATCTTTCAGGTAGGAGGCGACCGGTAATTCACGGCCATTCAGCGTGGCGTCGCCAATGCCGGTCAGCCCCTGATCGGTGGTGATTTTTAGGGTGACAAAGTTTCTGCCTGCGCAGGTTACAAATACTTCCGCCTTAACAATTTTCATCCTGGTGCCTTTCAGTCAGCGTTCAATGATGAAAAAGTACGCACTTTAATACTACCATACAAGTTGGTCTGGCAGAGTTGTGAACCCAGTCACAGAGTGTTTCAGGGGTAGCCAGGCGCGGCATAAAGGGGAATGAAAGAGGCGCTTTTTACAAACAGAGATTCAGACCGGCATTAAAAGGGGGCTTTCGCCCCCTTACTCAGCCTCAGGAAAGGAGTTCACACTGTGGTGGCAGGCGACAGCTTAATGCGCCTGCCATCACCTCAATCACGAATTCCCGTCCTGAAAGCGGCTCGCCATCAAGGTTAAAGGTCATTTCATGCGGAGAACGGATGGTCAGTGACTCCAGCTGTGCGGTGACGATGCCCGGATTGTCATCGTCGCCCGTCAGTGAGTGCAACAGGGTCGGCAGCAGCTCCTGTGCGGTGACAATGCTGACGTCCAGCCGGCCATCGTTAATCAGGGCCGAAGGGCAGAGTCGCTGACCACCGCCCGCCTGACGTCCATTACCAATACCAATGACCAGCGCATCACCCTGCCAGTTGAAATCGGGACCGCTGATCTCGCAGGTATCAGGTTTCAGCGTATCCATGCGCATCAGGCCGTGAATAAAATAGGAAACACCGCCCAGTGCCGACTTTAGCTTTTCCGGGGTTTCCGTGGTGATGCGGGTGCCAAATCCACCCGTCGCCATGTTAATGAAGTAGTGATCCTGGTTCACTCTGGCTAGGTCGATGGTGCTGGCTTTGCCCTGGATCGCCAGGCGTAATGCCGGTTCCATCTCTTCCGGGATGCCCACGCTGGTGGCAAAATCATTGGCCGTTCCCAGCGGCAGGATGCCCAGCACCGGGCGATGATCGGCATTCGATGCCGCCAGCGCCGTCGCGATTTCGTTGATGGTGCCATCGCCACCACCTGCTACCACCGTCTCCGCCTGCAGCGCAATCGCCTCTTTGACGTACCTGTCGCCATCACCTTTTTCAAAAGTGACACGCACCGCAATATCGAAGCCTTCTTCACGAAGGGCAGTAATGGCTTCGCGCAGATCATCATTGCCCGCGCCTTTCCCATTCAGAATGAGTAGCGTTAGCGGTTTATTATCCATTTTGCGTTCCTTGAAGATCTACAGAGTAAGAAGGGGAATTTATAACATAGCTGCCAGCAGTAAATAATTGGCGAAAGAGAGAAAAAAGAAAACCCGCACGGGGGAGCCGGGCGGGTAAATGAGGTGGTTCCAGGTAAATCTGCCGTTTGTTGTTACTCATTAGCAGCAGGCAGGACTATAAAGCAGCGCTGAACAGGGGTCTGTGATCCTGTTCTGATTTCCTCAAAATGTTTCCGTTGGTAAACGATTATGTGGATCCCGGGTATCTTCACCATGATCGAAGTTGCGCAGCAGCAGTGCAAAACGCAGATCGACTTCCTGCGGCACCCGCAACCAGACACGATGGCCATCACCCGGCGCAACCTCTATGGGTTCGCCGCGCGCGTTCTGCAGCGCATCAAGCTGGCAATTCAGGTTTCCTTCGGGCGTCATGATCTCCACGCTGTCGTGCAGCATAAACTTGTTCTTCACCGCCACTTCAGCCCACTCACCCCGACGCTCGCCGGTAAATTCGCCGACGAATTGCTGGCGATCGGACACGGAAAAACCCTGCTGATAATTCTGATAACTGTCATGCGTGTGGCGGCGCAGGAAGCCTTCGGTATAGCCGCGATGGGCCAGACCTTCCAGCGTTAACAGCAGTGACGGATCAAACGGCTTCCCGGCAGCGGCATCATCAATCGCCCGGCGATACACCTGGGCGGTGCGGGCGCAGTAGTAATAGGACTTGGTACGCCCCTCGATTTTCAGCGAATGAACGCCCATCTCGCTGAGCCGTTCAACATGCGCGACCGCGCGCAGATCCCGCGAGTTCATGATATAGGTGCCATGCTCATCTTCGAACGCGCTCATCACTTCGCCAGGTTTCATCTTCTCTTCCAGCAGAAACACCTTGTCGGTAGGCTGACCGATGCCCAGCACAGGCGTGACATCCTGCACTGCGACAGGCGTGTGAATACCGACGATATTCCCCACCTCATCCTGCTGGCCTTCCTGCACTTTATATTCCCAGCGGCAGGCATTGGTGCAGGTGCCCTGATTCGGGTCGCGCTTGTTCATATAGCCTGACAGCAGGCAGCGACCGGAATAGGCCATACAGAGCGCGCCATGAACGAAGACTTCCAGCTCCATCTCCGGCACCTGCTGGCGGATCTCGCCAATCTCCTCCAGCGATAACTCGCGTGACAGGATTACCCGGCTCAGCCCCATCTGCTGCCAGAATTTTACCGTGGCCCAGTTGACCGCATTGGCCTGCACCGACAGGTGAATCGGCATCGTCGGAAAAGCCTCGCGCACCAGCATGATAAGACCGGGATCGGACATGATCAGCGCGTCAGGCTGCATCTCCACCACCGGCGTCAGGTCGCGAATAAAGGTTTTCAGCTTGGCGTTATGCGGTGCAATGTTCACCACCACATAGAATTTTTTGCCCAGCGCGTGCGCTTCATTGATGCCCAGCGCAAGATTTTCGTGGGTAAATTCGTTATTGCGCACCCGCAGGCTATAGCGCGGCTGGCCGGCATAGACGGCATCGGCCCCATAAGCAAAGGCGTAACGCATGTTTTTTAGCGTGCCAGCAGGGGAAAGCAGTTCGGGTTTCATGATCTTCTCACTGATGTCAGGTCAGTATGTCGCTTCAGGCGACAGGTGCAGGACCATTAAGCCCTGCAAAGGGTGCGGAATTGTAGGCAGTGAGAAAAGGGAAGTAAATTGATCGGGATCAAACTAGATCAAATGACAGGCATCGGCTTCCCAGCGATAGCCCATCCCGTAAACGGCGCGGATAAAAGGTTGCTCACTGTCGAGGTTCTCCAGCTTCCGCCGCAGATTCTTGATATGGCTGTCGATGGTGCGATCCGTGACCACGCGGTAGTCATCATAAAGATGGTTGAGCAGCTGTTCACGTGAAAAGACCTTGCCCGGTTCCAGCGACAACGTTTTCAGCAGGCGGAATTCCGCCGGAGTAAGATCCAGTGGCTTTTCGCGCCAGCTGGCGAAGAAGCGGCTTTCGTCGACCCGCAGCAACGAGGCGCTTTGCGGCTCTTCCGCTGAACGCCTGACCCGGCGCAGAATCGTTTTGACCCGTGCCACCACTTCACGCGGACTGAAGGGTTTGCAGATGTAGTCATCCGCGCCCAGCTCTAATCCCAGCAGCCGATCGATCTCCTCGGTACGCGCGGTAACCATAATAATCGGCAGCTCGGAATGACGGCGGATTTCACGGCAAAGCGTTAAGCCATCGGTGCCAGGCAGCATTAAATCCAGCAGCATCAGATCGGGTGGCGTCTGACGCACATACTCCAGCACCGCGTTGCCGTCGGCGATGTGATGGGTACGGTAATTTGAGGCGTGCAGATAATCGATCATTAGCTGCGCCAGTTTCGGCTCATCTTCGACCACCAGAATCAGCGGGTCGTGGTTTTCCTGGCTCATAAGCGTTTACACAAGGGGAACATAGCGCAAGTGTAGCGCGATTTTCAGTCCACCTAAATCAGAGTGCGACGCATGAATATCGCCACCATGTGCATCAGCGATATTTTTACAGATGGCCAGTCCCAGACCCGAGCCGCCGCTGGCGCGGTTGCGCGAGCCTTCGGTGCGGAAGAAACGCTCAAAAATCTGCACCTGATGTTCTTTATCCACGCCAGGTGCGCTGTCATCAAAATCGATGCACCAGTGGGGCGCTTCATACTTCAGCGTCACTTCTACGCGGCCACCGCTGTCGGTGTAGCGCAGGCTGTTCTCAAGAAGGTTGGTGAATAACTGCATCAGCCGGTCGGGATCGCCAAAGAACGGGGCGTTTTCGGGCAGATTCAGTTTCAGCGTCAGGCCGTGTGCGCGATAGCGCTCGGCAAAGCTGCCCGCCGTCACCTCCAGCAACTGAACCAGATCGGTGGCCTGTTTGCGGTAGGCAAGGGCACCCTCATCCGACAGCGACAGCTGGTGCAGATCGTCCACCAGCTTGGTCAGCACCACCACCTCGCTCTGCAGCGAGGCGATCGCTTCCGGCGTCAGTTTGCGCACCCCATCCTGCATCGCTTCCAGTTCACCGCGCAGGATCGCCAGCGGCGTGCGCAGCTCATGGGAGATGTCGGCCATAAAAGCGCGCCGCATGCTCTCGTTTTTCTCCAGCGAGCTGGCAAGAAGGTTAAAGTCACCGGCCAGCTGGCCCAGCTCATCCCGGCTGCTGACCTCCACGCGGGTAGCAAAATTACCGGCCGCCAGATGATGGGTGCCGTCGACCAGTCGCTTGACCGGCGCCAGCAGACCGCGCGCCATCAGCCAGGTCGCCAGTGCCGCCAGCAGCGTTGAAAGCCCCACGATAATCCAGCTGGTGCGCCGCTGCTGTTGATCAAAGTTAATGTCCGTGCTGCGCGTCAGCCGCTCCGGCGGCGAGCCGATCACCCAGCCGACCACTTTATTGTTGCTGGTGGTGATGTTGCGTCGTGTGCCTTCGGGTGGCACCGGTGATTTTGGTCCGGCCAGCACTTTATACTGCTGGTCAAGAATCCAGAACTGGGTCCGCCAGCCGTGCGGCGGTAGTTGGCTGTTGCTGTCGGGATTCTGCTCCAGCGAGCGCAGCATGGTAAAGACCAGCCGATCATTATGGCGCAAAAAATCCCAGTTGCCGTGCTGCTCATACTGATCGGCGAGGGCATCGCTGAGCAGGTTTAACCGCTGCTCGTTGCCGCGTTTAATGTAGTCGACAAAGCCGTGCTCGAAACTCATCCGAACGCCCCAGTGCATGGTGATCAGGACCAGCATGCAGGTAGCGAAAATCGCCATAAACAGTTTGGCACCGATGCCCAGTCGCAGGTTAACTCTCATTTTTCTCTCCGGCGTCGCAAATCAACGTTGGCATTCGTCTGTGGCGGAACGCGCCAGAACACCAGCGCGGGCAGAAGAATAATCAGCGACATGCAAAGGTAGGTATAAATAAACATTGAGTGATTCGCGGTGCTGTTCGCCATGTTTTCATGAGCAAATGCGCCCAGCAACAGCCCGGCGACGGTGACGCCAATACTCATCGACAGCTGCATAATCATCGACAACAGGCTGTTGCCGCTGGATGCCAGCTCATCGGGCAGCTCCTTCAGCGTCAGGGTATTCATTGAAGAGAAGCGAATGGCATTGACCATGCCCTGCAGAAACAGCACCAGCGGCAGTAGCCAGACCCAACCCATGAGCGCCACCAGGGGGAACAGCAGGACCACCAGCGCCAGCGCCACCGTCGACATCACCAGCACGTTGCGGTAGCCGTAAAGATTGACGATGCGCACCACTATGCGCTTCATCCCCATATTCCCCAGCACCATTGAAATCATCATCAGACCGGCGTGAAACGGGCTGTAGCCCATGCCAATCTGCAGAAAAATAGGGGTCATAAAGGGCAGCATGCCGCTGCCGATGCGGCCGGTAAAACTGCCCAGCAGACCAATGGCATAAACGCGGTTATCAAACAGTTTCAGGCTGAACAGCGCATTATCATTGCCGCGTGCATGTATCAGGTAGAAGAGCAGAGAGAACAGGCCAACGAGAATCATGGCACCCAGTAACAGCGGTGAGCCACCACTGCTGCGCTGGCCATCCAGCGCCAGTGTCAGGGTTGCCATGCCAGCGGCCAGCAGGATAAACCCGGCGAAATCAAAGCGCCGCGTCTGCATGCTGTAGTTGGGCATCAGCATCAGAGTGGCGATAGCGCCGGCGATGCCGACCGGAATATTGATGAGAAAGATCCAGTGCCAGCTGGCGTACTCTACCAGCACACCGCCCAGAGCCGGACCCAGCAGCGGGCCAATCTGGCCGGGCAGAGTGACAAAGGTCATGGCGGACATATATTGCTCGCGCGGCACGATTTTCATCACCGTCAGGCGACCCACGGGGACCATCATGGCGCCGCCAATCCCCTGAACCACGCGCGACAGCACCAGCTGATCCAGCGTGCCGGACATGGCGCACAGCAGCGAGCCGATACTGAACAGCAGAATCGCGCAGAAGAAAACGTTACGCACGCCAAAACGATCCGCCAGCCAGCCACTGACCGGCAGCATCACCGCCACCGTCAGCACGTAATAGACGATCACCGAGTGCATGTGCAGCGGACTGACTCCCAGATCGTGCGCCATCGATGGGATCGCGGTATTGACGATGGTGGTATCCAGCGTCTGCATAAAGAAGCCGATGGCAACGATCCACAGTTGCCAGCGGACGTTAGTGCTTTGCGTAGTCATCGATCCCCCCGATAAAAGCATCACGCGCCGTGCCTGCCGACACACTCATTACGGCTATTGCGCGGCGGCGGTCAGCGGACGCTTTTTGCGCCGCAATTTATCCATCATCAGATAGACCACCGGCGTGGTGTAGAGTGTCAGCAGCTGGCTCATCACCAGCCCGCCTGCAATGGTAATTCCCAGCGGTTGACGTAGTTCGGCACCGTCGCCGCTGCTCAGCACCAGTGGCAGCGCGCCAAACAATGCCGCCAGTGTGGTCATCATAATTGGCCGGAAGCGCAGCAGGCACGCCTGGAAAATCGCCTCTCGCGCACTCAGCTGGCCGTTACGCTCGGCCTCCAGCGCAAAATCGACCATCATGATGGCGTTCTTTTTCACGATGCCAATCAGCAGCAGAATACCGATCAGCGCAATCAGGCTAAAGGGCGTATCGAACAGTTCCAGCGCCAGCAACGCCCCGACACCCGCCGAGGGCAGGGTAGAGAGAATCGTCAGCGGATGCACATAGCTTTCGTAGAGGATGCCCAGCACGATATAGACCGCCGCAATGGCTGCCAGCATCAGCCAGAGCTGGCTGCTTTGCGACTGCTGAAACACCTGCGCCGTACCGGCAAAACTGCCGCGCACGCTGGAGGGCACACCAATCGCGGTCATGGTCCGTTCAATTGCTTCCGATGCCTGTGACAGCGACACACCCTCTGGCAGGTTAAAAGAGATCGTCGAGGCGGCTGACAACCCTTCATGGTTCACCGACAGCGGCGCATTCGCTGGCTGCCAGTGGGCGAACCACGACAGCGGGATGGCTTTACCGTCGCTATTTATCACAAACATCTGTGAAAGGGCGCTGATATCCTGGGTGTAGCGCGGATCGACCTCCATCACCACTTTGTACTGATTAAGCGGCTGATAGATAGTGGAAATCTGACGCTGACCAAAAGCGTTATTCAGCAGGGCATTGGCCTGAGAGACATCAATGCCAAGCCGGGCCATGCTTTCACGATCGTAGGTCAGCGCCATTTCGCTGCCTTTATCCTGCTGATCGGAGTTCACGTCCGCCAGCTGCGGCAGCGCGGAGAACGCCTCGCGGATTTTCGGCTCCCACGTCCGCAGTGCGCCGAGATCGTCCGACAGCAATGAATATTGATAAGCAGCATTCGATTCCCGCCCCCCTGCGCGCAGATCCTGTACCGCATTCAGATAGAGATTCGCCCCCGGCTCTTTCGCCAGCTTAGTGCGCAGCCGGGCGATTATTTCAAGGGCACTCTCTTTACGCTCCGACAGCGGCTTCAGCGAGATAAACATCGAGCCGCTGTTGGTCCGCATCCCACCGGTAAAGCCCACCACGCTGTCCACCGCCGGATCGGCCCCGACAATCTCCATAAAATCCTGCAGCTTGCTGCGCATCGCCTGAAAGGAAATGCTCTGGTCGGCAGAGATAAAGCCGGAGAGTCGCCCGGTATCCTGTTCCGGCATAAAGGTTTTCGGGATATGAACGAATAGCCAGCCTGTCAGGGCGATGGTGGCGAAAAACAGCAGCAGCACCCAGCGTGCATGGTTCAGCACCACGTTAAGCGACCGACCGTAGCCTTGCTGAATCGCCATCAGTAGCCGGCCCACCCCGCGCTGACGTGGCTGGCTGCGCGGCGCGTGCGGCTTCAGCAGATAAGCGCACATCACCGGCGTCAGCGTGACCGAGATAAACAGCGAGATAAGAATCGACACCGACAACGTAATGGAAAACTCAGAGAAGAAGCGGCCAATCAGCCCGCCAATCATCAGGAGCGGCAGGAACACCGCAATCAGCGACAGGCTCATCGACAGCACGGTAAAGCCGACTTCCCGCACCCCTTTTAGCGCGGCAGCCAGCGGCTTCATGCCGGCTTCCACGTGACGGGCAATGTTCTCCAGCACCACAATCGCATCGTCCACCACAAAACCGGTAGCAATGGTCAGCGCCATCAGTGACAGATTATTCAGGCTGAAGCCGCACAGGTACATCGCGGCAAACGTGCCGATTAGCGAAACCGGCACGGCAACGGCCGGGATCAGCGTGGCGCGGCCCGAGCGCAGGAAAACAAACACCACCAGAATCACCAGCGCCACGGCGATAATCAGCGACTGCTCCACTTCATGCAGCGAGGCGCGAATAGTGGGCGAGCGATCCTGCGCAATCTCGAGATCGATGGCAGCAGGGATCACCTCATGCAGCAGCGGCATTTCAGCGCGAATCCGATCGACCGTATCAATGACGTTCGCTTCAGGCGTTTTGCGGATCAGCAGCAGAACCGCAGGTTTACCGCGTGACATCCCGGCGTTGCGCACGTCCTGAACCGAGTCCTCTACCGTCGCTACATCCGACAGCCTGACCGCCGCGCCGTTGTTGTAATGCACCACCAGCGGCTGATACTCCCGGGCAGTCTGCAGCGCGTCATTGGTTCGCAGTTGCCAGCGCTGCTGACCGTCATCCAGTGCGCCCTGCGGTCGTCGCTGATTGGCATTGGAGATAGCGGTGCGCACCGCATCCAGCGATACGCCCTGGTTAAACAGTGCCTGGGGATTCAGCGCCACGCGCACCGCAGGCAGCGAACTGCCGCCCACGGTGACATCGCCCACGCCTTCAATCTGTGACAGCTTCTGCGCCAGCTGGGTAGAGGCGTAGTCATAAAGCTGACCCGGATTGTAGGTATCTGAGGTCAGCGTCATGATCATGATCGGCGCATCAGAAGGGTTAACTTTCCGGTAGGTTGGACGCGACGGCATGCCGGTGGGCAGCAGGCTTTGCGCGGCGTTAATGGCGGCCTGCACGTCGCGCGCCGCGCCGTTAATGTCGCGATCAAAATCAAACACCAGAATGATGCGGGTGCTACCCAGCGAACTGGTGGAGGTCATTTCACTGACTCCCGCGATGCGTCCTAGCGAGCGTTCCAGCGGTGTCGCCACCGACGATGCCATGATTTCCGGTGAGGCGCCCGGCAGCGAGGCCGAGATGACGATGACCGGAAAATCGACCTGCGGCAGCGGTGCCACCGGTAGCAGACGGAAGCCCAGCATCCCGGCCAGGGCGATGGCCAGTGTCAGCAGGGTCGTGGCGACGGGCCGATGGATGAAGAGGGCAAAAAACTTCACTCTGCGGCCTCCGTACGGCCAAAGCGTCGGCGGGTAGCATGCGCCAGGCGGTCAAACAGCAGATAGATCACCGGTGTGGTGAACAGCGTCAGTACCTGACTCAGAATCAGGCCACCGACCATGGCGATTCCCAGCGGATGACGCAATTCGGCACCGACGCCGGTGCTGAGCATCAGCGGCAGCGCACCGAGAAGGGCTGCCAGTGTGGTCATCAGAATCGGACGGAAGCGCAACAGACAGGCCTGATAGATGGCATCTACCGGCTTCATGCCCTGTTCACGTTCGGCTGCCAGCGCAAAGTCGATCATCATGATGGCGTTCTTTTTCACGATGCCGATCAACAGGATGATGCCGATAATTGCCACGATATCCAGCTCATTGCCGCTGAGCATCAGCGCCAGCAGCGCGCCGACACCGGCAGTGGGCAGTGTTGAGAGAATCGTAATCGGGTGAATAAAGCTTTCATAGAGCACGCCCAGCACGATGTACATCGCCACGATGGCTGCCACAATCAGCCAGACGGTGCTGCTGAGCGCCGCCTCAAACGCCAGCGTACTGCCCTGGAACTGGGTCATCAGCTCCGCGGGCATGCCCAGCTGCGCTTCCGCCTGCGACACCGCCTTCACCGCATCTTCCAGCGAATAGCCATCAGCCACGTTGAAGGAGAAGGTCGCCGACGGGAACTGGTCCAGATGGTTAATGCTGAGCGGCGTGTGACGCTGTTCAATACGGGCGATGGCGCTCAGCGGAACGCTGCCGCCATCACTGCTGTTAAGGCGAATTGCCTCCAGGCTCTCCAGCCCCGGTGTGGCGTTATTATCCTGCTCCAGCACCACACGATACTGATTTGCCTGGGTATAGATGGTGGAGATGAGTCGCTGCCCAAACGCGTTGTACAGCGCGTTATCGACATCGGCCATGCTGATACCGAGGCGGCTGGCGCTGTCGCGGTCAACGTTGACATAAGCTTCCAGCCCCTGATCCTGCCAGTCACTGCTGACGTCACGCAGCTGTGGCAGGGTACTGAGCCGGGTCAGCAGGGCCGGCACCCAGATGCTGAGCGACGACAGGGAGCCGGACTGCAGCGTGAACTGGTACGGCGTGCGGCTCGCCTGGGTATCGATGGTGAGATCCTGCACCGCCTGCAGCCAGAGCTGCACGCCCGGCAGCTGACTGACCTGTTGTTGCAGGCGTTGCTGAATAGCCGGAATGCGGTCGTCGCGTTGATCCAGAGGTTTAAGGTTAATCTGCAGTCGCGCGCTGTTCAGTGAGGCATTGGTGCCATCGACGCCGACGAACGAGGTCATGCTCTCAACCGCCGGATCTTTCATGATGATGGAGGCAACGTCGCGGGTGCGCTCTGCCATGCTGGCGTAGGAGACCGACTGCGGTGCCTGCAGCGTACCCTGAATAATGCTGTTGTCCTGCTGCGGGAAAAAGCCTTTCGGGATCACCATCCACAGCAGCAGCGTCAGCACAAGGGTGCCAAGCGCGACCGACAATGTCAGCCAGGGGTGATTCAGCACCCGTTTCAGGCCACGGCCATAGGCGGCCACGATACGATCAAACATCGCCTCGCTGGCCCGTGAAAAGCGGTTCTGTTTACGCAGCGACTCTGCGCTCAGCATCCGGGCGCACATCATCGGCGTCAGGGTGAGTGACACTACTGCGGAAATCAGAATCGCTACGGCCAGTGTTACGGCAAATTCGCGGAACAGACGGCCAATTACGTCGCCCATAAACAGCAGTGGAATCAGTACCGCAATCAGCGAGAAGGTCAGGGAGATAATGGTAAAGCCGATCTCACCGGCACCTTTCAGCGCGGCGGTAAGCGGCTTTTCCCCTTTTTCGATATAGCGCGAGATGTTCTCAATCACCACAATGGCATCATCGACCACAAAACCCGTGGCAATGGTCAGCGCCATCAGCGTCAGGTTATTAATGGAAAAACCGAGGAAGTACATCGCCGCAAAGGTGCCGATCAGCGACAGCGGCACCGCCACCGCCGGAATCAGCGTGGCGGGCACGTTACGCAGGAACAGATAGATAATCATCACCACCAGCGCCATCGCCAGTATCAGCTCAAACTGCGTGTCGTTTACCGACGCGCGAATATTGGTGGTGCGGTCGGTGAGCAGTTTCACCTCTACCGATTTGGGCAGCGTTTCGGTCAGGGCGGGCAACATGGCACGGATATTATCTGCAGTGGCGATAATATTAGCGCCAGGCTGACGCTGGACATTAAGCACAATCGCCGCATCGCGATTGGCCCAGGCGCCAAGCCAGCTGTTTTCTGCTCCCTGTTCAATGGTCGCCACGTCACCAAGACGCACCGGCGCGCCATTTTTGTAGCTGATAATCAGCTGGCGATAATCTTCCGCGGATTTCATCTGGTCATTGGCTGACAGGGTAATAGAACGCGTCGGACCATCCAGGCTGCCTTTGGCGGAGTTAACGTTGGCATTGCTGATGGCGGTTCGCACCGTTTCACTGGTCAGACCCAGCGCCGCCAGCGCCTGCGCATTCATTTTTACCCGCACTGCCGGGCGCTGACCGCCTGACAGTGTGACCAGGCCGACACCGCTGACCTGCGAAATTTTCTGCGCGACCCGCGTTTCCACCATGTCCTGCACCTGCGTCAGCGGCATGCTGCGCGTCGTGACGGCCAGCGTCATGATGGGCGGATCGGCAGGGTTTACTTTGCTGTAGACCGGTGGATTGGGCAGGTCGTTGGGCAACAGATTAGTGGCGGAGTTAATGGCCGCCTGCACCTCCTGCTCGGCCACATCCAGCGGCAGCGTCAGCTGAAACTGCAGTGTTACCACCGAGGCACCGCCGGAGCTTTGCGATGCCATCTGTTTCAGCCCCGACATCTGACCAAACTGACGCTCTAGTGGGGCGGTAATGGAGGAGGTGACCACATCCGGGCTGGCACCAGGATAAAGCGTAACCACCTGGATGGTCGGATAATCGACTTCCGGCAGTGCCGAGACCGGCAGGAACCGGTAGCCCAGCACTCCGGCCAGCAAAATCGCAATCATCAACAGCGTGGTGGCGACCGGACGCAGAATAAACTGGCGTGACGGCCCGCCACTGTGATCGGGAGGCATGACCTGCATTACTCACGCTCTCCTTTTGACGGCAGGGCGGCGCGGGTGGCGCGCGGTGCGTTGATCTGCGGCGCGACCACCTCGACTTTCGCGCCTTCGGTCAGACGATCCAGACCATCGGTCACGACCCGTTCACCGGCTTCCAGACCGGCGCTGACCACCACTTTCTGGCTATCCTGCAGGCCGGCAATCACGCTTTTCTTGCTCACCTTGTTGTCACTGTTGACCACCCAGACAAAGTGGCCTTCGTTGCCCATCTGTAATGCGGCAGGCGGAATCACAACGGCATTCTGCAAGGTGTTGACCTTGAGCCGAACATTGACGAACTGATTAGGGAAGAGGGCGTCGTCCTGATTATCAAACCGCGCTTTGATTTTTATGGTGCCGGTCGTCACATCAATCTGGTTATCAAGGCTGAGCAGTTTGCCGCTGGCGATTAAATTCTCATTACTGCGATCCCAGGCCTCCACCAGCAGCGGCTGGCCGCTTTTCTGTGCCTTGAGAATGGAACTGATGCTGTTCTCCGCCAGGGTAAAGACCACATCAATCGGGTGCGTCTGGGTGATCACGACGATACCGGTGGTGTCGCCACTGGTGACGTAGTTGCCGACATCCACCTGTTTCAGGCCGACACGGCCGGCAATCGGTGCAGTGATTTTGCTGTAGGTCAGATTGAGCTGCGCACTGGCGACGCCACCCTCATCCGCTTTCAGGGTGCCCAGCGTTTCATTCACCAGTGAGCGCTGGGTATCCAGCTCCTGCTGCGATACCAGCGACGTTTTTGCCAGCTTCTCGAAGCGCGCCAGGTCGCGACGGGCATTGGCCAGCGTCGCCTGATCTTTCGCCAGCTGGCCCTGAGCCTGGGTTAACGCCACCTGGTAAGGACGTGGGTCGACTTCTGCCAGCAGATCGCCCGCGTTGACCTGCTGGCCTTCGGTAAAGTGGATCGCCAGCAGATCGCCATTGACCCGGCTACGCACCGTGGCCGTGTTAGCCGCCGTGACGGTACCCAATCCGCTAAGGTATTGCGGCACGCTCTGGCTGGTAGCCGTCGCTGCCTGAACCGGGGCGAGTGGCCGACGAGCGCCGTCACCGCTGCCCTTGCCACCTCGAGGCCCGGGCGAGTCCGTCTGGCTGCTGCTCTGTGGCTGGGCAGTGCGCTGCCAGGCATAGTAGCCGCCAGCGGCCACAGCAATCAGGGCCAGTGCGATCAGTGTTTTCTTCATAACAGGGTGTCGGGTGCTCATGATTGTTGATGCTCTCCAGCAGTGACGTAGTCCCAGGCGCAGGCATCAAATGGGTAGCCTGCAAACGACAGAGTGTAGTCGCCTCTGACAGGCAAAATTTGAAGGAAATAAGGATATCTGTCAGGGCCGGGTAATTATGCCTGTTATTACATTAATCGCAGCACAATCGTCATAAAGGCGTGAAAACACTTTGCTATGCTGAGAAACAGGCAGTTTGTCAGGCAAATTAAGGAGCAGATAATGAGTCAGAATCAAACCCGGCAGTTGGGTGACAGTGGGATTACGGTGCCGTTACTGACGTTTGGCGGCAATGTGTTTGGCTGGACGGTGGATCAATCCACCTCGTTTTCTCTGCTGGATGGGCTGGTTGAACGAGGGCTGTGGTTCATCGATACCGCCGATGTCTACTCCCGCTGGGCGCCAGGCAATAAAGGCGGTGAATCCGAAACCATTATTGGAGAGTGGCTGAAAAAAAGCGGAAAACGTGACCAGATCGTGCTGGCAACCAAAGTTGGCATGGAAATGTCGCCTGAGAAGACCGGGCTGAAGCCGCAATATATCCGTCAGGCAGTCGAAGATTCACTTCGCCGCTTACAGACTGACTATATCGATCTCTATCAGGCACACCGCGACGATCAGGATACGCCGCTGACGGAAACGCTGAGCACCTTTGACAGCCTGATCCGTGAAGGTAAAGTGCGCGCCATTGGTGCCTCCAATTACAGCGCAGCGCGTCTGCAGGAGGCGTTGAAGGTGAGTGAATCGCAAGGGCTGGCGCGTTATGAAACGCTGCAACCGCAATATAACCTGTTTGACCGCCAGCCTTATGAGTCGGAGCTGGAGCCCGTTGTCATGGCGCAGGGTTTAGGCGTGATCAACTACTACTCGCTGGCCAGCGGTTTTCTCAGTGGCAAATATCGTGATGCAGCAGATGCCGGTAAAAGCGCACGCGGGCAGGGCGTGGTGGAGAAATACCTTAACCCGCGCGGTCTGCGGATCCTGGATGCGCTGGATGCCATCAGTGAAGCCCATCAGGCGACGCCAGCTCAGGTGGCACTGGCATGGCTGATTGCCCGTCCTGGCATCACCGCCCCGATTGTCAGTGCGACGTCGATTAAACAACTCGACGATCTGGCTGGTGCGATGCAACTGACGCTGACCCCCGCGCAGATCGCGCAACTGAACCAGGCGAGCCGTTAACTTCAGGGGCGCCAGCGCCCCTTTTTACGGTATGGCTGTGCAGGAAGTAAGCCCGACCAAAGAATAATCAATCAGAGATCCCGATCACACTTGCATTAATAAACGGATGTTACGGGAAATTATGCGCACGTATTTATAAAAAACAGCGTTTACCCAGCACTATCCTCTGCGCGTCACTTCCCGTAACTCACATAAGAATAAACAAGATGAAAAACAGAAAAGCACCCACCTTTTCCGCTGCCAGTATGGCAACAGGCACCCTGATCCTGGCCATTTTTTCTTCACAAGCCATGGCTGCTGACGCGCTGAGTCCGGACTCCGAATGGATGTTTGGTGACTGGGGCGGCTACCGAACGCAATTGCAGGATGACGGCATCAAGTTTGACGTCAACTACACCATGGAGAGCGCCGCAAATTTAGGGGGTGGCGCAAATACCAACACCACCATGCGCTACAGCGACCAGTGGACGTTCGGCACTAATTTCGACCTGCAAAAGCTGCTGGACTGGCAGGATGCCGAATTTCAGATGACCGTGACGAATCGTAACGGACAGAATGTTTCTGAGCAGGTCGCGGATCAACGCACCGGGATGCTCTCCTCCGTGCAGGAGGTGTATGGTCGCGGCCAGACCTGGCGTCTGACACAGTTCTGGTTACGCAAAGGATTGTTTAACGATGTGGTCGATCTGAAAGCCGGACGCGTGACGGTGGGTGAAGACTTCGATAATTTCGATGGCAACCTGTTCCAGAACCTGGCACTGGGCAGCGGACAGGCAGGTAACTGGCGCGGCGACCGCTGGTTCAACTGGCCGGTATCGCAGTGGGGCGGTCGGATTAAGTTCAATATCACCCCGGAGGTCTTCTTCCAGGTTGGTTTCTACAATCAGAACCGAGCTAACTATGATCGTGGAGATGGCTTCCGTCTGGATACCAGCAATTCCGAGGGCAATCTGGTGCCGGTGGAACTGGGCTGGAAACCGACGTTCGGGCCGGAGAAATTACCGGGTAACTACCGCATCGGTTATTACTATTCGTCGGTGGATGGCGATGTTTATGGCAGCTGGCGCAATGGCGGCTATCAGGATCAGGCGCATGCCTATGGCGGCTATCTGCTGTTACAGCAACAGCTGACCGCGCAGGATGGCGATGTGAATCGTGGTCTGGGCGTGCGGGTTCAGGCGGTGATGAACGATCACAAGACCTCGAAGACGGATAACTACCAGTCTATCGCGTTTACCTGGACAGGACCGTTTGATGCCCGTCCTCAGGATGAGATCGGCGTGGGCGCGTCGCGTATTCATGTGAACAGCGACTACACCCGCGCTCTGCGTCAGCAGAATCAGGCGAATGGCGAGAGCCGCTTTGACAGCCCGACCTATCTGCCGCTTCAGGAAGGTTCAGAGTACAACTATGAGGTTTATTACAACGCCAAAGTGACGAACTGGATGTCACTGCGACCAAACCTGCAGTATGTGGTGGCGCCAGGCGCGGTAAGCGAAGTGAAAGATGCGTTTATCGGCGGTATCAGCGCCAATATCGCCTTCTGATTTACAGCCCAAAAGGGCTCAGATGTATCAGGCAGACTGCTCCCAAACGTAAAGCGGTGGGAGCGTGCTCATCGTTGTCTGCAAACAAAAACGATAAGCAGTTGCCGTTTGAGATTGATGACGAAGTTTGGCTCGGTTAGCTGTGAGATCGAGCCAGTGCAGTAAACACGGTCAGATCGGAAAGTCGCTTACACCAATCCCTGGCACGCTCGGCCCGCGCCGTCCATGGCGCGGGACGCTTTCCTCCTCTGACCGTGTTCCCTGCTTGTTGAGTTATTCCGTCGCTGCCAGTTACACCATGATTTGAATTTGTCAGCAGTCTGAAAGGGCACTTAAAGGTGCTTTTTTTTACATAGCAGGGCTGCCAAAGATCAACGGAACATCACTTCTGCCCAGCGGGCCAGCCCGGCGGTGACGGAGGCGAAATCATCGCCGCCCGCAATCGGCGTATCCGGCAGCGTCTGCTGCAGTGCCGCGCGCAGTAACGGTGAACGCGCACTGCCGCCGGTCAGGTAGATGACATCCGGTTTAATCTGGCTGGTGGCTAATGCCAGCTGCACCTGCTCCAGAATTTTCTCCAGCGGCTGACTGATGGCGTCCTGCAACTGCTCCACACCAATTTCTGTCTCTAATGCCGCGGCAATAAAGTCGAGCGAGGCGGTATGTGCCGGATTAGCTGACAGCGCAATCTTGCTCTCTTCCGCCGCACGCACCAGGCGATAACTGAGTTTTTGCTGCCACACTTTCAGCAGGCGAGCCACCACATCACCCTGTTCAGCATCCCGCACTAAATCCCGCAGCCACTTTCCGCAGGCCGGGCTGTAGAAGTCGCTCTGTGCCGGCACATCATTTATCGCGATGGCGTTCCACCACGGCAGGGCTGGCAAGGCGGTGCCTTTCTGGGTATTACCACCCAGGCCAAGTAGCGGCATCAGGGTCTTAAACGTCAGCATGATATCCAGGTCGTTACCGCCAACGCGGCAACCGCTATGGCCCAACAGGCTTTCGCGGCGGTCGGCCTTATCACGCCACTTTGGCCCCATCAGCAACATCGAGCAGTCGGTGGTTCCGCCGCCGATATCCACAACCAGCACGGTTGTTTCCTGTTTGAGTGTGGCTTCGAAATCGAGTCCGGCTGCCACCGGTTCAAACTGAAATTCCACGTCGCGGAAACCGGCACGGTGTGCTGCGCGAAGCAGAATGCCTTCAGCCTGCTGGTTAGACTCTTCACTGCCTAAGCCCTGGAAGTTGACCGGACGCCCGATCACAGCCTGATCGATAGCGTGATCAAGCTGGCTTTCGCCCTTTTGGCGGATGTGCAGCATCATAGCGCAGACCAGATCTTCAAACAGAGCAATCTGCTGCGGCTTCAGGCCAGTGGCACCGAGAAAGGATTTGGGGGATTTAACGAACCAGACATCTTCGGGATCGACCATATAGTGCTGCAGCGCGGTAAGGCCAAACTGCACACTGTTGGGCTGAACCTCAATATCTTCTTCGCGGTTATAACGCAGGGCGCGCTGCAACAACGCGGTGGTTTCGCTATCAGGTGTTGCCACCTGATGATGGCGATAGAGCCATTCGCTGATCGACTCGCGGGTAGGCGCACAGATCATCGACGGCAGCAGGCGCTGATCATTTTCCAGCGTTAACAGACGTGGCGTGCCATTTTCGCTGACTGCAATTGAGCAGTTAGCCGTACCGTAATCGAATCCTATGAACATTTTCGCCCCCATGCCGGAAAAAAGGGGGCGACTTTAGCGCAGCTTCATCAGTGTAGCAAGCAGGTCGCGCTGGAATTAACGGATAGCGAAGATTCGATCTTCGGCCAGTGCGCGTAATGGCTGCCGCTCGGCCACGGCACTGCCCCAGACGCCATCCACATCAAGGGTAGCCAGCGTGCTGAGCACAGCAGGGACCGAAACCGGACCGGCCAGCACCGCGATGTTACGCTGCGTTGCCTGGCCCTGAATAATGGTCAGCAGCATCTCATCCATCAGATTATTGTGAACGTTAGCAACCAGTTCAGGTGCCAGTACCAGGTAATCAACTACCTCGTTACTCAGCAGAGTAAACGCGTCCAGATTTCGGCCAAAATGTTGCAATACGATACGGCAGCCACACTGCCGCAGTTGCAGCAGTGCGGAATAGAGCTGATCGCCTTTGCTCAACACGCTGGCCGCAGGGAAAGCGAAACCACAGTGGCTTTCAGAGAGACCGGCCGCGACAAAGCGCTGACAGAGTTGCTCCACAAAGGCGGCATCACTGAGTATCCCGGCATCAAGCGGCAAAATCACCGGAATGCCTTTCTGATTGAGCTTTTCCACGTCGTGGCGGAAAAAAACCGCAAGAATATTGTTATCGAGACGACGTCGCAGCGTCTCATCGTGCAGGTTATTGCGCAGCAACGTCTCATCCAGCAGTAATCCATCTGCGGTTAACAGCTGTACATCAAGCAGCCAGATAAAGGCGGCCTGCGGGGTTTTGGGTGGCGCAACAGGCCAGGCGGGCAGTTCAATCTGCAGCGCATCAATCATCGCGGCATCCATTCCCTGATGGTTACCCGGCAGCGGTAAGCTATGCTGCTCATAAATCATCAGTCGTCCACGCCCACTGCGTTTGGCGTTGTAACAGGCGATATCCGCCTGAGAAAGGACGTCGCTGCTCTGACAGTTTTCTGCTGAAATTTGTGTCACTCCCGCACTGGCGCCCACATGATAGAGGCGACCCAGCCACTGGAAGCGGTAATCGTTGACCGCAGCGACGATGCGCTGCACCACGTCATGTGCCTGACCCACATCGCAATCAGGCATCAGAAGCGCAAACTCATCGCCGCCCAGTCGGGCCAGGAAGTCGCTGCTGCGCAGATGGTGCTGCATCAGATCGGAGAGCTCGCGCAGCAATGCATCGCCTGCGGCATGCCCTGCGGTGTCATTGACCGCTTTAAACTTATCCAGGTCGATAAACACCAGCACATGCTGATGCTGATGTTCAGCGGCATCAAACAGCAGACGTTTAAGCTGAAGCTCAAAGCTGGCGCGGTTAGGCAGGCGGGTCAGGGTGTCGTGGAGGGCGCTGTAACTCAGGCGCTTCATCAGTTTACGTGATTCACTCACATCCTGAATAACCATGACGGCACCCTGTTCCACGCCCGCTTCTGAACGCAGTGGCGTGATGCTGTAATGAATATCGATGTGGCCGCCATCCGGGGTGTGGAGCACCAGATCTTCAGCCAGACTGGGGGTGATTTTTTCCGGTGGCAACTGGCACAACAGCAGATTCTCCACTTTCGGGCCGTTACGTCCCTGAGTTATGTGCAGCAGCTCACTGAGCGGCTGCCCGGCAGCCTGCTCCTGTGACAAGCCACTCATCTTCTCCGCCACCGGATTCATAAAGGCGACACGCATCTCTTTGTCCGTGCTGATAACCGCTTCACCGATTGAGTCCAGGGTTATCGCCATGCGCTCTTTCTCCTGAAACAGCGCTTCGTTCAGATTACGAAGCGGGGTGATGTCCTGGCAGATCCCCAGCATGCGCTCAATGCGGCCCTCTTTACTCAGTAAACGGTTTGCCTGGGTGCGCACCCAGCGCTGGCCCTCGGCATTAACCACGCGATACTCCATGTGAAAAGCACTGCGCAGCTCAATCGCCTGTTGCACCGTCAGCGCAGCATACTCCCGATCTGCGGTATGCAGCAGATGGATCCAGAGGTCATAGCTGGGCGACTCATGAGAGGCGAGACCAAACAGGGCATACATGCGCTTGTCCCATAACATTTCACCGGTCAGCAGGTTCCACTCCCACACGCCAATGCCACCGGCTTCGTTGGCCAGCGTGATGCGCTCCATCAGCCGGCGATTCACCTGCTCACTCTGCTTCAGCTCAGAGATATCAATAATTTGCGCGATAAAATAGAGCGGTTCCTGGCTGCCATCGCGCACCAGCGATACCGTGAGGCGTGCCCAGACAATCTCACCATCTTTACGAAAATAGCGCTTCTCAAACGTGTACGTATCAATCTCACCTTCCAGCAATCGGCTGGCATGTTGCAGATCAAGGCTCAGATCATCAGGATGCGTAATTTGCTGGAATGTCAGGCGTTTGAGCTCTTCGGCCGGATAGCCAAGGATATCGCACAGCGAGCGGTTAACCTGCAGCCATTTACCCTGAGGCGCCACCAGCGCCATACCGATTGCAGAGTATTCCATGGCGTGACGGAAGCGGGTTTCGCTGTCGGTGATGTGGAGTTTTTCACGCCGGAACGCATCCATCACCAGCGACATAATGTGGCTGGGGATCAACACCAGAAGGAAAGGTAACCAGCTGGAGACCGGGCCCAGCGCGCTGTTGTTGTTTACTACGCTGACCGCATCCAAAGCCAGCAGCATCGAGATAAAACTGGCGTTGATGAAGAACAGCACAAACGCCTGCAGCTTGGGCAGGCGCACCGCGCACCAGAACAGGATTACGACAATAAAGGTAAAGGGCCAGGGCAGAAAACGCAGCGACAGATAACTGGCACCCAGGGTCAGGAGCAGCGTCATCAACGTTTCAGGCAACTGCCTGCCCAGCTCGCTGAACTGGGCCCGTCGCAGCGGCCAGGGCAGCAGCAGCAGCATCGGGCCTAACACCAGCATGCCGATGATTTCTGAGATCACCCATGTATAAAAGAAGGGAAACGAAGCGTGGCCGCTGACCTGCAGCGTCCAGAGCGCCAGCAGGCCGCCCAGAACCGGTGTCACGATACCCACCGATAACACCATCCGGGCCCAGTCATGCAGAGAGTTCAGTGGCGCGCGCCGATCCAGCAGCGCGCGCAGCAGCATGCCACCCACACTGGCCTGAATAAGGTTTAACAGCGCGAATTTAATGTTTGAAAAGGCGGGCCCGATGATGATGGCGTTGGCCGCGGCGGTGCCCAGCACACAGGCAGTCAGCAGCAGGGGTAGCTGTCGTGACGGACAGCGGAAAACCACCACAGTCATTAATGTCGTCGGGAACCAGAGCGGGGAGATTTTCCCGCTGACCACGATCAGTTCAAGACAGAACAGTGTCAGGACAAACACTATACAGCCAAGGAACAGCGCCGAAAGCCAGCAGTTTGGCGTGCTCTTTTGCGGGGACAGGATCTCTATCGTCATGCGGACTTCCGTCAGGGTGCAACACTCCGCTACGGCGAATCAGGCACCAGTCATTCTCTGACTGCATGCTAGCACATTCGGCAAAGAAAAAAGGGGTGAAATCAATATTGCCCGTTATTCGGTGAATTGACGGGCACAGAGAAATTGATGACCAGCGTATTGATTACTGGCGGAAAAGATCGGCGCGGGTATAGGGCTTCTCCAGCCCCGCGAGGCTGGCAGAGAAGCGTTCCAGAAACTGTTGCGTCGTGGCGACACGGCCATGACCCATTAATAGAAACGGCACTAACAGTGCAGCACCGATCTGTGGCCAGCTAAAGCCTTTGAGCGCGGTGCGGCGCTGAGAGATCAGAAACGCGGTACTCAACGTGAAGCCCAGCAGCAAACCGGTGGCAACCTCACTTTTCGAGTGAGCGTGGATGACCAGACGCGAGAACCCAACCATCAGAGGAATCAGGTAACCCACGCCAATCGCGGCAATGCGCCATTTTGCTGACCAGCGTCCGGAAATCAGCCACAGCATCACTGGCCACAGGGTAGCGGACATCGCGCTGTGACCGCTGAAGCCGGTAAAATTAAAACGGGCACTGCCGATGCCAAACCCGAGAAACAGAATCTTTGAGATGCTGACTGTCAGGCCAGCCAGGCCAAAGGCCACAATCCAGTAAAAGACCGTAAGGCGGTTATCACTTTTCCACGGCAAAATCAGCGCAATAATTACCGCTGTCGGAATCAACAGCATGCTGTCGCCAAAATAGGTCAAAGTCTTCCAGTGCATACCACTCCTGATGCATCATTCGGTCATCATGTCAGCGACACGCGTTCAGACAACCGCGCGCCGCACAGGCCATTTTTTTATAATATGGTGTGCTGCTAGTTTATCGGTGAAATGAGTGGCGTCCAAAGGAGAAAGTCTGAAAAGACGCCGGTGCCATTTTTCTGGCATCAAAAGGCCGAAATCCCTATACTTAGCGCGAACACACCCTCTCCATTTCGGCCCGTCCGCTGCCCGCGTAATGTGTGACCAGTGGCAGGCTCCAGTTATCAGGTCTTAAAAAAGTATGACTGACAAGTCTCATCAGTGCGTGATTGTAGGCATTGCCGGCGCTTCCGCATCCGGTAAAAGTTTAATTGCCAGCACGCTCTATCGTGAAATCCGTGATCAGGTAGGTGACGAGCATATCGGGGTTATCCCGGAAGATGCTTATTACAAAGATCAAAGTCACCTCACCATGGAAGAGAGGGTTAAAACCAATTATGACCATCCGAGTGCGATGGATCATGATTTGCTGTTGCAGCATCTGCAGGCGGTAAAAGCCGGGCAGGACATTGAGCTGCCGGTCTACAGCTACGTTGAGCACACCCGCACTCAGCAAACGCAGCACCTGAAAGCGAAAAAGGTCATTATTCTTGAAGGCATTCTGCTGTTAACCGATGCCCGTCTGCGCCAGGAACTTAACTTTTCTATCTTCGTCGACACGCCGCTTGATATCTGTCTGATGCGCCGTATGAAACGTGACGTCAATGAGCGCGGCCGCTCAATGGATTCGGTAATGAGTCAGTATCAGAAGACCGTGCGTCCGATGTTTCTGCAGTTTATCGAGCCATCAAAACAGTACGCCGATATCATTGTGCCGCGCGGCGGAAAAAACCGTATCGCCATTGATATCCTGAAGGCGAAAATTAACCAGTTTTTTGAATAACCCACGTCCATCCGGACGGGGTGCAGACCGGTGGCAGGCACGCTGTCACCGGTTCGCTACACTTATGCCATGGAGTTACCGCAATGAGATTATGCGATCGCGATATTGAAGCCTGGCTGGACAATGGCAAACTGGCCATTGAGCCACGCCCGCCTGTCGAGCGCATTAATGGGGCAACCGTCGATGTGCGCCTGGGGAATCAGTTCCGCACCTTCAGCGGCCATACCGCGGCCTTTATCGATCTGAGTGGCCCGAAACAGGAAGTAAGCGCGGCACTGGATCGGGTCATGAGCGATGAGATCGTGTTGCCTGATGGTGAAGCCTTTTTCCTCCATCCGGGTGAGCTGGCGCTGGCGGTAACGCTGGAGTCCGTGACGCTGCCTGACGACCTGGTCGGCTGGCTGGATGGCCGTTCATCGCTGGCGCGCCTCGGGCTGATGGTGCATGTGACAGCGCACCGCATTGATCCAGGCTGGCAGGGTCGTATCGTGCTGGAATTCTACAATTCAGGTAAACTGCCGCTGGCTCTGCGTCCGGGTATGTTAATCGGCGCGCTGAGTTTTGAACCGCTTTCAGGCCCGGCTGCGCGTCCTTATAACCGACGTGAAGATGCTAAATATCGGGGTCAGCAGGGCGCTGATGCCAGCCGTATCGATAAAGACTGATCTGAGGATGTAATGAAAAGAGTGATAACCACGCTGGCCATCCTGTTAGTGGTGGTCGTAACGGGATTGAGCGCACTGGTGCTGCTGGTCAATCCCAACGACTTCCGTACCTATATGGTGCAACAGGTTGAACAACGCAGTGGTTATCGCCTTGAGGTCAGTAACGATTTGCGCTGGCACGTCTGGCCTCAGCTCAGCATCCTGGCTGGGCGGATGAGCCTCACCGCGCCGGGGGCGACTCAGCCGCTGGTCTCAGCGGAGAACATGCGTCTCGATGTTGATCTCTGGCCTCTTTTATCCCATCAGCTCAGCGTCAGTCAGGTGTTGCTGAAAAATGCGATAGTGCGGGTAACGCCCGACAGTAGCGCGCAGCCTGCCAGAAATGCCCCTCAGGGTCCCCGTGATGCGGAGCCTGCCTCGACATCCACCGGCTGGTCATTTGATATCGCTAAACTGCGGGTAGCCGACAGTCTGCTGATCTGGCAACAGCCAGGCGGCGACGAATATAATTTCCGCGACCTCAACATTACGATGGATCAGGACGCGAACAAGCTGGCGACACTCTCTCTGAGCACGACGCTGATGCGCAACCAGCGCAACGCCGCGCTGAATCTCAAAGGCCAGCTGGATGCTGCGCAATATCCGCACCGTCTTACCGGCCAGCTGCAGCAGCTCGATTACACCTTATCGGGCGCCGACATTCCGTCTCAGGGGATTAAAGGGTCGTTAAGCCTGCAGGGCGAATGGAATGGTGACCGGCAGCAGTTCTCCTTTAGTGGTCTGCAGCTCACCGCAAATGACAGTACCCTGACCGGGCAGGGCAGTGGTCATGTGGTGCCGCCACAGCAGCTGGCGCTGGATCTGAAAGCCAGCAACCTGAATCTCGATAATTTACTCACCAGTGCGCCCGTTTCTGAAGCGCCTGGCGCGCAGCACGCCACCGTGGCCCGTTCGCCGGTGATTGCTGCGCCGCGTGAACGCACCAATGCGGACTCTCCTCTCAACGACATGGATCTGGCGCTAAAACTTCAGGCGAATAATGCGGTATGGCGCGGCCTCTCGCTGACTGATTTTACGTTAAATGCCCGCAATCAGCAGGGACTCATGACGCTGAACACCCTCAGCGGCAAGCTGGGTAATGGCAGCTTCTCGATTCCCGGCAGCATCGACATTCGTCATCCAGAGACACGGGTCAGCCTGAAACCGCAACTCCGGTTTATTCAAATCCAGCCGTTGCTGAAAGCGTTTGCACTACCGGAAAGTCTGCAGGGCAACCTGAGTCTTGACGGGGAGCTGTCCGGCGATACGCTGACAGTCGAGGCGGCAAAGCGCAGCTGGCAGGGCAGGGCGACGATCAGTGCCAGCAACCTGAAGCTGGCACAGCTTAATCTCCAGCAAATGGTGCAGCGTGCTGTGGCTCGGGTCAGCGATAAGGTCAGCAGCCAGGATGCCGTAGAAGAGGGTATTGAGTCGATCAGCGGGCAGGTGGCGCTGAATAAAGGTGTACTCAGCTTCAGTGATCTCAATGGCAACGGTCAGAATCTGGGATTACAGGGCGCGGGCAAAGTCGACATGGTGCAGCAACAGCTGGATGTGACGCTGGGCCTGAAAATCAGCGGCTGGCGTGGCGATGATGCGCTGGTGAAGGCACTTTCCAGTCAGCCTATCCCACTGCGTATGTATGGCGGCTGGAACAGCCTGCAATATTCCCTGCCAGTGGATGACGTTCTTCGTAACCGTCTGCAGAGTGAGGCAAGGTCACGTCTGAATCAGTGGATTGATCGCCAGAAAGAGGGCGAGAACAAACAGAATCTGAAGAAAATCATGCGTCCCTAGCGGGCGCATTCCCTGCGCCCCTGGCAGTGGCTATACCTCGTAATCAGCGTCAGGCTGCCGCAGGATTTCTACCTTCTGAATCCGATGATTTTCAACCTGCAGCGTTCGCAGCAGATAGTCACCCAGTTGCAACACTTCGCCTTCCTGAGGAATGTGTTGCAGCTTATCCATCAGTAAGCCAGCCAGCGTATGGTAGTCACGCTGTTCATCCAGCGGCAATTTCACATAGAGCGCCAGATCGTCCAGTGGCATATGGCCGTTGGCAATCCAGTGACCTTCACCCTGAATCTGAATATCGTAACGGGCATCAATTTCACCCGCTTCATTCGGCAGATTGCCGGCGATGGTCTCCATCACATCACTCAGCGTCACCACGCCTTCCATTGAACCGAACTCATCTACCACAAAGGCAAAATGTGTATGAGCCTGACGAAACTGTTCCAGCGCCTGCAGCAGGGTCAGTCGCTCAGGAAACACCAGCGGTTGTCGGATAAGGGCGCGTAAATCGAGTGAATTGTTGTGCAGCGACTGGTGCAGCAGATCGATAACATGCACCACACCCAGTGGTTCACTGGAGTGCTCGGTTATCAGAATGCGCGTGTGCTGATTGCGGTCAAGGCGCGACATGATCTCAGCCGGATCATCACTGAGATCAATATGGTCGACGTCGTGGCGCGAGGTCATAATGCTGTTAACGTGACGCTGACCCATGCCCAGCACGCGGGCAATCATTGCGCGTTCCTGGCGGTTAAAGAGCATACTCTCATCGCTGTCAGCAATCAGCGATGAGGTTTTGGCATCCAGCTCCGCCGGTTCTGCCGCACCGCGCAACAGCCTTAATACCGCTTCCGCCGTGCGCTGGCGCAGTGGGCGACCAGCCGACAGCACGCGGCGGCGATTAAAGTGTGCCAGCTGGTTAAGCGCTTCGATGACAACTGAGAAGCCGATGGCCGCGTAGAGATACCCTTTAGGAATGACAAAGCCAAAGCCTTCCGCCACCAGGCTGAAACCGATCATCAGCAAAAAGCTTAAGCAGAGGATGACAATTGTCGGATGGTTGTTCACAAAGCGGGTTAACGGCTTGCTGGCGAGCAGCATCAGCAAAATGGCAATGGTGACAGCAACCATCATGACGGGCAGATCATTCACCATGCCCACGGCGGTAATGACCGCATCCAGTGAGAATATGGCATCCAGCACCACGATTTGCGCCACCACCGGCCAGAATTTAGCGCCGCCTTTTTGTTGACCGGACGCCTCATCGTGTCCTTCCAGACGCGCATTCAACTCTGTAGTGGCTTTAAATAGCAGGAAAATCCCACCTGACAGCAGCAACAGATCGCGCGCACTAAAGGGGTGTCCGCCCAGCGTGATCCAGGGTTCTTTCAGGGTAACCAGCCAGGAAAGCGATGCCAGTAACAATAATCGGCAGAATAACGCCAGCAGCAGTCCTATCACACGTGCGCGGTCGCGAAGCGGTCCAGGCAGCTTCTCAACCAGGATGGCAATAAAGATAAGATTGTCGATGCCTAAAACCAGTTCCAGAACGATTAGCGTTACTAATCCCGCCCATATCGAGGGATCTGCAATTACCTCCAGCATGTCATGTTCACCTGAATATTTTAAATTGAGTTTTCTCTGATGATAGAGGAGTGCGAAGCCACGTACAAATGGCAGGGCAGGGGGGCGATGACCCAATCAAGGCGATATATCGTGCAAAATATGAACATATGAGTGTGACGTTTTGATTAAATTCATAGTATGCAGCAGAGAGTATTCTGACTCCTTTTTAACCCTGGATGAGATATTCACCTGTCGGGCTTATGCGATTTATCTCATCACGAGTATGGCATTAATCCTAATTTTGAAGAAAGCATTGCACTGCCTGTCAGGCCTCAATACTAATCGCTGGTAGTCTTTTTCCTAAAATAGTCCAGGGATAGCGGGACCTGCTTGTAAACAAGCCAGTAATAACTAGTATAGCAACAAGTTTGCAAACTCTGCCCCAGAGTCGTAATTCGCGAGCCTATTCGACATTAATCGCAATGTGACGAATGAGTCATTCGCCGGTGAACGTCTGCACGATGCAATGCGGTAACGTTACTGCATTACGGGGATCAATATGAATGACGACAGCGATATTGGCAGCGACAGCCAAGGGCGGTAGCGTGCCCGAATCGTGTTTTTGTTGATAAAGTGAGCAGCGCTGGCGGTGGTTAAGTCAGAGTAATCTGTTGGTATTCATCACAATATTACTGGTTTATGGTTAAGATCATTGGCGTAAACGCCGCAGGAGCTCCCCTTAGAAACGGCTCAGTCTGGAGAGGTTTCGTCGCTTAATGATTTAACAGGCGATAGCCGTTGCGGGTTTAAGGAAATAAAATAAAGAGTTAAATATGCGCGATACAGAATTTACGTTTAAAAGTCTTATTACCAAATTAATGCTGGCATGTTCAGACTTAATTTGTTTCAACGCAGCATTATTTGTGGCGATGATGCTAATTAATCTTCACTCAGGTTCGCCGCTGGCAGATATTTCTGAAAAAGAAATGAATTTAAAAATTGCCACACACATTTGTCTGTCGGTAATTTGTATTGGCTGGTTCTGGGTAAGGCTTCGGCACTATACCTACCGGAAACCTTTCTGGTTCGAATTAAAAGAAGTTTTTCGTACCATTCTTATATTTTCTGTCATCGATCTGTCGATCACCGCACTGTCGCAGTGGCAGATGTCGCGTTTCGTCTGGTTACTGACCTGGGTTCTGGCGCTGATTTTAATTCCAACCTGTCGTGCGCTCTCAAAACGTCTGCTGAATAAAAAAGGCTTGTGGAAGAAACAAACCATTATTATCGGCAGCAGCAAAAATGCGCACGAAGCCTGGCAGGCACTGCAAAGCGAAGAGGTCATGGGTTTTGACGTTATCGCTTTCTACGACGTTGATGGAACCTGTCCGCAGGAGATCATGAATGGCGTGCCAGTGCTGCGTGATGAGCAGGAGCTCTGGAGCCTGACTAACAGCGAAACCCAGTTTATCGTGGCAGTCGAGTATGAGCAGAGTCAGTATCGTGATATCTGGCTAAAATCGCTGGCGATGCATAACTGCCGTTCAGTTTCAGTGATTCCGACCCTGCGTGGTGTTCCGCTTTACGGTACAGACATGGCTTATATCTTTAGCCATGAGGTGATGATTCTGCGTGTTCAGAATAACCTGGCTAAACGCACCTCGCGTTTCCTGAAGCGGGCATTCGATATCGTGGGTGCACTCTCAATTATCCTGATGCTGATGCCAGCGCTGCTGGTGCTGGGCTTCCTGGTGGGCCGTGATGGTGGACCGCCGATTTATGGTCACGAACGTGTGGGAATGAATGGCCGTAAATTCAAATGCCTGAAATTCCGTTCAATGGTCATCAATTCCAAAGAAGTGCTGGAAGAGGTATTACGCACCGATCCGATTGCGCGTGCGGAATGGGATAAAGATTTCAAACTCAAAAATGATCCACGTATTACTAAAGTGGGCCACTTCATCCGTAAAACAAGCCTCGATGAGCTGCCTCAGCTCTGGAACGTGGTGCGCGGTGATATGAGTCTGGTTGGACCTCGTCCGGTCATTGAAGATGAACTCTGTCGTTATGCTGGTGATGTTGATTATTACCTGATGGCTAAGCCGGGCATGACGGGATTGTGGCAGGTCAGCGGTCGTAATGACGTTGACTATGAAACCCGCGTCTATTTCGATTCGTGGTACGTAAAAAACTGGTCACTGTGGAATGACATTGCCATTCTGTTCAAAACAGTGGGTGTGGTGTTAAAACGCGACGGTGCCTATTAACCGTGAGTCGAAATGAGCGTGCTAACGCGCGCTCAGAGGTGTTGTGCCGTTGTCAGGCGTGTCGTTAATAGCGGCCATCACCAGGGATATCGCAGTGCATCCATAGTCCGCTATGATGCAAGGCGTTTCAGGTACACCCTGGTTGATGGCCACTACTTATAACAAGTGGAGCAAGGATAATGAACGACAGGTTCAGTGCTTAAGGCTTTAGTCAGCCAGGATTTACTTTTTGTTGGACGCTTACACAGCGGCGGTTTCGCCTCTATCAATAAATAACTGATAGCGAAGATCTAAATGATTACAATCAAAATGAAATTGATACCCTTGCTGGTATCCGCCACATTCCTTGTCGGGTGTACAATCGAACCCGGTTCTCGTCTTACTACATCAGGAAAAGATGTTATCGAGCAGCAGGATAGCAACTTTGACATCGATAAATACGTCAACGTCTTTCCGTTAACGCCTTCACTGGTTGAAAAGATGCGTCCTAAGCCTCTGGTGGCTCAGACGAACCCGGCACTGCAGAACGAAATTCAGAACTATGAATACCGTATCGGCGTGGGCGATGTCCTGACCGTGACAGTCTGGGATCACCCGGAACTGACCACGCCAGCGGGTCAATACCGTAGCGCTAGCGACACCGGTAACTGGGTGCATTCTGACGGCACCATCTTCTATCCTTACATTGGTCGCGTCCGTGTCGCGGGCCGTACCGTCGGCGAAGTGCGTGACGAAGTTTCGCGTCGTCTGGCTCAGTATATTGAAAGTCCACAGGTTGATGTCAGCATCGCCTCGTTCAAATCGCAGAAAACCTATGTTACGGGTTCTGTGACCACCTCAGGTCAGCAGGCGATCACCAACGTACCGTTGACGGTTCTGGATGCGATCAACGCCGCTGGCGGCCTGGCACCTGATGCTGACTGGCGTAACGTCGTGCTGACGCACAACGGTCGTGAACAGCGCGTCTCTCTGCAGGCACTGATGCAGAACGGCGACCTGAGCCAGAACCACCTGCTCTATCCAGGCGATATTCTTTACGTTCCGCGTAACGATGATCTGAAAATCTTCGTGATGGGTGAAGTGAAGCAGCAAACCACGCTGAAAATGGACCGTAGCGGCATGACGCTGGCGGAAGCGCTGGGCAATGCGGCGGGGATGGATCAAACCACCTCTGACGCTACTGGTGTCTTCGTTATCCGTCCACTGCACGGCACCGATCGCAGCAAGATTGCCAACATCTATCAGTTGAACACCAAAGATGCGGCATCCATGGTGATGGGAACCGATTTCCAGCTCCAGCCTTATGACATCGTCTATGTCACCTCTACACCGCTGACGCGCTGGAACCGTGTGATTTCGCAACTGATACCAACCATTGCTGGTATCAACGATGCGACTCAGGCCGCACAGCGTATCCGCAACTGGTCGAACTAAGGTCTGACCATGATTACGTCCGTGTTAGTCGTTTGCATTGGCAACATCTGCCGCTCTCCTACCGGAGAGCGCCTGTTTAAACGTGCATTGCCCGATTTGGATGTTCGCTCTGCTGGCCTGGGAGCGCTGGTAGGCCATGCGGCCGACAGAATGGCATCCGAGGTCGCGGCAGCACAGGGTCTGTCGCTGGAAGGACATCAGGCACAGCAACTGACGGCCGAAATGTGCCGTCAGGCTGACCTGATTCTGGTCATGGAAAAGCGACATATTGAACAGGTCAATCGCATCGACCCGGCTGCACGTGGCAAAACCATGTTGCTTGGGCACTGGCTCAATCAGAAAGAAATTGCGGATCCGTACAGAAAAAGCCGTGAGGCCTTTGAAGAGATTTACGGGTTACTGGAAAACGCTACCCAGAAATGGGTCAACGTATTAAGCCGATAGTTGGGATTATCCATGAATATAAAAAATAAGGTCAGAACTGCGCCGGGAGAGGATTCGAATGGATGGGATCTGGCGCATCTTGTGGGACAGCTAATTGATCATCGCTGGATCATTGTTGCCGTTACCGCATTTTTCATGCTGGCGGGAACACTCTACACACTGTTTGCAACACCGATTTACAGCGCAGATGCGTTAGTTCAGGTTGAGCAGAAGAATGCCAGTACCGTCCTGAACGAAATTGACAGCATTCTGCCACAAACGCCAGCCTCCGATACGGAGATCGAGATTCTGGAATCCCGTATGGTCATCGGCAAAACCGTTGACGATCTGGGTCTGGATACTGTGGTTGAGCAGAACTACTTCCCGGTTATCGGCAAGGGCCTGTCGCGCCTGATGGGCAACAAACCTGCTGATATCGCGATTTCGCGTCTGGAAATCCCACGCACTGTCGAAAAACGTAATGTCGAGCTGGAAGTTACCGGTCCGGATAGCTACACCGTCTCTAAAGATGGCGATGAGTTGTTTAAAGGTAAAGTCGGCCAGCTGGAGTCGCACGGCGACATCAGCATGCTAGTGAGCGAGATTCATGCCGATGAAGGCACCAGCTTCACCGTGACTAAGCTGAATGACCTGCAGGCGATCCGTTCCGTACTGGCTAACCTGACCGTTGCAGACAAAGGTAAAGATACCGGCGTACTGGGTCTGGAGTATCTGGGTGAAGATCCCGAGCAGATCAGCAAAGTCCTGAACCAGATTGTGAACAACTATCTGTTACAGAACGTTGAGCGCAAGTCAGAGCAGGCAGAGAAAAGCCTGGAGTTCTTACGCACTCAGTTGCCTGCCGTTCGCGCCAAGCTGGATGAAGCAGAAAACAAACTGAATACGTTCCGTCGTCAGAACGAATCGGTTGACCTGTCACTGGAAGCGAAATCCGCCCTGGACTCTTCTGTCAGCGTGCAGAGCCAGTTGAACGAACTGACCTTCCGTGAAGCTGAAGTGTCTCAGCTGTTTACCAAAGATCACCCAACGTATCGCGCGCTGCTTGAAAAACGCAAAACGCTGGAAGGTGAACAGGCTCAGCTGAACAAGAAAATTTCTGGCATGCCACAGACTCAGCAGGAAATCCTGCGTCTGACCCGTGACGTTCAGTCAGGTCAGGAGATCTACATGCAGTTGCTGAACCGTCAGCAGGAGCTGAGCATCAGCAAAGCCAGCACCGTGGGTGATGTCCGCATCATCGACAATGCGCAGACCGCTAACGCGCCGGTTGCACCGAAGAAGCTGCTGATTATCGCTGCAAGCCTGATTCTGGGCCTGTTCGTGTCAGTGGGTCTGGTTCTGCTGAAAGCCCTGCTGCATCACGGTATCGAGAACCCTGAACAGCTGGAAGAGCTGGGCATGAATGTCTACGCCAGCGTTCCACTCTCTGAGTGGCAGCGTAAGAAAGATACCGAAGCGCTGGCGCGTCGTGGCAGCAAGGTGAAAACCGACCCGCACGAAACACTGCTGGCGCTGGGTAATCCGACTGACCTCTCCATCGAAGCGATTCGTAGCCTGCGCACCAGCCTGCACTTCGCCATGATGGAAGCGAAAAACAACATCCTGATGATCACCGGCGCCAGCCCGGGTATTGGTAAAACCTTTATCTGTGCCAACCTGGCGACACTGGTCGCGAAAGCGGGTCAGCGTGTTCTGTTTATCGATGGCGACATGCGTCGTGGTTACACCCACGAGCTGCTGGGCGCGGATAACAAATCAGGCCTGTCAAACGTGCTCTCCGGTAAAACGGAATTCAGCCCGGCGCTGATTCAGCAGGGCGTCTACGGTTTCGACTTCCTGCCACGTGGTCAGGTTCCACCGAACCCGTCTGAGCTGCTGATGCATCGTCGTATGGGTGAGCTGCTGGATTGGGCGAGCAAGAACTACGACCTGGTGTTAATCGATACGCCGCCAATCCTGGCCGTCACCGATGCGTCAATTATCGGTAAAATGGCCGGTACTTCACTGATGGTGGCGCGTTTCGAAGCCAATACCACCAAAGAAGTGGACGTCAGCTTCAAACGCTTTGCCCAGAACGGTATTGAGATTAAAGGTGTGATCCTCAATGCCGTGGTGCGTAAAGCCGCCAATGCTTACGGACATGGCTATGACTACTACGCCTATGACTACAGCAAGCCCAGCAAAAGCTGATCATTGAGTAATAACCAGGGGGCGGTCTGACCGCCCCTTTTTATCGTCCTTTTGAATGACGACACGCATCAATTTACACAGGTTATTCTGTCCAAACCCACAAAAGCGATACCTCTATAAATCGCATGGCGAGCGTCAATCAACAGAATTCATCACCAGCATGGCATTGCCTGCACGCAATGTGTGACCGTACTGTCAGGTTTACTGAAAAGCCCGTCGGGAAGGCGAAGCGTGATTATTGCTGGCATGAGAACTTGTGGAATTAAGGAATCACACCATGGCTCCATATTGGTATGTATCAGGATTTTTACTGCTGATTTCGCTGTTTGAATTAGCCCTGAAAAAAGACGAACGCACAAATCATATTCTGACCTGGCTGCTCTGTTTTGCTGCCATTCTATTGATTGTTTTTGGGGGAATACGCGGCCTTGGCACCGGCATGGATGACTTCCAGTACCGGAGCTTCTTTGAAGACTTTGTTCGACGTATAGAGATTAACGGCTTCTTTAAAACCGTTGCTTTTTTCCGTTACGAACCGCTGATTTTTGCCACGGCCTGGATCACCAGTCTGTTTTCGCATAATGCCAGCATCTTTCTGTTTGTTTTCTGCGCCCTTGCCGTATCCATCAATGCTTACTTTTTCAAAAAGATGTCACCGTATCCGGTGCTGGCGCTGGTGCTCTATTCAGCGCACATCTTTATTAACAAAGATATAAACCAGATTCGCTTTGGCCTGAGTTCTGCGCTGTTCCTTGGTGTCCTGTGGTCAATCTATCTCAAGCGTTACTGGTGGGCTTTTGCCTTCTTTATTCTGTCGTTTACAAGCCATAACACTGCCGTAATGGTGGTAACACTTGTGCCGTTCCTGTTTATTCGCGACTGGCGCTGGTGGCCTGTGGTCATTATCGTTGCCAGTCTGCCGCTGTCCGTAGTGGGCGGATCCAGCTTTGTTGCCCTGATTGCGGGTCATCTTGGATCGCTGGGGGAAAGGGCATCGGGCTATAACAATGACCCGTCCTACGCAATGGGTGGCAGCATCCTGGCCGTATCGAACCTGAAAAACATCATGCTGGTGTTTGTCTTCTTCTATTTCATGCTTACTGACCAGTTGAAGCGCGAAAATTATGCTCAGTATCGTCTTAACTATCTGCTGATCATGAGTTTTGCTATTGGCGGTGCTGTCAGGATCTTCCTGTACAACTTCCCTTCAGGTTCGCGCCTGTCCAACTATTTGCAACAGGTCGAGCCGATCATCCTGACCTCACTGATTTATCAGGCCAGGCGATCGTGGAAGCCAGCGCTGTACGCGATGCTGGTGTTCTTCCTGCTCTATTACCTCTACTACAACACCATTTCAACCAAGCAGGCCGTTACTGGCTATGAAGTGGCGCGGGAGTTTTGGCTGGTCCACTGATTGACCCGACGGGCGCCCCTTCGTGATAAGTGTCACGCGGGGGCGCTCGCGTGTGAGAATTCAGATTTTTAATCGACCGTTGTCGACTGAACTGTTTATTTTTTTGAACTTTTTAATGAGGTGCTGGCAATGAAGGACATTCGTTTCTCCATCGTAATTCCGGCTTATAACGCGTCAGAATCGATTGTCACGACGCTGGATTGCGTTAAAGCACAAACGTATCGTAATTTCGAAGTCATCATCGTGGATGATAAGTCTGCAGATGCCGCCGCGCTGGCGGAGGTCGTTCGCAGCGAACGCTATCAGGATCTCGACATCAATCTGGTGCTTTCTGAGGTCAAACTCAACGGGGCCGGTGCACGTAACAAAGGCATTGAGCTGGCGACCGGTGATTATGTCAGTTTTCTTGACGCCGATGATGAGTGGGCGGCGGACAAACTGCAGCAGGTAACTGAAAAAATTGCTCAACTGGACGCACAGGGCAAAAAGAATGTCGTTATTTTCAGCCAGGTAAATATCTATCAGGACGGCACATTCCTGAAAGTGATGCCAATGCAGCCACCAGGCAAAAATGAAACCGTCGCTGAGTATCTGTTCGGCTGTTATGGCTTTATCCAGACCAGCACGATTGTGCTGAAACGGGAAGATGCGTCGAAAATTCAGTTCGATACCCGCTACATCCGTCATCAGGATTATGATTTCTGCATTCGTGCCGACCGCATGGGCTATGACTTTGTGATGATCGCCGCACCGCTGGCGAACTACCACCTGGTCACAAAATTTGGCTCAAAACATAAAGGCGAATCGGTGAACTATTCGATGTTTTGGCTTGATAGCATGAAGCCGCATCTTACCCCGCGTGATATCCACACCTACAAAGCTTTTAAGCTGCCGCTGCGCTACAAGATGGACGGTAAGTCGCTGATGGCGAGCCTGAGCTTTGCTCGCTACTTCTTCCTCACCAATAAAGACAACCGTGCTTATTTTATGAACCGGGTTAAAGACAAGGTCAAAGCACGTTTTGGCGGTGAGAAAGCGATCTCCTGACGCGCACTGCGCCTCGCTCTGCTCCTGATACCAGGAGCACCTCTCTTTTCGTTTACATTCAGGGTTGAAGATGAATACTTCTGTTGGAACCGTTGGCATTGTTATGCCTATGTACAATGCCCGTCAGACCGTGTTACGCGCTGTGCAATCGGTTATCAATCAGCACTATACCGACTGGCACCTCTATCTGGTCAACGATAAATCCACTGATGACTCGCTGGCATTTGTGCGGGAGCATTGTCAGGATCCGCGCATTACCATTCTGGATAACGCGGTCAACATGGGCGCAGCAGAGACCCGCAACGTCGGACTGCGCGCGGCCACTGAAGAGATTATTGCCTTTCTTGACAGCGATGATGAGTGGCATGCGGATAAGCTGACCCAGCAGGTAGCTGCTATCGCCGCCGGTGATGATTTTGTGATTACCGAATATCACTATAAAACCCGCAAGGCTGAGCACGACATTACCTACGGAAAGCCTTACCTGCAGCAGGACAACTTTGTGAAAAAGCAGTATCGCGTCTGCTTCTCCTCTGTCTGTTTCCGTCGTCCGCCACAGGGACTTTTCTTCCAGCGCAAAGGTCATGAAGATTTCCTGTTTTTGTATGAATTATTCACCCGCTATAAGCAGGCACGGGTAATTCAGACGATTCTTGTCAACTATTACGAATTAGGCGATTCCCTTTCTCGCAATAAGAACAAAGCAGCCCAGTGGCACCTTGAATTATTAAGAATTATCTATAAAAACAATCCGTTAAAAATCTATTACTATTACGCCTGGTATATGGTGAATGGTGTGCTGTTTACCCTTAAGCATCGTTGAGCCTGTCGGCAGGATTGTCTTTATTATTTGAGGTGGATAGCGTTTCATGAAAAAAATTGTCCTGGTGATCAAAGATGCTTATTCGTATGCGGGCACCGAGAACATCTGTAACTTCATGTCAGAGTGTCTTGGCGAAACACATGACGTCACCATCTACTCGCTGGAAGGCAGTGGTAAGACTTTTTATCCGTTTGAACATGTCAGACAGATTGTCAGCTTCGAAGGGCAGAGCAACCCCATTAAAAGCGCGGTAGCCCGGATCCACGAAGAGGGTTTCGATACCGTCTTCCTGATCAGCATGGGGCGTCTGAGCGTCATGTTTGCCTTCTGGAATCTGCTGGCAATGAAGAAGAAACGGGGCAAAGCCTACGCCTGCGAGCACATTGCCATTAACTCCTTCAGCAAGCCGATCAAGTTCCTCAAGTTTCTGTTGCTGCGCTACTACGACCGCGTGATTGTTCTGACCGACAAAGATCATCAGGTGTTCAGCCGCTGGCACATTCCCAGCAAGCAAATTCCTAACCCCGTCGTCTACAAAGGTTTTCAGCGTCAGACTCGTCATCGTCAGGCGCTGGCGGTGGGCCGTCTGGATAACCAGAAAGGGTTTGATCTGATGCTGGATATCTGGCGCGACTTCGCACGCAGCCATCCGGACTGGACGCTGGTGATTGCCGGTGATGGTGAACTGCGTCAGCAGCTGCACGATCAGGCCGCCGTACTGGGCATCACTGACAGCGTGAAGTTTGTCGGTAAGGTCAGCAATATCAATGACTACTACCGTGACAGCGATATGGCGCTGATGACCTCGCGTTATGAAGGATTGCCACTGGTGCTGCTGGAAGCAAAATCCTGGTCACTGCCCGTTGTAGCGTATGACTGTCCGACCGGACCGCAGGAGATCATCAATCACGGTGAAGACGGTTTCCTGGTTCCGATGAATGATAAAGCCACGTTTCTGGCACGAATGGAGCAGCTCGCTACCGATGACGCCCTGTTCTATGCCATGAGCGAAAAAACCAAACAAACCGCGCTGAAATTCGACGGTAACCAGATTAAGCAAAGCTGGCTGTCATTGGTTTAACCGGAGCTGGAAACGCTCACTTGCGACGTGCCTCAGGGACACCGCCATGGCCAATGGCCTTATTGACTACGGGAATTGATGCATGAAAAGAAGAGAAGTTTTACAGACCGCCGCCTCCGCTCTGGTGGGGGCTCTCTCCGTGAGCACCTTTTCCAGCTACGCTGCAAAAAGTAACGGTATTGCCCTGAAGCCGGTTGATGCCACTAATATCCCGAAAGGCGACGTGCCGATCCTGACGCCAGAAAATGTCTACGCGATGCCACCGCAATTCTGGCAGAGCTTTGAAGGAAAACTCTGGATCGGTAAAGCGGGTGCGGATGCCAGTAAGCCTGGCAACCAGATTCCGGTCTTCCTGCGTGACGCCAGCGGTAAGGTGTCTGAGATTGCGCAGCCCATCGCGCTGAATAAAGGCAATTTTACCCAGTTTATTCAGGACAATGCCGCATTGATTGCCGATCCTTCGCATTCGATGACGGTGGAAGACAGCAACGGTCAGACGCTGTTCAACATTGCGGATGTCAGTCGTCCGGGCGCTGCAGATTTCAGTCAGCGTCTGGCGCAGCCAGCGGGTTATCAGCTGATTGGTGAGATTGCGTCTGTGGCGGAGTTACGTAAAACCCGTCCACTGTTTGAAGGGGCCAAGGTTAAGCTGAAAAGCTGGCATGAAGGACGGGAAGTTGGCGGCGGCGAGTTTGTCGGGAGCTTCCAGCCTGCCCAGAATGATGGCGGTGTGAATTTTGCCGGTGAGGGGTTCTCCTGGCGTCGTGTGGTAGACGATTTTAACCGCCTGACGCTGTTTGATTTCGGTGCGATTGCCGATGGCAAAACCGATACGGCACCCGCCATTATGGCGATGTTCCAGTGGTCGCAGCAGGCTAACCAGCAGATCTGCGTCCAGTTCCCGGCCGGTACCTTTATGGTCTCAGCCTGTAACCTTGGCGATAAGTATCTCAACTTCTTCCGCATGTCCGGTGCGATGGTGAACTTCGGCTATTTTCCAGCGACCACAATTGTCTCGGATGGTAAGTCAGCGTTCGTCTTTGAGATGAACGCCCGTCGCGTTGAACTTTCCAACCTGATTTTTAATGGCAACAGCGATAAGAGTGCAAATCAGCAGGGCTTTTTCCATAACAACTGTCCTGGCGGACAATATTTCCGGGGTGCCTGCCTGCGCTTTAACGCCGTTGGCGGCACGGCCATCAGCCTGCAGGATACCCTCGATTGTAAAATTGACCAGTGGTACGCCTCTCGTTGCAGCGGCGACGTAATTAAATCGGGCTGGTCAGGGCAGAAGCAGGGCAAATGGGACCACAGCACCGCAATTGAGCTGTCAAACTTCAATGCGCAGCACTGTCGTGGCGGTAAAGTCCTTAACCTGCCGCGCTGCGGTCAGTCAATTATCCATAACGGCTGGATTGAGCACTGCGATAACCCAGGCGATCTCTCCAACGGCCAGTGGATCGTTGATGCGCTGAGCATTGAGGATTGTAAGAATCCGCTTATCGCCCATAACACTCGCCTGAATATGCGTCAGACCAGTCTCCAGTCGGGCAGCTGGATTGATAACTCCATGCAGGGCGATCGTCTGCTTAGCATCTGGGAAATGGGCTCTACCCGCGTTGAGTCCTATGGCGTCGCACTGGATGGCAGCCTGAAGTACAACTACATCACCTCGCGCTGGCGCTTAGAGAACAACACGAATCAGGAAACCTGGTTTGATCTCGGCAGCCTCTACTCACCGACGGTGGGGGATTCATGGGAGATCGAGATTTTCGGTCAGTCGCAATTCAGTAACGGCAGTGGTGATAAGCCGCTGATGAACCTGATCGGCGACAAGACCACCGGCGGCCGCGCGGTAATCCACGTGCAGCGTAAGAAAGACCGCTCGGAAGCGAGCTGGTCAGCCGAAGGCAGCTGCCCGATTGTGGATGTGCGCTATGTGGCTGAGCATGACACCGATGTGCATCTCTACGTCAAACTGGCGGGCTGGACGCCGTCGGCTGCCGTGCTGGTGAAAACCACCGGTAAAGATCGCTTTGTGACCGGGCGCTGTGCGCGGGTCAATGCGGTAATGGAGAAGGGCAATCCACCGTCAGGTGACGCGACGAAACGCGCGCCACAGCGCTTCAGCCTGCACAACGGCAAAGCGGGTATCGGTGCCAACGAGCAGGGCGATCTGTTAATGGCTTCCCGTCCGATCGCTGCCGATCAGGTTGATACCAGTAAGCCAGAAGGGTTTGTTTCCGTGGTAATCAACGGGAAACAGGTTGCACTGCCTTACTTCGCGATTAAGTCGTAACAGCGTCTATAACGGCCGCCAGAATGGAGGCGGCCGGTTTCAACAGGAGCACTACCTTTGGGTGCGTTATCCCGTAAAGCATTACTTTTAATCAGAGTTCATTTTGCCCATTGCGGATCTGGGCGGCTTTCAGAATTAAAAAAAATTCATTCGGAGTTTTTATGAAAATTTTATTGGTGGGTAACCACACGTGTGGGAACCGCGGGGATGGCGCGATTCTTCGTGGACTGATTGATTCAATGCGGTCTGCACGGAGTGATTTAGAGATTGACGTTATAAGCCGTTATCCAACCAGCTCCGGTTATCTGCTCCAGCAGGATATACAGCAGGATGCGCTGTATCTGCACAACAGCAAGTCTGGTAAAGGTCTGGTCGGTTCGTTTAAACGTAAAGTCGCGAACCGCCTGATGCCCGATATCATGATGGCGCATCTGGGCAAGGGCGGTATCTTTAAGTCCTTCTCAGTACCACCGCACCTGAAAGCGTTTACGGAAAGTCTGGAAAAATATGATGCGATTATTCAGGTGGGCGGATCGTTCTTCGTTGACCTCTATGGCGTAACCCAGTTCGACCATGCGCTCTGTGCACTGATGGCCAAAAAGCCGATCTACCTGATTGGTCACTCGGTGGGGCCTTTCCAGAACCCGCGCGTTAATGCGCTGGCGAATTTTGTCTTTGATCGGGTCGACAGCCTGGTGCTGCGCGAATCGGTCAGCCTTGATCTGATGAAGCGCGATGGTGTGACCAGCTCTAAAGTGGCGTCTGGTGTGGATACCGCTTTCCTGGTACGTGCGCGTGAAGTCGAAAACCCAAGCCATAACCTGCTCTACTGGCAGGGCATTATCGATGGTCGTAAAACCATCGCGATCACCGTGCGTGAACTGGCGCCGTTTGATAAACGTCTGGGTGTCACACAGAAAGAGTATGAAGCAGCATTTGGCCGGGTCATCAACGCCATGATTGCGGAAGGCTATCAGGTTGTGGCGTTCTCAACCTGTACCGGCATCGACAGCTATGCCAAAGATGATCGCATGGTCGCACTGACACTGCGTGACCACGTGACGCAGCCTGAACATTACCATGTCATCATGGATGAGTTTAATGACCTGGAGCTGGGCATCCTGCTGAGTCATTGTCATCTGACCATTGGTACCCGCCTGCACTCGGCGATTATCTCCATGAACTTTGGCACCCCGGCTGTGGCAATCAACTACGAGCACAAGTCGATGGGTGTGATGAACCAGCTTGGTCTGCCGCAGATGGCAACCGACGTAAAAAGCCTGATGGATGGCTCGCTGATCGATAAGGTAAAAACGGTCCTTGCCGATTACGACAACATCAAGCTGAAGGTCAACACGGCCGTTGCGAATGAAAGGGAAATTGGCAACCGGATCACTGAAGAGATTCTCAAAGTATTAGGGTAATGTGATGAAACTGACTTTTTTCACCATGCGTTTCCCGGTTGCCTCTGAGACATTCGTACTAAATCAGGTAACCCATTTTATTGATGCCGGTTACGAGGTGGAGATCATTTCAGTCTTTCCCGGCGATTTAGTGAACCGGCATGCCGCGTTTGATGAGTATGGTCTGGCGGCGAAGACGCACTATCTGCTGCCGGAAGAGAAAATCTCAATTGTCGATAAGCTGAACCAGCGTATCAAACTGGTGCTGCCAAAAGTGACCAAACCGTCGCTACTGCGTTCGCTGAATGTGCGCCGTTATGGCGCGCAGTCCAGCAAACTGCTGCTGCCGTCGATTGTGGCGAATGCAAAGCAGACCTTCACTGCAGATGTGTTCCTGGTGCATTTCGGCTATGCCGGTGCGCTGGCGAACAAGCTGCGTGAACTGGGCGTGCTCAAGGGTAAACAGGCGACCGTGTTTCATGGCGCCGATATTTCCCGTCGTCACATTCTGGAAGAGCACAAACTCGATTACGTCAATCTGTTCCGCCAGAGTGAGCTGATGCTGCCTATCAGCCATCTGTGGGAGAACAAGCTGATCGAGATGGGCTGTCCGCCGGAAAAAATTCACGTGACGCGTATGGGCATTGAACCAGAGAAGTTTAACTTCCAGCCGCGGCAGGCGTTCCAGACGCCGCTGCGTATCGTTTCGGTGGCGCGTCTGACCGAGAAGAAAGGGCTGGATGTGGCGGTCAAAGCCAGCGCCATCCTGAAGCAGCGTGGCGGTCAGTTTCAGTACACCATCATCGGCAATGGCGATCAGGATGAGATGATGCGTGATTTCATCGCCCGCGAGGGGATGGAGGATTGCGTCAGCATGCCGGGCTTCAAACCGCAGGAGGAGATTCGTCGTGCGCTGAGCGAAGCCGATATCTTCCTGCTGCCGTCTAAAACCGCCGCAGATGGTGACATGGAAGGTATTCCGGTTGCACTGATGGAGGCGATGGCGGTGGGCCTGCCGGTGGTCTCAACCTTCCACAGTGGTATTCCGGAACTGATTGAGAACAACGTGTCTGGCTGGCTGGTGGAAGAGGACGATCCTGAGGCGCTGGCGGAAACGCTGCTGAAGCTCTCTCAGGGCGAAGTGGATGTGGCGCCCGTCGTCGCAGCTGCACGTCACAAAGTTGAGACTGAATTTAATCAGCATATCGCCTATGGCGAACTGGCACAGATTCTGGAGCGACTGGTGTGAGTGGATTTAAGTCACAGGCGATTTGGCTGTTCGGCAGCACCTGCTTTTCCGCAGTGTTGCAGGTTGCACAGCTGAGCTTTCTCGCCCGCAAACTGGAAACCCACGAGCTGGGCCTGTTAGCCATCATCAACGCCATCCTGGCGGTGGCGGGTGTGCTGCAGGATATGGGGATGAGCAGTTATCTGGTGCATCGCCAGAATATTACTCGTCGTGAGCAGAGCACTATCTACTGGGTGAACGTCTCACTCAGCTTGTGCACCGGTCTGATCATGTTACTGATCGCCTTCCCGGTTTCCTGGTTCTATCATCTGCCAGAGCTGACCGGGCTGATCATGCTGACCAGCCTGAACTTCCTGGTGCTGGGGCATCTGTCCCAATATCAGGCGCACTACATCAAAACCAAGCGGATGGTCTCGCTGGCGAAGATTGAGATGGGCACCAAGCTGTTTGCCTTCCTCTGTGTCGTGGCGATGCTGGAGTTCACCTCGCTCACGGTGGCAGCCGCGATTCTGGGTCTGTTTATCAACGCCTTTACCCGCATCCTTTGCATGATTGCGCTGGGCGAAAAGTCATGGCGTCCGACGTGGGAGTTCGACAAAGCGACCTTTATCGGCGCCATTCGCTACGGCAGCTATCAGCTCGGCTCGCAGACTATTAATCAGCTGCGTACCCAGGCGGATGCGCTGGTGGTGGGTAAAGTGATGGGTGCCGAGATGCTGGGTGTCTACTCGCTGGCGAAAGAGCTGGTACTGCAACCGCTGAAGCTGGTCACGCCGGTGATCAACCGTCTGGCACTGCCACGTTTTGCTGAAAAGCAGCACGATGCCGAGCAGCTGAAAAAGCTGTTCCTGAAGGGCACGCTGGGGATCATGTTGTTCAGCAGCGCGATGTACCTGGTGATTGGTATCTTCTCGCCGGTCATCGTCCGTGTACTTTATGGTGCGTCGCATGAGCAGGTTTATCATCTGATCCCGCTAATGCTGCTGTTTGGCATGCTGCGACCGATGGGCGGCCTGACCGGGGCGATTTCACAGGCCAACGGGCGGACCAACGTAGAGTTTTACTGGAACATCGTGGCGAGTATTGTGGTGCTGGCCGTACTGGCGACCACCTTTATCTGGCCTAACGTGCTCTACGTGGCGCTGACGCTCTCTATCTCGCAGATCCTGATCTCCGCACTGGCGCATCCGTTCTTTATCAAGCCGGTGATTGGCATTCGGTTTATTCCTTATGCCCGTCAGTGGGTGGCGGTGTCGGTGGTATTTGTCGGTGTGATGTTGCTGGTAAATCACTTTAATCTGTTTGTGATGCCAGAGTGGTTTGAAGGCTGGCTCTGATTACTGCACAGATATATCAACGGGCGACCTTAGGGTCGCCCGTTTTCATTTATGGCTGGTCTCAGGCATCCAACGGATAGTGCTGCAGATCACAGTCGTCATATTTGATTACTGATTGTCTTTATTCAGTTTATGCCGTATCTGGCAATGGGCAAAATGCCGAATTTCCAAGATATGACAGAGAGTTACTGTCCGCTTTTCAGATAAAGATTATACTTGGACTTCCGGCCGATCCTGCATAATCGACCCACATCTTCATTTTATTAAACGGAATAAATATGACCAAGCTTAAAGCAGTAATCCCCGTTGCGGGCCTCGGTATGCATATGCTCCCTGCGACTAAAGCCATTCCGAAAGAGATGCTGCCTGTCGTCGACAAACCGATGATCCAGTACATCATTGACGAGTGCGTTGCCGCGGGTATTAAAGAGATTGTGCTGGTCACGCATGCATCTAAAAATGCAGTAGAAAACCACTTCGACACCACTTACGAGCTGGAAGCACTGCTCGAAGCACGCGTGAAGCGTCAGCTACTGAGCGAAGTGCAGTCTATCTGCCCGCCAGGCGTAACGATCATGAACGTGCGTCAGGCACAGCCACTGGGCCTGGGTCACTCCATTCTCTGTGCCCGTCCAATGATCGGTGATAACCCGTTCGTGGTGGTGCTGCCAGACGTCCTGCTGGATGATTCTACCGCGGACCACATGCGTTATAACCTGGCTGCAATGGTTGCCCGTTTCGAAGAGACCGGCCACAGCCAGGTTCTGGCACAGCATATGCCAGCGTCCGATCTGACTGAGTACTCAGTGATCACCACTGCAGAGCCGATTGAACACCCAGGTGACATCAGCACCATCACCGATTTCGTTGAGAAGCCAGAAGATACTGCAGGACTGAGCTCTGACCTGGCAGCGGTAGGTCGCTATGTTCTTTCTGCTGATATCTGGGCGGAACTGGAGCGCACTGAGCCAGGCGCATGGGGTCGTATTCAGCTGACCGATGCGATTGCCAGCCTGAGCAAAAACAAAACCGTTGATGTTTCGCTGCTGACCGGTCACAGTTTCGACTGCGGTCGTAAACTTGGATACATGCAGGCGTTTGTCTCTTACGGACTGCGCAGTAACACGCAGGGTCGTGAGTTCCGCGAAGCTATCCAGACCATCCTCGCAAAACAAAAGTAATAAATTCGCCGCGTTCTGCGCGGCAGATTGAAAGGAGCTCACATGGCAATTTTAGTAACGGGCGGAGCAGGGTATATCGGCTCCCATACCGTACTGGCGCTGTTGCAGCGCGGTGATGATGTTGTAGTTCTGGATAACCTCTGCAATGCCTCACGCGAAGCGATTAATCGCGTTGAGAAACTGGCGGGTAAAAAAGCGACCTTCGTTGAAGGCGATATCCGTGACCGTGCCTGCCTGCGTGATTTATTCGCGTCAAATAGCATTTCAGCCGTCATCCACTTCGCAGCCCTGAAAGCAGTGGGTGAATCAACCCGCATGCCGCTGGAATACTACGAGAACAACGTAGCAGGCACCGTGGTACTGCTGGAAGAGATGCGCAACGCCGGCGTCTGGAACTTCATCTTCAGCTCATCAGCGACCGTTTACGGCGCAGATGCACCGGTTCCATACGTTGAGACCACCCCGATTGGCGGTACCACCAGTCCTTACGGCACCTCTAAACTGATGACCGAGTTCGTGATGCGCGACTTCGCTAAAGCAGAGCCGAAGTTCAAGGCCATTGCCCTGCGTTACTTCAACCCGGTTGGCGCGCATGAGTCTGGCGAAATTGGTGAAGACCCGACGGGTATCCCGAACAACCTGCTGCCATACATTGCGCAGGTTGCGATTGGGCGTCTGGAGAAGCTGGGCGTGTTTGGCGGTGATTACGATACGCCAGACGGTACCTGCCTGCGTGACTATATCCACGTGGTAGACCTGGCGGAAGGGCACCTGAAAGCACTGGACCACCTCAATAAAGTTGAGGGCTACACGGCCTTTAACCTGGGCGGCGGCAAAGGCTTCTCTGTACTGGAGATGATCAAGGCGTTTGAGAAGGCGTCTGGTAAAGCGATTCCGTTTGAAATTAAGCCACGCCGTGATGGCGATTTGCCTGCATTCTGGGCCGATGCGTCACTGGCGAACAGTACGCTCGACTGGCGCGTGACGCGCGGCATCGATGAGATGATGCGCGATACGTGGAACTGGCAGAGTAAGAACCCGGATGGGTTTAAGTAGCTGAAAACAGAAGGCGAACATAGGTTCGCCTTTCTTATATTTGGTTTGAATTATCTTATAAGACCTTTCTCAATATTCTGATTGCATCGTCCTGGCGCATCAGCAACCATCATCTGTGCCTGCAAAGCGCTCATAAGTTGAACTAACACCCTCGGCATAATCGCATTTTATTCGTAATAGCTATACCTGAGTGATAGAATTTACGATGGTTGAATGATAAACCCACTTAACTAATTTCATTAATAAAGTGATATCAATCAATTGAATGCTGAACACCTGGCGAGTTCATGTTTCAGCATACTTATTCGGTCAAAGATAATCAGCATCGTGGGAGCTGTAACCCAGGGGCGGTAGCGTGCTCTGAAAACACCTATGATTGTCTGCTTCTTATTCAGGCGCCCATGCCTCAGATAGCTTGTCAGGAATAAATACGTTATGAAGATTCTTATCACTGGTGGTGCAGGTTTTATCGGTTCAGCGGTTGTGCGTCATGTTATCAACAATACGAACGATGAAGTCATAAACGTTGATAAACTTACTTACGCAGGCAATCTTGAATCGTTGAAAGAGATTAGCAGTAATCCACGCTACACCTTTAAGCAGATCGATATCTGCGACGGTCAGGCTATCACTGAAGCGTTAAATGAATTTCAGCCAGATGCCATCATGCACCTTGCCGCAGAAAGCCATGTAGACCGTTCAATCACCGGTCCGGCGGAATTCGTACAGACCAACGTGGTTGGCACCTATGCACTGCTAGAGGCAAGCCGTCAGTACTGGAGCGCTCTGCCTGAAGAGCGTAAATCAGCTTTCCGTTTTCACCATATTTCAACGGATGAAGTCTATGGTGACTTACCTCATCCGGACGAGATGGACGGTGAACTACCGCTGTTTACCGAAGAAACCCCTTATGCGCCAAGCAGCCCTTACTCGTCAACGAAGGCAGCCAGCGATCATCTGGTACGCGCCTGGGGCCGAACCTACAAGTTGCCGGTGATTGTGACAAACTGTTCAAACAACTACGGTCCTTACCATTTCCCGGAAAAACTGATCCCGTTGATTATCAGTAATGCGCTGGAAGGCAAACCGTTACCTATCTATGGCAAAGGCGACCAGATTCGTGACTGGCTCTATGTTGAAGACCACGCGCGCGCGCTCTATACCGTGGTGAAAAATGCAGAGACCGGCACTACCTATAACATCGGTGGTCATAACGAAAAGAAAAACATCGATGTTGTGCTGAAAGTCTGCGAACTGCTGGATGAGCTGCGACCAAAGGCAACCCCGTACAGCGATCAGATTACCTACGTTCAGGATCGTCCGGGTCACGATCGCCGCTACGCGATCGACGCCGCTAAGATCGAAAAAGATCTTGGCTGGAAACCGGAAGAGACCTTTGAAACGGGCCTGAAAAAAACCGTTGAATGGTATCTCAACAATTCGCAGTGGGTTGAGCATGTCAAGAGTGGTGCTTATCAGAACTGGATCGAAGAAAATTACGAGAAGCGTAGCTAATGAATATTTTGCTTTTTGGTAAAAACGGTCAGGTGGGTTGGGAGTTACAACGGGCGCTGGCTCCGCTTGGGAAATTGACGGTTGTTGACCGTCAATCAACTGATTACTGTGGTGATTTTGAAAATCCTGCTGGCATCGCCGAGACAGTTCGAAAGCTCAATCCGAACGTGATCGTGAATGCCACTGCTTACACTGCTGTTGATAAAGCCGAAACTGAGCAAGATAAAGCGCACGTGGTCAATGCAACGTCTATTGAAGCATTGGCACAGGCAGCCGAGGAAATCGGCGCGTGGCTGGTTCACTACTCAACGGATTATGTTTTTGACGGTTCAGGTGATAGACCCTGGCGCGAAGATGATGCAACCGCTCCGCTGAATGTTTATGGACAGAGTAAGCTGGAAGGTGAGCAAGCCATTGTCCGCCACATGAGCCGCTATCTTATTTTCCGTACAAGCTGGGTCTACGCAGCTAAAGGTAATAACTTTGCCAAAACGATGCTGAAACTGGCAAAAGATCGCGATTCATTATCAGTAATCAATGACCAGTTTGGTGCACCAACCGGCGCTGAGTTGATTGCTGACTGCACTGCTCATGCAATCAGAGTAGCTCTGAATGACAGGACCGTTACTGGTCTGTATCACCTGATTGCAGGGGGAGAGACAACCTGGCATGCCTATGCCACTAAAGTGATAGAGTTTGCAAAAGCGCAAGGCATCGAACTGCAGGTACAGGCAATTAAAGCTGTGCCAACGAGTGCGTTCCCTACACCGGCTAAACGACCGGCAAACTCAAGACTCAATACAGAAAAGTTTCAACAGGCCTTTGGTCTGAACCTGCCCGACTGGACAGTTGGCGTTGAACGTATGTTGCTTGAAACTCTTATTTAATAGAAGCAGGCCGCAATAGCGGCCTGGCCAATTAAGGTGAAATTGTGAAAAAGAATAAAGGCATTATTCTCGCTGGTGGCTCAGGAACGCGCCTCTATCCGGTAACGATGGCAGTCAGCAAGCAATTGCTGCCGGTTTACGACAAACCAATGATTTACTATCCGCTCAGTACGCTGATGCTGGCAGGAATTAATGACATTCTGATCATCAGTACCCCGCAGGACACGCCGCGCTTTGAAAGTCTGCTGGGAGATGGCTCACAGTGGGGAATTTCGATTCAGTATAAAGTTCAGCCTAGCCCTGATGGTCTTGCTCAGGCATTTATCATTGGTGAAGAGTTTATTGGTGACGACTCCGTCGCATTGATCCTTGGCGACAATATTTTCTATGGTCACGATCTTTACAAGCAACTTGAAGCTGCATCGATGAAAGATGATGGGGCAACTGTCTTTGCCTATCACGTCACTGACCCTGAGCGTTATGGCGTTGTTGAATTTGATAAAGATGGCAAAGCCATTTCTCTGGTCGAAAAACCTGAACATCCTCGCAGCAACTATGCAGTGACCGGTCTCTATTTCTATGACAACAGTGTTGTGGAGATGGCGAAAAACCTTGCGCCATCACCCCGCGGTGAACTGGAGATTACGGATATCAACCGTATCTACATGGAGCAGGGGAAGCTTTCTGTATCAATTATGGGCCGCGGACACGCCTGGTTAGATACAGGCACACATCAAAGTCTGATGGAAGCGAACAATTTTATCCAGACTATAGAATCACGTCAGGGTCTAAAAGTTGCCTGCCCGGAAGAAATCGCATTCAGAATGGATTTCATTAATAAAGAGCAATTACAGGAACTGGCTAAACCATATCTTAAAAATGAATATGGCAAATACCTGATGGCGCTGGTTGAAGGACGTTTATAATGAATATTATTGATACTAAAATTCCTGATGTAAAAATCATTGAGCCTAAAGTGTTTGGTGACGAACGTGGTTTCTTTCTGGAAACATTCCAGAGTGAAAAATATAAACACGCGCTCAATATCGAAGGTGAATTCGTACAGGATAATCACTCACGTTCAGCAAAAAATGTATTAAGAGGTTTACACTTCCAGCGCAATAATCCTCAAGGGAAGTTGGTTCGTGTTGTAAGAGGCGAAGTATTTGATGTCGCAGTCGACATCAGACCCGAATCACCAACGTTTAAACAATGGGTAGGGGTCTATCTCTCAGAAGAAAATAAAACCCAATTCTGGGTTCCGCCGGGCTTGGCTCATGGCTTTGTGGTCATTTCAGATTATGCAGACTTTGAGTATAAATGTACCAATTATTATGATCCGTCAAGCGAAGGTTGTCTTTCATGGAATGACCCAGAATTAGGGATTGACTGGCCTGTTTCAGACCCTATTCTATCTGAAAAAGATAAATCCGGATTGCTGCTTTCTGAGTTAAAATAATTACATCAGAAATTGATAATAAGGGTGAGCCAAAGAAAAGCCCATCCTTAAATTGTTTGAAACGTGTAACTTATTAAATCTTACTAAGCAATATATAAATATTAATCAGGAAAAATTAAGTTTACGTCAGGTTTTATGAATATCAACGGGTGTAACTAAATAGATTTCAAAAATCAATCAACATTGGTTCGATCATCATCACCTTTGGGACTGTGTTAGCTTAAGATTAAAAAATATTTCGTCACAGCAGTAAATACTCCAGCCCCAGCTTTTAAGAGATTACTAATGAATCCGCATAGTTCGAGATCTACCTCGCTCTTTTCTCTGATTCGTCAGACATGGGCAAATCGAAATCTTATTTTTCAAATGACTAAACGAGAGATTGTTGGTCGTTATCGCGGTTCAACAATGGGTATCCTGTGGTCATTTATTAACCCCATTTTTATGCTCATGGTTTACACCTTCGTATTTTCAGTCGTTTTTAAAGCTCGATGGGGAACAGCTGGAGCGCTTAACGAATCTAAGACTGATTTTGCCGTTATTCTATTTGTCGGCTTGATTATCCATAGTCTTTTTGCCGAAACACTTAGCCGTGCTCCTTCTCTGATACTTGGCAATGTAAACTATGTCAAAAAAGTGGTTTTTCCTTTAGAGATATTGCCGGTTGTGAGTTTTCTAAGTGTGCTCTTCCATAGTTTTATTAGCATGATCGTTTTGATAACCGCTTTTTTCATATTTAATGGTTACATTCACTGGACAATAATCTTCATACCGGTTGTTGTTTTTCCATTGGCATTATTAACTTTAGGCTTGACCTGGTTTCTATCATCGTTGGGCGTCTATCTGCGAGATGTGGGGCAGACAATAACTATAATAATGACTGTGATGATGTTCTTGTCTCCTGTGTTCTATCCGATATCCTCTCTTCCTGAAAACTTGCGTCCGTTGATAATGCTTAATCCGTTAACATTTATTATTGAGCAGGCCAGAGCGGTTCTTATCTGGGGCAAGTTACCTGATTTTACTGGTGTTGGAATCTATACAGTTATCTCATTATTGGTAATGTGGCTGTGTTACGTCTGGTTCCAAAAAACGCGAAAAGGTTTTGCTGATGTCCTTTAAAGAAAATGCGATTGTAATAGATGGCGTAAGTAAATGTTTTCAAGTTTATGACAATCCAGTACGAAGACTAAAGCAGTTTATTGTTCCAAAAGTTGACCGGGTAGTAGGACGTGAAAGCCGGGCTTATCATGAAGATTTTTGGGCTTTGAGAGATGTTTCTTTTGTTTTACCAAAAGGTGAGACAATGGGAATAGTGGGACGAAATGGTTCGGGCAAATCTACTTTACTTCAGATTATTGCCGGTACATTAACGCCAACATCCGGCAGTGTAACTGTCAATGGACGAGTTGCGGCTCTGTTGGAACTGGGTGCTGGTTTCAACAGCGATTTTAGTGGACTTGAAAATGTTTACCTCAACGCATCGCTCATGGGTTTAACGCGAGAGGAAACGGAGTCAAGGCTGGATGATATTCTTTCGTTCGCGGATATCGGGCACTTTATAAATTCTCCTGTACGGTCTTACTCAAGTGGAATGCTGGTTCGCCTTGCATTTGCAGTGCAGGCTCAGATCGAACCGGAAATTCTAATCGTTGATGAAGCGCTTGCTGTGGGGGATGCAAAGTTTCAGGCGAAATGTTTTGCCCGATTAAAAAAGCTAAAACAAAATGGCACTTCAATTCTCTTTGTTTCACATGCAACTGAACAGATAGTCACTCATTGCGATCGAGCATTGTTACTGGATGGTGGAACTACTCAGCTGTCTGGTGCACCACGTGATGTCATTAACCGCTACCTGGATATATTGTTTGGTAAGAAAAACACTTCAGACAATACACGTGATGAAGTCGATAAGCAGATTTCTATCGCTGCTGAAGGTGAGAGAGAGCGCCTGGGGCGTGAAACGGATGCAGAAGAAGCTGCTAAGAGTAAAACTGATACGCAACGTAAGTTAGACAGCACTTATCACGAACGCGCGCATTATAATCCTTCTGAATATAGATGGGGTGATAAAGCTGCTGAAATTTATGACTATTATTTTGAGCAGGATGGTAAAGGTTTTCCTGGTATATTCGAACCTAAAAAGAAAATAAAGTTTCTATTTAAGATAATTAGCCATGAGCTAATTTTCAGGCCTATTTTTGGTTTCGCTATTAAAACTAAAGATGGAGTTACCATTTATAATACCAATAGTGAATGGCAATCAGTTTCTATTGTTGAAGAAGCAAAGCCTGGTGAGACCTTTTTTTTATCAGTTGAAGTGCCTAATCTTCTTTTTGAAGGTGACTATTTTATCTCTGTAGGTATTGCAAGTAGTAATGCCCAGGGTGAAATAATTCCTCATGACCGTCGCTATGATTCAATTCATTTACCTGTAGGCCCAGTTGGTACTTTTACGGGTTTGGCCGATTTAAACGCGAGAATAAAACTTGAAAATGGCTAATTTAGAAAATATTTTGTTAAAGGCTGGCTTTCGTAAAAATGAAGAAACTGCGCTCTGGTCTCCTGCTACCATGAGAGACTTCGCTTACAGTGATGGAGACGATTCTGAAAATTACATTTTTGACACTATACGTAATGCCTCGGATGTGACTGTTGATTCTAAAGAGTTAGGAAAGTTTATTGTTGACTGGCCCTCAACCTATCATCTTAGCTCTGTCCGGGCTAATTTATTACGTCCATTCCAGAGTTGGATGAAAGATAAACGCATTTTGGAAATTGGCTGTGGATGCGGGGCCATTAGTCGGTATCTTGGAGAAAATGCAGCAGAAGTTGTCTCTGTAGAGGGGAGTTATCGTCGTGCAAATATTGCACGTTCTCGTTGCCGGGATCTGGATAATGTCACTGTTATTTGCGCACCCTCAGATACACTACCAGACTTGGGCAAGTTTGACGCAGTTTTACTCATTGGTGTTCTTGAATATGCCCGTGTTTTTATTGGCGAGAAAGGAGAGCAGCATCTTTTAAAAGCCTGTAAAGAGCGTTTGAAAGATGATGGTAAAATCTTTGTAGCCATTGAAAATAAAATTGGCATCAAATATTTTGCAGGCGCGCGTGAAGACCATGTCAACATACCGATGTTTGGTATTAACAACAGTTATGACAAACAAAGCGTAGTTACCTTCGGAAGAAAAGAATTAATAAGTGAGCTTAATGAAGCTGGTTTCACTGATACGCTGGAGTATCTTCCTTTACCTGACTATAAATTACCCTGTGCTGTAGTTACTCCACTGGGATGGCAAAATTACTCTAAAGAGTTAAGTCAATTAGCTGTTGAAAGCGCCCATAAAGAAAAACAGGTTGTACCTCAATATTTGTTTTCTCTTGAACAGGGCATTAAAAATATCTGGAATAATGAAATTGCGGCTGATCTATCAAGTTCCTTTTTGATGGTATCAAGTATGAATAAACAAGAGTCTGTTCATAAGAATGTTGCTGCTATCTATTATTCTGATGATAGAAATACCGAGAATAAAAAGAACGTTGAATTTATTAAAACAAATGAAGGTTTGTCTGTTTCTTCCGGTTCAAGCCAGGATGGTGAAGTGTTATGTGAAGAACTGGAAAGGTTTATCTACGGACAATCATTATGGTCAGATCTTTTAAGGATTGTTAACCGCCCTGATTGGTTGGTAGAAGAATTAGCCGCATGGGCGAAAGGCTGGCTTGATCAGCTTCAGCTGAAAGCTTGCGTTTCACTGGATATCGACAAAGATATTTTATTGCCTGATTCTTATCTGGATGCGTTACCATTTAACGTGATTAAAAAGGATACTGGCGAGTTTGTTTTCTTCGATCAGGAATGGCACGCATCAGAAAGTATAACTTTGGGGTACGTTGCTTATCGCGGTATATATCACTCCTTATTGCGAGTAACTTCTGCAGGTAACAGTAAGTTTTGTAATAGTAACAACATAGCCGATTTGACTGTTGCCACATTAAATGTCATTGGTTTCTCTTGTTCTGCTGCGGACTCAAGAAATTATTTAAGACAGGAAGCTAATTTCCTGGCACAAGTTCAGCATAAAAATGCTGAAGAAATTTATAGTATGCTTAAAGAATTTTCTTTAAGTATGCGAGCTGAATACTGGCTTGACTCTAATGACTACAATTCACTAAAAGGGCATGCAGAAAATCGTCAGCGTCACTATCTAAGCCGTATTGAAGATCTTGAAAAATCTCTTCAGGGTGAACATGAGAATAGTGTCAGACTTCAGCATGAGCTAAATCAACTACATGCAATATATGCTCAACAAGGCCATCTTCTGGATCAGTACCGGCATGACATCGAGAAAATTTTAAACTCTGCAAGCTGGAAAATCTCTGCTCCATTTCGTGTTGCAGGCCGTCGTCTACCTGAAAGATTTAGGGCGCCGGCAAAAAGAACAATTTTCAAAATGTTTTATCTTGGTCAGAAAGTAAAAGTAAAAACAGGAAGTTTATTAGTGAGAGTTAATGCACCTGACAGCAATCTGAAACGAAGCTTACGCGATTTTTTACGGAATCTTTATCTTCAGTTGCCTGAACGATACAAAGATAAAGCTCTTAAATTAGCTATGAAGGTCCGGCCGAGTTGGTTCAGGCATCATCCAGCCTTTAACCAGGCTCAATATGAGCAGGGAATTATTAACAACAACAAAGATGTTCATCCGACCTTTCTTTCTCGCCGCAATGATGGCACTTATTCATTTGCTGAACGCCCTGATGAGTATGTCTATATCCCGGCTAAAAAACCAAATTTCTTCGAAGACAAGCTCAATGAACTTGAAGTACAGCCTCTTTTTTCGATTATTGTTCCTATCTATAACACGCCATTAGATTTGTTAGAATTGATGGTTAAATCGGTTGAGAATCAGTGGTATTCTAATTGGGAACTGGTTCTCGCTAATGATTGCAGTCCGGATAAGGAGATCGTACCAGCACTGAACGCCTTCAAAGATCCCCGGATTAAAGTAATCCATATGGATAAAAATCAGGGGATCGCAGGAGCAACCAATATTGCTATTGATAATGCAAGTGGTGATTATATAGTCTTCCTGGATCATGATGACGAGTTAACTGAAGATTGTTTATTTGAATTTGCTAAATGTATAAATGAAGAAGACCCGGACTTTATTTATAGTGATGAGGACAAGTTCACACCTGAAGGCAACTATTCTCAACCCCACTTTAAACCAGACTGGTCTCCGGACACGATGATGGGAACAATGTACACCTGTCATGCTGCGTGTGTTCGATTGAGCGTTGCCCAGAAATTAGGTGGATTACGTACGGAATTCAATGGTTGTCAGGATTGGGATTTCATTTTAAGACTCTGTGAACTGACTCAGAAAATTTCCCATATTCCTAAAGTTCTTTATCACTGGCGTATTATCCCAGCTTCTGTTGCTTCTGATATTACTGCTAAGCCCTATGTCCTGGCTGCCTCAAAGGCTGTACGTGAAGATGCCCTTAAACGTCGTGGTATTGATGGAATCGTTGAAGAGTTACCTGGCTATCACGGGTATTTCCGCGTTAACTATAATCTTCGCGCTGAAACCCTGGTATCAATTATTATTCCGACACGTGATAACCATGATGTACTTTCTCGCTGTATCAGCTCAATCACAGATAAGACTGCATGGAAACATTATGAAATTGTGATTGTCGATAACGGCTCTCAAAAGAGAGAAACGCTTGATTATCTTGATAAAGTCGCTCTTAATGACAATATCTCAGTCATCAGGCACGACAAACCATTCAACTTTTCAGAACTTAATAATGTTGGGGTTGGGCATGCGAAGGGGAGTCTGTTACTTTTCCTCAATGATGACACTGAAGTGCTGCAGGAAGATTGGCTTCAACGATTAGGCGGTTATGCTCAGCAGAAACATGTTGGTGCAGTTGGTGCTAAACTTGTTTATGCTGATGGACATACTATCCAGCATACAGGCGTTCTTAATTTGCAGACCGGGCCAGTTCATGCTTACATTGGCCACGATAAAAACAATCCTGGGTACTTTTTACGCAATCAGATTGAGTATAACTGGCTTGCTGTCACCGGTGCATGTTTGATGATAGATCGTCAAAAATATGAATCAATCAACGGTTTTGATGAGTCTTTCCCGATTGCTTATAATGATGTCGATATTTGTATGCGTCTTGTTGAAAAAGGCTATTACAATGTTATGTGTCAGGCTGTAACATTGATTCATCATGAATCAGTGTCTCGAGGACTTGACCACATGGATGAGGTAAAAGTTAAGCGTCTACAAAATGAATTAGGTCGCCTTAATAGCAAGCATCCTCAATACTATCAGCATGACCCATTCTATAATGTGAATTTTGCTTTCAATGGACATAATTTCGAGATTATGAAATGATTATTTACGATAACACTGTTAATCCTGCTTATACGAAAGAAGAGATGGATCTGATTTCACTTCGTCATTTAGCTAAAGACGCCAGAGTTATCTCCTTTGATTTTTTCGATACCCTCTTTGTTCGACCTCTGGATGATCCGGAAGACGCCTTTGATCTTCTGGCAAATAAGTTTCTAATTCCTGACTTCAGACAATTACGCCGTAAAGCACAAAAGGATGCTTTTGTGCAGATGGTCAAAGAAGGCCGGAAAGAAATAACATTAAGAAATATTTATAACAATTTCCATGATAGCCGGGCAGATAGTGAAAGCATCATGGAAGCTGAATATCAGCTTGAATTAGCACTTGTTGAACCTAATCCATTTTTTAAGGATTTCTTCAATGAACTGATTGCTGCTGGTAAAACAGTGGTTATTACTTCTGACATGTATCTTGATGAAGGTTTCTTTCGGGAAGCATTGAGTAAATACAATATGGCTGAAGTCCCTCTGTTCATTTCGGCCGATCGTAATGCAACCAAGCGCGATACCGGAGAAATATTCGACTTTTTAATTGCTGAATGCGAAGTTGAACCTCATGAGGTTTTACATATCGGTGACAATGAGTTAGCTGATTATATTAAGCCACGTGAAAAAAATATCCGTGCGTGGCACTACGAGCCAATTCATCTGGCGAATAAAGGAAAGAAACAGTCCCTGGCTTCCTCCTTGATTAACGGAATGCTCCGGACCTTGCAGTCTGAAAATATTAATGCAGACTCTTTTCAGAAATTAGGCTACAAGTATCAGGCGCCTGCAACATGGGGATTTCTGGAGTGGATTCGTAAGCAAAGCATTGCCGATAGCATTGACAAATTATTATTTGTTTCGCGTGATGGTTATTCACTCGAAAGGATAGCATCGCATCATTTTCAGGGTAAGTTGCCAGAGTTTTCCTATTTTATGGGATCCCGTATTGCCTTTAACCTGGCTTTAATGGATGAAGCTAATTTTAATGAGAATCTCAGTTTTCTGATGTCAGGATCTGATGGTTTATCACCTGGTGAATTACTGGAGCGTATTGGTGTAGAGCCTCCAGCAGATGAAGTAATGTTGTCTGTAGGTATTGCTCCTGACATGATCATAGCGCCAGATAACTATGACTTAGTGCATAAGTTCCTTATTGCATTACGTGCAGAGATTCTCAAAGTATGCCAGCGTAATCGACGTGGACTATTTATGTATCTTCATTCTTTAGGTATTAATGAGGGGGATACGGTAGCTATGGTTGATGTTGGCTGGAGTGGAACCACGCAAGAAGCATTCATTCATACTGTAAAAAAATTTATGAACATAAATGTTATTGGCTACTATTTCTGCATTGCCAATACGTATGAAAGAAAACGACGTTCGCCGCATCAGATCATGAAAGCTTTCATTAACAATGACTCTACCAGTCCAGCTTTAGTGGATAAGATTTATGAAAACCGGGTAGCAATTGAGTTGTTTTTCTCTGCACCACATAATACGGTTATAGGTTATAAGCCTATTAAAAATACAGTACTTCCTGTAACGGATCCCGGACGTATAAAGTCTAAGGACCATAATTTAATCAATGCGCAACTAACTGAAGGTGTCGATAGGTTTAGTGAGGATTTCCTGCATATGATAGGGAGATTGCAGGTCAAACTGACCCCTATGCAGCTTGCTCAGCCCTTAATTTCGTTGACGACTAATGATGACTGGCGCAAAAATAAATTATTTATGCAGATAGAAAACTTTGATTCATGGGGCAGTACACGTAACAAAGTTATCAAGTTTCAGGATTATTTTCAGAACACCTCTCAATGCTGAATAAGCCGCTAAAGGGACATGTTGCTATTCTGATGGGCACCTACAATGGTGCCCCATACATAGAAAAGCAACTTAATTCAATTAAACACCAGAAATGGAAAAACTGGTCTTTATGGGTTTCAGACGATGGCTCCAGTGATGATACGCGTTCAATTATAGAAAGTTCTTTTTCAAAAAATCAGAATGATTGCACTTTATTGCAAGGGCCAGAACAAGGTTTTTGCGAAAATTTTAAATCTATGATCGGCAACGAAAACATTATTTCGGATTATTATGCGTTTGCTGACCAGGATGATATATGGCTTCCTGATAAACTGTCACTTGCAGTGAGTTACCTTAGTTCATTTTCTAAAGAGACGCCGGTAATATATTGTTCACGAACTCAGTTAATTGATAAGGATGATAATGTTATTGGTTACTCATCTCTCAACCATAAAAAACCTGGGTTTTCTAATGCACTAATACAAAATATCGCAAGCGGCAATACTATGGTTTTCAATCATGCCGCACGTCAACTTTTTCATAAAACGCTCTCATTTCCGATGATTGCACATGATTGGACTCTATATCTGATAGTTACTGCATGTGGTGGTTCTGTTTTCTATGACCCATTGCCCACGGTACTATACAGGCAACATACAGCTAATTTAATCGGAAATGGAATGAAATTGAGTACACGATTTGGCAATCTCTTTGATGCCTATCGTGGTCGTAACAGGCGCTGGAATGATCTTCATTTCCAAATTTTAGACTTTATTTACCTCCACATGACGTTCGAAAATCGTGCCAGGTATAATGCTTTTCGGCAGATACGAAACAGTAATATTTTCAGTCGCTTGAAATTATACAAAGCCTCGAAAGTTTATCATCAGAACCGAGTGGGTCAGATAACGAACTTTTCATACGTTCTATTTAACAAGTTTTAAATTTGGTAATCTCGTGAAAATAATCGCATCGCTTGTACTCTATCGTCATGCTTATAAGGATATTTCACGCACATTGGATTCATTGTTATCTGAAGAAAGTATTGATAAAGTCTGTATCGTTGATAACGGTGGGCATTGCGACTGGCTAAACGATTACAAACATTCTAAGGTTTCCGTTTTGTTGCTTCAGGATAATAAGGGTTTTGGTGCGGGCCATAATAAAGCTTTTGAAAAATACCGAGCCGAATCGGAATATTTTCTTATTTGCAATCCCGATATCACATTTAATTCTGGCGAGGTTGATGCTCTTTTTAATTTTGCTACAAAAAATCATCTTGCATTAACTATACCTAAAGTCATTTATCCTGACGGAAGTCTTCAATATAGTTGTAAACTTCTGCCTACGCCCTATCAGTTATTTATGCGGCGTTTTTTCTCACCACATGTTATCGATTCAAATCGTGAATATGAACTTCACGATGCTGATTATCAACGCCCATTTTATGCCCCATCTTTTTCAGGGTGTTTTATGCTGATTAGTCAGCAGGCTCTCATCCAGACCGGTGGCTTTGATGAACGCTTCTTTCTTTATCTTGAAGATGTAGATTTATCCAGACGAGTTTCAGGTTTAGGCCTGAATGTCCAGTACTGTCCTGATTCAATGGTTGTTCATGAATCGCAAAGACGTTCATATCAGGATTTTAAGTTTCTTATTTTTCACATCGTCTCAGCGGTTCGCTATTTTAATAAATGGGGCTGGCTTATTGATCCGGAGAGAGACAGATTAAACGCTTTGTGCCTTTCCCAGTTGAACTGTAAGAATTCGTGATTAAAGACTTTTCAGAATTTACGTATTAGTGTAACTCTTCTTATAACTAATTCTATTGATCTAAACGCAGTCATGTTACTGATAACATTGTTTATGAAATGATGTATAATAGATGTTACGTTTATATTGACTGAGTTTGTCATTCGCTATTGGGATAGAGCTGAACGGCTCTGTATATATAGATCAGGAGTAAATAATGTCCAAGCAACAGATCGGCGTTGTAGGTATGGCAGTGATGGGCCGCAACCTGGCTCTTAACATTGAGAGCCGCGGTTACACTGTTTCTATCTTCAACCGTTCACGCGAAAAGACTGATGAAGTCATCGCTGAGAACCAGGGCAAGAAGCTTGCTCCTTTTTACACCGTTGAAGAGTTTGTCGAATCGCTGGAAAAACCTCGTCGTATCCTGCTGATGGTTCAGGCAGGTGAAGCGACTGATAAGACTATCGCCTCACTGACTCCACACCTGGATAAAGGTGACATCCTGATCGATGGCGGTAACACCTTCTATAAAGACACCATCCGTCGCAACAAAGAGCTTTCTGATCAGGGCTTCAACTTCATCGGTACCGGCGTTTCCGGCGGTGAAGAGGGCGCACTGAAAGGCCCATCAATCATGCCTGGCGGTCAGAAAGAAGCGTACGAGCTGGTTGCGCCGATTCTGGATAAGATCGCGGCACGTGCGGAAGATGGCGAAGCCTGTGTGGCTTACATCGGTCCGGACGGCGCGGGTCACTATGTGAAGATGGTTCACAACGGCATCGAGTATGGCGACATGCAGCTGATCGCTGAAGCTTATGCTCTGCTGAAAGGCGCTCTGGGCCTGAACAACGAAGAGCTGGCTGAAACCTTCACCGAGTGGAATAACGGCGAGCTGAGCAGCTACCTGATCGACATCACCAAAGATATCTTCACCAAGAAAGACGAAGAAGGTAAATATCTGGTTGATGTGATTCTGGATGAAGCAGCAAACAAAGGTACCGGTAAATGGACCAGCCAGAGCTCACTGGATCTTGGCGAGCCTCTGTCACTGATCACCGAGTCTGTTTTTGCCCGTTACCTCTCGTCACTGAAAACGCAGCGCGTTGCGGCCTCTAAAGTACTGAGCGGTCCACAGGCTAAAGCTTTCACCGGCGACAAAGCAGAGTTCATCGAGAAAGTTCGTCGTGCATTGTACCTGGGTAAAATTGTCTCTTATGCGCAGGGCTTCTCACAGCTGCGTGCTGCGTCAGAAGAGAACAACTGGGATCTGCATTACGGTGAAATCGCTAAGATCTTCCGCGCGGGTTGCATCATCCGTGCTCAGTTCCTGCAGAAAATCACTGATGCTTATGAAGCAGATGCAGGCATCGCTAACCTGTTGCTGGCGCCATACTTCAAAGATATCGCGGATCAGTATCAGCAGGCGCTGCGTGATGTGGTTTCTTACGCGATTCAGAACGGCATCCCGACGCCAACCTTCTCTGCGGCGATTGCTTACTACGACAGCTACCGTTCAGAAGTGCTGCCTGCCAACCTGATTCAGGCGCAGCGTGACTACTTTGGTGCGCATACCTATAAGCGCATTGACAAAGATGGTGTGTTCCACACCGAGTGGTTAGATTAATCACTAAAAAGGGCTTCCCTCGGGAAGCCCTTTTTTTATCCTACCAGCAAATCCCCGCTCCGAATCTCCTTCTCACCCGCCAGCCGTACCACTAGCATGCCTGCCGTCGCAAATCTTACCCAGTGTCTCGCATAGAGGATACCGCCATGTTCTGCCACCAGTGGTGTGATATGGTCAGTAATCGGATCGACAATCTCAGCGACCACTTCTCCTGGCCGAATCTGTGCGCCCAGCGGTTTACGATGCAGAATCAGACCTGACACCGGCGAATGAATATATTCGCAACCTGCTAACGGCGTAGGGGGATTTTTCAGGGCAGGTGAGGCCGCCGCTGATCCCTCGCTGTGACGCTCTTTAATCACACCTGTCTCTCCCGGCGCTTCAGCAACGTCAGGCACGTTTAAACCAATCGGTCCGTCATTGATTGCCACGATATCGTCACCGCCCGCGCTTGCCGGAACCAGTTCATCGCCACCGATTACAGGTGCAGCCACTTCCACGGAAATTGAGGGCTCGCTGTAGCCGATATAACCGCCTTCCTGCAGTGCCGAAATAATCGCATCCGCATCTTTCTCCGCCTGTTCAGGCGACACATCACGCACGCCTCGTAACTCCAGCGTCACCGGCAGCAATCCCCGTGGCATGGGGTAATCTTTGCCAAAGCGTTCTGCCAGCGTCAGCCAGGGTTCGCAGCAGGCTTCATCAAACGGTTCACCGCCAGAGATCTGCGCCAGCAGCTGCACTTCACTGCCTAACCATCGCGCCAGCGGCTCAATGTCCGGCCAGGCATGCGGCGTGGTGTAGAGATGCGGCACGGCTTCCCAGTCACAGTGCAGGTCAATCATTAGATCCGCCTGGCTGGCCATTCGCATCAGCGTATAACGCTGCGCATCCAGCTCCGTTTTTGGCACGGTATCGCGATAGTGACGATCGATCGCGTCGCGAATCAGGCTTCGGTTCTGCGATTCACTCTGCGTCAGACTATCCGCCAGCCCGGCCGCCAGCGTGGTACCCAGTGACGGGAAACGGCGATTAAAGTCCTGACCAGAGAGCGTATGGAAACGACCCAGATGGGTGCCGTGCCAGTGCTGTCCCAGCGCCAGGGGATTAGCAACCGGCACCAGGGTAAACGCGGCTTTGAGCTGTCCGGCGGACTCCAGCGACTGCAGTCTTTGTTTCAGAAACCATGCCACCGCCATACCGGGCAGTTCGTCACCATGTAGTGCAGCCTGGATATAGACCTGACGCTCGTGGTCCGGAGCAAAATGAAAACTGATGATTTCACGCTGGGTGCCTAAAGAGGCGCTTAACAGTGGATGATGTTGTTGATGCATACCGTGTTAATGTCCTTTAATCGGCAAAGGACGACAGCGCGCCGTCCTGAAAAAGTTAAAGTATAGTGCCGGATCGCGGTGAGGACGAAAAAGGGCGACCGCGAGGTTACTGCTGGATAGAGATATCCGTAGCGAAATAGCGTTTCTGAATCTGGTCAAACGTGCCGTTCTTTTTGATTTCGGTAAAGGCATTATCCAGCGCCGTTTTCAGCTCAGCATCGCCTTTGCGCAGGCCAATTGCCGTGCCGGGGCCGATAATCGGATCCTGAATAATCGGTCCAGCCAGTTCAAAGTCTTTACCCTGCGGATGCTTCAGGAAGCCAATGGCCGCTTGTGCCGCATCAGTGAATACCGCATCCAGCCGGCCTGAAACCAGATCGCTTTCAACCTGGGCCTGATCGCCATAAGGCACCACGGTCACTCCATGCGGCTGCCATTTCGCCAGCGCATAGCGCTCCTGTACCGTTCCCTGTTCCACGCCGACTGTTTTCCCTTTCAGGGATTCAACCGTTGGCAGTATGCCAGAACCCTTACGGGCGATTAGCTGGGTGTGGGTGTCATAGAGCGGCACGGTGAAATCGATCTGTTTAAGGCGCTCTTCGGTAATGCCCATGTCAGAGAGAATGGCATCGAATTTACGCGCTTTCAGCGCCGGGATCATGCCGTCAAACTGGCTTTCAACCCAGACGCATTTCGCCTGCATCTGGGTACAGAGCGCATTGCCCAGATCGATATCAAAGCCGACCAGCTTGCCCTGTGGTGTTTTCGATTCAAACGGTGGATAGGTCGGGTCGACCGCGAAACGCACCTGTTCGATTTTCGCCTTAGCGCCAAACGCGCAGCCAGCCATAACCGCCACAGCCAGCGTCTGACGCAGGCGTTGAGTGAAAATGTTCATGATTTTGCTCTTATTCTGTCGTGATGAATGTTTATGCAGAGTATCGCCGGGCTGCCGGGATGGCAATTACTGCGTTATCTTCACCACGTCAGCCGCGCACAGCGACCGGTAATCTTCGGTGTTCAGGATCACTGAGCGCTCCAGCAGACCGGCGTTAAACGCGATCTCCGGATAACGTTCAAACAGCGTGGGGTCAACGACCAGTCTGAGGTCAGGATGAAAGCTGAACGGCGGGATAGCCCCGAATACACAACCGGTCAGCAGTTCGGTCTCTGTCGGGCTGGCGAGTGAGGCGCGCCGTCCACCGACCGCCGCTGCGACTTTACTCAGGTCGGCCTGCTGATCAGCCGGTAACACCGCCAGCACGTGCTGTTTCACGCCATTGCCTTTCACATGACAGACCAGCGCTTTCGCGCCCTGGCCAATTTCGGTGCCGCGTATCGCCGCAACCGCTTCACATTTACCGGTCGCCTCATGCTCCATCAGGCGATAGCGTGCCTGGTGCTTGTCGAGCAGGGTGATTAATTTTTCATGGGTCGTCACGGTTCTCTCCCCGAGGTTTGAGTCGCCATTATTTTGCGGGATGGGGGTGAGGATTGAGAAGGATTCTGCTCAGAATCCCCATAAAAGTGAAATTCTGAGCAGCATATTGCACAATTATTTATGGCGGGCGCGCAGGTTGTTGATCACAGCACTGAAGTCCAGATCCTGATCCTGTAACAACACCATCAGGTGATAGACCAGGTCAGACGCTTCATTAGTGAGTTCATCCCGATCGTTGACGGTGGCCGCCAGCGCGGTCTCAACCCCTTCTTCGCCCACTTTCTGCGCAATGCGCTTGGTGCCGCTGGCGTAAAGCCGGGCAGTGTAGGAGCTTTCAGGATCGGCCGTTTTGCGAGACGCCAGCAGTTCTTCCAGCTGATAGAGGAAAGTCCACTCAGGCACAGCCGGCGAGAAGCAGCTGGTGGTGCCCAGATGGCAGGTCGGGCCAATCGGGTTTGCCAGCACCAGCAGCGTGTCGTTGTCGCAGTCGGGCGTAATGCTTACGACCTGCAGAAAATTGCCGGAGGTCTCGCCTTTGGTCCACAACCGGTTTTTGGTGCGGGAGAAAAAGGTGACATTGCCTTCTGCCAGCGTTTTTTCCAGCGCCTCTGGGTTCATATAGCCGTGCATCAGCACTTCGCCTGAGACGTTATGCTGAACGATGACCGGCATCATGCCCTGTGTTTTGTCCCAGTCGAGCTGGGACAGTTGTTGTTCGGTTAGCACGCGCGAATCTCCACTCCGTTGTCGATCAGGAAGCTTTTCAGCTCACCAATATTAATAATCTGCTTATGGAATACCGAGGCCGCTAAAGCTCCATCCACATTCGCCTCAGTAAACGCGTCGAGGAAGTGCTGCATCGTGCCTGCACCGCCAGAGGCAATCAGGGGCACGTTGCAGACTTCACGCATTTTCTTAAGCTGCACCAGGTCATAGCCGTTACGCACGCCATCCTGGTTCATCATGTTCAGCACGATTTCGCCTGCACCCAGTTTCTGGACTTCCTGCACCCACTCCAGCGTTTCCCACTGTGTCACGCGGGTACGCGCTTCGTCACCGGTGTACTGATTCACCTGATACTTACCGCTGGCTTCATCAAACCAGGTATCAATGCCGACCACAATACACTGAACACCGAAACGGTCAGCGAGGCGGGTGATCAGCGAAGGATCGGCCAGCGCTGGTGAGTTAATCGAAATCTTATCCGCACCAAACTCCAGAATGCGCGCCGCGTCTTCCGGGGTTTTAATCCCGCCTGCTACGCAGAACGGAATATCAATCACCTCAGCCACGCGCGACACCCAGCTTTTGTCGACGACGCGGCCATCAGATGAGGCGGTGATGTCATAGAACACCAGTTCATCGGCACCTTCAGCGGCGTAGCGCTGCGCCAGCGGCACGATGTTGCCGATGATCTCGTGATTGCGAAACTGTACGCCTTTGACCACCTGGCCGTCACGTACGTCCAGGCAGGGAATTATCCGTTTTGCCAGCATGCAATCGCCTCCGAAACAGTGAATTTATCTTCCAGCAGCGCACGTCCGACAATTACGCCCTGAACACCGCTACCGCGCAGGGCGGCGATATCATTGAGGTCGCCAATGCCACCCGAAGACTGGAAAGCAATCGTCGGGAAGCGCGCCGTGACTTCCTGATAGAGCGAAACATTGGAGCCGCTGAGGGTGCCGTCGCGCGAAATGTCGGTGCACAGCACGTGCTTCAGACCCACCTGCTGAAAATCGGTAATGACCTCCTCCAGCGTCACGCCTGCCGCTTCCTGCCAGCCACTGATTGCGACTTCTTTGCGGTTACTGGCATCAATGCGCACGTCTAACGCGAGCACAATCGCCTCTGCGCCAAACTCCGCAAACCAGCGCTTTACCTCTTCAGGCTGTTTCACCGCGGTGGAACCGACCACCACACGACTGGCTCCGGCTTCCAGCAGCGCGTGAACATCGTCCCGGCTGCGAATGCCGCCACCGACCTGCACCGTGACATCAACGCCGTTGAGCAGGGTTTTCAGTAGCGCAATCTGGCGTTTCGCCGGATCTTTCGCGCCGGTTAAGTCCACCAGATGCAGCACGGTCGCGCCCTGGCTTACGTAATCCTGCAGACGGGGCAGCGGATCGCTGCCGTAATCGCGCTGCTGACCATAATCGCCCTGATGCAGACGAACCACTTTTCCGTCAATTAAATCTAACGCGGGGATAATCATTACATCTCCAGGAAGTTTTTCAGCAGCTGCGCGCCCGCTTTGCCCGAGCGTTCCGGATGGAACTGGACGCCGAAGAAGTTATCTTTCTGCACCGCGGCAGTGAAGGCTTCACCGTAGTGACACTGGGCGATGGTGCTGGCGTTAACGGGCATGGCGTAGCTGTGGACGAAGTAGAAGTAGCATCCTTCGTCGATGCCACGGAACAGATGATTGCCCGCCTGCGCGGTAATCTGGTTCCAGCCCATGTGCGGTAACGGCAGGCCGTGGGTGTCCATCAGGGACACTGGCTCATCAATAATACCCAGGGTCGGCACGCCGCCATTTTCATCGCTGCCGCGTCCCAGCAGCTGCATACCCAGACAGATCCCCAGCACCGGCTGGGTACAGGCTTTCACCAGATCGATCAGGTCACGCTCCTGCAGCTGATTCATTGCAGCCTGTGCGGTGCCGACGCCGGGCAGAAAGAGTTTGTCGGCGCGCAGCACCACATCGGGATCGCGGCTGACGTCCGGGGTGTAACCCAGACGTTCAATCGCCCACTTTACCGACGAGAGGTTGGCGCAACCGGTATCCATGATCACCACGTTCATCACAGCACTCCCTTCGAGCTTGGCAGCGTATTGCCCTCAACGCGGATCGCCTGGCGCAACGTACGACCAAAGGCTTTAAACAGGCTCTCGACCCGGTGATGGTCGTTCTTGCCTTTGGTTTTCAGATGCAGCGTGCTCATCATGGCGTAGGAGAGCGAGCTGAAGAAATGCTCGACCATCTCGGTGCTGAGATCGCCCACGCGCTGATAGTTGAACTCTGCTTTGAACTCGATGTGCGGTCGGCCGGAGATATCCAGCGCACAGCGCGCCAGACATTCATCCATCGGCAGCACAAAGCCAAACCGGCCAATGCCGCGTTTATCGCCCAGCGCTTTCAGCAGCGCTTCGCCGAGTGCCAGACCGGTATCTTCCACTGTGTGGTGATCGTCGATGTAGAGATCGCCTTTCACTTCAATATGCATGCGGAATCCGCCGTGCACCGCAATCTGATCCAGCATGTGGTCAAAGAAACCCACGCCAGTATTAATTTTGCTGCCGCCTTCGCGGTCCAGCCACAGTTCAACCCGCACCTGCGTCTCTTTGGTGTTGCGCTGCACCAGCGCATGGCGATCTCGCTGGGTCAGACGCTGCTGGATGGTCTGCCAGTTCTCGCCGTCAGCGCCGTAACGGATAGGCTGAATACCCATGTTCTCCGCCAGTTGAACATCGGTCAGGCGATCGCCAATCACGTAACTGTTGGCGGTATCCAGTGCGCCCTCTGCCAGCCAGGCTTCAACCATTTTGGTTTTAGGCTTGCGGCAGTCGCAGTGGTCGTCCGGCATGTGCGGACAGATCAGTACATCGTCAAACGCAATGCCCTGCGAGGTCAGAACCTGCATCATCAGATTGTGCGGACCATCGAAATCGGCTTGCGGAAAACGGGCGGTGCCCAGACCATCCTGATTGGTGATCATCACCAGGCGATAACCGGCGGCCTGCAGCGCCAGCAGCGCCGGGATAACGTCTGGCTCAAACGTCAGCTTATCCAGTCGGTCCACCTGATAATCTTCAGGCGGCTCAGAGATCAACGTACCGTCGCGGTCAATAAAAAGGGTCTTCTGGCTCATGCTTGCTCCACAGAAAAGGCTTGCAGCGCGGCGATCACTCGTGCGCACTCTTCACGCGTGCCGATGGAGATGCGCAGACATCCCGACAGGCCCGGATTTTTGTTCTGATCACGCAGGATAATGCCCTGATCCCATAAGGTTTTGAAGACTTTTGGTGAATCGGTAAAGCGCGCCAGAACATAGTTAGTCTCGCTGGGGAAAACCTGCTCAACGCAGGCCAGCTGAGGCAGTTCGGCCAGAAGCCAGCTGCGGTTTGCATTCAGCTCCGCAACATGTTCACGCATCAGCGCAATACCCTGTTCACTTAATGCCTGACCGGCCACATCGGCCACAGGGGTCGCCAGCGGGTAGGGCGCAATCACTTTCATCAGCAGGTCGATAACGGGCTTATTGGCCAGCGCAAAGCCGCAACGCAGGCCAGCCAGCGCAAAGGCTTTCGAGAGGGTACGCAGGATCACCAGGTGCGGATAATCCTTCAGCCAGCCAGTCAGCGTCGCCTGAGGACAAAATTCAATATAGGCTTCATCGGCCACCACCAGCGCTTTACCGGCAGTCATCGTGAGCAATTGACGGATATCCTCCTGATTAATCAGGTTGCCGGTCGGGTTGTTCGGGCTGCAAAGATAAACGACTTTCACGCCGTCCAGCTGTTCCGCGATAGCAGGCAGATTCAGCTGCCAGTCGCTGAGCGCCGGGACGGTACGGTATTCAATGCCGATGGTTTCGGCGCTGACGCTGTACATGCCATAAGTCGGTGGACAGAACAGAATCGCATCCTGCCCCGGCTCACAAAAAGCGCGCATGATCAGTTCAATCGCTTCATCCGCCCCACGGCTCACCAGCACCTGCTCCGGCGTTAAACCTGCGTAGGCCGCATAGCGCTCAATCACGATTTTCGGCTGACACTCCGGATAGCGGTTCAGCGTCTGCTGTGACAGTTCAAACGGCACCGGCAACGGAAACTCGTTGGCGTTAAGCCAGACATCGCCATTGCCACCCAGACGACGCGCCGACATATAAGGCGTGAGAGCGCGTACATTGGCGCGCGCCAGCTGCTCAATATCCTGACTCATGCTTGCTCCTTTAGTGCGGCAACGCGCAGGGTGACGGCATTTTTGTGGGCATCCAGCTGCTCGGCGGCGGCCAGGGTTTCAATGGTCGCGGCCAGATTAAGGAAGCCCTGTGGCGTCAGCTCCTGCACCGTCATGCGTTTCTGAAAATCAGCCAGGCCCAGGCTGGAACAGGTCGAAGTATAACCGTAGGTCGGTAACACGTGATTGGTGCCTGAGGCGTAATCGCCTGCGGACTCCGGTGACCAGTCGCCTAAAAATACCGAACCGGCGCTGGTGATGGACTCCACCAGTTCGCGTGGCTGGCGGGTCTGCAGAATCAGGTGCTCCGGGCCGTAAAGATTGGAAATCTCAACGCATTGCTCAAGGTCGCGCGCCACGATCAGGCGGCTGCTTTCCAGCGCCTGACGCGCCGTGGCCGCACGCGGCAACTGCGCCAGCTGCTGCTCAACGGCGACCGCGACCGCTTCGGCCAGCTTAAGTGACGGCGTCAGCAGAATCACCTGCGAGTCAGGACCATGTTCGGCCTGTGAGAGCAGATCAGACGCAACAAACGCGGGGGTGGCACCTTCATCAGCAATCACCAGCACTTCTGAAGGCCCGGCTGGCATATCAATCGCGGCGCCATCAAGACGCTGACTCACCTGACGTTTTGCTTCTGTGACCCAGGCATTGCCCGGACCAAAAATCTTGTCGACGCGCGGCACGGTTTCCGTACCGAAGGCCAGCGCGGCGATAGCCTGCGCGCCACCCACCTGGAACACCTCTTCTACGCCACACAACTGCGCGGCATAAAGAATCTCATCGGCAATCGGCGGCGGCGAACAGAGCACTACGCGGCCACAACCAGCGATACGGGCAGGTGTCGCCAGCATCAGCACGGTAGAGAAGAGCGGGGCGGAACCACCAGGAATATAGAGTCCGACCGATTTCACCGGGCGAGTGATCTGCTGGCAGCGCACGCCAGGCTGTGTTTCAACATCCACCGGCGGCAGAATCTGCGCGTTGTGGAAGGTTTCGATATTCCCCACCGCGACGGCCATCGCCTGCTTCAGTTCGTCACTTAAACGGGCGCTGGCTTCTGCTATCTGCTGCGGCGTCACGCGCAGGTTTTCCACCTGCGCTTTGTCGAAGCGGGCACTGAACTCGCGCAGAGCGTCATCGCCGTTCAGCTTTACCTGTTCCAGCACGTTGCGCACCGTCAGCGTGACGTTTTCAGAGGCGGCGATAGCGGGACGTAACAGCAGCGCCTGCTGCTGTTCGGGGGTGCACTGCTGCCACTCAATCGGGGTAGAAAAGGCCATGGCTTACTCCATCATCTTCTCAATAGGCAGCACCAGAATGGAACTGGCACCCAGTGCTTTCAGTTTTTCCATCGTTTCCCAGAACAGGGTTTCGCTGCTGACCATGTGCATCGCTACGCGGCTGACATCACCTGCCAGTGGCAGAACGGTCGGGCGCTCTGCGCCAGGCAGCAGGCTAATGACTTCTTCCAGACGCTCACTCGGCGCGTGCAGCATGATGTACTTCGATTCACGCGCTTTAATCACGCCCTGAATACGGGTCATCATTTTGTCGATCAACTCCTGCTTGGCGGCAGGCATCTCGCCGTCACGCTGAATTAATACGGCTTTGGAACGATAGATGACTTCAACTTCGCGCAGGCCGTTGGCTTCCAGGGTTGCACCGGTGGAGACCAGATCGCAGATGGCATCCGCCAGACCCGCACGGGTCGCCACTTCCACGGAACCGTTCAGTAAACAGGTTTTGAAGCTGACGCCTTTTTTGTCGAGGTATTGTTTGAGCAGGTGAGGATAAGAGGTGGCGATACGGGACTTATCAAGGCATTCCGGACCGGTGTACTCGGCGTCAGTCGCCATCGCCAGTGACAGGCGGCAGCCGCCGAAATCCAGGCGGCGCAGCGTGAAATAGCGCGGATCTTCACCCTGAGCACGACGTGAGAGCAGTTCTTCTTCCAGGACGTTCTCACCGATGATGCCTAAATCGACCACGCCATCCATCACCAGGCCAGGGATATCGTCATCGCGCACACGCAGGATGTCGATTGGCATGTTCTCCGCAAACGCAATCAGGCGCTGTTGCTGAAGGTTGATTTTAACGCCGCAGCGCGCCAGCAGTTCGCGTGAATCATCACTTAAACGGCCAGATTTCTGCATAGCTATGCGTAAACGGGTGTTATCTAACATGGTTCCTGTCCTTTTCCTGTCCTGAATGTGTGGTTACGTCAGCCCATAAAAAAACCCCCGGAAGACGATCTTCCGGGGGTTCTCTTGCGTTCACACCACTGGAAGATCTTGAAAGTCTTCCAGCACCAATCGCCTGAAAGACTAGTCAGGATGATGGTGATGATGATGGTTGAACTGAACGCGTGTCATAATAATCTCGTCGATGAATGAGTATTCATTTGTGGGGTTTAACCTAACGAAGATGGCTGCGCTTGGCAACACTTTTTTAAACAGGTGATTCGGAAAGCACTGAAACAGGTTGTTCTGGTTTGCAATCCGGGGGCAAACTACGGTGAAGTCGGGGTTGATGTTTTACGTCAGGAGTCAAAATGAAGAAGGTCGCGATTGTGGGACTGGGCTGGTTGGGCATGCCGCTGGCCACGGCGTTAACCGCGCGAGGCTGGCAGGTTACCGGCAGCAAAACCACGCCAGACGGTGTTGAAGCCGCACGTCGCTGCGGGATTGAGGCGTTCCAGCTGGAACTGACGCCGGAACTGCTCTGTGATGCCGCCGATATTGAGCCGCTGTTCAACGTTGATGCGCTGATCGTTACGCTGCCCGCCAGCCGCACCGCAGAAGGTGGCGAGGCCTATCTGCAGGCGGTGCAGAATGTGGTCGATACCGCGCTGGTCTACAAAGTGCCGCGCATCATCTTTACCAGCTCAACGTCAGTTTATGGCGGCAGTTCAGGTGTTAAGCGGGAAAACAGTCCGCTGGCTGCAGAAACGGTAGCCGGAAAGACGCTGGTGAAACTGGAAAGCTGGCTGCACGATCTGCCTGGGACCAGCGTGGATATTCTGCGTCTGTCCGGTCTGGTCGGGCCAAAACGCCATCCAGGTCGCTTCCTGGCGGGTAAGCAGGATGTGGCAAATGGCTCGCAGGGCGTGAATCTGGTGCATCTGGATGATGTGGTCGAGGCGATTGCGCTGCTGCTGCAGTCGCCGAAAGGCGGCCGGGTGTATAATCTGAGTGCATCAAAACATCCGTCGCGTGACACATTCTATCCAGCGGTTACGCGCCAGCTTGGGCTGCAGCCGCCGCAGTTCGCGCCAGAGGCCGTAAAAGACAGCGGCAAGCTGATTGATGGATCGCGCATCTGTAGCGAACTCGGTTTTGAGTATCGCTATGACGATCCGGTGAAGATGCCGCTGGAGTGAAAAGTTTCTGAACTGGAAAGCCCTGTGCGTTACTCAAAATAAATGAATTTTCATTTATCAGACGCCGGGGCAAAGGATGTGACTTTGATCGTTATTAAAGATTATAAGAAATGTTAACCATAAATTCCGTAACCTGCCCACTAACGTTTCTAATGTCGGGTCCAGTCATAGAAGCCGATGAGATGAGAAGAGACTGGCATCACTTTTACGTTAACGATAACGGCAAAAAATTAGTAAGCTTAACCTTTCCCTGGGATTTCATTTTCAGTATCATCGCCGGCGTTCAGTTTATGTCAGAAAAATAACAGTTCATCGCTTTGGGCCGGAGCTGGCGGCCTTGATATTGGGTAAAATTTGGAGATAGCGGATGTTGGCACAAAAGAATATAGCTATCGCTGGGGGCGGGTTTTTTGGCTTGTATCTGGCAGAGCAACTTGCGCTTCGCGGTTGCTGCGTGACTGTATATGAAAAAAGCCAGCACCTGATGTCCCGCGCTTCATATGTTAACCAGGCACGAGTGCACAATGGTTATCATTACCCGCGCAGTATTCTTACTGCCCTGCGTTCTCGCTTATCATTCCCACGCTTCGTTAATGAATTTCGTGATTGTATTGATGATGAATTCGAAAAATATTATCTGATTGCAGGCTCATTGAGCAAAGTGACGGCTGAGCAGTTCAGGCGTTTTTGTCAGCGTATTGGCGCAGACTGTGAAGAAGCACCATCTTCTGTCACAAAAATGGTCAATCCGGCTCTGATTGATACTATATTCACTACCACAGAGTATGCTTTCGACTCCTTTAAATTACGCGATGTAATGATAGAACGCCTTTCACAGGCCGGGGTGCGCGTTATTACAGATGCAGTCGTTGAAAAAGTCTGGACTTATAATGATGGTCTAAAACTTGCTGTCACAATCTCCGGCGAGCAGGACATCGTCTATGCTGACCATCTCTTCAACTGTACTTACTCAAGAATCAACTATTTACTGAATAGTTCCGGGCTTGAACTCATTCCATTGCGTCATGAAATGACTGAAATGTGTCTGGTCGACGTTCCTGACGAATTCAGGAAAATGGGATTGACGGTAATGTGTGGCCCTTTCTTTTCCGTAATGCCTTTTCCTTCAGCACAATTGCATTCTTTCAGCCATGTTCGCTACACACCTCACTATCAATGGCGGGATGATGCAGGCAACCCGTATGAAGACTCACATGCAAAATATGACGAATATTCACGTCAATCTGCATGGGGGCATATGATTCGTGATGCACAGCGTTATGTTCCTGCCTTAAGTGAATGCAAATATGAGCGTTCTATATGGGAAGTCAAAACTATTCTGCCTCGAAGTGATAGTGATGATTCCAGGCCCATCCTTTTCCGTAAAAATCACGGTCTGAAGGGGTTGCATTGCATTATGGGTGGGAAAATAGACAACGTTTATGATGTTTTGCAAGAAATTGAGCGACTAATAGAGTTGAACTAAAAATGATAAAAAGTGAATCCTTTGTTTCTGTCGTTACCGTTATTCATGGGCATCTTGAAGAGGTTTATGAACCGCTTAGAAAGTTAAGCCTGACGCTGGACGAAAGTTACAGCGATTATGAAATTGTCGTCGTCGTTCCGGGCGTAAATTCTACACACGCGCAAATTGAAGACCGTATTTTAAAAGACATAAACTGCGTCCGGATTATTCTGCTTTCCACGCCGGTTTATCATGATGTTGCGCTTGCCGCTGGTCTGGAAAACGCGATTGGAGACTTTGTTGTTCTGTGGAACCCCGCTGCTGATCCGGTTGAAATTGTTCCTCAGGTCGTCGAGCAATGCCGTGCGGGAAGCGATATCGTTATCGGAGTAACAAATAAAGTCCGTTCGCTACGTTATAGACTTATTCGAAAAATGATGAATGTCGCATTACGTACGATTGATTACGATATTCCGGCTAACTCAACCAGTTTGCGTTGTTTAAGCCGCAGGGCAGTTAACGCCGTTACAAGAATTGGTAAATTTCATCACCAGTTCTATCTGCGCATCCAAAAAACGGGATACGCTGCATCAGCTTTCAATTACATGCCAGTAAAAGAAAATGAGGGTGCAAAAATCGTTGAATCCATGCGACGTTTACTTCGTCTGATGGTTTTCAATTCTGCACGTCCTTTGCGCTGGATGTCTATGCTTGGATTCTTTGGCAGCGTAGCAGGATTAATCTTTGCCTGTTACAGCGTGCTCATTCACCTGATAGATGGTCACGTTGTTGAAGGCTGGACAACAACCATTCTTTTCATGTCCGTTATGTTTATTATCCAGTTCGTGATGATGGCCTTTTTTGGCGAATATCTGGGAAGAATGCTGGATGAAAACAGCGCTCAGGCTGGTTATGCAGTTGTTTATGAACGCAATAGTGATGTCATGGTTAATGCAGACAGGGTCAATGTTCTGGAGACGTCACTTATGCAGGAACCTAACAACGTCCAGACCGGGCGCGATAAATAAATTCTGGAGATGAAGATGGATGCACTTATTGGTTTTTCAGGTTTTGTCGGTCAGACACTGCTTAAACAGCGTGAGTTTGACTCGCTTTACCGTTCAACAAATATTGATGAAATTATTGGCCAGTTATTTGGAACGGTCGTCTGCGCTGCTGCGCCTGCTCAGAAATGGCTGGCAAATAAAGAGCCTGAGAACGATCTTAAACACATTGAAAGTCTGATCGAAAAACTGAAAACCATCAATTGTGAAAAATTCATATTGATAAGCACAGTGGACGTTTTTAAAACGCCTGTAAACGTTGACGAAAACACGCCTGTCGAAACAGACGGATTACATGCGTATGGTCTGCATCGTTACTACCTTGAGCAATTCGTGAGTCAGCATTTTCCGGATGCATTGATCGTTCGCTTACCTGGTCTGGTAGGGCCGGGATTAAAGAAAAATATCATTTACGATTTCCTTAACAATAATAATCTCAATCAAATTGAAAGCCGTGGCGTATTTCAGTTCTATCCCATGATCAACCTTTGGTATGACATTGAGATTGCTTTGAAAAACGACATCAGGCTGTTACATCTTACCGCAGCCCCTGTCAGCGTTGCAGATGTGGCCAAATATGGCTTCGGATTTGATTTTGAAAATCACGTGCAGCAGCAGCCCGGACATTATGATATGAAAAGCTGCTATTCTCATCTTTATACGGACGGCAAAGATTATCAATACAGCTACCGTGAATCACTGATGTCGATTCGTGCTTATGCTCAATCCGAGCCAGGAAAGAAACCTGAATGAATATTTCCATTTCGAATATCGCATGGGATAGTAAAGATGATGACGCAGTGCGTGCACTTCTTCATCGTCATCATATCCATGCTATCGATATTGCGCCTGGAAAATATTTTCCAGACCCAAAATCAGCGAGTGATAAAGAGATTCTTGCCGTTCGAAATTATTGGGAATCGCAGGAGATTTCTCTGGTCGGGATGCAGTCACTCCTGTTTGGCACACAGGGCTTGAATCTGTTTGATGAGCCGTCTGTACAACAGAAAATGCTGGAACATTTACAGGCAGTGAGCCATGTTGCAGCAGGATTAGGCATTACACGTTTAGTGTTTGGTTCACCCAAAAATCGTTATCGACCGGCTATCAGCGATGAAGCTTCATGCGCGATCGCACTCCGCTTCTTCACGCTTTTGGGGGACATTGCACGTCAGGAAGGCGTTGTTATTTGTCTGGAGCCTAATCCAGAGTGTTATGGCGCTAACTTCATGACCAGCAGTGCAGAGACGGCTAAGATGGTACGGCTTGTTAATCATTCAGCCATTAAAATGCAACTGGATACCGGGGCTATTGCGATTAACGGCGAAGATGTGGCTCAGGTAATCAGTGGTAATGAGGATATTATCGGCCATGTACATCTTAGTGAACCGAACCTTATAGCGCTGGGGCGAAGTGCTGTGAATCATGCTGATGTAGCCGCAGTGTTGAATCGTATGCTTCCGCAGCGTATTGCCACTATTGAAATGCTGGTCTCTAAAAATGAGAACGCTTTAATGGTTATTGACGAGTCTCTTAAATTTGTGACTGAGCATTATCGGAAGACGCCGGGAGATGTTTCATGAAATGGTTAATCCTGATTTTAGGTATAGCCTGCAATGCTTCTGCCAGCGTGCTTATTAAGTTAGCGATGACGCCTCCACGCAGGCTTCCCAGTTTGTCCGAACCTTTAGCAGTGCTGAGTAATTTCCCGCTGTTATTGGGAATATTTCTCTATGGCATGGCTTTCCTGCTTTATGCCGCAACACTGGCATTTTTACCCTTAAACGTGGCACATCCTGTTTTAACCTCAGGCGCTATTGCCTGTGTTGCCTTAATGTCAGTTGTGCTATTCAAAGAACCTGTTTACTGGTCCACTATTGCCGGCATTTTGATGGTAATAGCCGGCGTTGTACTTATTACCCTAAAAGTTAAATAAGATGGAAAAGAATATGAGTGAATCTTTAAATATAAAAAATACTGACTGGGAAGTTCCATCTTATGAGCGTCAGTTATGGCAGGGTAAACAGCATAATTATTGCGTGATCATTCCCGTCATCAACGAAGGGGAACGCATCCGCAATCTGTTAAGCCGAATGGCTGCAGTAAATGTCCATACCTATGCAGACATTATCATTGTTGACGGTGGAAGTCGGGATGGTTCACTTGAACTTTCAGCGCTGAAACAACTTTCGGTTTGCGGTCTGCTACTTAAAACTGGCCCGGGTAAGTTAAGTTCTCAGCTGCGTTGTGGATATGCTTTTGCTCTGGAGCAGGGTTATGAAGGTATCGTAACGATTGATGGGAATGATAAAGACGATCCGGATGCCATTCCTCAGTTCATTGAGGCACTGAAACAGGGTTATGATTTTGTTCAGGCATCCCGTTTTGTCAAAGGTGGCGTTGCTGAGAATACACCTGCTTCACGTGATTTTGCTATCCGTTTTATTCATGCACCAATGCTCTCACTTTTTTCCGGCTTCAAGTGGACCGATACGACACAGGGCTTCCGTGCATATAGCCGAAAAATGCTGCTTGATCCGCGCGTTGCACCGTTTCGCAATATTTTTCAGACTTACGAATTACTGGCCTATCTTTCTTATCGCGCACCTAAATTAGGGTTCCGCTGTATCGAAATCGCAACAGTTCGCCGTTATCCAAAAGGCGAAGTACCAACTAAAATTAGTGCTATTAGTGGGAATTGGGCAGTATTGTCGATTTTATTTTCTGCTTGCTTCGGCAAGTATAATATCAAATAATTAAATAAAGGTTAGGCAGAACTCAGCTATGATTACACTGTCGCATATAAATGTTCTGAAACAGAATGAAACCACGGCAGAGCTCTTCAAGCTCTGCCAGTTTTTTATGTTGATGTTCGCAATCATTGTTGTTGAAATGAATCAACAGCCACTCATAATATCACTAGACCGCGTGCTGGAACAATGGTCAACTCTTTTACCAGATTTTTTTGTAGGTAAACAGGATTTCTTATTTAGTTATGGACCGTTATATTGGCTTCAGGGGAGTCCGGTAGTACAATACTCACAAGCAAGTTATTTTATTTCGTTGTTTTTTATAAGCCTTTATTGTGCTTTAAACTGGGCTTTGATGTTGAGATTAGCTATTAACGCCCGTTGCGTGTTTTTTTTTGCTGTAATTTATATCGTTTTTATTAAAGTTTATAATGCTTACGCCGTATTCTTCACTTTGCCTTTATTTATTATAGTGTATCTTCGCCAAAATAGTCTGGATAAACTTTGGGATAAAAAAATATTCCTGTGTGCGGCAGCGTTGCTTGTGGCTTTTTTATTTTACTTTCGTTTTTTTTACGGAATCGTTGGGGTGCTTACAATAGGTAGTTACTTAGTCTCAACTCGCTTATTAGGACGGCGCCATTTATCTCCTGTTGCTTTTTTCCTCAGTGTTACAGTATTGCTCTATATTATTTTTGGATCGTTGATATTTCGCGACTCATACAGTATTGTAAATTATGCGCTGATAAATTCACAACTGAGTTTTGGTAACTCTGTTGATATGAATTATGATTTAGACATAAAAGAACAAGCCTATTATATTATTTTTGCAATTTTTATTTTGTTTAACTTCTATCTTGTTAAATGTCAGCGAACATTGTTTTTAACAGTTAACGGTTTGTTGCTTATTTTTGTGAAAATTGGTTTTTCACGAGCAGATCATTATATCTCTTATTTTATAATGCCTGTCGCACTCTTTTCTTTGTTAATTCTTGTCAGCAATTACAAGTATAAATACTTGTTGGCTGGGTTAATTTTATCGCTTCTTTTTTATCTTGGTAATATGCCTATTTATAATGGAGCTAAACGGATTGATGTTTTTAGCACTCATGAGGATTTTTCTAAAAGCTTAAAGGAACGCGCGGCAGAACGTCATCATAAATTTAAGTTACCGCAGGATGTTATTGCTGAAGTGGGCAATAGTACTATCGATGTATATCCATATAATAATGAATATACTACTGCCAATAAATTAAATTACTGGCATCGCCCATCATTTCAAAACTATATGACATTAACACCCAAATTGGATCAGTTGAATGCTGATTTTTACGAAGGAAATGATAAGCCAGAGTATGTATTATGGACAGCCAGTATTACTTGTGTTTCTAACGATTGCAGTGTTTTTGATGATTTTGATGGGAAATATATTCTCAATGAAGATCCATTAACAACGATGGCGATTTTGAAAAATTATAAATCGGTGCGTGTTATATTTGATCTTAATCATAAGCCTATCATGCTTATGAAAAAGACTCCTAATGCTCAGGACCTAAACATAAAAAAAACAGGTGACATAAAGATTAAATTCGGTGAGTGGATTAAGATACCGCGCACTGATGATGTGATAGTAAAGTTAAAGCCTCAGTTTAGAATGACTATTTTAGCCAGGCTCCAGAATTTATTCTTCCATGGATCCGTCATTTATGTAAATTACAGGCTTTTTAACGGAGAAATAAAACGATATCGTCTTAACATCATCAATGCTCCAAGTGGAGTATGGATTTCACCATTACTGGACTCTTTACCGCTACAGGGGCAGCGTGTGTCAGAGGTTATGATTGAAACAACAGATAAACACTACTTTGAACCACAATTTAAAGCGCATTTTGTAGAATATCAATTTAGCGGTATTAGTATCGATGAGAAAATTGCACCTCGCTTTACATCTTATAAGCCTGCAGGACTGTCTAATTCTGTTGCCGTGTGTGTTGCCACCATTGATAAGCTGAAGCAATCAAATTTTACGCTTGATAATGTCGTTTCTAAGAGATTAACGAGCGAGGGATGGGCTGCATATTCAATAGAGAAAAACCTTGCTCCGCAAGCGATATGGCTGACGCTGCAGGATGAGCAAGGACGGAAGTTCTTTGTACCTGCAGATAAAACTTTAAGGCAGGATGTGGCAAATGCCTTTAACAAACCGGATCTGGTTAACGCGGGATATAAAGTGTTTGCTGATATCACACCTTTCAAAGGTCAATATAAAGCTGGCCTTGCAATTGCGGGAGAAGGGAAGCTAATTGAATGTGACAATTTCGCACAACCCATCACAATTCAATAAGTTAATTTAAGCCTCAATAGTAACTAACAAGGGAGCTTTGCTCCCTTTTTTTATACTCCCAATCGGTCCCTCAGCGCGTACCACACCGCGCCCATCGCCGTCAGCGGCACTTTAAACCGCCGTCCGCCGGGAAAGGGCAGGTGAGGCAGGCGGGCAAAAGCATCGAACCGTTCGGCGTCGCCGCGTAACACTTCGCTGATTAGCTTGCCGGAGAGATGCGTGCTGGTCACACCATGGCCGCTGTCGCCCTGCATGAAATAGACATTGTTCTCCAGCCGGCCAAACTGCGGCATGCGCGACAGCGTCAGCAGGAAATTGCCGCTCCAGCTGAAGTCCAGCTTCACATTCTGCAACTGCGGGAACGTGCGCGCCAGTTTGGGTCGTATTAACGCTTCGATATCCGCCGGTTCACGTGCGCCATAGACCACACCGCCGCCATAAAGTAGCCGGTTATCTGCGGTCAGTCGGAAGTAATCCAGCAGATAGTTACAATCTTCCACACAGTAGTTGTTCGGCATCAGCGATAACGCCTGGTCGGGTGTCAGCGGCTCGGTCGCGACAATCTGCGATCCACACGGCATGCTTTTCCTACTCAGGCGCGGCTCCAGTTGCGGTGACAGATAGGCGTTACCGGCGAAGATCACAAACGTTGCGCTCACCTCGCCCTGAGCCGTTTTCACCCGATTAGGTGTGCCATAAACCACATTGGTTGCCGCGGACTGTTCATAGATGCGCCCGCCATGTCGCCGGATGGCTTCTGCTTCACCCAGTGCCAGGTTCAGCGGATGCAGATGACCGCCACGCCGATCCAGCAGTCCACCGACGTAGCGTTCGGTGGCGACTTCGCGGCGAATGGCGCGTTCGTCCAGCAGCTCCAGATCGTAATTGCCATACTGCTGCCATAACGCTTTCTGTTTCTGCAGATGCGCCATCTGGCGCGCATTCAGGGCCGCAAAGATGCCGCCAGGACGGTAGTCACACTCAATTGCATACCGCTTAATGCGGTCGCGGATAATCTCAGCGCCTTCAAACATCATGCCGCCCAGCATGCAGGCGCTCTCTTTGCCGTAGCGCTGTTCAATCACATCCACGTCGCGGCTGTAGGAGTTCACCACCTGACCGCCGTTACGGCCGCTGGCACCAAAGCCGACGCGTGCTGCTTCCAGCACGACCACGTCGTAACCCACCTCGGTCAGATGCAGTGCCGCCGAAAGACCGGTGAAACCACCGCCAATAATGCAGACGTCACACTGAATACTCTCCTGCAGCGTCGGCCAGGGCGCATGCGTATTGGCGGTCGCAGCGTAATAACTCTCCACATAATTCATAACAACCTCCGGAATGCGCCTAGAAATTTGCTGGTGTGTGGGCACTGACAATGCGGCACGGGAAGTCTGCACTGTTGGTAAAGCTGTGCGGTAAGCCGGTATCAATCACGTAGCTCTCTCCGGCGGAGAGATGAAACGCTTGTCCGTTAATCACCAGCGTAATTTCGCCTTCCAGCAGCGTACCGGTTTCCTCGCCCGGATGACGCAGTTTCTCGCCGGTACTGGCGCCGGGTTGATACGTTTCCAGCAGCATGCCCAGCGAGCGCTGCGCACCACCGTTGTCGATGAGCTTCAGCGAAACACCCTGGCTGCCAATCTCCACCAGGTCGCCGGGACGGACAATCACTTTGGGTTCTGCGTCCGGTTTGGGTTCCGAAAAGAATTCTGACAGCGATAGCCCATAAACCTTCAGCAGCTTCTGCAGCGTGCTGACTGCCGGGCTGACTTTATCCTGCTCAATGGTACTGATGGCGCTGTGAGTCAGTCCGGCCTGTTCGGCAACCCGACGTTGCGACAGCCCCAGCGTCTGGCGAATCTGCGCCAGCCGTCGTCCCGGTGCCAGCGTGGCATCACTCATCTGCTTTTCCCCTGTGATAGCGAATGGCGGCCTGAATAAAGCCGCTGAACAGCGCCTGCGATCCCGCCGTGCTTTCTGGCTGCCACTCGGGATGCCACTGTACCGCCAGGGCGAAGGGATGATGACGCAGACTGACGGCCTCAATCAGGCCATCCGGCGCGCGCGCTTCAACGCGCAGTTGCGGGCCCGGTTCGCGTACGCCCTGATGATGCAGTGAATTGACCCTCAGTGATCTATCACTGTCGAGTAATGTTGCCAGCACGCCATCCGGTTCGATAGTGACCTGATGCGCCGGTGCATACTGTTGATCCAGTGGCAGCGTCTCATCTTCATGATGACGCTGAAACGGCGGCTGCCCGCTCACTTCTCTCCACAGCGCGCCGCCATTCGCCACCACCAGCTCCTGCATGCCACGGCAGATGCCGAATATCGGCATTTTATGGCTGGTGGCCCAGGTAATCAGCTGAAAGGCAAGATGGTCCCTACCCGGATCGGCATGGGGCTCTTCGCCCGGCTCGCCATAATGCCAGGGTTCGATATTACTTGGGCTGCCGGTTAGCAGCAGGCCATCCAGAACAGCCATAGCGTTTTCTAATAGATGAGGGGCATTCATCAGACTGTGGGGAAGTGCCAGCGGCACACCGCCTGCAAGAACAATCGCGTCGATATATTTGTTTTGAACCGTCTGGGTCAGATGGCCGCCCAAATCTTTCTGACACATCACTACGCCAATCAACGGCTTGTCAAAAATAATGCCCATCTCCCGTCCTCGCATCGCTGTTCGAAATATCTACCGAAAAGGCACGTCTGGTGACTAAGTGTGCAATATTTTTTCAATCTAACAACCTGCTGTTTGTTCTTCAAACAGAATTGTTACATTTGCACACTTTTTATGTTGGCGCTATGTTAGTGGTGTGGCTGTTATTTTGAGCATTACGCAAACCTAATAGGGGCGGGTGAGATCATGACTAACCTGGTAGAAGTGGAAGACTTCATGCTTCACAGTGAAGAGAAACGAACCAGCGCGTTCCAGCTTGAGGTGAAAACCTGGCTGGAGCGCCATCCTGAAACGCAGTATGTCGACATCCTGTTAAATGATCTAAATGGTGTGTTCCGCGGCAAGCGCATTCCGGTCTCTGCGCTGTCTAAACTGGAAAAAGGGTGTTATTTCCCCGCCTCGGTGTTTGCCATGGATATCCTCGGCAACACGGTGGAAGAAGCGGGACTCGGCCAGTCACTGGGCGAACCTGATAACCTCTGTCTGCCCGTCACCGGTACGTTAGTTCCCTCCGCGTCTGACCCTCAACACATTGCGCAGCTGTTGTTAACCATGTGCAACCAAGATGGCACTCCCTTTGACGTTGAACCCCGAAATGTCCTTAACCGGCTGTGGCAACAGCTGCGTAACCGAGGGCTGTTTCCGGTGGTAGCGGTAGAGCTGGAGTTCTATCTGGTGGACAAAAAGCGTGATGCAGAAGGCTTTATCCAGCCGCCGTGTTCGCCTGGTAGTGATGAACGCAATATGCAGAGCCAGGTCTACTCGGTAGATAACCTCGATCACTTCGCCGATGTGCTTCGAGACATTGACGATCTGGCGCGTCAGCAGGGTATACCGGCCGACGGCGCACTGGCGGAGGCCTCGCCCGGACAGTTTGAAATTAACCTTCACCACACGCGCGACGTGCTGCGCGCCTGCGACCATGCGGTGCAGCTCAAGCGTCTGATTCGTCAGGTGGCGGAAAATCACGGTATGACCGCAACATTTATGGCCAAGCCGTATGAGGAATATGCGGGCAGCGGCATGCATGTGCATATCAGCATGCTGGATGCGGCCGATCACAATGCTTTCGCCTGCGATGACGGCAGTGATTCGCCATTGATGAAACGCGCGCTGGCCGGCATGATCGACCTGATGCCCGCGTCAATGGCGCTGCTGGCACCTAACGTGAATGCCTATCGCCGCTTTGTTCCGGATGCCTATGTGCCGTTACAGGCCTCATGGGGCCATAACAACCGGACGGTTGCGCTGCGCGTTCCCTGTGGCGATATTGATAACCATCGTATCGAGTATCGCGTGGCCGGTGCCGATGCTAACCCTTATCTGGTGGTGTCGGCTATCCTGGCCGGGATGCTCCATGGACTCGATACTCAGTTGCCGTTGCCGCATCCGGTCACTGGCAACGGTCATCATGCCGAGGGGCTGGCACTGCCGATTCGTCAGAGCGATGCACTGTATGAATTTGACAACAGTTATCCGTTGCAGAAGTTACTGGGCGAACGTTTTGCCAGTGTCTGGCACAGCTGCAAAAATTATGAACTGATGCAGTTTGAACGGCTGATTACCTCTACGGAAATTGACTGGATGCTGAAAAACGCCTGAAACGCCGGTTTACCAGCAATTCCGTGCGTTATTTTTGCATATGATGCCCCGATGGCTTGTATTTCTGCCACGGGTTGGGGCAGAATACGCGGCCTGCAAAATCAGATGATAACCGACGCTTCCCGCGCCGGTTATTTTTTTTGCATCAGGTTTTAATAGAGCGTTTTTGCTGACTTAACCGAGGCCGGGCACGCACCCGGATAGATAAACACTGAAAACACGCGTAAGCGTGAGATTGAGGATTACAAAGATGGGGATGTTTTACACTCTGCCAGCTAACGCTGGTACGCGTTTTCGTGATGACTACGGCGCCGCGTCAACCGCTAACCTTTCTCCCTGTCGCTTAATGCGCAGTTGCCCTGTGACCCAGCCCAGCCAGGTTGTTGCACATGGGGGACTGAAGCATGTCGCTTAATACCTCCGCCGCACCGCAGCGTGCGCAACTCAAAAAAACACTCACGTTACTTCCGGTCGTCATGATGGGCTTAGCCTACATGCAGCCTATGACCCTGTTCGATACCTTTGGCATCGTTTCCGGGCTGACCGACGGTCACGTCGCCACCGCTTATGCTTTCGCGCTGGTTGCGATTCTGTTTACTGCTGTGAGTTACGGTAAGCTGGTACGCCGCTTCCCCTCTGCGGGCTCCGCTTATACCTATGCTCAGAAGGCAATCAGTCCGCACGTCGGCTTTATGGTCGGCTGGTCATCTCTGCTGGACTACCTGTTCATGCCGATGATCAACATCCTGCTGGCTAAAAACTATTTCGAATCGCTGGTGCCGGGCATTCCGTCGTGGATTTTTGTTGTGCTGCTGGTTGGGTTTATGACGCTCTCTAACCTCAAGGGCATCAAAACTGTTGCGAACTTCAACAGCGTGATTGTGGTGCTGCAGGTGGTTGTCATGGTCGGGATCACTGCGATGGTGATCTACGGTGTGGCCAGCGGCGTCGGTTCCGGTACGCTGGTAAGCAGCCGTCCGTTCTGGTCTGAGAATGCCCATGTGGTGCCGATGATTACCGGTGCGACCATACTCTGCTTCTCGTTCCTCGGCTTTGATGGCATCAGTTCGCTGTCGGAAGAGACCAAAGATGCTGAACGCACGATTCCTCGCGCCATTTTCCTGACTGCGCTGATTGGTGGTGTGATCTTTATCGCTGCGTCTTACTTCCTGCAGCTTTATTTCCCGGACATCACCCGCTTCCAGCACCCGGACTCCTCACAGCCTGAAATCATGCTGTTTGTCGCCGGTAAAGCGTTGCAGGTTGGCATCCTGATCTTCTCGGTGGTCACGGTGCTGGCATCCGGTATGGCAGCGCACGCAGGCGTGTCGCGTCTGATGTATGTAATGGGCCGCGATGGCGTGTTCCCGGAGCGTTTCTTCGGTTACATCCATCCAAAATGGCGTACCCCATCGCTCAACGTGCTGCTGGTCGGTGCGATTGCGCTGATGGCGATTAACTTTGATCTGGTTACGGCTACCGCGCTGATTAACTTTGGTGCGCTGGTGGCGTTTACCTTCGTTAACCTGTCGGTGATCGCGCAGTTCTGGATCCGTGAGAAGCGTAACCGCACGCTGAAAGATCACGTTCAGTATCTGCTGCTGCCGCTGCTGGGTGCACTGACGGTGGGTGCGCTGTGGGTAAACCTGGAAGAGAGTTCTATGGAGCTGGGCCTGATCTGGGCCGCCATCGGGATTATCTACCTGGCCTTTGTGACCCGCAGCTTCCGTAATCCGGTGCCGCAGTTCAGCGAAGAAGTTTAATCGCGCTAACGCTAACGTTGCCGCCTTTCTGGTCTTGCGGGAAGGCGGCAACGGTTTAACTGGCCAGCACCAGCTCCCAGTTACCCGTATTTAACAACTCCCGCCCTGCATCGCTCAGTTTTTTATCGGTTATAACGACATCAAACTTCTCCAGCGGTAACGCCAGAAACGTCGCAATCCTGTTGTACTTCGAACTGTCACTCAGCAGCACCCGCTTACTGCTCACATCACTGACCGCCTGTTTCACCATCACTTTATCTTCATCCGGCGTAAACAAGCCGCGCGGCCCCCAGCAGGAGGCGGAAATAAAGGCAATATCGATAGCCAGATGACGCAGGCTTCGTGCCGCCGACTCGCCGACACAGGAGCGGTTCTCCCGGCATACGGTGCCGCCGGTATGAATAACCCGGCACTGACTCGCTTCCATCAGCAGATTCGCCACCATAAAATCATTGGTCACCACCAGCACATCATCCCGATCCACCAGCTCTCGTGCCAGCGCTAGTGTCGTGGTGCCGGCATCCAGATAGATGCAGCTGTTACGCGGAATGTGCCGGGCTGCGGTGCGGCCGATAGCGCACTTTTCATCGTTGTAGAGGGCGCTTTTCGTCAGATGTGAGGGTTCAGCCGCCAGCCGATCGGCCGATCGCACGCCGCCAGAAACGGACAGCACCGCACCTTGTTCCTCCAGTTTCTGCACATCACGACGTATGGTCATGTGTGACACACCCAGCCGCTCAGTGAGTTCTGCAATACTGACCACGCCACGATCGGCGACCAGCGCCAGAATCTGTTGATGACGTTCAACCGGAATCATATCTGCTCCCTGATAATTATCATTTTTTCACACTATAAAGTATCTGCCGCTTATCCAGAACAAAAAATAACAGCATGCACCCCATGATACCGTGCTTAAACGCCGTTTAATGGCCTGATTGCGGACAAGTATGCCATGTTAAAAATTGTTCCTGTTCACAAGTGTGATGTTTTTTTGTGAGGGGCGACACATTTTTACCGGGAGTAAGCTGGCAGGATTAACAGTAACAAACAAATAATCACTTAATTTAACAGTGGAGGCGTAACGTGCCAGCTGAAAATATCTGTGTTATCGGGTTGGGTTCTATGGGCATGGGTGCCGCGAAATCCTGTCTGCGTGCCGGTTTAAACACCTGGGGTGTCGATTTAAACCCCGCTGCGCTGGAGAGTTTACGTCAGGCCGGCGCACGTGATGCGCAGCCATCCGCCTCTGCCTTTGCAGACCAACTTGATGCCGTATTGCTGCTGGTGGTCAACGCGCAGCAGGTAAACGCCATTCTGTTCGGTGAAGCGGGCCTGGCTGCAAAACTGCGTCCCGGCACCGCAGTCATGGTTTCATCCACGCTCTCCGCGCACGATGCGCAGCAGATTGAACAGCGGCTGGCCGAACACCAGTTGCTGATGCTGGATGCCCCGGTTTCCGGCGGTGCCGCCAAAGCGGCCAGCGGTGAAATGACCGTAATGGCCTCAGGCAGCGACGCAGCCTTTGCGTACCTGCAGCCGGTGCTGGATGCTGTCGCGGCCAAAGTGTACCGCGTGGGCAGTGAAATCGGCCTTGGGTCTACCGTCAAAATTATCCATCAGCTGCTGGCGGGTGTTCATATCGCAGTGGGTGCAGAAGCGATGGCGCTGGCGGCGCGGGCCGGTATCCCGCTGGACACCATGTATGAAGTCGTCACCAATGCGGCGGGCAATTCGTGGATGTTCGAGAACCGTATGAAGCATGTAGTAGACGGGGATTACAGCCCGAAATCAGCCGTCGATATCTTTGTGAAAGATCTTAACCTGGTCGCCGATACTGCCAAATCGCTGCACTTCCCGCTGCCGCTGGCCTCAACCGCCCTCAACATGTTCACCGAAGCCAGCAACGCGGGATATGGCCGCGAAGATGACAGCGCGGTAATTAAAATCTTCAGCGGCATCACGCTGCCACAGGCCGGGGAGAAAAACTGATGCGTCTTGGGGTCATAGCGGACGATTTCACCGGTGCAACGGACATCGCCAGTTTTCTGGTGCAGAACGGCCTGAGCACTATTCAGTTCAACGGCATTCCCGCCAGCGAAGAAATCACTGGGGCGCAGGCGATAGTGGTCAGCCTGAAAAGCCGCTCTTGTCCGGCAGAGCAGGCGGTTGCCCAGTCGCTGGGGGCGCTGGCCTGGCTGCAGCAACAGGGCTGCGAGCGCTTCTACTTCAAATATTGCTCTACTTTCGACAGCACAGCGCAGGGCAATATCGGTCCGGTGACCGATGCGCTGCTGAACGCACTGGGTGAAACGCAGACGGTCATCTGTCCGGCGCTGCCGGTAAATGGCCGCACTGTCTACCAGGGCTATCTGTTTGTCGGTGATCAGCTGCTGTCAGATTCCGGGATGCGTCATCATCCGGTCACACCGATGTACGACAGCAACCTGCTGCGTCTGATGACGTCGCAGGCGTCGGGAAAAGCCGGGCTGATCGCAGCGGCGCAGGTCGGGCAGGGCGCAGAGTCAGTGCGTCAGGCGCTGGGCCAGCTGGCGGCGCAGGGGATCAACTACGTCGTGACCGATGCTCTGCATCAGGATCATCTGGTGACGCTGGGCGCAGCGCTAAGCGATATGCGGCTGGTCACCGGCGGTTCGGGTCTGGCTATCGGTCTGGCACGGCAGTGGGCGACGGCTGGGACCGACTCTGAGGCGGAGCAGGCAGGACGTCCGCAGGGCGATCGCGCCGTGGTGCTTTCCGGCTCCTGCTCGCAGATGACCAACCGGCAGGTTGCCGCGTATCGCCAGCTGGCACCGGCCTGCGAAGTTGAGATTGAACACTGCCTGGAGGATGCCGAAGGGTATGCCCGACAGCTGTGCGACTGGGTAGAAGCACATCGCCATCAGGCGCTGGCACCGCTGCTGTTTGCCACTGCGGACGCGCAACAGTTGCAGGTCATTCAGCAGCGCTATGGTGCGCAGCGCAGCAGTGAAGCCGTTGAGCAGCTGTTCGCCGCCGTCACCCGTGAGCTGAAACAGCGCGGCTGGCAGCGCTTTATCGTGGCGGGCGGTGAAACCTCCGGTGTGGTTGCGCAGAGCCTGGGCGTAACGGCCTTTCACATCGGCCCGACCATTTCACCTGGCGTACCCTGGGTTCGCGATATCCATCAGCCGCTCTCACTGGCCCTGAAATCAGGCAATTTTGGCGATGAAGACTTTTTCCGCCGCGCGCAAACGGAGTTTACTTATGTCTGAATCTTTCTCTTTCGCGGAGCAGCAGGCGCGTGACGAAATGGTGCGTCTTGGCGCGTCGTTCTTTCAGCGTGGCTATGCCACCGGCTCGGCGGGTAACCTCTCTATGTTGCTGGCCGATGGCAATCTGCTGGCGACACCCACCGGTTCCTGCCTCGGGGAATTACAGGGCGATCGGCTGTCAAAAGTCACGCCTGAGGGGGAATGGCTCTCCGGTGATAAACCCTCCAAGGAAATCGCGTTTCATCGCGCGCTCTACCTGAATAATCCCGACTGCAGGGCAGTGGTGCATCTGCATAGCCACTACCTCACAGCGCTGTCGTGTTTACAGGGTCTGGACAAGAAAAACTGCATTCGCCCGTTTACGCCTTATGTCGTGATGCGCGTGGGTGATGTGCCGGTCGTGCCCTACTACAAGCCGGGCGATGAACGACTGGCCGAGGATCTGGCAACGCTGGCTCCGCGCTACCGTGCCTTTCTGCTGGCGAATCACGGTCCGGTGGTGGTGGGCAAGTCACTACAGGAAGCGGCAGACAACACCGAAGAGCTGGAAGAGACTGCCCGGCTGATCTTTACCCTGGGCGACCGCCCGATTCGTTATCTCAATGATGCCGAAGTGGCGGAATTAAGGAGCCGATAATGCCGAAGTTTGCTGCTAACCTCTCGACGCAGTTTACAGAATACCCCTTTGCTGAACGCTTTGCGGCAGCAGCTGAAGCCGGTTTTACTGCGGTGGAATTTCTGTTTCCTTATGACTATCCCGCCACGCAGATAAAACAGTGGCTTGATGATAATCATCTGGAGCTGGTGCTGTTCAATACAGCTCCCGGCAACATTGCGGCGGGTGAGTGGGGCGTCTCTGCCATTCCCGGACGGGAAGCGGAAGCTAAGGCGGATATCGATCGCGCCCTGAGTTATGCGATTGCGCTGAACTGCCCGCAGGTTCATATCATGGCCGCGACGGTGCCGCCTGGTGCCGACCGCCAGCGCTACGTCGAGACCTTTATCAGTAACATGCGTTATGCGGCTGAGTGCTTTGCGCCGCACGGAATCACCCTGCTGATAGAAGCACTCAACCCGACAACCAAACCCAACTATCTCTACGCCAGCCAGTATCAGACGCTGGAGATGGCTGAACAGATCGACCGGCCGAATGTGTTTACTCAGCTCGACCTGTTCCATGCGCAGCGCGTTGACGGCAACCTCAGCCATCTGATTCGCCACTATGCCGGACGCTATCGTCACGTACAGATTGCGTCGGCACCGGATCGCCATGAGCCGGATGAGGGTGAAATTAATTATCCGTACCTCTTCGCGCTGCTGGATGAGGTTGGCTATACCGGCTGGATCGGCTGCGAGTATATCCCGCGCGGAAAAACTACTGAGGGGCTTGGCTGGTTTAAAACCTGGAAGATAAGAACCTGATTTAACGTGCTTTAAAACCGGTGTTTCGGCACCGGTAGGGAGAGGCTTGCCTTTTTTCTGGCCCTGCACCTGCTATTTCTGTACGCCGATAACCCAAAAAATATAACAATTTCTGAGGTTTACTATGTCCACCGCACTGCTGTTAGCCATAGCGACCGCCAGCATCGTGATCCTGCTGCTGCTGGTCATCAAAGCCAAAGTTCATCCGTTTGTCGCCCTGTTAATTGTCAGTCTGCTGGTGGCTATCGCGACCGGCATTCCGGCTGAAAAAATCATGGAGACGATTATCACCGGGATGGGTGGACTGCTCGGTCATATCACCATCATTATCGTTTTGGGTGCCATGCTTGGGGCGATTATTGAAGCCTCGGGCGGTGCTGAATCGCTGGCGCAACGCTTCAGTAAAACGCTGGGGCTAAAGCGAACCGTCGCGGCCCTGACCATGGCGGCCTTTATCCTGGGCATTCCGGTGTTTTTCGAAGTGGGCTTTATTATCGTCATCCCGCTGATTTATGGCTTCACTAAGGTGGCACGCGTCTCACCTTTGAAATTTGGTCTGCCGATGGCGGGTGTGATGCTGACAGTGCACGTGGCGCTGCCGACCCATCCGGGAGCAGCCGCTGCGGCGGGCATCCTGCACACCGATATGGGTTGGCTGATGATGCTGGGTATTGCGATTTCAGTGCCGGTCGGCATCATCGGCTACTACGTGGCGAAGGTCATGAACCGTCGCCATTACCATCTGTCGGTGGAGGTGCTGGAACAGTTGCAGATGGCGAAGCCGGAGGGACAGGAAAAGAAAAATGAGCCAGCTCCACCCGGCGCGCTGACCATCAGCGGTCTGATTGTGGTTCCGATTGTGTTAATTGTGCTGGGAACGCTGTCCCACACACTCCTGACAGAAGGGAGCCTGCTGCGAAATGTGATGACCGTGATTGGCACGCCGCCGATTGCCCTGCTGATTGCTTTAGGTCTGGCGGCGTGGCTGCTGGGCGTGCGACGGGGCTGGAGCAAAGACAAGCTGGAAGATCTGACCGGTCGGGCCATTCCCACCTCAGCCAGCGTGATTCTGGTGGCCGGTGCGGGTGGGGCATTCGGTAAAGTGCTGGTGGAGTCGGGCGTGGGTAAAGCGCTTGCGGTCACGCTTGAAACGCTGCATCTGCCGCTGGTCCCGGCTGCGTTTATCCTGTCGCTGGCACTGCGTGCATCACAGGGTTCAGCCACGGTGGCCATCCTGACCACCAGCGGTTTGCTGACGCAGGCGGTAACTGGCGTGACGGATATGCAGCGGGTACTGGTCACCCTCGCAGCCTGTTTTGGCGGCCTGGGACTGTCGCATGTCAACGATGCGGGATTCTGGGTGGTGACACGTTATCTTGGATTATCCGTCGCCGATGGTTTACGCACCTGGACCGTGCTGACGACAATAATGGGATTAAGCGGTTTTGCACTGACCTGGCTGGCGTGGACCGTACTCTGATTCAGCAATATCAGACACTCAGACCCGGCAGGTGATGCCGGGTCTGAGTGTCTCAGTACGTCAGGAAACCAGCTCCTGCGCATAGAGATAGAGCGCTTTCAGCTGCCCAACCTTTTCTGCATCCGCTTCATGCAGATTGGCCAGTCCCTCCAGCTCCTGCATAAACGCCGACACGCGCTCAGCATTCAGCACTTCACGGCGATGCTGCAACCAGCGTTGCTGCTCGGCATCATCCAGCGTGCCGGGGAAGTTACGCGCCCGGTAGCGGAACAGCAGTTTTGCCACCCGTGCACTTTCAAAGCTCAGGTCGAGCGCGGGCAGATTCGCGGGCGCGGTCTGACGAATGATATTCATCCCGGCGCGGTCGGCATCACTGAAGAAGCCATCATAAAGTTGCGTGTCTACATCGTCTGACGGCGTAAACGGCTCCGCTTCCGCAAACAGCGTGACCAGCTTTTCCCGCACGTCGGGCTGCTGACGCAGCAGTGCCAGATTCGCCAGACAGTGCTGACGGTCAATGCCCAGACGGGCCGCATCTTCCGGACGCAGCGTACTGGCAGGGGCCAGCACCGGACATTTGTTAATATGCACCAGTTTTACCGGCACCGGCGGCAGATCGCCAAGGTCGTTTTTCGGCGTAAAAAGACGCTCACGAAGCGTGTCAACATCCAGTTGCAACAACGGCGACATGTCACCCGCCAGATCCACGACGATCAGCGCATTGCGGTTATCGGGATGCCAGGCCAGCGGCACGATCCAGCTGGTGTTGCCGCGCGCGGCACCGAACATACCGGAGACATGGACCAGCGGCTTCATCTGCGGGATGTCGATCAGGTTCATCAGCTTGTTTTTGTTTCGATGAGTAAACAAAAACTCAAACAGTTTTGGCTGCTTCTCTTTTACCAGCTTCGCCATCGCCAGCGTGGCGTACACATCAGACATCGCATCATGGGCATTTTCATGGGCTACGCCATTGGCTTTGGTCAGATGCTCCAGCCGGAAGCTGGGGAAGCCTTCTTCATTCTCCGGCCAGATGATCCCGTCAGGGCGCAATGCGTAACAGGCACGCATCACGTCCAGGAGGTCCCACCGTGAGTTGCCATTTTGCCAGGCCCAGCCATAAGGGTCATAGAAGTTGCGATAGAAGATATTGCGTGTCACTTCATCATCGAAACGCACGTTGTTGTAGCCCACCACACAGGTTTGTTCGGTGGTGAACAGCGTATGAATACGCTCGGCAAACTCTGCTTCGATCATGCCGCGACTCATCGCTATCTGCGGGGTAATGCCGGTAATCATCACGGCTTCGGGCTGTGGCAGATAGTCATCAGGCGGACGGCAGTAGAACACGTCGGGCTCGCCAACCGGATTAAACTCGCTGTCGGTGCGCAGGCCGGCAAACTGGGCGGGCCGGTCGCGAGAGGGGCTGGTGCCGAAGGTTTCATAATCGTGGAAGAGGAAAGTAGGCTGTACGCGGTCGTTATTCAAATTTCATATCCGTTCATTGCGTTCACTGACTTTATAAACAGAAAGCGAGAAAACGGCTCTCTGTTCGCTCTGAATTTGTCTGCGCACAGCAGGCTGAATGATGTTCGTTGTGTCTGATGTGCGCTGATTGTGGTTCAGCCGTGTCGTGCCATTATAGTGGCCCAATACAGCCGATGGGGCTTTACCTGTATGGTAAACCATAATCCGGCACGCCAGAAGTTAAGGGTTTAACCCGCTACATTGATTTTTAGCGGCATCGCAGCAAGAACCGCAGCGTCAGACGAATAAGACCCTGTTGGTGTCGTTTGTCACGCTCCCAGACCGGACGCTGTTTCGCCTGTTCTTACTGCGTCATGCCTGGCGCTCGCGGTGCAGGTCGCCCTATGAAATCTGCTCTTTACCTGTGGGATGACGCGGATCACTGGCGTTAACCCGGCACCTGGCAGGTCAAACCCCGTCATCAGTTCATACTTTTTTTCAATTTATTCAAACCTTCACAACGCTTTTAACGTAAAACGTGCGGCTGTTTCCGTTTCGTTTTAGAAATTTTCTCTCCCGTGTAATTAAGGATGAAGTGTTGAAAAGGCGTCTGCTGTTCACCGTTACCGCTACTCTATTTTGGGCCTCGCTGGCACAGGCTGATGCGATCCCCTTTCCTGTGACGCCTCCGGCGATTGATGCCGCTTCCTGGGTGCTGATGGATGCCACCACCGGGCAGGTCCTGACGGCGGGTAATCCCGATGAACGCCGCAATCCCGCCAGCCTGACCAAGCTGATGACCGGTTACGTGGTGGATCGCGCCATCGACCAGAAAAAAATCAGCCGCGACGATATGGTCACGGTGGGTAAAGATGCCTGGGGAGCGGGTAATCCGGTGTTTAAAGGCTCATCGCTGATGTTCCTGAAGCCAGGCGATAAACTGAGCGTCCGGGACTTAAGCCGTGGCGTCATCATCGATTCCGGTAACGACGCCTGCGTTGCGCTGGCGGATTACGTGGCGGGCAGCGAAGCAAACTTTGTCGGCATGATGAACCACTATGTCGAAAAACTGGGTCTGCAGAATACCCATTTTGAAACAGTGCATGGACTGGATGCACCCGGTCAGTTCTCCAGTGCGCTTGATATGGCAAAACTGTCACGCGCCATTATTGATGGTGAGCCGGACTTTTATGCCATGTACAGTGAGAAAACCCTGACCTGGAACGGCATCACTCAGAACAACCGTAATGGCCTGCTGTGGGACAATAATCTTCACGTTGATGGACTGAAAACGGGTCACACTGAGACGGCAGGCTTTAACATTATTGCCTCGAATGTGGTGGGCAAGCATCGCCTCATCGCCGTTGTGATGGGGGGTAAAAGTTCAAAAGGCCGTGAAGAGCAGGCGCGTAAATTGCTGGTCTGGGGCCAGAACACCTTTGATACTGTTCAGCTGTTCCACGCCGGTAAGAAGATTGGCACTGAAAATGTCTGGTACGGTAATCCTCATCAGGTCGATGTCGGAACCGCAGATGATGTGTATCTGTCGCTGCCGCGCAGTGAAGTGCAGAACGTGAAGGCGAAGTACGTCATTAATCGCAAAGATCTGGAAGCCCCGCTGAAAGCCAATGAAGTGGTGGGTGAAATTCAGGTGATCGATAAAGATCAGCAGATTGCTCACTATCCGCTGGTGGTGCTCAGTGCGGTTGAACCGGCCGGTGTCATTACCCGCGTGACGGATTATCTGAAGCAGAAGTTCTGATTAGCCGATTGTCAGCACTAAAACGGGTAGCCTGCGGGCTGCCCGTTTTCACATTGATGCCCTGTGACTGCGTGTCGATAAAAGTTACAGAGCCGTAGCCAGTTGTTTTTAACTTCCGGGCAGGTATGTGAGACGGATGTTGATAATTGTAAGCGAACGTCAAAACTGTTTGAAATATCCCGCCTGCGCTAAGCCTGAGCCGCGTTCAGGGTTAAGATAGCCACATTATGTTCCCGCAACCGGAAAGCCACCTTGCGTCCTGATAAGCCCATATCAAAACTGGAGTTCTGGTTTTATCGCCATTACCGCTCCGTTCACGGCGTGCGCATTGCCATCGCCTTTTTGCTCTGCTTCATCTTTGTCCGGGCAACCGGGATACCTGAAGGCACCTGGCCGCTGATTACGCTGGTGGTGGTGATGGGACCGATCTCCACCTGGGGAAATGTCTTTCCGCGCGCGCTGCAGCGTATCAGCGGCACGGTGGCGGGCTCCATCTCCGGTCTGATTGCTCTGAAGCTGGAACTGATCTCGATGCCGGTGATGCTGGCCTGGTGCGGTGTCATCATGGTGATCAGCGGCTATCTGACGCTGGGCAAACATCCCTACATGGCGCTGTTGATCGGAATTACGCTGAGTGTGGTGGTGGGTGCGCCAACCGGCGATTTCACCATGGCATTGTGGCGGGGCGGTGATGTGATTCTGGGATCGCTGATGGCGCTGCTGTTTACCGCGATCTGGGCGCAGCGGGCCTACATCCACTGGCGTATTCAGCTCTCTGACGCGCTGGCGGAAATGGCGAAGATCTATCACGCCGGTTTTTCGCCCAACCTGGTTGAAAAGCCGCGTCTCAACAAGCCGCTGAGCAAATTGCTGAGCAGCGTCATTAAGATGCGAGCGCTGCTGGAGCCGTCGAGCAAAGAGACGCGCATCCCGAAGTCGGTGCTTGAAGCCATTCAGACCATTAACCGTAATATGGTTAACACCATTGAGATGCAGATTAATGCCTGGTGGGCATCGCGTGAAAGCCATCTGATTATGCTTAACGCACCCGCACTTCGCCGCACCCAGCAGATGACCGAGAACACGCTGCGGGCGCTGTCGGTGATGGCGATTGAGGGGGAAACGGAAGAGGTGATTGCCAACAGCCATGAGCTGACTGAAATCAGCGGCGAACTGCGACGGCTGATCGCCGACGCGGGCAGCGATGGTCTGGAAGAGACGCCCATCTACGGCTACGTCTGGCTGACGCTGGAACTGGCGAAACAGCTGGAGCGGATGACCGATCTGATGCGAATGGCGCTGCGCAAATAATCACCTCAGACAATGACTTAATGTGAAACCGGGTTTCTTTGCGCTAAGATAAGAGCCAGTCTGAATTTAGCTGTGAAAATTGCTTACCTGGCGGGCTAGCCGCTAAGCTGATCGTTTTGACTCTCTCCCTGCGTCAGCAGGCTCAAAGAAAGGTGCCATCATGGAAAATGCCAAGCAGTCATTTCAGGACGTACTGGAGTTCGTGCGTATGTTCCGCCGCAAAAACAAACTGCAGCGTGAAATCGTCGACAACGAGAAGAAAATTCGCGACAACCAGAAGCGCGTTCTGCTGCTCGACAACCTGAGCGAATATATCAAACCGGGCATGAGCGTTGAGGCTATTCAGGAAATCATCGCCAGCATGCGTGTGGATTATGAAGATCGCGTCGATGAGTACATCATCAAAAACGCCGACCTGTCGAAAGAGCGTCGCGAGCTGTCTAAAAAGATCAAAGCGATGGGCGTGGGCGAACACCCAAAAGCGTAAGGGCCTATAGCTGAGCGCTAATGCGACTGAGCTCCCATGCGAACCCGCTTCCACTCTGGTGGAGCGGGTTTTTTATTGCCCGCATAACCGCAGATTTATTTACCCGCCAGCCTTCGCGCAATCCCCTGTAGCTGCTGTGACAGCGCCACTAAATCGACCTGCTTATCTGCGGGCGGGGCGGTGGTCTCGCGGATCACCAGCGTAGTTTCCAGCGCGATGTGTGAAGCTTCTTCACCCTGAAGCCGCGCCAGCATCCGCTCGACGCTCTGTGCGCCAAGAAAGTGTAAATCCTGCCGCACCGTGGTCAGCGGCGGCTGATACCACGCGCTCTCTGCGGTATCATCATAACCAATCACCGATATCTCACCGGGAATCGCCACGCCATACTGATGCAGCGCCCGCATCGCACCCAGCGCCATCTGATCGTTTGCGACCAGCAGCGCCTGTGGCAGATCGTCGGGCAACTGCGCCAGCAGCGCCTGGTAGCCGGACTGTGCGCTCCAGTCGCCCCGCAGGGAACAGTGCGGCGTTAACTGATGATCGGCCAGCGCCTGACGCCATGCGTTTTCACGCTGACGGGCGGACACCGAGCGCAGCGGTCCATTTAGCAGGCCAATCTGACGGTGACCCAGCGCCACGAGATGTTCAACGGCAGCGCGCGCGCCAGACTCATTCGGGTACTGACACTGCGCCACCGCGGCCCTGGGTTCAACATCCAGAAAGATTACCGGTTTACTGCCACACAGCAACTGGATCTGCTGCGCCTCGTCCGCCTCCAGCGGCAGATTGATCAGCAGCCCATCGACCCGCTGTGCCAGCAGTTCATTCACGGTGGCTGCCGCATCGTTACCGCTGTCCATCGCGATCACCAGATGATATCCCGCCCTCGCAGCACGCTGCTGAATCGCCGAGGCGATCTGCGCCGGTGCCATCAGCGCCAGATCGCTGGTAGCCAGACCGAGCGTGCGCGTCGCTTTGCCCGCCAGCTGCTGCGCCACGCGATTAGGCACATAATTGAGCTGCTGCATTGCCGCCTCAACCCTTTGCCGCGTGCGGGCTGACACCTGTTCAGAACGATTTAAAACACGTGAAACGGTTTGATATGAGACGCCAGCCAGTTGAGCGACATCATCGAGGGTCACGGAGCGGGAAGTCATTGAACTCTCCAAAATATGAAGCGATGAGTGTAGCAAATTTTCCTGCTGCGCTGCTGCTGCTGACCACACTTTCACCGCCACACTGCCGGGGCCATTCCCGCACCCGGTCAGCGCAGTCGGCCCTGGTTAACGCTGTTGCAGATAGACCTGCAGATTCACATCCACTGCGTTCAACAGCGGCGTCGCGAGGCCATTTCGTTTCGCCCGCAGCAGCAGATCGCCTATCACCTGATCCGCTTCGATATCAGAGCCCTGGGTGAGATCGCGATACATAGAGGAGGTCATGGGCGTCGCCGGATTGTTCAGCAGCTCAAAAATGCGGGCGGTGACCGCCGGGCGCGGCTGATAGCCTTCGGCAGTGATGACGTACAGAATCTCAGTGAAAACCCCCTGTAACAGCGCTTCACCGCCGCGCGAGGTGAGAATTTGCTGAGTATTGCCGCGTGCCAGGCAGCAGACCGCGCCCAGCGTGCTCAGCAGCAGCCACTTTTCCCACAGTTCATCCATGATGTTGTCACTGAACAGGGTATCAACCCGACAGTCGCGCAGTGCGGCATCAACCCGCTGCAGCCGCGCGTCGTTGTTACCGTCCAGCGCACCGTATAAGAGCTGATGCAGCGGCGTCATCTGGATCACTTCACCCTGGTCACCCAGCGTGGCATTGATTTTACACAGGCCGCCAATCACCTTATCTTCGCCGAAACGCTGTTGTAGTGTTGCGATGTGCCGCATTCCGTTGAGAATCGGCATGATCAGGGTTTCCGGGCCGACCGCAGGCGCAATGTCATCCATGACCTGATCAAGGGCAAAGCTCTTCACCGTCACGATAATCAGGTCATAGTGGCTTTTCAGCGTGCTGGCCTGGATTAGCTGCGGCTGAAACTTTTCAGTGCCCTGCAGCGTCTGTAATACCAGACCGTGGGTCTGAAGCTGCTGATAACGCCGTTCACGTACCAGAAACGTGACATCCTGACCTGCCTGAATCAGTCGTGCCCCAAAATACCCGCCGGTCGCCCCGGCACCTGCCATCAGAATACGCATCCCACTCTCCCTTTCTGAAAACCTCTACCTTAGAACGCCGCAGCCGGGCTTACCAGTCTTAGCAAGGTCAGAGCGCATTGAGGAGCATAAAATGCCAGGTCGGGAAAGCGTCGGCAGGGAGGCGGCAACGCAGAGTCTCCCTCTATTCCGGTCCGGTTAAACGATTAAGCCAGCATGGTGCGTTACAGCCGGGTGACGCCCAGCGCGGCGGCCTGCTGCTCCCATGCCAGCACGACCTGATAATTGTCCCGATGCACCGGGCTGAATCCGCCGATCAGATTATCGTCGCAGATGGCGCGAAACGCAGGGTCGCTCACCAGCTGAAGCAGTATTGTGCGTAAAGTCTCCAGCAGGGCCGCTGACGTTGAGGCTGCCGTGATCAGCGGTAATCCGGGTGCGGCTGGTGACTCTCCGATGATATGCAGGCCGCGCAGTTCCTCAGGTGCATGGCGCGCCAGCAGCGCCCAGCTGACGCAGTCGATCGCCGTGATATCCGCCTGTGAATCCCGCAGTGCCGCCAGCGACTGACGGTGCCCGCCGCTCAGCAACAGCTGCGAAAACGTTATGCCCTGAAGCGCAGCGACAAACCGCAGCGTGTTATAGCCAGAGTGCGAGTCCAGGCTGTTTGCCACGGCCCGCTGACCATTAAAATCGGCGAGCGTTGCCTTTTTATCCCGCGCCACCAGCCAGCTGCGATATGCGTAACCGTTGCAGCCCGGTGCCCGATAGTGAAATGCACCGACCAGTTGCACTGCAGGCAATTGACTGACCAGCGGATAGCCGCAGGTCTGGCTCAGCAGCAACCGATCATTCTGCCAGTGTGTCAGCAAATCCTCAGGCCAGACCGGTTGCGCGGCCATACCCTGCTGTGCCAGCAGGGTAACCATCGCCTGCATCAGCGCCTGCGTAGCGGGTGGATGAATCGCATACATCGGCAAAGCGAGCAGGGTATTCATGTGTGTTTTCCGGTGGCGCGTAATGCTCTCAAGGGTAGTTCAGATTCAGCAGCAACCTGCGCCCCGGCAATCTATTGGGCGTACCCGTGTCTGACAGCTGAAACCCGCAGAAACCCGAAGAGTGAAAGCCAGGTTGGTCAAAAGTAACGTGGATACGCTGCAGGCTATGTCGAAAATCCTGAATATAGCGCTGAAAGATATTGACTATCAGTGGCGGCGCGGAGGGCGTAACCTTCCCCTATCGAATATCGCCTTATGCTCACAGGCGTTTAACGCCTGTCAGGAGAACTACAGATGAAAAATATTGGCTTCTTATCTTTTGGTCACTGGACGCCTTCGTCTCAGTCTGCCACCCGTACCGCGCAGGATGTCTTATTGCAGTCGATCGACCTGGCGGTCGCCGCCGAAGAACTGGGCGCAGATGGCGCTTACTTCCGCGTCCACCATTTTGCCCGCCAGCTGAGCTCGCCATTTCCGCTGCTGGCTGCCGTGGCCGCGCGCACCAAAAAGATTGAGATTGGCACCGGCGTCATCGACATGCGCTATGAAAACCCACTCTACATGGTGGAAGACGCCAGTTCAGCAGACCTGATCTCCAATGGTCGTCTGCAACTGGGTCTGAGCCGCGGTTCACCGGAGCAGGTGATTGATGGCTGGCGCTACTTTGGCTTTGAACCCAAAGCGGGTGAAAGCGATGCGGATATGGGACGTCGTCACACCGAAGAGTTCCTGGAGGTGCTGCGCGGCGAAGGCTTTGCGAAGCCGAATCCGCAGCCGATGTTCCCGAATCCGCCTGGCCTGCTGCGCCCTGAGCCGCTTTCTGAAGGGCTGCGCGACCGCATCTGGTGGGGCTCCGGATCCAATGCCACCGCAGAGTGGGCAGCAAAAATGGGCATGAACCTGCAAAGCTCAACCCTGAAAGATGATGAAACGGGTGAGCCGTTCCACATTCAGCAGGCGAAACAGATTCGCGCCTATCGTGAGGCCTGGAAAGCAGCCGGGCATCAGCATGCGCCACGCGTCTCTGTCAGCCGCAGTATCTTTGCGCTGGTGAATGATATGGACCGCGCCTATTTTGGCCGCAGCGGTAACGACCAGGATTCGGTCGGTTTTCTGGATGAGAAAACCCGAGCCATCTTTGGCCGCAGCTACGCCGCAGAGCCTGAAGTGCTCATTAAGCAGCTGGCACAGGATGAAGCCATTGCCGAAGCGGATACGCTGCTGCTCACCGTGCCTAACCAGCTCGGTGTCGCCTATAACGCCCATGTTATTGAGGCGATCCTGAAGTATGTCGCCCCGGAACTCGGCTGGCGTTAAGTGACCCAGCGCCCTGGATAAGCAGGGCGCTATCTGGTTTACCTTGTCCGCAAATGATGCGCGTTCGTTGTAATGTCTCTGCAGCCTGTGCGTATCATCACCTTCTGATTCTTTAGCTTTTCCCCTCTGCGTTTATCGCTGGCAGGTTATTCCCGACCTGACAGGGTATTTCTCGCTCACTCACTCACTCTTAGTTAATACCTGCGATTTCTGGAGTGGTGACTTTTCCCTATTTTAGTCACGCCTGCGCCTGGAAGGGAGTTACATCCACTTAGTCAGCGTTTCAGCAAATCTTCTGCTTAAGCCTTTGCTGCTCGTTGCTCTTTAAAGATCGGCTCAACGGATAATGCCTTTCCGTAATTAGTGACCATTGACAATATTGGTCACATGATAACAAAATGGCGGCACTCTCCTGCTTACTGTTGAAGGTCATTTATGCTCAGGTTTATTCCCGCCACCCTGGTTGTTTGTCTGCTGCCACTGGCGCTGGTGGGCTGCCGGGACAACGCGTCCAAAGCGGATCCGCGCACCCAGCCGCCGCTGGTCAGGGTCACGAAAGTTCTCAGCGCTGCGGATGACAGTCGCGCATTCAGCGGCATCGTGGTTGCCCGGGTTCAGAGCGACCTCGGCTTTCGGATATCGGGCAAAATCCTCGAAAGGCTGGTGGACAGCGGCCAGCGTGTGAAGCGTGGTCAGCCGCTGATGCGGCTTGATCCGGTCGATCTGCGACTGCAGGCCCAGGCCGCACAGCAGAGTGTTGCCGCTGCGCAGGCACGCGTCAGACAGACCCGTGCCGATGAAGCGCGTTACCACACACTGATGGCAACCGGCGCGGTTTCCGTGTCGGCCTATGACCAGATTCGGGCCGCTGCGGCCACCGCGCTGGCCGATCTGAAAGCCGCGCAGGCGCAGGCCAGCGTGGCGACTAATGCCAGTGGATATGCGCTGTTACTGGCGGATGACGACGGTGTGGTGATGGCAACACTGGCGGAGCCGGGCCAGGTGGTGAGCGCCGGTGAGGCGGTTGTCAGACTGGCCAGAGCCGGGCAGCGTGAGGCGAGCGTTCAGTTGCCGGAGACGCTTCGTCCCGCAGTGGGCAGCGAGGCGCAGGCAACGCTCTATGGTGCGGGTAGTGCGCCCGTGTCAGCCCGGCTTCGGCAACTGGCGGATGCAGCCGATCCGATGACGCGCACCTATGAGGCGAGATATGTGCTGGAGGGCGCACTGGCCAGCGCGCCACTGGGTGCTACCGTCACAATTTCGTTAATCAATAAACCCGTGCAACCGCAGCTGAAGGTGCCGCTGGCTGCGATCTATGATGCCGGTAAAGGGCCAGGCGTCTGGGATATTACGGGGCTGCCTGCCACTGTTGCCTGGCGGCCGGTAACAGTGATCGCGATCGGTGACGAGGCGGCGACCGTGACGGGGCAGTTGAATGCAGGCGATCGGATCGTGGCTCTCGGGGCACATCTGTTGCAGCAGGGCGAGCGCGTGCGACCCGATGACGCTGCGGTTGCAGGGAGCCAGCCATGAGCCACGGACGCTTTAATCTGTCAGCACTGGCCGTGCGCGAACGCGCCATCACGCTGTTTCTGATCATCCTGATTACGGTGGCGGGCATCCTGTCCTTTTTCGAACTGGGCCGGGCAGAAGATCCGCCGTTCACCGTAAAACAGATGACGATTATCTCCGCGTGGCCAGGTGCGACGGCGCAGGAGATGCAGGATCAGGTGGCCGAACCGCTGGAGAAGCGGCTTCAGGAGCTGCGGTGGTATGACCGCAGCGAAACTTATACGCGGCCTGGCCTGGCGTTCACCATGCTCTCCCTGCAGGACAAAACGCCGCCCTCCCAGGTTCAGGAGGAGTTTTACCAGGCTCGTAAGAAGCTGGGCGATGAGAGCAGAAATCTGCCCGCCGGGGTCATCGGGCCGATGATCAACGACGAGTTCTCTGACGTGACCTTTGCGCTTCTGGCGCTGAAGGCAAAAGGAGAGCCGCAGCGCCTGCTGGTGCGTGAGGCGGAATCACTGCGTCAGCAATTGCTGCATCTGCCGGGTGTGAAAAAGGTCAATATCATCGGCGAGCAGAGTGAGCGCATCTATGTTTCGTTTTCACACGATCGGCTGGCGACGCTCGGTATTACCCCACAGGAAATTTTTGCGGCACTGAACGACCAGAATGTCCTGACGCCTGCGGGCTCGATCGATACTCAGGGACCGCAGGTGTTTATCCGGCTGGAGGGCGCTTTTGATAAGCTGGAAAAAATTCGTGAGACACCGATTGTGGCGCAGGGGAGAAGCCTGAAGCTGGCAGACGTGGCTACCGTGACGCGGGGATATGAAGATCCCGCCACGTTTAAGGTTCGTCATCAGGGTGAACCCGCATTGCTGCTCGGTATTGTGATGCGTGATGGCTGGAACGGGCTGGCGTTGGGCAAGGCTCTGGCTGCTGAAACCGTCAGCATTAATCAGGCGATGCCGTTGGGGATGTCACTGACTCAGGTCACCGATCAGTCCGTGAATATCCGTTCAGCGGTCGATGAATTTATGATTAAGTTCGTCGTGGCATTACTGGTGGTGATGGTGGTCTGCTTCGTCAGCATGGGCTGGCGTGTCGGAGTAGTGGTGGCGGCGGCCGTTCCGCTCACCCTGGCGGTAGTATTTGTGGTGATGGAAGCCTCCGGCAAAAACTTTGACCGCATCACGCTGGGATCGTTGATTCTGGCCCTGGGCCTGCTGGTGGATGATGCCATTATTGCCATTGAGATGATGGTCGTGAAGATGGAGGAGGGCTACGACCGCATCAAGGCGTCTGCCTATGCCTGGAGTCATACGGCGGCACCGATGCTGGCCGGAACCCTGGTCACCGCCGTGGGCTTTATGCCCAATGGTTTTGCGCAGTCCACGGCGGGTGAATACACCAGCAATATGTTCTGGATAGTCGGTATCGCCCTGATTGCCTCCTGGATTGTGGCCGTGGTATTTACCCCTTACCTCGGGGTGAAGCTGCTGCCTGACATCAAAACGGTGGAAGGCGGTCATGCAGCCATCTACAACACACACAACTACAATCGCTTTCGCCAGCTACTGACCGGTGTGATTGCGCGTAAAGGCTGGGTAGCAGGCGTGGTCATTGCCCTGTTTATTATCGCAGTGCTCGGGATGACGCTGGTAAAAAAGCAGTTTTTCCCGACCTCAGACCGGCCTGAAGTGCTGGTTGAAGTTCAGCTTCCCTACGGCAGCGCCATTGAACAGACAGCGGCTGCGGCTGAAAAGATTGAGACCTGGCTTAAACAGCAGCGTGAGGCAAAAATCGTCACCACCTACATTGGTCAGGGACCGCCGCGTTTTTACCTGGCGATGGCACCCGAACTGCCCGATCCCGCCTTTGCCAAGCTGGTCATACTGACCGACAGTCAGGATGCACGCGAGGCGTTAAAAGCGCAGCTTCGCACCGCAATCGCCCGCGGCCTGGTGCCTGAAGCGCAGGTTCGCGTGACACAACTGGTATTTGGCCCTTATTCACCTTATCCGGTGGCGTGGCGCGTGATGGGGCCGGACCCGGTACGCCTGCATGTTATCGCTAATCAGGTGGAAGCCGTACTGCGTGCCAGCCCGATGATGAGGACGGTGAACACCGACTGGGGCGCACCCGTGCCGACACTGCATTTCTCGCTGGATCAAAACCGACTGCAGGCTGTGGGCCTGACCTCCAGTGAAGTCGCCCGGCAGTTGCAGTTTCTGTTGACGGGCGTGCCGGTCACCACCGTGCGGGAAGATATCCGCGCGGTCCAGGTCGTGGGCCGTGCCGCCGGAGATATCCGGCTCGATCCGGCTAAGATTGCTGACTTCACGCTGGCAGGTGCGGCGGGGCAACGTATCCCACTGTCGCAGATTGGTGAGGTGCAGGTGAAAATGGAAGATCCCCTGCTGAGGCGGCGCGACCGTACACCGACCATTACTGTTCGCGGAGATATTGCTGACTCCCTGCAGCCGCCGGATGTCTCCACGGCGCTGAATAAAACTCTGCAACCGATCATCGCAACGCTGCCTGCGGGCTATCGCATTGAACTGGCCGGTGCAATAGAGGAGTCCGGTAAAGCGACACAGGCGATGGCGCCGCTGTTCCCAATCATGATTGCGATCACACTTTTAATCATCATTTTGCAGGTGCGTTCTCTGTCGGCGATGGTGATGGTCTTTCTCACCGCACCTCTCGGGCTGATAGGTGTTGTGCCGACGCTGCTGCTGTTCGGTCAGCCGTTTGGTATCAATGCGCTGGTCGGGCTGATTGCCCTGTCGGGTATCCTGATGCGTAACACGCTGATCCTGATAGGGCAGATCCACCATAACGAACAGCAGGGGCTGGCACCTTTTGCTGCGGTGGTAGAAGCGACCGTACAGCGTGCGCGTCCTGTGTTACTGACGGCGATGGCGGCGGTGCTGGCGTTTATTCCACTCACCCACTCGGTGTTCTGGGGAACGCTGGCCTACACGCTGATTGGCGGCACGCTGGGCGGTACCCTAATCACGCTGGTTTTCCTGCCCGCGATGTATGCGATCTGGTTCCGTATTCGTCTGCCAGAGAGTAAAACGGCAGTTGTGAAACCGGCGCTGTCGGAATAGTCTCAGGGTGGCGGTTGCCGCTTCGCTGCTTTTTTTAAGCACAGCGGCGGCCGTCGGTTCATTGCCTTAAGCTTTTGAAGAAGGTGCATAAAAAGGTAAAAGCTATCAAACATATAGGATGAGACAGGTGTGCGATCCTGAAAATCCTCTATAGAGTAGCGATGAAAATACAAAAAAGAGGTGTGACCATGAGCAATTCCGTTGATGAAGATGCAAAAGATGCAAAGCCTATTGTCGAAGCCGATCGCGAAGCGCCTGAGGGAAAATGTCCTTTTCATGCGGGCAAACCACCTCAGTCAAATCAGGCGCCGGGTGGCGGAACAACTAACCGTGACTGGTGGCCGAATCAACTCCGGGTTGACCTGCTGAACCAGCACTCATCCCGTTCGAACCCGCTTGATGAATCCTTCGATTACCGTAAAGAATTTGCCAAATTAGATTACTCTGCACTGAAAGCTGACATCAAAGGGTTGCTCACCGAATCACAATCCTGGTGGCCCGCTGACTGGGGCAGCTATATCGGTCTGTTTATTCGCATGGCCTGGCACAGCGCCGGAACCTATCGCTCCGTGGACGGACGCGGTGGTTCGGGCCGTGGTCAGCAACGTTTCGCCCCGTTAAACTCCTGGCCTGATAACGTCAGCCTGGATAAAGCGCGCCGTTTACTGTGGCCAATCAAACAGAAATATGGTCAGAAAATCTCCTGGGCCGACCTCTATATTCTGGCGGGTAACGTTGCGCTGGAAAACTCCGGGTTCCGCACCTTTGGCTTTGGTGCCGGCCGTGACGATGTCTGGGAACCGGATATGGATGTGAACTGGGGCGAAGAAGCGGCCTGGCTGGAACACCGTCATCCGGAATCTCTGGCGCAGTCACCACTGGGCGCCACTGAAATGGGTCTGATCTACGTGAACCCGGAAGGTCCGGAACACAGCGGTGATCCTGCTTCTGCGGCCCCGGCTATTCGTGCCACCTTCGGCAACATGGGCATGAACGACGAAGAGATCGTCGCGCTGATTGCAGGTGGTCATACGCTGGGTAAAACCCACGGTGCCGCACCCGCCAGCCACGTCGGTGTCGATCCCGAAACCGCGCCCATTGAAGCGCAGGGCCTGGGCTGGGTTAACAGCCACGGCACGGGTGTCGGTGCAGATGCGATTACCTCTGGCCTGGAAGTCATCTGGTCTCAGACGCCTACCCAGTGGAGCAACTACTTCTTCGAGAACCTGTTCAAATATGAGTGGGTCCAGACGCGCAGTCCGGCGGGCGCTATTCAGTTTGAAGCGGCTGATGCACCGGAAATCATCCCGGATGCGTTTGATTCCACGAAGAAACACAAACCGACCATGCTGGTCACTGACCTGACGCTGCGTTTTGACCCGGAATTTGAAAAAATTTCGCGTCGATTCCACAACGATCCGCAGGCGTTCAACGAAGCCTTTGCCCGTGCCTGGTTTAAGCTGACGCACCGTGATATGGGGCCAAAAGCGCGTTACATCGGTCCGGAAGTGCCGCAGGAAGATCTGATCTGGCAGGATCCGCTGCCTGCACCGGTTTATCATCCAACCGTGGCAGATATCGCCCAGCTGAAAGAGAAGATTGCAGCATCCGGTCTCAGCGTCAGCGAGCTGGTGTCAGTTGCGTGGGCCTCGGCATCCACCTTCCGTGGTGGCGACAAGCGTGGTGGTGCCAACGGTGCCCGACTGGCGCTGCTGCCGCAACGTGAATGGCAGGTCAATGCCATCGCGGCACGCGTGTTGCCGACGCTGGAAGCGATCCAGCGCGAAGCACACAAGGCTTCACTGGCGGATGTGATCGTGCTGGCGGGTGTTGTGGGCGTTGAGCAGGCGGCGAAAGCGGCTGGCGTCGCGATTGAGGTTCCGTTCACGCCGGGCCGCGTTGATGCGCGTCAGGATCAGACCGACATCGAGTCGTTCGATCTGCTGAAACCGCGTGCTGATGGTTTCCGCAACTACGGCACTGGCTTTGGCAAAACCACCACTGAAAGTCTGCTGATCGATAAAGCGCAACAGCTGACGCTGACTGTGCCGGAGTTAACGGTGCTGGTGGGCGGGATGCGTGCACTGGGTGCTAACTTTGATGGCAGCCAGCACGGTATCTTCACGCACCATGTGGGATCGCTGAACACAGATTTCTTCGTCAATCTGCTGGATATGCGTACCGAATGGAAAGCGACTGATAGCAGCAACGAGCACTTTACCGGACGTGATCGTGTTAATGGGGAAACCCGTTTCACCGCCACCCGCGCCGACCTGGTATTCGGTTCTAACGCGGTGTTACGTGCCTCGGCGGAAGTCTATGCCAGCAGTGATGCCCGTGAAAAATTCGTCAAAGACTTTGTGGCCGCCTGGACCAAAGTGATGAATCTGGATCGGTTTGATATCTGACTGGTGTTAACGCGGTAAAACGCTGACAAGTGACTGCACCCCAAAAGTTGGTAATCCAACTGAGTAGGGTGCAGTTTTTTTTGCGCGCTATGCTTCTGATGGCAGGTCTGAGGCGATCCTTTTTACTCAGACCTGGTGTGGCAGATAATTACTCGTCCAGTTTCAGCGGCGGCAACTGCGCAAAAATGCTCAGCAGCCCTTCGCCCCAGCCCTTGCGGATCATGTCGAAATAGGGGTGCGTTTCGGTAATTCGATGCTGCTGCGCGGCACTAAAGCTGTCTTTGGGGTAGGTCATCACATCCAGCGGCAGGCCCACGGAAAGATTACTGCGCAGTGTGGAGTCCATCGAAATCAGTGCACATTGCATCGCCTGATCCAGAGCGGTGTCGTAGTTCAGCACGCGATCAATAATCGGCTTACCATACTTACTCTCACCTACCTGGAAATAGGGCGTGTCGTGCGTGGCTTCAATGAAGTTTCCCTGCGGATAGATGTGGAACAGCCGCAGACCTTCCCCTTTAATCTGTCCGCCGAGCAACAGGTTGCAGCTGAAATCTGTATTGCTGCCCTGATTTGCGCCGCTGTCCCGGGCGATCACTTCTCGCACCGTTTCACCCAGCAAACTGGCGGCATCATACAGGGACGTTACGTTCAGCAGGTTTTCCCGTTCATCGTCTGCGCAGCGACGATGCAGCAGACTGATAATGCTCTGTGTGGTCGCCAGATTTCCGGCACTCTGAATCACCAGCACGCGCTCATCGCTTTGATGAAACACATGCAGTTTACGGAAGGTGGAAATATGGTCCACTCCGGCATTGGTGCGTGAATCTGAAACAAACACCAGGCCAGAGGACAAGCGCATGGCCACACAGTAAGTCATAAAATGGCTTCCTCAGGTATTCAGGATCATTGCGGAACGTCGAGCATGGCAACGGCGGCAACAGTGCGCATGTCTTCGCTTCCTCCACCTAACCGGATACCGCGGACCGGGCATGCATCAAGATAATCTATGCCGATAGCCAGTTTCAAATGCTGATTCGGTTGGCAGGTGTTATTGGTGACATCAAAGCTCTGCCACCGGTCATCCAGCCAGGCTTCCGCCCACGCATGCATGGCCACATGTGCGGAGTCTTCCGAGTATAGATAGCCGCTGACGTAACGCGCCGGGATACCCAGGCTGCGGCAGCAGGCCAGGAAAACATGCGTGTGGTCCTGACATACGCCGGTTTGGGCGGAAAAGGCCTGGGAAGCGCTGTCTTTTACCGTGGTGCTGCCGGGGTTATAGGGCATTTTCAGCAGCAGTTCGCCCATCAGATTGCACAGACTCTCATGCTGTGCCTGCGGCCGGTAGTAACGACTGGCGAAATCGCGGATCGCGCCATCGGCCAGCGTCAGCGGGCTGGTGCGCAGAAACACCAGTGGTGAGAGATGCCCGCAATTATCGTCTTCCGTATTATCTTCAATCTCCACCACGCCGTTGGCGACAATGGTAATGGCCTGATGGGGCTGGTCGAGTGTCAGAACATGCAGGATATTGCCGTAAGCATCCAGCGTGCGGGTGGCGTATTCTGGCAAGGTCAGATCCCACGACAATATCTTCTGATGACTGGAATCCTGCGGCGTAAGGCGAAGATATTGCGTGCTGTGTTTAACCTGTTGCGCATAGCTGTAATGCGTCTGATGCGTGACATTCAGTTTCATTATTGAGCCTCCAGATAGGTTTGATGAATGCACTCAGCGATGGCAGTGGTCTGATCCAGAAACTGCATCAGCCAGGGACTGAGACCCATCTCAACAATTTCGTCCATTTCGGTGAAGCGCAGCTGAGCGTAAAGGGTATGAACGCGACGACGGGGCTGATTACCCGCGCTGCCACCGATCTCATCCAGCTCCTGGGCCATAAGTTCGATGCAGGAAAGCAGAGAACGCGGTAGCTCGCGGCGCAGTATCAACAGCTCGGCAATACCTCTCTGGCTGATTTGCTGCTTATAAAGCGTGTGGAACGCTTCGCGGGCGCTGACTGCACGCAATAGCGTGTCCATCCGGTAGTATTCACGCACCGGATCCTCATCGGCGTTCAACAGCTGATTTTTAGCATCCAGCAGGCGCGCGGTGCTGTCTGCGCGTTCCAGCAGGGTACCGAGGCGGATGAAGTTTTGTGCATCACTGCGCAGCAAGGTGCCAAACATCGCCCCACGGAACAGATGTGAACGCTCTTTGACCCAGTCAAAGAACGCGTCTGCACCGGCAGAACCGACGCCCTGACGGCGGATCAGCTTCATCTCTATCCACGTGGCATTGATGCTTTCCCAGACTTCAGAGGAAAGGCTGCCGCGCACCGCATGCGCATTGTTCCAGGCCATTTGCAGACAACTGAAAATGCTGCTGTGGTTGAAACTGTCCAGTGCGAAGAAATTAAGCAGATTCCCCATCGACGCCTGCGGATAGTGCTCGTCGAACAGATCCCGCGTGCCGGTCATGGTCAGCGGGACCAGTAAATCATTGTTTTCATCGCGTGCGTGGACATCACGGATCGACATCATCGAAAGCTTATTGGTCACGTCCAGCAGGCGTGCAATTGTCTCGGCGCGTTCCAGATAACGTGCCATCCAGTACAGTTCGCTGGCTGTTCTGCTTAGCATGCGTCATCCTCCGTCGCATTTTCTTCCAGTACCCAGGTATCTTTGGTTCCGCCGCCCTGAGAGGAATTCACCACCAGTGAGCCTTCTTCCAGTGCTACGCGGGTTAATCCACCTGGTACCAGACGAATTTCGGCGCCAGTCAGCGCAAAGGGCCGCAGGTCGATGTGACGCGGTGCGAGCCCGTTATCGACAAAGGTCGGGCAGGTGGAAAGCGCCAGTGTTTCCTGCGCGATGTAATTTTCCGGGCGGGCGCGCAACAATTCGCGAAAGCGTTCGATTTCCGCCTTGCTGGCCTTGGGGCCAATCAGCATGCCGTAACCGCCAGCACCATGAACCTCTTTCACCACCATTTTTTCCAGGTTTGCCAGTACGAAAGAGAGATCGCTCTCTTTGCGGCATTGCCACGTCGGCACGTTGTTGAGAATGGGATCCTCAGCAAGGTAGTAGCGGATCATCTCCGGAACATACGGATAGATCGATTTATCATCTGCCACGCCGGTGCCTATCGCATTCGCCAGCACCACACCACCGGATCGGTAGACTGACAGCAGGCCGGGAACGCCGAGCATGGAATCGGCGCGAAACGCCAGCGGGTCGAGGAAGGCGTCGTCGATACGTCGATAGATCACATCAATCCTGCAGGGACCTGCGGTAGTGCGCATAAACACCGCGCCGTCTTTCACGAACAGATCGACACTTTCAACCAGTTCAACGCCCATTTGTTGAGCGAGGAAGCTGTGCTCGAAATAGGCGCTGTTAAAGCGGCCAGGTGTCAGTACCACAACGGTCGGATCGTTGACGGTGGTGCTTTCGCGCAGGGTTTGCAGTAAGTGAGAAGGGTAGCGGGAAACCGGCGCGATACGCTGCCCGGCAAACAGTTCGGGATATAACCGCATCATCATTTTGCGGTTTTCCAGCATGTAAGAGACACCAGAGGGCGTGCGAAGGTTATCTTCCAGCACGTAATATTCGCCATCGCCTCCCCGCACCATGTCGGTTCCGGCAATGTGGGCGTAAGTATCACGGTGAAGGTCGATACCCTGCATGCACGGCTGATACTGCTCGTTGGCCAGCACCTGTTCAGCGGGGACGATCCCTGCCTTGAGGATCTTCTGGTCATGATAAATATCATGCAGAAACGCATTGAGTGCCTGAACCCGCTGACGAATCCCGCGATCCAGCATCTGCCATTCGCTGGCCGGAATAATACGTGGCACGCTGTCGAACGGGATCAGCCGTTCCGCGCCATCGTCTTCACCATAAACATTAAAGGTAATCCCCACCCGGTGAAACAACAGCGCAGCTTCCTCTTTTTTGCGCTGGACGGCCTGCTGATCGGCTTTCTGCAACCACTGCCAGTAGTCCTGATAATGGCTGCGGTGTTTACCTTCAGCCATCAACATTTCATCAAAAAAGGGTGAATCGGAAAGGTCAATCTTGATCATCATCACCTCACAAACAGGACAGGCTGCAATTGAATCGTTCAATAACACTGACGATCAGGCATAAAGTGTGCCAGGGTGCAAAATGGGCTGAAAATCAGGGAAAAAGGGGCGGTTCTGCCCTGTTCGGGTGCGGCTCGCTTTCAGGTTGTGTGAAAAGAGGGCAAAAACAAGGTGCTTACTTTAAATATGGTCGCTGATGAGGCAATTGCCAGTAATGCCAGGAAACGACGCACTTACCGCAGAGTCCGCTTATCGGCTCCATGTGGATCAATTCAAGCTGCCTTAAGCAACATCTGCTTATGGAGCGCAGCAGAAAAACTCCAGGAATGAGAGATCTGTTGAGCGCGAGCAGCGGACAGTGAGTGAGACTGAAGCGGTAAGATAATTCAGACATTCAGGGCGATTCAGGCTGCAATTTATGTTTATATAAATTTTGAGAATCAGTAGCTAAGAATTTTTAAGAGGGGGAATGTGCGTATTCGACCATCATCACGGCTGATCATTCTTTCGCCTGAAAATCATGTCCTGCTCTTCAGGTTCTGTCATGAAGACGATGCTCTGAGGGGAAAAACATACTGGGCAACGCCGGGAGGAGGGCTTGAAAATAATGAATCTTTCGAGCAGGCCGCTCTACGCGAATTATTTGAAGAGACGGGTTTGACAGGAACATTAACTGGACCAGAAATAGCGTCCCGAACTTTCACAATGATGTTACCCAGTGGAGAGACAGTACTTGCTGATGAGCGGTTCTTTATGGTTAATGCAAAGACCGTCGATCTCGATCGCTCAGGATGGAGTAGCAATGAAAAGGAAGTCATTCGCGATTATCATTGGTGGACAATAGAAGAGCTGATACACACCAATGAGACAATTTTTCCACGCGACTTAATCATTAACATACTTCAAAGCAAGCCGGACGGATCGTCGACGTTAACGGCGTCATGATATTCTGAACCTCTTCACTGACGCAAAACTGTCCACGGTTGTAACCCGTCTTTCTTCAATGTCATGACTTTGCTGCTATCAGCCCGTCACATAACAGCAACTGCCGCTCTCAAATATTTATTAGGGTGAAAATCCTTAAGAGCCAGGGTTGCCTGAAGAGAAGGGTTATTCAGACTCAAACGCCAAAAAGCAAAAAGCCCGCTTAGTTTCCTAAGCAGGCTTTTCTAATTTGGCTCCTCTGACTGGACTCGAACCAGTGACATACGGATTAACAGTCCGCCGTTCTACCGACTGAACTACAGAGGAATCGTTTGAACGGGGCGCATAGTAACGGCCACGCCGGAGCATGTCAAAGCTCTTTTTCATAAATTCGCGCGACTGCTGAAATAGTCGCCACTATCGCGTGTTATGCCGTGACAGAACGCGCTGCAAGGAGCATTCATGCGGAAAAAGAGGCACGCAAAACTGAGGTGTTTATGAGGTGTTCCGATGGTGCAAAGCGCTTGTCAGACTGCTGTGCGCATGATTTAAGCGGATAGTTTTTTACGGCCGTCACAAAGTCTCTATTCTCGCTTTGTCAGCAACAGAAACGAAACGTAGATTTCATTTCAATCCTGAACAGAATATACGGAGTTGACATGAACAAAGTCAGAATCGGCATGATCGGCAGCGGCTATATCGGGCGCTGCCACGCAATTGCCTACGCCCAGGCACCCACAGTCTTCGCGCTGAAAGGCGAAATCGTGCGGGAGATGCTGGCCGAAGTGAATCCTGAACTGGCGGCCCGACAGGCAGCAACCTTTGGTTTTGCGCGTTCAACCGGTGACTGGCGCGCCCTGGTCAGCGATCCGGCGATTGATGTGGTGGATATCTGCGCGCCTAACTTCCTGCACAAAGAGATGGCGCTGGAGGCGATTCGCCACGGCAAACATGTCTATTCAGAAAAGCCGCTGTCGCTGAGCGTGGCGGACGCGCAGGAGATGGTCGCGGCGGCTGAAGCCGCAGGGGTAAAAACGCTGGTCGGCTTCAACTATATGAAAAACCCCACCAGCCAGCTGGCAAAAGAGATCATTGCCAATGGCGAAATTGGTGATGTGGTGCATTTCTACGGCACCCACAACGAAGATTACCTCGCCAGACCGGAAACCCCGCTCGACTGGCACTGTCAGAAAGCGCTGGCCGGTCTGGGTGCGCTGGGCGATCTGGCGGCGCATATCGTCAATATGGCGCACTACCTGGTCGGTGACATTGCAGAGGTCAGCGGCGACATGATGACGGTAATTACCTCACGGCCCGACCCGAAAGCACCTGAACGGCAGTTACCGGTTGAAAACGAGGATCAGGCCAGCGCGCTGCTGCGCTTCTCGAATGGCGCACATGGCGTGATTGAAACCTCACGCATCGCCTGTGGCGCAAAAATGGGGCTGACGTACGTCGTCACCGGCACCAATGGCACACTGCGGTATACCCAGGAGCGTATGGCGGAGCTTGAGCTTTATCTGCATGACGATCCCGCCGGGCGTCAGGGATTTAAAACCATCCTCACCGGGCCGGCACATCCAGACTACGCGAACTTCTGTGTTTCAGCCGGGCACGGCATCGGATTTAACGATCAAAAAACGGTGGAAATCCGCGATCTGATCAACGGTATCGCGGCGGGTGATCGAATGTGGCCCGATTTCGCAGAGGGATTGCAGGTGCAGAAAGTCCTGGAAGCGATTGCGCACTCCGCAGAGCAGCGTCGCTGGATCGCGGTGTAATGCAGCGTCACAGGTGAGAGGAGATTGCCGCTGCGGTAATGAATGCCGTCGGGCAGGGCGGGAACCTGGGTTTCCCGCCCTGACGTAATCAGATCAAGCCGCTTTTTTCCCACCACAGCTTGTCCAGCGCATAGAACCGATCACGCTGGCTCTCCGGCTGATTGAGATCGCGTTTCCACGGCTTCGCCAGAATATAGTGCAGGTTCTTCACCTCATCATCCTGCCAGAGGCCACGGTGCTGGAAGGGCAGCGTTTTTAACGCATTGTAGATATAAGAGAGCGGTTTCCAGCGTTCCGCGAACACTTCATTCAGCAGATCCTGTTCAGAGAAAGGATAAGCGCTAAGATCATCAATGGCGGCAATACGTTTTTCCAGTGCGTCGAACATTGCGTTGTCAGGCTTCAGCACCAGAAAACCGCCGTTGAGATAATAGTCGACGCTCTCCGGCGCCTGCTCACCGCGTGCCTGCCAGGTGTAATGACACTGCTCTGGCTGCCATTCTGGCGGATAAGAGGCAATCTGGTTGGGATTACAGCGGCAGGCGTGACAGGCAGCCAGCGGGTTTTCACCCAGATCCAGCGTAAACAGCTCATCCATGTTTTTAAGCACCAGCATATCCGCATCCAGGAACACCACGCGCTGATAATCAGTGAGCTGCCATGCGCGCAGCTTGGTCCAGACCTCACCAAACTGCGCCGAGGCGTAATGCTGGTCAAGATCGTCACGCGGATAGAGCGGATCGACCGGTTTAATCACACAGCCTTCATTTTGCAGAATCTGACAGTCAGCGTCTGAAATCGCCGATGTCGTCATCACCACCAGCGGCCACTGGCTCTGGCTCTCTTTCAGCGAACGGTGCAGCGCTTTCACGCCCACCAGATAATCGGGTTGTGTTAACAGCGTTACCCAGGCAAACATAGCTTTCCTCAATCAGTCAAAAAGTGGCGTGATGTAGTCGTTACCCAGTCGGCCCTGCGGGTCGAGCTGGCTGCGCAGGGCGCGGAAGGCGTCCCACTTCGGATAGATCTCACGCCAGTTGTAGCGTTCTTCGTCGTAATACTTGCCCCAGTGCGGGCGTCCACCCTCCTCGGCGAGCAATTTTTCCACTTCAGTCAGGAAGTGCAGCCCTTCCTGAGATAGCGAGCCATCATCGGCGTAATAGACGACAAAGCCGAAAAAGCAGGTGGGCTGGTCAGTTGCCGGGCTGAGCCAGGCTGATGATGCGCCAGTGCAGCGCAGGATAATCGGGTAGTGCATATGCGGACGGTTTTCGGCATACCATTGCTTGATCCGGCGAATAATGGCCGGCGTTTTTGCCAGCGGTACGCCGATTTCCACATTGATCTGGGGGACTGCAATGCCACGGCAGAAGAGCTGGTAGATGTCACCGGTAACATCGGTGAAGTCACGAAAACGGGTAACGGTGCGGAACTGTTTTCCCCCTTTGCCCTCAATCTGAGTATCGCGATGCATATGCGCCAGCGTCTGGTCGATAGTGTCGTTAAGACTCTCATCAACCTCACCCTCATGTTCCACCACCTGACGACCCTGTGCTTCATAGTGCTCACGCTCTTCGGCACTCGCTTCATGGGCGTTCCAGACGTGCATCAGGTTGTCGTCAACAAACCACCACGCTTTGCTCAGCGGATAGTCGTTGTTCCAGCGCAACAGGTCCTCTTCAAGCGTATCGGCGGACACGGCATTCTTGTGGCAGGTGAAAATGCGAAACGGCTGCGTACGAAGTTTTACCGCAGTAACAATGCCCAGCGCCCCGAGAGAAACCTGCGCGGCCGGGAAGTCAGCTTCACCACGAACAAATTCGCGCACGCTGCCATCGGCCAGCACCATCCGGATTGCCAGCGCCTCATCGGCAATCGAACTCTGCTGCAAACCCTGGCCGTGCGTGCCGGTCGCCATCGCACCGGCCAGCGTCTGAATCGCTATCACACCTGGCGAAGATGCCAGCATGCGGTTCATTTCGGTCAGGCTGCGATAAACCTGCTCAAGCGGGGTCGCGCCACCAAAGGTCACGCTCTCTTCATCGCTGGCGAGCTGGCCACTCAGTGCGCTGAGATCAAGCAGCACATCATCATCAGCGACGTGCAGCATGCGGCCTGGCGACAGCTTGCTGCCAATCACCCGAATCTGACCGCGTGACTCCCGAAGAAGTTTCTGTAATTCCGCTTCACTGGCGGGACGCTGAACCTGCTGACGACGGCCGATCTGCGCGTTCTGCGCCCAGTTCCACAGTGCATCATCATCGGGTTTAATATGGGTCTGACGAAGCGGATAGAGGCGTGCGTCTCTGGTCACAACAGTATTCCTTATTATTGCATTTAAAAGACAAGTATCACTAAGCGTAGACTATTGCCAAATGCAGTCAGGAATGCCGGTAATTATTTACGGATGTAACGTAACGTTGCGGTGACAGCCAGCTGACGATTGCGGCGAATACTCTCCGCTTCGCTATTATCAGGGCTAAACAGAGCGTTGAAAGTATAACGGTTCGAAACGTGGTGAACGCAGATGCTACTGATCAGGCGATGAACATCAATGGTCTGCACGCCGGATGTAAACACGCCCTGTTGCTGACCCCGTGCCAGGATATCATCCAGCAGATCCAGCGCACTGCGGTTCAGTGCTTTTATCTGCGCCGACTGGGAAATATAGCGACCGCGCAGCAGGTTCTCACTGCACACCAGCCGGATAAAATCGGGATGCTCGACATGGTAATCAAAACTGGCTTCCACCAGCCGTGTCATAGCCAGCTCTGGCTCCATCGCCGCAAGGTTAAGGCCCGTTTCATGCTGACGTATCTGCTGATAAACCTGTTCCAGCACGTCGATATAAAGCTGTTCTTTACTGCCAAAGTGATAGACCACCATGCGTTTCGTGGTCTGCGCATGCTCAGCAATCTGCTCCAGCCGCGCACCCTGCATACCAAATTCTGCAAACGTCTTAAGTGCGCCGGCAATGATGCGTTTTTTCAGCCCTTCAGGGTCATTTTTACGTTTTGTTAGTTCTGACATGGTGCTCAATAAAGTGATTCTGACCGAGGAATGTTAGCACAGTGTTGAGTGGCTGCCTGCAACCGCAGGCGCAGCAGATGCGGCAACCTGGCACACGCCGGACGATTGCAGGTATAATCCCGGATAGAATTTCACAGCTTCAGAGACGACTCAGAGACCACAATGACAAAACTCACCTTGCAAGAGCAGATGCTGAAAGCGGGATTGGTATCCAGCAAAAAAATGGACAAGGTTCAGCGCACAGCCAAAAAATCCCGGGTTCAGGCGCGCGAAGCCAGAGCCGCGGTGGAAGACAACAAAAAGGCGCAGCTTGAGCGGGATAAGCAGCTGAACGAACAGCAGAAGCTGGCTGTGCTGTCGAAAGAGTACAAAGCCCAGGTCAAGCAGTTGATTGAGATGAACAAAATTGATGTGGCAAAAGGCAACATCACCTTCAACTTTACCGACAATAACCTGATTAAAAAGATCTTGGTGGATAAGCCTACGCAGACGCAGCTGATTAATGGTCGTCTCGCCATTGCCCGCCTGGCTGCCGACGCCAGTGGTGAGAGCCAGTACGCTATCATCCCGGCCAGCGTAGCGGATAAAATTGCGCAGCGTGATGCCAGCGCCATCGTGTTAAACAGCGCATTAAGCGAAGAAGCACAGGACGAAGATGATCCTTATGCTGATTTCAAAGTCCCTGATGATTTGATGTGGTAATTGTATTCTGACCCATTCAGAACGGGCTGGCGGCAGAGAGTTGCATTACCTCGCCGCTGACAGGATGAACAAACGTCAGCCCACTGGCGTGCAGCATCAGCCTTTCTGCCTGTTGGGCGCCCGGCATCAACAGCCCACCGTAAAGATCACAGCCCAGAATCGGGTGCCCCCGCTGCTGACAGTGAATACGAAGCTGGTGGGTGCGTCCGGTTTCGGGCGTCAGCTCAACCCGCGTGACCGGCAACGCGTCTCCCTCACTTCCCTGATAATAACCGCGTTCAGTGACCCGGTAGCGTGACCGCGCGGGTTTGCCCCTGATGGCGCATATCGTCATCCGGGGAAACAACGCCGGATCTTTCGCGATGGCAGCATCAATGACTCCCTCATCATCGGACAGATGGCCGCACAGCAGGGCCTGGTAGGTTTTGCTCACGCTACGCTGGCTGAACTGCTGGCAGAGGGCGGCGTTAATCGCCTTGTTTCGTGCAACAACCATCAGGCCGGATGTGCCGAAGTCGAGCCGATGCACCAGCGTGCAGCCAGGGAAAAGGCTGACCAGCCGGTGATGCACCGAATCAAGATTTTGAGGATTTTTACCTGACAGGCTCAGCAATCCGCCGGGTTTGTTGATCACCAGCAGATGTGCATCCTGAAAGAGAAATGTGATCTCATCAAAGCAGGGTGGGGCGATAAACGTATCGATAATGGCAGACATGGTGCAACCGGCAGACAAAGGGCCGGAGATCATAACCTATTGCCCGGTCACTGACGACGACGGCAGACTTCACCGGGTCTTTATTCTCCCGTAATGGTTTCACCGCTTTGTGTGGCGAGCGACTGGCTGGCCTGATGCGTTCCGAACCCCGCCTGAGCAACAAATACTGAGCATACCGTCGCGGCTAACAACGTGAGAAGAACAGAAAGTTTCATGGCTGCATCCAGTGCTGATAAGGGCAGTCAGTCTGGCAGGAACGGTGACAGAGACAAACAGAACAATCCGGAAAAAAACTTTTAGTACATTTGAACAGCAACTTGCACGATTTTTAGTGATTTATTCGGGCAAGTCTCGCTTTAACGACTACAGTCTCTGGTGAGGTTGTCATCAATTCGTACCAAATGGAGGATTTTCTGTGTTAATTCAAAACGACGAGAAAGGCCACGTCATTATTGGCGAAGCGGCACTAAGCCTTGCCCTGGGTGAGAAAGAAATCAGTATCGCATCACTCTTTACTCAGCTGGGTTTGATGGCGAAATCTGAAAGCAACGCTGATCGACTGGAGAAAATCGACAAAGCCAGAAACTGGCTGAGTAGTTTTACGTCACCAGCGGTTGCCCAGCAGCAGGTGCCGTACCTGCGAACGCTTGCAGGCCTGAACGAAGAGCTGAACTAGCCCCGATAGAACTGACGCCAGTGGACGTAGTCCGGCTCCGGCCGGAAAACGACGAAGCGGACGACCTCAACGGTTGCGCGAGAGCGTATACCGGCCGGAGATAATGTCAGGGACGACACTTCTCCTGCACTCAAAAACTTCACCTGTGATCGCGACATTATCCCTTTCTACTACAACCTCCCAGATCCCTTTCTGCCTGCAAACCGCCAGCCTGATACAAATCAGGCGAGAGACACATCGCACCCGCCGTCCAGCCAGATTGTATCGCTGCCATCATATTCAACATCTTCACGTCGTGCCTGCGGCGGCCGTTGCTGTAGGCTTTCTGTTTATCGACTGTCTTGTTGTCTGAAGATAATGACTATTTCAGCCAGCCTCGTTGTGACAAGGCTGGCTGAATTAACGTGCAGAACAGATTGACGCGTTGCTACGGGTTAAAAACTCTCCCAGCTGGCGTCTGCGGATGCCGCCACAGGCACAGCAGGTACTAAACGTGGCGTCAGAACCGGAGTCCGGGTTTGCACGGCAGAGAGACGGAACACAGCCACTGTTTTTTCCAGTTCATCTGCCTGCGACTCCAGAGAGCTGGCTGCAGCGGAAGACTCTTCAACCAGCGCGGCGTTCTGTTGCGTGGTGGTATCCATTTCGGCCATGGCCGTGGCAATCTGAGAAATGCCGCGGTTTTGCTCGTCAGATGCGGCAGCAATCTCACCCATAATGTCTTTAACCTGACTGACTGAGCGAACGATGTCATTCATCGTGGTGCCGGCGCGTTCAACAAACGCAGAGCCATCCTGCACCCGGTCAAGTGACTCGCGAATCAGCGTTTCAATCTCTTTAGCGGCCAGCGAGCTGCGCTGGGCCAGATTTCTCACTTCACCTGCAACCACCGCAAACCCGCGCCCCTGTTCACCGGCGCGTGCCGCTTCCACGGCAGCGTTGAGTGCCAGGATGTTAGTCTGGAAAGAGATGCTGTTGATGACGTGAATGATTTCGCCAATTTTCCCTGAACTCTGGCTGATGCTGTCCATGGTGACGATAACATCACGAATAATCTCACCACCGCGTCCGGCATTCATCGACGCATCGGTCGCCAGCTGACTTGCATGGTGGGCGTTCTCCGCATTCTGTTTCACCGTCGAGGAGAGCTCTTCCATACTGGCAGCTGTCTGAACCACGGCGGCAGACTGCTGCTCAGTGCGCGATGACAGGTCGGTGTTGCCTGCGGCAATTTCTGCCGAAGCGCGCGCCACGCTGCTGACGCCATCGCGCACGTTGGTGATGATGTTCTGCAGGCTGATGTTCATTGCATCTACCGCCTGCATCAACTGACCCAACTCATCGCCACGCGTGGTTTTCAGCGAGGTTGTTAAATCACCGCTGGCGATACGCTGCGCGGCATTCAGTGTCTCTTTCAGGGGCTGCGTAATGCTGCGGGTGATCCGCCAGGCAATCAGCAGGCTCAGAATGGCACAAATCAGCGCGGCAAACGCAATACGCCACTCCGCCTGTTTAATGAACTCTGCAGAAAGCTGAGACTGGAACGCAAAGGTGTCAGAGACTGCCGCATTGAGCCGTTCAGCAGCAGCAGTCAGGCTCGCAGATTCGCCTTTTTCTTTCTCTGAAGCATCGATATAGCGCGTTAAAGCCTGGCGCTGCTGCGCAAGCGTGTTAAGTAAGTTTCGCGTGCCATCACTGATGGTGGGCTGAGCAAAAATGTCCAGCTGCTCACTCAGCGTATTAATCGCAGTGTATTCTTCCAGGACCGCATCTCTGCTGGTCTCTGTGGGTTTATCCAGAAACGCTTTTTCAACATTGGCGGCATCAAACAGTGCGGCAGCCAGATGCATGACGGGAAGGGCCGCATCCGGTGACTGAGCCATATCGAGCGATTCAAACTGATGTGCAAAACCGATCAGGGCACCGGGTTTAATCGCATCGAGAGCGGCGGAGGTTGCTTCTGCGGATGCCACAAATTTCTCACGCTGGCTCTTGTAGTCGTTGAGCAGCTGTCCCATCAGGGTGATTTTCTGCTGACCAATCTCATCCCATTTGAATCCATCCAGCCGTTTATAAAGCGCTTCTAAATCCTTCAGGGCCTGAACGTTCTGTGACGCAAATTTGGGATCTTTGGTGTACTGGTAGAGGGTACGGTTAAGACGTGCTTTGCCTAAGGTGTTAACCATTTCCACGGTAATTGAGCGCCGGGCAGAGTTGTCTTTGATACTGCGAAAACAGTCAAAAGCCATAAAGGTAATGGCAAGCGAGGCAGCGATAAGGACGATAAAGCCGGCACCCAGTTTTTTTCCGATTTTAATATCAGAGATACGTTGAGAAAGACCCATGAGGTTCACCTTTAATGAGGTTCAGAAGCAGAAGAAAAGGAAAAAAAGTTAAATAATGCCAAAGATGATCTTTATATCGTCAGGGTGAAAATAACCTTTAATTTTATTTATAATTGCATGAGGGGCTAATGAGTTGGCTTTTTATTGTTAATGTTGAAATTATTTGCCTTCTAATAATTTCAGGCATGATTGCAAGCTTCTGATTAATAAAATAAAAATTTATAATTATATGGAGTTGAATTGTATTTATTTGATCCTGATCAAAATTATTTTATGAAAGTATGGATCAAAAGCGATAACGGTTTACAAAGGGAAAGTGCAGGATTTTGCTAATGTTTTGATTAAGCAGTCAGATATAAACAGCTTTATTCATGAGCAATGCTATTTGCCACGCGCACTATCCTATAAAGTAGAAATCCCACTCTCAATAGTGAGCACAACTGATGCCAGATTACTGTTTCTACACGCAGGGAAAACAGACCATTGCCCTGGCAAGGTCAGACATGAACCGCGCCAGCGAGTTGCTTGCTCAGGGGTTTATAAAAGAGGCTGAAGAAGTGCGTGCTCCTGATGAAAAGCAGGCCGCTGCGCGCTTTGCAGATATCAGAAAAGAGAATGCCATTGATCGGCATAACTTTCTGGCCGGCGCGGGAACAATGCCGTTGATTGGCGTGCTCACAGCGTTGGCTGCCTTTCTTTTCTGGCGTAAAAAATAATCCTGATTCTCCGCAGTTCTTCAAAAAACAGTCGGCCGACGCCCTGACGCTATCGGGCACAGCATTATCACAGGAAGCTGTGCCAGGCGTTAACCCGCCAGCGTCTCTTAATATGGTGGGGTTGTCTCGCTGGAACAAAGAATGAACACCCACGTCCGTCGAGAATCTTCATTATCTGTCAGGCGATCATCTTCATCCTGAATGACTCCGTATTTACGCAGATTCCCCTTTCCAACCACTCTGCTAAACATTCTTACAGATATTATTCATGCCTTCAGATTGATGTGACAGTGATTAGTTTGTTTAAAATTTAAATCACATTAAGGTTAGTCAGGTGTCACCGAAAAATTACGCTGATTTTTATCTCAGACCGTATTCAGTTATCGACTAATAAAATTAGCGATCTCACTAAAATTTCAGTATGGTCTGAACGTTATCCTACATTCCCCCTCCATTCTTTAGTTCCATCCCTAATCGGCTCAGGCATGCAGAAATAAAATTTTCAGTATTTTATACGTTAGTTATTCCATGGAATAAAAAGCGAATTGAAAATCCGACACCAATAGCGCTCAACTTCAGCGTAACGCTGAATAGGTTATTTCTCATTAGTGCCATCCTGTCAAAAAGTAATAGAGCTGCCCGGCAGAAAAACTGCCGGTAACTTTTATTTAAGGGCACACACAGGCAATCGCCGCCCCGCCTCTGTTTCTGTCACCTGAAGTGGGGAGGCTTATTATTATTTAATGATTAATAACAGAGGGTCTTTATCTAATATCAGATTGTCGCGTTCCGCCCAGCCTCTGAGCTTGCCGGGGTTAAGTAATCCTTCAGGATCAAGACACTTCTTAACAGAAACGACGTCAGGTTTAATTTCTCCCTGTTTACCATCCTCAATATGATAAACATGTGGGTTATTTATTTTTACGTCATTGTCACGGAAGGTTGTCATTATTTCATTCAGTCTTTCTTCGGTTGAATAACGCACAAGTTGCAAACCGCTTGCGGTAATATTGCCATCATTGTCACGCAGGAATTCAATATGCGAAATAACCTCATCACCGAACAACGCTGCCATATCGATAATCTGCTGACGATAACAGGTGTGATCAAACGCTGTCTGTAAATATGTCAGAGAGCTGTCAACTTTAAGTGCGTGCAGCGTGGTGTGGTTCCAGCAATACTCCATCAGCGACGCGTTAGCCTCACGCGCTTCGTCGGCCGGCTGGCGCAGGGCGCTCTGACCGCGGTATTTTTCCAGCAGATGCGCGCAAAATCCTTCGCTTTCCTGCGCGATCACACTGATTACCGCATGCTGGCTGGCCTGATAGCGTCCGTTCAGGTGACTGAAATAAGAGGGGATTGGCGCGGCGAACAGCGCGAGCTGGCGTTTTGCCAGCCCCGGCGAACGGGCAAAGGCATTGGCATAATCCAGCGCGTCGGTGAAATCATCAAACACGTCCAGCCTCTCAATCCACTGATGGACCGGTGCCAGTGCCAGCGCCACCTCAAGCACAATACCGTTGCTGCCATAGGCATGATGCAGCAGCAATGCCTGTGGCGCGGGCACCTGCAGAATGCGTGGTTCGGCTTCCATCGTCATGACTTTTACGCTGAGCACATTGCCGGGCGCGCCGAGTGGGCCGTAGTTAATGGAGCCGATACCGCCAAATCCGCCGCCGTAAAGGCCGCCCAGACTGGCGAGCCGGTAGGTGGAAGGCATGCAGCGCAGTTCCCATCCTGTTGGCCGGGTCAGGGTTTCAATCTCCGCCAGCCGGATCCCAGCCTGCGCCCGTACCACGCCGTTGCCCAGTTCACATACCTGATTGAATCCGGTCATATCGACCAGAATGCCGCCCTCCAGTGGCACCAGCTGGCCGTAGTTGCCGGTCGCGCCGCCGCGCAGGATCAGCGGCAACTGATGCTGAACACAGGCTTTCACCAGTAATCTCAGCTCTTCTTCGCTGCGCGGCCTGACCACGGCATCGGCCTGTTTGTCTTCCAGTTGCCGCTTAAGCACCGGGCTGAACCAGTGAAAATCACGGGAAAGGCGTTTGACCTTCGGCGCCTGTAAAGTCCAGTCCAGATCAGGTAGCGCCTGCAGAATCAGGGCGAGCGCCTGTTGACGTTGTTCACTGTCCATAATCTTCCTGCCTAAAGATGAATGAGGTTAATGAGATTGCACGGCTTCGCTTTCATGCCAGGCACTCAGCACGCGTCGGGAAATCCAGGACATCGCGCCAAAGAGTGCAATGCCGGTGAGTGAAATAAGCAGCAGAGCGGCAAACATCAGCGGGATGTCCAGCTGATAGCCCGCCTGCAATATCTGGTAGGCCAGGCCGGTATTATTGCCGCCGGTGCCGGCCACAAACTCAGCCACCACCGCACCAATCAGTGACAGACCGCTGGAAATGCGCAGTGCGCCGAAGAAATAGGGCAGAGCGGAGGGAATGCGCAGGCGAATGAGGATTTGCAGACGGCTGGCGTGATTCAGCTGAAAATAGCTCAGCAGCCCCGGCGATACGCTGCGAAGCCCCTGTGTGGTATTGGAAATAATCGGGAACACCGCCATCAGCGTTGAACACACCACCAGCGACAATGTGGTGTCTTTGACCCAGATGATGATCAACGGCGCGATGGCGACGATCGGCGTCACCTGCAGGAACACGATGTAGGGAAACAGCGCGGTTTCAATAAAGCGGTTCTGTACCAGTACGAACGCCACGACTGCACCGATGACAATCGACAGTAAAAATGAAATCAGGGTGATTTTCAGGGTGAACAGCAGCGACGTCATCAGCGAACCGCAATGTGTCCACAGGCTTTGCAGCATCACCACCGGTGACGGCACCAGAAACTGAGGGATGTTGAAATAGCTCACCCAGCCTTGCCATAGCAAAATGACCACCACGGCGACTACCGCCGGATAGAGCACTTTGCGAAACGTGGGGTTGTTGATCCACGGAGAAGCATTTTGCGTTTTCATACCGTTACTCCATACCCGATTGGCTGGCTTGCAGCAGGCTGTCCTGCAACTGCTTCGCATAGCGTGAAAATGCCGGACTGACGCGGAAATTTTCGCTGCGCGGAAAAGGTTCGTTGATGGCGATATCTTCCACCACGCGCCCCGGACGCGCGGCCATCATGATCACCCGCTGCGACAGGAACACCGCTTCGTGGATCGAGTGAGTGACGAACACGACCGTCAGTCCCTGTTCCCGCCACAGGCGCAGCAGGTCGCTGTCGAGTTTGTTGCGGGTGATTTCGTCGAGCGCGCCGAAAGGTTCATCCATCAGCAGCAGCTTCGGGCGCGTGACCAGGCCGCGGGCAATCGACACGCGCATCTGCATGCCGCCTGACAGTTCGCGAGGCAGGACGTTGGCAAATTTGCCAAGCCCCACCAGTTCCAGCGCTTCACTGACGCGGGTATTGGCTTCAGCGCGGGGTACGCCTGCCAGATCCAGCGGCAAACGCACGTTGTTCTGCACATTACTCCACGGCATCAGCGTGGCTTCCTGAAACACGAAAGAGAGCGGAACCTGCGCTTTTTCACGGCTTTCGCGGCGCCACAGCATCAGCTTGCCGTCGCTGGGTTCCACCAGACCGGCAACCATTTTTAACAGCGTACTTTTGCCGCAGCCCGACGGGCCGAGCAGCGTGACAAATTCACCCTGATTAATGGTCAGATTGACCGGCAGAAGCGCGCGGGTGCCGTTGCTGTAAATTTTCTCCGCCGACAACACCTCGATAGCCGGAACGGTTGGAGAAATAACTGAGCGGACATCGCTCATCACGGTGAGTTTCGGGGCTGAATTCATGGCATAACCTTCGCGTCTTTAATCATGTCGAGGGTATAGGTCTGCGCAAACGGCACTTTATCCGCGTCGATGAGTTTATTTTTGACCAGCATCTCCCAGGTCTTTTTCAGACGAGGTTCAGTGATGATGCCGATACCGCCGGTTTGCGCGTCGCCACCCGTCACCAGCGCATACTTCTTCATCTGCGCAATGCCAAAGGCAATCTGGTCGGCGCCCATACGCGGGTTAGCCTGGGTAATGAGCGCGTTGCCCGCGGCGGGGTCCTGCAGATATTCCTTCCAGCCCTGCATGGAGGCTTTCACGAACGCCGCCACGGCTGCCGGGCGTTTTTTGACAGTGTCGGCCATGCAGATAATGGAGTTGCCGTAAGGCGGATATCCCCAGTCGCTAAGCATGTAGACATAGAACGGTTTGCCACCTTTCTCGATTGAGAACGGCTCGGAAGTCACATAACCCTGCTGTACCAGATTATTGTCCGCAAGAAACGGCTGCACGCTGAAGGTGTAGGGCCGGACTTTGGCGTTACCCAGCCCCAGTTCACTTTTCGCCCAGGGCCAGAATGAGGTATACGCCTCGGTCGCCAGCAAAAAGGTTTTGTCTTTCAGTTGCTCGCCGGCCCCGACTTTATCGTGGCTGATAAACACCGTCGGCGAATGCTGGAACACCGTCGCCACGGTCACCGCATGCACGCCAGCCTGCCAGGTTTCCAGCGCCTGGCCATTGTCGCCGAGCGTACAGTCCGCCTGACCAGCGGCCATCAGTTGCATCACGTTAACCTGCGGGCCGCCCATTTTAATGCTGACATCCAGACCGGCGGTTTTGTACAACCCTTTAGCCTGCGCCTCGTAAAATCCGCCATGCTCCGCCTGCGCGTACCAGTTGGTCAGGAACGTGAATTTCTCTTCCGCCATTGAACTGGCCGAAACGCCGCTCAGCAGCAGAGCCAGCAGGGTGTAAGCGGGTGAACGCCGTAGTTTCATCTTGAGAATTCCTTTATTCAGAGGCCAGAGAAGACGAAGGAGGAGTGAAGCGGGTTTGCACAAAGCCGTTCCAGTGGTGTTTACCCCAGGTGGGTTCGCTGCGGACTGTCCATTCCATCAGGTGGATCTCCGTGATCGCCTGCGCCCAGCTTGCCGCCAGCGAATCGAGGATCGCGTGCCCCTGTTCGGCGGTTGCGCCAATCGGATCGCCGATTACGCCGCTCGGACCAAAATCATAAGAAGCCCAGGCGGCGACAGGGCGGCCAGATGACAGCGTCGGACAGGGAAACGCCGGCGGATAATTGGCGACCGCGTGCTCCATGTGAACGCATTCCGGTGCAAGAGCCAGCATCACTGCCGTTTCGCTGTGACCGGCATGCATCGCCATTTTCTGCTCCTGCGCACTCAGGAACTGATTTTCCACGTTAGGCACGCGGAACACGTCGTGCGGGATCATGATCATGTCCCCGTGACGCAGGCGCATTTCCCGCGAGGCCATTTGCAGCACCTGCGGCTGTCCGCCGTGCCCATTGATAATCAGCAGTTTGCGGAACCCGGCGCGGTAGAGCGATTCGGCAATTTCCAGCACCGTCTGCAACAGCGTGTCGCCGGTCAGGGTCAGCGTGCCGGGGAAGTTCAGATGCTCGTCCGACTTGCCGTAAGTAATGGGCGGAATCGCGAAGGCCGGAATCTCTTCCGGAAGCCGCGCCAGTGCGTGACCCGCGACGCCGGAGGAAATCACGCTGTCCACCGAACACGGCAGATGCGGGCCATGCTGTTCGATGGCGCCGGTCGGTAAGACAATCACGGTGTTAGCCTTGTCGGGCAGAGCAGCGATAGCTGTCCAGCTCAGAAAAGGGAGAAAACGTTCTGCGGGAATATAGCCGTTAATCATGCTCTGCCTCGTATTCGGACTTGTCAGGGTTAGCGGGACTGGGGTAACCAGGCGGTGGCTTCCACTTCAATCAGCACGTCGGCGCAGGGCAGCATTTCGCTGACCTGAACCACGGTAGAAACCGGCGGTTGACCGGGATAAAAAAGCTTTCTGACCCGGCTGTAATAGGGGAAATGATCAAGATTGCGAAAGTACTGCACCAGCTTGATCACATCACTCATCTGCCCGCCGGCGTCTTCAATGATGTGGCGGATACTTTCGAGCACATACCAGCTCTGGGCGAGGATCGGCCCCTGTTTGATATCAGTCGAGAATTCGCCGGTTTCACCCAACAGCAGGCGTGCTTCGGCGGGGATATCCTGAAAGCCGCGCACGATGGTCCCGCTCTGCGGATTAACCGGAATCACGCCCGAGAGAAAAACAAAATCGCCCGCGCGGCGCCACGCGGCATAGTTGGCGAGCGGTTTACCCGCACCCGCTTCAAGACTCATGGGATAACTCCGGATTCCAGGTACGTTGGTGGGCAAGCCTGCCATGGTGGAAAACCAGCCGGGCTGCGCTGTTTAAAGGCCAGGTCAGGCTGTCGCTGCCTGGAAAGAGAATCAGCGTGGCATCGCTGCCAGGTGCGAGTGGCAGGCCGGGCGGTGCATCACCGCTCAGTGCGGCAACATCGCAGATCAGTCGCGACTGCCAGTCAAAAACGTTATCCAGCTGCAGTGCGAACAGGGCACAGGCCAGCGTATCCAGCGGGTCGTAGCTGCCGGCCGGACAAAAAGCGTCCTGCACGTTATCGCAACCGAGCAGCACCGGAACGCCTGCCGCCTGCGCCTCTTTCAGCAGCGTTATGCCGCGCTGTCGTGGCGTGCGGCCGGTGACGGCATCCTGCAACAGCAGGTTGGTCATCGGCAGTGCAATCAGCGTGACGCGCTGCTCCGCCAGCAAACGCAGGACCTCCACTGCCTGATGTTCACTGCCGGAGGCCAGCGCGCAGCCGTGGCTGCAACAGATATGGCCGCTGAATCTATTTTCTGACAGGTAATGCGCCAGCCAGCTCAGGCCGTGTGCCACCGGCGAGAGCTCTTCATCGATATGCAAATCCAGATTCAGTTGCCAGCGCGAGGCACTGCGCATCAGGTTGGTCATGGCGGCCGGATCCCAGTTGGATGAGTGGATAAATCCACCCAGCAGGCAGTGGTTCCCGCTTTGCGCCACCGCAGCGGCGATGCGGTCAGCGGCCTCGCTGTCGGCAAAAAGAGTCAGCGGGACCAGCGCCACCCGTTCCAGCATGACGCCGGGTTGTGTGATAGTGGCCAGTGCCGTCCAGGCCAGCGGCGGCGTGGCATCGAACCAGTCAATATGGGTGCGCAGGCGGGTTACGCCGTTGGCGGCGGCCCATGCCATTCCCTGTCGGGCACGCTGATGAAGATCTGCCGTGGTCCAGTGCCGGCGATCCTCATGCAGGGTTTCAATCGCGGCCAGCAGACCGGGTTTTAGGGGACGGCTGCGACCAATGGTGAAGGTTTTATCAAGATGCGCATGAGGTTCGAGCAGACCTGGCAGCGCCAGCATGCCCTGTGCGTCCCACAAATCATTCTGGTCGGGCTGAAAAGGCGTCATGGAAGTTATTTTGCCTGCCTCAACGCGCAGATCTGCCGTCACCGGTTCACCTGCCTCCTCAGGCCACCCGGCAGGAAGCAGCCAGGCGGGAAGGCGAACGTTGGCAATGCCGTTTAACGGTGAGGCAAAAGAAGGAAAGTTCATATTGAGGCTCCGCGTTGGCATTACAGGTCCAGGACCAGAACAGGACTCTTAGCGCGCGAACAGCACAGCGTAATCTGCGTGTTCTCCGCTTTCTCTTCTTCTGTCAGCACGCAGTCGCGGTGATCGGGAATACCGTCGATGACATCCGTAATGCATGAGCCGCAAATACCCTGTTCGCACGACAGCATAATATCGACTCTGGCACTCAATAAGACTTCTGCAATGCTTTGGTCTGAACCAACTAAATAACGTTTTCCGCTGGATTTCAGCTCAATGTGAAATTCAGAGTTGGCGTTATTTTTGTTTATAGCGTTATTGCTGAATCGCTCAAAAGATAATTGATTCTTATGCCAGTGGTGCGTGTACATAATCTCTTCAAGGCGCTTAATAAACCCATCCGGGCCACAGGCCATCACCTGCGTATTGGCATCCGGCTGACACAGGCTCAGCGGCGTCGTGTGCCGCAGGGAATCGTTTGCGCTGCTGTCATGTAAAAAGAGATTTTTTGCCAGTGAAGGTGCTGTGAGACGCGGTATATACGCCGCTTTATCCAGGCCCGAAATGTAGTAGTGCAGTTCAAATTCAATGCCTTGCCGAGAAATCTGTTCCGCCATCGCCAGCAGTGGCGTAATGCCAATTCCTCCGGCAAATAACAGATAGCGCCCGGCGGCTGGCAGAGGGAAATGGTTACGTGGCATCGAGATATTGAGTGTGTCGTTAGCACTGAAATGATGATGAATAAAGTGCGACCCGCCGGTCGCGTTGTCTGCCAGTTTTACGCAGATTTCATAATATTCCCCGCTGTGATTTTCGTTGCAGAGAGAATACTGGCGCGGGCCAATTTCAGGAATGAAAAGGTCAATGTGCGCACCGGGTAACCAGGGCGGTAATAATCCACCGTCCTGCGCAATAAGTTGCAGTGAAATATTTCCTTTACCATTTTCGCCGATCGCCTTGATCGTGACAGGAATTAATCCGGCATCATTCATCGTCATTTACCGTATTCATTTTGATGAGTCATTCATAAACAAGGGTAACCTGTTCACCGCATAACCTGCTGCCATCCGGCCTGGAATAGCCCGCGGCGGGATGTAATGTCGATGAAACGATTGTTCCCATTGCAATGAAAGCTACGTTATTGTTGTAAAGCTGTTGCGTCCAGCGCTTTGATTCGCACATCCCGTTGCAAAAAAGAGAGCACTCAATCATGTTCGCATTCTCACGGTTTCTGCTGTACTTCACTGAGGTTGCCCGCCAGGGCTCGTTTCGTAAGGCGTCAGAAACCTTACATGTCGCCGCATCGTCGATTGACCGGCAGATCCTGCGGGTGGAAAAAGAACTGGCAATGCCGCTGTTTGAACGGCACCCGACCGGATTGCGGCTAACGGCAGCCGGCGAGCTGCTATTGCACGCCGCCAACAACTGGAAAAAGGATTTCACCCGCGTCTGCGAGCAACTCGATGACCTGCGCGGTCTGCGGCGCGGACACGTGCGAATTGCCACCATTGACGCCATCAACCGGCAGTTTTTCTCGGCGATGCTCAGGAAGGTGCATGCTGATTATCCGAATATCTCTTTCACGCTGACCACCATGAACAATGTGGACATTCAGCAGGCGCTGATATCTGGCGATGCTGACTTTGGTCTGATGCTTAATCCGCAAAGTTCACGAGAGTTGCAGGTACGCGCTTTTGCAGAAATCGAGCTGGGGATTGTGGTGCCGAAAGGGCACCCGCTCGGCGACAGAAGCCACGTGCGTTTTAGCCAGTGCATGGAATATCCGTTTATCCTGCCGGCTGCGCCGCTGATGCTGGCCGAACCCGTCCAGGCGCTGATGAATATCAACGGCGACATGATTAACGAAGTCGCGGTATCCAATAACATCCACATGATCCGCACGCTGATTAAAGAGAAAATGGGCATCGGTATTCTCTGCTGGCTCGACATCATTGATGAGGTGGAAAGCGATGAACTGCAATTTATTCCGCTGACCGATCCGCAATTAAAAACGTTCACCCTTTCGTTGTGCGTCGCCCCGACAAGACAGCTTTCGCTGGCCGCCTCGATGATGCTCAAACAGCTGGAGATGTTGTTCAGCGAGATCCAGATGCCGCGAGGTGATCGGGATTGATTTGCACTGTTCTGGTGCTGGCTGCTTTGTAATGAATCAAAGGTTGCAGAGCCAGCGCCGATCAATCCCCTGTTAAAGCGCAGAGAAAGCGCATTCGTGGAGTTGGCACCTTTCTTGTATAACCCACAGTGAGTAGAAGCGGTCAGTGCGGGCAACTGCGCGGGACATTGCTCAGCAACCATTTCGCGGTTCATTTTGAGCCGGTCAGGGGAGCTGAGCCGCATTCGCTCAACGCCCCTCCGGTGATGATTAGGAGAGGAGCAATGAAGTCAGTTTCCCGCATTCCCCTGTCTTGCTGCGTGCTGAGCGCGCTGATCCCTGCCGCATTTTCACTGTCGGCACACGCCGATGAGAAAATAGCGCTACTGACATCCTGGTACGCGCAGGCGGAGCAGGGCGGCTATTATCAGGCGCAGGCCACAGGCATTTACAAGCGTTACGGGCTGGATGTCAGCATTCAGTCCGGCGGCCCGCAGGTCAACGGCATGCAGTTGCTGCTGGCAAAGCGCGCGGACGTGATCATCGGTTATGATCTCCAGCTACTCGAATCCGTACAGCGCGGTTTTCAGGCCAAAGCCATCGCCGCCCCTTTCCAGTTTGATCCTCAGGGGCTGCTGACACATGCTTCAGTCACTTCCCTGGACGGTCTGAAAGACAAAACCATTTTAGTCTCCAGCTCCGGGCAATCGACCTGGTGGCCATGGCTGAAAGCACGCTATCAGCTTAGCGATTCACAGGTTCGTCCTTACACCTTCAATATCCAGCCCTTTGTGGCTGACGAAAATGTCGCGCAGCAAGCCTATGTCAGTTCTGAAGTTTTTCAGGCACAAAAGGCGGGTGTGAAATCAAATTTCTTCCTCTTCTCGGAGCACGGTTATCCCCCTTACGGCGGCATTCTGATCACCCGTCCTGAACTGATCAGCAGCCGGAAAGAGGCGATGGCTAAGTTTGTAAAGGCGTCGATGGAAGGATGGGTAAGCTATCTGCAAAATCCGGCGGCGGGCAACGCGCTGATCAAAAAGGATAACCCGAAGATGACGGACGACCTGCTGGCCTGGGGCGTTCAGCAAATCAAAGCGCACCATCTGATTGACGGCGGTGATGCGGCAACAAAGGGGTGGGGCACCATGACGGAAGCCCGCTGGCAGAAAACCCGTGATTTCATGGTGAACGCCAGACTGCTGAATGCGAATACCGACTGGAAGCAGGCGTATACCACTGAAATTGTCGACCAGATGCAGGTTAAGCCCTGAGGAGTGTTGCAATGTCATCTGACGTTTTACTGATTAAAAATGCGCACGCAATCCTCACCGGCTTGCCGGGAGAGGCAGCGCGTCACGCCGGGCCGGATATTCGCGTGCGTCATGGGGTGATCGAGGCGATAGGTTCCCTGACGGCAATGCCCGACGAGCAGCTGATCGACGCCCGCGATTGCGTGGTTTATCCCGCCTGGGTGAATACGCACCATCACCTGTTTCAGTCATTGTTAAAAGGGGAACCGCAGGGGCTGAACCAAAGCCTGACCGCATGGCTGAGTGCCACGCCTTATCGTTTTCGCGCCACCTTCGATGAATCCACCTTTCGTCTTGCGGTGCGTATCGGCCTGACCGAACTGCTGCGTTCCGGCTGCGCGACGGTGGCGGACCATAACTACCTTTACTGGCCAGATATGCCGTTCGATACCTCGGAAATCCTGTTCAGTGAAGGTGAGGCGCTGGGAATGCGCATTGTGCTATGTCGGGGTGGCGCAACGCAGGGGCGCGCGATCGAGAAAGATTTGCCGCAGGCGCTGCGCCCGGAAAACTTCGGGGATTACATGGCGGATATTGAACGGCTGGTGGGTCGTTATCACGATCCGAAACCAACGTCACTGCGCCGTGTGGTGATGGCACCTACAACCTTGCTGCATTCTGCACCCGGTGCGGAGTTGCGCGAAATGGCGAAACTGGCCCGCAGTCTGGGGATTCGGCTGCACAGCCACTTGTCGGAAACCGTGGATTATCTTGATGCGGCGCGTGCCAGATTCGACATGACGCCGGTGCAGTTTTGTGCGGAACACGACTGGCTGGGTGAGGACGTCTGGTTTGCGCACCTGGTAAAACTGCTGCCGCAGGAAATCACGATGCTGGGTCAGACCCGCACTGGCATTGCACACTGCCCGCAAAGCAACGGGCGTCTGGGCAGCGGCATCGCTGATTTGCTGGCGCTGGAACAGGCCGGTGTGCCTGTTTCATTAGGCGTAGACGGTGCGGCATCGAACGAAGCCGCCGATATGCAAAGTGAAGCGCATGCGGCCTGGCTTTTGCAGCGCGCCCGAAAAGGCATGCTGGCGACACCGCGTTATGACGGCGGCACGTTTGAAGGCGGCGGCGACGCAGCATCAATTGAAGACGTGGTGCGGTGGGGCAGCGCAGGCGGGGCGCAGATCCTTGGCCTGCAACAAAGCGGCACCGTGCAGGTGGGCAGGCTGGCGGATATCGCCATTTATCGGCTGGATGACCCGCGCTACTTCGGCCTGCACGACATGGCCATTGGTCCGGTGGCCTGTGGCGGACGCGCTTCGCTTAAGGCACTGATGATAAATGGCCGGGTGATCGTCGAAAACGATGTCATCCCCGGACTCGATCTGGAGGCCATGCGCCATGAGGCAATGTCTGCCGTCCGTACTTTACAACAGCGCGCTGCGCGCTAACCCTATTGATTAAGAAGGATAAGAACAATGACGCAATCAAATCAAACAGCATATGCATTACAGGAACTGGAAAAAGAAGCAGGAATGGGCGCGATGGGTGAAGAAACTTTTGCCCGTGAAGTGCGTTGTATCGATTTATCAGATTTCGAAAACCGTAAAAGTGAGATCGCCGACGAACTCTGGAGCGCAGCCGTAGAAATTGGCTTCTTCCAGGTCAGCAATCACGGCATTGCACTCGGCGATATCCGTCAGGCGTTCAGCATGACAGAGGATTTCTTCTTACTGCCCGAAGAGATAAAAGCGCAATATCCGCTGGCGCGTAACGCAGGCTGGGAGAATAAATCTCAGGTGCGACCATCAACCCGAACGCCAGACCAGAAAGAGTCTTACCAGATCACCCGTCCGTTGATGGCACCGCTATGGCCGACTGAACAGGAACTGCCGGCTTTCAAAGAGACCATGCTGAATTTTGAATCGCAATGCTGGCAACTGGGCATGAAACTGCTTTCCTGTTTTGCCCTGAAACTGGGCTTTCCTGAGCACTTTTTCGAGCAGGCACATAATCCGGACCTGCAAACTTACCAGAGTACGCTGCGCATGCTGCACTACTATGCCACTGAGCAGTCAGAGCAGGGGATGTGGCGCGCGGGTGCGCATACAGATTTTGACTGTCTGACGCTGCTGTTCCAGCGTCCCGGTCAGGGCGGGTTGCAGGTATGTCCTGGCAAAGACCGCGAAAGTCAGCAGTGGACCAGCATCGAGCCGCGCGAAGAGGTGATCACCTGCAACATCGGCGACATGCTGATGCGCTGGAGCGACGATCAGCTGCCGTCAAATTTCCACCGTGTGAGAAGCCCACTGCCCGGCGAATACCAGGGTGCGCGCTACAGCCTGGCCTTTTTCTGTCAGGCTAATAAAGATGTGGAGATTCTGGGGCCGCAGGCGAAATATCCGGCCATCACCGCCGAAGATTATCTGCAACAGCGCATTCAGGCGAACTTTGCGAAAGGATAATTTGCCAGAAAGATAAAGAGAGCTGAAAAGCAAAAAGCCCGCTCAGGGAAAACTGAGCGGGCTTTTTTAATTCTGGCTTTTCTGGCTGAGATCGCCTTTGTCAGTAACTCGCTAATATAGCCTTCGCCTTCATGTACTTACGGGCATAAAAAATACAACCCTCGCATAGAAGGAATTTAATGCGATCTCATTATTTGATTTGAACATGATAACAACATTCTTTGTTGCGTAAATCTCTGTTACTGCCGAACAGGCAGAACAATGTAACCAGAAGGATTTGTGTCGATTACTGTTAATGAATGTTGAAATATGAAGCTATTCTCTGAACTGGCTTACCTGAGATTGAAAATTTGAAGCTGTAAGCATAGGCGGGATTCCCCGCTTATGCTTCTGATTAACGTCAATGCGACAGAGTCAGTCAAATCCCTGAACATTACAGGGTGTTCGCCTGATGTTTTTATTTCTGTCAGTCTCCATACGCGTAAGCGGTGGTCTGGACGGTATAGGTATCAGGTTTCACGTTCTGCGTCCCGCTTAATGTAACATTGTAAGTTGATACGCCGTTGGTGGCAGTGCTGTATAAAATGTAATCGGTGGTACATGTCAAACCTAACTCTGTGCAACGAGTAAAGCCAGTAGAGCCAGGAGTATCAGAAGTCCTGAGTATTGATACAAGAATGGCGTTATTGCTGTCGTTTTTGCCTTTAATATTTAATGGGAACTGGGGTGTGCCGTTACCAGACCCTGTTAATGACCCGGGCATACCCAAAGCTATGTAATGACGAGAGGCGCCGCCTGTCGAAGTGATGGTACCATTTGCCAGCACTTTTCCACTATTATGAGTCCCGTCCGACAGACCCGACACCGGTGTCAAAACGTTAGAAACAGTGAGCGGAGAAGTAAAAGTAATGTCGGCCGACGTAGTACTGGCTTCGGACAGCGCTGCGATTGCTGCGTGGGATGAAATACCCGCGATGATTATCGCTGCTGCCGCTGAGGTTTTGATGTTTAAAAATTTCATATCTCTATCCTTTGTTGTGTTGAATTAACGACTGCAGTCGTCCCTAAAAGTCGTAGACAGTGCGTCTACCCGACCATCGAGGCATATGTGCCACCGATGGCTCCCCGTCACCAAAAATGTCAGTGACGTGGTATTCGTGAAATCTCTATATAGCGCCCGGCTGTTGCACGTTACTGAGTGACCACCTGACCAGCGATGTTTAAAGAGTAGGTATCCGCTTTCACCCTCTGGTCGCCATCCGCCAGAATGTCAAAAACCATTCTGTCTTCGCCGGTATGCACGGTTATCACCTGCATGTCCGCCATTTCCGTTACCACCTGTTGCTGTGGCACCAGACGCACCCGCAACTGATGCGCCGGATTCTGCTGGCCTGTCAGCACATAACGCCCTCCCTGCTGGCCGGATGCAGCCTGATCGCTCCGGAGCTGAAAACCCGTATGAATGTCGTAGCTGACCAGCGTGCCCCTGCCGAGCTTTGTGCCGTCTCTGACAGCACCCGCCTGCAGGCCATGATTCATCTGTAACACCAGTTGCGGGCTACCCGTCGCGACAGCCGGAGCGCTGCTGGCCATGACTGTCAAAAGTGCTGCCGCTATCAGATACAATCTTTTTCTTTTCATCATTCCCCTTCTCCGGGTGATGTTTCTGTTCAGTTTTTTCGGAAGCCGGTAACTGCTTTCAGCGACAAACTGCCTCTGACAGATACAGCCCTGCTGGCCCTGGTTTTTCCGGCAGACGGTAATCAGCCCGGCACTGTTGCTTCTCTCCCCATCTCGCCATCAGGGCACCTTTTCCGTTCAGTCCGGACAGATACACCTGTCCGGCTTCACCGGTAATGCCACTGCCTGATGACGCCTGGTTTTCCGGGGTAACCAGTGCCCCAAAAGGAACCGGTTTACCGTGCGGACGTATCAGTGTCACCAGCGCCCGCCGGCCAATATGCGTGATAAAGGTGGCCGGGATAACCGCGCCCTGCGTCGGCACTACCGTCACGTCCGTCTGTTTTATTTCTGCATCAGCCGAAAGACGAGCAGGGTCCAGGCTGACAATATTCTTCCGGTAAGGCTGCAGGCCTGACTGTGTGGTGTAGCCACGAAAATCGGTTTTCACTCCCGGCCAGCCGCCAACAGCCACTCCGGAGGCACCCGGCGCTTCCACCAGTGCCACGGTATCGTTCAGCGTCTGCCCTGCGGTGACACTACTGCGGGTAATCACGATGCCGCCTGACGCATCCAGTCCTGTCTGCCGGTAAGACGGACTGTAGCCGTAACGGCCATTCAGCTGGCCGTAGCCCCCGCTCCAGCCAAGGTTCAGGTCGCTGTCGTTGCGGTCTCCGCTCACCGCCCCCGAACGTTGACGCTGGTTCACATTCCACTGCAACTGGCGGTCATACGCCTGACCACTGAGCCCCACCTGCTGTGTATTGCCGCCGGATGAAGGCGACGTCATCTGATAGGTCGCCCGGGTTGCCCCACCAGGCCAGCGGTCCAGTGGAATACTGACCATCATGTTAATCAGCCGGTTATCCTGCCATTTACTGCCGCTGTTCCGGTTACGGTTCTGCGTCGCATTCAGCGACAGGGAAACGCCGCGTATACTGACGCCATAGCCGGCACTGAACGACTCTGTACTCCCTTGCCCGTTGCCGTAACTGTTGCGAGAACCGCTCAGGCTGAGACTCCCCAATCCGCCCAATGACTGACTGAGCGTCAGGGTTGTCTCAGACCGGCGTTGTGCGTCACTGCCGGCTGGGTTTTCCTGCCGATAGCTGTCCATTACCTCAGACAGCGTGCTGAAACCGGATGCGTCATAGCGGGTATGGGACAGATCAAGCGAGGTGTTGGTTACCTCAACGCGCTTGCTGTAGCGCAGCCGTCCGTATCCCCCCGTTTCACTTTCACGCCCTTTCTTCTGCCCACGGCCGTGGGTCCCATCCAGAGATACCGCGCCCCACGACCCGAGCAACATACCCAGCCCCGCAGTCGTCGCCTGATAGCGCTCCGCGCCCTGCAAACCGCCGTATAGGGTCAGGCTCCACGGCAGGCCATACATAACAGTGGCCTGTGCAACCAGAGGCGAATCAACCGTGTTATCTGATGCCCGATACTGCCCGGCCATCAGGTTGTACACGCTGTGGCCTTCCTGCAGCGCAATCGCCGGCGTCTGATAAGGGACGCTGAATTCCTGAGTAGTGCCGTCGGCTTCCCATACGGTAACCTGCAAATCCCCACCCGAGCCGCCAGCGGCAAAGTCACTCAGGGCAAACGGGCCGGGCGCTACCGTGGCGTTGTAAACCGTGTAGCCATTCTGCTTCACTTCTACCCTGGCCTGAGTGCGGGCAATACCGCGCACCACGGGTGAAAAAGTCCGCTGCGAAAAGGGCAGCATATTTTCATCCGAACCCAGCATCACGCCGCGAAAAGGTACGCTGTCAAAAATTTCCGACGGCGTGAAACGCTCTCCCAGCGTCAGCCTGCTTTGCATGTCATACAGGCCCCGATCAAGATAGGTATAAGGAGTCTGCCAGCGGCCGGTTTGTCCGCGGCTCTTCTGCCACGTCGTCGAATTACGTAATCGCCATGGTCCCCAGTTAGCGCCGGGCTCCAGCTGCAGGTACTGCGATTCATTGACATTTCTACTCCCGACCCGGGATTCCACATGGCTGGTACCGGTCCGGTAATTCATCAGGATCGCCGGGACTCCCTCATCCCACAGCTCTCGGGGAGAAATGCCCTTTACTTCAGGGCGCAATGCTATCTGCGGAACGCTCAGCACCAGCTGCTGTGCCCCGAAATTAAAATCAGCTCTGGCATGCGGAATAACGCGGATGTCAGCACAATCTTTGTTTGCGTCCAGGCCTTTGCCGGACAATGCCGGATAGTCTTCCGTCTTTATGCCGTAACGTAAAAGCTGCTTCCTGCTCAGGCAGGGCTGCAAAACAGGCATGCCCCGGGAATCTTCCTGCTGAACAAAAACCACTTCACGGGAATCCACCTGCTCACCATTGAGCAACACGTCAACCAGATAGGTTCCTGGAAGCTGCCCGCCCTGGTTAAATAGAGCGATATCCGCATCACTGACACCACCACCCAACTGTGAAGCATCAAATTCCCAGGTCCGGGCCATCACCGGCATTGAAAACAGCCCGGCAGATACCACGATGGCCACCACAGAAAACCGAAAATATTGCATTATCCAGGCGCCTTATTAGTGCAACGGCGACTGAAACGTGCGGCTCTCTCCACCTTCATCAGTGATAACCGTCCACTTCACCTGACCGGCAGCGCCTTTTGGCAGGATAAAGCTGCGGGAAGAGTGCGGAGCGACATATTCCCTATCCGGAATATTCATCTCCCCCACGCTGAGTGAGGACAAATTCATATAAAATGCGGAAGGGTTAGTTACCGTCAGCTTATCGCCCTGGCGTTGCCACTTAAGCGCGGATACGGCATCCATCATCGTTCCTCTCACGCCGGACGGGCGCACCAGCAGCTTAATACAGCTGTTTGCGCTGACTTCCAGGTTCAGCGTGACTGCTGTGGGCTTTAACGGTGTCCCTTTCGCATCCTGAGCCCAGACATCACTATCTTTAGGCGGAATACCGGTCACGCAAAGCCAGTGCAGCGTTTCACGGTCACCGGCCATTTGACCGCCGGTACGAATAATTCGCAGGCGGTTCTGCTGCTGTGCATCCAGACGGAAAACTGGCGGGGTGACAATAAAAGGCGCAGGTGTTTTTTTATCTTCCGCAAGCACCTTTCCCTGCACCAGTATGGGGTAAGCCTGCGCATTGGTGATGGATAAAGACGCTCCGCTGGAGTCCGGGTTATATATCACTCGTGAGGCACCCAGTTTGACCTCGAATACTTTGGTATTGGTGACCGTCTTCAGCTCCTGCGCAAAAGCCGGAGTAGCGCCATTACTGATTAATATCGCGGCGGCCAGTACAGCCCCGGCTGCCCTGTAAGTTTTTTTATTACAAAGTAAATACATAACACATCCCTATCAGAGAATAATTATTCCTGACTAAACGTAATCGTAAAATACCCTTGTTGATTTTTAGGTAAACGTAAAATTAACAAAGAAATTCATTTTAAAAATACACGACCAGATTTTTAAGAAGAGAAAAGCTTCAGATAAAAAGCGGCACAGGTAGTTAGCGAGCCCGATGAACCACAGGTGGAAAGGGCAGTCGTGCAATAATGTTTAAATTTAAGTTTCATATTCAGTAATCCTCTGGTGTGTTTTCGGGTTATTTATAATGCCCATAAAGCATGTTGAAGAAATTACCAGGTCATTGCTTTTCACATTCATATAGATGGCGCGGATTCAGGTACATCTATAATCACCGAGCTGAAGCAAGATGCGTACCCACCTTAACCCCCACACTGGCCGGGGCTTGCTGCCTCAGGATGGAAACAGTGTTATACAGGAAAACCAATAACGGAATGTAATTCGAATTTATCTGTATTTTTAGTTTAATGATCTATTTTTGTTATTTTTTTAGCTTAAACAGTCGCCGATTGTTGCAGGCTGCCCACTACCTGACATCCGGAGGAGAGTTTAAAAGAGCATCTCCTGCCGTGAATCTGGTTGAATCGTCGTAATTCCCTTCTGACAGCGGAAGGTTCAGCTGTGCGAATATACTCATACTTTCATTAGCAACGGCGTTCCGACATCAGGACAATGATTTCCCTGAAACAGAGTCAGTGGGTATCAACGCGTTCCCGTGCTTTTTATTCGCTTGTTTTAAAAATGCTACGTGCAAAAAGGGTTTTACTGTATTATGTTGTGAGATAAATCTGAGATTGAATTTATTTAATCGGGGGGGATGTGAAGGTGTTGTATACCATTAATGGTTCAATAGTGTTTAATACGGATGACAGTACTCTCCGACATATACCGACGAAAGATACCGTTCAGATTAACCTGCCTTCGGCGCGATTACTGGCACTCATTCTTGATTCCAATGGCGATATTCTGACAAGAGAATATTTGATTGTTGAAGTCTGGGATAAACATAACCTCAGAGGGTCAAATGCAAATTTAACGCAATACCTGAGTATAATGAGACGTGCATTATCCGCATTTGGATGTGATGAAATTGTCATTACCATTCCTAAAATTGGTATTAAGTTAAATACTAATCATTCTGTCGTTAAATCCCCCTCCTTTGACGGAATAGAGTCATCCCCACCGGCTCATTTACCTAAGGCATTATTAAATAAACCTGGATCTTTTCTTTCATGGAAAGTCATTGTTCTTTGCCTGTATATCATTTCACCCGTTTTTATTGCAACTGCGGTGTTAGTCTTTAAAAACAATACGTCTTCATTGGATAATATCAACATTTATCTGAAATCAGATTTTCTTGCAGAGGGGTGCGAGGTGGTTTTTGTTAAGGATCTCAATGAAAATAAGATGAAAGAAGTAAAAAGTAAAATAACTGCTCTTTTAGCAGAAAATAATTTAGTCTGTGATAAAAATAAAAAAATCTATTTTGATAACTATACATCTTTTTCGCCAAAAGATGATGGCCGAACATTAATTTCGTATTGCAAGCTTGGAAAAGAGAGGAATGTAACCAGTTGCAATAATTTCTTCCATATTAACGAGAATTAATATGATGTTTCCAAACGTGAGAGTTCTGATAGCTATTTCAACTGTCTGTACGGCAATTCTTCTGGGTTTTATATTTTTTGGGTCTGAAAATAATTTAATATTGCCACTGAGATGTTACTCTTTTACCCAATACGATCTGGGTGGTGAGGGACAGACGCTTAAATTTAATGTCGCCCAGGATCTCAGACTATACAAGGACGGAACCGGATATTTTTTACTGAATGGACGGGTGTTAATCAATAATGAGGAAAAAAATTTAGGAAGAACCCTCATACTGAATAGGGGGGAAGTAAGGGGCAGTAATACAGCGCATTACTCTATAAGCCGCATCATTATCTCTCCCACTGACAATACAGATAATCCAACCTTTGAGAAGCTGTTAGCTGAATTTACCGGCGACCCGGAAACCTTACAACTTGATGTGATTAATGTCGGACATCATACTTTTATGATGGGAAGCCCACTTTCGTTTGTCTTTACCTGCGTGGCTTTTTAACTGATTGCATGAAAGCTCGCAGAACCTTTGCACTAAAGAAAGAACCAGGCACTGGCGCCATTTTCTCTGGCAGGCAGCAAAGGAAAAGGATGGCGGAAAGGCACAGCACAAATGCTAAACCGCTTCCTGGCTAACATCAGTGGGGGTCGATAGACGCTCTATCTACAGGGCCGCCTGAGTAGCGCCCACAGCACATCGTTATTTGATGGTTCACATCTGAACCTGTCAGTGATTCGCCGACCTGTAACACAAAAGCAAAAAGCCCGCTCAGGTTTCCCTGAGCGGGCTTTTCTAATTCTGGCTCCTCTGACTGGACTCGAACCAGTGACATACGGATTAACAGTCCGCCGTTCTACCGACTGAACTACAGAGGAATCGCTTGAACGGGGCGAATATTAGCGGCGTAGATCCTGCTTGTCAAAGCCCTGTTTACTGATTTGCGTTCAGATGCTCGTAAAAGCAGCGGATTGGCGGTTTTTAGTCACTTGTGATGGATTTTCAAACTGCCAACAGGATCTCACTTTGCTGGCATTTCTCAGTAGATGTTAGATGCATGTCAAAGTTTTGTTATTTGCCGATGTTAAAACAAGCGTTTCAGTGCTTTTATGATAAAAATTTCAAAAAGAGATCATATGGAACAAATGAACTGCTTATCATCACGGTCGTCATCATCGGCCAGAAGTGAAACGGCATTTTGAAACTAACTGTTTGCAGATCAAGTGATTGTGAAAAGGAGTGGTCGATCACAAAAATAGCCAGAACCTGAAGTCTTACCTCAAATTTTCCGAAACAGACGCCAGACAGGCTGGGTGAATGTAAAAGATATTTTTCATTCGTGGTCCGCAGCCACTGAGCAAGTTAACAAATAAGAAGGGTCCCTATGAACATTAAAAAAACGATTGTCGCCTCACTGTTAGCCTGCATGTTACCTGCCGCAGTTATGGCAAAAGATATTTCAGTGGGCGTCTCTATGGCGCTGTTTGATGACAACTTCCTGACCATTCTGCGTACCTCAATGCAGAAAGAGATGCAGAAAGATGGCGTCAAAGGGCAGGTTGAGGATGCAAAAGGCGACGTTTCACAGCAGCTGCAGCAGGTACAAAACTTTATCGGACAGGGTGTTGATGCGCTGATCGTTAACCCGGTCGATACCAATGCGGTGAAACCGATTATGGATCAGGCGAGCAAAGCGGGTATTCCGCTGATCTTCGTAAACCGCCGCCCTGGGGCTGAACTGACCGGAAAAATGGCTTATGTCGGATCCGACTCAGAACTGGCCGGACGCTTACAGATGGAAGCGCTGGCGAAGGCGATGAACGGCAAAGGCAACGTTGCCATCCTGATGGGTGACCTGGCAAACGAAGCGACCCGCGACCGTACTAAAGGCGTGGAAGAAGTCGCAGCTAAATTCCCTGGCATCAAAATCGTTCAGAAACAGACCGCCAAATTTACCCGTAACGATGCGGTGGATGTGGTCAGTAACTGGATGACTGCCGGTGATCAGATCAATGCCATCGCCTCGAACAACGATGAAATGGCGATTGGTGCGCTGCAGGCGCTGGGTAAAAACCCGGACAAAATCCTGATCGCGGGTGTCGATGGCACACCGGATGCGCTGCAGATGCTGAAGCAGGGCAAGATGGTCGCCACAGTATTCCAGGATGCGCAGGGCCAGGGTGAAGGTGCGGTGCAGACGGCAATCAAACTGGTGAAAGGTGAGAAAGTCCAGAAAATCATCAACATTCCTTACCAGCTGATTACCAAAGAAAACATGGAACAGTTTACCAACCGTAACCTGAAATAATCGTTCCCGACCCAGCTGTACGGAGGTGATGTATGAACGCGTTTGCGCTTGAAGCCGAAGGCATCAGCAAGTTCTTCCCCGGCGTTAAAGCCCTCGACAACGTCTCGTTGCGGGTGCGTCCGGGAACGGTACATGCCTTGATGGGCGAAAATGGCGCGGGCAAATCCACTTTAATGAAGTGCCTTATCGGGATGTACCGTCCCGATAAGGGCACCATCAAAATTAAAGGGGAGCCGGTGCAGTTTCAGGACACCATGGACGCGTTGCGTTCCGGCATTTCGATGATTCACCAGGAACTCAATCTGGTGCCCTACATGACCGTCGCTGAGAATATCTGGCTGGGTCGTGAGCCAATGAAGTTTGGTTTTGTTGATCACGCCCGGCTGAATCAGAAGACGCAGGAGCTGCTCAACCGGCTGAATATCCGCCTGAAAGCGGAGAGCATGGTGGGCGAGCTGAGCATTGCGTCACAGCAGATGGTCGAGATTGCCAAAGCGGTCTCCTGGGATTCAGATATCGTCATCATGGATGAGCCCACCTCCGCGCTCACCGAAACTGAAGTGGCGCACCTGTTTACCATCATTCGTGATCTGCGGGAGCAAGGCAAAGCAATCATCTACATCAGTCACAAGATGGATGAAATTTTTAACATCACTGATGAAGTCAGTATTTTCCGCGACGGCGCCTGGATTGCCAGTGATGAGACGGCGAAATATACCCGTCAGTCGCTGATTACGCAGATGGTGGGACGTGAACTGACCCAGCTGTTCCCGAAATTCAACAGCGCCATCGGAGAAGATGTCCTGACGGTTCGCAATCTCACCTGCAAAGATCGTTTTACTGATGTCAGTTTCAACGTCCGCAGGGGTGAAATTCTCGGCGTCGCCGGACTGGTGGGTGCCGGTCGCAGCGAAGTGATGGAGAGCCTGTTCGGCATGGAGAGCTTCGACAGCGGCGAGATCTTAATTGATGGCGTGCCGGTGACGATCGACTCACCTTCCACGGCGATTGAAAAGGGCATGGCGTTTCTGACCGAAGATCGCAAAAAGTCCGGGCTGTTTCTGGTGCTGTCGGTGATGGAGAACATGAGCATCGTCAACATGCCGGAGTACAGCGGTAAAAGCGGGTTTGTCAGCCATGTGAAGATGGCGCAGGACTGCATGGACCAGATCCGTCGCCTGAATATCAAAACACCGACCATGGATCAGATCATCAACAACCTCAGCGGCGGTAATCAGCAGAAAGTCCTGATTGCCCGCTGGCTGCTGGCGCAACCGAAGATTCTGATTCTGGACGAACCGACGCGCGGCATTGATGTCGGCGCTAAAGCGGAGATTTACCGCTTAATCAGTGAACTTGCCAACCGTGGCGTGGCTATCATCATGGTCTCCTCTGAACTGCCGGAAATCCTTGGCATGAGCGACCGGGTGATGGTGATGCACGGCGGGCGTATAACCGGCATCCTCGATAAAGAAGAAGCCGATCAGGAAACCATTCTGTCGTTGGCATCCGAGTGAGGCGCGAGACCACTATGAGCAATATGAAAGCTACTGCTACCCCGGCAGCCCCGCAGCAACCCTCTTTTTTCGCCAGCCTGCGTCATAAATTGCCGAAAGATACCGGCATTTTCGTGGTGATGGTGGGGATTGCGTTAATTTTTGAAATGTTTGGCTGGTACGTGCGTGACCAGTCTTTCCTGCTCAACACCAACCGTCTGATCCTGATTGTCCTGCAGGTGGCGATTATCGGGATTATCGCCGTTGGCGTGACCCAGGTCATCATTACCACCGGTATCGATCTCTCCTCCGGGTCGGTGATTGCCCTGGCGGCGGTGGTTGCCGCGAGCCTGGCGCAGACGTCTGACAGTCTGTCACCGATGTATCCCTCGCTGGTGAATATGCCTGCGGTGATCCCTATCGCGGCCGGTATTGGCGTCGGTTTACTGGCGGGCGTCGTCAACGGCGTACTGATTACCCGCACCGGGATTCCACCGTTCATTGCCACACTGGGCATGATGGTATCGGCACGCGGTCTGGCGCAGTATTACACCCAGGGTAACCCAATCAGCTTCCTGTCCGACGGTTTTACCTCAATCGGGCAGGGTGCAATGCCGGTGGTGATTTTCCTGGTGGTGGCGCTGCTGTTCCACATCGCCCTGAAACATACCCGCTACGGTAAATATGTTTACGCCATCGGCGGCAACATGACCTCGGCGAAAGTCTCCGGTATTAACGTTAATAAGTATCTGATCATCGTCTACACCATTGCTGGTGCACTCTCTGGCCTGGCGGGTGTGGTCCTGGCGGCGCGTGTCAGCAGCGGTCAGTCAAGCATGGGGATGTCATACGAGCTGGATGCGATTGCCGCAGCTGTGATCGGCGGCAGCAGCCTGATGGGCGGCGTGGGCCGTATCACCGGCACGTTAATCGGCGCGGTCATTCTCGGCCTGATTAAAAGTGGATTCACTTTCGTTGGTGTCGATGCCTACATTCAGGACATCATCAAAGGGATCATCATCGTGGCGGCGGTCTCAATCGATATGCACCGTAACCGCAAAAAACGTTAATCAGCAGGCGTTGCCCTCTTCTGCATGCGGGAGAGGGCACTGTTTACTTTCCTCCCTCCCTTCGTCAGCGATAAGAAATCCTGCTGATAGCGTTTACATTTATACCCGCGCTTTACCGCTACGCTTCAGGCCCTGCAAGCCTTCATCAGGTGCAATACGTTTCCACTGCACTAAAACTGTACAGTCTGTCATCACTTTTATGCACGTCTGACTCGCAGCGTCTGCACTGTCACAGTGCGCCCGGGATCCTTACTCACACTGATTACGCATTCCTGATCCTTATTAACCCTTAAGAGGTAATCAGAAACGCTTATTTTCCGGGCCGTTAGGAAAAATCTGGCTGGACACTGACTGCTGCTCTTTAAACCTGGCCTGCATCTTGCAAAATCTCTGTTATCAGGGCGATTGGATCAGACCCATTTCGCTATTCGGGGTGAGTGACGGAGGCAAGATGAATTTAAGACGACTAAAGTACTTTGTTAAAATCGTCGATATCGGCAGTCTGACGCAGGCAGCAGAAGTGCTGCACATCGCACAGCCTGCACTCAGTCAGCAGGTCGCGACACTGGAGAATGAACTGGATCAGCAATTACTGATTCGCACCAAGCGCGGCGTTACGCCAACGGAAGCCGGTAAGATTCTCTATGGCCATGCGCGTACTATTCTGCGCCAGTGCGAGCAGGCCCAGACCGCGGTCATCAACGCCGGTCAGGTGCTGAGCGGTCAGGTGTCGATTGGACTGGCACCCGGCACGGCGGCATCCTCGCTGACCATGCCGCTGCTGCAAACCGTACGCGATCAGTTTCCGGAAGTGCTGGTCTACCTGCATGAAAACAGTGGCAGCGTGCTGAACGAGAAGGTGATGAGCGGTCAGCTGGATATGGCGGTGCTGTATGATCGCGCACCCACTGCCGGAATTAACAGTATGCCGCTGATGAAAGAGGATCTCTTCCTGGTAGGCGCCACTGATTATCCCGGTGTCAGCGTCGATCTGGCCGATGTGGCACAGATGAGCCTGTTTTTACCACGCGACTACAGCGCCGTGCGCAAGCGGGTTGATGAGGCATTTTCACTGCGTCGCCTGAGCGCGCGCATCATCGGAGAGATCGAATCAATTTCTACTCTGACCGCAGCGATTTCCAGTGGGATGGGTGTGACGGTATTACCTGAATCCGCTGCCCGTGCGCTGGTGGGATCGACGGACGCCTGGATGTCGCGCATCAACAGTCCATCGTTGAGCCTGCCGCTGTCGCTGAACATTTCCGCCCGTTTGCCGCTGTCGCCTTCCGCACAGGCGGTGAAGAATATCCTGCTGTCGCTGCTGAACAAGCCGCTGACTGAGGAGCGGGAGTTGATGTTAGTGGGGTAGGGGCGCTTGCAGCGGGCGGGTTCTGAATCGTTCTCGCTTAGCAGCGGGCCAGGTATTGAGCTGATTACGCTTAGCAGCGGGGGCGGGTCTCGCTTTGCTGCACCTTCACACTGAGAAGATTACGTTGCGCGGTGCCTGCCCACTGAGCGGGTAACGCCCGCCAGGCGGTGGCGAATTTCAGGTCTCCCGTGCAGGCGGACGCATTAAGGGGCGTACGCCCGCCCCTTAACAATCCCGGCGTCCGGCAGCCTGCGCGCCCCGCTGTGCGGGGTGCCTTCGTCACGCCCTGCGGCTCGCGGACCGTCCGGACGCGCCATCCCTGGCGCGAGCCGTCCTTTCGCCGGCGTCCTGTCGGCTCCTCCTTGCCTGCGGTTGTTCCTCAGCGCTTCGGATGCCTCTGGTAAACCCCTGCCTTTAATATCCTGGTTTTTATCGGACATGGCGTTGTCTGGTGGTTTGAAAGCCAAAGCTAATTTTGGAAACTATCAGCGGCAATGCATCAGCATTAAAAAGAAGAGGCAACATTTGATAGGGTGAAGAGCCATTCTTCCTGCCAGGCAGAGAGCCGCAGATAATCCTTCAGACTTACAGCGATGACGTACCCGACACAAAAATAAGAGATATCAGCGAGGGTAGAAGGCCATTCTTCCTGCCAGGCAGAGAGCCGGAGATAATCCTTCAGACTTACAGCGATGACGTACCCGACACAAAAATAAGAGATATCAGCGAGGGTAGAAGGCCATTCTTCCTGCCAGGCGGAGAGCCGCAGATAATCCTTTAGACTTACAGCGATGACGTACCCGACACAAAAATAAGAGATATCAGCGAGGGTAGAAGGCCATTCTTCCTGCCAGGCGGAGAGCCGCAGATAATCCTTCAGACTTACAGCGATGACGTAACCAACACAAAAAGAAGAGATAAAGCGGGGAAGGAGGCCGTCAGAGCCGCTGAGCGGATGAGGGATTTCAGGACGAGCGGCAGGGATGCCGCGAAGAGGCGGGTTCGCGCCAGGGATGGCGCGTCCCGCCGGTCCGTAAGAAATCCGGAAGAAGCGAAGGGACCGCGAAGCGGCGGTGAAGCAGGCCGGAGCCCGGGGTCAAGGGGGCGCGGCGACTGGCGCCCCCTTGTTGGTCGCCTGCAGAGGCGTAACTGAAACTGCCCGGCTCACCAGGCGAACGAAACCTTCTCATAGCCCGTTCGCGCAGCGAACACCCCCAGGCACCCAGGTGCACCCCAGCCCGTTCGCGCAGCGAACACCCCCAGGCACCCAGGTGCACCCCAGCCCGTTCGCGCAGCGAACACCCCCCCAGCACCTGCGTGCACCTCAGCCCATTCGCGCCTCTCCACTCCCACCCTTTATTCCCTAAAGTCATAAAGCCAAATTTTTAAGTATTTCCAGTTATCAATAATTGTTCTTACCATCAACGAATCAGATTATGTAAAGGGAGGTAAATATCGTGAATTTCCAGCAGCTTAAAATCATCCGCGAGGCGGCCCGCTGTGAGTTTAATTTGACGGAAGTCGCTAATACGCTCTTTACCTCTCAGTCGGGTGTGAGCCGCCATATTCGCGATCTGGAAGATGAACTGGGCGTGGAGATCTTTATCCGTCGTGGTAAGCGCCTGCTGGGCATGACCGAACCGGGCAAAGCACTGCTGACAATTGCCGAACGCATTCTGGATGAAGCAGGAAAGGTAAGACGACTGGCTGATGTCTTTACCAATGAAACCAGTGGCATCCTGACTATCGCCACCACCCATACTCAGGCGCGCTACAGCCTGCCGAAAGTGATTAAAGCGTTCCGTCAGCTTTATCCCAACGTTCGTCTTGAGCTGAATCAGGGATCGCCACAGGAAATCGTCACCATGCTGCTGGCGGGTGAAGCGGATATCGGCATCGCCAGTGAAATGCTGGTGAATAACAGCAGTCTGGCGGCATTCCCCTGGTTCAGCTGGCATCACGCTTTGCTGGTGCCGAAAGGACATGAGCTGGTACAGAACCAGCCGGTCTCACTGAGCACGCTCAGCCGCTATCCTCTCATCACGTATCGACAGGGCATTACCGGACGTTCGCGGGTTGACCGTGCTTTCCAGGCGGCGGGCCTGAAACCGGATATCGTGCTCAGCGCCCAGGACTCAGACGTAGTCAAAACCTACGTAAAACTCGGTCTGGGTGTCGGGATTCTGGCCGATCAGGCGTGTGAAACCGAAGAGAATGAAGAGCTGGAACGCCTGGATGCCACGCATCTGTTCGATGCCAGCACCGTATGGCTCGGCCTCAAACGCGGTCAGCTGCAGCGTAACTACGTCTGGCAGTTCCTGGAACTCTGCAACGCCAACCTGTCACTGGAAGAGATCAAACGTCAGGCGCTCTCCTACAGCAACGACGATGAACCGGTTATCGACTTCCAGATTTAAAGTGCGCGCATCCAGCCGGATGCGCGGCTGTTTATGCACGGCATAAAATTTCAAAACAGCGCGAAAAACTATTTCACTCATCTTTCTCACCCCGCACAACAACATCCTGCGCTGACCCGGCACGATAAAGTGGAATTAACTGACCACGAGGGGATGTTATGTCGCGATTAAAACTTACCGATAGCGATCTGCTGCGCCAGCAGGCGCTGTTTGCCGGACGCTGGCAGGATGCGCATCAGGGCGCCACGCTGCCGGTTATCGATCCCGCTACGGGCGAAACGCTGGCCACCATTCCGGCGCTGGGCCGGGCGGAGACGGAGCAGGCGATAGCCTATGCAGAAACGGTGCGCATCAGCTGGGGCAAAACCACCAATGCCAGCCGTGCCGCGCTGCTGGAAAAATGGCATCAGCTGATTGTTGAACATGCGGATGACCTGGCGATCATCATGACCGCTGAGCAGGGCAAACCGCTGGCGGAAGCCCGGGGCGAGGTGCTCTACGGCGCCAGCTTTGTGAAATGGTTCGCAGAAGAGGCGCGTCGAATCTACGGCGACACCATTCCTGCACCCAGCGAGGACCGCCGCATCCTGGTGCTGAAACAGCCTGTCGGGGTGACTGCGGCTATAACGCCGTGGAACTTCCCGATTGCGATGATCACCCGCAAGGTTGCTCCGGCGTTAGCGGCCGGCTGCCCGATTATCGTTAAACCTTCGGAGCTGACACCGCTCTCGGCGCTGGCCCTGGCCGTGCTGGCAGAGCGCGCCGGATTCCCGTCGGGCGTGTTGCAGGTACTGACCGGGCTGCCCACGGAGATTGGTGCGGCGCTGACTGAAAGTCGCACGGTGCGCAAAATTTCGTTTACCGGCTCCACCCGAATCGGCCAGTTGCTGATGCAGCAGAGCGCCAACAGCATAAAGCGCCTGAGTCTGGAGCTGGGCGGCAACGCGCCGCTCATCGTGTTTGATGATGCAGATATTGAAATTGCGGTTGCCGGCGTCATGCTAAGTAAGTTCCGCAACGCCGGTCAGACCTGCGTTTGTGCTAACCGTATTCTGGTGCAGCGAAGTATCTATCCGCGCTTTACCGCACGACTGCTGGAGGCTGTTGCCACCCTGAAAGTGGGCGATGGCTTTGCGCCAGACAGCACCATAGGCCCGCTAATCAACAGCCGCGCCGTCGAGAAAGTGAACGGCCATATCGACGATGCGCTCAGTCACGGGGCAACGCTGCTGACCGGCGGCATCAGCCAGGGCAACGGCACGTTTGTGCAACCTACGGTGCTCGGTGAGGTCACGTCCAGTATGCGTATCGCCCATGAAGAGACGTTCGGTCCGGTCGCGCCGCTGTTTATCTTTGATGATGAAGAGGAGGCGATTGCGATGGCGAATGACACGCCTTACGGCCTGGGCGCCTATTTCTTTACCGAGAATATCCGGCGAGCGTGGCGGGTGGCGGAAGCGCTGGAGTTTGGCATGGTCGGCTTTAATACCGGCGCTATTTCCCTGGAGGTCGCGCCATTTGGCGGCGTCAAACTCTCCGGTATAGGGCGTGAAGGGTCCCGCTACGGAATTGATGAATATCTGGAACAGAAAACATTTCACATTGGCAGTTTGTAATTAAATATTAAGAGAACGCCAGCCGGATCATCCGGCTGGCGTTTTTTTTTGCCTGATGCGCAACCTGAATTCTTCGGCGTCAAATAATACTCTTTAAAAATTTAAAGAATTTATCCGGGATGTGAGGCACGTCGGTAAACGGTGAGTCAGGAATCGAAGAATGAGCGGCCTGGTCACAAATATCCGCTTTGGTGCAATTTCCGTGCAGGTTGCACCAGCAGGGCGCATAAATTTTGTGAAGTAAATCATCTGTTTAATTGTTCGGCAATTCCGCAAAAAATCCCCCGGCAATACGGCAGAAAATTTTTTTGCGCTGTTTTAAACGCATTTTTATTTTTTGCCCGGCTGGCATACTTTCTGCATTAGCTTATTAACGCCACAGAAATCGGCCAGTGAAAACGCTAATAAAACAGCAACTGATGGGTGTAACAAATAAGGATTTTTCCATGTTAAGTTTCGACCCTGAAAAAGTTTCTCTTCCGGCTGGCCATTATATTGGCGGCCAGCACTGCCAGAGCCAGGGCGCATCATTTGAGGTAAAACGTCCCTCGGATGGCAGGGTCTATGCCACGCTGCAGGACGCGACGCCGCAGGATGTTGATCGCGCTGTCACTGTTGCGCATCAGGCGCTGAAAACCAGCGGCTGGTCCGGCTGTCCGCCGCGCGAACGCGGTCGCGTGTTACGCCGCTGGGCCGATCTGATTGAGCAGGACACGCTGCTGGCTCAGCTGGAAGCACTGGGTTCGACCCGTCCAATCAGCGACGTTGTGCTGCATGAAATTCCGTTCACCGCCGAAGCGATTCGCTTCTATGCCGAATGCGCCGACAAATACAGCGGTGACCTCTTTCCAACCCGTGACAGCAGTCTCGGCATGCTGATTGCTGAACCTTATGGTGTCATCGCCGCGATTACCCCGTGGAATTTTCCGCTGTCGATGGCGTCGTGGAAATGCGGACCGGCGCTGGCGGCGGGTAACGCCGTGGTGCTCAAACCCTCTGAACTGACCCCGTTTTCAACCGTGCGTATGGCTGAACTGGCGATCCAGGCGGGCTTACCGGCGGGCGTGCTGAATATTGTTCAGGGCAGTGGTGCGGTGACCGGCAGCGCGCTGGTGACCCATCCGCTGGTGCGCAAAGTCTCCTTTACCGGCTCGACCGTGACCGGAAAACGCATCATGAGCGATGCCGCGCAGCACGGTATGAAACCCGTGACACTGGAGCTGGGCGGTAAGAGTCCACAACTGGTATTCGATGACGCGGGTGACCTTGAGGTGCTGGCTCAGCGCATTCTGCGCGGCTTTACCGCTAACGGCGGGCAGGCTTGCGTGGCGGGCACCCGTCTTATCGTACAACGCAATATCGCCGATCCGCTGGTTGAGCGGCTGGCCCAGCTCTGCCGCGAACTTAAACCGGGTGTCACGTGGCAGGAAGAGAGCCGTTATGCCCCGCTGATCGACGAACGCCAGGGCAACAAAGTCTGCTCGGTCATTGAGGCAGCAAAAGCACAGGGCGCAGAAGTGCTGGTGGGCGGAGAGCGTTTTGCCGACACCGACAACGGCTGGTTCTGGCAGCCCACACTGCTGAGCCACGTGGCGCAGGATAACCCGGCGGTGCAGCAGGAGATTTTTGGTCCGGTGCTGACAGTACAGACGTTTGACGACGAAGAGCAGGGGCTGGCGATGGCCGCCCATGACACCTATGGCCTTTGTGCCGGCGTGCACACGCTGAGCCTGCCTCGTGCCATGCGGGCGATGCGTGCCATAGAGGCGGGCACCGTCTGGATTAACCGCTATGGACGCTCCGGCGACTTCATTATTCCAACCGGTGGCTTTCTGGGTTCTGGCATTGGTAAAGATTTAGGGCGTCAGGCGTTTCAGGCCTGCCAGCGCCAGAAAAGTGTACTCATCGATTTCTAAGCGCAACTGACAATGACGAGGGTGTTACATGGCACTGTTTAAACCGAAATTCATCACGTTTGACTGTTACGGCACACTGATTCGCTTCGATATGGCTGGCGCGGCGGAGCGTTGTTTCAGCGACCGCGTCGACCCGGATGCAATGCATGCCTTTACTACCGACTTTTCCAGCTACCGGCTGGATGAGGTGCTCGGCGCATGGAAACCCTATTACGACGTGGTCAGTAATGCGATTCAGCGCACCTGCAAAAAGTGGGGCGTGACGTGGAGCAAAGCCGACAGCGACTTTATTTACACTGACTGCGCCAGCTGGGGACCGCATCCTGATGTGCCCGCCGGGCTGGCAAAAGTGGCTAAGGAGTTTCCGCTGGTGCTGCTGACCAATTCGATGAAAGACCTGATCCCACACCATGAACCGCGTCTGGGTGCACCCATCTACCTGACCATCACGGCTGAAGAAGCGGGCGCATATAAACCCCAGATGAAAGGTTTCGAATACATGCTGGATAAGCTCGGCTGCGGCCCGGAGGAGATTCTCCATGTCTCCTCCAGCTTCCGCTATGACCTGATGACCGCCTACGATCTCGGCATCAAAAACAAGGTCTGGGTCAATCGCGGCCATGAACCGGCGAATCCGTACTACCAGTACACCGAAATCAAAGATATCGGCGGCCTGCCTGGCGTCGTCGGACTCTGAGGAACACCCCATGAAACTGGAATCGTTCTGGCAGGCCACCGCTCCCACCTTTACCGGCGCCGCCCGCGAACCGCTGCCCGCACAGGCGGACGTGGTAGTGATTGGTGGCGGTTTCACCGGCGTCTCGGCGGCGCTTAACCTGGCGCGCAGCGGCATCAGTGTGGTGCTGCTGGAGAGTGGTGACGTGATGAGCCAGGCCTCGGCGCGCAACGGCGGCCACTGCAACACCGGTGTAGCGCAGAACTTCGCCTCGCTGGTGGCAAGTCAGGGTCTGGAACAGGCCAGCCGCTTCTATCGGGCGTTCGACGATGCGGTGAGCTATGTCCAGCAACTGATCCAGGATGAAGCCATCGACTGTGACTTCCGGTTGTGCGGCAAGCTTAAGCTCGCCAGCAAAGCGTCGCACGTGGCCGGACTGCGGGAGGCGTATGAACTGATGCGTCGCACCGTAGACCCGGAGATCGAACTGCTCGACAAAACGGCGGTGCGCGACGAGATCGCCAGCGACGATTTCCACGGCGGCCTGCTGCAGAAACGGGGCGGTCAAATGCACATGGGTAAGTTTGGCGTCGGGCTGGCTGAAGCCGCTGCACGAAGCGGGGCGAAGATTTTTCCGCATCACGCGGTAACGAAGTTAGAGCGACTCAAAGGCTATCAGCACCGGATACACACGGCGCAGGGCACCATTGTGGCGGATAAAGTCCTGATGGCGACCGGCTGCTCCAACGTCGGTCCTTTCCCCTGGTTTCAGCGTCGCATTGTGCCGGTCGGCAGCTTTATTGTGGTGACCGAAGCGCTGGACCCGACGCTGCTGCGCCAGGTGCTGCCCAACAATCGGACTTACGTCACCTCGCTGAATATCGGCAACTACTTTCGCACGACTGCTGACAGCCGTCTGGTGTTTGGCGGCCGTGCCCGTTTTGCCGTCAGCAACCCGACATCCGATTCGCGCAGCGGCGAGATCCTGCGCCGTGCCATGACGCAGATGCTGCCGCAGTTGGGACAGGCAGAGGTGGAGTACTGCTGGGGCGGCATGGTTGACATGACCGCCGACCGTCTGCCGCACGCGGGCGAACAGGATGGCCTGTTCTATTCGCTGGGCTACAGCGGTCACGGCACGCAGATGTCGGTGTGGATGGGGCGGGTGATGGCCGATCTGCTGACCGAAAAGCGCACTGAAAATCCCTGGCAGCGCGACACATGGCCCGCGCTACCCGGTTATCACGGCAAGCCATGGTTTTTACCGCTCGCAGGACTCTATTACAAAGCAAAGGATCGCCTTTCATAACGTCCCGTCGGGTGCTGGCCGCCAGGTCACCAGCACCGCCAGAACATCATTCCCGGTTCGCCTGACTATTGAGGGTAGAGAGATGAGTAAATTTGATAATAACGATGCTGATGCGGTAAATCCGGCACTGACGCGCATGATCACTGAAGGCTCACTGTCACGTCGCAGCCTGATGAAAATCCTCTCCGCGGGAGCGGCGATGAGCAGCGGCCTGATCGGTTTTTCAGGGAAAGCACTGGCGGATGACAAGCCGGTTAAAGGCGGAAAACTGCGGGCAGCGATGTCGAATGCGTCAGCCACCGACACGCTCGATCCTGCCAAAAGTAACAACAGTGCGGATTACACCCGTCAGTTTATGTTCTACAGCGGCCTGACCGAACTGGATAAAAACCTGATGGCGAAACCGGCGCTGGCCGAATCGATTGAATCCAGCGACGGCATCACCTGGCATATCAAACTGCGTAAAGGGGTGACCTTTCACGATGGCAAACCGCTGACCGCGAAAGATGTGATCTTCTCGCTCAGCCGCCACAAAGATCCTGCCATCGCCTCTATCGCTTTTAAGCTGGCCGATCAGTTTAAATCGTTCAGTGCGGTGAATGACAATGAGGTGCAGCTGGAGCTCAACAGTGCCAACTTCGATGTCCCTTACATGCTGGCAACACCACCGTTTTTGATTGTGAAGGATGGCACCACCGATTTCAGCAAAGGCATCGGCACCGGTCCCTTTGTCTGCAAAACGTTTATGCCAGGTACGCGCACCATCGGCACGAAAAACCCCAACTACTACAAGCCCGGACTGCCCCATCTGGATGAGGTGGAATTGATTGGTGTCACCGACGGCGCGGCACGCGTCAATGCCCTGATGTCGGGCGATCTGCAGATAGTGTCGACACTGACCGCCGCTGACTGCAAGCGCCTTAAAGGCAGCAATGAATTTGGTGTGCTGGAGAGTAAATCGGGCATGTATACCAACCTGATCATCCGCACCGATGTTAAGCCAGGTAACAACGAAGATTTCGTGCTGGCAATGAAATACCTGCAGCCGCGCGAAATGCTGGTGAAAACCGTACTGCAGGGATACGGCGACGTCAGTAATGACACCCCGGTTCCGCCGTGGCATCCGCTTTACAACGCCGACCTCAAGCCGCGCCCGCTCGACGTTGAAAAAGCGAAATTTCATATCAAAAAGGCAGGCATGACAGGCTCCACGGTAGAGATCATCACCACGCCGAATATCGAAGGCGCGAACGAAGGCGGACAGCTGATTCAGCAGATGGCGCGTGGGGCGGGTCTCAACGTGAAAGTACGCCGCGTGCCCTATGACGGTTACTGGTCTTCGCACTGGATGAAAGATCCGATCGGATATGGCTCGATAAACCCGCGTCCAACGCTTGATATGCTCTTTTCCCAGTTCTACCTCTCTACGGCTCCGAACAACGAATCGGGCTGGAAAAATCCCCAGTTTGATCAGCTGGTGGTCGCCGCACGCGGTGAGCGCGATCAGGCAAAACGCAAGCAGATGTATGGCGACATGCAGGCTCTGATCTATGACCACTGCGGCACGATTATCCCCACCTTTATCAGCTCCACCGATGGTTATAACAGGAAGGTTAAAGGGGTAGAGGCCTGGCCGTCGGGCATGATGATGGGTTATCGCTTCCATGAGTTTGCGTGGCTGTCAGCCTGATCCCCGCCTGGCCCAACAGGCTCTTTTAAGGAGTACGCCGATGAACCGATACATGATGTTCCTGATTGCCCGGCGGATTGGCGCCGGCATCCTGACTTTGCTTATCGTCTCGGCGGTGGTGTTTTTCATCACCAGCCTGCTGCCGGGTGACGCGGCACAGATGATCCTCGGCCAGAACGCCACGCCGGAAACGGTGGCGGCGTTACGGCAGCAGCTGGGTCTCGATCAGCCTTTGCTGATGCGCTATATCCACTGGCTGACCGGCATGGTGCAGGGCGATTTCGGCACCTCGTTTGCCAGCCATCTGCCGGTCTCACAGCTGGTGGCGCAGCGTATCCCCGCCACCTTTGAACTGGCGGGTATCACCACGCTGATCTGCGTGCCGATGGCGCTGATCATCGGCATCATCGCGGCGATGAATCGCGGTTCCCGGCTCGATCGGGCACTGGTTATCGGCACGATGGCGACGGTTGCGGTACCGGAATTTCTGGTGGCCACCGTGGCGGTGCTGATTTTCGCCGTCAAACTGCACTGGGTGTCGGCGATGTCGTTCGGCAGCCCGGACAGCGACCTGCTGAGCTACCTCAAAGCATACGCGCTGCCGGTGCTGACACTCTGCTGCGTGCTGGTGGCGCAGATGGCGCGCATGACGCGGGCCGCCATTATCAATCAGCTCGACAGCCCCTATCTGGAGATGGCGTTGCTGAAAGGAGTGTCACCGCTTCGCGCCGTGCTGCGCCACGCGCTGCCCAATGCGGTCGGCCCTATCGCCAACGCGATTTCACTCAGTCTCTCCTATCTGTTTGGCGGAGTGATCATCATCGAAACCATCTTCAGCTATCCCGGTCTGGCCAGCCAGCTGGTGGATGCGGTCAGTAACCGCGACCTGCCGGTGGTGCAGCTCTGCGTGATGCTGTTCGCCGCCTGCTATCTGGTGCTGCTGCTGGCGGCCGACATTCTGACTATCGCCTTTAACCCGAAATGGAGAAGCGCATGAATACTCTCTTGTTGCCCTGGCGTTTCTTTCAGTCTCTTTCCTGGTCAGGTCGGCTGGGTCTGATGATGTCGCTGTTCTGGCTTCTGATGGCGGTATTCGGCACATCGCTGGCACCACACAGCATTGATGACATCGGCGGCGGCCCGCTGATGGGTGGCCTGACGGCGGATAACCTGCTGGGCACCGACTATCTGGGACGCGACATGCTGAGCCGTATTCTCTACGGCGCGAAATTCTCTATCGGCCTGGCACTGAGTGCGGCGCTGCTGGCCAGTCTGATCGGCACGCTGCTGGCTCTGCTGGCCGCGGTCACGGGACGCTGGCTGGAGGAGTTACTGGGCCGTGTCAATGACGCGCTGCTGGTGCTGCCAGGCAAAGTGCTGTCGCTGATGATCGTCGCGGTATTTGGCTCCTCGCTGCCGATGCTGATCCTGACGGCGGTTTTCACCTACTGGCCGGGTGCATTTCGTATCGCTTTTGCCATGGCCAGCTCGCTGCGCAGCATGGATTACGTCCGTGCTTCACGGCTGCGGGGCGAAAGCCGCTGGTATATCGCCATTCACGACATCCTGCCTAACATGGTGCACCCGATGCTGACGGACTTTGGCCTGCGCTTTGTCTATATCGTGCTGCTGCTGAGCGGGCTGAGTTTCCTCGGTCTGGGCGTTCAGCCGCCGTATGCCGACTGGGGCACGCTGGTGCGTGAAAATATGCAGGGGCTATTTGACGGTTCGCCTGCCGTCCTGATGCCCGCGCTGGCGATTGCCAGCCTGACCATTGGCGCCAACCTGTTTATAGACAGCCTTCAGGCGATGCGTCCGATGACGCTGGCGAAGGAGGGAGCATGAACGTGACACCACATACCGCCATGCCAGTGATATCGGTGGATAAACTGCGCGTCACCGCGCAGACCGATCGCGGCGAAGAGATTGACCTGGTTTCCGACATTCATTTTACCGTGCAGAAGGGAGAGGTGCTGGCGCTGATAGGCGAATCCGGCTCAGGTAAAACCACCATCGCCATGGCACTGATGGGCTATGCCCGCAGTGGTTGCCGCATTGCCGACGGTAACATTCACGTTGCTGGCACCGATGTTAACAGCCTGACGCCAGGCCAGTTACGCGCCTTTCGCGGCAACAACGTCGCCTATATCGCCCAGAGCGCGGCGGCATCGTTTAATCCGGGCATGAAGATTCTCGACCAGGTCATTGAGCCCGTAGTTATTCACGGCACCCTGACGCGCAAAGCGGCGAAAGAGAAGGCCATAGGCCTGTTCCGCGAACTGGCGCTGCCGAACCCCGAGACCATTGGCGACCGTTTTCCGCACCAGGTATCGGGCGGACAGCTACAGCGTCTGATGACGGCGATGGCGCTGATTGGCGATCCGGATGTGGTGATCCTCGATGAGCCGACCACCGCACTGGATGTGACCACCCAGGTGGAAGTGCTGAAAGCGTTTCGCCGCGTGGTGGTGCAGCGTGGCGTCACCGCGATTTACGTCAGTCACGATCTGGCCGTGGTGGCACAGATGGCTGACCGGATTCTGGTGCTGTTGCGCGGCAAAATGGCGGAGTATGGCAGCACGGCGCATCTGATTGGCGCGCCAAAGGCGGAGTACACCCGCTTACTGATGGACGCCGCGCGGCAGAAAGAGCGGCCCAGCAACTGGTGCCCGGCTGCTGCCGATATTCAGCCGCTGCTGGAGGTGCGCGACCTCAACGCAGGTTATGGCCCGCGCGGCAGCGACGGCCATTCGAAAGTGCGCATTCTGGAGGAGATCAACCTCAAACTGTGGAAAGGACAGGCGATTGGCATTATCGGTGAGTCAGGCTCGGGCAAAACCACCCTGGCGCATGCCATTGCCGGACTTAATGCCCCGAGTCACGGCCACATCCTGTTTAACGGCCACTACATTGCGGGCGATATGCAAAAACGTCCTGACAACGAGCTGCGGCGCATTCAGTATGTGTTCCAGATGGCGGATACCGCACTGAATCCGGCCCACAGCGTTGAACGTATCCTGTCGCGACCGCTGACGCTGTTTCACGGCCTGAGTGGTTCGGCCCGCCAGCAGCGACTTTATCAGCTACTGGATCTGGTACAGCTGCCACGCAGCGTGTTGTGGCGGCGTCCCTGGGCACTTTCTGGCGGGCAAAAGCAGCGCGTCAATCTTGCGCGTGCCCTGGCGGCTGAACCGGACCTGATTCTGTGTGATGAAGTGACCTCGGCGCTGGACACCGTGGTTGCCGCCGCCGTACTCGACTTAATCAGCGAGCTGCGCCGTGAGCTGGGCCTCTCAGTAATCTTTATCAGCCACGACATGCATGCCGTTCGCGCGGTGTGCGACGAAATTGTGGTAATGAAGAGCGGTCGGATCGTCACTCAGCTGGCACGTAATGACTACGACAAGCCGACCAGTGAACTCTATTTCGAGCGGCTGAAACGCGCGGTGCCGGAGCTGCGTCAGGGCTGGCTGGATGAGCATGAAGAGATTTTAAAAGCAGAGTGAGTTAGCGCGCTCTGATTTACCCGCCTGCAGTGCAGTGATGCATAGCGCAGGCGACGTACTTACGCACAGCGGCGATATTGCCCTGCGCCAGACCCGATACTGACAACAGAGGTTATTGTGTTATGCCTGCACCGATTCGTTATGTACAGGACAGTGCGAATTTCCCTGATTCCGCCGATGTGGTGGTGATTGGCGCCGGTATTGCCGGTGCCGCAGCCACCTGGGAGCTGGCAAAGCAGGGAGTGAAGGTTGTGCTGATTGAGAAAGGCCTGGTAGGGGCAGAGCAGTCAAGCCGCAACTGGGGCTGGTGTCGACAGCAGAACCGCGATGAGCGCGAACTGCCGCTGATTATTTATGCGCTGCAACGCTGGGGTGAGCTAAATGATGAAACTGGCGAAGAGCTTGGGTTCCGGCGCAGTGGTCTGGTCTACGCCACGCAGGAAGAGTCGGACATTGCGGCCTGGGACAAGTGGATCCAGATGGCAAAGGGCTATGGCGTAAACAGTTCGATTCTCACGGCGGAGCAGGCCAAAGCAATGACGCCGGGCAGCACCACTCCGTGGCGGGGCGGTCTCTCAGCGCCGACCGACGGCCACGCCGAACCGCGCCTCGCTGCGCCTGGGCTGGTGGCGGGCGCGCTGAAAAAAGGCGCAATGCTGTTTCAGCAGTGTGCGGTGCGCGGGCTGGATATCGCTGGCGGCCGTGTCAGCGGCGTCTGGACCGAACGCGGTCTGATCAAAACCAGCCGGGTTATCTGTGCCGGCGGAGCGTGGACCTCGATGTTCTGCCGTCGTCATGGCATCGATCTGCCGCTGGGCAACGTTATTGGCACCGCTTTCCGTACCCAGCCTATCGAGCAGGCGATCGCCATGCCGCTCTACACGCCGGGCTTTGCCTGCCGGCCGCAGATGGATGGCAGTTACACCGTCTCCGTCTCGGGTCGCGGGCGTCTGGAGCCAGGCGCACAGGGGCTGCGTTACGCTCGTCAGTTCTATCCCACATTCAAAAGTCGCCGCAAGAATCTCACCCTCAACCTTGGGCTGTCGCCGTTCTTCAACGGCCCGGAGGCGATGGGTGGCTGGGCATTTGACCGCGAGTCACCGTTTGAGCGCATGCGCATTCTCGATCCGGCCGCCGATGCAAAAATCGTGGAAGAGGGGCTGGCGGCGATGCGGCGTGAATACCCGGCGCTGGCGAACCTCCGGCTGGCGCAGTCGTGGGGCGGCATGATCGACAGTACCCCGGACGCAATTCCGGTGATCTCTACCGTGGCGAAACTGCCGGGGCTGGTGCTGTCTGCAGGGTACAGCGCCCACGGCTTCGGTATCGGACCGGGAGCCGGTCGACTGGCGGCGGATCTTGCCACCGAAGCCACCCCTATCGTTGATCCAACGCCGTACCGCTACAGTCGTCTGGTGGACGGCAGCGGACTTGAAACACCAGGCATGATGTAAGGAGAGTTTTAATGAGCCTGACAATACGCGCAATGACGCCAGACGATCTTAACCCGTGCTTCAGCATGACGCAGGCACTGAAATGGCCCCACCGACGCGAAGACTGGGCGCTGGCGCTGCAGCTGGGCGAGGGCACAGTGATTGAAGAGCAGGGCAGGCTGATCGGCAGTGCCGTGCTCTGGCGCTGGGGCGACAGTGCCGCCACGCTGGGTCTGGTGATTGTCGATAACCAGCAGCAGGGGCGTGGCCTCGGCAAACAGCTGATGCTGGCGCAACTGGAAAAAGTACCGGATTACAACGTGCGTCTGCACGCCACTGAAATGGGCAAAGGCTTGTATGAAAAGCTCGGGTTTGTCAGCTGTGGTGAGATTCGTCAGCACCAGACCCGTGAAGTCACCACGCTGCCAGACGTTGTGATCCCGGCGGGATGCCAGCTGCGCCCGGCGACACTGGCCGATCACAGCACGCTGGTGACGCTGGATCAGCAGGCACACGGTATGCATCGCCCGGCGCTTATTGCGCATTTACTGCGCGACTGTCAGACGGTGATTTTAGAGGACGCATCACAGCAGATTCAGGGCTTCGCCAGCCTGCGCCGCTTTGGGCACGGCTGGGCAATTGGCCCGGTAATCGCCGCTGACTTTGCGATCGCGCAGGCGCTGGTCGCCTCGCTGATGCAGTCGTTACAGGGTGAATTCCTGCGAATCGACACCGACGCCGCGCTGCCGATGGCTGCCTGGCTAACCTCTCTCGGTATTCCTCAGGTCGATGCGCCCACCACAATGGTGCGCGGCATGCCCTGGACACCGCAGGGTATGCAGGCGTTTGGATTGATGACGCAGGCGATGGCCTGATGCATATCGTCTATAAATCGGAGCCTGAACGTGGGCGGATCTGGCAGCGCTGGCTGGCAGAACATGCACCTGACATTCACCTGCATATCTGGCCAGAGACCGGTGAACCAGACCAGGTTGAGGCGCTGGTTGCCTGGCAGCCTCCGGCAGACATTCCGGCGCGGTTTCCACACCTGAAACTGCTCTTCTCGGTGGGTGCCGGCGCCGATCAGTTTGACTTCAGTGCGCTGCCGCCCGACCTGCCAGTAATCAGGATGATCGAACCGGGTCTGACGCAGGGCATGGTGGAATATGTCACCTTTGCGGTGCTCGGGCTGCATCGTGATATGCCGCGCTATTTTCATCAGCAGCGCCAGCAGCAGTGGCTGGCGCACGTGGCATTACCCGCCTCGCAGCGGCGGGTCGGCGTGATGGGGCTGGGCGAACTGGGTCAGGCCGCGTTAGTGCAACTGGTGGCGCTGGGTTTTGACTGCGCAGGCTGGAGCCGCACACCACGCCACTTTCCTGGCGTACGCTGCTGGCACGGCGCTGATCAGCTCGCTGACTTCCTGGCCCACAGCGAAATTCTGATCTGCCTGCTGCCGCTGACCGACACGACGCGGGGTTTGCTGAACCACAGCCTGTTTAATCAGTTACCCCAGGGCGCGGCGCTGGTGCAGGCCGGTCGCGGCCCGCAACTGAACCATGACGATCTGCTCAAAGCGCTGGAGAGCGGTCAGCTCCGTGCTGCCGTGATTGATGTCACCGATCCGGAGCCGTTACCTCAGGGCCATCCGTTCTGGCACCATCCCGCCATCTGGCTCACCCCACACATCGCCAGCCAGACGCAGAATGAGAGCGCCATTGCGGCACTGCTGGAAAACCTGCGGCGCTACCAGCGTGGCGAACCGCTGCACGGTGAAATTGACCGTTCGCGAGGATATTAAGATGGAACATTTAGTGGCACTGCGCCGCGATCTGCATGCGCACCCGGAGCTGGGCTTTCAGGAGCAACGCACCAGCGAGATGGTGGCGAATTTCCTGCAACAGCTGGGCATGGAGGTGCATCGCGGCATCGGTAAAACCGGCGTGGTCGGGATACTGAAAAAGGGCAGCAGTGACCGCATGATCGGCCTGCGCGCCGATATGGATGCGTTGCCGATGCAGGATCAGAGCGGCACAGAGTGGCAAAGCCAGGCAGAGCAGGTGAGTCACGCCTGCGGCCATGACGGTCATACTGTGATGCTGCTGGGGGCCGCCGAAAAACTGGCGCGCGACGTCAGCTTTGACGGCAGCGTCTGCTTTATCTTTCAGCCTGCCGAAGAGGGGCAGGCGGGCGCAAAGGCGATGATCGAGGATGGCCTTTTCAGCCGCTTTCCCTGTGAGGCGGTCTACGCCATTCATAACTGGCCTGAACTGCCCCTCGGTCAGGTGCAGACCCGGCCCGGCGCCATCATGGCGGCAGCCGACCGCTTTGATATTCGGGTGCTGGGTGGCGGCGGTCACGCTGCGCAGCCTCATCTCACATGCGATACGCTTCTTGCGACCAGTGAGCTGGTGGTGCAGCTGAATACCCTGGTTTCACGCGCACTCGACCCATGCGAAACCGCGCTGCTCACCGTTACCCGAATGCAGGGTGGCTTTTCACACAACATGATCCCGGCAGAGGCGAACATCACCGGCACGGTGCGCACCTTCAGCCCGACTGCACAGGATACGATTGAAGCGCGTTTGCGCCAGATGGCGGCGCACATCACCGCCGCCCACGGCCTGCAGGCAGAGGTCAGCTATCGGCGCTACTACCCGGCGACGATCAACAGCGCAACGGAAGCGCAGCTTTCCCTTGAGGCGCTAAAGCAGGCGGGCATCCCGGCTGACCTCGCACCACAGCCCGCGCTGACCTCAGAAGATTTTGCTTTTATGCTGCAGGCGCGCCCCGGTGCCTATCTGTGGCTGGGATCGGCACCCTGCAAGCCGCTGCACCATGCCGCTTACGACTTCAATGATGCGCTGATCCCGCATGGCATTAACGTTTTTGTCGCCCTGATTCGTCAGGCGCTGGCAGAGAAATTTCCCTGCTGAATGCAGCGGGATTTTGACAGGAAATGCCGCTGCCTGGGGAATTACGGCAGCGTAAGAAACCAGCAGGTTGCGATACTTGAGCCAACCGAACGTTACGTGGATGAGGGTTTAAAATGCAGAATGTCATGGCAGAGCAGCAAGCATATTCCGATAACAGCCTGTTACTGGATGCACGTGAGCAGAATGTGCCGCGCGGTGTAGTGACCGCCCATCCGCTGGTGATCGAACGCGCCAGAGGCAGTGAAGTATGGGATGTGGAGGGCAATCGCTATCTCGACTTTGTTGGCGGCATCGGCGTGCTGAACGTCGGCCACAATCACCCTGCGGTGGTCAATGCGGTCACCAGGCAGTTGGGTCTGGTTTCTCACGCCTGTTTTCAGGTGGTGGCCTATCCGGGCTACATTGAACTGGCACAGCGGCTGAACAAACTGGTCGGCGGCGATGAGGCATTCAAAAGCGTCTTCTTCACCAGCGGCGCCGAAGCCGTGGAAAATGCGGTGAAGATTGCCCGCTCGCACACCCAGCGGCCTGGCATCATCGCGTTTGATGGTGCGTTTCATGGGCGTACCTTATTGGGCGTCACCCTGACCGGTATGTCCGCGCCTTACAAACAGAACTTTGGTCCGTTCCCTGGCGACATCTATCGTCTGCCATTCCCGAACCCGCTGCACGGCATCACCGAAGCGGACTGCCTGAAGGCGATGGATCAGCTCTTCGCCGTGCAGATACTGCCTGAGCGTGTGGCTGCGATTATCATCGAGCCGGTACAGGGCGATGGCGGCTTCCTGCCAGCCGGACCGGCCTTTATGCAGGCTCTGCGTCGTATCACCAGCCAGCACGGCATTCTGCTGATCTGTGATGAAGTGCAATCCGGCTTTGGGCGCACCGGTACCATGTTTGCCTTCCAGCAGTTGGGGATCAAACCAGATTTAATTACCCTGGCGAAAAGCCTCGGCGGCGGTCTGCCGATTTCCGGTGTGGTTGGCCGTGCAGAGATCATGGATGCGCCAACGCCAGGCGGGTTAGGCGGCACCTACGGCGGCAACGCACTGGGCTGTGCGGCGGCGCTGGCGGTACTGGATCTGTTTGAACATGAGAACCTGTTGCAGCGGTCCTGTCAGCTCGGCGAACAGCTCAACGCCCGTCTGCGACAGCTGGCGGACAAATATGCCTGCATTGGTGATGTGCGCGGCGTGGGCTTTATGCAGGCGGTGGAAATTCTCGACTTCGAAACGGGGCGTCCCGATGCGGCGCTTACCCAGAAGATCCTCGACAGCGCCTGCCAGGAAGGATTGCTGCTGATCAAATGCGGCCTGCATCGCAACACCATCCGTTTCCTGGCGCCGCTGGTCACGACCGACTCACAACTGGAAGAGGCACTGCATATCTTTGATATTGCGCTGGCCCGCGCCACGGGCCGGTTGGGTTAAATCTGCATTCCTCATTGATTTTATTAGAATAATTTGAAAGCCTCCCGCTGGTATAACCACTGCGAAGCGCTGGCGCGTTTACGGTAAAGCGTGTTATATCTTCGGGAGGTTCTGAACATTTGATTAAGCGCCTGGCCCAACAGGCTCTGACAATGAGGGGGGTGCTATGAACGGCTTAATGAAACTTGACCGCATCGACATCAACATCCTGGTGCAACTCCAGAAAGATGGCCGTATCAGCAACGTTAACCTCGCCGACGCCGTCGGTCTCTCGCCCAGTCCCTGTCTGCAACGGGTCAAACGTCTGGAACAGGCTGGTTTTATCACCGGTTATGAAGCGCACATTAATCTCACCCGCATTACCGATTCGGTGACCGTCTTTACCGAAGTCACCCTGTCAGGCCATCGCCGCGAAGATTTTATGAAGTTCGAAAGTGCGATGCGCGACGTCGATGAGCTGATGGAGTGCCATCTGATCACCGGCGGCTATGACTATTTGCTGCGCTTTATTACCCGCAGCATTGAACATTATCAGGAAGTGATTGAGAAGATGCTGGATGCGCAGATCGGCATTGATAAGTACTTCAGCTATATCGTGATTAAATCCCCGATCATGAAAAGCAGCGTGCCGTTACGATCGCTCATCGGGAAGCACACTGTGGAGTTCGGCGTATAAATGTCTGCCCGGCGTTGCCTCTCTCCTGCGTCCACCGGAGAGAGGGCCGTCACACCCATCCCGCTTTTTGGCTGCCTGCCTGACCCGTTATCCCGTTACCTCTATACCGCTTTAATCTGCCCAATCTTCCCTCAGCATAAAATTTTTTTCCGTTACAAAATTCAGTGGCTGCACCCGGTTTCAGGGCGCGCTACAGCCTCAACCATCGTCCGAACCCTTTTAAAATGATTTCAACCGATACAAGGAGTTGCCATGGACTCATTACAGATTGCTGATCAGCAGTGGCAGCGCGATATGTTCACCATTTCTACCGATCGCCAGCGGCTGGACCTTGCCTGGATCCATATTCAGCTGGCGGAGAAGTCCTACTGGGCCAAAGGTCAGCCGCAGGCCAAAACCACGCGGGCGATTGCCGGTTCGCTGCCGTTTGGTCTTTATCACCAGCAGACTCAGATAGGTTTTGCCCGACTGATCACTGACTACACCCGTTTTGGCTGGCTGTGCGACGTGATCATTGATGAAAACTGGCGCGGTCACGGGCTGGGCAGCTGGCTGGCGACCTGCGTCCGTGAACATCCGGAGCTGCAAACGGTGCACCGCTGGATGCTTTCAACCCAGGATGCCCATCAGGTCTACCAGCGACTCGGCTGGCGTGTTGTGCAGCATCCCGAGACGCTGATGGAATTTCCGCTCTCATAACTCTGGAGTTAACCCGATATGCGATACCGCGTTGGCGTGGATATTGGTGGATCCTTTACTGATTTCGCCGTGCTGGACCAGCAAACGAACCAGATCCATACCCTCAAAGTCCTGTCACGCCCGGACAAACCTGGCAGCGAAATCGAGACCGGGCTGACGCAATTTCAGCAGCATCAGGGCATTGATCCCGCTGAGATTGGCTACTTTACCCACGGCACGACGGTAGGGATTAACGCGGTGATCCAGCGGCGCGGTGTGCGGCTGGCACTGTTTGCTACCGAGGGCTTCTGCGATGTTCTGGAGCTGGCGCGGCTGAAAATTCCGCATATCCATGATCTTTTCTCCCGGCGTGCCGCACCGCTGATTACCCGCGACCGGGTATTTGCCATCCGCGAACGCATTGACGCCCACGGCAATGTGCTGCACGCGCCTGATCGTCAGAGCGTGCTGGACGCCATTGAGCAGGCACGCGCCGCAGGTTGTCAGGGTATTGTCGTGTCGCTGCTGCACAGCTATCGCAACCGGCATAATGAAGCAGCAGTAAAAGCGATTATTGAGGAAGTCGCGCCTGAGCTGCTGACCTCCTGTTCCGCTGACATCTGGCCGATTATTCGTGAATATGAACGCACCATCACCGCCACCATTAATGCCTACGTGCAGCCGATGGTCATTCACTACCTGGAATCCTTTGAGCAGGCGCTGAAACGGCTTGGCGTAAAGCCGCCGCCGCGTATCACCAAATCCAACGGTGGGGTAATGGGCGTCGGGCAGGCGAAACGCGAATGCGTCCAGATGGTGCTCTCGGGCACCGCCTCCGGGGTGATCGGGGCCAGCTATCTGGCCAGCGCCTGCGGTTTTGACAAAATCCTCAGCCTGGATATTGGCGGCACCAGCGCCGACGTAGCGGTGATCATTGACGGCAAAGTGGCGCAGGGCAACGGCGAAATCATCGGCGACTTCCCGATCTTTATTCCTTCTGTCGCCGTCACCTCAGTGGGGCAAGGCGGCGGCTCGCTGGCGTGGATTGACGGGCAGGGCGTATTGCAGATGGGACCAGACAGTGCCGGATCGCTGCCGGGTCCGGTCTGCTTCCAGCGCGGCGGCACACAGCCGACGGCCACCGATGCCTTTGCCGCCTGCGGCATGATGGGCCACGGTGCGTTGGGTTATAACGCCGTGACGGTGGATGTTGCCGCCGCCCGGGCGGCCTGGCAGCCCCTGGCCGATGCCCTCACTATTTCGGTCGAGGAAACCGCGGAAACCGCTATTCAACTGGCGATCTCCAGCATGTACAGCGACACCAGTGGCCTGCTGTCCCGCTTTGGCCTCGACCCACGTGAATTCTGGTTCCTCGCCTTTGGCGGAGCGGGCCCGATGATGGGCTGTTTTCTTGCCCGCGAACTGAACATGAAAGGGGTGATTGTTCCGCCTACGCCAGGCGTGCTCTCCGCATTAGGCGGACTGGTAGCGGACATCCGCAACGATTTTATCCGCACACTCTACGGCGACCTGACGCCTGCGCTGGCTGACACATTAGCCAGTGAAGCCGAAGCCTTGCAGCAGCGCGCCTGCAACTGGCTGACGCAGGAGCACGGCAGCGACATGCCCTATAGCCTGCAGTTCAGCGCGGATATGCGCTATCACGGACAGTCGTTTGAAATCGACGTGCCGCTGGAGGCGAGCTGGCTGACGCAGGCAGATTTCACTGCGCTGCATGACGCCTTTGATCGCCAGCATCAGCAGCTGTTTGGTCACAGTGACCCGCAGGCACCGGTGCAGTTGATTAACCTGCGGCTGGTGATCGCCTCACCCACGCCAAAACCGGTGATTAACCGGCTCGCAACGGCGACAGAACCGGTGCCAGTGCTGAAACAGACCGATGCATGGATCGACGGCGCATGGCATCAGGTGGATGTGGTGCTGCGAACAGTATTGCTTGCCGGCCATCAGTTACGGGGTCCGGTCATCATTGCGCAGAACGATTGCACCACCTGCGTGCCGCCCGGTATGGGCGTGACGGTCGATTCCTTTGGTAACCTGCTGATCACGGCGAACGAGGCATAATATGGCGATTGATGGACGTAACTTACAAATCCTGGCGAACTACTGCGCCGCTGCTGCCGATGCAATGGCCTTTACCCTGATGCGTACCGCGCACTCCACCTTTGTTAAAGAGACGGAAGATTTCTCCTGCCAGATTGTCAGCCGCACCGGACTGGCGTTTGCCTCGCCGCGCAGTTTTGGCGCACCCTGGTACAGCGGCATCGACTATGCGCCGGTGCTGGCACTGATTGACGATTACGCCGACGGCGATATCTGCATTACTAATGACGCCTACGCCGGCAATGTGGCAACGCACTCGCCCGATATCCACATCTGGAAGCCGGTGTTTTACCAGGGCGAAATTGTCTGCTTCGTGGTGGGGCACATTCATAACACCGACGTCGGCGGCGCGGTACCCGCCTCACTGTCGCGCTCGCTGACCGATATCGTGCAGGAGGGGATCCGCATCCCGCCACTGAAAATCATGCGGCAGGGGCAGCTCAATGAAGAGGTCGCCAGCATCATGCGGCTCAACGTGCGGGTGCCGGACCAGAACTGGGGTGATTTCAAAGCACAGCTGGCTTCAGTTAACGTCGGTGAGCGTAAAATCCACGACATTATCGCCCGTTTTGGTATCGACGATTTTTTACAGGGCATAGAAGGGATTCTCGATTACGCCGAAGCACAGGCCCGCAGCATTATCAGCACCATTCCCGATGGGGAGTATTTTTATGCCGACTACGCCGATGAAGATGGCGAGGGCGGTTATCCCTGCCGTATCGCCATTACACTGCGGGTGCAGGGCGATCAGCTGGAGCTGGACTACACCGGCAGCGACCCGCAGCTGGCCTCGTCACTGAACATGCCGACCGGCGGCCGTGAACGGCATCCGCTGGCGCTGGTGGGCGTCACTTATGTGCTCTCCACACTGGATCGTTCGCTGCTGCTGAACGCGGGAACACTGCGACCGACCCGGGCGATCCTGCCGCCGGGTACGGTGATGAATTGTGAAGCACCGGCGGCGGTGGGGATGCGCTCGCTGACCTGTGCACTGTCGCAGATTGCGACAATCGGCGTCTTCTCGCTGGCGATGCCGGACCGTCTTCCCGCCAATTCACCGGGCGGTAATTCAATCATGAACATCCGCACGCAGACGCATAACCGCAGCGTGGTTGCTTCTCTGGGTCCAGTGGGTGGTGGCGCGGGCGGTACGCCGCGTCATGACGGGCCTGACGGCTCTGGCGGGCTGTCTGCCTTCCTGAAAAACACGCCCATTGAGATCAACGAAGCGGAAGTCCCGATCCGTTTTCATCGTTACGGGCTGGCCCAGGACAGCGCCGGCCCAGGTCGCTATCGCGGCGGCTTAGCGACCGAAATGGCATTTGAGATTTTCTCGCCCAACACCACGATTACCGCGCGCAACCGTAACCGGTCGGTGTTTGCCTCGGCGGGCTTGGTGGGCGGGCAGAACGGGGCGCTCTCTTACTTCCGCACCCGGCGCGATGGCGAGGTTATCAATCACGGCAACACAGACGTAATCCACTGCCAGCCGGGTGACGTGGTCGAAGTGCGCGGCCCTGGCGCGGGCGGTTATGGCCTGCCGTCACAGCGCGAGACTGAGGCGGTCATGCAGGATGTGCGCTGTGGTTATCTCAGCGTCGCAGCAGCCCGGGCGCAGTATGGCGTAGTGATCGTTGATGACGGTGTGGATGAGTCAGCCACAGCACGCCTGCGCGCCGCGATGCCGCAACGCGCTGCGCAGCATTTTGAGCACGGCGAGGCACGGAATCGCTTTGAAACGCTCTGGACACCTCAGCGTTACCAGTTGCTGACCGCTTTTCTGGCAGGCGCACCGGTCAGCTGGCGTCATTTCCTGAAAACCCAGGTATTCCGGGCGGTAGCGGAGATAGGCGAAACGGCGGATATGAATCAAATATTCAGTGATTTGCATCAGCGATACCCGGCCATGGCGAACAATTAACGGAGAGTGCGCATCGTCGACTACGCTTTAAGTCTGCATGGACTATGAAGGCAACGCGACGATGAGCATGAAAACCAGTGATTTTTTTGTCCAGCGCCTGAAAGAGTGGGGCGTCACACGCATCTACGGCTATCCAGGTGACGGGATTAACGGCGTGCTGGGAGCTATCCAGCGCGCTAACGCTAAAGGTGACGGCATCGAATTTATTCAGGTGCGGCACGAGGAGATGGCGGCCTTTATGGCGGCCGGGCACGCGAAGTTTACTGGGGAGCTGGGCGTCTGTCTCTCAACTGGCGGGCCGGGCGCAACCCATCTGCTGACCGGGCTTTATGACGCCAAAATGGACCATGCGCCGGTGCTGGCAATTGCCGGACAGGCAGAAGCGACTGCGCGGGGAGCCAGCTATCAGCAGGAGATGAACCTGGACCGCATCTTCTCGGACGTCGCTAACTTCGTTCAGGAAGCTTCGACCCCGACACAGGTGCGCCATCTGCTGGATCGTGGCGTGCGCATTGCCAAAGCGCAAAACGGCGTGGCGGTGATCATCATCCCTAAAGATATTCAGGATGAAGAGTGGCAGCCGCCGCAGCATCTGCATGGCTTCACCCATTCCGGCAGCGGCTATCAGCGTCCCAAAGTTATCCCCTACGAAGCGGACCTGCAACGCGCTGCCGACGTGCTTAACGCCGGTAAAAAAGTGGCGATTCTCATCGGTGCGGGCGCACGCAACGCCGCCGTTGAGGTGGTACAGGTTGCCAATGTGCTGGGTGCCGGAGTCGCAAAAGCGCTGCTGGGCAAAGATGTGCTGCCGGACGACGCGCCGTTTGTTACCGGCTCGATTGGCCTGCTCGGCACGAAACCTTCATCCGATTTAATGCAAAACTGCGACACCCTGCTGATGATTGGCAGCGGCTTCCCGTGGACGGAATTTCTGCCGGAAGAGGGCAAGGCGCGTGCGGTGCAGATAGACATCGATCCCGCCATGCTGGGCCTGCGCTATCCCAGCGAAGTGAACCTGCATGGCGATGCGGCAGAAACGCTGCGCGCGCTGCTGCCGCTGCTGGAGCATAAAGCGGATCGCAGCTGGCAGGAGGATATTGCGGTTCAGGTACGTGACTGGTGGACGCTGATGGAAGAGCGTGCCATGGCACCGGCTAATCCGGTCAATCCGCAGCGGGTAGTGTGGGAGATGTCACCTCAGTTACCGGACAACGCCATTGTCACCTCGGATTCCGGCTCCTGCGCCAACTGGTTTGCCCGCGACTATCGGGTGAAGCAGGGACAGCGCGCGTCACTCTCCGGCGGTCTGGCCTGTATGGGCGCGGCGGTGCCTTACGCGATTGCCGCGAAATTTGCTCACCCGGAAAAACCGGTGGTGGCGCTGGTGGGAGACGGTGCGATGCAGATGAACAACATGGCCGAGCTGATCACTATTCAGAAATACTGGCAGCAGTGGGCCGATCCGCGCCTGATTGTCTGCGTGTTCAACAATCAGGATCTGAATCAGGTCACCTGGGAGCAGCGCGTGATGGAGGGTAACCCACGCTTCGACGCGTCACAGCAGCTGCCGGATGTGAAGTACGCTGAGTTTGCGCAGTCGCTGGGAATGGTCGGTATTTTTGTCGACAATCCTGACGATCTGGCAGGTGCCTGGCAGCGTGCGCTCAGCGCCGATCGCCCGGTATTACTGGAGGTGAAAACCGATCCGGAAGTCGCGCCATTACCGCCACACATCACCTTTAAGCAGGCGAAAGCCTTTATGGCGTCGATGGTGAAGGGCGATCGCGGCGCAGCGCAAATCATCAGCGACACCGCCAGTCAGCTGTTTCATAAAAAGCATTAAGGGCTAAGTGGGGCGGTCGCGTCTCACTAACCTTTATTCCCGGATGCCCTCGCGTCCGGGTCTTAAACCCCTTCATCATTCTCAACGGGAGTCTTGTTATGACTGCTCATTCCAGCCCTGTCTGGTTAATCTCGGGATGTTCGACCGGTTTTGGTCGTGAACTGGCGCAGCAGACCATCGCGCGTGGCTTTAAGGTGGTTGTGACGGCGCGTGATACCGCGTCCATTGCCGATCTGGTTGAGGGACACGACAACGCACTGGCGGTAGCGCTGGATGTGACGCAGCAGTTGAGTATTGACCAGGCCGTCAGTGCGGCCCTGGACACGTTCGGCACCATTGATGTGCTGGTAAACAACGCCGGTTACGGTTATCAGAGCTCGGTGGAAGAGGGTGTGGAAAGCGAAATCCGCGCGCAGTTTGATGCCAACGTTTTCGGTCTGTTTGCCCTGACCCGCGCCGTGCTGCCCGCAATGAGAAAGGCGCGCAGCGGCCACGTGATCAACATTACCTCAGTGGCAGGCTTAATCGGTTTTGCCAGCTCAGGCTACTACTCTGCCAGCAAACATGCGGTGGAAGGCTGGTCCGATTCGCTGGCGCTGGAAGCCGGTCCGCTGGGCATTCACGTGACCTGTGTTGAGCCAGGTCCGTTCCGCACCGACTGGGCCGGACGCTCACTGCATCAGACGCCGAGCACGCTGCCAGACTATGCGGAGACCGCCGCCGCGCGGATGAAAGCGACATCCGAATACAGCGGCACTCAGAAGGGCGATCCGGCGCGGGCCGCCGCGGCGATGATTGCTATTACCGAGCATGAAAACCCGCCACGTCATCTGGTGATGGGTGCCTGGGGCCATGACGCCGTGACAGGTAAGCTCAAAGAGCGGCTGGCTGAGATAGACGCGTGGAAACAGACGTCGGTGGAGACGGATTTTCCGGAATAGAGGTGAATTGTGGGTGGCGGGAAGCCGCCTGCGGGTGAACCAGAAGCTATTAAAATACGAAAGGCCCGTTTATCGGGCCTTTGAGTGCTAATCGGGGATCTTTGCTTCCTGCATGTCGCGCGCATTCAGTTCTTTCAGCTTGCGGCGCAACAGGGCAGATGAGGAACGTTTTCTCGCCTGAGCTAACTGAGCTTTAATGGCGGGCAGATCGGGCCGGGCCAGCCACTCTGCAATCAAAAGTGCCCTTAACTCTTTATATCGGGTTTCAACCGGAGCCAAAGGGGTTGTTTCATCGTGTGTATCATAAAACGACATAGCAAGCTCTCCCTGTAGTCACTACTTTATAAGCCTGGAAACAGTCCGGGATTAAAGGTTGCGGCGCTTTCTTCGGCAACCCTGTTCGGCGATTGTAGTGTAGTTCATTTTTTAACCCAAGCATGGCGTCGTAGATCTCTTCCAGAGGAGTCGGACGATTGCGTTCAACGATCTCGCCAGACGCAGGCTGGAAAACAAAACCGCCGATAGAGAAGCTTTCATGGTGTGCCATTAACGCAAGTACTACACTTTTTAAAACGACTGCACTACCTAATCCGGGAATGCTGATGTGGCGAAAATCGCTCATGCACTCCAGACCATCGAACACGTCAAAACAGACCTCAGCCAGCCCGTTAACAGGAAAGGAGATACCGGGTGGCATCCGATATCCGATGCGGGTAAAGGTCTGTTCATCTATCCGGTCGCCAACGATGACAGTGTAAGTTTCGCTGCCGCCAACAAAAACGTAGCTGTGATAAATCTGGCGGTCATAAATAAATCTTTTTCGTCTGATTTCGTAGTTTTCGAGATAAATATCTTCTTCAATACGCACTTCTCATCCCTGCCGTAACATATGAATCCCTGAAACTCGATTTTTCAGTTCCTGCTCAGCACCGTCAAACATCCATGGTAAAAGTGAGGTTATTCATTCCAGCATTTCAGCCGCTGTTGCGCATTAACAACACCGTTCTGTAAGCCAGCCCACAAACCATTCACCTGGCACGCACCCTTATTGCGCAGCCCTGCGCCATCACTGTGCTGAAAAAATAAACAGCGACCCGCTTCTGACACCATAAGAATTCGATCTTGTATCCCAGCCCGTATTCCACCTCGCATCCCTGACCCAGCCCCTTGAGTTCGCGGCTATCTGGCACGCTTCATGCACTAGATCATGGGTACACTTTTGGCGAGGTAACCCATGTTTGACTCCTTATTAGACGACGATGCCACGACGATGGTCGCTCTGATCCGCAACGGGGAAGTATCAGCCTGCGAACTGACCGCTGCGGCGCTGGCGAGGATGGAACAGCGTGAACCGACGGTGCAGGCCTTTTGCACCCCGACACCCGAGCTTGCGATGGCACAGGCTAAAGCCATAGATGACCGACGTGCGCGGGGAGAAACACTGGGCGCGCTGGCAGGCGTGCCGCTGGCGGTAAAAGATCTCATCTGCACCGCAAACGTCCGCACTACCTCCGGTTCAGCAGCATACAAAGAGTTCGTACCGGAAGATGACGACATCACGGTGGAACGGCTACTGGCCGCCGACGCCATTCTGCTGGGTAAAACCACCGCGCCGGAGTTTGGCTACAGCGGCGTCGGGCACAATCCGCTGTTTCCGTCGCCGCGCAATCCCTGGAATCTGGCGATGACGCCGGGCGGTTCCAGCGCGGGTTCCGGGGCGGCGGTGGCGGCACGCCTTTGCCCGATTGCACTGGGCAGCGATGGCGGCGGATCGGTTCGCATTCCGGCAGCGCACTGCGGCATTTTTGGCTTCAAGGCGTCGATGGGGCGGGTGCCGTTATGGCCTGGCTGTCGTGATGAACGCTATCCCGGCGTGTCGAGTTGGGAGTCGCTGGAGCATATCGGGCCGATGACGCGCAGCGTGCGCGATGCCGCCCTGATGATGTCACTGATGGCAGGACCGGATATGCGGGACCGCCACTCGATCCCCTGCAGCGACGTTGACTGGCTGGGTGCACCAGAACATCTGCCTGGCAAGTTGCGTATCGCATTCAGCGCAGATTTTGGCTATGTGGCGGTTGACCCGGAAGTCCGCGCTGTTGTCAGCGCGGCGGTAAGGCGATTTGCTGCTGAAATCGGTGCGGAACTGGAGCTGGCCGATCCTGGCTTCCCGGATCCGTCAGCCGCTTTTGGCGCACTGGTGGCGATGGAAAGTGATCTCACCGGCATGCGCCAGATGATGGTGGAGCAGGGCAGCACGATGTCACCGCATCTGGTCGCTATGTTACAGCGCGACTGGCGGGCAGAGAACTTTACCGATGCCATCGCCACCCGCAAAGCGGTCAGCAACAGCCTGTGGCGCTTCATGCAGCGCTTTGATCTGTTGATCACGCCGACACTGGCCGTACCGCCGTTTCCGCTGGGAATGCAGGGACCAGAGATCATTGATAGTCGCATGGTTCGCAACGATCACTGGCTCTCATTCTGCTTCCCGTTCAATTTCACCGGCCAGCCCGCCGCGTCAGTGCCTGCAGGTTTCACCGCCAGCGGCCTGCCGGTCGGTATGCAGATTGTTGGTCGTCATCTTGATGATGCTTTAGTGCTGGCTGCCAGTGCCGCTTTCGAGCGCATTCAGCCGTGGAATCACCTTCAACCCGGAATCGCCCAATGAAAACGTCTGACACACCTGCGCTGGAGCAGGAATTTGAACATGAGCCGGTGCCGCTGACGCATCGTCATTCAACCCGCTCTGTTTCAGCGGTCTGGTTTGGATTCCCGATGATCCTCACCAATGCGCTGTTTGGCGGCATCATTACCTGGCATCTGGGCTTCTGGCCCGCGCTGATCGCCATTCTGCTGGGCAACCTGGTGCTGTTCGCCTATGTCGGCGCGCTGAGCTGGTACGCCGGTAACAGCGGGATGAACTTTGCTTTACAGGCCAGACGCACCTTTGGCAGCAAAGGCTACATCCTGGTCTCGGGTTTTCTCTCGACGGTGGTGATCGGCTGGTATGCCTTCCAGACCGGCCTTACCGGCACGGTGATTAATCAGACCTTCGGCTGGAATGCGCTGGCGGTGACGGCCTTTGCCATGATCCTCTACACCGGCATCACGTTCCTGGGCGTGCGGGCGCTGTCCGTGCTGGGGATGATCGCCGCGCCGCTGTTTGTGGTGCTCGGGATGGTGGCACTGTGGCTGATCAGCAAACAGCACGACTTCTCCGTGGTGACGCAGTGGAAAGGCAGCGCCAGCGCCGCCGGCGCAATGAGCATGGGCACCGCCGTCACCATGGTGGTGGCCGGTTTTGCCGACTCCGGCACCATGACCGCTGACTTTACCCGCTGGTCGAAGAATGGACGCTCAGCGGTCATCGCTGCCTTCTCCGCTTTTCCGGTTGCGAACGTCATCTCGTATCTGTTCGGCGTGGTAATTGTAGCCGTGGGCGCGGCGGTGGATCCGCTGACCAATGGCGGTAACTTCCTGCCGATGCTGATGGGGCACAGTGCCATCCTGTCGGTGGTGGCCTGCCTGTTTGTCTTTATCAATCTGGGATCGGTCTGCACACACTGCCTCTACAACGGCGCAGTGGGTTTCAGTCATCTGTTCAGCAGCAAAATGCGTCTGTGGACGCTGATCCTCGGCGCCATTGGTGGCGCGCTGGCACTGGCGGGCGTCTGGTCTTACTTCCTGGAGTGGCTCAGCCTGCTCGGGATCGTGGTGCCACCATTTGGTGCTGTGATGATTGTGGATTTGATCTTTATGGCGCGCATCAGTGAGCAGCGTCCGGCTCAGCGATTCCGTGGTACAGCGTTTGCCGCCTGGGCAATAGGTAGCCTGTGTGCGGTGATCGCTCATGTGGCTTTCCCGCAGTTCGGTGAAGCAGTGATTGGTCTGGTGACCGCCGCCATCAGCTACAGCGTGATCAGCAAAATGCGCATGCCGCGCCCGGTAATGGAGAACAGCAATGCCCGATTACAGCGTTAATTCAACCCCTTACGCCTGGCCTTTTGACGGCCGTTTCACCCCGGCTGACACGGCGTTAATTGTGATTGATATGCAGACCGACTTCTGTGGCGTCGGCGGCTATGTCGATAGCATGGGCTATGACGTCAGCCTGACCCGCGCACCCATCGCCCCGTTGCAGCAGGTGCTGGCCGCGATGCGCGCCCGGCAGTTTCCGATTATCCATACCCGTGAAGGGCATCGGCCCGACCTCAGCGATTTGCCCGCCAATAAACGGTGGCGTTCGAGACGGATGAATGCCGGCATTGGCGATGTCGGACCGTGCGGCCGCATTCTGGTGCGCGGCGAGCCAGGCTGGGAGATTATTCCGGAGCTGGCCCCGTTGCCGGATGAGGTCGTGATTGATAAGCCAGGTAAGGGGTCATTTTACGCCACCGATCTGGAGCTGATACTGCGCAGTCGTGGCATACGTAATCTGATTCTCACCGGTATAACCACCGATGTCTGCGTTCATACCACGCTACGTGAAGCCAACGATCGCGGTTTCGAGTGTCTGGTGCTGTCTGATTGCTGTGCCGCAACGGAGCGGCGTCATCATGAGGCGGCGCTGAGTATGATCCATATGCAGGGCGGCATCTTTGGCGCGGTTGCCACCTCTGCCGCACTGCTGGACAGCCTGGGCAGTTAGTCTTTCTGGCGGATAACCTGAGCGTACAACTCCGCTCAGGCTATCCCGTCAGGCGATGATACCTGCCTGACTGTCTGGCGCCGCTCTCTTCATCAGCGTCTCAGGTCGGGCACCGCCTGACTGAACAGATCGCTCTGAAGCTGATTACAGCCTGCATCCGCCAGTGCAGACATCTGCCCCTGTGTTTCCACGCCTTCTGCTGTGACCACCAGGCCCATGGGCTGACCCAGCTTCATCATCGATTCAATACTTGCTACTGAATTTTCCGCTACGCCGGGCGGGATAGTCCGACCGCTCGCTTGGGCCATTGAGGTAAATCTGCCGTATCATCGCGCATTTCCTGCCAACTTCGCTGCGATGGTTCATACTCATGGGCGCTAAATGTGTTACGAACGGATAGCCGTGCAGACAACGGTTACTGAGTTTGTCACTTCGCTGACAGCCTGAGGTTGCCAGCTGACTATAAGGGAAAATAATGCCATTGTTATTCGGTGAGTTATCTGGTTTCCCGTCATGGGTGCCTGTTGTATTACTCGTCTCGCTTTCGTTTATCGTGGGCTTCCTGGCCCGGCTTATCCTGCTGGCCTTTATCCGCTACTGGCAGAGTCGCGACAGAAAGCTGTTCAAATCCCTTGAGAAGCACCTTAGCGGGTCCATGTTCTTTTTCGTACCGCTATTAATGATCAATGTCGGGATTAACTACATTAACTTTCACCCTGAGTCGCTTGAGTTAATCACTAACATCATCAACGTCTTTATTATTATGTCATTCTGTTCGGTCCTGATACGGCTGACCAATGTGGCGCAGGATATGCTCTATATCCGCTATGACATTAATATTTCGAATAATCTTCGTGCACGAAAAATTCGTACGCAGATTATCTATGTCAAAAAAGTGGTTATTGTCATCCTGGTACTGTTCTGCATTTCACTGATACTGCTGAGCTTTCCCGGCGTCCGTAAATTCGGCACCACTATTCTGGCCGGTGCAGGTGTTGCCGGTATCATTATTGGTTTCGCCTTACAGAAGTCGCTGGTTAATCTGTTTGCCGGTATTCAGATCGCCTTTACCCAGCCTATCAAAATTGATGACGCGGTGGTGGTGGAAAAAGAGTGGGGCTGGATTGAGGAGATCAACCTGACCTATGTGGTGGTGCGCATCTGGGATTTGCGCCGTCTGGTGCTGCCAATTACTTACTTCACTGAGAATCCGTTTCAGAACTGGACGCGTAATAATGCCCAGATTTTAGGATCGGTATTTCTCTATGTGGATTACTCCATGCCGCTGGAGCCGCTGCGCAGGCAGTTTGAAAAAGTCCTGAGTGAAACCAAACTCTGGGATGGGGAAACGTCTGTACTTCAGGTGACGGATACCACCGAAAAAACCATGACTATCAGGATGCTGATGACTGCCCAGAACTCGCCAATCGCTTTTGATCTGCGCTGTTACGTCAGGGAAAAGATGATTGAGTTTATTCAGCAGAATTACCCGGAAAGCCTGCCACAGGTGAGGGCGTCACTGACGGATAGCGGGGGTGAAAAGTCAGCAAGGGAAATAGCTGAATAGCGGGTTTTGAGGTGCGGAACGGCGTTTACTGTTGCAAACAGGCGTCAACGCGTAAAGCCTTAAACAGGCCATACCGACAGGGGGGCTTGTCGGTGCCGCCCGATGCCAGCGTATCGACCACCCTGGCGCCTGAGTCCGCAGAGGTGACAAAGAGCACGGCCACCATCGCCATGGCAATAAAGGAGAGCAGCGAGCTGAAGGGGAGGTGCTCAGGGAAGTTGAACAGTGCCAGCGTCTGATCGCTCACGATCGTCTGCGGCAGGTCAGTGGCACCCTGCTGCACAATCAGCCAGATTGCGCTGTTGCCGAAAAAAGTCATCCAGCGCAGCGTAGCGACCGTTGCCGTGGTGGTGGCCACCCACAATCTGGCGTTTGGGTACTGACCGGCGTGCTGATTGCGTCGCTGAACTTTGCCACCAAAGTGGCCTGCTTTATGGCGGTCTCCTCGGTGCTGAAGGGCGAGACACGCACCTATACCGTAACCGGGCAGGTCTTCTTTGCCTCGGCTGACCGGTTTATCCATCACTTCGATTTCCACGAGGCGCTGGATCGCGTGGTCATCGACGTGTCGCTCGCCCATTTCTGGGACATCACGTCGGTCAGCGTGCTGAACCGCATCGTGATTAAGTTCCGCCGCAAAGGTGCCGACGTGGACGTCAGAGGCATGAACGGGGCGATCCGCACTCTCGTTGACCGCTTTGGTGTGCATGACAAACCCGAAGAAGTTGAAAAGCTGATGGGCAGCCGCTAAACCGGATGTGCCGCTAGCCCTGATGCACGTGCTGGAAAAAAGATCCTCCCGCAGGTTCCGGACTGAATGAAAAAGCAGGCCTGTTAATGATTTTTCATTTGCATAATCGGCTGCTTACAAAATTAAGTAACGCGTTGACCTCGTATTCTTATTCTGGAAAACAAGAAGGCTGAAATGCCCTTTTTCCCCTGTCCTTCCGGTAATACCTTTCCAGGTAAAAACACAAAGCTTAATAAAACCTTAAGATCTGAAGGCTATTTCTCTCTATTTATTCAGTTAACATGCTATTCCGTCTCATGTCTTTTAATTTGTACAATAAAATCAGAAGCCTGCGGAATAGGTTATCGCTTTTTTTCAGCAGAGCCTTTCAGGTTAGAGTCTGAATGATAACCTGGTGAATTATCAGGGTCTTAATTTACACGGCCAGATACAAATATTAAGGGAGGTGATCTGCATCAATAAATATCATTATTTAAGGGCGGGTGATGAAAGTGGCTCTAATAAATATCGTCGCTATGCCGATATGTAACGTAACCCTGAGGAAATGTCAGTCTCAGGTACTTTTCAACACCAGGATTATTAAAATGAATATTATAAAAAAAGTGTCAAAATTCAATATAGGCAGGAAACTTACTCTGGGGTTTTTGCTGGTTATACTGGCGTCACTGGCTATATCAGTCCTTGCTGCCCTCTGTTTTTTAAAAATCCAGGATAACTCGGAAAAGCGCGACGTCACGGTACAAATGGTTGATGCACTGGCGAAAGCGAGGCTGAACCGCACGCTATTTCAGTACACCCGCGACACTAAATTCATCGAACTCAACGGTGAGGCGATGAATCAGTTGTCTGCTTTGTACAAAAATCTTGAGAAATATTCCTGGTCAACAGGCGGTCGTGAAAAGCTTTCTGCGCTCAATACTGCTCTGGCTCAGTATCAGGAAAAGCGTCAGCACTTTCTCGCAAGCAACCACAGTGCAGCCCTTTCTCTGAATGATATTCAGGCTCTCGGACTGACGTCAGTGGCGGAAAAACTGGCTGCCCGACAGGCTTATGTCCCGGCAGACCTTACTGCACCCCTGCTGGCTCTCAGCCTCAAAACTGAACAGGCTGCATTTTATGTTCAGGCGTTCATGCATGGGCCAGATGCTTCCACACTGAATAAGTTTAACGAAATCAAAGACGGTTTTTCACCACTCGTCAGTCAGCTTAGTGGTCTCGCTGACACCTCACTCGGTGCGCTTCTGGCCGATGTGGCGCAAAAAACCACCTCAGGCACCACGCTGTTAAATAATTATCTCCAGTCAGTGCAGGTCGAAAAACGCGCCTCAGATGAAATGACCGCAGCTGCGGGAAAACTGAATCAGTCAATCACTGACCTGGCGTTCTTTCAGTCTGAACAGGCTCAGAAATACATGCATACCGCACTGTGGCAGATTGGTTTTGCCACCCTTGTCTGTATCACTCTCAGTCTCCTGATTGCCTGGAGAATGACCCGCAGCATCACCGTTCCGCTGAGAGAGACGCTTTCTTCGGCACAGCGTATCGCTGAAGGTGACCTGACCGCCGAAATAACCAGTTCCCGTACTGATGAGCTTGGCGAACTGATGACTGCCATGGGTGCCATGAACCAGAGCCTGCGTAACATCATCTCCCGGGTCCGGGATGGGGTGAATAACGTCGCCCGCGCCTCGTCTGAGATTGCAGCAGGAAATACCGACCTCTCATCGCGCACAGAACAGCAGTCGGCTGCCGTGGTTGAGACGGCTGCCAGCATGGAGGAATTAACCTCCACCGTTAAGTTGAATGCGGAGAACGCCCATCACGCCAGTCAGCTGGCCACGGAGGCATCGCACAATGCCAGCTGCGGCGGGGAAATCATCAGTGAGGTGATAACCACAATGGGCGGAATAAGTCAGAGCTCAGGCAAAATCGGCGAAATCATCACCGTTATTAACGGTATCGCTTTCCAGACGAATATTCTGGCGTTGAATGCGGCAGTAGAGGCCGCGCGCGCAGGTGAGCAGGGCCGGGGCTTTGCCGTTGTGGCAGGCGAAGTGCGCAATCTTGCACAGCGCAGTTCACTGGCCGCAAAAGAGATAGAAGTGCTGATTCGGGAATCACTGGACAGAGTGAGTAACGGTACTGAGCTGGTAAACCGCGCCGGCGTGACAATGGAGGGTATCGTCAGGTCCGTGACGCAGGTAAGGGACATCATGGGTGAAATTGCCGCTGCATCAGACGAACAGAATCGCGGCATTACCCAGATTGCACAGGCCATGACGGAAATGGATAGTACAACCCAGCAAAACGCTGCGCTGGTTGAGGAGTCTTCTGCTGCGGCCAGCAGTCTCGAAGAACAGGCGCTTGAGCTTGAAAAAACCGTTGCCGTTTTCCGTGTGCCGTCTTCTGGGGCGTTTACACCCAGGGCGCAGACCACCAGGCGCAACGTACAACCCTCAGTATCCCTGATGGCGTCGAAAGCAAACTGGGAAACCTTCTGATCATCGTTGTCCTGCATTCTGAGGGGCCGCCCGACGTCGTTTCTGGCATCCGGTGGTCTCCTTTCGGGTTTATGTCATCGGAGGTGGTAAATGTGTGACGATAACGCCGTTAATGCACTGCATGTTCACATTGGTAAGGCGGTGGAGGCTCTTTTTTATGATGGCGAGCCAGTCACCCGTGCAAAAGTCATTGCCCAACTATGTCTGTTGTTAGATGAAGAACCTGACTGCATCCTGCAAAACGAAATAGCAGGCGCAGTCAGCCTGCTCACTTACCCGTTCGCCACAAAATGAGAGTGAACGGGTTGCTACAATCCCTGGCGACAGAATTTTGCGTGCGATGAGAGGTTGATCTGAAGAGGACGTGGTTAACCTCCACACTGCATTAATGATCGGGCGCACCCGATTTACTGTAGCAACAAACATTCAGATTTATTCCTGTGATCCTCAATCTTCATGGCAACGAGGCTCGTTCAGACGAGCATAGGGAAAGGGTACGGCTGACCCGGTGGCTGAACGCATTACCGGCTGTAAGCTGTATCAGTCCGGATAAGCAAGCCTGTGAAATCGCTGACAGATATCAGTAAGTATTTTGATGTATTCAGCGGGTCCGAGGCTGATGCGGCCCATTTTTCACAGTAATTTTATTAATTCAAACAGCCGCTTAAGGGACAGGTTATAACCTGCACGTGATTTTTAGCTTTTTTCCACTCTATGGTGTCCGGCAGTGATATGCCAGCGTTTCTCGCTTTTTCCTCTCATGGTGTCGCGTCATGTACGGGCGTCGCCGGTCGTGCCGCGTCGCCGGATTATCCGGAAAAGGTCAATTATCGTAATGAGTGCAAACTTCGATATCTCTCAAAAAACATAACAATAACTGCTTAGTTTCACCGTCTGACCATAAAGTGTGTTTTAGGATAGCCGATAAAAGAAAGGTATCTTGACATCTCCCTCGGGTAACCTCTCATGACAATTTTAAAGAAACTTACGCTGGTCTTTACCTTTACACTTCTGGCGCTGCTTTTTTTGGGCATTATCAGTATCCGCTCTCTGGGCGGCGCACAGGATCGGTTCGAGTATGTGGCGACCAACTCTCTGCCCAGCATTAACAAAATCAGTGAAATCTCTCAGCTTCGTGAAGAAGCAAGACGGCAGATACTGATGGGTCTTCTGGTTACCGATAAAGCGATATTTGAAAAGCATATGGTCACCGCAAAGGAATATCTGACCAAAACGCGCGAGGCAATGGATTATTATAAATCTCACCTGATTACAGACGATAACGACGGCCAGTTGATAAGCCAGACTATTCAGGATTTCGGCGTCTATCTCGAGAAAGTGAATAAGATGGTGGGCGTTTATCAGACCGGCGGCATTGATGCGGCCAGGGCTATGGTTTCCGATCAGGGAGAGACAGCGGCGGCATCGGTTGTGGTAAGCCAGAATCTGAAGGACATCCTGGCTTATAACTATCAGGTTGCCAACAAATTTGCAGCGGAAAATCATGCCGAGTATCTGCATACGTTATGGCTTCTGAGCAGCATTATTGCAGCCGCGGTGTTAATGACAGCCCTTTCTTCGTACTCTGTCCTGAGCTATATCAGAAAAGGCCTGCAGAATTTACAGAGCACCATGAAAACCATCGAGGAAACCCTGGACCTGACTCTTCGGGTAAATCTCAATAAAAAAGATGAACTGGGCGCAACGGCTGGCAGTTTTAATGCCCTTGTGACTAAGTTTCGGGAGGTTCTGTCAGGCGTCCGGGATGCCAGCAAAGAGGTGGATACGGCGTCAGAGGAAATCGCTCACAGCAATGATGATCTGTCATCACGCTCAGAGTCTCAGGCTTCTTCACTTGAGCAAACCGCAGCCAGTATGAACGAGCTGTCGGCCACCGTGAAACACAATATGGATAACGCGACAGAGGCGAATAACTTCATCGGTAAAGTGCAATCCATCGTCAACCATAGCAACCGTGAGCTGAATGATTTAACAAGTGCCATCAACGATATCTCTGTCTCTTCAAATAAGGTTTCAGAAATTATCTCCATTATTGATGGCATTGCGTTTCAGACCAACATTCTGGCGCTTAACGCTGCAGTGGAAGCCGCCCGTGCCGGGGAGCAGGGCAAGGGGTTTGCCGTGGTCGCCGGCGAGGTCCGCTCATTGTCACAGCGTTCTTCTGTAGCAGCCCAGGATATCCGGGGTCTGATTGAAGAAGCAATCCAGAATGTGGATAAAGGCGTGGTATACGCAGCGAATGTGACGTCGCGAATGAATGAAGCTCTGAGTGTTGTTGATGAAACGACGCAATTGATTAATCAGGTCAATACTTCCTCTAAAGAGCAGAGTTATGGGATCGACCAGGTGAACATTGCGGTCACGCAGATGGAAAGCAATCTGCAGCAGAATGCCGCAATGGTAGAGCAGATGTCTGCCGCTGCGGGCTCACTGAGTCAGCAGGCGGGCAGGCTGCTGACAGAGGTCAGCTCATTTAAGCTCTGAGCCAATCCGGATTCAGCCAACGTTTATTACCGCACAGGCTGAGAACATAGCGTGACTGGCCCTGTTTTACCGGTTTCAATCCCGTGTAGGGCAGGGTGCAGCCTGAGGGTCAAAAAAATTTATTGCCGTCAAGGATGCGGGCTAAATGCGCTCAGAACGGAAGGCTCGCTTTGAGAATTATATCGACGCACGCAGCGGGCGATAATTTTGCGGTATCCAGCTGCAGATGATCCCTTCTCCAGGGTTCATAATCACGATCCATGACGGCCTGCCAGTCAGGCACTTTTAAGCCAGGAATTTCTGAGATTCTGTTCTCTACACGAGCCCGATGCTGTTCCGGATCCGAACAAAGGATTTCGATTTCCAGAAAGGGAACACCTGATGATAGTGCGATATCACGAAAACTATCTCGCACCAGATTAAGATCATTTACTGAGTCAGTGACAACAGGTAGTCCCAGTCTGAGATTCTCCCGCGCAAGCGCATAGAGGATGAAATAGCCTTCAGGGCCCATCTCTCTGAACGCTGCTGATTCATTACGCAGTACCTGTTCGATCGTATCGACGCGTAAATACACCGCTTTTAATTTTTCAGATAACATTTTAGCGACCGTGCTTTTTCCACAACCGGGAAGGCCACTGAATATGTACAGCATAACGACTCCTGTTTAAATCCGCGCTCCAGCGTTAAATGCTGACATGTTTGCAGAGCATGCTGCGCGCAATTATCCATACACATTACGAATGCGCATCACCCTTTGCCCGCAGCGAACGTGGGTAATTCTGCATAGCTATTTATCTGGCAAGGCTTCAACATTAGCAGAGCGGATTGCCGGGAGGTTTTGGGTAATCTTTTCCACAGGCCAGTCCCACCAGGCCAGCTTCTCGAGTATCGATATGGTCTCATCGTTAAAACGCTGCCTGATAACCCTGGCTGGATTACCCCCCATAATCGAATATGCCGGGACATCCGACGTGACGACAGAACGTGACGAAATGATCGCGCCGTTACCGATTTTAATGCCTGGCATAATCAGCGCCTGATAACCAATCCATACGTCATTGCCAATCACTGTATCGCCTTTATCAGGCAGGTCACTGGCGTGAGGCTGGCTTGCTTCCCATCCGTTTCCGAAGATGTAGAACGGATAAGTGGAGAACCCTGCCATGCTGTGGTTAGCCCCATTCATAATGAACTGAACGCCTTTCGCTATAGCGCAAAATTTTCCAATAATGAGTTTGTCGCCAATAAACGGGAAGTGATAAAGGACATTGCGCTCGAAGTTTTCTGCGCCTTCAGGGTCATCATAATACGTAAAATCACCGATAATGATGTTGGGGTTTTTCACCCTGTTTTTAATAAAACAAACCTGTGGGAAGCCTTCCATTGGATGGGGATTGGCCGGATCCGGTCCGTACATATTCTCTCCTTTACGTGCGGCTTTAGGTCGTTCCAGTGTACACCCTAATGCCCGTTGTCCTTTTCACAGACAGAATGTAATCATGATGAGGGATAGATTCTGACTGTGAAAAACTTCCGTTTCCTGATGTGCTGCTTATTAGAGCCTGAATAAATAATACACAAAATTTTCATTCTCTGTTCATCCCTTTATTATCAATCATAGAGAATCAGAAACGATTTTATTAATGCCGTTTCGCCAGTGTGAAGCGTCACACGACGCCGTTTTCATAACGGCTGGTTTCAGATTTACCACTCAAAAATAAAATTTTTGCATTTTTGTCAGTTTATGCAGGGGCAAAGAGTTCTGATTTTCAGAATATTATATTTCAATTAAATCAAAGAATTATGCGTTTAAGAATCCTGGCTATATGGAAGGTTTGGTAGGAAAGCGAAACGCTGAGAAACATAACCTTACATTGGTTTTTTTATGTGACGCTCAGAAGGCCAGTAAAAGACGTTAATTTAATCAGATTGCTTAAAATTAACAGTGTAAATTTCGCTCGCCGGGCAAATTATCTATATCGCCATATACTGACAGCATATTCGTTGAACGAATATAACCGTCTTTTATTAACGCTAATTCATAGCGGCAGGGCTGGCACCATACCGGCGTTTTAGCACAGGAGAGAGTAAAATGGATCAAACCGCATTTATGATTGGGTTTTCGGTCATGGCCATTGCGTCACTGATTATTTACGTGACCGGTGATAAGAAATATCCCTTTGGTCACCATACACTCGTGCACGCGTCAGTGCCGTTTATTGCCGCCACAGCCTATCTGGCCATGGCGTTTGGGTTTGGCAATCTCACGCTGGACAGTGGCACGATAGTGTACCTGGCGCGTTACGCTGACTGGTCCATCACCACGCCTCTCTTACTGGCCGGGTTGGTCATGCTGGCTTTCCATGAACAGGGTAAACCAGGAGAAATGGGCGGCTTTCTGACTGCCATCATTGTGCTGGATGTGATGATGATTATCACCGGCCTGGTCTCTTCCCTGGCGGAAAATCCTGTCGCGAAATGGGTGTGGTATTCATGGTCGTGTGCGGCATTTCTGGGCGTTGTTTATCTGCTCTGGGGGCCACTGCGCGCACTGGCCGCGACGCGAGGCAACGCGCTGGCAGGTGCCTACAACAAGAATGTAGCCTTGCTGACCCTCGTGTGGTTTATCTATCCGATCGTTTTTCTGGTCGGTCCGGAAGGTCTCAGTGTCATCACTGATGCGACATCTGTTCAGGCATTCCTGATTCTGGATATTATCGCTAAAGTTTTCTACGCCTTCTACGCTGCGGCAAATATGAAAAAAGCGCTCTCTCATACTACGCCTGTTGGTGCTGTGAGGAGATGACAGCCCAGGTGCGGTTCGGCTGGGCAGGACTCTGGGGGGCAGCGCTCGCTGCCTCTTTCAGCCCCCCTGCGGGGCAAGTGCTGTTTGCGACCCTGGCCATTGGCGTTATCGGCATGGCACACGGTGCCAGCGATCTTGACGTCGTTAAACGCGAGCGTCAGTTCCCGTTTCTTGCCGCCTATGGACTGGTCATCTTGATCTGTCTGTTCTGGTGGCACGGTGCTCCGGCGCTGGCGTTGCCCGTTTTTCTTCTGGCATCTGCCCTGCATTTTGCGCTTGAAGACGCCCCTGATGGACGCAGCCCCGAACGTCTGGCGCGGGGGATAAGTATGATAGCGGCCCCAGCGACACTGCATCTGCAGGCATTTAGCGCAATTCTGCATGAGGCGGCCCCAGGATTTTCAATGCCGGACGCTCTTGCTGTGGGCATTGCCATTACAGGGGGACTCTGTGCGTCAGGGCTTATTTTTGCGGGTTTCGTTCGTCAGGACAGGCGTCTTCTGACGGGTACACTGGCGTTGTTACTGCTTCCACCTTTCGTCGGTTTTTCAATGGGATTCTTAATTTTACATGCGCTGCCGCAAACCCGACAGCGGCGCGATCAGCTGAAGTGCACCAGCTATCTCCGCTACCTGCAAGCCACCTGGCCGGTACTGACGGCGGCTCTTCTGCTGGCTGCGGGAACCATTGTGGTGATGCATCCTGTGGACAACGCGGGAATTCAGCCATTGTTTGCTGTACTGGCCGCACTGGCAATCCCGCATATGCTCATTACGCCCTGGTTTGAATCACGGCAACCGGCGTGAAACCGTCCCGCTAATAGGGTAGACGCCCCTACATTCACCACTCCTTCACTCCCCCGTCACCGTTCTGTCATCTGCTTCCCTCAGGCTAACACCATCCCGCAGCGTCTTATCACTGCGTTCCCACTCTGTAACCCGTGAGGATTTCATCGTGATGGAGTTATCCAGACATCCGACCACTGTTTATCAGGCTGTTGCCGCACAACTGGAGCAGGCGCTGAAAGAGCGCTACCGCTGCGGCGACTATCTTCCTTCCGAGCAGCAGCTGGCCGATCACTACGAGGTCAACCGCCACACGCTGCGCCGGGCTGTCGATGAGCTGGTGCACAAAGGGCTGCTGCAGCGCCGTCACGGTGTTGGCATCCTGGTACTGATGCGTCCTTATGACTATCCGCTACATGCCCAGGCGCGCTTCAGTCAGAACCTGATGGAGCAGGGGAGTCACCCGACCAGCGAACGGCTGCTGGCGGTACTGCGTCCGGCCAGCAACGACGTCGCCAATGCGCTGGGCGTGAAAGAGGGCGACAACGTCATTCATCTGCGCACCCTGCGCCGCGCCAATGGCGTGCCGCTCTGCCTGATTAATCATTTCCTCGCCGACCTCAGCTGGTGGCCGCAGCTTCAGCAATTTAACAGCGGCTCGTTGCACGACTTCTTAGTGGAACACACCGGCAAACAGCTGGTGCGCACTCAGACGCGTATCAGCACCCGCCGGGCGCAGGCCAAAGAGTGCCGGCAGCTCGACATCGCCCTGCATGCGCCGCTGCTCTGCGTGCGAACGCTCAACAAAACCAGTGATGGCGCAGTGGCGGAATACTCCGTCAGCCTGACGCGCGGCGACATGATCGAACTGACTCTGGAGCACTAATGGAACAGCAAACAGATCGCCAGCGCTGGCTGTCGGTGCTGGCACACAGCAGCGCCGCGTTACTTGAAGCGCACTGGCAGGCGCTTAACCTCCAGCCAGCATTCACGCTGGTCCGTCCGGCAGAGATCGGGCTGACGCGACTCCAGGCGCGGATGGGCGCTACCGGCAAACGCTTTGTGATGGGCGACGCCACGGTAACACGCGCGGTCGTGCAACTGGGCGATGGCACGCTGGGTTACAGCTATCTGCTGGGGCGCGACAAAGCCCACGCTGAACGCTGCGCCCTGCTGGACGCGCTGTTGCAGCAGCCGGAAACACGGCAGTTGCTGGAAGAGAAGATTATCACCCCGCTGGCGGCGTGGCGCGAGGAGCAGCGACAGCTGCGCGCCCGTGAAATCGCCAGCAGCAAAGTAGATTTCTTTACGCTGGTTCGCGGAGATAACTGATGACTTTACTGGCAAGTTTTAACCATCCGGTCGCGGATGCGCAGCGTGCGTTTCGCCGTATTTTGAAAGCGATGAGCGAGCCGGGCGTGATGGTCTCGCTGCCGCTGCAGCAGGGCTGGGGCGCACTGTCACCGGCGGCCACAGCATTGCTGCTGACGCTGGTCGATCAGGAAAGTCCGGTCTGGCTGGATGCGCAAATCGACAATGAACAGCTGCGTAACAATCTGCGCTTCCATACCGGTGCACCCATTACTTCGCAGCAGGACGCACCGTTCGCCCTGAGCCATGCAACAGCACAGCCCGATCCGACTCAGTTCGCGGCGGGTGACAATATGTCGCCGGAGAAAAGCACCACGCTGATTATCGAAGTGCCGTCGCTGAATGGCGGACTAACGCTGCGTCTCTCCGGCCCTGGCCTGCGGGAAACCCGTGCTATTGCACCACAGCTGCCGGAAAGCGTGCTGGAATATCTGCTCACCCGTCCGCATCCGTTCCCGCAGGGCGTGGATCTGATCTTCACCTGTGGCGAAGCGATCATGGCCGTGCCGCGCACCACCGTTGTGGAGGTGTGCTGATGTATGTCGCGGTGAAAGGGGGCGAAAAAGCCATCTCTAATGCCCATCAGTTACAGGCCGATCTGCGACGGGGCGATCGGGCAGTAGCGGAACTCGGCTGCGATCAGGTGGCCCAGCAGCTGGGGCTGGCGGTGGATCGGGTAATGACCGAAGGCGGCATATACGATCCTGAACTGGCGGCGCTGGCGATTAAGCAGGCCAGTGGCGATCTGGTCGAGGCGATTTTTCTGCTGCGTGCCTATCGCACCACGCTGCCACGTCTGGCAGAGAGCACGCCACTGGCGACCGGTTCGATGCGCATCGAACGCCGCATCTCGGCGGTCTATAAAGACCTGCCGGGCGGCCAGGTGCTGGGGCCAACCTATGACTACAGCCACCGTCTGCTCGACTTCACCCTGCTGGCAAACGGTGAAACGCCTGCCGCGCCGCGTGACGACCGTTCGGTGCCGGATCAGTGTCCGCACATGTTCAGCATGATGAGTGAGGAAGGGCTGGCCACCGCCGAGAGGGATGACGGCAGCGAGCCGGTTGATATCACCCGCGAGCCAATGCGCTTTCCTGCTTCGCGCGCTGCACGGCTGCAACAGCTGGTGCGCGGCGATGAAGGTTTTCTGCTGGCGCTGGGCTATTCGACCCAGCGCGGCTATGGCCGTACCCATCCCTTTGCCGGCGAGATCCGCACCGGCTATCTCAGCGTCAGCATCTGTCCCGAAGAGCTGGGCTTTGAGCTGGAGATTGGGGAAGTGCTGCTGACCGAATGTGAAATGGTCAACGGCGTCGCCCACAGTGATGACGCCGCGCCGCAGTTTACCCGTGGCTACGGGCTGGTGTTTGGCCGTGCCGAACGCAAGGCGATGGCGATGGCGCTGGTGGATCGGGCGCTGCAAAGCCGCGAGCAGAATGAGCGCGTGACCAGCCCGGCGCAGGACGAAGAGTTTGTGCTGTCGCACGCCGACAACGTCGAAGCCGCGGGCTTTGTCTCGCATCTCAAGCTGCCGCACTACGTCGATTTCCAGGCAGAACTGGAACTGCTGAAACAGCTGCAGCACGATTATCAGGAGCGCAACCATGGCTGAACTCACCGGCTATAACAATGGCTATCTCGATGAGCAGACCAAACGCACCATCCGTCGCGCCATCCTGAAAGCGGTGGCGATCCCCGGCTATCAGGTGCCGTTCGCCGGACGCGAGATGCCAATGCCTTACGGCTGGGGTACAGGCGGCATCCAGATTACCGCCAGCGTGATTGGCGATCAGGATGTGCTGAAGGTGATCGATCAGGGCGCTGATGACACCACCAATGCGGTGTCAATACGTCAGTTCTTTAAGCGGGTCAGCGGGGCCGCAACCACCGAACGCACCGCCGATGCCACCCTGATCCAGACCCGGCACCGCATCCCGGAAACGCCGCTGGAGGAAGACCAGATCCTGATATTCCAGGTGCCGATTCCTGAGCCGCTGCGTTTTATCGAACCGCGCGAAACCGAGACCCGCACCATGCATGCGCTGGAGGAGTACGGCATCATGCAGGTGAAGCTGTATGAAGATATCGCCCGCTACGGCCATATCGCCACGACCTACGCCTATCCGGTCCGGGTTAACGATCGCTACGTGATGGATCCGTCGCCCATTCCCAAATTCGACAACCCGAAGATGCACATGATGCCTGCGCTGCAGCTGTTTGGGGCCGGGCGTGAAAAGCGCATCTACGCCTTGCCGCCTTATACCCGCGTGGAGAGCCTGGACTTCGACGATCACCCGTTCACCGTTCAGCAGTGGGATGAACCCTGCGCGCTGTGCGGATCGCGCCACAGCTACCTCGATGAGGTGGTGATGGACGACCAGGGAACGCGGATGTTTGTCTGCTCCGACACCGACTTTTGCCATCAGCAGCAGGAACAGCAACATGCACAGTGAACAGCCGCTGCTTGCGGTGAACCAGCTCACCCATCTTTATGCGCCGGGCAAAGGGTTTGAGCAGGTCAGTTTTGATCTCTGGCCTGGCGAAGTACTGGGGATTGTCGGCGAGTCCGGCTCCGGTAAAACCACGCTGCTGCAGAGCCTGTCGGCCCGTCTGACGCCGCAGCAGGGCAGCATTCACTATCAGAACCGCGACCTCTATGAGATGAGTGAAAGCGACCGCCGTCACCTGCTGCGCACTGAGTGGGGCGTGGTGCATCAGCATCCGATGGACGGGCTGCGTGCGCAGGTCAGCGCGGGCGGTAACATTGGTGAACGACTGATGGCGACCGGTCAGCGCCACTATGGCGACATCCGCGCCGAGGCGAGCCGATGGCTTCAGGCGGTGGAGATTGATGCCGGGCGCATCGACGATCTGCCGACCACCTTTTCCGGCGGGATGCAGCAGCGTCTGCAGATTGCCCGCAATTTGGTGACGCAGCCGCAACTGATGTTTATGGATGAGCCGACCGGCGGGCTGGATGTCTCGGTGCAGGCGCGACTACTGGATCTGCTGCGCACCCTGGTGCGCGAGCTGAATCTGGCGGTGGTGATTGTCACCCACGATCTCGGGGTGGCGCGACTGCTGGCGCATCGCCTGCTGGTGATGAAACAGGGACGGGTGGTGGAGAGCGGTCTGACTGACCGTGTTCTGGACGATCCTCATCATCCTTACACTCAACTGCTGGTCTCTTCGGTGCTCAATTAAATGACAACGCTCACTCCGCGCCTGCGGGTAGAAAATCTGTGTAAAACCTTTGTGCTGCACAATCAGAACGGCGCGGCGCTGCCGGTGCTGCACAACGCCAGCCTGACGGTGGGCGAGGGCGAATGCGTGGTGCTGCACGGTCATTCCGGCAGTGGCAAATCCACGCTGCTGCGCGCGCTTTACGGCAACTATCAGCCCGACAGCGGTCATATCCGGGTTGCACATCAGGGTGAATGGATCGACATGGCGCAGGCATCAGCGCGCCAGATTATCGCCCTGCGTCGCGACACGCTGGGCTGGGTCAGCCAGTTTCTGCGGGTGATCCCACGCGTGCCGACACTGGAGATTGTGATGCAGCCGCTGCTGGAGCGCGGCGTCGATCGCGAATTCTGCGAAGCGCGGGCCGCCGAACTGCTCAGCCGGCTGAATGTGCCGCAGCGTCTCTGGTCGCTCGCCCCGTCTACCTTTTCTGGCGGTGAGCAGCAGCGCGTGAATATCGCACGCGGCTTTATCGCCGATTATCCGGTGCTGCTGCTGGATGAACCCACTGCCTCGCTCGACAACGTCAACAGTGAGGCGGTGGTGAGCTTAATTGAACAGGCGCGCGCACGTGGTGCTGCCATCGTCGGTATTTTTCACGATCGGGCGGTGCGCGAGCGGGTCGCCGACCGGCTGCACCTGATGCACCCGATCGACACAGGAGTGCAGGCATGATCATCAATAACGTCAGACTGGTGCTGGAAAACGAAGTGGTCAGCGGGTCACTGGAGTTCCGCGATGAGCGCATCAGCAGCTTCAGCGAAACCACCAGCCAGCAGCCCGGTGCGCTGGATGGTGAAGGTGCCTGGCTGCTGCCAGGTCTGGTGGAACTGCACACCGATAACCTCGACAAGTTTTTCACCCCGCGCCCGAAAGTGGACTGGCCCGCACACTCGGCGATGAGCAGCCACGATGCGCTGATGGTTTCCAGCGGCATTACCACGGTGCTGGACGCGATCGGCGTGGGCGATGTGCGCGACGGCGGGCACCGGCTGGATAACCTCAGCAAGATGATCGACGCCATCCGCGACAGCAACCGCAAGGGACTGAACCGGGCTGAGCATCTGCTGCATCTGCGCTGTGAACTGCCGCATCCCACCACTGCGCCGCTGTTTGAAGCGCTGATGGGCACGCCTGAGCTGGCGCTGGTGTCGCTGATGGACCATTCGCCGGGCCAGCGTCAGTACGCGTCGCTAACCAAATATCGCGAATATTATCAGGGCAAATATCAGCTTAATGACGCCGAGATGGATCAGTTCGAGCATGACCAGCTCACCCTTGCGGCAGCGTGGTCGCAGCCCAATCGTCAGGCGATTGCGGGACTGTGCCGGGAACATGGCATCGCCATTGCCAGCCATGATGACGCCACCGCCGCGCATGTGGAAGAGTCCCATGCGGCAGGCAGCCGCATTGCGGAGTTTCCGACCACGCTGGAGGCTGCACGTGCCTCACGCTATCGCAACATGCAGGTGCTGATGGGTGCGCCCAACATCGTGCGCGGCGGCTCGCACTCCGGCAACGTCGCAGCCTGGGAACTGGCGTCACACGGCCTGCTGAACATTCTGTCGTCCGATTACTACCCGGCCAGCCTGCTGGATGCCGCGTTCCGGCTGGCGTATGACGAGCGCAACAGCCTGGGCATGGCGCAGGCCATCGCGCTGGTGACCTGTAATCCGGCCCGCGCATTAGGATTGGAGGACCGCGGTGTCATCGCGGAAGGTTGCCGCGCCGACCTGGTGCTGGCGCACACCGCACACGGCTACCCGCACGTGCGGCACGTCTGGAGCAAAGGCCGGCAGGTGTACTGATGGCGCGGCTGATCTGGCTCACCGGTCCCTCCGGCTCCGGCAAGGATAGCCTGCTGGATGCGCTGCGGGAGGCACCGCCGCCAAAACTGTTGATCGCCCATCGCTACATCACCCGCGCCGCCGATGCGGGCGGTGAAAACCATGTGGCACTCACCGAGGCGGAGTTTGCCCGCCGCGCCGCGCTCGGTCTGTTTGCCGTGAGCTGGGAAGCGCACGGTTTCCGCTACGGCATTGGCTGTGAGACAGAACAGTGGCTGCTGCGTGGACAGAATGTGGTGGTGAACGGGTCGCGGCTGCATCTGGCTCAGGCACAGGCCCGCTTTGGCTCACAGCTGCTGCCGGTCTGTCTGCAGGTGTCGCCCGCTGTGCTGGCGGCGCGGCTGCGTCAGCGTGGACGGGAAGATGAGGCGGAGATTGCCCGGCGGCTGGCGCGTGCTGCCCAGCCGCAGCCCGACTGCTGTCTGATCCTCAACAACGACGGCGCGCTGGCGGAAACCGTCTGCCAGCTTCGCCAGATACTGGAGGCGCATCAATGACATCGACTTTTCCGGCACGGGCAGTAAGCGCCCGGCAGCGATATACGCGACCAGGAGCGCATCCATGAAACTCACTTTTCTTGGCACTGGCGGTGTGACTGCCGCGCCGCTGCCGGGCTGCGACTGTCACGCCTGTCAGCGGGCGCAGCGTAACAGCACTCATGCACGGGCGCCCTGCAGTGCGCTGATTGAGTTTGGCCACGAACGCATCCTGCTGGATGCCGGTCTGCCGCTGCTGGCATCACGCTTTCCGCCTGGCTCGCTGACCCGCATTCTGTTGACGCATTATCACATGGATCATGTTCAGGGCCTGTTTGCGCTGCGCTGGGGCGTGGGCGCGCCGATTCCGGTCTGGGGACCGCCCGATCCGCGTGGCTGTGACGATCTCTACAAACACCCTGGCCTGCTGGATTTCCGTCCCGCTTTAACCCCTTTTGTGGCGCATGCCTTTGGCGAGCTGCAGGTTACGCCGCTGCCGCTGCAGCATTCAAAGCTGACGCACGGTTATCTGTTTGACTGGCATGACACCCGGCTCGCCTGGCTGTGTGATACCTGCGGACTGCCGCCCGACACCGCCGACTTCCTGCGCGGCCAGCCGCTGGATCAACTGGTGATTGACTGCAACGATCCACCCCGTGCAGAGCCTCGAAATCACAATGATCTGACCCAGGCGCTGGCGATAGCAGAGAGGCTCAAGCCGCGTCAGACCTGGCTCACTCACCTCAGTCATGAGATGGATAACTGGTTAGCCGAAAACCCGTTGCCAGAAGGCGTGCTGCCAGCCCGTGACGGCCAGACTTTGCTGTGCGGCGCGCACTGGCCTGTCACGGTTTGATCATCTGGCTGTCATCTCGTGTTCATCGCGTCACGCCTTAATAACCGGCAGAACGCAATCAGCGATGACGGAGAACACCATGGCACAGGCACTTCTGAAAACGGTGGTCGACAACGATCTGCCACCGGCCAGCCTCAGCGGACAAAAAGTGTTGTCGGTGCAGAAACTGAGCAAAGCCTACGGCGACACGCAGGTGCTGGATCAGGTCAGTTTTGACCTGCACGCCGGTGAGCTGGTGGCGGTAATTGGCCGTTCTGGCGCGGGTAAATCGACACTGCTGCACATGCTCAACGGCACAATTAACGCGACGTCCGGTGCGATTATCAGTCTTCATCAGGGCGAAGCAGATCGTAACGTGGTCACGCTTAACAGCCGCCAGCTGCGCGAATGGCGCAGTCAGTGCGGCATGATCTTTCAGGATTTCTGTCTGGTGCCGCGCCTCGACGTGCTGACCAACGTGCTGCTGGGCCGCCTGAGCCAGACCAGCACGCTGAAATCCTTCTTCAAAATCTTTTCTGACCAGGACCGGGCGCACGCCATCGAACTGCTGCAGTGGATGAACATGCTGCCGCAGGCGCTGCAGCGGGCCGAAAATCTCTCAGGCGGACAGATGCAGCGCGTGGCGATCTGCCGCGCCCTGATGCAGAACCCCAAAATCCTGCTGGCTGATGAGCCGGTGGCCTCACTCGACCCTAAAAATACCAAACGCATTATGGATGTGCTGCGCCAGGTCAGCGAGCAGGGCATCAGCGTGATGGTCAACCTGCACTCGATTGAGCTGGTCAAAAGCTACTGCACCCGGGTTATTGGCATTCAGCGCGGTGTCGTGCTGTTTGATGGCCATCCTTCCCGACTCACCGACAGCCTGTTGCACCAGCTGTACGGCGATGAACTTAACCAAATCCATTAACGTCCACAGCAAGAGAATAATTCCGAATGAAACTGACTTCTTTAGCACTTCTGACCAGTGTCATGGCGTTTGGTGTCAGCGCAGCGGATGCGCCGAAACAGCTTAATCTGGGGATTCTGGGCGGGCAGAACGCCACCCAGCAGATTGGCGATAATCAGTGTGTAAAAACCTTCTTCGATAAAGAGCTGGGTGTGGATACCCAGATGCGCAACGCCTCTGACTATTCCGGCGTGATTCAGGGCCTGCTGGGCGGCAAGATCGATATGGTGCTGAGCATGTCACCGGCTTCGTTTGCGTCGGTCTACATTCAGGACCCGAAAGCGGTGGATGTGGTGGGTATTGTCGTCGATGACAAAGATCAGTCACGTGGCTACCACTCTGTCGTCATCGTTAAAGCGGACAGCCCGTATAAAAAGCTGGAAGACCTGAAAGGCAAATCATTCGGTATGGCCGATCCCGATTCGACGTCCGGCTTCCTGATGCCAAACCAGGCGTTTAAGAAGATGTTCGGCGGCACGGTGGATGACAAATATAACAACTTCTTCTCCAGCGTCACTTTCTCTGGCGGTCATGAGCAGGACATCCTGGGCGTGCTGAATAACCAGTTTGATGGCGCAGTCACCTGGACGTCCCTGGTCGGTGACTACAACAGCGGTTACACCTCTGGCGCCTTTGGCCGATTGATCCGCATGGACCATCCGGACCTGATGAAGCAGATCCGCATCATCTGGCAGTCGCCGCTGATCCCTAACGGCCCGGTGCTGGTCAGCAACAAGCTGCCCGCTGACTTCAAAGCGAAAGTGGTGTCGGCGATTAAAAAACTGGATAAGGACGATCACGCCTGCTTCGTAAAAGCCGTGGGTGGTGAACAGCATATCGGTGAGGCGACGGTCGCTGACTATAAAAACATCATCGATATGAAGCGTGACCTGATGAAAGGCAGCCGCGGCTAAGGCCGACGGTGCCCTGACTTTCCCCGTCGAGGCGGGGAGAGCGGGACGCGGCAACCCCGCCCTGCGTCCCGCTGCTTTAGCGCCGGAGATCCTCCTTTGACCGAATTCGAACACTACTACCAACGCATCCGACGCCAGCAGAAACGTGACACGCTGCTCTGGTCACTGCTGCTGGTGGCACTCTATCTGGCGGCGGGCAGGGTGGCAGAATTTAATCTGCTCACCGTCTGGCAGTCGCTGCCGCATTTTTTTGACTATCTGCATGAAATCCTGCCGGTGCTGCATCTGCCGCTGCTGTTTGCCGACGGCAAAACCGAAGGTTCGCTGGCGTACTGGGGCTACCGTCTGCCGATTCAGCTGCCACTGATCTGGGAAACGCTGCAGCTGGCGCTGGCCTCGACGCTGATCGCGGTGGCCGTGGCGGCGGTGCTGGCCTTTTTCGCCGCCGACAACACCCAGACGCCGGTCAGCGTGCGGATGACCATTCGTGCCTTTGTCGCCTTTCTGCGCACCATGCCGGAACTGGCGTGGGCAGTGATGTTTGTGATGGCCTTTGGCATTGGGGCGATCCCCGGCTTTCTGGCGCTGGCGCTGCACACCGTGGGCAGCCTGACCAAGCTGTTTTATGAGGCGATTGAGTCGGCATCGGATAAGCCGGTGCGCGGCCTGGCCGCCTGTGGCGCCAGCAAGCTGCAGCGGATGCGCTTCGCTTTCTGGCCACAGGTTAAACCGGTCTTTCTCTCTTACAGCTTTATGCGACTGGAAATTAACTTCCGCTCTTCAACCATCCTCGGGCTGGTTGGCGCGGGCGGCATCGGCCAGGAGCTGATGACCAATATCAAACTGGACCGCTACGATCAGGTCAGTATCACGCTGCTGCTGATTCTGATTGTGGTATCGCTGCTGGATACGCTATCTGGCCAGCTTCGTCGCCGTGTGACAGGAGATCGGACATGATGAGCCACGTACCTGATGTCACGCTAATGAAGCAGCAGCATCGTGAACTCTTTGCCGCGCAGCCGCGCTATCTGCGCCGCATAGGACTGATGGCGCTGGTGGTGCTGCTCTACTATCTCTTTTTCTTTTCCGTATTTGGCCTGGAATGGTCGCGCCTGCTGATGGGCTGCCAGCAACTTGGACGCTATTTCCTGCGAATGTTTGTCTGGCATGACTTCATGAACTGGCCGTTTGGCTACTATTTTTCGCAGGTCGGGATTACCCTGGGGATTGTGTTCGCCGGGACGCTGACCGCCTCGCTGCTGGCGCTGCCGCTCTCGTTTCTGGCGGCACGCAACGTCATGCACGATGGCGCGGCAAAACCGCTGGCGTTTCTGATGCGCCGTGTGTTCGATGTGTTACGCGGCATCGACATGGCGATCTGGGGGCTGATATTCGTGCGTGCGGTCGGCATGGGGCCGCTGGCCGGGGTGCTGGCGATTATCCTGCAGGATGTCGGTCTGCTCGGCAAACTCTACGCCGAAGGGCACGAAGCGGTGGAGCGATCGCCAGGTCGCGGACTGAGTGCCGTGGGCGCCAACAGTCTGCAGAAACACCGCTTCGGCATCTTTACCCAGTCATTCCCGCAGTTTCTGGCGCTGAGCCTTTACCAGATTGAGTCCAATACCCGCTCGGCAGCGGTGCTGGGCTTTGTCGGCGCGGGTGGTGTCGGTCTGGTCTACGCCGAGAACATGCGCCTGTGGAACTGGGATGTGGTGATGTTTCTGACGCTGATCCTGGTGGTGGTGGTGATGGTCATGGATGTGATCTCCAGCCGCCTGCGTAAGCGATACATCAGTGGGAAACCGGTGCCGTTGTGGCAGCCTGCTGCGCGCGGTTAAGCCGTTCGCTGCGCTGCCAGGCGCGCTGTAGCGCCTGCATCAGTTGTGCCTGCTGCCAGGGTTTCGCCAGCCGTTCACACAGCGGCAGCGTGACCGGCTGGTGGCGCAGATCCTGACCGCTGATAAGCAATGTCGCCAGCTGTGGCCAGTTCTGATGGGCCTGCCGGATCACCTCTGCGCCGTTAATCTCGCCGGGTAGCATCAGGTCGCTGATCAGCAGGTCGATATCCGGTGTCTGGCGCAGCAGCGCCAGCGCCTCTTCACCGTCGCCACATTCCAGCGTCAGATAACCCAGCTGATGCAGATGCTCGCACAGTGTCTGCCGTACCGCCGGTTCATCATCCAGCACCAGCACCAGCCGGTTACTGGCCGCTTCAACATCTGCTGCAAGGTCAGCCTCACCGGGCACAGGCGGTGGCGGGGCGATAACGGCGGCTTCCGCTGCGCGCGGCAACAAGAGACGCACCGTGGTGCCCTGGCCCGGCGCAGTTTCCAGTTCTATCTGTCCGCCTGACTGCCGCACAAAGCCGTAAACCATGGACAGTCCAAGCCCGCTGCCACTGCCGGTCGCTTTGGTGGTAAAGAAAGGCTCGAAAACCTGTTCGCGCACGTCGGCGGACATGCCGCAGCCGTGGTCGATCACCTCAATTGTGACGCGGTCACGTTTTTCTCCCCCCTCCAGACGACGCTGATTCCAGATGCGCAGCCGGATTTCGCCGTTTTGCTGGTGCATGGCATCGCGCGCATTCACTACCAGATTCATCAGCGCATTTTCCAGCTGGCTGGCATCGATCCAGGCGGGCCAGCCGGGGCGCTGGGCATCAATAATCAGCTGCTGTCCCGGCAGCAGCGAGTGCTGAAGCAAGCCCTGCAGGTTATCCACCAGCGTCACCACCGACACTGCGCGCGGATAGAGCGCCTGTTTGCGCGAGAAGGCCAGCAGGCGCTGCGTCAGCTGGGCGGCGCGATCGGCCGCCTGCCGCGCCCGCTCAATGCGGGTGGCGAGGGGGCCGGGCATCAGCTGGCCTTCAGTCAGCGCCAGACTGCCGATAATCACCGCCAGCAGATTGTTAAAGTCGTGCGCCAGCCCGCCGGTCAGCTGACCGACCGCCTTCATCTTCTGGCTGTGCTGGAGCGCTTCTTCCAGGGTTTTACGTGAGGTGCGGTCCAGCACGGTATTGACCATGCCGCGCCGCGGAATCGGACTGAAACGCAGCTCCAGCGTACGGCCATCGGCCAGCCGGATCTCCTGCTGCTCACCGGGATCGTGCAGATCCACCGCCAGCGGGGCCAGCAGTTGCTGATAGTGGACGCCACGATGGACCTCACGCGGCGCAAGGCCGAGCAGTTCGGCATACTGCGCATTCCACACCACCAGCTGACCATTGTGATCAAACAGAGCAAAGCCGTCGCGCATCGCCAGGAAGGTGGACTCCAGCTGGTTACTCTTCTCTTTCAGCAGCCGTGAGGTGTGGGCCAGCGAGGCGGTATTTCGGGCAAAGACGTTAAAGGCCCGCGCCAGTTCACCCAGTTCGTCACGCCGTTGCAGCCCCGGCACGCTGACGTTCTGTTCGCCCTGCGCCAGACGCGTCATCGCGCCGGCAATCGCTGTCAGGCTCGATCCGAGATTGCGGTAGATGTAGATTCCGGCATAGCCGGTAATCGCCAGCGCCAGCAGCACAAACAGCGCGATAAAGCCGATGATCGAATCAAGTTCGTGGTGAGTGGCCTGGGTACGCGCCTCACTTTGCAGCGCAACCTGCTGCACTGACGCATTGATATCGTCATTCAGCATCGCCACCAGTGCTTTAATCCGGTAGGTGGCATAGGCGATCGCCAGGTCGCTCTGTTCCAGCGCCTCCGCCAGCGGCAGCAGGCGCTGCTGAGTGGCCAGCAGTCGCTGCACGTTCTCGCCCGTGACGCCCGTCAGCGGCACAGTGCGCCACTGATTCATCACCTGCTGAAGCTGTTCAATGACGGCAATGGGCGTGGGTGTGCGAATGGCGATGGTGATCAGCCGTTCGGTTTGCTCACGCAGTGCGGCATCCGGCAGTGTGAGCTGTTCCCGCTGCACCAGCTGGTTGATATGGCTGAGCAGAATCTGGGTCTGCCACAGATCACTCAGCATGTTGTTGCGCTGCAGATGCCGCTGATGGCCATTCAGCAGCAGGCTATTAATCGTCTGCTCCAGCATCAGGCTGCGGGCGCGGATCCGCGCGATGCGATCCGGCTGACGGGCCGCCAGCGGTGCGCTGGCCAGCATGCTCAGCGACTGCTGCAACGCCTGCTGATTCTGCTGCAGGCGCTGCGATTCGCTTTGATACTCCAGTGCCCCGACCACCTGCGACAGCCGCACGGCCGCCGTCGCCACATTGGCGGTATCGCGCGCCAGCGCCAGGCTGCCATTCATATCTGCCAGCGTCTGCGCCTGCGCCTGCTCCTGAATTGCCCCGGCATGACGAAAGCCGATGATCGCCACCACGCTTACCATCAGCGTGACTGACACCACCAGCAGATTGAACATCAACAGGCGTCCACGCGCCCCGGCCTGCCACGGATAACTGCGCTGCATCCCACGACCTCTTAATCACTGCAACGATGCGCCGAGTATAGGAGCGTGATGTCAGGCGTTTATGACAAATATGAACGGCCGCTGACATTTTCCGTTTATCTGGCGTTGTTTTACTGGCGGCTATCCACAGTCCGCAGGAGCGAGGCGATGACAGCCACACCAATACTGGAAATGCGGGGAATTACCCGACGCTTCGGCAATTTTTATGCCCTGAAGGGTGTCGATCTCACGGTCTGGCCCGGTGAGGTTCACGCACTGATGGGTGAGAACGGCGCGGGTAAAAGCACACTGATGAAGATTCTGGCCGGTGCCTATACCGCCAGCAGCGGGGAAATTTTAATTGAAGGTAAGCCCTGGGCACTGAAAGGGCCGAAAGAGGCGCTGGCTGCCGGGATTACCCTGATTTATCAGGAGATCAATCTGGCACCCAACCTGACGGTGGCAGAGAACATTTTTCTGGGTAGCGAAATTGCGCCTGGCGGGCTGGTGAAGCGGCGACAGATGGCTGAAGAGGCGCAGCGGGTCATTGAGCGGCTCGGCGCACAGTTCAGCGCCTGGGATTTAGTCAGTCGTCTGAGCATCGCCGAGCAGCAGCAGGTGGAGATCGCCCGTGCGCTGCAGCGCAACAGCCGCATTCTGGTAATGGATGAGCCGACCGCCGCGCTCTCTAACCGCGAAACCGAACAGCTGTTTGCACTAATCAAACGGCTGCGCAGCGAAGGCATGGCGATTATCTACATCAGCCATCGCATGGCGGAAGTGTATGAGCTGTCTGATCGCGTCAGCGTGCTGCGTGATGGGCAATATGTGGGCAGCCTGACCCGTGACCAGCTTAACGCCAGTGAACTGGTGCGGATGATGGTCGGACGCCCGCTCAGCGACCTGTTTAACAAAGACCGTGCGATCCCTTTAGGCGACATCCGGCTGGCGGTGAATCACCTTACTGATGGCGGCAAAGTGCATCCCAGCAGTCTGGCAGTGCGGGCCGGAGAAATTGTCGGGCTGGCCGGGCTGGTAGGCGCCGGTCGCAGCGAACTGGCGCAGCTGATCTTCGGCGTACATAAGCCGAAAGAGGGCGAGATCTGGATCGACGGTGAGATGGTCACCATTCATTCGCCGCGTGATGCGATTGCCCGTGGCATCGGCTTCCTCACCGAGAACCGCAAAGAGCAGGGACTGTTTCTGGAGATGGCCGCGCAGGAGAACATTGTGATGGCGACGCTGGAACGTGACGCCAGTTACGGGATGCTCAACCGACGCAAAGGGCAGACCATCGCCAATGAGGCGATCGCCTCACTCAATATTCGTGTTCCGCATGCTCAGGTCCGGGCGGGCGGTCTGTCCGGCGGCAACCAGCAAAAGCTGCTGATCTCGCGCTGGGTGGCGATTGGTCCGCGCATCCTGATTCTGGATGAGCCGACGCGCGGCGTTGATGTCGGCGCTAAAAGTGAGATCTACCGCATGATGCAGGAGATGGCGCGGCAGGGCGTGGCGATTTTAATGATCTCCAGCGAACTGCCGGAAGTGGTCGGGATGAGTGACCGCGTTTACGTGATGCACGAAGGCACCATCGTCGGTGAGCTGGAGGGCAGCCACATCAGTCAGGAAAATATTATGACGCTGGCAACCGGTGCGCACAGCGCGTCAACAGGCGAAATCTAAGGAGACCACCATGACACAACTGGCCCGCACCAAAGCGCCGACGCTGAAACGCGCCCTGATGGGCGATCTGCTGCAAACGGTGGGTATCCTGCCGATTCTGATCCTGATCGTGGCGGTATTTGGTTTCGTCACGCCAAACTTTTTTACTGAAGCCAACCTGCTCAACATTACCCGTCAGGCGTCGATCAACATTGTGCTGGCGGCGGGCATGACTTTCGTCATCCTCACCGGCGGTATCGATCTGTCGGTGGGGTCGATGCTGGGCACCACGGCGGTGGTGGCGCTGGTGGCGTCGCTGGACCCGATGCTCGCCTCCCTGACCATTCCGATGGCGCTGGGCGCGGGTCTGGTGATGGGGCTGTTCAACGGCATCCTGGTCGCCTGGGCCGGATTGCCCCCCTTTATTGTCACGCTGGGTACCTACACCGCATTGCGCGGAGCGGCGTATCTGCTGGCGAACGGCACCACGGTGATCAACTCCGATATTAACTTTGAATGGATTGGCAACGGCTATCTCGGGCCGGTGCCGTGGCTGATTGTGATTGCCTTTGCGGTGATTGCCATCTGCTGGTTCATCCTGCGTCGCACCACGCTGGGCGTCCATATCTACGCCGTCGGTGGCAATATCCAGGCTGCACGCCTGACGGGCATCAAGGTTGGCGTCGTGCTGCTGTTTGTCTACGGCATGAGTGGCCTGCTGTCGGGGCTGGCCGGGCTGATGAGTGCCTCGCGGCTCTACAGCGCCAACGGCAACCTGGGCGTAGGTTATGAGCTGGATGCGATTGCGGCGGTGATCCTCGGCGGCACCAGCTTTGTCGGTGGTATCGGCACCATCACCGGCACGCTGATTGGCGCACTGATTATCGCCACGCTGAATAACGGCATGACGCTGATGGGTGTCTCCTATTTCTGGCAGCTGGTGATCAAAGGCGCAGTGATCATCATCGCCGTCCTGATCGACAAATACCGTACCCGTCATCATGTGAGTTGAGGCTTAAAAGGGCGGATGCGTCATCTGGCCTCCGCCACCTAAAAAACGCCATTAAGTGGTTGGCACCTTGAAAACAGCAGGAGAAGGTCTATGCGTTTTAATCCGATTGTAACCGGGCTTCTGGCGGCAACGCTGTTCAGCACCGGCCTGGCCCAGGCAAAAGAACTCAAATCTATCGGCGTAACGGTCGGCGATCTGGCTAACCCCTTCTTCGTGCAGATCACTAAAGGCGCAGAGATGAAGGCGCGTCAGCTGGCGGGCGATAAAGTTAACGTCACGCTGGTCTCCAGCGGGTACGATCTTGGTCAGCAGGTCGGCCAGATTGATAACTTTATTGCGGCGAAAGTCGACATGATTATCCTCAACGCCGCCGACTCAAAAGGGATCGCCCCAGCCGTTAAACGGGCGCGTGACGCCGGTATCGTAGTGGTCGCGGTTGACGTGGCAGCCGATGGCGCAAATGCGACCATCACCTCCGATAACACCCAGGCAGGCGCAATGGCCTGTAAATATATCTCTGACCGTCTGAAGAACAAAGGCAATGTGGTGATCATCAACGGACCGCCTGTCTCTGCCGTGCAGAACCGTGTTGAAGGCTGCATGAACGAGCTGAAAACCCATCCGGACATCAAGCTGCTCTCCTCCAACCAGAACGCCAAAGGCAGTCGTGAAGGCGGACTGGAAGTGATGACCGGTCTGCTCTCGGCTAATCCAAAAATTGATGCGGTATTTGCCATCAATGATCCGACGGCTATCGGTGCGGATTTAGCGGCGAAACAGGCGCAGCGCAGCGAGTTCTTTATCGTGGGCGTCGATGGATCGCCGGACGGGGAAGAGGCATTGAAGCGTAAAAACTCACTGTTTGTCGCCACGCCAGCTCAGGACCCGCAGGTGATGGCCGCCAAAGCGGTTGAGATTGGCTATGACATTCTGCAGGGCAAACCGGCTCCGGATAAACCTGTGCTGATCCCGGTGAAGCTGATCGATCGTAATAATATCGGCAGCTATCAGGGCTGGACGGTGAAATAAGCGTTAGAGCGGCACCTTCAGGTGCCGCTTTCAGGAGGCCACTATGCAACGTTCAGAGGTTAACGACTACCTGCAACATACCCGCGATTTTTTCCGGCAGCAGGATGTGCATCTTCCGTCTTGGGCCGATTACAGCATCAGTCAGTGGCGCGCGCAGGATCGTGAAGTGATACAGGAGATTCTGGCGCTGCGGCTGGGCTGGGATCTCACCAGTTTTGGTGCGGCTGATTTTTTTCAGACCGGATTGACGCTGTTTACTCTGCGTAATGGCTCCCCTGGCGGACAGCCCTGGCATAAACCCTACGCTGAAAAAATTATGCATGTACGTGAAGGGCAACTGACACCCATGCACTACCATCCGCGCAAGATGGAGGACATCATCAATCGCGGTGGTGGCAACCTGATTGTTGAACTGCATAACCGCGACGGGGACGGGCTGGCCGACTCGCCGGTGGTGGTGTCGCTGGATGGCATGCGACAGACCCATGCGGCCGGAACACAGCTGCGGCTTTCACCGGGTGAAAGTGTGACTTTGGAGGCGGGGATCTGGCACAGCTTCTGGGGCGAAAGCGGCTTTGGTGACGTGCTGGTGGGCGAAGTGTCGATGCCCAATGATGACGAGAACGACAATGTGTTTCTGACACCGCTGGCCCGTTTCAACCCGCTGGATGAGGATGAAGCGCCGCGCTGGCTGCTGTGTAATGACTATGCGCATGCCTTTCTCTGAGCCGCATTTATTGCGTTCATTCCCTGAATCTTTTCAATCAATCTCAGTGCAAAATCTCAGTGCAACATTGCCGGCCTCACGGCGGCAGGCCGCGCTGAGCGTGCGCTGTGTTCACCTCAATGATTTCGCGAGGTGTTCAGCGTTATTCAGCCTGAGTTTTCTGATACTGCGGGCGGGGGGCTCACCGAACAGGCGTGCATATTCACGGGTAAACTGCGTCAGACTTTCGTAGCCCACATCTGCCGCAACAGCGGCGACATTACCGGGGCGTAACATAAGCGTCTTGCGCGCCTCGTAAAGCCGGAGATGTTTTTGATACTGCAGCGGGGAAAGTCCGGTGCTGGCCCGGAAACCACGATGAAAAGCTGAAAGACTCATGCCCGCAATCGCCGCCATATCCTCAATACGAAGCGCGGCGGCATAGTGTGTACGCAACCAGACCAGCGCCTTTCTGATCTTCGCGAAATACCCGTTCACCTCTGCTGCCTGACGCAGTAAACCGCCCTGTGGGCTCAGCAACAGCCGATAAAGAATCTCGCGCTCTACTAACGGCGCCATCACCCTAATCTCGCCAGGCTTTGCTATCAGGCGCACCATCCGCAGCCAGGCATCCACCAGCGCCTCATCCACCCGATTGACTGACATGCCACTCTTTGTTTTGGGCGCATCGGTCATGGGCATCTGATGCAACAGTTCGCTGATAGCAGTGAAATCCAGTGTCAGGCGCACCGCCAGATAAGGTGAGATTTCACTGGCCTCTGTAATTTCGCCTGTGGCGGGCAGGTCGAACGACGCCGTGAACATCTCTCCGGCGGAATAGCGGAGAGAGCGTTCGCCCATCTGCAGCCTTTTTTCTCCCTGCAGTATCAGGCTGACGAAAGGCGAATAGATTTCCGGCGGCAGGGGCATCGGCTGACTGACGCGGTAAAGATCCACGCGCGGAATCGCCGTCGCCGTGAGTTCATCAGCCGTGCATGCCAGCATTTCATCTCTTATCGCATCAAGCCTGTTTATGGGACACCTCTCCGGCGGTTGCCGTGTGCAGAGTGAGAAAAGCAGTAACAGGCAAATTTTAGGCAGGATTACAGCCGCCGCACAATCGGCTGAGGATTATTCTCGCTCTCTGACCATTTTACTGGAGGGGATGACATGAGAATTGAGAACGCCGTGATTATGATTACCGGTGCATCGTCGGGCATCGGAGAAGCCACCGCGCGTGCGGCGCTGGAGGCGGGTGCGCAGGTTATTTTACAGGCACGACGCAAAGACCGCCTGGTTGCCCTCGTGGGAGAATCAGGCAAAGCACTGGCTGTGGCCTGCGATGTGACGCAGCCAGAGCAGATTGCAGATGCTGTCAGGCAGGGGATAGCACGCTTTGGCCGGATTGATGTGTTAATCAACAATGCCGGGCAGGGGTTGTTCGCGGCGGTTGAGGAGATTGCTGCAAGCGAGTTCAGAGCGCTGCTCGACCTGAATCTGATCGCGCCGCTGATGATGATGCAGGCGGTGATCCCGCAGATGCGGGCGCAGGGCGAGGGGTGCATTATCAACGTCAGTTCCGGTGCGACTCTGGCAACCTGGCCGGGATCGGCGGCCTATACCAGTTCCAAAGCGGGACTGAATATGCTCTCCGGCGTGGCACGGCTGGAGCTGGCAGACGCCGGGATAACGGTATCTGCTGTTTATCCATTCATGACCGTCTCGGAATTTTACCAGTCGGTGAAATCGGGGCAGGACGTTGCGATTGCGCAGGCACAGCAGAGCGCCGCAATTGCGCATACGCCACAGCGCGTGGCTGAAACGATTCTCACCGTCATTCAGAGCGGAGAGGCGCAGGTCGATCTGGTGCCGCGCGCCTATGGCGGAAGTTATGAGGGATGAGTACCGGCCAGCGGAACGCAGGCCGGGTAAAGTGATTCAGGCGATCTGGCTGGCGCGTAGCGCGGCTTCGGGTTTCATCACGTCAGCGGAAAAGACATAGCCCAGCCCGCGAATGGTGCGAATCAGGTCGGGCTGATGCGGGTTAGTTTCGATTTTGCGGCGCAGTCGCATGATCAGCACATCGATGGTACGGTCAAATACGTCCAGGCTTTCGCTGTGGGTCAGCTCCAGCAACTGATCACGGGTCAGTACTTTGCGGGCATGGCGCACCAGCGCGTGCAGCAGGCTGTATTCTCCCTGGGTCAGCGGCACCAGTTCATGCTGCGGATTAAACAGCTGGCAGCGGCCATCGTCCAGTTGCCAGCCGCCAAAACGCCAGCCCGCCTGTTCGGGGTGAGCCTGCGCAATGCGTCCGCTGCGACGCAGTGCTGCACGGGCGCGCGCCACTACCACGCGTGGATTAAAAGGTTTGGCAATATAGTCATCTGCGCCCATCTCCAGACCCACGACCATCTCCGCTTCCGAACCCATGCCCGTCAGCATAATCACCAGCACGTCCGGCCGCTGACGCTGGAGCTGCTGCAACACCAGCAATCCGTTGGTATCGGGCAACATCATATCCAGCATCACCAGCGAAATTTCCGGGTGTTCGCTGAGCATGGAGAGCGCCTCGCGTCCCTGATGACAGCTGTAGACAGTTAACAGATGTTCACTTAACGCATCCTGCAGGACGTCGCAGACAGCAGGATCATCATCCACCACCAAAATCGCTGGCTTCATGGCGCGGCCTCAATGTTACGAAGGAGTTAATTCTGGAGTCTACACAGGCCAGAAATGGTTGCTGAGGCAGCGTGCTGAAACGTGACCAGCTTCGCCTGTGAGAGTGCGGAAGCGTGCGCTGGCGCAGAGTTTTTCAGGGTGACGCATTTGCCGCAGGAAAACGATTGCGCGGAATCGGTGCATTGCACCATAATCGCGCCCTGTTTTGATTCGGAATCTTCTTAGGCGTGGCCGGCTCTGCCAGGTAATCGATTGCGTCGGCAGGTGGCATGGCAATTGCTTAGGCCAACAGGTTACACAGGGATTTCAGGCGGTTCTGGCAAGCAAGTATGCAGCGGCCAGGACAATGTACCGGAAACAGAATAAATCAGCATGCAAACCCCTTTGGCAAGTGAGACTCCTGTCTCCTGTATCGAGAGATGATGATGTTAGAAAAACTATTCAAACTCAAAGCACATAACACGACGGTTCGTACCGAGATTATCGCCGGGATCACCACCTTCCTGGCGATGGCTTATATTCTGTTTGTGAACCCGAGCATTCTGGGCGCAACCGGCATGGACAAGGGCGCGGTATTTGTCGCGACCTGTCTGGCGGCGGCGATTGGTTGTGTGCTGATGGGGCTGATTGCCAACTATCCGATTGCGCTGGCGCCGGGTATGGGACTGAACGCTTTCTTCACCTATACCGTGGTGCTGCATATGGGCTACACGTGGCAGATTGCGCTGGGTGCGGTGTTTCTCTCAGCAGTGATTTTCTTTGCGATGTCACTGTTTAAGATTCGTGAGTGGATTATTGCCAGTATCCCGCTGCCGCTGCGTGCCGGGATTGGCGCTGGTATCGGGCTGTTTCTGGCAATTATTGCGCTGGAAGGGGCAGGCATCGTGGTTGATAACCCGGCGACGCTGGTGGGTATTGGCGATCTGACTAAACCCGGCCCGCTGCTGGCAATGCTGGGCTTTGTGGTGATCGTGGTGCTGGAAGCACGCCGCGTAACCGGTGCGGTGCTGATCGGCATTCTGCTGGTGACCTTTATCTCCATGGGCATTGGCCTGTCGCCGTTCGCGGGCGTTTTCTCAGCTCCGCCATCGATTGCACCGACCTTTTTGCAGCTTGATATTGCCGGGGCATTTAACGTTGGCCTGGTCAGCGTGATTTTTGCCTTCCTGTTTGTCGATGTGTTTGATAACACCGGCACACTGCTGGGCGTGACCAAACGTGCCGGTCTGGCTGATGAGCAGGGTAACGTGCCGAAGATGGGCCGTGCGCTGATTGCCGACAGTGCCGCTGCACTGTTTGGTTCGCTGCTCGGCACCTCGACCACCACCAGTTATGTGGAATCGGCGGCGGGTGTGAGTGCTGGAGGCCGTACCGGCCTGACGGCGATCGTAGTAGGTGTGCTGTTCCTGCTGGCGCTGTTCTTCTCGCCGCTGGCTTCCAGCGTGCCGGTCTATGCCACCGCACCTGCGCTGCTGTTTGTGGCTGTGCTGATGACATCCGGTCTGGCTGATATTGACTGGAAAGATATTACTACCGCTGCGCCAGTCACCGTGACTGCGTTGACCATGCCGCTGACTTATTCTATTGCTAACGGCATTGCGTTTGGTTTCATTACCTGGACGCTGGTGAAGTTGCTGAGCGGTCGTGTGAAAGAGATAAATGCGGCGCTGGTGATTCTGTCGATTCTGTTTGTGATTAAGCTGGGATGGCTGAGTGCTTAGCTGTTGCCTGGCGGCAGGGATGTTACGCCTTGCGGCGGGCTGGCGCTGAGCGGGTTACGCTGAGAAGGTTACGCCCGCCAGGCGGTGGGGAGTTTCAGGTTGCCCGTGCAGGCGGACGCGTCAAGGGGCGAACGCCCGCCCCTTAACAATCCCGGCGTCCGGCAGCCTGCGCGCCCCGCCTTGCGGGGTGCCTTCGTCACGCCCTGCGGCCTGCGGACCGTCCGGACGCGCCATCCCTGGCGCGTTCCGTCCTTTCGCCGACGTCCTGTCGGCTCATCCTTGCCTCCGGTTGTTCCTCAGCGCTTCGGATGCCTCGGGGAAACCCCAGCCGGTGGGTTTCCTGCCCGGTGGGGGAGTTCAGGCCGCTGAAAGCGGGGGAAGAGCTGCACTGGTTTCGCTTTGCAGCGGGCCTGCTATGACAATGTTACGTTGCGCGGTGCCTGCCCACTGAGCAGGTTACGCCCGCCAGGCGGTGGGGAGTTTCAGGTTGTCCGTGCAGGCGGACGCGTTAAGGGGCGTACGCCCGGCCCTTAACAATCCCGGCGTCCGGCAGCCTGCGCGCCCCGCGTTGCGGGGTCCCTTCGTCACGCCCTGCGGCCTGCGGACCGTCCGGACGCGCCTTCCCTGGCGCGTTCCGTCCTTTCGCCGACGTCCTGTCGGCTCATCCTTGCCTCCGGTTGTTCCTCAGCGCTTCGGATGCCTCAGGTAAACCCCCGCCTTTAATATCCTGGTTTTTATCGGACATAGCGTTGTCTGGTGGTTTGAAAGCCAAAGCTAATTTTGAAAACCATCAGCGGCAATGCACCAGCATTAAAAAGAAGAGGCAACATTTGATAGGGTGAAGAGCCATTCTTCCTGCCAGGCTTAAAACCGCAGGCAATCCTTCAGACTCGCAGCAATTACTTACCCAACACAAAAAGAAGAGATAAAAGTAGATAGGGTGGAAGTGCATTCTTCCTGGCAGGCCAAAACCGCAGGCAATCCTTCAGACTTGCACCGGTGACATACCCAACACAAAAATAAGCGATATCAGCGAGGGTAGAAGGCCATTCTTCCTGCCCGGCAGAGAGACACAGATAATCCTTCAGACTTACAGCGATGACGTACCCAGTACAAAAAGAAGAGATAAAAGCGGGGAAGGAGGCCGTCAGAGCCGCTGAGCGGATGAGGGATTTCAGGAAGAGCGGCAGGGATGCCGCGAAGAGGCGGGTTCGCGCCAGGGATGGCGCGTCCCGCCGGTCCGTAAGAAATCCGGAAGAAGCGAAGGAACCGCGAAGCGGCGGTGAAGCAGGCCGGAGCCCGGGGTCAAGGGGGCGCGGCGACTGGCGCCCCCTTGTTGGTCGCCTGCAGAGGCGTAACTGAAACTGGCCAGCTCACCAGGCGAACGAAACCCTCTCATAGCCCGTTCGCGCAGCGAACACCTCAGCCACCTGCGTGCACCTTAGCCCGTTCGCGCAGCGAACATCCCCCCCTCGCCAGCGGCGAAAAACTTACCTGAAAGGCGGCTCATTAAACGTCCGCAACTTACGCGAATGCAACTTATCACCCTCGGCGCGCAGCAACTCAACCGCATGAATGCCAATCTGCAGATGCTCCGAAATCGCCCCTTCGTAGAAGCGGTTCGCCTGACCAGGCAGCTTAATCTCGCCGTGCAGCGGCTTATCCGAAACGCACAGCAGCGTGCCATACGGCACACGGAAGCGATAACCCTGCGCGGCAATAGTGGCGCTCTCCATATCGACTGCGACGGCGCGGCTCAGGTTAAAGCGCAGAGCCGACGCGGAGTAACGTAACTCCCAGTTGCGATCGTCAGTGGTCACCACGGTGCCAGTACGCAGACGCTGCTTCACCTCTTCGCCAGGCATATTACTCACAGCTTTTGTGGCGTCGTAGAGCGCGCGCTGCACTTCGGCAATGCTAGGCACCGGGATGTCTGGCGGAAGCACGCTGTCGAGCACGTGATCGTCACGCAGATAGGCGTGGGCCAGCACGTAATCGCCAATTCGCTGGCTCTCACGCAGACCGCCACAGTGACCAATCATCAGCCAGGCGTGAGGGCGCATTACCGCGAGATGATCGCAGATGGTTTTAGCATTCGACGGGCCGACGCCGATATTGATCAACGTAATACCACGGCGATTCGGCGAAGTCAGATGCCAGGCTGGCATCTGGTGCTTCTTCCACGCCAGATCAGAAAGCATCGACTCACTGTCGGCGGTGTCCGAGGTCAGCACTACATCGCCGGCACAGGCCAGGCTGTCGTAAGGGGTATTGGGATCGCGTACCTGCTCAATCGCCCAGCGCACAAACTCGTCAACATAACGGGTGTAGTTAGTGAACAGCACAAACGGCTGGAAGTGCTCCACGCTGGTGCCGGTGTAATGACGCAGGCGGGCCAGCGAGAAGTCGGTGCGCAGTGCGTCAAAATGCGACAGCGGGAATTTGGCGTCAGCGTGGAACAGACCGTCGGCGGTCTCATCGCCAATCTGTGACAGCTCGGTGGTCGGGAAGTGGCGTGCAATACCGGCACTCATGGTACGATCCAGTGACAGATCGGAGCCGTCGATCACGTAAGGATAGGGGATCTCCTGGCTGGACGGCACCACGTCAATCTCCAGCTGATACTCCTTCTCCAGCATTGCCAGCTGTTCCGCAATATAGTGACGCAGCAACGCCGGACGGGTGACGGTAGTGCTGTAACTGCCGGTGTGGGTAAAACGTCCCCAGGCACGTGTGCGGTTCTGCTGCGGGCCTTCGCCGTGCCAGGTGATGCGCAGCTCGGGGTAGACAAACAGTCCCGCTGCCCGATCGGCCTCATCCGGCAGCGTGCCGTTTTCGGTGAAGACTTTAATCGCCGCACGCAGCGCATCAACGGCACTGTCGTAGAGGCGTTCAAGTTCATCCAGCGCCTGCTGGCTGGTCAGGTTTTTCCGTAGTGTCGGCATGGTTTCTCCTTCCATTTTTTTCCGCAATTTGCCCCAAGCTTAGCGGGTTTGCTGCAGAGATTGGTGAAGAATCTGTGATTGCTGATTTTACGCGCTAACAAAGCGGGAAATCTGAGCAGTACGGTTTTAAGGATGAGTCAGTCGCACTGAGGTCCGTTAAGTAAATCTTTACTATCAGACAGGATGATTAGCCGTCATTAACTGCGTTACGGATGACGAATGCGCCGTAAAGCAGCCTTATGCAAGCCGGCGGTAATCGATCATAACGTCAGGTAAATAATCAGAATTGCTACAGCGGACAGGGCGGTGAGGCAGAATCTGCCGTAACGGGATTAAAAAGTTTGTAACCATGATTAATTTGCGCCGGAAAGACTTTGCATATTTCTCAGCCCCCTATCATCATTAGATCTCCTATCCAGTCACTTCTGATTTGGTAATCCTTTGCAAAATCCCGGCGTAGCAGTGATGCAGGCGATCAGGCGCACGGCGTGGTATCCAAAACGCCGCTCTTATCGCACGCTCTACTGGCGTGAAATATCGCCACTGGCAGTGCCTATCTTCTTCGAGAACGCCTGTGTGTTGTTGATGGGCGTTCTGAGCACCTTCCTGGTCAGCTGGCTGGGTAAAGAAGCGATGGCAGGCGTGGGCCTGGCTGACAGCTTCAACATGGTGATCATCTCATTCTTTGCCGCCATCGATCTCGGCACCACGGTGGTGGTGGCATTCAGCCTGGCAAAACGCAACGGGAAGCGCGCCCGCGCCGCCACGCGACAGTCGCTGGCTATGATGACGATACTCGCCTTTGTGCTGGTGATCGCCATTGAGTTCTGGGGCCATTTGATTGTCGATGCGATCGCCGGTGCAGCCGATCCCAAAGTGAAAGAACTGGCGCTGAGCTATCTGCAGACGTCCGCCTGGAGCTATCCGGCTGCGGCCATCACACTGATCGGCAGCGGGGCGCTGCGCGGTGCAGGCAACACCAAAATTCCGATGCTGATTAACGGCGGCATGAACATCCTGAACATCATCATCAGTAGCGTGCTGATTTATGGCTGCTTCTCGTGGGACGGTTTAGGCTTTATCGGGGCCGGACTCGGACTTACCATCACCCGCTATATCGGGGCGATCGCGGTGATTTACGTGCTGATGATCGGCTTTAACGCCTCGCTGAAAATCACGCTATCGAGCTATTTCCGGCGCTGGAACAGCAGCATCCTGATGGAAGTTTTAGGCATAGGTGTGCCTGCCAGTATCGAGTCTGTGTTGTTCAACGGCGGCAAACTCCTGACCCAGGTCTTTGTGGCAGGGATGGGCACCAGTGAAATTGCCGGTAACTTCATCGCGTTCTCTGTTGCATCCCTGATCAACCTGCCGGGCAATGCGCTGGGCTCTGCATCCACCATTATTACCGGCACACGATTAGGCCGGAATCAGGTGTTCCAGGCGGAACGCCAGGTGCGGCATGTTTTCTGGCTGGCGACGGCATGTCTGAGTGCGATAGCGCTGTTGACCGTACCGCTGGCCGGGTTACTGGCCCGCTTCTATACCAGCGATCCGGAGGTGATAAACGTAACGAAGCACCTGCTCTGGCTTAACGCGCTCTTTATGCCGCTATGGGCCGCGTCCTGGGTGCTGCCCGCCGGACTTAAGGGCGCGCGTGATGCGCGTTACACCATGTATGTCTCAATGTTCAGCATGTGGTGCGCCCGTGTGGTGGCCGGTTATCTGCTCGGCATTGTGCTTGGGATGGGCGTCACCGGTGTCTGGCTGGGGATGTTCCTCGACTGGACGGTGCGCGGCATCTTCTTCTGGTGGCGGCTCAATAGCGGTAAGTGGCTCGATCGCTACCGGAAGATGATCGCCAAAACCGGTTAGCGTTCTGCTTACGCCTTCCCTGATTCTGGGGGAGGCGTTAAATCTCATTCCCGCCCCAAAAAATAACATCTCCGTCACATCTCCAGACTTCTGGTCCTAAATTCAGACAGTTGCACAAAGCCAGCCTCATCAGACGGGGTTAGCGTAATGCCTGCTGCGCACTGACGCAGAGATTACTTATCAAGGTGACCCTATGATCCGTCTCAAAACGGCGCTGGCACTTCTGCCGCTGCTGTGTAGCTGCCCGCTGTGGGCGACAACCTTTGTCTATGTGTCGAATGCTGAATCCGGCACCGTTTCCCGCTATCAGCTCAGTGAGGCGAACGGCAGCCTGAAATGGTGGGGCGATACGCCGGCCGGAAAAAAAATCATGCCGCTGGCGGCCAGCCCGGATGGTAAACATCTCTATGGTGCGCTGCGCAGTCCGCCTTATTCGATCATCAGCTGGCGCGTTACCGGGCCGCAGGGTGATTTGCAGAAACTGGCGGTAACGCCGGTTGCAGCTAGCTTCCCGTGGATTACCACTGATAAGAGCGGACGCTATCTGCTGGCCGCCTCCTATGACAGCGATATCGTCACCAGCAACCGGATTGATGACAAAGGGATTGTGACCGCGCAGGTCACGGGCGAAGTGAAAACCGGGCCCCATGCCCATTCCGTAATTACCGACGTCACTAACCATTCACTCTACGTTGGCAATCTTGGCGCGGATCGGGTGCTGCAATATACCTTTGCCAGTGACGGGGCCATCACGCCACTGGGCACCGGTTTTGTTCAGGGCGAGAAAAACAGCGGCGCACGACATTCCGTGATTTCGCCAGATAATCGTTTTCTCTACAACCTCGCGGAGATGAGCGGCACCATCACGCAATTCCGACGTGCAGCGGATGGCTCGCTGTCAGAGCTGAAACGCTGGCCAAATGCGGTGGTTAAGAAATATAACCTGCAGCATGGCGAGCAGCGCCCGGCGGGTTACAGCGATCCGACACCGCGCATCTGGGCGGCAGACATCAAAATTACGCCGGATGGGCAATTTATCTACGTGACCGAGCGCACCTCCAGCACCGTCAGCGGCTACCGGGTGGATAAACAATCCGGTGAGTTAACGCTAATCGGCAGCTGGCCGGTTGAAAAACAGCCGCGCAGTATAGCTATCGATGCAAAGGGCAAATGGCTGATCGTCAGCGGCGAGAAGAGTGCCGTGATTGGCAGTTACGCTATCGATCCTGCCAGCGGCGAACTGAAACGGGTCGCTGAAGCACCTGCTGGTAAAGGCGCGAACTGGGTGACGCTGATTACGCAGTAACAGACCTGTTTCTGGCGCTGACTAATCAGCCGGGCAGGCTGCTTATGCCATCTCCGGCATAAGCAGCGCAGAAATTTTTGCTTCAGATTGCGCGCACAAACAGGTTTACTCAGGGCATCAACCGATGCGGAGAACCTGAGATGAAACAGAAACTGATAGCCTGGTTTGAACAGCTGCTGAGTGGCCCCGGAGTGAGTCAGCATGGGCATGATATCAATGTCGAGCTGCTGCTGCCGCTGAGCCAGCTGTATGGGCTGGAATATTATCCGGCTGTGCATCGCTATCATGAAAAATAGTGGTTGTTGTGTTTTGTGTGTTTGAAGACCCGTAATCTGAGCGGGCTTTTTTACGCAAGGGGATTGAGAGGCTGAGTCCGTTGATGAGTAGAGGTTCAATTTGGCAAAAATGCACTCAGGCAAAACAATAATGACGTCTCCTGAACGTCTCTTACGCCACGAGTATCAATCTCAGATCTAAAAAGCCCGGCGTTTTTTCTTTGAGACAAGTTTGTGCCATAACGGCATCTACCGCTTATTGGCCAATAATGAAATGGAACAACCATTGCCAAAATGCATATCTGAAAAAGGGTGTGGGATGACGTGTTTTTAATTGAAAGGGGATAAATATGAAGGAAGGGATATCCAACGGGTATAAAGCAAAAAAGCAGATATCCGAAGATATCTGCTTTCTCTAATTCTGGCTCCTCTGACTGGACTCGAACCAGTGACATACGGATTAACAGTCCGCCGTTCTACCGACTGAACTACAGAGGAATCGTTTGAACGAGGCGAATATTAACGGCGTCGCTCTAAGGTGTCAACAGCAAAAAATACATTATCATTCAACTGGCTAGGTTTAACGCAAAGCGATCGGGATTTAAGCAGTTTGCGCCGTGTCAGTAGCGATCCGGGTCAGCGGATCCTGCTGATAAAACTGTCGCAGATGCTGATACATGGCGGGAAAGCGTTCTGCCAGCAGAACCGGGGCCGTAAAGAAATATTCTGAGAGCACAGCGAAGCACTCAGCCGGATCGCTGGCGGCATAAGGATCAATAGTGGCAGCCTGTTCGCCCACCAGCTCGACCTCACTCTCAATTTCTGCCATCGCGGCACGCAAATCCTTTTCCCACTGCGCCACGTCTCGCAGCGGTATCACCGGAACACCGCTGGTGTAACCACTGCCGCGCGCATCCAGCTTATGTGCCACCTCATGAATAACCAGATTAAAGCCGGAGAGGTCAAAGGAGTCCTGAATATCCAGCCAGTTGAGGACTACCGGTCCCTGTGTCCAGCTCTGTCCTGAGTGAACGGCAGGCGCACTGTGAACCAGCCCATGCTCATCCTGCCAGTGATCGTCGACCTCGAATGGCTCGGGATAGATCAGCACATCGTGAAAACCGTCCAGCCACTCCAGACCCAGCTTCAGGACAGGCAGAGAAAAGAGCAGGGCGATGCGCACGCTGCGCAGTTCATCAAGCTGTGCACCCTCGAGAGGCACCAGTTTTTTCTGCTGCAGAAAGCGCTTTGCCAGCTCAACCAACGCCTGTTGCTCGTCATTGCTGAGCAGGCTGAATACCGGCTGTGCCAGACCCTGCTGCCACGGTAATGTAGCCAGCATGTCGTCATGCGTTTTCCAGGGCCATTTAAACATCGCAACTCCCGCACAGAATCGGACTATTTCACTATCCTGACGCGGCAGATATAAAAATGCCAGCATCGAATGCTGGCACCAGTTGCTGGCTACAGGGCTGAAGGCTGTCTATTCAACCCGTTAGCGCGACCGTTGTCTGTGATTCAACCCGCAAAGCGCAGGGCTAAAGCATTAGTTGCGTTCGATGCGCTGAAATTCAATGACCCAGACCCAGGGATTCACTTCCCAGCTGGTCGCGCCGTACTGTTTTTCCCAGGCTTTGCGATACGCCTCTTTAGGCGATTCTGAGTTGGCGTTCATGGTGAAGAAGTTATTCAGGAAGTGCGAATCGGTCTGTACGCCCTCTGCCCGGATGTCATCTTCACTGATGTCCTGAATTTTCTCCGCGCGGACGCCGGTAATTTCGAGGTTGATACGGCTGGCCCAGCGAGGCATATGGATGGCGGTCTGCCAGCCAAACTCTTCGGCCTCTGGCGTACTCAGTGCATGCTGACCCAGCTCATTACTGTCGGCCCGATACTGGCAATATTCCGGCAGGCGAAACGGCGTCGGGTCACGTTCATATTCGGCCAGATCGCTCTCTGGCACCATTGGGCCACGCCAGGTTTCACGCACCCAGAGTATGTCACCCGGTTTGCCATAGGGGCATTGATAGCTGATGTCAGCCATCGACATCATTTTGTAGCCGTGCAGATGGTTAGCACTCACATCGAAGGCGTGCACGCCCTCGTGATGATCCTGTCCCGGACCGAAAGCCTGAGTTTTCATAATGCGCCGGGTTTGCGTTTGCTGGCCAACCAACAGGGCACGAACACGCTGTTCGGAAAAAAGAATCGGCCGTTCTTTCATTGATTACCTCTTTTTTATTAGTAGAACCCGGTTACTGCTGTAAACATCCATTCACGTCACATCTCAGAGTCATCATAAAAGCTTTAAATCATTTTGCTTAATAATTTGTCGCCTGACAGTCACTTTAAAGTTGTCACGTTGGGTATTAAAAAAACGCAAAATGCAAAAAGCGCACCAACGCTTTAGATATCATGGACGCAACACGACGATTAGCCCGGATACAGTACGTTATAACGATAAAAATAGGAACCTTTTCAGACTTTTTCGCCTGCTTTTGTGCACAGTTTTACAATTAAACACGTGACAAAAAAAAGTTAAACAGGGTCTGTATTATCGGTTAAACATCGACAAAACATTACAGCTGTTAAACTAATTTTCTTAGCAGCAATTCACTGAGGAAAGGCTGAAAACCGCCGAAATTGCGGTTATTGTGTAACAGAGATGCTATACAGATGATCCAGATCTCATTTTTCTGCCCGAAAAACTGGCAGCGCCGCTCTTTTCAACAGCACTGTAAAAAAAGTGTCATTAGCCAGTCGCTATGATGGCTTGCCGTTCGTGCACTGAACACGACAGAGAATCTGCTGTCGGTCACTACAGGGAGATAGACTATGTCACTCACACTCTGGCAATCTCGCTATGAAAGCTGGTTTCAGGCGAACTGGATCCACGACGACGGCGCGCACGATATTGCCCATTTACGGCGCGTCTGGATGAGCGCGCAGCGAATCATGACGGGTACACCCGCTGATCCATTGGTAGTGCTCACCGCCTGTTATTTTCACGATGTGGTTAATCTGCCAAAAAATCATCCGGAACGTCATCTCGCCTCAACCTATGCCGCCACGGAAACCCAGCGCATTCTGCAGCAGGACTTTCTCGATTTCCCTGCTGAGAAGATTGATGCGGTGATGCATGCCGTTAAAACTCACAGTTTCAGTGCTGGCATACCGCCTCAGACACTGGAAGCTAAAATCGTCCAGGATGCTGACCGGCTGGAGTCACTGGGCGCAATCGGACTGGCGCGCGTTTTTTACACGGCGGGTGCGCTGAATCGCCCGTTATTTGACAGTCAGGACCCGCTGGGCAGAGATCGCGAGCTGAATGATGTTAAGTGGACGCTGGACCATTTCCAGAAGAAGCTGTTGCGCCTGCCGGAAACCATGCATACCGAAACCGGCCGCATGTTAGCTGAGCATAACGCCGATTTCCTGGTGCGCTACATGGCGAAACTTTATGCCGAACTGCAGGGCAATCTGGTAGGGCTGGATGAGGGCGTACTGCGTGACTTCACCCCATTGAAAACTGAATATTAAATTTTTATGACAGTATATTAATCGAAACGGGCATCCGGTAGCGTGTAGCGATAACAAAAAGGAGCTGCCCGATGACCGAAACTGTTAATTTAACAATTAAAATTGATCCTGAGTTGAAAGAAACGATTAAACAGCTGGCGCTGGAAAACCAGATTTCAATGAGTCAGGAAATTGTGCAACGTTTGCAGGCCAGTCTGGAAACGCATCCCCATCCGGCGATTGATAATCAGGACATCACCGAAGAGGGGACTGAGGGATCAGGTGCCACTGACGTGAAATCCGATGGATTGAGCGCCAGCGAGTTGAAGCAGATTCGTCTGCTGCTCAAGAAACAGAGCAAGAAGAAGAAATAAAACAGAAACCCGTCGCAGGACGGGTTTTTTTATTTCAGAACCATTACGATTTCAGCTGACGTATATGTGGCAGCAGCAGCTGCGCGACTGCCGCAAACACCGGCACAACCACCGAGTTCCCAAACTGTTTATAAGCCTGCGTGTCCGAGACCGGAATGCGGAACGGCTCACGGCCAGGCACATCGAAGCCCATCAGACGGGCGCACTCGCGCGGGGAGAGACGACGGGGCCGTCGTGCCATATTGTCTGCATCCTGAAACGCTGCTTCGCCAACAGCGCTATCCCAGCCGCGGTCAATCAGAATTTCTGAGCCATCTTTATAGTACCGCGCCGACAGCGTTCGCACGCAGCAATCAGGATTACGCGGATCGTTAAGACCAAAACCAAAGCCATTGCCTTTCGCTTTGTGTTTTTTTGCATACTGGTAGAGGTAGCGCCATAACACCGGCGACAGAATATATTTGTCGTCTGGCGCGCGCTCCAGCAGGCTCTGCAGGCTGGGCACCTGCGCCGGATAGAAACGCCGGATGTCGCGTAGCGTAAAGTCCTGCTTCTTCAGGTCGCGGCGGATACCCACCAGCACAATGCGTTCGCGATGCTGTGGCAGAAAGTGACGCGCGTCGATCACTTTGGCGTCCGGGCTACCGGCTCCGGCATCGGCCACGTCATAGCCCAGCTCATCCAGCGTCTCCATGATAATGGCGAAGGTGCGGCCTTTATCATGGCTCTTAAGGTTTTTCACATTCTCCAGCACAAAGAAGGGCGGTTTCTTGGCGGCCAGAATACGGGCGACATCGAAAAACAGCGTGCCCTGCACCTGACACTCAAAACCGTGCGCGCGTCCCATCGCATTTTTCTTGCTGACGCCCGCCAGCGAAAAGGGCTGACAGGGAAAACCCGCCAGCAGTACCTGGTGATCAGGGATCGCCGCATCAATCGCGCGGTAAATCGCGTCGTCATCGGTCAGACCTTCCGGCTGGGTAACCTGACGGATATCGGTATTAAAGTGATGTTCCAGCGGATCGCTGTAGTGATTGGCTTTGTAAGTGCGAACCGCCTCTTTATTCCATTCACTGGTGAAGACGCACTTGCCGCCAATTGCCTCGAATCCTTTACGAATGCCGCCAATCCCGGCAAAAAGATCGATGAAACGAAACTCAGGATTATCATAATGGGCCGGTCGGGTCGGCAGCAGACTTTGCAGCAGCGACAGCTCCGCCTCGCACAACGGCGGCAAGGCGCTTTTACCCTGACGGATCCGGTTCAGCAGTGATGGCGTCCAGCAGGAAAACCCTGCCTGATGCAGGCGGGCCGTAAGATCACGAACTGAATAGATTGCCAGCACCTGCTGAACAAGCTCAGACGCGTCAGCAGATGAGGGTGCAGCAGAGAGTGGGGCAGCGAGAGCGGCGGAATGCATGCGTTTTTCCTTAACAGTAAGGCGCCTATGCTATCACTCCAGACGCTATGAGGAAATTGCCGGGATGTGCCCCGTGCCAGCGCCCCGGAAAGTTCTGTTTTTGCGGCATACTCTCCGAACTCATCCGGCGACAGCTTTCGCTTTTCGTGGCGCAGACTAAAGTTACAGAACCAGCAAAAAAGGAGAGGTTATGGCTGATGTTCACTCCAGCGAAACGCGCAGCAAAAATATGCGTGCTATTCGCGCTCAGGATACGGCCATTGAGCAACGTATTGCACTGTTGCTGAAAGACCGGGGATTCAGCTTTCGCGTGCAGGATAAAAACCTGCCGGGTCGGCCTGATTTCGTTCTGACAGAACAGCAGGCAATCATCTTCGTTCATGGCTGTTTCTGGCATCGCCATCACTGCTATCTGTTTAAGATGCCGGCGACGCGAACAGAGTTCTGGACCGGCAAAATCAACAGCAATGTTGAACGTGATCGGCGCTATGTGCGCCAGCTGCAGGAGGGCGGCTGGAAAGTACTGATCATCTGGGAGTGTGCGCTACGGGGCAAACTGCGCCTGACGGATCAGGATCTGCTGGAGCGGCTGGAGGAGTGGCTGATGGCGATGTCGGAGAGTGCCGAGGTCGACCATCAGGGTATTCATCATTACAACGCTGATTGCTAATCAGGAACATAATTGGTTAGATCTGCGCTTTCTCCGTGGCCAGGAGCCTAAATGAGCAGCATAAAACTGACGGTAAAACGCCTCTATCAGATTCGTGACGAGCGGATGGTTAACACCAAAGCGACTGCGCGGGTCTACTGCGGTGACAGGCTTATTGCCACGGAGGAGATTACCGGCATGACCGAAAGCCCGGTCAGCAAATATTTGCATGCTGAAGGCAAAGCAGGTGAGACGGTACGGGTGGAGTGGGATTGTGAGGGCATTGCAGAGATGACCGTTACGGAAATTGAGCGCTGCCCATGTTGTCAACATAACGAACCAGACTAAGGATAAGAATTTTGGCAGGCACCAGTTTACTGACTTTACTTGATGATATTGCAACACTTCTGGACGATATTTCCGTCATGGGGAAAGTGGCGGCAAAAAAAACCGCTGGCGTACTGGGCGACGATCTGTCGCTGAATGCACAGCAGGTCACCGGCGTAAAAGCCAATCGTGAGCTGCCTGTGGTCTGGGGCGTTGCCAAGGGCTCGTTCCTCAACAAACTGATCCTGGTGCCCATGGCGCTGGTCATCTCTGCGTTTGCGCCCTGGCTTATCACGCCGCTGCTGATGATTGGCGGGGCCTATCTCTGTTACGAAGGCGTTGAAAAGGTCATGCACACGCTACAACAGGATAAGCAGAGCAAATCACCGGAAGCGCGCAAGCAGCGACTTGACTCACTGGCTAAAGAGAATGCGGCAGAGTTCGAGAAGAAGAAGATCAAAGGGGCGGTGCGCACGGATTTCATTCTCTCTGCTGAAATTGTCGCGATTACCTTAGGGATTGTGTCGGACGCACCGCTGCTTAACCAGGTGATTATTCTGGCGGGCATCGCGATTCTGGTCACCATTGGCGTGTACGGCATCGTGGCCGCCATCGTGAAAATTGATGACCTTGGCTTCTGGCTGCGTGAAAAAACCTCGCGGCTTGCGCAGGGCATCGGCAGCGTGCTGCTGGCTGCAGCGCCCTGGTTGATGAAGATTCTTTCAGTGGTCGGCACCATCGCGATGTTCCTTGTGGGTGGTGGCATCGTGGTGCATGGCATTGAACCGCTGCATCACCTCATCGGGCAAGTCAGCAGCGGCTTTAACGGCTGGATCGCCATGCTCCTGAGTAATGGCGCAAACCTGGTGCTTGGTTTTATCATTGGGTCGATCGTGCTGTTAGTGGTTAACCTTATTGCCAGAGTGCGCGGAAAATCGGTATAAAGCGCACTGTGATTTACGGTCAGGAGAATGACGATGAACGACGACATGTTTGAATTTGATATCGACGCACAACTTGAGCAGGCTGAAGCGAAAGCGGAGAAAAAAGCCAGCGAAGTGCCGGATGATCTCGGCGACGAAGCCGATTGCGAAGGCTGTAAAATCTGACGTCAGCGTCAAGACTTCATCAAAGCGGATAAGTTTTTATCCGCTTTTTTTATTTTCCGCATATCCAGCTGATTAATTGCGAATTTGCCCTTTTTTTGCGTGCCTTAACAGGCAGGAACCTTCTTCGCCTGCTATAAAGAAAATAGTCACTCAGGTTAATAACACACAGGTAAACAAAGGAGCGCAATATGGTTTTCGCAATCAGTGAAGAAGTGCAGCACAAGGAACAGGGACAGACGATGGTGGTGACCGGCTTCGCGAGTGGCATGGTGGAATGCCGCTGGTACGACGGTTATGCTGTGCGCAGTGAAGCCTTTCGTAGTGATGAGCTGAGCGCCCTGAATCCTGAGCAACTGGCGAGCTAATAGCATACAGGCCTGTGGGTCCAGTGACCCGCCAGGCCCGCTTAAAGTTTATTGATGGCCCGGCACGTCCCTGTGCCGTCCTGTTTCAGACATTCCCGTCGTTATCCTCTTCAACGGCCTGATAGATACGCTGCAGCACGTCCGGAAAAGCAGACTGGACACGGCTCCAGCTCGGTATAAACGGCTTATCGTTAGGTCGCTCAATAAAAGCCTGGCCCGCTTCCAGAATGGACTGGGTAAACATCTCTACTGCTGCCTCTTCCACATGCTGATCAAACTTCAGCCCGTTCATCGCCGCTTCGTGGTTATAGGTCTCCATCATATCCAGCGCATTACGGTAATAGGTTGCCTTCAAAACACGAAACGAGTCGCTGGTCAACGGCACACCCATGGTGGCGAGCTTACGCAGCAGTGACTGGACGATATCGCTGCTCATACGCTTCAGGCCGCCGGTGCCATCATCTTCCGCCAGTGGCTGATGCTTGTGATCGTAATTATCGGCGATTTCCACCTGGCACGACTGACGGGTGGTGTAGTTGCGGTAAATCTCTGACAGCACACCAATCTCAAGCCCCCAGTCGCCGGGGATTTTAATGCCGTTCAGCACATGGGTTCGCATAGCGAACTCGCCGGAGAGCGGATAGCGGAAGCTCGACAGATAATCCAGATATTCGGAATGGCCATAGACTTTCTGCAGCGAGCGCAGCAGCGGCCCGACCAGAAGACGGCCTACGCGGCCATTAAGCTTGCCATCCGCAACCCGCGCATAGAACCCTTTACAGAATTCATACTGAAACGCCGGGTTTGCCAGCGGGTAAAGCAGACGGGCCAGCATGCCGCGCTCATAGGTGACAATATCGCAGTCATGCAATGCCACACAGCTGGTGCGGTCCGACGCCAGGGTATAACCGGTACAAAACCAGACATTGCGGCCTTTACCCGGATTGGTGGGTGACAGACCCTCTTTATCCAGTTCCGCATCGATCGCCTTGAGGCGTGGGCCATCGTTCCACAGAATGCGATGCCGTTGCGGCAGACGGGAGAAGAATTCGCGGGCAAACAGGAACTGGTCGCGGTCGGCACGGTCCAGACCAATCACGATTTCATCCAGATAAGGCACTTTAGCCAGTTCATCAACGATTTTTGTCAGCGCCGGGCCTTCAAGTTCAGAAAATAGCGATGGCAGGATCAGCCCCATTTTGCGTTTGCGGGCAAAGCGTACCATCTCTTTTTCCAGCGACTCCACACTGCGGTGGGTAAGGTTGTGGAAGTTAGTGATTACGCCATTCTGGTAAAAGTCACTCATCGCATCATCCTTTTAATGCCCGTGGGCAGCTTATTGAGATTGAGTCAGAAAATAGTCCAGCCCTTCACGCCAGCCTTCAGGGCCATGATGAGCCGTGTGATAAACCTGAGCAGGGTTGGTCCGGCTGAGTGTCACCGGCGTTTTACTGTAGCCTTTAATCACCACGGCATAATCAACCGCATCCAGCATCGGCGCATCATTAGGCCCGTCGCCCAGGCCGATTGTGGTGCGTGTCTCTCCGGGGAAGTGATCCAGCAGCCAGCGTAGCGCTTCGCCTTTGCCGCTCCCGGCGGGCAGGACATGCCAGAAACGTCCGCCCTGGGTCAGCGCCAGGCCTTGAGCGCGTAGTGCGTCATGAAAACGATCAAAGGCTTCGTCACTGTCGCGCCAGACAATGACTTCAGAAGCGTCGCGCTGACGGGACAGCGCTGATTCCGCTTCGCTTAATCCAGTCATTGAGGCAACTTCCGGATCAGAGAAGTCATGAAAACCGGTAAAGCGAAAATCTTTTTTTAAAGCAGCCAGGCGCAGACAGAGGTTGTCATAAGTCAGCGTGTTGTCAGGCAGGCGAATCCGCTGTTGATCCTGTGTCTGTATCACTGCGCCATTCTCAGAAATAAACGGCGAACCGCTGATGCCGAGCCTTTTTTGCAGCGGAATAATTTCGGCGGCTGTTTTGCTGGAACAGATCACCAGCGGAACCGCATGGTGTTTCAGCGTGTTGAGCCACTCGGTGGCCGCATCCCAGCGATAGGTATGATGGTCCAGTAGTGAACCATCCAGATCGGTAATAACCATTAACGGCTGGTGGAGATCGGGCATTAACAGGCTCCTTTCATCACGTTCGCGGCTAAAGCGGCGATTTTTCAATATTATAGTTGAATATGGCTCACACTTTTTTTCCTGCGTCATTGGCCCGAAATCCAGGATAATTCTTAAAACCAGGTCGCAATAATCCGAGGGATGCATGAAGTGTGCGGGGCGCAATGACCAGCTGGCGCGGTGTTTCCGGTAACATTTTTCCATATCTGTCTGACATGTTGCAAAAATGTGCATATCTGATGCTTGTTTCAATCCAGGGATAGGGTAATCTGCAGAGGTGTTAAGAATTCCCTGGTGTAACGAATGAGTTTTTTACCCGGCCTTCCCGCCGGGTATTTTTTTGAAATCGATTTCAGCCATCAAATTCTCAGGCGCGATAATTCGAAATGTCGATCTCAAACGCCTCTGCCAGTTCGGTGTAGGAGTGAAAAACCCGGCCTTCAACTTCCAGCCGTGGCTGCTGGTCCTGATCCATATACTCCCGAATTTCTCCAGACGTTCTGGCCTGAATAGCCGTTAGTAAACCCTCGATATCAACCTGTAAATCTGACGGCTGACCCTCGCTGTGCTGCATTTCGTCTTTCATTTTCTGACTCCTGAGAGCAAACAGAATATTGAGTATAGAACCTGATGCAGAAAGGCGGGCGCGGGCAAATTTCAGGCAAAAAAAAGCCCGCGCTGCGCGGGCAAAATCCTTGTTACTTGCATGTTGGCTGCACCTATTGGGGTGGTGCAGTCAGGGAAGTGTATAGGCGAGGCGCGTAAGAAATCTTGCGGTAAAACGTTAAGATACTGCAAAACTTTATCCTTACTCAGATTTACCTGACTTTATGTCCTGACAGAGCATATTCAGCTATAGTTGATAATAAAGCTGATTTTTATCAATACCTAAAGGAATGGTCATGGACATTTTACGAATTATTATCGCGATATTGCTGCCACCACTGGGCGTGTTTATGCAGGTTGGTTTTGGCGGCGCATTCTGGCTGAACATCCTGCTGACGATCTGTGGTTATATCCCGGGCATCATTCACGCCGTCTGGGTTATTGCCCGCCGGTAACGCGCTGCATTGGCACGGTTCTTCGTTTAGACTGTATTCAGGATATTATCTGGAGAACCGAAATGAAGGTAAATGACCGCGTCAGCGTTAAAACCGATGGCGGCCCACGTCGCACAGGCAACATTCTGGCTATGGAGCCATTCAATGAAGGCACTATGTTTTTAGTGGCGCTGGAAGATTACCCATTGGGTATCTGGTTTTTTAATGAAACAAACCAGCCGGATGGCATTTTTGTAGAGCCTTGCCACGATGCCTGAACCTGAGGCGCAATAAAAAAGCCGCGTTTCCGTATACGGAAACGCGGCTTTTTGCTGTTGGTAATCCCCCGGCAGTCGTCGCCCGCCCGGGATGATTGCCGAAGAGCTTAGAAGGTTTCCCAGTTATCAGTACCGGTGGCGAGCGCAGGACGTGCTGCCAGTGCCGGTGTTTTGAGTGGTGCAGCGGCGCGTGGAGCCACACCTGCGGTAGCGGGGGAGTCGTGCAGGCGGAATGCGGCTACCGCCTGTGTTAATTTACCGGCCTGATCTTCAAGCGAGGCTGCTGCGGCTGAAGCTTCTTCCACCAGAGAGGCGTTCTGCTGGGTAACGTTATCCATCTCGGTAACCGCCTGGCTCACCTGCTGAATGCCACGGCTCTGTTCATCCGACGCTGCTGCAATCTCTGACATAATGTCGGTGACGCGACGGACTGCTTCTACAATTTCACCCATCGTGTTCCCGGCCGCGCCGACCTGATGCGAACCGTCATTGATCAGCGTAACCGACTCCGCTATTAAAGATTCTATCTCTTTAGCAGCCTGCGCACTGCGCTGGGCCAGATTTCGCACTTCGCTCGCTACCACCGCAAAACCACGTCCCTGTTCACCGGCCCGTGCCGCTTCAACCGCCGCGTTCAGCGCCAGAATATTGGTCTGGAACGCAATGCTATTAATGACATTGGTGATCTCAGCGATTTTCTTCGAGCTGCCGGAAATATTGGTCATGGTTTTCACGACATTATTGACCAGATCGCCTCCGCTGCGCGCTTTGCCTGAGGCATCTGCGGCGAGCTGACTGGCGTGATGCGCATTCTCGGCGTTCTGTTTCACTGTGGCGGTAAGTTGTTCCATGCTGGCTGCGGTCTGCTCCAGTGCCGCTGCCTGCTGCTCGGTACGGGATGAGAGATCGGTGTTACCGGCTGATATTTCGCTGGAACCCTGATAAATGGCCACTGCGCCTTCACGCACCGTACCCACGGTGGTCACCAGCGACTGCTGCATCAGCTGCAGATTGTGGATCAGTGTACCAATCTCACTGCGACCAAAGGGCAGGGGGGCGGAGGTCAGATCGCCCTGCGCAATACGCTCGATACGCAGCACAGACTGACGCAGGGGGCTAATGACCACGCGGCGCAGGAACACAAAGGTCAGCAGCACCAGCACCAGTGCGGCACTGAACGCCACAGCCATTGAGATAAAGCCGATGCGCGATTGCTGATCCGCTTCAGCGGTAATGGCATTGGCGCGGTCAGTACGAATCTTGATCGCTTTGAGTAATACCGCGTTGTACTCGTCATCCAGCTTGCGGGTAACGTCCGTCTCCTGAGCGATAATGCCCTCAAAACTGCCCTGTTTACCGGAATCGATCATCGGTATCAGGCCTTTATTGATGTAATTGTTGAAGCGGGTCTGCAGTGTGGCGTCCAGTTCAACGTCTGCTGGCGTCTTCACTACACGCGCCATATAGACCGCGAACCCCTGCTTTGCCTGTTGAATACGTTTTTCAGCGGCGGCGATATTGGCACGAAAATCGTCCATTTCACCGATACGCGCGGCGGCACCCGCCTGAATAATGGTCAGTCGCGCAGTACGCAGGTGGTTTGAACTGTTAGAAAGGCCCATACGAACCTGAATTTCGTCCGTGGCATCATCAAGTGAGTGGTTGCTTAAAATCAGAAAGTAACTGGCGACACCAATGCAGAGTGCGAACAGCAGCAAAATGCCGCCGAAGATCAGGCTAAACAGCGGCACCAGGCGGAGATTCTGCCAGATGCCAGCGCTTTTCTGTCCATCATTATCTAATGCAGTGTTCATATCCTTGCTCTCTTGAGGCTGTTGTTATAAGGCATAACATCGGCAAAAGAGCGAAAAAGGTTAGCAGTAAGAATGAGACATGGATCGCAATTTAGTGCAAAAAAAAACCGGCCATAGCGGCCGGTTCTTCAGGATTTACGATCAGCGAATATTAACGTAAATACCCGAGGTCACATTATCGGTCAAACGCACCACATGATAAATAACCTGCTTATTATGGGTTTTGATTTTGCGTTTAATATTACCTTTGTGTGACGATACCGTTTTGGCCTTAATTTGCATTTTATCTGAGATCTGAATGGTATCATGACCTGACATCCACATCTTCAGCATGTTTGACTCAGTCTGGCTCAACGTTAATGGATGAACATCCATGCCAGAAGAGATGCGTGCAGACTGGTTAAGCTTCTTCTGCAAATAGGTGCCGAGTAAGGAGTCCAGGGTCGATGTCTTCATCGATTTTGATGTAATAATCAGGTTCTTACGAACGTAGAGATATTCCTCAAAATGGATATTGCTAATCGCCATGAATATAAAGAACAGTGTGTCCGGATGCTGCGTAATAATACTGCGAATACGTTCACTGGAATCTGACTCATGAATGAAACAATCTTCATTAATAAAGACGACACCAGGATTTAATTGCTCACATTTCTGCTGTAGTTGCTCAATATCGGAGACAGAAGAGATATTTTTCTTCTTAACTCCTTTTAAAGACATATAGTCTGATAATCCCAGGCGTGTGTAGTTGCAGGAATCCATAATAATAGTTGGCATAATAGCGACCCTCACCAATTTGTTATCCGTTTAAATCAACGATGAATACGCGTTGCGGTACGAGAGAGATTTCTTAGATACTTTTTATTCTGCTCGTGCAGTTTGGCAACAGGCAACCGCCCGTAAAAGTCTTCATCCCTGACCCGTTCTGCAAAAATTTTGTGCCGCCATGACGTCACACACTCTCCGACCATGGCGGGGGAGTGCCAGTGAAGTGTCGGAAGCAGTAAAACTCATTTTTGAGAGCTGTATCACTATCCTAGAAAACAAAGCGTTTTCTGATAGGACAATTCTCAAAAACATTTGTTTTACGAAAGTGTGAAGTCTCAACGTGCGTTGACAATGCCGGAAAAACACTTTTTTAACAAGAAAAATCACTTAAAGAATTTTTTCTTGTAAATACAGTGATTTGCCGATTTAGCCTGCACATTCACAGTCTGACCGCTTCTGTGAACCACCCAACTAAAATACGCGAAGCCCGGTTTAATAAGAATTATTTTCAGACTCTGCGCACGTTTATCAGAATTTCCTTAGTTGCATTCTGGAAAACATGGTTCTGAAGATGCATGGATGGTTTTGTGATACTTAAGTGTCATTTTGCAAAGGTAGTTAGAAACTTAATGTTCAGGGACGGGATAGTTCTGTCAGGAACAGGGCGAGTAAATCAAAAATTTCACCGAATAAACGTTCACAGAACGGGGCTAGCAGGGGCATCAGCAAGCTGATGGTTAAAATTCCAACTGATAAGGTAATAGGGAAGCCAATTGCGAAGATTGATAACTGTGGTGAAACACGATTTAACAAACCCAGTACCAGATTTACCATGAGTAACAAAACGATTAAGGGCAGCGCTAACATCATGCCGTTAAGGAAAATTAATCCGCCTGACTTCACCAGCGCCATAAACGCGTTGGCATTTACCGGCTCACCGCCAATCGGCAGCGTATGAAAACTGTCCACCAGCAGCGAAATCAGCCACAGATGCCCGTTAAAGGTCAGGAACAGCAGCATCGCCAGCATGTCGAGAAAACGGGCCAGCACTGGCATGTTCAGGCGGCTGCCGGGATCGAAAAAGGTGGCGAACGAGATGCCCATCTGCAAACCAATCACTTCACCGGCAAGGCGCACAGCCGCAAACGCGAACTGCATGGTGAAGCCGAGGGCAATACCTATCAGCATCTGCTGAATCAGCAGCAGAAAGCCGGGAGGTGAAAACAGCGTCACATTAACAGCCGGTAACAGCGGCATGACCAGCCAGGTGATCATCACCGCCAGACCGATTTTGACACGCTTGCTGATAGATCGTTCATTGAGGATGGGAGCAGTGGCGAATAATGCCATGATGCGCACCAGAGGCCAGAAGAACTGGCTGACCCAATGAACCAGCTGGCTGCTATCGAGAGTAATCATCAGCCGATGATGTATGGCAGGTTAGTAAAGACGGTGCGGATATAATCCAGCAGCAGATTCAGCATCCACGGACCGGCAATGATACCGGTGGTGGCAACGGCCAGAATCTTAGGAATAAAGGATAAGGTCTGTTCGTTGACCTGGGTCGCCGCCTGGATCAGGCTGATCAGCAGGCCACTGACCAGGGCTGCCAGCAGCAGCGGGGCGGCCAGCATCAGGGCGACGCGCATCGCTTCCTGTCCCATTACCATTACTGATTCAGGTGTCATATGTTGCTCCGGTAAGAAAAGGGGGATCAGGAGTAGAAGCTTTGCGCCAGTGAACCGACCAGCAGTTGCCAGCCATCGACCAGAACAAACAGCATCAGTTTAAACGGCAGCGCGATAGACGCTGGCGGGACCATCATCATTCCCAGCGCCATCAGCACACTGGCAACCACAAGATCGATGATCAGGAACGGGATAAACACGGTAAAGCCAATCTGGAACGCCGTCTTCAACTCGCTGGTGACATAGGCGGGCAGTAGAATGCGCATCGGCACCGCTTCAGGGCCGGCAATTGGGGCGGTATTCGCCAGACGGGCAAACAGCGCTAAATCGGCTTCGCGGGTCTGACGCAGCATAAATTCGCGCAGTGGCTGGGCGCCTTTATCGATCGCCACATCCATGCTGATCTTGTCCTGACTGAATGGCAGATAAGCGTCCTGATAAATTTTGTCGAACGTCGGCGCCATAATAAAGAAGGTCAGAAACAGCGACAGTCCAAGCAGCACCTGGTTAGGCGGCGCCGAGGGCGTGCCAAGGGCGTTACGCAGTAAGCCAAACACGATGATGATGCGGGTGAAACTGGTCATCATCAGCAGCACGGCCGGAATAAAGGTCAGTGCAGTGATAAAAACCAGCGTCTGAACCGGCAGGGACCAGCTCTGACCGCCGTTCGGCAGTGAGTGGCTCACCAGGCCCGGCAGCTGGGCATGGGCAACCGGTGCCAGTAACAGCAGTGGCAGTAAAGGAAGCAGTCGACGCATCATTGTGGTTTTCCGGGACGTTTAACCAGGTTCTGTAACAGCTGACGAAAATCCTGTGGCGCACTGTTCACCGGCGTCACAGCGACCGGTTCACCCGGCGGCAGCGTGTGCAGATGGGTAACCTGCTGTGCGGTGACGCCCAGCACCAGACGGGCATCGGCGGTATCGATAATCACCACCCGCTCACGCTGGCCCACCGATACGCTGGCGGTGAGTTTAAGCTCCTGGCTGCTGACCTTTTTCGGCGCGAAGCCGACACGGCGTGCCAGCCAGGCGCAGGCCAGAATCAATAAGATAATTACGGCTAATACGCTGCTGACCTGAGCCAGCATAGAGCCGGTTGAGATCGCCTGAGCGTGCGGTGCAGCCGGTTGCAGCGTTTGATTCTGGCTATTCATAATGTGACTCTTAGCGACTCAGACGACGCATACGTTCAGATGGGGTGATGATGTCAGTGATGCGCACGCCATATTTGTCGTTCACCACGACAACTTCACCCTGAGCGATCAGGTAGCCGTTGATCAGAATATCAAGCGGTTCACCTGCCAGGCCATCCAGCGAGACCACCGAACCCTGCGTTAAACGCAGCAGCTCTTTAATGGTCATTTTGGTGCGACCCAGTTCCACGGTGAGTTTCACCGGGATATCCATAATCAGATCGATATCCTGCAGCGATCCAGCGACGTTGCCGCTGTCGAATGATTTGAAGACGTCGTCGGTCTGCGGCGCACTGCTGCTGCCGACCTGCTCATTCATCGCTTCAGCCCACAGATCGTCCGCAGAGATATCGTCAGACGGTTTATTACTGTCAGTCATGGGGCTGTTCCTCGTTCAGCGAATTCAAAATCGGGTTAATCAGGTGTTCGACACGGAGCGCGTACTGACCATTCATCGTGCCATATTGGCTGGTTAAGACCGGGACGCTATCGACATGGGCGATAATGCGTTCCGGCTTCTCAATCGGCAGCACGTCACCGGGTTTCAGCTGCAAAATCCGTGACAGACGCAGTGAGGTTTCGGCAAAGTGCGCAATCAATTCCAGCTCAGAGTGCTGCACCTGTTTGACCAGGTTGTCGCGCCAGTGGTTATCTTCCTGACGAGAGTTTTCGAGCGGTGGGTTCACCAGCAGCTCGCGCAGCGGTTCAATCATTGAAAACGGGATGCAGATATTAAACTCACCCACCAGGTTACCAATCTCCACCTGGAACGGCGTGTTAACCACGATATCGTTCGGTGAAGTGGTGATGTTGGTGAACTTTACCTGCATCTCTGAACGTACATACTCAACGTCCAGTGGATAAATGGCTTTCCATGCGTCGCTGTAACCATCCAGCGCCAGCTTCAGCATGCGGCGAATAACGCGCTGCTCGGTATGGGTAAACTCACGGCCTTCAACTTTCGTCGGAAAACGTCCGTCGCCACCAAACAGGTTGTCGACAGCGATAAACACCAGGCTTGGTGAGAACACCACCAGCGCTGTACCACGCAACGGTTTCAGGTGGATCAGGTTCAGGTTGGTTGGCACCGGCAGATTGCGGGCAAACTCATGATACGGCTGAATCTTGATCGCCCCGACGCTGATATCCGGGCTACGGCGCAGCAGGTTAAACAGCGCCATACGGAAACTACGGGCAAAACGCTCGTTAATAATCTCCAGCGCCTGCAAACGCTCGCGCACCACGCGGCGCTGGGTATTCGGATCGTAAGGACGAATATCACCTTCCGGTCCGTTTTGTTTCTTTTCTTCTTCCGCGCTGCCACTGTCGCCGTTTAAAAGGGCGTCAATTTCAGCCTGGGAAAGAATGCTATCGCCCATTGATTCACCTCAAAATGAAGGCAGTAAACAGCACGTCGCTTACAGCCTGCGGAGGTTGACCTTTTACCAGCGGGGGTGTCAGCGCCTGTTTGATTTGTTCAACAAGCGCCTGCTTTCCTTGCTCTGTCGCCAGCGTCGCAGCGCTTTGACGCGAGAGCAGCAGCAGCAAACGGCTGCGCACCTCAGGCAGATAGTCATTCAACCGACGCCGGGTATCCTCATCGGCCAGACGCAGGGTAAAGCCTACGTAAAGCACGCGGTCGGGATCGTTGTCGGGATTGACCAGGTTAACCGTAAATGTATCAAGTGCAAAAAAGACCGGAGCGGGAGGCGGTTCAACTTTCGCCACCTCAGGCTTATCGCCCTCATGTTTATTCATCATTCGCCAGACTGCATACCCTGCCGCGCTGCAAGCGGCCAGCGTTACAATGAGCAACACTGGTATTAAGAGTTTACGTTTGCGGCCTTTTGCTTTCGCGTTATCAGACATGGTTGCAGTTACTTCCTGTGAATTATGGGCAAGCCTCTCGGCTCACGGGACAGATTATCCGCGTCTTAAGTCAAACCAATGGGTAGATAAGACGCGGGTTTTACGCTTACCTTCAGCGTTTGCCGCTGTCAGGCGAAAGTATCGACGGCGCTGTTGCCGCTAACACGAGCCTGAAGGGCGGCGGGAACGGCAATCGGCGTAATGTCGGTGTCACTGTCCTGGGTGAGGGAGAAGCGGCCGTGCTCTCCATCGCGGCGCGCCTCCTGTTGTTGCTGGAATTGCTGGCCCTGCGCGGAACTGTCACTGCTCACCTGACTCTCGCCCAGGTTAATACCGCTTTCTGCCAGCGCACTGCGCAACTGCGGTATTGCGGCTTCCAGTGCCGCTCTGACGTGGCTATGGCCGGAAACCAGATTAATTTGTGCCTGGTCGTTATCCAGTTTCAGGCTGATCTGGATAGCGCCAAGGTCTGCCGGATGTAAACGCAACTCCGCGTTCTGCTGGCCGTTACGCGTGAACATCACAATCTGCTGACTTAGCGCCTGTTGCCACTCGTCGCTGCCCAGCTGTGAGTTCAGCGTTGGCGTTGACGGGGTGCTGATGGTCGCGGAGGCGGTCACCGCGGCGGGCAGGCTGCTGGCGGTGGCAACGGGCATCGCGTTGATCGTGCTATCGCTGGTGCTGGCTTTGATCGCTTGATCATCCTGCTTAACCATATTGCTCAGTGCCTGCTGAAAACTGCTATCAAGCGTCAGGCCATTGCCTGTTGCACTCTGCGCGGCGGTGTTGCTCTGGCTGGCGGCAGTCGCGACGGCAGGTTTGCTTTGTGCGTCGCTTCTGACTTCAGCCTTCTCATCGTCACCTGTTTCGTGGCCCGGCTGTGCGCTGCTCAGCAGTTGCGTCAGCGACGTCTGACTTTTCCGGCCGGTGTCGGTCTGGGCAATCAGCTCGCCCGCCTCACTGCTGACCGGGGTCGACGGCGTCGCTGTCGGTGTCACCGCACCGGGTAACATGGCGAACAACGCCTGCACATTTTGCATGTCAGTGGCGCTTAAGGGTGCCACGTCCGGCTTGTCTTTATCATCGGCTGATTTTGACCCAGCTTTAATATTTTCCGGTTTAAACAGGGCGGTCAGCGCAGCAGGATTATCCAGCGCCGCCATCAGTGCATTCAGGGGGGCCTTCGGGAGGGCGTCATCAGCCTTTTCTGCTTTAGCGTCAGCGGATTGCGCCACTTTCCCATGCTGTTTCGCCAGGCCGAGCAGCTGGTTTCCCAGCGCAGTCAGAAAGTCCTTAGGCAGCGCGTCTTCACCCGCTGCAAGATCGGTTGAAACTGATGGTTCCGCGTCGGTTTTAACCGACGCTTTCGTGGCAATATGTGGCAGCGTAATCATTCGCCTCTCCTCGATGCGGCCCGTTGGGCAAATTCGTCCATCCGTTTCTGATCGAGACGGTTTTCCTGTCGTAATGCATTTTCTGCTGCACGCGTTATCAGCGTCTGATAAGCGTTCAGCCGCTGCTGTTTGTCGCGCCAGTTGATCAGCGCCTGTTCCAGCCGCTGATTCCAGTTATTGAGCTGGTTGCGGTGCTGCTCAATCGCTTTTTCCAGCGTCTGAATAAACTGGTGATAGTTGGTCCAGCGGGTGCTGGCAATACCGGATGACATATCGTCGTTGAGCTTGTTGCGATACTCATCCTGATAGTCGAGCAGCATCGTCAGCTGCTCGTTAGCGGCGTGCTGGCCGCGACGCATATCGCCTAAGTAGATGGCGGCACGTTCGAGATCCTGCTCCGCGAGGTCGCGCAGCGTATCGATGGCATTTGCAGTTTTCATTGCCGTTACCTCGTGTTAATTCGTGTGACTAGCCAAACAGCGCATGCAGATGCAGGCTGGCGTCGTCGTAATCGCTGCGCTCAAAGATGCCCTGTTGCAGGAAAGCTTCCATCTGCGGATAGAGCGTGATCGCTTTATCCAGCATCGGATCGCTGCCGGCGGCATAGGCGCCGACGCTGACCAGATCGCGGTTTCGCTGGAAGCTGGAAAGCAACTGCTTAAACTGGCGCACCTGTGCATAGTGGTTCTCATCGATCAGATGCGTCATCGCACGGCTGATCGAGGCTTCGATATCGATGGCCGGATAGTGACCCGCTTCGCCCAGCCGGCGTGACAGCACGATGTGGCCGTCGAGAATGGCGCGCGCGGAGTCCGCAATCGGGTCCTGCTGATCGTCGCCTTCGGTCAGTACGGTATAAAAGGCAGTGATCGAGCCGCCGCCGTCGATGCCGTTACCGGCACGCTCAACCAGCGCAGGCAGTTTGGCGAACACGGAAGGCGGATAGCCTTTGGTTGCGGGCGGTTCACCGATTGCCAGGGCGATCTCACGCTGCGCCATGGCGTAGCGGGTCAGGGAATCCATAATCAGCAACACATGCTTGCCGCGGTCGCGAAAATCTTCCGCGATGCGGGTGGCGTAAGCGGCACCCTGCATACGCAGCAGCGGTGACACGTCGGCCGGCGCGGCAATAACCACTGAACGCGCACGGCCTTCAGCACCGAGAATGTTCTCGATAAAATCTTTTACTTCACGGCCACGTTCGCCAATCAGACCGACCACGATCACGTCGGCTTTGGTATAGCGCGCCATCATGCCGAGCAGGACGCTTTTACCCACGCCCGAACCGGCGAACAGGCCCATACGCTGCCCGCGACCGACCGTCAGCAGGGCGTTAATAGCCCGCACGCCGGTATCCAGCACGTCGGTAATCGGCGTACGCTGCAGCGGGTTAAACGGCGGGGTGTTCAGCGGTGCGCGATAGCCGGTATCCGGCGACGGCAGGCCATCCAGCGGTCGACCGCTGCCATCAAGTACGCGGCCCAGCAGTTCCGGGCCCAGCATCATCTGTTTGCCTGCCTGCGGGTTCTCACCGTTCTGGCGCGCATAGACACGCGCACCCGGTAAAATGCCGTCCACTTCTTCCAGTGGCATCATCAGCAGTTTCTGCCCGTTGAATCCCACCACTTCGCTTTCGATTTCACTGATGGTTTTGCCATCGTTGCGTTCGATCACACAGGTTGCACCCAGTGGCAGCTGTAAGCCGGTCGCTTCCAGCACCAGGCCGGTGGCGCGGGTCAGGCGGCCATAACGGCGCACCGGCTGCACCTGGGCGATCCGTTTCTCAAAGGCGTCGAGCGAGCCAAGCCAGCGATTCAGACGGGTGGTCATTAAATTTCTCCAGGTGCAGCAAGTCGGCAAAGTTCCTGCCAGCGCGTCGCGACGCTGGCATCCAGATCGCCATCTTCTGCGCTGAGTTTGCAGCCGCCAGGATGGAGTGTGCTGTCTGCGATCAGGCGCCAGCCATGCAGGTCCAGCGTCGGACCCAGGGTCTGCTCGATACGTTGTAAGTCATCCGGGTGAACACGCAGCTGTGGTTTGCCGCTGAACATCGGTTCCTGCTGCAGTAATCCCTGAATCTGGCGTAGCAGGGCGGTACCATCTACCGTTGTCGCCTGACCAATGACCGAGCGAGCCGCTTCCAGCGCCAGCTGCATCAGACGGGCAGCGATGACGCTGTCGAGGGATTCCAGCGTGTTCTGAAACTCCGTCACCAGCTGCTGCATCCGCGCCTGAAGGGGCGCCTGCTGCTGCTGGGCATCGGCCAGACCCTGCTGAAAACCGGCGTCATAGCCCGCTTTCTGACCTTCGGTTACACCCTGCTGATAGCCTTCGTTGTAACCCTGACTCTGTGCCTCTTTCCGCATCTGCTGCTGCAGACGTTCAAGCTGCTGTTGCTGCTCATCAACGCCATCGCCATCTTCAGCGTCGTATATTTCTGGCTGCAGCGCCGGTTCAGGCTCATCAAAACGGCCTAAATCATTGGGCTGCCACAGCTGCCAGGGGCGGGCAGAAAATGCATCAGACATACGTTTCCTCGCCACCACCAATCACCATCTCGCCAGATTCGGCCAGGCGGCGAACCACCAGCAGGATTGCTTTCTGTTCGTTTTCCACTGCCGACATCCGAACCGGACCACGGTTGGCCAGATCGTCGCGCAGGATATCGGCCGCACGGGCTGACATGTTTTTGAGGAATTTCTCGCGCAGTGGCTGTTCGGCACCTTTCAGTGCAACCAGCAGCTGCTCGGACTCCACTTCCTGCAATAGACGCTGGATGCTGCGGTCGTCCACGGCCACCAGGTTTTCGAACAGGAACATCTCGTCGATAATTTTCTGTGCGAGTTCGCCATCGAAGTCGCGTACCGCTTCGATAACGGCCTCTTCCTGCTGCGTTTTCATCAGGTTGATGATCTCGGCTGCCGTTCTCACGCCGCCCATCTTCGCGCGCTTGAGGTTGGTGCCATCCAGTAGGCCGTTCAGTACTTCGGTCAGTTCGGCCAGCGCGGCTGGCTGCACACCACCGAATGTCGCGATACGCAGCATCACATCGTGACGCAGACGTTCGTCGAACAGCGCCACGATATCCGCAGCCTGGGCACGCTTGAGGTGCACCAGTATGGTCGCGATAATCTGTGGATGCTCGTCGCGAATAAGGTCGGCGGCGGCCTGCGGTTCCATAAAGTTGAGCGTTTCCATACCGCTGGTGGTTTCGCGCGTTTCGAGAATGTCCTCCAGCAGGCTGGAGGCACGCTCTTCGCCCAGTGCACGTGTCAGCACTGAACGCAGGTATTCGTTAGAGTTAAGGCTCAGTGCCGCGAACTGCTCAGCATCTGCTTCGAACTCACGCAGCACCTCTGTCAGCTGTTTGTGCGACACCTGACGCATATTGGCCATCGCACCACTAAGATGCTGCACCTCGCGCTGATTCAGGTGTTTGAAAACTTCCGCAGCACGCTCTTCACCAATGGTCATCATGAGGATGGCGCTTTTTTCGGTTCCGGTCAGACTCATAGCTCTTTACTCATCCATTCGCGAATTACCAGCGCGACGACGCGCGGATCGTTTTCTGACATGTCGCGGATGCGTTGACTCATCACTTCTGCGCTCATGCGGTTGTTTGACTTACGTTCCTGATCCAGCTCATCTTTGCTGAGCTGCACATTAAAGGCTTCTTCCTGCGGCTGATCAGTAGCGGCGCGGGCGGCAACGGCTTCAGCAGCGGCTTTCTCTGCGGCCTGCTTGCGAACCAGATGCGGACGAACCATCTTGCGGTAGAGGACGAAGGCGACCAGAGCAACCAGCAGCCACTTACCGGCATCCATCAGCTGATCAAAGAAGGACTGCTGTTGCCAGAATGGCAAATCAGTGGTCACAGGTTCAGTGGTGTTAAACTGCGAGTTCACCACGTTAATGCTGTCGCCACGGCTCTGGGAGTAGCCCATCGCTTCGCGGGTCAGGTCTTCAATCTGCTTCAGTTGTTGTTCATTCAGCGCAACGGCTTTGCCTTTATCATCTGCACGGAAGTTCACCACCACCGCAACCGACAGGCGCTGTACGTCGCCGACGTTGACTTTGGTATGACGAATGGAGCGATCCAGCTCGTAGTTCACCGTGTCATCACGACGTGAATTCGTCGGGCCTGAGCTGGCCGGTGCAGTGCTTGTGGTCTGGCTGGCGTTATTCGCCGCATTGTTCTGACCATTCGCGGCCTGACCATTGCCTGCGTTGTTAGGTGTAACCTGCGCGGTGTTGGCTGGCGCCGGCTGGTTAGAAAGTGCGCCCGGCACGCCGCCCGGATAAGGGCTGCCTGATTGATCGCTGGTGCTGGTCTGACGCGAACGAATCGCTGAGTTCGACGGATTAGCGTTAGGCTGATATTTCTCGTCAGTCTGCTCGGCAGTGTCGAAGTTAATCTGCGCGGTAACCTGCGCATGCACATTGCCCTGGCCAAGAATCGGATTCAGGATCGCTTCAATACGTTGCTGGTAACGCGCTTCAACTTCAGAGGAGTACTTCAGCTGCGCGTCATTCAGATCGCGACCGGCAGAATCAGAACGGGTCAGCAGGCGTCCGGTCTGATCGACCACCGTCACGTTGCCCGGCGGTAAACCGGCGACGCTGCTTGAGACCATGTGGGCAATGGCCTGAATCTGACCTTCATCCAGCGCACGGCCAGGTTGCAGCGTTAAGGTGACAGAGGCGGAGGGTGCTTTCTGCTCACGCACAAATAAGGTGGGTTTAGGCATCGCCAGATGAACACGGGCACTTTTGACCGGGCCCAGCGATTCGATGGTGCGCGCCAGTTCGCCTTCCAGCGCGCGCTGGTAGTTAACCTGCTCGCTGAACTGGCTGATACCGAACTTCTCTTTATCCAGCAGCTCGAAGCCTACCGAGCCGCCTTTCGGCAGACCCTGCTGAGCCAGACGCAGACGCAACTCATGCACATTCGCTTCAGGCACCATTAATGCGCCGCCGTTTTCGGCGAAGCGATAGGGAATGTTCATCTGCGTCAGCTGCGTGACGATGGCACCGCCATCCTCATCAGTGAGGTTATTATAAAGGACGCTATAAGATGGCTGTTTCGCCCAGAGCACCATCGCGATCACGATTGCTATGACAGCAGCCGCGGCGATGACTAAAGGAATACGCGGATTTGCGCGCAGGCGAGCTAACAGGTCACCGAAGCCTTTCTTTTCTTGTTCTGTTGTGGCGGCTGTACTCGCATTCATGACCGTTTCCTGCCTGACGTAATTGACCGGGTAAGTTGAGATGGCAAAACAGACTCCCTGACCTGCGTAGATAAAATTTCCACTTCAATGCCAGGCATTATTAGGTGATAAGCAAAATTCGATGGCTGGATAAGGTAGGGTTTTTGATGTTATTTAGCGGCTTTGTCTCATTGACAACGTGCTAACTTTTGCTCACATCAAAAATGTCACCCTCTTTAAAAGGTATCGTTCATGTCCATTCAGGCAATTGACGGCGTACTGCAGCAGCTACAGGCGACCTCACTGCAGGCCAGTAATCGCAGCAGTGAAGCACCCAATCAGATCGATTTCGGCGCGACCATGAAAGCGGCGCTGGATAAGATCAGCGAGACGCAGACTACCGCACGCACCCAGGCGCAGGATTTTGAAATGGGGAAACCCGGCATCGCATTGAATGATGTGATGGTCGATCTGCAGAAATCGTCAATCTCAATGCAGATGGGAATTCAGGTCAGGAACAAACTGGTGTCGGCGTACAGCGAAATTATGAATATGCAGGTTTAGGCGGGTAACTGCCTGAAGCTGTTGAGGTTTATCATACTGCCACTTTAGTGGAGCACGTATGTAGCACAAGATCGCTCATTTTCGTGTTGATGAGTGATAGCTGGTCGGTATTGTTCTCTGACATCCAGGCGCCATAAACCCGATACACCCTCTGCGCATCGGAATGACCCATTTGCGATGCAAGGTAGTTCGGGTTTGCGCCTGCTGAAAGCGCCCAGCACGCAAACGTATGACGTGACTGATAGGCTTTCCGGTGCCGCAGGCCTGCACGCTTCAGTGCGCCGGTCCATGTCTGTCCCAGTGATTCTGTTGAGTAATATGCTCCCGACCTGCCGTTGAGTGCGTTAACGCAGGGATTGAACACAAATGTCTTCTGTTCCTCAATGCGCCCGCCATACTCCCTGGTATGAAAGTTGAATGAGGTCTGAGGATACATTCGGGTCAGCTCCCTTTAATCACGCAGAATATCAACGGCCGCATCTATCAGGCATATGACACGGTTTCCGGCTTCCGTCTTAGGTGGAGTGAATAAACCCTGCGGTGTCAGGTTGCGGCTGACGGTCAGCTTCTTCGCTTCAAGGTCAACATCCTCCCACGCCAGCGCGCATATCCAGCGTGCCACTAATCACAAGCATTTTCTGTGCCACTGTACAAGAGTTCATTCCCAACTCGTATCTCTCCATATTGTCGATTAATTTATTTGTTTCTCTAAGCTTCCATTGTTATAAATTTCTATAGAAGTTATTCTCTGAAAATCTTTGAATGGTATGTCTCCGTTTATTACAATGAGCGGGCATTTGTCATTCGCATTTTTTTCAATATCTGAAGGTAATCGTTCCCATATAGACCGTCCCATGATGAAATTAAGATAAGCCCTGACTCGGGTGCTATTGTAAATCGATACACACTCATAATCTTTTACACCAGTCACTTTGTTAGCTATGACGATGTTTGCTTTTTGTATATCCTTCCAGTTTCGAAACTGACCAGTGTCAGCTCTATATGTTACAAATGATACAAGGCAAGAACAGATAACAAATATTACTGGTGCTAGAACGTATTTTCCTTTTGTGACCAAAAAGATCTGACACATCATTATTGAAATCATGAATGAAAGCTTTAAGCGATCAAAAGTATAACTCGTTGCATGTTGTGCAAGGATTATCTTTTCAACTAAGGAAAAGGCCATGAGAATAATTATCAGGCTGGATAGGTAATTGTACTCTACTTTTTTGGAGAGATTTAAAATAGGGAACACAGGTATAGCAAACAAAAATAGTCAGTATGACTGATGGTATCCTAAAAACAATGCTTTAAAATCTGCATCGCCACCACTCCGAACTAAGAAGCGCGAAATGTAAGCTGTAAAAAACTCACCTAAATCAAGGGTTATATAAAGCTGAAAAGCAAATGTTACAGCCGAAGTCAACACTGATAATAGTAAGCTAAAAGCTAAATTGATATTTCTTCTTTGTCGATTTACCAAAAAATAGATTGCTGATAAACAGCCAATAACGTAACCAGTCCACTCAGTCATACACAGTAAACATATGGAAAGACCGGATAATACAGTCCATACATTTTTTTTGGTTTTAATGGTTTTGCAGGTTGAAAAAATGAATGCAGCAATGAATAGTTGGCTAAGCGATTGATGCCAGTATAGTAAACCCGTAGAGGCCAAAGACTCTCTTGATAAAACCAATGGAGAGCACGATAATGCTATCAAAAGGATTTGAATATTATTTTGTGGTTTGAATATCATCAATAAGGCGAAGAAAAACATCAAAACAGATGATGTCAAAATTATCAAATTTAAGGATAAAAGACTCATTAGTGTGTAATTTAAGCCAAAAGTTTTTATAAAAGCGGCTGGAGCCAGAAAACCAAGTGAAGGAAAACTTGTATATATGTATGAACCTGAACTGTCACGGACGGCTGCGCCCCACGGTATATTTTTATTTACCTGTCCACCCTGAGTGACCACAGGCAAAAGGTGGTGTTCAGTTATCATTCCTTCATTTAACGACTTTGCGATAAGTAATGAGTGATAGGATGCTTCGATATTTTCAATTCCCTCATTATTGCTAACATCCCTGTATTTTATAGCTGACGAAATGATAAGCATGGAAAGTACGATTATTAGTCCAAAAAAAAGCCTCTATGTTTAATTTCAGCCATGATTTCACATTCCATTAGTTCAAAATTTAAATTAATTTAATCTTATCATTAGATATATATGGACACCTACAAAAATTCCCGACGGTCGCGCAATGAATGAACAGCGCCTGTTTTAACAGGCTATGGGGTAGGTCACTTAAGATTAGTCACTCCCCCGACCACGCATGATTGAAATCCCTTGCCACTTAACCACTTTAGAAGTCTGTGAACTGTTCACCTAATTTGCTACTACCGATTGATTTCTGTTTATCCATACAGTTTTCAAAAGAGGAGAATTTTTGCCATACGATTATTGAATCGAGGAAGTGTTTCTATGCGTCATCATGAACAAACCAGATGAAGAACGTATTGCCGTTTGTAATAGATCAGGAGCGTATAAACTGGTATCTACGCCTGAGTGAGCCTAAGAAGTAGATAAAACCAATACAATGATGTTCCGTAACTTATCACCGCAAGCAGGGGAAGCGTAGACGTATCAGCAGTTCACTATGAAGGGATGATCTGACAGGAGATTCCCGTTACCAGTTATTGACTATGTTGAGCAATGACTCACACTGAACAGCATTCTAATGCCTCATCCAGCCAAAATGATGCTGGTTGAGACACCGCAATCATTTGTACTACTAGTCCGCTCCCTGGCGGCTAACAATGGCTAAGTTGTTGCTTACAATTTAGGCATTCACCCGCAGTGGGAAATATTCAACTTAGGGATTATTACATTTGACAGCGAGACGTTAGTCAAAGAGAGCATGGGCGGGGTTGATCGTGCTGGAGAAAGTGACGACACATGGTAGTGTCTGTGCGTGAACCGTGAAAGCCAGTTGTATAGAGACAGCACGCTTATAGCAAAATATCTCAACACATCTCGAAATTTTCATCACGTCAGTTTGTGAATTGTAGTATTGATCTGTGAAAATATGCCTCTACGCACATTAAAATGACATTCTCAAAGCAGGATGATGAATATGTAAGTCTAAACGATTAGATGTCTGAGGCGATTGAGTTTTATGATAATGTTACATTAGTAGAATACTTATGGGGAGCAATATCACCCATTTTGCTGCTGATAAAGGATAGCGATTTTGTATGCCCTTATATGCTTAGAAAACAGACCAGTTTTGCTTACAGCATTTGTAAGATATGGATTATCATTCATGAAGTTAATATATATTGGTGCTCTCAAATAAAATCATTGTATTATAAATCGAGATGTTTTTGGGAAAATTAAAAAGCCCGCGTTAGCGGGCTGGGTGCTGTAAAACCTAAAGATATAAAGGGAGATATTTTATAACACTTAGATAACTTACGTAACTGATCAATGCCAGATAACAGACCGCAGTTATTGCCAGGATTTTCCTGTCACGTAAGCAATGAGCCAGGCTGGAATTCATTACTCTTTCGCTGGAAGCGAGTGCCAGGACAATGAAGAGCATAAATGTTAGCAGGCTTATAATGAAATATCGCCCTTGAACGCCGGCCACAATACCAATATTTAAAGGTGAAAAACCAATCCATAAAGCGGCAAATATCAAAACGATACTTCCCAGACTCATAGCAGGGAGGTATGAGAGCCGTAACCAACCAAAATCGAGCTGCTTTTTAGGCAGGCTCATTACAGTTGAGATAATTATGAAGATCATAGCTCCACGGCAGAAAGGACCGCCAATTGTCCAGGTAAAGGCTTGTGGGCCTCCGCCGAAGGTAGCAAACATGCGGTTAAACATGTCAGGTGTCTGAATCCAGATGCTTTTCAGTATGAATGCAACAGCAGCATGCGGCTGTGATATTAACATCTCCATTGCTGCTTTAGCATCCCCACCACTATGCCAGAACTGGCTGGGAACCCATGAATAATGCATGTTCCATGCAGCCGCTATCAGGCACCCAAATATCATCGAGCCGGCTACGAAAGAAACCCATTTTATTTTACTGTTAAATAGAGCAGCCGGAATAAGCATCAGAAAAGGAAGATAGGCGATGTTGGTCATTTTAAGCAAGCCAACCAGACCCGCTAGAACAAATGTCTGCCAGATTAATCTTTCTTTTAATATAGCCATGCGCAAACAACAGGCAATAAACAAAGCAGTGACCAGGTTAGTAACAGGATCTGGACTATATGATGAAGCAAGATTGATGAGCGTAGGGAATGTCAAAATAAACAATGTGGCAAAGCGCATAACTGGTATAAGCGCAACAGTCAGATAAACCATGCCTATGTAGACAAATAAGTTTAAAAGACGACCCGCATACATCTGGTTATCTATACCCATTCCCGCTAATCTTGTTACTGCGATACCAATTGCTGATGGTAAATATAAAATAGGTGAATAAGTTGCTGACGGGGCAAAGTTGAAACAGGTATTATGATTATTGATGGACGCATCAATCTCCTTCGCCCTTTTAGCTGCATCAGCCTTGCTTGCAGGCTTGTTTTGATCCTGTGTCACGAAGAAAGGCCAGACATACTGTAATGCCTTGTCGCTCACACATCCGCCCCATGCACCTTTCTCGTTGCCAATTTCTTTAGGAAGCATTTCACCCTGAGAAATTTGATAGGCTCTAAAAAAATGAAACCGTTCATCCAGACCCGTTAAAGGGGTGTTTTTAAAAACAAAGAAAAGTCCAATTACAAAGATAATAGTCAAATAGGCTATTATCCCTTTTTTTTCATAGGCTTCCATTTTTTCAGTCATTTACTATACCTAACGATTGATAGTCCATTCATTTTTTTCATATTTCGCAAATCCTCATGGTGGCAGAGAGACATAAGGCATACTTCTTACCGGACTGACTCTAATGGCAGTTATTGCCAGTATTGCCACACTCTTGGTGAAAGTGGTCGCTTGCGTTCTAAAACAGAGTGCATCAGGGCCGTACCATTAAAAAGCTAGCGCATATTGTAGTGAAGAGCGCGGTCTAACAAAAGCCATAAGTGTATCTTATGGAATCCAATGCGGATGGATTGACTTGTGAGCCGCGTTCTTGGTAGCCCAATAGTCTGGTTCAACTGCATATAATGGCTGATAACAGTATGAGGTCATTGGACTGATGAATGTGATTGCACCGATGTTGACTGGCCATCAAAAATCGTTGACGGTGCCGTTCATAGCTGGTTAGTGTGGCTAATCATGGTTTTCAAAAATTCAGAGTGAATTAATTCGCGATGCGAACATCAGACAAAGCTTTTATGTTCAAGCACTCTGCGTCAACCTTAACTGGTTCGTGGTTCGTGGTTCGTGGTTCGTGGTTCGTGGTTTGTAGTTTGTGGTTCAAAGTTATCGACAATGTGACAACGATAGTCAAGCCTCCGGTAGCTATAATATACCGTATCCAGAACTTGGAACGGGAGACTGTTTCTCAAATAAACGACGGTTTTGTGCACGATCACCTATCACCCGGAATTCAATCTGATGCTAAAAAAACTCATTCTCACTACATTGATAACCAGCTTTTCAGCCACAGCTTTAGCTGCTACCCAATGCGGGCCTTTCTACATCAAATCTGACAGCAAAGGCTGGTTCTCAGTAAATGGTGAACGGGCAAAAAACCAGAAAGTGACGTTTGCCAGAGAGAAGGGTGACTACAGCAACGCAACGGTGAAAATCCGGGTCAAAAATAGCAAAGCGCCGGGAATGGTGGATATGGAGCAGACGAACCGCGATGGCAAAGGGTTGTTAAGGGCAGAAATCGTCCGCTCCAGTCAGAGTCAGATCCGCATTCGGGGTGACTATGATTGCGAGCCAGCTAAGTAAGTTGAGTTATTACTGCAAATGCCCGTGATTATCGCAACTATGGAGTGATGACACCTGGTGCTTTTGGGTCATAGTAAAATGTCGCACTGGTTTGATGATGACTTAACTTTGTCCTTTCAACCCAGGCTACTGTTTCATTATCCTGCACCATGTTAAACCGCTTTTAACCAGTAAGTAGCGGATTATCCTGCTCCAGATTAAATCTCCGGTCCTGTGCCACTCCGGTAAGGCAAGACCATCAAAATAAGCCGTTTTCGTATACAGGCGCAGCCCAACCCGTTCACTATCCATGTCCGCCAGCAGTGTCAGGCTCAGAGCAATAATGATCTTCTTCATCTGCTAAATCATAAGCGTTATTTTGTCGACAACTAACATCGGGAACTCAGTTGTTCCGCTGATTTTCAATCAAAAATTTGCGCTTAATATTGCTAGCGTCGCTAAGTAAATGTAACATCCGGCCTGATAAATAAAGCATCGTATATCTTTTAGCTGCAACAATAATTTATTCCACTGTTACATTGTTAGCCAGCTTACAATAAACACGGAAAGTTTAACGCAGTTAAATACCGCATCTATCAGACGCATATAAATCAGCCTTATAAAAAGGTATGCAGACGTTTGTTAAGTGCCATTAACACCATTGTCCTGATGAAAATTTTCTACTTAAGTGCCTCTGATGACTATGATTTATGACTGTTTTTTATACTACGATGAAGATGTTTTGCTTGAAATGCGTCTGAACACGCTTGAGCATGTTGTTGACCGGTTTGTCATTGTTGAATCGCTTTATACCTTTACGGGTAAACGCCGATGCAAGCTTAATTTTGACATTGAGAAATTCGACCGTTTTCGCGATAAAATTATTTATGTCGTCAACGATATTGCGCCAGTATTTTATCAGCACGCCTTTCAGTCGAATAGCTCTCTGGTTAAGGCGGGCGAGACCGATCCCTGGGAGAATGAATCCACTGCACGGAATCAGATTATGCAAGGTCTGGCTGGCGCGCAGGATGATGATATTATTATTGTGTCAGACGTCGATGAAATTCCCCGACCTGAAGCGATTAAAGCCTTTAGCCATCGTCACCTCTGTACAACATTGCACCAGCAATATTTCAATTTTAAATATAATGTACGTGTATTGAACAATGACGGTACACCGCGTTGTGCCACACTGGCAAAAATGGTGACGTTTAAAACATTACGAACCTTTTTCATGGGACAACCGGAATTACTGCGCAACGTTAAGCGCCGTGGAACACCCATACGCGACAGCTGGTGGCGCTGGAAATGGCTCGGCTGGCGAACGAAAGTCATTAAGGATGGAGGATGGCATTTTTCATGGGTGATGAGCGATGAACGCATAAGTGAAAAAATGGCGTCGATTTCACATACCGAACATAACTGTCCTGAATTCAATAACCCGGATCATATCCGGCGCTGCGTTGAGAACAACATTGATATCTGGAATCGCCCAAGAAGAATGGAAATAGTGCCGATTACCGCTGAACATTTTCCTGAGTGGCTGGTTACACATCAGCATCAGCTGACTGATTTTATTAAATCCTGATGCTGACCAGCGCGCCCACCGGGCGCGCCTCTCGTCCTTCAGGTTGCTTTGTAGGGATCTTTTTTATCATCCTGACTGTCATCATTTTTCCGCGGCACTTCACCATGGTCTTTTGGTGCATCGGTGGCGGGATGATCATCTTCCTCATACGCATTACCGGCGTTAGGTGCTGCTTCGGGCAGGCCTTTGCTGACATCACCTTCTTTCTTACGTTCTTCATTCGTATTGTGCTTAAACATAATTCACTCCTGTTGTCCCAGTCGTTTAAGTCTAGACCAGCCCTGAGATCCCGCATTAGCATGGAATTAAAGGCAAAAAAAAGCCCGCCAGAAGCGGGCTAATCGGAGTTTCTCTCATACTGAACATGTTATCTTTTGATGTTTTGGTGTACAGCAGCTCAATGCTAACGGGAAATTCCTGATGCAGAAATGGACAAACTTGCCATATCGCTTGCGACAGGTCACATTCCAGGTCGATAAAAACATCGATAAATAAATTCGATTGAACTGATTAATGAAAAGCATATAGTGGCCTCCGTTACCAGGAGATAGAAAATATGTTACGAGACCATTTAAAGATTGAAGCAGAAGATCAGTTAATTGAACAACGCTCCCTAAGCCTGAGAAATCGTGGTCAGGAAGAGGTGACCGAGTGGATTATCGTTAATCGTCAGGGCGTTAAAAAAGGCGGTGTCACACTGTTCGATAAACTCAGTACCCGCCGCTCATGGCCAGTGAACTACCGCATTATGCAGACCGATCTGCAGGGCAATGTGGTCGTGGATCAACTCACCGACGCCCTGTAGTTACCAGACCCGGACGCTGTGCACTGTTGTACGATAAAAAATTAACCCGCATTGGCGGGTTTTTTTATGACTGCCGGTAGCGGCGCAGTTCCACCACCGTACCAATTAGCTTCAGGTTCTCCCGACTGGAATGCAATTCAGGAAAGTTGATGTTAATGGGGGCCAGCTCAAACTGCGTAACGCCACCTTCACTACTACGTTGCCGCCAGGTACGGATCAGAGCAATCTGCTGCTGTAATGCCAGCACGCTATCGCCAGGCTGGGGTGAAACTTGCGGATCGATGATCACCACATCATCCCGCACAATCGCGGGCATCATTGCCTGTTCTTCTACACGAAAGGCAAAGCTCTGTTGTGAAAGCGCCATATCGTTGTGCATCAGCAATTCGTGTCTGACTGAACTGTCATCCGTCAGCCATCGTGTCACATCACGCTGATTAAGCAGCGGAATCTGGTGAAGACCGCCATAAGCACTTTCGCTGAAAACAGGGCCATCCCCATCTATCAGAAAAGCCGGGGCACAACCCAGCGCTTCGGCGAGCCGTAGCAGATTCTCACCGCGCGGAAGCGTCTCCTCTTTTTCCCATTGCGAAATCGCTACATGGGACACTTTTACCTGTTGTGCCAATTGCTTCTGCGTTAATTGCAGTGATTTCCGTCGGAGGCGGATTCGGTCACCCAGCGTTTCGTTTTTCATAAGCTTGACATATTGGTTGAAAGTGATTTAAGTATACTTAAGCATGGTATTTAAGTAAACTTAAATTTCAAGCGGAGGACGTGGCTTTTCAGCACGCAATATGTTCCAGCGACCTAACCGGAAAAAGGGGTATGGCATGGAAAGTAGTCTGATTACCAGTATGGGAGCGTTAGTTCTGGGTGGAGGCGCAGCAGCACTGTTCTGGAAACCGTTATTGGCGGGTATCGCGTCAATCGTAACCAGTAACCGAGCGGGCGGCGAAATTATTACCAGCTACAAAGAGCAGGTGGTGTTGCTGAAAGAGAGCAACCTGCTGATACGGGAGGAAAACGATGAATTACGCGAACGGCACGACAGGAATTTGCGGCGAATCTCGACACTCGAAACCGATCTTCGGTTAATCAAGAATGCGGTAGGGATTTTGCTAGCAATGACCGAAACCGATCAAAACGACAAATTTCGTAATGAAGTTGATCGGCTTATCTCAACTCTGGAGGATCGCAGCAATGGCAATGATTGATAATACCAGGGCTCCAATATCATACAGGCGTAAAGTTATCCTCGGCTGCATTCTTCTCAGTTGTTCGATGATTTGCATCCTGATGACGATTATTTTTCTTTATGTCAGTAATACCGCAAACAAACGAGTCGAGGAGATTAGGGCGGATTACCGGGCAATAGCGGCACGACGTGATGAAAGGGTCGAGGTGCTGACGGATAAGGTCACAGCATTACAACATAAGCTTGATGTGATACCGGATCGTACCGCTGATAAAACACTGAGTAGAGTGAAAGAGGTCGTTTCTGAAGACAACCAGACGTCCGCAAAACCGGGCCAGACACCGTAACTTCCGATTATTCTTAGTGCGGCTTCGCTATTATCGACTAGTTTTAAATCTCCGGGCAACATTTTGTACCTGAATGCAGGCCCGATGATTGGCCGGTCGATGAACCGCTAAGCCTAACCACTTTGGATAACTGACCAGAAGGAAATTTAGCATGAGCGATTCAACAGAAACCAAGACCAAAACTGACTATCTGCGTGATGTGACGTCTCAGCTAAAAGAGATGCGTCACTATGCGCAGACCAACACCGAAACGCTTTCCAGTCATTGGTTAGCGTTTGATGCCGGTGAGTATAAAGATAAGACTAACGCCGACCGTATCGATGCATTGCTTAATAAGCAGGGTAAACTGCTGGAAGATCTGGATGCGGCTATCCAGGACATTGAGATTGAAATTAATCACAGCGAGCAGGAGAGCTAAGTCATCTCCCGCTAACTGATGCGGTGGCCGGTAAAGGATTAATCGGCCACCAGCCACATCTCCGCTTCGTCGAACATCTCTTCAACAATCCGCGCAACCGTCGCTTTATCGTTCTTACTCAAATCAGTATCAATCGCGTTACGTTCCATCGGCTTGACCTTAACTTCAATGTCAGGAAACACCCGATGCACCCGCTTTTCCAGCTCCTCACGAATCATCTCGCGGGCACCCGGTAAACCGGCAACGTTGCGCTTGTCATAAATCAACTCAACAAACATGATGGCAATCCATTCAGGGCAAAATCGCTGACATATAATACTGTAAATAAAAACAGTAGCAAGGCGTGACGCGTGATTTCGCGTAAATTTTTATGTCGCGTTAAACACGATCTTCAACTGGAAAAATGCGCACGCATCACGACATAATGACGGCTTACTTTTCAGGAGGTCCGCGATGCGACAACTGGTAATAGATATTCTGCTAAAACTGGCAAAGATGGATGTCGATGCAAAAGAGTTGACGGCGCAGCTTGAAGCGCAGTCCCTGCTGGTTGCAGCGCTGCTGGTGCAGGCGAAACAGGACAACTCGCTGACCATTTCAGAAACGGTGCAGGATGCCATCATTACGGCTTCACAATCGTCGACCGGGTTTCTGCAATCGGATGTTGATCTGCTGCTGACGCACATTAATCGTCTGCTGGCTGTGGCAAGTTATGTCGAAGTGAAGGGTAAAGCAACGGAAGAGAGAGAGTAGGGCAGGAAAAATTCGCCTCTGGAGATGGATATCCATCAACATCTTCAGAGGCAGTGCAGGCGCAGGGGGCGTTCAGGAAAAGTGACGACCTGAATCCCGCAGAGAAGTCACTACTCTTTTAACCGGGTATACATTATTCCGCTACTTTATGCTGGCAGGCGTTGTGCTTTGCAGGCCTCTTCTCTGCAGCGCGTATTACAATTCGTTTTTAATGCAAAATTCTTCCCAGCTCATACCCAATGATTCAGCGTGAGATTTGAGATAAGTCTCGATCGCTTCAGCCGCCACCGCTTTATCTGGCTCAGCGAGCTGAATGGAGAAGATCATTCCATCCAGATTCTTCTGGCGCAAAAAGGCCGCATAGATACGTTCGGCATGCCATTCGCGCAGCTGGCGCAATGACAGGTTGGCGGCGCGGGCATCGCTTTCAGTTAATTCGTCAAGTGCGGATTGAAAGTCTGGATGCGCGGTAAAAAACATCTCGCGAGCCTGGGCATAGTAAGCTTCTGGCGTTTTCATATTCATATTCCTGAAAGTCTGTTGCAGCGCGTCAGTGTAGCGGGTTGTCTCCTGCTTGTCAGGCGTGGCAAAGATAAGAGATGAACCTGCTTCGCCAACAATTTTCCGGTTAAAATGCTTTATGCAGACCTCACTACGGGTTTCGTTCTGCCGCAATCATCGTCTGTGTGGCGTCTTAACATCCAGATATCTTGCGTAACGCGGTGGAAAAATTATAACGTAGCCGCCATTGACGTGATCTTAGGGATTTAATATGAAAAAGTGGATGCTGATTGCCGCGCTGGCATTGAGTGGTTGTGCGCAAATCAACGATTATGAAAATGCGGTGCAGACACCGGCACCTGCTGATCTGCAGGGGACCTGGCAAACCGTCGGCCCACAGAGCAGCCTGATCAGCGACAAGGCGATAGCCAGTCTGATCATTAATGCCGATGGCAGCACGCTGGATTGCCGTCAGTGGATGCGGGTGATCGCGAAGCCGGGCAAACTGACCCGATTAAATGGCGATTATGTGAATGTAACACGTAAAATGCGGGTGATGCCGCTGGTGGTCGATAATGGCGAGCTGAGCTACGACAGGATGACTCTGCGCAAAGTGGCGCGTCCGACAGTAGAGTGTCAGCAGGCACTGGAAGAAGTCGCAAAGCAGCCAAAAGCCGCCGTGATTCAGAACATCGAACCGCAACTGTTGCGCACGGCGATTACCGAGAATAACGCGAAGTCATAACAGTCGATCCATAGCAAAACCGCCCCAACAGGTAGAGTGCCGTTCACGCACTTGTCTGCCGGGGCGGTTTTCGTTTTTACTGCATCCCTAATTTTGCTGCTAACTTATTCTGCGATGACCCAGACGCTGACGCTGCCACCGTTACAGGCAAAGACCGCTGTGCCATGCTCGTCGGCGGTAATCGTCTCTTCACGGTTACCCAGATAATCCCGCCAGACCTTACCGGCAAAACCTTCACCCATCGGCACGCTTTTCTCACCTGCATCGCCATTTGACATGATCACCACACAGCCTGGCTGCGTTTCGGTGCCGCTGCGGCTGAATGCCACGCAGTTAGGATGATCAAAATAGTCGGTCTGTACGCCCCAGCCATATTGCTGACGCGCCCGGATTAACCCTTCCAGTTCAGGGATCACCGGCATCTCTATTTTGTGCGTTTCACCGTCGCCGCCTTCATCTTCGTAGGTTGCCCCGAACAGATCAGGATAAAAAATGGTGGGCACACCTTGTTCACGCAGCAGGATTAGCGCATAAGCCAGAGGCTTAAACCAGGCTTCAACCGGCGCTTCCAGAGACTGCAACGGCTGGGTGTCGTGGTTGGCGACGATCGTCACGGCATGCCAGGGATCAGCCACGACCAGCGAATTAGCAAAAATCTGGCTCATGTCATAGGCACTGCCCGCGGTGGAAGCCTGATGGAAGTTCATATGCAGTGGGGCATCAAACAGCATGGTTTTACCTTCCACCTGATGCACATACTCCTGCAGTTTCTCGGTTTCAAATGACCAGTATTCCGCGACGATAAACATCGGCTCTTCAGCAACCTCCTGAATATGCTCGATCCACTCTTTGTAGAACCAGGCCGGAATATGTTTGACCGCGTCCAGACGAAAGCCGGTGCAGGGCACCTGTTCCATCACCCAGCGCGCCCAGTATTTCAGCTCTTCCCGGACCGCATTGTTACGGAAATCGATGTTGGCACCCATCAGATAGTCGAAGTTACCCAGTTCGTTATCGACCTGATCGTTCCAGCCTTCGGCGGTATAGTCATTGATGATTTTAAACACGCCGTTTTCGTCCGGATTCTCAATGTGGTCTACGCCGCTAAAGCACTTGTGATCCCAGACAAACTTAGAATATTCCCCGGCACGGGCCGGAAAGGTGAATTTCGTCCAGGCTTCGCACTCGACAACCTCTTCGTAGATTTCATCACGGTTATCCGGGTTGACGCGGTTAACACTGATCGCCTCTTTCTCATCAGCGCCCATTTTGTGGTTCAGCACCACATCCAGCAGTACCCCAACGTTGTGGCTGCGCAGGGCTTCTGCTGCCGCCAGTAATTGCGTTTTGTCGCCATATTTGGTGGCAACACCGCCTTTTTGATCAAATTCCCCCAAGTCGAACAAATCGTAACTGTCGTAACCGACTGAATAGCCGCCTGAACCCCCTTTGTAGCAGGGCGGTAACCACACCATACTGATTCCAATTTCGCTGAGCCAGGCTGCACGATCGGCGACCTCAGGCCACAGTTTGCTGCCATCCGGGTAATACCAATGGAAAAACTGTAATAACGTTGGGTTTTGCATGTACCACACTCCAGGGGATGATGAGAATCAAGTATGGAGTAAGCGGCAGAAAAGAGACGCCGCGCAGAGAAATAAATCTGGCGGCGTAGCAGAGAAGGGGATCAGGAGAGCGTTTCGCGCGGCACCATAACTAGGCCGCCCTGACTACTGTAGGCAGACATGACCGATTTCTGACGGGTGTTCTGACCTACCAGCGAGGCCAGCTCATCCATCCGCGCCTGCAGCAGACGTTTTACTTCGCTTTCGTTATCCAGTATACGACGCAGCACCGGGCGTAACTGCTCCTGCGTCTGCGATGAAGGCGACACAGCTTCTGTCGATTGGGCTAAGTTCTGCACCGCACTGACATACTCCATCTCCCTGCTGATCAATTCATCCCATTCGCCCTGTACTGCATGACGCAGCATTCCCTGGCTGAGATCGAGTAACTGTTGGTAAACGGTAATCAGATGCGGTGCAGTGGTCATTAAACGGCGTCCTGAATCAGGTGAGATTGAACTACTTCTTTCCACGCGTCCGCAATATTGCGCAGCAGGCCTTCGACCTCCTCGACCGCTGCAACATCATTGTGCAGGTTGGCATGCAGCAGGCGACGGGTCATGTAGTTGTAAAGATCCAGCAGATTGTCTGCCAGTTCATCACCACTGTTTTCAAGCAGGCCCTCTTTCAGGCCTGCTTCAATGATATTGATGGCTTTGGAGATAGAACTGCCTTTGCCTTCAATATTGCCATCCTGCATAAACAAGCGGGCGCGGATTAACGCGCTCAGTGCGCCGTCGAACAGCATACCCACCAGCTGCTGCTGGGTGGCGCTCATGACGGCGCTTTCTACGCCAATTTTTGCATAGGCTTTGGTGCCTGTAGCGCTGTACATGGTCACTCCTAGGATTTACTTGAAGAACTTGACGTATCGAACTGCTGCGTCAGATACGTACTGGTCGAGTTGAGTTTACTGATGGCCAGATCAAGCTGAGTAAACTGTGTTTTATAGCGTGCGATATCCGCATCAATACGATCGCTGGTGGTGTTATAGAGCGCAGTTAAGGTATTCAGTGTCTTGCTGACGCCATCGGTGGCCGCCTGAACAATCCCCTTGGTCGATAACCAGCCCGTGATGTTGGTTGCGATTTTGGTGGTAATACCGGTGGTTTTACCGTCACCCACGATCATCTCTTTCACACCAGCGGCATCTTTATCCAGCGCTGCACTGACCTTCGTCGTATCAATGACCAATGAACCGGTCTGAGGATCGGTGGTGATGCCAATCTGACCCAGCGATTTGTAGGAAGAGGAGCTTTGCGCGTTGGTCAGCATGCTTTTCAGCTGCGTTTCAATCGTGCGCAATGTGCTGTCACCGAGCAGGGCACCATTACTGGCGTCCTGGGAACCACTGTTCGTATCAACCTTGGTGTATTTGGTCAGGGTATTGAACTGATCCAGTAACGTATTATAAGCACTTACCCAGCCGCTGATTGCGCTGGACGCTTTTGAGGTATCTTTGGTAATCGTCAGTGACTGATCGCCAACCGTCGTCGCGGTCAGATTTAAGGTAATGCCTTCCAGTGCATCACTGATCTGGTTGCTACTGTTCTCAATCGCAACGTTGTTGACTGTGAGCTCGGCATTCTGTGCTTTAACGCTTTCTGTCATCACATTGCTACTGGCGGATGCGTCAAAACCCACAATCCCCTGCAGCGTGCTGTCGCCGGTGACCGCAATCTTTGCTACCGCATTATCGCTACCGGTTTTATTGGCGCTCATAGAGAGACGGAAGCTGCCGTCTGACACCTTTATGATGCTGGCGGTGATGCCTGCATTCGCACCATTAATCGCATCACGCATGCCAGTCAGCGAGGTCTGATCGCTGGAGAGCGTTATGCTTTTGCTGGTGCCATCTTTTAAGGTAATCGCGATGCTGCGGCTGGCCACAGAGCTGTCGCCCAGTGCAGCAGTGTTGCTGCTCTGCACCGAAGAGGTCAGGACCTGCGCCTGCGCCAGCTGTGTGACGCTGATAGAATATTTTCCGGCCACTGTACTGCCAGAGGTGGTCGCGCTAAACGCCGTCGAGCTGCTGCTTGCGGTGGTGGCGGTAAACAGATCTGCACTGTTCAGCTTAGTGTTCGCGGTCTGGAACGTCGTCAGTGAACTTTTCAGGGAGGCATAGGCACTGAGTTTGGCCGTATAAGCCGACTGCTGGGTAGATATAGGTGTAAGTGCAGCTTTTTCAGCGGTGGTCAAACTGTCAAGCATGGTACTGAGTGGCAGGCCGGAGCCCACACCAAGGTTGCTTATACTAGCCATGTTAATTCCTTTATAAGGTCGACAGAGAAATTGATACCTGGGTTATCGGCCTTGAATAAGGAAAGTTTAAGGGTATTTGCCTTAGGGTAATGAGGTAAATAAGCACTATAGAGAAGGGTAATTCAGCGGCTAGAAAATTAATGAATTAAGTCTAAAGAAGTTCGGACGGGTGGCGATAACTTAAAACGTGACAGGTTGAAGCAGAAAAATTCGCCTGGTACTAAAAAAATTCTAAAGGTTGTTAAACGGCAGACGATAACAACTTTGACGGCGCTGAAGCCGGCGGGTTGAAGCCCACACCTTAACCGAAAGACTTGATTAACAGGAAAATTCATCATGGCCCAAGTCATTAATACCAACAGCCTCTCGCTGATCACTCAGAACAACATCAACAAGAACCAGTCAGCTCTGTCTACTTCAATGGAGCGTCTGTCTTCTGGTTTACGTATCAACAGCGCGAAAGATGACGCTGCTGGTCAGGCAATTGCCAACCGTTTCACCTCTAACATCAAGGGCCTGACTCAGGCTGCCCGTAACGCTAACGACGGTATCTCTGCTGCGCAGACTACTGAAGGCGCACTGTCAGAAATCAACAACAACTTACAGCGTGTTCGTGAACTGACTGTACAGGCTCAGAACGGTACTAACTCTGATTCTGACAAAACCTCAATCCAGGACGAAATCAAATCCCGTCTGAGCGAAATTGACCGCGTATCGGGTCAGACTCAGTTCAACGGCGTGAACGTGCTGGCTAAAGACGGTAAAATGTCTATCCAGGTTGGCGCTAACGATGGTCAGACTATCGACATCGACCTGAAGAAGATTGACTCTTCTACTCTGGGTCTGGCCGGCTTCTCAGTTGCAGGCAACTCACTGAAAGTTAGCGATTCTATCACTCAGATTACTGGTGCTGCTGCAACTGCACCTGTTGCAGTTGACCTGTCAGCTGCTGCCACTTCACTGAGCACCGCTACCGGTTCAACTGTTGATGCATCAAGCCTGAGCCTGCACAACACCCTGAAAGCAGATGGCACAGCATCAGCACAGTTCGTTGTACAGAGCGGCAGCGATTTCTACGCAGCTTCTATCAACCACACCACTGGTGCAGTGACTCTGAACAAGGCTGATGTTGCGTATACCGATACCGACAATGGTTTAACCACCGCAGCGACTCAGGCTAATCAGCTGATCAAAGTGGGTACAGATTCAACTGGCGCAGCTCAGGGTTATGTGACCTTCCAGGGCAAAAACTACGCAACAACTGCTGGTACTGCTCTGACTGATGACAACACCAAAACTGGTACGGACAACAAAGTTACTGTTGAACTGTCAACTGCTACCCCAACGGCTCAGTTCGCTGGTGCAGCGTCTGCAGATCCACTGGCAATGCTGGACAAAGCTATCGCATCTGTCGATACCTTCCGTTCAAGCCTGGGTGCAGTACAGAACCGTCTGAACTCAGCGGTAACTAACCTGAACAACACCACCACTAACCTGTCTGCAGCACAGTCTCGTATTCAGGATGCTGACTACGCTACTGAAGTTTCAAACATGTCTAAAGCGCAGATCGTACAGCAGGCTGGTAACTCAGTGTTGGCTAAAGCTAACCAGGTTCCACAGCAGGTTCTGTCTCTGCTGCAGGGCTAATCGCCTTCTGACCCCATTCAAAACCCCGCTTCGGTGGGGTTTTTTTATGCGTACGATTAGCCCATTTTTTCACTGTTTCTCAGTCAATCAACCTCTCCATATTCATTTATATTGGTCAGTAATCGCATTCTCAATGTGCCTTTGCAGAGCAGATAAATAATGAAAAATATTGTTGTCGTCGAACCGCTTTTTGTCAGCGCCTTTAAATGTATTGGCAGTGCGTGTCGTGATCACTGCTGTCAGGGCTGGGATGTCACCCTTGATAAACCTACAGTTAATCGCTATTTAAAATCCTCTGTCATTGAAATAAAGAACCTGGCTGTTGAGAACATTGATATCACCCGAAAAAGTTTTGCTAGTTGGGGTGTCATGAAACTTAACGCAGCGGGCAACTGTGGCTTTATGGATGAAGCTCGATTGTGCAAAGTACACGCCAGCCTGGGCGCCTCCGCTCTGAGTGACACCTGCGCCAGCTATCCCAGAAAGTCCCGATTTTTTAAAACTGAGCAGCAAAAAACCTTGGCGCTCTCCTGCCCGGAGGCGACTCGTCAGTTATTAGCGGCACCGGATGCGATGCTCTTTGCGCAGGCCCTCAGACCACAGGCTGAAGCTAACAAAGCCAAAGAGCTCAATCAGCAAAAGAAGCTGCTGAATCTGATGTGTCTCAATCTGGTTAAACTAAGCGGCGAGAAGCTGGATGAAGCTTTTTACGCGCTGGCCACTTTCTTGCTGGGCGCTGAAAGAGTCAGCCAGGGCGAGGATTGGCTGGAACAGATGGAGAATCATTTTTGTGACGTGCTCAACAACCTGGCTCAGGGCGAAATCAGGCAGCAACTGGCCGATATCAGGCCCGACTATAATCTGCAATGGTCATTACTTTTACGAATGCAGTCATGGTTAGGCACCAGGAAAGATAAACGCGCCTTTTCCACTCTGAATCACTACGTCAATAAGCTTATCTACATTCAGGCTGAAGGGGCTAAAACCGATGACGTCAGTCAGTCTATGATCCGACTGGACAGCGTCTGGCAGAATCAGGTCATGCCGTGGCTTGCTGAGCGCCCATGGATAATGAGTAACTATATTCAGTACCGCATTTATGATGAGTTTTTTCCTAATGACGAAACGCGCAGCCCGTTACTGAGTTTGTATCTTCTGACGGCAGAATGGTTCCTGCTTAAGTCATTAATCGCAGCCAATGTTGAGCTGACTGGAACTGTTAACGAAGAGGATATGATTAATATCATCTACAGCTACCACTCAATAACAAAACATACTCCGCAGTCGGTAATAGCGTTCCTGGAAGAGATTGATAAGGTTAAAGTCAATGACGATCTGTCGCTGATTTACCTGCTGAGATAACGATGTTTTAAATGGTATCGGCCATATCTCCCTGCCAGTCATGGTCTGGCATCGTCGTGTCATGAAGAGTGCGCTCCGGAATGCTGGCAATTATTCATACCAACCTTTCCGGGGCGCTTATACGTGATATCAGGCAGCATACCGCTAACGCGTTCTCTGACCATAAGGTACAGAGTGCTTTTCTCATCCCCGGATTCACTCAGTCAGTTACAGTTCCCCCCACGCCTGCCGATAACTCTCTACAGAACAACATCAATTTTGATTTTCACTTTGTGGAGTGTCTATGCGCTTCAATTACGACCTGTTACCGGGCGAGCGGCTGACCTTCGACGAGATCGCCCGGCGTTATGCGTTGCAATACCCTGATGAGAAAGAGCTGACAGCCCGCGCGTTGCTCAGTCCCTCAACGGGCCTGCGTACGCTAAAAATTCGTGCGGTGTTTGCACAGGAGGAGAGTAACAGTCCGCTGGAGGACCTGCTGTTCATCTCCCATGACAACGAGCGAAAAAATTACCTGCGTCGCTTTGAGCACTACCTGAAGCAGAATCTCTCTTTCCTCTATTTCCGTCGCAGCGAGAACGAGAAGCGCGAAAACCTGTGGAAAGTGATGGGCAGCAGCCAGGTTTTCGCGATGATCGATCCGCAATCCGCTACGGCGCAGAACCTGATTAACAGTCGCGGCTACAAACTGGTGCTGATGCATCAGGATGATGATGACGCTTACTGGCAGCTCTTCAGTCCGCAGGCCGATCCCTGTTTTCCGCAGTCGCAGCGCATTCAGTTCATCGTGGTGCTGAGTACGCCGCAGCACAAAGTCCCTGCGGCGGTCATGCCGGGTACTGAAGTCGGACGTCGGGTTAAAGCGCGGGTGCTGCAGCGCGCCAGTCAGGCGGAATTCAGTGCCGGGGTAAAAGCCCGCTACGGCGCCTGTGTAATGACCGGAACCGAGCTGACCGAACGCCATAACTGGCCGTGGGTGGAAGCCTGCCATATCGACACACAGGAAGGCGATGACGGTATCCTTGCCGATAACAGCATCGATAATGGCCTCTTTTTACGCAGCGATTTACAGCGGTTATTTATTAACCGACTGATTAGTATAAATGGTGAGTCGGGAGAGATTCAGGTGCACCCTGGCGAGGAGGCGCGGCAGCATATCGCGCCCTGGTATCAGGAGCTGGATGGTCGCGTCTGTAGCCTGTGGGCCGCCGTACCACCCGCCACGCGGCAACGGCTTCGCGCCCGTCGTTAATTTCTATTGATGGGTGCAGAACGATATGCACCCTGACTTAACAAAAATGAAATAGCCTCGTTTTACCCCGCCTATTCAGTCAATCGAAAACGCTACAGAATTGCATAATCATGCCGATAACTTCATTAACGCAGGGTAGTCAACGTGAACGATTTCTATACCGCCGAAGGCGTGATGGACAAGCATTCGCTCTGGCAGCGCTACGTGCCGCTGGTGCGTCATGAAGCGTTGCGTCTGCAGGTTCGCCTGCCGGCAAGTGTTGAGCTTGACGACTTGCTGCAGGCAGGTGGGATAGGGCTGTTAAATGCCGTAGAGCGCTACGACGCGCTTCAGGGTACAGCCTTTACCACCTACGCCGTGCAGCGTATTCGTGGCGCAATGCTCGATGAGCTTCGCAGTCGGGACTGGGCACCACGCAGCGTGCGTCGTAACGCACGTGAGGTGGCTGGCGCAATGCACAGAGTTGAACAGTCGCTGGGGCGTTCTGCTTCCGAGCAGGAAGTCGCGCAGCAGCTGAACGTTTCAATGGAGGAGTACCGGCAGATCCTGCTGGACACCAACAACAGTCAACTTTTCTCCTACGACGAGTATCGGGAAGAGCACGGCGACAGCGCGGAGCTGGTGACGGAAGGCCATGAAGAAGCCAATCCACTTCACCAGTTGCTTGAAGGGAGTCTGCGTGAGCGCGTCATTGAAGCGATCGAAGCGTTACCCGATCGTGAAAAGATGGTGCTGACACTGTACTACCAGGAAGAACTGAACCTGAAAGAGATTGGTGCGGTGCTTGATGTGGGTGAATCCCGTGTCAGCCAGCTGCACAGTCAGGCGATTAAACGCCTGCGGGCCCGACTTGCGGGAGCGCGCTAGCAGTATCAGTTCCTGGCGATTCAAAATTATAAGAAACCGGGGACTCAGTAATGGGAGCCAAGACCAAAGCCAGACCGTTAAGTCGTTATCTTAAAGACTATAAACACAGCCAGAGCAATTGTTCACACTGTGGCAAGGTATTAGATCGAATGGCGCTCGTTTTTCGTGGCCAGATCATCAATAAAGAGGCCATCGCTCGGATGGACCAGATGATTGATGAACAGCTGTGGCTGAAACTTCAGCCCGAGCTGACCGCGCTTTGTCGTTTTTGTAGTGATATTTTTTGCAATACCCATCCTAATTACTTCGACATTATGGCGTTTAAACAGTATCTGTTTGAACAGACAGAGATGAGCCCGAGCACGATTCGTGAGTATGTGGTGCGTCTCCGTCGACTGGATGAGATGCTGAAAGCCAAAAATTTCCCGGCCGAAAAGCTTAAAGGAAATAGCTGGCATCAGTGTCTGGAAAGCGATTTGCCCGATGCCGGTAATAACAATTACCGCATTGCGCTGCGCAAGTACGATCAGTTCTTAGGCTGGCAGCAGGCGTAAGCCTGATCTGCACCGATTGTTCCCCCGCGTGCCTGTGGCACAATCCTCTTTTCCCGCCAGCCGGGAAAAAGGGGCGGGGGAGCACGGCGCTTCTTCCTCCTGGTTTTTTCCCTGCACTTCCGTCACACCGCATCTGCTGACACCTGAATAAGGGTGATCCTTTTCGCATCTTCTGCAACACTGTAAGGATAATTCCCGTGCCCAAACGGAGGCCGCATTGTCTTTGCATTTGTTACACCAATTTCCTCGTCTTGAACTGCTGGGCGCACCGACGCCGTTAGAACATCTGCCACGGCTTTCTGATTATCTGGGGCGCGATATTTTCATCAAACGCGATGACTTCACGCCTGTCGCGATGGGTGGCAACAAGCTGCGCAAGCTGGAATTTCTGGCGGCCGATGCCCTGCGTGAAGGTGCCGATGTGTTACTGACTGCGGGCGCTATTCAGTCCAACCATGTGCGTCAGACGGCGGCAGTCGCTGCCCGGCTTGGCCTGAAGTGCGTAGCGCTGCTGGAAAACCCGATCGGTACACACGCTGAAAACTACCTGAGCAACGGCAACCGTCTGTTACTGGATCTGATGGATGCTGAAGTGATCATGGTGGATGCGCTGCACAATCCCACCGAACAGCTGGCTGAAGAGGCAACCCGGCTGGAAGCGCAGGGCTTTCGTCCTTACATCGTGCCGGTCGGCGGCTCAAATGCGCTGGGTGCACTAGGCTATGTGGAGTGTGCACAGGAGATCGCTCATCAGAGCGAAGGCGTGGTTGATTTCGCCGCCGTGATCGTTGCTTCCGGTAGTGCTGGCACCCATGCCGGACTGGCGGTAGGACTGGAGCATCTGCTGCCGGAAACCGAGCTGGTGGGCGTCACCGTTTCACGTCAGGTTGACGCGCAGCTGCCGCTGGTTGAGCGGCTGCGTCAGTCGCTGGCAGAGAAGCTGGAAGTACAGGTTAAGGCACCGATCACCCTGTGGGATGACTATTTTGCGCCACGCTACGGCGAGCCGAATGATGAAGGCATGGCGGCGGTAAAACTGCTGGCGCAGCTGGAAGGGATACTGCTGGATCCGGTTTACACCGGCAAGGCGATGGCCGGACTGCTGGATGGCATCAGCCAGAATCGTTTCCGCCGTGAAGGTCCGTTGCTGTTTATTCATACGGGCGGGGCACCGGCGTTATTTGCTTATCATCCTTCAGTCTGAGACAAGCGAATAAAACAGTTTATACTCCGTGCGTTATCATTTTGAACAGGCAGCGATACGCGGTGCTGCCCTTATAACAACACACACAATACTGTCAATAATGGGGTGAATATGTCCTTTTCTCGTGCAGGTCGTCAGATGGTGATGGGCGTTATGGCTGTGGCGCTGATTGCAGGCGTCAACGTTAAAACCTTTGCAGCGGAAAACCTGCTGAACAAAATTAAAGAGCGCGGCACGCTGCTGGTGGGGCTGGAAGGCACTTATCCGCCATTCAGCTTTCAGGATGAAAAGGGCAAGCTGACCGGTTTTGAAGTGGAATTCGCGGAACAGCTGGCGCAGCACATGGGCGTCAAAGCGAGCCTTAAACCCACCAAGTGGGATGGCATGCTGGCGTCACTCGACGCGAAGCGCATTGATGTGGTGATCAACCAGGTCACTATCTCTGATGAGCGCAAGAAGAAGTATGACTTCTCAACGCCATACACGGTCTCCGGTATTCAGGCACTGACCATGAAAGCCAACGCCAGCACTATCACTAAACCGGCTGATCTGGCCGGTAAGAAAGTGGGCGTGGGTCTGGGCACTAACTACGAGCAGTGGCTGCGCGAGAATGTGAAGGGCGTGGACATCCGTACCTATGATGATGACCCGACCAAATATCAGGATCTGCGTTCTGGCCGTCTGAATGCGATTCTGGTTGACCGTCTGGCCGCGCTGGATCTGGTGAAGAAAACCGGTGACACCATGGCCGTCGCGGGCGATGCGTTCTCCCGTCAGGAATCGGGCGTGGCGATGCGTAAAGGTAACGACGATCTGCTGAAAGCGGTCAACCAGGCTATTGCTGATATGCAGAAAGATGGCTCGCTGAGCAAGCTGTCTCAGAAATGGTTTGGCGCGGATGTGACGAAATAATGCAGGAAAGTCTTCAACTGGTGCTGGATTCAGCACCTTTTTTATTAAAGGGCGCGCTGTTTACGCTGCAGCTCAGCATCGGCGGGATGTTCTTTGGTCTGCTGCTGGGCTTTATTCTGGCGCTGATGCGTCTGTCACGCTTCTGGCCGGTTCGCTGGCTGGCGCGGATCTATGTCTCGATTTTCCGTGGCACGCCGTTAATCGCCCAGCTTTTTATGATCTATTACGGCCTGCCGCAGTTTGGCATTGAACTGGATCCGATCCCCTCTGCGATGATTGGTCTTTCCCTGAATACCGCCGCTTACGCCTCAGAGTCACTGCGCGGCGCGATTTCATCGATTGAACGCGGTCAGTGGGAAGCGGCGGCCAGTATCGGCATGACGCGCTGGCAAACGCTGCGCCGGGTCATTCTGCCGCAGGCAGCGCGCACCGCGTTGCCACCGCTGGGCAACAGCTTTATCAGTCTGGTGAAAGATACCTCGCTGGCAGCGACCATTCAGGTGCCGGAACTGTTCCGTCAGGCGCAGTTGATCACCTCACGCACGCTGGAAGTCTTCACCATGTATCTGGCGGCCTCGCTAATCTACTGGGTGATGGCAACGGTGTTGTCTGCGTTGCAGAACCGGCTGGAACAGCATGTTAATCGTCAGGATTCGGAGTCGAAATGAGCGCCATTGAAGTCAGAAAGCTGGTGAAATCGTTTAACGGCCAGACGGTGCTCCACGACATCGACCTTGATGTTGCCGCTGGTGAAGTGGTGGCGATTATCGGCCCCAGCGGCTCAGGTAAAACCACGCTGCTGCGCAGTATTAATCTGCTGGAAGTGCCGGATAGCGGCACCATCCGCGTCGGGGAGATTACTGTCGATGCCGCGCTGGCGCAGAGCAAGCAGAAAGAGCAGGTGCGTCGTTTGCGTCAGCAGGTCGGCTTTGTCTTCCAGAACTTCAATCTGTTTCCGCACCGTTCGGTGATGGAGAACATTATTGAAGGGCCGGTCATTGTTAAAGGCGAGCCGAAAGCGGATGCAATAGCCCGTGCCCGCACTCTGCTGGAGAAGGTCGGGCTGAATGGTAAGGAGGAGAGCTATCCGCGCCGTCTGTCAGGAGGACAGCAGCAGCGCGTGGCAATTGCGCGTGCACTGGCGATGCGGCCGGAAGTCATTCTGTTCGACGAGCCGACCTCTGCGCTGGACCCGGAGCTGGTAGGCGAAGTGCTCAGCACCATTCGTGCCCTGGCCGAGGAGAAACGTACCATGGTTATCGTCACGCATGAGATGAGTTTTGCCCGCGACGTTGCGGACCGCGCCATTTTTATGGACCAGGGACGTATTGTCGAGCAGGGCGACGCGAAAGCGTTGTTCAGTAACCCTCAGCAGCCGCGAACCCGTCAGTTCCTCGATAAATTCCTTAATCAGTAATTCCACTGCCTTCTCCGGAAGGCAGTTTTATCCCTCCCGTACGCCTGTTTTAACGCAGCAATGGACTGCTTTTTCCTGAGTGTGCGGCGCAATATCATAACTATTTATTTAGCCGTTAAACCTTTTGGCACATCTGACAAATCTTTTCTTTTCATCGGATATTAAATGGCTTTTACTGATGCCACTTTCTCTTATTTGTATTTTAGCGATCATCAGGGAATATTATCGTTTTCTTTGAGTGAGGTGGCGGTAATAAGCGTATCGCTTCATCAATTAATAAGTGTAAGGAAACGTTCGGTCAGGTAAATAACTGTAGCAGCAGGGCCACTCCACGGCTTTTAAGAGTTTCGCTACATTCAACTTCGGCTCAATGGCGAATAATCGCTGGATAACCATAAAAGCAAAACTGCTTTCCTCGCTTTTACATTCCAGCATTCTGACCTACACAGCAGGAGTCATTGAATGAGCCAGACTAAGTCAGACCAGATATTATGGGTAGATACCCTTAAGGGCGCCTGCATATTGCTGGTGGTCCTGTACCACACGGTTTTACCCGGCTTTGAAGGAACCATGAAATATCTCACTGCCGGATGGATTCCTGCCGAAATATGGATACAGTTTAATACGGTATTGTCGCCGCTGCGTATGCCTGCCTTTTTCTTTGTTTCAGGATTGCTGGCGACGAATGGCATTATTAACCGGCCCTGGAAACAGGTGTTTACCAGTCGTATTACCAATCTCTTTTATCTCTATATTCTATGGGGCTTTATTCAGTGGTGGTCCATCATAGGCATCTCTACTGAAATTACCGGCCAGCGCATTTCCCAGAATCTCAATGCCGCCTATGCGGGTTCACTATTCGAGTTCCTGAAACTGACCTTTATGGCCATGAGTACGTCATGGTATTTGTATGGGCTGGGGCTCTATTTCCTCTGTGCCAAAGTTTTTCGTCAATATAAGCTGGCCCTGGTATTGGTGGCGATCCTGCTGAATTACCTCGCGGTGGAAAAAGTGATTCCGTTCTGGGGTCCCCAGAGTCTGGCCCAATATTTCCTGTTCTTCCTGTTAGGTGCGTTCTGGAGTCAGACCATGCTGCGCCTGAGTGAGTGGCGGCGCGAGAATCTGATGCCCTGGGCGCTACTGGCAGCGGTCGCGGGGATTCATGTGATTTTCGGTCTGGATAAGAGTCTGTTCCTGTGCGTACTGGCTGTGTTGTTCAGTATTGCCGCGTGCCGCTGGCTGAATCAGCATTTCAGCATGCGCTATCTCAACTGGGTTGGCCGCAATACACTGCAGATTTACGTTATCCATCGTATCTTCATCGAGTTCTTTGGTATGTCTGCGATTCTGTTCGCGCAGCGTCATCATCTGTTTGAGCAGGCGTGGTTTTCGTTTCTCTGGGCTTGCTTCTATCCGGTGGCGATAGTCGGTCTGTGTTCGCTCTGCTCAGTGGCTATCTGGTCGCTGACCAATCGCGGCGTGGGGCAGTCGCTGTTTGTATTTCCGACACTGGTTAAGCGGGCGCATGGGAGGGGGTGAGGTTTGCGCCTTGCAGCAGGCTGCGCGGTAGCTTCCACCTGGAAGCGGGCAGGGTACGCTTAGCAGCGGGCTGACACTGAGCGGGTTACGCCCGCCAGGCGGTGGGGAGTTTCAGGTTGCCCGTGCAGGCGGACGCGTTAAGGGGCGTACGCCCGCCCCTTAACAATCCCGGCGTCCGGCAGCCTGCGCGCCCCGCTTTGCGGGGTCCCTTCGTCACGCCCTGCGGCCTGCGGACCGTCCGGACGCGCCTTCCCTGGCGCGTTCCGTCCTTTCGCCGACGTCCTGTCGGCTCATCCTTGCCTCCGGTTGTTCCTCAGCGCTTCGGATGCCTCTGATAAATCCCCGCCGGTGGGGTTTTTGCCCGGTGGGGGAGGTTCAGGCCGCTGAAAGCGGGGGAAGGGCATGGCGGGTTTCGCTTTGCAGCGGGCTGACATTAAGCGGGTTACGCCCGCCAGGCGGTGGGGAGTTTCAGGTTGTCCGTGCAGGCGGACGCGTCAAGGGGCGAACGCCCGCCCCTTAACAATCCCGGCGTCCGGCAGCCTGCACGCCCCGCGTTGCGGGGTGCCTTTGTCACGCCCTGCGGCCTGCGGACCGTCCGGACGCGCCTTCCCTGGCGCGTTCCGTCCTTTCGCCGACGTCCTGTCGGCTCCTCCTTGCCTCCGGTTATTCCTCAGCGCTTCGGATGCCTCTGGTAAACCCCTGCCGGTGGGATTTTTGCCCGGTTCGGGGATTAAGGCCGCTGAAAGGGGGGGGGAAGGGGCTGGCTGGTTTCGCTTTGCAGCGGGCTGACACTGAGCGGGTTACGCCCGCCAGGCGGTGGGGTGTTTCAGTTTGTCCGTGCAGGCGGACGCGTTAAGGGGCGTACGCCCGCCCCTTAACAATCCCGGCGTCCGGCAGCCTGCGCGCCCCGCGTTGCGGGGTCCCTTCGTCACGCCCTTTGGCCTGCGGACCGTCCGGACGCGCCATCCCTGGCGCGTTCCGTCCTTTCGCCGACGTCCTGTCGGCTCCTCCTTGCCTCCGGTTGTTCCTCAGCGCTTCGGATGCCTCTCCCAACCCCGCCTCTAATATCCTGGTTTTTATCGGACACAGCGTTGTCTGGTGGTTTGAAAACCAAAGCTAATTTTGAAAGCTATCAGCGGCAATGCATCAACATTAAAAAGAAGAGCCAACAGAGGATGGTGTGAAAGGCCACTCTTCCTGCCCGGCAGAGAGCCGCAGATAACCCTCCGGACTTACAGGGACGACGTACCCAACACAAAAAGAAGAGATAAAAAGTAGATAGGGTGGAAGGCCATTCTTCCTGCCCGGCAGAGAGACACAGATAATCCTCCGGACTTACAGCGACGACGTACCCAACACAAAAAAAGAGATAAAAGCGGGGAAGGGAGGCCGTCAGAGCCGCTGAGCGGATGAGGGATTTCAGGACGAGCGGCAGGGATGCCGCGAAGAGGCGGGTTCGCGCCAGGGAGGGCGCGTCCCGCCGGTCCGTAAGAAATCCGGAAGAAGCGAAGGAACCGCGAAGCGGCGGTGAAGCAGGCCGGAGCCCTGGGTCAAGGGGGCGCGGCGACTGGCGCCCCCTTGTTGGTCGCCTGCAGAGGCGTAACTGAAACTGGCCAGCTCACCAGGCGAACGAAACCTTCTCATAGCCCGTTCGCGCAGCGAACCCCCCAGCACCTGTGTGCACCCAAGCCCCTTCGCGCAGCGAACCCCCCCTTAAGCTTCAGCGCTACCCAATCGTCATCAGACTCGCATTACCGCCCGCCGCGGCAGTATTCACACTCAGTGAACGCTCAATTAACAGACGTTCCAGCAGCAGATTGGTCTCGCCGCGGGCGAAGCCCTGCACCGACACAATCGCGCCGTCACGCGCCGCAATTTGTTCGCACAGGGTGCGCAGCTGATCGGCATCGCCGTGATAGATCACCGCATCAAACTCCGAGGCTAATGGGTCACGCGCCAGCGTGATACGCGCTTTCACGGCGTCAGGCAGTGCCGCCCGCAGGGTGCGATGCAGCTCATCATCTGCCCACAGCGCTTTACTGCCCACGCTGGTGACCGCAGCCAGCTGGACTAACGCATCCTGCTCGTTGTCAGCCAGACAGAGCACCTGGTCACGCGGCAACAGTGAGAAAGTGTTACGTTCGCCGGTTGGGCCAGGCAACAGGCGGACCACGCCCGCCTGGGCCAGCTCGCCATAGTGCTGGCAGAGTTCAGCCAGCTCAGGCTTATCTTTAGCCCAGTTGCTGAGTGCCTGATGCGGTGCCAGTAAAGAGTGACGGAGCGTGCTGTCGGCCGGGCGCTCGGCATCCTGACGATCAAAGGTCAGACGCAGTGCGCTATCCGGGCGATGGGCAAGCAAGCGATAAAGATAGAGTGGGCCACCCGCTTTCGGACCGGTTCCGGATAAGCCTTCACCACCAAACGGCTGAACGCCGACCACGGCGCCGACCATGTTGCGGTTAACGTAAAGGTTGCCGACCCGGGCGTTCGCCGTCACCTGCGCGATGGTTTCGTCGATGCGCGTATGCACGCCCAGCGTCAGGCCATAGCCGGAGGCGTTGATCTGATTAACCAGCTGCGGCAGGTTGTTGCGGGTGAAGCGCACGACGTGAAGCACTGGCCCAAAAATCTCTTTATCCAGATCGCTAACCTGATTCAGCTCAATCAGCGTCGGTTTCACAAAGGTGCCGCTATTCCACTCTTTGCTGTCCTGCGGGTTATCCTGCACCGCCTGATACACCGTGAAGCCCTTGTTACGCATCGCCTGAATATGACGGTCGATATTGGCTTTGGCTTCGGCATCAATCACCGGGCCGATATCGGTTGAGAAGCGTTCCGGATTGCCCATGCGGCACTCCGCCATCGCGCCACGCAGCATCTTCAGCGTATGGTCGGCGACATCTTCCTGAATACAGAGCAGACGCAGCGCAGAGCAGCGCTGTCCCGCGCTGTCGAAGGCCGAGGCGACGATATCGATCACCACCTGCTCAGTCAGCGCGGAAGAGTCGACGATCATCGCGTTCATCCCGCCGGTTTCCGCAATCAGCGGCACCGGACGACCATGTTGATCAAGGCGACCGGCAAGATTGCGCTGCAGCAGGGTTGCCACGGCAGTCGAGCCGGTAAACATCACGCCGCGAATCCGATCGTCTCCGGTCAGCTGTGCACCGACCGTTTCGCCCTGGCCTGGCAGCAGTTGCAGCACGCCTGGCGGCACACCCGCATCCAGCAGGATCTGAACCGCCTGCGCGGCAATCAGTGGGGTTTGCTCAGCCGGTTTTGCCAGCACGCTATTGCCAGCTGCCAGTGCAGCCGCAACCTGACCCGTGAAAATCGCCAGCGGGAAGTTCCACGGACTGATACAGACCACCGGGCCAAGTGGACGGTGCGTTTCGTTGTCGAAATCGTCCCGCACCATACCGGCGTAGTAATAGAGGAAATCAACGGCTTCACGGACTTCCGCGATAGCGTTGTTATAAGTCTTGCCCGCTTCACGCACCAGGATACCAATCAGCTGTTGCATCTGGCCTTCCATCTGCTGTGCAGCGCGTTCCAGGATCGCAGCACGCTCCTGCGGCGGCGTGGCAAACCAGATCGGTCCGCTGTTCACGGCGGCATCCAGTGCCACAGAGACCTCCTGCTCAGTAGCTTCGCGAACCTGACCGACACGGTCGCCCGGTGCGGCCGGGTTAAGGATATCGCGCAGCTCGCCTGCACCCGCTTCACCCTCTATAATCGGCTCGGCCAGACAGGGCTGTGCGGCGCTGCTCAGCAGGGCGCTGGACAGTGAGGCAAGACGATGTTCGTTGGCCATATCCAGACCCGAAGAGTTAACGCGGTTATCGCCATACAGTTCGCGCGGCAGAGGGATCTTCGGATGCGGCAGGCCAATGGCGCCTTCGCTGGCACCCAGTTTCTCGACGGCAGTCACCGGATCGGCTACCAGCTCATCGATCGGCAGCGAGGTATCAGCAATACGGTTAACAAAGGAGGTGTTGGCCCCGTTTTCTAACAGGCGACGAACCAGATAGGCCAGCAGGGTTTCATGGGTGCCCACCGGCGCATAGATACGGCAGGGACGATTAAGCTTGCCGTCCGCCACTTTGCCGACCACCTGCTCATACAGTGGTTCGCCCATGCCGTGCAGGCACTGGAACTCATACTGGCCCGGATAGTAGTTATTGCCCGCCAGTTGATAAATTGCCGCCAGAGTGTGCGCGTTGTGCGTCGCGAACTGCGGATAGATCAGGCTTGGCACCGCCAGCAGTTTGCGGGCACAGGCCAGGTAAGAGATATCGGTGTAAACCTTGCGGGTATAAACCGGGTAGCCCTCCAGGCCTTCCATCTGGGCGCGCTTGATTTCGCTGTCCCAGTACGCGCCTTTCACCAGACGGATCATCAGGCGACGGCGGCTGCGCTGTGCCAGATCAATCAGCTCATCAATGACAAACGGACAGCGTTTCATGTAGGCCTGAATCACAAACCCGATGCCGTTCCAGCCTTCCAGCTCTGGCTCGAAACAGAGTTTTTCCAGCATATCGAGTGACAGTTCCAGCCGATCGGCTTCTTCTGCGTCGATATTGATGCCGATGTCATAAGAGCGGGCCAGCAGCGTCAGTGATTTCAGAATAGGGTAGAGCTCGTCCATTACACGCTCATACTGCGCGCGGCTGTAGCGGGGATGCAGTGCGGAGAGCTTGATGGAGATGCCGGGTCCTTCATAAATGCCACGTCCATTCGACGCTTTACCAATGGCATGGATCGCCTGCTGATAAGAGAGCAGATAGGCTTTGGCATCGCCTGCAGTAAGTGCCGCTTCGCCCAGCATATCGTAAGAGTAGCGGAAACCTTTCTCTTCCAGCTTGCGGGCGTTAGCCAGCGCTTCGGCAATGGTTTCACCGGTAACGAACTGCTCACCCATCAGACGCATCGCCATATCCACGCCTTTGCGGATCAGTGGCTCGCCACCCTTACCAATAATGCGGTTAAGCGAGCTGGAGAGGTTCGACTCATTGTGGGTCGAAACCAGGCGGCCGGTAAACAGCAGGCCCCAGGTCGCTGCATTGACAAACATTGAGGAGCTGCGTCCCAGATGTGACTGCCAGTTGCCATTGCTGATTTTGTCGCGAATCAGCGCATCGCGCGTGGGTTTGTCAGGAATACGCAGCAGCGCTTCAGCCAGGCACATCAGCGCTACGCCTTCATGTGAGGAGAGAGAGAACTCCTGCAGCAGACTTTGCACCATGCCAGCGCGTCCGGTTGCCCCTTTCTGGTGCCGCAGCTTGTCGGCGAGCTGATAAGCCAGCTGATGGGTTTTCTCTGCCAGCGCTGCCGGCAAGCGGGCCTGCTCCAGCATCATGGGTACTGCATCAGTCTCCGGACGACGCCAGGCGGCGGTCACCGCTGAACGGGTCACTGACTGAGGTAAAATCTGCTCTGCGAAGTCAAGGAACGGCTGGTGCGACTCCTCTGGCTGGGTGTCATCGGACTCCGCGACCGCCAGGGCAGAAAGCGGGATCTCCGGCACGGCGTCGCCGCTTTCAAGCTGGCCCAGGTAGTTAAATATCGCCTGTTTAATCAGCCAGTGTGGCGTGCGATCAATCCGCTGTGCAGCCAGTTTGATGCGCTCACGTGTTGCGTCATCCAGTTTTACACCCATGGTGGTTGTAGCCATGACTCCAGAGCTCCTTGTAGTGGTTCGGTACGGCGTTGGCTGCACTATCACTTAAGTTGCAACTTTGTGCAACCGTGTTAAATGTGAGCCAGTTAACACCCTTTAAATGAGGCCGATTGTTAAATTTCTCAAAGCGGCATGGATATTGCTGCAAGATCCTCGCCAAGTTGGCAAGCCTGATAAAAAGCGGTTTTATGGCGGGTAATTCCGTGGTGCAACCGGATAACTGTGAGCGAGTGCAACCTATCAGCACGTTTTCACAAACGGTTAGTGAAATCACTGTAACGCCTGTGTTAAATCCATTGTGCGCGCCACGCCTTTCCGGCAGGATACCGCGCCGCTGGGAAATGACTGACGCCCTGACGAAAAAATCGGCCCGCTTTGCCCCGTTCCGGCTGGCGGGTAGCTGGCGATTTCTCTGGGATATCAAATAATAAGTGGAGAGACAGATGAGTGTAAGTACACCAATGCTGGTGACCTTTGTGATTTATATTCTTGGGATGGTGTTGATTGGTTTTATAGCCTGGCGCTCAACCAAAAACTTCGATGATTACATCCTCGGTGGCCGCAGCCTGGGTAGCGTGGTCACGGCACTCTCTGCCGGTGCCTCCGATATGAGCGGCTGGCTGCTGATGGGATTACCCGGTGCCATTTTCATCTCCGGTATCTCTGAAAGCTGGATCGCAATTGGCCTGACCATCGGTGCCTGGCTGAACTGGAAAATCGTGGCGGGTCGCCTGCGGGTCCAGACCGAGCATCATGACAACGCGCTGACGTTGCCGGACTTCTTCACCAGCCGCTTTGAAGACCACAGTAAAATCCTGCGTGTCATTTCTGCTCTTGTGATCCTGGTGTTCTTCACTATCTATTGCGCCTCGGGCGTGGTGGCCGGTGCGCGTCTGTTTGAAAGCACCTTTGGTATGAGCTATGAAACTGCCCTGTGGGCGGGTGCAGCGGCGACTATCCTCTATACGCTGGTGGGTGGGTTCCTGGCGGTAAGCTGGACCGATACCGTTCAGGCGAGCCTGATGATTTTTGCGCTCATCCTGACGCCGGTGTTTGTGATTATCGCGGTCGGCGGCTGGTCTGATTCCATGGCAGTGATTCAAGCGAAAAGCCTGGAAAACCTCGACATGCTCAAGGGGCTGAACTTCGTGGCGGTCATCTCGCTGCTTGGATGGGGTCTGGGTTACTTCGGGCAGCCGCATATCCTGGCGCGTTTTATGGCGGCAGATTCACATCGCTCAATCCGTACCGCACGTCGCATCGGTATGACGTGGATGGTGCTCTGTCTGGCGGGCGCTGTGGCGGTGGGCTTCTTTGGTATCGCCTACTTCCAGAACAACCCGACGCTGGCAACGGGCGTTAATGATAATGCTGAGCGCGTCTTTATTGAGCTGGCGCGTATTCTGTTCAACCCATGGATTGCGGGAATTCTGCTGTCAGCGATTCTGGCCGCCGTGATGTCAACGCTGAGCTGTCAGCTGCTGGTCTGCTCCAGTGCCCTGACTGAAGATCTCTACAAAGGTTTTCTGCGTAAAAATGCCAGCCAGAAAGAGCTGGTGTGGGTAGGGCGTCTGATGGTGCTGCTGGTGGCACTGATTGCCATTGCCCTGGCGTCTAATCCGGAAAACCGCGTGCTGGGCCTGGTGAGCTACGCCTGGGCGGGCTTCGGTGCTGCGTTTGGTCCGGTCGTGCTGTTTGGCGTCTGCTGGAAGCGCATGAACCGCAACGGTGCGCTGGCGGGCATGATTATCGGTGCGCTGACCGTGCTGCTGTGGAAACAGTATGGCTGGCTGGGACTGTATGAAATCATCCCAGGCTTCATCTTTGCCAGCATCGCGATCGTGGTCTTCAGTCTGATGGGACGTGAACCTTCAGCAGAAGCGCAACAGCGCTTTGTCGCTGCAGAAGCAGAGTTCCAGACCAAATAAGCGAAGCGTTAATCCTCAAGGCCTGTCCCGGAAGGGGCGGGCCTTTTTGTTACAAAGATAAATCACCCAAAGATGAAATTATCTCCACCAGTAACTTGTTTTTTTCGCAGCGATAATGATAATCGGTATCGTTTACACTTTACCTGATTTTACTATTTATTGACGCTGCTTAACATTCAAGAGGTTGGCGATGTTTGTTCCTTTTCTCATCATGCTGCGTGAAGGGCTTGAAGCCGCGCTGATAGTCAGCCTGATAGCCAGCTATCTCAAACGCACCCAGCGCACCCAATGGTTCCCGGCGATGTGGGCGGGCGTGTTTATCGCCGCTGCACTCTGTCTGGGCCTGGGTCTGTTCATCAATGCCACCACCGGTGAATTCCCGCAAAAAGAGCAGGAGCTGTTTGAAGGTATTGTGGCGCTGATTGCGGTCGTCATCCTCACCTCAATGGTGTTCTGGATGCGCAAAGTGGCACGCAATATCCGGGTCGAGCTTGAGCAGGCGGTCGATCAGGCGCTGCACCGCTCCGGCCGTGGCGGTCTGGCGCTGGTGCTGATGGTATTTCTGGCCGTGGCACGTGAAGGGCTGGAGTCTGTCTTCTTCCTGCTGGCCGCCTTTACTCAGGATGTCGGTTATGCGCCGCCGATTGGCGCGGTGCTGGGGCTGGCAACGGCGGTGGTGCTGGGCATGCTGCTCTACTGGGGCGGTATCCGCCTGAATATGGCGCACTTTTTCCGCTGGACCAGCGTGTTCATTTTATTTGTTGCGGCGGGCCTGGCGGCGGGGGCAATTCGTGCGTTCCACGAAGCAGGCCTCTGGAATCGCTTTCAGGATGTGGCGTTCGACCTCAGTAATACTTTATCGACCCATTCGCTGTTCGGCACTTTGCTGGAAGGGATTCTGGGATATCAGGAGGCCCCAAGCGTGAGTGAAGTGACCGTTTACTTCGTCTACCTGATCCCGGCGCTAATTTTGTTCTTTATGCCTGCGCGTCCTGCTGCGTCGGCCACGGTGTAATCAGACATTTAACAGGCGCGCCCGCCGCGCCGGCAACTTAACAGGGAATATCGAGATGACAATGCGTTTCCGCCGCAAGGCACTGCTGCTTCCTCTGCTGGCGATCTCCGCTTCGGCTGCGGCAGCGGTTCCTCAGGTCACCGTTAGTGTCAACGACAAGCAGTGTGAGCCGATGAGCTTAACGGTCAAGGCCGGCAAGACTCAGTTCCTGATCAAAAACAACAGCCAGAAAGCGCTGGAGTGGGAAATCCTAAAGGGCGTGCTGGTGGTTGAAGAGCGTGAGAACATCGCGCCAGGCTTCAGTCAGAAGCTGACCGCCAATCTGGAAGCAGGCGAATATGAGATGACCTGTGGTCTGCTGAGCAATCCTAAAGGCAAGCTGATTGTTGAGGCGGGCGAGGGCACGGCGAAAAGCACCACGTCCGCGCGTATGCAGTTAGAAGGCCCGATCACCGCCTATAAAGCGTATGTGACGGATCAGGTGAATCAGCTGGTCAGTAACACCCAGGCGTTTACTGACGCTGTTAAAGCGGGTGATGTGGAAAAAGCCAAAACGCTGTTTGCGCCGACCCGTCAGTATTATGAGCGCATTGAGCCGATTGCTGAGCTTTTCTCCGATCTCGACGGCAGCATTGATGCCCGTGAAGATGACTACGAGAAGAAGGCAGCCGATCCTAAGTTCACCGGTTTCCACCGTCTGGAAAAAGCCCTGTTTGCGGATAACAGCACCAAAGGCATGGCGGACTACGCGGATAAGCTGAATAAAGATGTGAAAGATTTGCAGGTGCGCATCAGCGAACTGGCCTTCCCGCCAGCTAAAGTGGTTGGCGGCGCGGCCGGTCTGATTGAAGAAGTGGCCTCCAGCAAAATCTCCGGTGAGGAAGATCGCTACAGTCGTACCGACCTGTGGGACTTCCAGGCCAACATTGATGGCGCGCAGAAAATTGTTGAGCTGCTACGCCCGATGGTGAGCAAAGCGAACCCGCAGTTGCAGGCTAAGGTTGACGCTAACTTCAAAAAAGTCGATGCAATCCTGAGCAAGTACCGCACCAAAACCGGTTTTGAATCCTATGAGAAACTGACCAGCGCCGACCGTAACGCGCTGAAAGGACCGATCACCGCGCTGGCGGAAGATCTTTCGTTACTTCGTGGCACTTTGGGTCTGGATTAATCATGAGTCGTAAGGAAGATGACGCGCAGCCTGCGCGTCGTCGTTTACTGAAAGGTTTGGGTCTGCTGGGCGGCGCGGCGGCGATCGGCGGCGGTTGTCCGTTCCACGCCGCTGCTGCGGACAGCTTTTCGCCGGGTACGGTAACGCCGCAGGCGCGACAGCAGAGGCAGCCGTTTTACGGTCCACATCAGGCGGGCATCACGACGCCCCAGCAGGCATCGATGATGCTGGTGGCATTTGATCTGCTCAGTAGTGATAAAGCGGAACTGAAGCGTCTGTTCCAGCTACTGACCCAGCGTATCGCCTTTCTCACCACGGGAGGGCCGGCACCTGCGGTGACTAATCCGCAACTGCCGCCAATGGATTCCGGCATTCTTGGGGCGACTATCGCGCCTGATAATCTGACAATTACTGTGTCGGTCGGCCATTCGCTGTTTGATGAACGCTTCGGTTTAGCGCCTCACAAGCCGAAAAAATTGCAGCCGATGACGCGCTTCCCCAATGATTCGCTTGATGCCAGTCAGTGTCATGGCGATCTGCTGCTGCAGATTTGTGCTAACACGCAGGATACGGTGATTCATGCTCTGCGTGACATCATCAAGCATACGCCTGACCTGCTGGGTGTACGCTGGCGACGCGAAGGTTTTATCTCGGACCACGCGGCACGCAGTCAGGGGCAGGAGACGCCGATCAATCTGCTGGGTTTTAAAGATGGCACCGCCAACCCGGATACGCACAATCCTGCTCTTATGAACCAGTTGCTGTGGGTGACCGCCGATCAGGATGAGCCTGTCTGGGCGCGCAATGGCAGCTATCAGGCAGTACGACTTATTCGCTTTCACGTTGAAATGTGGGACCGCACCCCACTGGGTGAGCAGCAGACTATCTTTGGTCGCGAGAAGCTGAGCGGCGCGCCACTGGGCATGCAGCATGAACATGACGTGCCGGATTACGCGCGTGATCCGGATGGTGAGGTCATTGCACTGGATGCGCACATTCGTCTTGCGAACCCCCGCACACCTGAGACCGCCAGTAGCCTGATGCTGCGACGTGGCTACAGCTACTCTGCGGGTATCTCTGCATCCGGGCAGCTTGAGATGGGATTATTGTTCGTCTGCTACCAGCACGATCTGGAGCGTGGTTTTCTCACGGTGCAGCAGCGTCTCAACGGTGAAGCGCTGGAAGAATATATCCGTCCTTTTGGCGGTGGTTACTTTTTCGCTTTACCCGGAGTTGCCGACGCCAGCCATTATTTAGGACAGTCGCTACTGGAGGCTTGATTAATTTTTGAACAATGCGGGCGGGCCTGTCTCATGCCGCCCGCGGTTTACCACTTTCAGGTATTATTGGCTAAGTTTTTACTGAGATTTACCGGGTGCCGGGTGTATATAAAATATGGTAATTGACTGAAATGTAGAGATTTTACATTTTGCCTTAAAAGAAATACTTACCCGCGATTAGCAATTCCTTTGCCAGCAGGTAAAATTACTGTTGCAAAGGCCCAACAAAATGGTGCAATTTATTAAACAGGCGTAATCGTATGTGTTGATGTATCACACTGGAGTTCGCGAATGGGTCGAGTCTTTAATGGAAAGTCACTGTCACTAAATAAATTGCGCCTGACCGCGAGGGCAATTCTGCCTCGTTATTTCTCCCTTCCTTCAACCATTTCTTTTGTCTTATCGCATCCTGTTTTATCCGGTGTTCAGCCACGTCATTGTGTTGCTGCATACCCATTATCCTGTCCTGTCATGGCTCTAAAGGAAGCCAACTGAAACCTCTAAAGCGTTCACGTAATCGCAACGGGTTAACGACCTCGCGCGGGAAATGAAACCAACTGAAAGGTGCCACTATGGGAAGACAGAAAGCAGTGATCAAAGCGCGTCGTGAAGCAAGAAGAGTGCTTCGCAGTGACTCTCGAAGTCATCGTCAGCGCGAAGAAGAGTCGGTCACTTCGCTGGTGCATATGAGCGGACTGGATGCAATTGGCATGGCGCGTGATACGCGTGACCGGTTACCGATTGAGGCCCGTAATGAAGCTCAGGCGCACTATCTTAATGCCATAGGAACGAAACAGCTGATCTTCGCAACCGGTGAAGCCGGATGCGGTAAAACCTGGATCAGTGCTGCGAAAGCAGCTGAGGCCCTGATTAATAAGGATATCGACAGGATTATCGTTACGCGCCCGGTACTACAGGCAGATGAGGATCTGGGTTTCCTGCCCGGTGATATTTCTGAGAAATTCGCCCCTTATTTCCGCCCGGTTTATGACATTCTGGTTAAACGTCTTGGCGCATCATTTATGCAATATTGTCTGCGTCCGGAAATTGCCAAGGTAGAGATTGCGCCTTTCGCCTACATGCGAGGCCGCACTTTTGAAAATGCTGTGGTGATTCTGGATGAGGCGCAGAACGTGACCGCCGCGCAGATGAAAATGTTCCTGACCCGACTGGGCGAAAACGTCACAGTCATTGTTAACGGCGATATTACCCAGTGCGACTTGCCCGCTGGGGTGCCTTCCGGTCTCGCGGACGCGCTGGCGCGTTTTGAAGAGGACGAGATGGTTGGCATTGTGCGCTTTGGCAAAGAGGATTGTGTGCGTTCTGCGCTGTGTCAGCGCACCCTGCACGCGTATAGCTAGCGTTTGATTGAGTAGAAGTGTAGCGCCCAAACCCGGCTTCGGCCGGGTTTTCTTTTCAGGCAATCCCTCAACAGAATTCATTCTCATCTAATAAGTGATTTCACTCTCATTTTCCCATGAAACCGGTTGCATGAAATATCTCGCAGGATACCGTGAAACCGGTTGCATGGCAGGTTTCCAGATTGCCATGCAAATATTTTCACTTTTTCAGACGGTGTAGTCAGTGACAATGAAAGGGAAAAAATATGACAGGCATCAGGGATTACAATAAGTTAGCAAGCGATATTCTTCATGAAGTTGGTGGGCAAGAGAATATCCAAAGTTTTACCCGCTGCGCCACGCGTTTAAGGCTGGTGCTTGTTAAAACGCCCGCTGAGGCGAAGCGTAACGTGCAACGTCTGTCAGGTGTCATTGCCGTAGTTGAGAGTGGCGGGCAGTTTCAGGTTGTGATCGGTACCCATGTCGCCGATGTGTTTAATACAATGTCCGGCCTGGTTAAAGAGACAGGAACACCGAAACAGCTGGGAAAAACACGCAAACTGGATGCGGTCATTGCCACGATGTCGGCGGTATTTGCGCCTATTGTTTATATTCTTGCAGCGGCAGGTATCCTTCAGGGACTGCTGATTGTTCTGGGTTTGATTAATGTTGATATTAAAACAACCGGTACATTTGCTGTACTCAACTTCATGTCCTGGACGCCGTTTGCTTTTTTGCCCGTATTTATCGCGATTACGGCCGCACGGCATTTTAAATGTAACCCGTTTATTGCTGTCCTGTGTTGTTGTGCGTTAATTAGTCCGGACTGGACTTCGCTGGCAGCGCGCATTGCCGGGGGAGAAAGCATCAATTTCCTTTTCTTCCCGCTTTCTGAAACAGTTTATACCTCTTCAGTTTTACCTCCCTTGTTTCTGGTTTGGGCACTCTCCTGGCTTGAACATCGTGTAGTCAGGTGGTTACCAGAGGTCATCAGTCCGCTTTTTACCCCATTAATCTGCTTTGTGGTGATTGTGCCGCTGACTCTGATCGTTATTGGTCCGATTACCACATGGGCGGCTTTGGCGGTAGCAAATGGCTATAACGCATTGTTCCATGCTGCGCCCATGCTGGCCGCCGCGGTAATTGGAGGCATCTGGCAGATAATCGTTATTTTTGGCGTTCATTGGGGTATTACGCCCGTCATTATGGCGAACTTCGATACGCAGGGTCATGACTCCTTCCAGGCTTATCAGACTATCGCGGTTATCGGTCAGATGGCGGCAGTGTTAGGTGTCTTTCTGAAAACCCGCAACGCGCAGTTAAAAGCAACTTCGCTCTCTGCCGGCGTCACCGCTATTTTTGGCATCACTGAGCCGGCGATTTATGGCGTGACATTGCGCTTTAAAAAACCCTTTATCTGTGGCTGTATTGGCGGGGCAATTGGTGCCGTTGTTGCCAGCCTGTTCGGTAGCCTTTACTACGCGTATGCTGCACTGCCGGGTCTGTTTACGCTGGTTAATGCCATCAGTCCTGATGCGCCGATGTCGTTTATTGGTGAGCTTGCAGGTGCGGGTACGACAATAGTGCTGACTATTTTGATGGTGCAGTTTGTAGGCTTCGACGATCCCATCGATGAAGAAGAGTCTGCGCCTCTGGCATCCACCCCGCAGGCAACATCCACAGCGGCGAGTGGTCAGGCGATTGATATTCTTAGCCCGTTAAAAGGAGAGGTCCTCGCGCTGGAAAGTGTTACTGATGAGGTCTTTGCCGGTAAGGTGATGGGTGACGGTATCGCCATTAAGCCGGCCGCGGGAAAAGTGGTGGCACCCTGTAATGCGAGGGTGGAATCCCTGATCGCTTCCCATCATGCCATCGGGTTATTGTGTGATAATGGCGCCGAATTGCTGATCCATGTTGGATTAAATACGGTCGAGTTGCAGGGGCAATATTTCCGACCGTTGGTAAAAGAGGGGGATGTGGTTAAAGCAGGTACGCCACTTCTTGAATTCGACAAAGACTGCATTGAACGTGAAGGCTATGACCTGACAACACCCGTCCTGGTGGTGAATAGCGAAGACTTTATTTTAACAGAATATCAGTCTCAGGGTCCCATCGGGCCAGGGATGCCGCTGATGTCTATGACACAAAGAGAGGGGGCTGGGCGCGCACAGGTTAAATGACCCAGGTTTTAGTCGATACGATTAATGTGTATCTCACTTTACAGCCTGGTTCAGCCTGGGTGGTTTAAGCCATTCAATGATTGAGGTTCCTTAATGGTCACAATACAGGACATCGCCAGGGTGGCTGGTGTATCAAAAGCCACCGTATCGCGTGCGTTAAGTGGCAAGGTTTTTGTGCGGGAAGAGGTGAAAGCCAGAATTATGCAGGCTGTAGCTGATACGGGATATCGACCCAATCTGCTGGCACGAAATCTTTCTACTAACAAAACGCATTCGATTGGGCTGGTTATCACTAACGGATTGTACAACGGGCCGTTTTTTTCAAGCCTGGTTTATCAGGCGGCAACGCTCAGCGAGAAACAAAACCGTCAGTTGGTGCTCGCGGACGGTAAACACAGTGCTCAGGACGAGCGCAATGCGATTGACTTACTTATTGAGCTCCGTTGCGAAGCGATTATGCTCTACCCCAAGTATCTTTCAGTCACTGAGCTGGATGATATTGTCGATAAAATTCAGACGCCGATAGTGGTCATTAATCGTGAACTCATCAGAAATCGACGCCACTGTGTGTTCACCGACCATCAGCGCAGTAGTGAAGAGATGATGGCGCATCTGTTGGCGCATGGGCATACCCGGATTGCGTTTATATCGGGATGCAATGATTCACCGACAGGTGAGCGTCGTTTACAGGGCTATCGTAATGCACTACTGAACGCGGGGATCGACCCGGATCCGCAATTAGTGGTGCAGGGTAGCTGGAGCACAGAGAGTGGATACGACGCCGGACTCCAGCTATTAGCGCGCAATATTCCGTTCACCTGCGTGCTGGCGGCCAATGACGACATGGCCATTGGTGTGGCAAAAGCGTTTCAGGACGCGGGCAAAACTATACCTGGCGATATTTCACTTGCCGGGTTTGATGACTCAGTGATTGGAAAGTATTACACACCCTCTCTAACGACTGTTCGTGTGCCTATTGATGAAATGATACAGGATGCGATTAAGATTTTATTGCATCCCGATGAGAGCGTCCCGTCTTCTCATCAGGGAACGCTGGTAAGCCGGGATTCAGTGACGCCGCAGGCTGTGGCGGTGTAATGCTGGTGGCAGGCGCCAGGACTTGTGTCTGCCATGCGTTAATTTAAGGCTGTGACTTTGCATTTAAAGGTGTGCGGCTCTCACAATAACCGTCATTCAGGCTCTTCTTCAGAATGTGGCGGTGAGAGGGGGATTGATTCGCTGCGCTCACCCTTCGGGCAGCGTCGCAGGCTCCGCTGTCCAGCGGGCATGGCCCGTTGTCGAACCCCGGCGGGGGTTCTCATACCCCTCTCTCAGTGCAATATGCAAAAAAAAAAGCCTGAACAAACGTTCAGGCTCTTCTTCAGAATGTGGCGGTGAGAGGGGGATTGATTCGCTGCGCTCACCCTTCGGGCAGCGTCGCAGGCTCCGCTGTCCAGCGGGCTTTGCCCGTTGTCGAACCCCGGCGGGGGTTCTCATACCCCTCTCTCAGTGCAATATGCAAAAAAAAAAGCCTGAACAAACGTTCAGGCTCTTCTTCAGAATGTGGCGGTGAGAGGGGGATTCGAACCCCCGATACGTTGCCGTATACACACTTTCCAGGCGTGCTCCTTCAGCCACTCGGACACCTCACCACATTTACTTCGCCGACCGCGCTGGGTCAACGGGGCGGTACTATAGGGAGTCGGCTGAAAAGGGTCAAGCACTATTTTTCTCTTTTGATCTATTCGCTTAAGCTCTGAACGAATCGATTTACTGCGACATAAAACCGGGGATTTATGTCGCATATTTTGCTTCGTTAAAGGCTAAATCAGCTCTTCACCCGATTCGCGAAACTTTTGCGCAGTTTCTGCAGCTTCGGTGGGATTACCGCCATGCAGTAGCCGTTGCGCTGGCCCGCGCCTTCCCAGTAATCCTGATGATAGGCTTCGGCAGGGTACCACTCTTTCAGCGGCTCAATGGTGGTTACCACCGGCACATCATGGTCAGCCTGAGCACGGGCAATGGCGGCGCGCGCTTCTGCTTCCTGTTCTGCGTTGGCCGGGAAGATCGCCGAGCGATACTGGGTGCCGATATCATTGCCCTGACGGTTAAGCTGGGTCGGATCATGCGTCACAAAGCTGATATCCAGAAGATCGCCGTAGGTCACTTTCTCCGGGTCAAAGCCAATGCGGATGGCTTCTGCATGACCGGTTGCACCACTGCAGACCTGCTCATAAGTCGGATTAGGACGGGCACCACCGGTATAGCCACTTTCAACCGACTCTACGCCGATCACATCTTTAAACACCGCTTCGGTACACCAGAAACAGCCGCCGGCGATAACTGCATATTCGATAGCCATAATAATTTACTCCTGTCAGGTCGAAAGAGGTGAATGGGGGCGCGACAGACCGCTTTCAACTAGATCAGCATCTCCGGTTTAAAATCTCTGCTCCTGTCCACTATTTTCTCGCTCATCACGCTGAACCGGCCTTCGCCGGTGTAGTGCAGAGTCGTGGGATATTCCGGCTGCTCAGCAACATGGGCTTTCACGATCTCAAAAATAAACAGGTTGTAGTTAGCGACCATCGAATCGTCATAGAGCTGACACTCAAAGCTGGCAAAACATTCGGCAATCATCGGTGCGCCCACGACCTGAGCCGGTTCTGGCGTGAGGCCAAAAGCCTCGAACTTATCCAGCTGGTCGCCGTGACTGTTGCCAATCCCTACAACTTCATCAATCAGTGAGGCCGAAGGGATATTCAGCACGCATTGACCGCTATTGCGAATCAGCTCATGGCTGTGATTCATGCCGGCAATCACGCAGCCGACCAGGGAGGGCGAGAACTCCATCACGGTGTGCCAGCCGAGCGTCATGATGTCATGGTGATCTTTGTACTGTGAACTGAGCAGCAGCACCGGCCCGGGTTCAAGGTATTTACGGGCTTTACTGACCGGGAAAGCATATTTGTGCATGCGTTGGCTCATGACATAACTCCTTTAGCGTAAGGGTGCCATTAAGTGTAGAGCACCCGGCGCGGAGAGCAGGAGCCTCAATGGTCAGAAATGCGAGGTTGATAGCGGAGGGAAGAGCGCTGACATTTTACTGCAGTATCGCGACCTTAAGGTTTCCTTAATATGCAGTCGCGATACTTCCCGCTCTAAGTGAGGATAATATTATGAAAACTGTACCTGTCTCTCTTCCTGTTACTGCTTCACGTCCGATGAGTGAATATGCTGCATTGCTGATTGCCGCAGCCACCGTTGTTCTTTTCCTGTCAGCCTGGTTTACTGCTTAAAATTTAACGACGGCCCGACACCCGCTTCGGTCGCGACGATTCCCCAGGAAAAACTGAAACCGGTGTAGCTGGACGATACGGCTGACAATGCTCAGCCCAAGTCCGATACCGCCGTAACGACTGTCCATGCGGATAAATGCCTTACTCAGCTCGCCACTTTTACTCTCATCGATACCGGGTCCCTCATCTTCCACCACCAACATCAGGTCGGGAGCAGAGAGCAACTGCACACTGATCGTGCTGTTATCCGGGCTGTAGCGATGAGCATTCTCTACCAGGTTACGCAACAACATCTTCAGCAGCGTGGCATCACCGCGCACAAACTGCTCCTGCGGCAAATCAAGCAACAGCGTCTGCTGATGCGCCTCCAGCATGATACTCAGCTCCGCCTCCATCGGCAGGATCACATCTTCGATCAGCCCGACGTTCTGATAGGTACCAGAGGTAAACGACTGCCCGGCACGCGCCAGATTCAGCAACTGCGACACGCTGTGTGTCATTTGATCCAGGCGCTGCACCAGCGGCTGAACTTTGACATCGCTATTACGCTCAATTAATTCCAGATGCAGACGTAATCCCGCCAGCGGCGTTCGCAACTCATGCGCCACATCAGCAGTGAACAGCCGCTCGCGCTCGAGGCTGCTGTTCAGACGCGCGACCAGCTGATTGATCGCCTGGGTCACGGCATCGATCTCATGGACCTGACTGTAACAGGCGACAGGCTCGAGATTTTCTTCGCTGCGACTCTCCAGTTCACGCTGTAACTGATAAAGCGGCCGGGTAATCCATTTTACCGCCTGATAGCAAAGCAACAGCGTCAGAGTAATCATGACCAGACTAGGCACCGCCAGGCTGGCTACCGCTTCATGAATTTCACGTTTAACGTGACTGTCCATGTTACGTTTCTGCAACTGCGCTTCCACCAGAAACTGAATCTGCTCTTTACTCTCATGCCATAGCCAGATCACGCTGATGATCTGAAAGACCAGCAGAATCAGGCCGATAGCCAGAATGAGGCGAAAGCGCATACTACGGTGATCGAAACCTCTTATCATGTTGCCTCACGAACGCCATCCTGCGTTACCAGCGCATAACCGAAGCCACGCACGGTGCGAATCGCGCTTTTACCAATTTTGTCACGCAGATTATGGATATGTACTTCCAGCGTATTAGTAGAAGGCTCGGTCTCCCAGTTGTAAATATCCTGGTAGAGAATTTCACGGTGCACCGGATTTCCAGCCTTGAGCATCAGCCGTGACAGAATCGCAAACTCTTTAGGTGTCAGATCCAGCAGCACGTCATTAAGCATAATCTGGCGATGGGTCATATCCAGTGCCAGCGCACCCACTCTGACATGACTGTCGCCCTGATTAACATGGCGGCGGATCAATGCGCGGATACGCGCCAGCAGCTCATCCAGCGAAAACGGTTTAATCAGATAGTCGTCAGCACCCGCGTCGAGTCCGGCAATCCGCTCGTTGATGGTGTCGCGCGCGGTCAGAATCAGCACAGGTGTCATCTGCTTCTGGCGACGCAGTCGTATCAGAAAATGCAGGCCATCTTCATCCGGCAGGCCAAGGTCCAGCACCACCAGACTATAGAGGCCGCTGGCGAAGTGCGCTTCAGCGTCCCGCACGCGCGTCACGCCATCACAGACATAGCCTTCACCTTCCAGCGCCAGTATCAGACCCTGCAACAGCAGAGCATCATCTTCAACAATCAGTATCTTCATTAAGGTTGGCTCCGACACGACGTCAAAATATCATCCGCAGGCACATATTCGTGAGTCGCGGTGCCGGTTAATCCCAGCATGGTTGAAAACAGATTATCCTGTGAAAATTCGTCTGTCGCCGCCAGTTTATTCAGGCAACTGCGATTAACGGCATAGCGTTTCTGATAATCATCGGAAAGCCAGATCAGAAGCGGCACATGTTTCTGGGTATCCGGTGCAATAGCATAGGGCAGGCCATGCAGGTAAGCCCCGTTTTCACCCAGCGATTCGCCATGGTCTGACAGATAGACCAGGCTGGTGGTGAAGCGATCCTGATGCGCACGCAGTACGTTAATGGCTTTATCGACAATATGATCCACATTGACCAGCGTATTGTCATAAGTATTGATCAGCTGTTGCTGCGAACAGTCCTGTATCTGATTGGTATCACAGGTCGGTTCAAACTGACGGAACTGCGGCGGATAGCGATGGCTGTAAGTCGGACCATGACTGCCAATGGTGTGCAGCACGATCACCGCATTGCCTTTTAACTGACTGATGTATTCATCCAGACCGTGGAACAGCACGTCGTCATAACACTCACCCTCAATGCACATACCAGGCAGGTTCAGGCTGGTCATATCCTGATGTGGAACACGATCGCAGGCACCTTTACAGCCGCCATCGTTCTCATTCCACAACACGCTGATCCCGGCACGCTGAATGACATCGAGCAATCCTTCCTGGTGCGCGGCCAGCACATCATCATAATGTGCGCGCGGCATATTAGAGAACATGCAGGGCACGGAAACCGCCGTAGCGGTGCCGCACGAGGTGGTGTGCGGGAAATAGATCACATCATCTTTCGCCAGTAAGGGATTGGTAAGACGGCCATAACCGCCCAGCGAGAAGTTTTGCGCGCGTGAGGTTTCACCCAGCACCAGAATCGTCAGATTCGGCTTGCCGCTGCTGCGGCTGGGTTGCAGGTGGGCATCTTCACCGATACGAATCAGCGGCGCGTTCTGCAGCTGCTCGTGTTTATACCAGGAGAGCGTCGCCGCAATGCTGTTAGAAGGACTAAGCGCTTTAACCAGCTCGCGGTTGTTGCGAAATAGCGAGGCGTAATCTTTATAGAAGAGCAGGGCGACCAGCACGATCAGTGCGGCTGAGAGCAGCACGCTGAGCAGTCGCGCCAGCACGCCGCGCCACCGCTGCTTTTTGATTCGCGGCCAGAACACCAGCAACGCCATCAGCACCCCTGAGCTAAGCAGGGTCACGAGCAGCTTTGGCGTGATCAGCGCAAAGGATTCCGAAGCCGTGGTGTCCATCATGTTGGTGATCATCGAGCGATCGACCACGATGTTATAGGTCTGAATAAAATATTGTGCCGACGCGGAGAGCAGAATAAACAGCACGGCCAGCAGGCGATCCAGCCAGATAAACGAGGCCAGTGTAATCACGATATTAATGACGCTAAAGGCGACCAGCGGCATTGATAAAAACACCAGCGTCGTATGCAGGTCGTTCAGCGGCATTATCGTCAGCACCTGACGGTAATAGGCAATATTAAGGAAAATCGCGATGTAAACCGCAGCCAGAATCAACAACGTAAGGCGGCTGATTAGCGGCCTTTTAAGGGTTAACGCCATGTGAGCAGGAACCAAAGTAATAAAAGTGTCACGAGAATGCACTTTCAATATTAGGAATACCTTAAGAAACTTAAGGTTTGAATCTGGCTGGCTGGTGAGGCAGCGATACAACAACGGCCGCAGCGAACAGTGGATCGGCGAAGGCCCGTAAAGCTAAAAAAAACAGATGTGCAGTGCGCTGTTATGCTGTCTTAACCGCAGCGGCTGGCATGAAAACTGCATATTTCTGGCATAACCCCTGTTAATGACTACACTTAATGTGAAGATGTTCTCAGTTAGCCAGTATTGTCAGCAATGCGCTTGCAAGTTTGAGGAGTGTGACCTATTCAATCACCGCGTTTTATCCCTCAATCACCGTTTTATCAGAATTTCCCGCTTGCTGACCTGACTGCGTCAGGACATTCTTGTTTTAACTCAATGTTTTATTAAAATTCGATTTTCAGGAGAAGTAACGTGACTCAAGCGGCAGATACCCATGCCAGGTACCCGACATTAAGCAGCGGGCAATACGCCTTCTTTTTTGATGTCGACGGCACGCTGGCAGCGATACAGTCCCGTCCCGAAGCGGTATTTATTCCTGAGCAGGTCATTGCGCAACTGCAGCGACTGTCTGCACTCTCACAGGGTGCACTTGCGCTGGTTTCTGGCAGACCCATAGAACAACTTGATGCGCTGGCCGCGCCTCTGCACGGCCCGGCCGCGGGTGTGCATGGTGCTGAACGCCGTGATGCCGAGGGTAATCTGCATCGCATCAGCCTGCCAGCTGAGGTTGAGCAACCGCTCAGAACCGAACTGCAGGCGGCCATGGCCGCGTGGCCAGGCACTCAACTGGAGATCAAAGGCATGGCCTTTGCGCTTCATTATCGTCAGGCGATGCAGCATGAGCAGGATGTCATGCGACTGGCCGAACAGTCAGTAAAGCGTTTCCCGGGACTGGCGCTTCAGCCGGGAAAATGTGTGGTAGAAATCAAACCAGCAGGTATCGATAAAGGCGCCGCAATAGGCGACTTTATGCAGCAGTCCCCTTTTGCCGGACGTACGCCGGTCTTTATTGGCGACGATCTCACTGATGAGAAGGGCTTTCTGGCCGTCAACGAACGACAGGGCGTTTCTGTCAAAGTCGGCGAAGGGTTCAGCCAGGCCGATTATCGGCTAAGTGATATCGATGCGGTTTACGGCTGGCTGGAAAAAACATTATTACTATTAGAGCAAGACAACGTCGGTAAGGAGTTTAGGTTATGAGTCGTTTAGTGGTTGTTTCTAACCGTGTCGCCATGCCAGATGGGTCTAAAACCAGTGCTGGCGGCCTGGCCGTCGGCATTCTCGATGCTCTGAAAAGCACCGGTGGAATGTGGTTTGGCTGGAACGGTGAAATCAGCGAGTTCACTGGCGAGGAGGTAGAGGACGTCAAGGTTCAGGAACATGAAGGTATCGAATATGCCTCGTTCCCGCTGAGCCAAAACGATTACGATCTCTATTATTGTCAGTTCTCCAATACAGTGATCTGGCCTGCCTTCCATTATCGCCTCGACCTGGTGCAGTTCCAGCGTGAAGCGTGGGAAGGGTATTGCGACGTCAATGATTCGGTGGCGCAGCGTTTAAAACCGCTGATCAAGCCTGATGATATTGTCTGGATCCACGATTATCACTTTTTACCGTTTGCCGCCGCACTGCGTCGCGCAGGCATCAATAACCGCATCGGTTTCTTCCTGCATATTCCGTTCCCGACGCCTGAAATCTTTAACGCGCTGCCACCACACAAAGAGCTGCTGGAAATGCTGTGTGAGTATGACCTGCTGGGCTTCCAGACCGAATCCGATCGGGTGGCATTCCTTGACAGCGTCAGCCAGCTCACGCAGTTACAGAATAAGGGCGACAAAAAGCATCGTGCCTTTGGCAACACCTTTATGACGGAGGTGTATCCGATCGGGATTGAGCCAGACAGCATTAAAGAGATGGCCGAAGGACCGCTGCCGCCGAAAATGGCTGCCATGAAGAAAGAGCTTGGCGATGCGCGCAACATCATTGCCTGCGAACGTCTCGACTATTCCAAAGGTCTTCCGGAGCGTTTCCTGGCTTATGAAGCGCTGCTGGAAAACTTCCCGGAGCATCGCGGCAAGATCCGCTATTCGCAGATCGCCCCAACTTCGCGTGGCGATGTGCAGGCGTACCAGGATATCCGTCATCAGCTGGAGACCGAAGCAGGGCGCATCAACGGTAAGTACGGAACGCTGGGCTGGACCCCGCTCTACTATCTTAACCAGCATTTCGACCGTCGCCTGCTGATGAAGATCTTCCGCCTCACCGATGTCGGTCTGGTGACGCCGCTGCGTGATGGGATGAACCTGGTCGCCAAAGAGTATGTTGCTGCGCAGGACCCGGACGATCCAGGCGTACTGGTGCTGTCGCGCTTTGCCGGGGCAGCAAATGAGCTGACCTCAGCGCTGATAGTCAATCCTTATGACCGTGATGAAGTGGCCGCCGCACTGGACAAGGCGATTACCATGCCGCGTACCGAAAGGATTTCACGCTACAACGACATGATGGCGGTATTGCGTAAGAATGATATTACCGCATGGCGTGAAAGCTTCCTGAAAGACCTGGAACGCATCGACCCACGTAGCGTTGACCACAACACGGCCAACAAGGTTGCAACCTTCCCAAAACTGGCTTGATCTGAGTCCAGGTTAAGATGATAAAAGCAGCGATACCCGAGTCAGGGTTTCGCTGCTTTTTTTTGGTACCGCTCACAGAAAAGCCGCTCCGCATCTGTTAAGGACCGAATGTGGTAAGCACGCGTTAGTGCCTGCCGTGAGTGCGCAGAGTGGCTCGATTCCTGCAACCCCTGCGATCCCTGCAATGCCCACCATGTCCCGAACCCCGTCAGCACGGCCCCTGCCGCTTTATTTACCTTCTTTACTCAAGTTTTCCGACAGGCTGCCGATAGTGTTAGTGCCAACCTATAACTCCTCGTTAATTCATTCGACATTCTTATGTAACCCCTTGTTACATCGGATATCTCAGCCCGGACACATCCCTGCAACTGTTAACACCCGTTGTCAGAAAATTCGCGTACTGCCGTATAAACCTTAACGGTTTCATTACTTACCTTCTGCGATACTCCCGTTAAGTAACTAATTTAACAGCAATTACGCGCACCGCCTGCCAGCACAATCTTCTGATAACGCGTGTTTGGCTGGTTCTAAATAGGGTGTTAAAACGATTAACACCCAATATTCATTCCGGACTGCTCAAAGCGTCGAATAGCGATGATTTTACCCCCTATTAAACCTTTCTCAGGACCAATTGGACTTAAAATTGCTCTTTTTTGAGCAAAAAATGACCGGTCGGTAAGAAATCGTAAAGGGTTGCTGAAGAAATTTGCCTTAAAAGTGTGATCTACGTCACACTTTATCTAAAATTACGCGTCACTGTCGTTGTATGTCGAAATCAGACGATATAGATTTGCCTTGTTTTCGGATTAGTCCTAAAAAACGTAAGAAGATGTCACGGAAGATGTCCAGAACTCGAAAATAGAATGGCATGGATTTTCGACCTTCGGTGGGTCTGAAACCCACAAAAAACAGAAGGCGAAAACGGTGACATTAATTATATGTGAAGTTTTTTTTGCCATCTTTTGATTTAACAAACAGCAGCTCGAACCGCAGAGTTTTATCTGCGATACAGTTACGTCGCATCTCTCAGGATGGAAAAATAATGGGCACCTCTGAAGTACTGAAACATATTTACGATCTCAACTTGTCTTATTTACTGCTGGCACAGCGCTTAATTAACCAGGATAAAGCCTCAGCGATGTTTCGCCTCGGCATTGACGAGAAAATGGCGAACGCATTATCTGAATTAACATTGCCTGAAATGGTAAAAATGGCAGAAACCAATCAACTGGTTTGTCAATTTCGTTTTACCGACAGCAGCAGCATTAGTCGGCTGACGCAGGAATCTCGCGTGGATGATTTACAGCAAATCCATACCGGAATTCTATTATCCAGCCGTTTACTGCGTAATGCGTCTAAAGATGATGCGCCTGCTAAAAAGAGAGCAATGTCATGAGTGAGAAAAGTATTGTTCAGGAAGCACGTGATATTCAGCTCGCAATGGAGTTGATCACACTGGGTGCACGCTTACAGATGTTAGAGAGTGAAACCCAGCTCAGTCGTGGTCGTCTGATCAAGCTCTATAAAGAATTACGTGGCAGTCCGCCACCGAAAGGCATGCTGCCGTTCTCCACGGACTGGTTTATGACGTGGGAGCAGAACATCCATGCTTCGATGTTCTGTAACGCCTGGAAGTTTTTACTGAAAACTGGCCTGTGCAGCGGCGTAGATGCTGTGATCAAAGCTTACCGCCTGTATCTTGAACAGTGTCCTCAATCGGACGAGGGCCCACTGTTGGCGCTGACTCGAGCCTGGACCCTGGTCCGATTTGTTGATAGCGGTATGCTGGAACTGGCGGATTGTAAGAGCTGCAGCGGCAGCTTTATTAACCATGCGCATCAGCCGGTTGGCAGCTTTACCTGCAGCCTGTGCCAGCCGCCATCACGTGCCGTAAAAAGACGTAAACTTTCTGCAGAACCTGCCGATATATTTCCACAACTGCTGGATGAACAGGTTAAACACGCCGTTTAAATTTGTTCGCATTGTGGAAGCCATCCAGCAGCGGTTAATACCGCTGCTTTTTTTTTGCTTGCGGTTCAGGAATAGCACCTGCAGCTCTCTGGCTTAACTTCCACCAACACGTTACGGACGTAAGGATTTTTTGTGCTGATAATTATAGGTTACCTGATTGTTTTAGGCTCCGTGTTGGGCGGATATGCGCTGGTAGGTGGCCATCTGGGCGCGCTTTATCAGCCTGCTGAATTATTAATGATCGGCGGTGCCGGTGCGGGTGCTTTTTTAGTCGGCAACAATGGCAAGTCGATTAAAAAAACGCTGAAAGCGCTGCCTAAATTATTTCGCGGCTCCAAATACAATAAAGCCGTTTACATGGATTTAATGGCGCTGCTTTATCGCCTGATGGCGAAGTCGCGCCAGCAGGGGATGTTGTCGCTGGAACGGGATATTGAAGATCCGAGCCAGAGTGAAATTTTTGCTAATTATCCCCGTATTCTTGCCGATAAACAGTTAGTCGATTTTATCACTGACTATTTACGTCTGATGGTGAGCGGCAACATGAACGCCTTTGAAATCGAAGCGTTGATGGATGAAGAGATAGAGACCTACGAACATGAGTGTGACGTACCAGCGCAAAGTATTGCTGCAGTCGGTGATGGTCTTCCTGCATTCGGTATCGTCGCAGCAGTAATGGGCGTGGTTCACGCACTGGCTTCTGCTGACCGTCCGGCCGCTGAGCTGGGTGCGCTGGTCGCGCATGCGATGGTGGGGACGTTCCTGGGCATTTTGCTGGCGTACGGGTTTGTCTCCCCGCTGTCGTCAGTATTGCGTCAGAAGTGTGCGGAAACCACCAAGATGATGCAGTGCATTAAAGTGACATTGCTGTCGAGCCTGAATGGTTACGCGCCGCAAATCGCAGTGGAGTTTGGTCGTAAAACACTTTATTCCGCCGAGCGCCCATCGTTCAGCGAACTGGAAGAGCACGTGCGTAACGCTAAGAACCCGGCTAAACAGACGTCAGACGAGGCTTCATGAAACACGGCAATCGCCCAATTGTGCTGATCAAAAAGCGCAAACATAAAGGCCATGAAGGCAGCCACGGATCGTGGAAGATTGCCTACGCCGACTTTATGACGGCGATGATGGCCTTTTTTATGGTGATGTGGCTGCTCTCTATCGCCAACCCGCAGGAGCTGGTGCAGATTGCAGACTACTTTAAAACACCTCTTAAAGTTGCGATTACCGGTGGTCAACGCAGCAGCGACAGTACCAGTCCAATCCCTGGCGGCGGTGACGATCCGACGAAAAAGATTGGTGAAGTTAATAAAGTTGTCGATATGGATGCCCAGAAACGCAAGCTGGATGAGATTCGTCTTAACCGTTTGCGTGAAAAGCTCGACCAGCTAATCGAAGCGGATCCGCGCCTTAAAACGCTGCGCCCGCATCTGATCATCAACATGGTGGAAGAGGGGCTGCGTATTCAGATTATTGATAGTCAGAATCGCCCGATGTTTAAAACCGGTCGGGCCGAGGTGGAGCCTTATATGCGCGATATCCTGCGTGCAATAGCGCCCATCCTTAATGACATCCCGAACCGCATCAGCCTGGCCGGACATACCGACGATTTTCAGTATGCCAGCGGTGATAAAGGCTACAGCAACTGGGAACTGTCGGCTGACCGTGCGAACGCCTCACGCCGTGAACTGGTTATTGGCGGCCTGGACAGTGGCAAGATTTTACGGGTGTTAGGCATGGCCGACACCATGAGCCTGAAAAATCGTGGCGGGAATGATGCAGTAAACCGCCGCATTAGCCTGCTGGTGTTGAACCACGACACCGAAGCGGCAATTGAAAAAGAGAACGCAGAAAGTGATGCCGTCCAGATCAGCGATCCGGCGGCGATTGAACAGATTACCGCACCTGCAACACCAGGCAGCGCGGTGAATACAGCAGCCCCCTCACAGCCGAGGTGATTCCCGTGAGTATGGACATCAGCGATTTTTACCAGACGTTTTTTGATGAAGCCGATGAGCTATTAGCGGATATGGAACAACACCTGTTGGGTCTGGACCCACAGGAGCCAGATTCGGAACAGCTTAACGCCATCTTCCGTGCCGCTCACTCCATAAAGGGTGGGGCCGGAACCTTTGGTTTTACGGTATTGCAGGAAACGACTCATATCCTGGAAAACATTCTGGATGGTGCTCGTCGCGGCGAGATGCAGCTCAGCACCGACATCATCAACCTGTTTTTGGAAACCAAAGATATTATGCAGGAACAGCTCGATGCTTATAAAACCGCGCAGGAGCCTAACGCGGAGAGCTTCAAATATATCTGTGAAGCGCTGCGCCAGCTGGCGTTAGAGGCCAAAGGTCTGCCGGTTGAAGCACCGGCCAGTGTTGCCACTGCCAGCGCAGAGCCCGCCAGCACCAGCGGCCTGCGTGTACAGCTGATCGATCTCAAAGAGAAAGAGGTCGATTTGATGCTGGAAGAGATGAGTAATCTGGGCACGCTGACCAATGTGCAGAAGGGCAGCAACATGCTGGACGTCTGCATTGATGGCGTCGGTAAAGATGACATCGTGGCGGTGCTCTGTTTCGTCATTGACGAAGCGCAAATTCGCTTCCCGGCAGCTGATGACGCTGTTGCTGAGCCGGTTGCCGTCGCCGCTCCCGCCGCACCTGTGGTGGAAGAGGTTCACACCGCGACCGTCACCGAACTGCCTGTGGCAGCGGCGAAGCGTGAAACTAAGCGCGCTGCAGCGCCGGCTAAATCAAGCGAATCCACCAGCATCCGCGTAGCCGTGGAGAAAGTCGATCAGCTGATCAACCTGGTGGGCGAACTGGTGATTACCCAGTCAATGCTCGCCCAGCGTTCCGGCGAACTCGATCCGGTGGCGCACGGCGACCTGCTGAACAGCATGGGTCAGCTGGAGCGTAACGCCCGCGATCTGCAGGAATCGGTGATGTCGATTCGTATGATGCCAATGGAATATGTCTTCAGCCGCTTCCCGCGTCTGGTGCGTGACCTGGCAAGCAAACTTGGCAAAGAGGTCGAACTGACATTGCTGGGCAGTTCAACCGAACTCGATAAGAGCCTGATTGAACGCATCATTGATCCATTAACACACCTGGTGCGTAACAGTCTTGACCACGGTATCGAAACGCCAGAGAAACGCCTTGTCGCCGGTAAAGTGGCAACCGGTAACCTGACGCTTTCAGCGGAACATCAGGGTGGCAACATCTGCATCGAAGTCTCTGATGATGGTGCCGGTCTGAACCGTGAACGTATTCTTGCAAAAGCACTGTCATCGGGCCTGCCAGTCCATGAGAACATGAGCGACGAAGAGGTCGGCATGTTGATTTTCGCACCAGGCTTCTCTACAGCGGAGCAGGTGACGGATGTTTCAGGACGCGGCGTCGGTATGGACGTGGTGAAACGAAATATTCAGGAGATGGGCGGTCACGTTGAAATCGCCTCGAAGCAGGGCAAAGGCACGACCATTCGTATTCTGCTGCCGCTGACGCTGGCCATCCTTGATGGCATGTCCGTTCGCGTCGCCAATGAAGTCTTTATTCTGCCGCTGAATGCGGTGATGGAGTCGCTGCAACCGCGTGCCGAAGATCTCAAACCGATGGCCGGTGGCGAGTGCGTACTGGAAGTCCGTGGTGAATATCTGCCACTGGTTGAGTTGTGGAACGTCTTTGATGTGCAGGATGCTAAAACCGAAGCCACTCAGGGCATCGTGGTGATCCTGCAAAGCGCGGGCAAACGCTATGCGCTGCTGGTCGATCAGCTGATTGGTCAACATCAGGTGGTGGTGAAGAACCTGGAAAGTAACTATCGCAAAGTGCCGGGCATCTCTGCTGCCACCATTCTTGGCGATGGTAGCGTAGCGCTGATTGTCGATGTTTCAGCACTGCAATCACTTAACCGTGAAAAACGTGTGGCTGGCGCTGCCGCCTGATTGATAACGAAAGGGTAAATAACATGAATGGAATGGCAACCGTGACAAAAATTGCTGGCGAAACTGTGGGTCAGGAGTTTCTGGTCTTCACGCTGGGCGACGAAGAATACGGCATCGATATCCTCAAAGTTCAGGAAATTCGCGGTTACGATCAGGTAACACGTATTGCGAATACCCCTGATTTTATCCGCGGAGTGACTAACCTGCGCGGTGTCATCGTGCCCATTATCGATCTGCGCGTGAAGTTTGCGCAGCCCGATGTTGAGTACAATGAAAACACTGTGGTTATCGTGCTGAATCTGGAAAATCGTGTGGTTGGTATTGTGGTTGACGGCGTTTCTGACGTGCTGTCGCTGACTCAGGATCAGATCCGACCTTCACCGGAGTTTGCGGTGACCATGTCGACCGAGTACATGACCGGTCTGGGTGCACTGGGCGATCGCATGCTGATTCTGGTCGACATCGAAAAGCTGCTGAGCAGCGACGAGATGGCGCTGGTTGATAATCTGCGTAGCGCGTAATCGAATCTTCACGGGCCAGTTATGGCTGGCCCGTGATAATTACTTCATGTGATAATCCCTTTAAATTCATAGAATAAAGTTACGTCCTCCCTAATTTCCTGCGATCACCTGCCGATAATCCCTGAGTCACTTTTTAATTACCTACTTTGTTCAGGGTTACTCATGTTAACGAAAATCCGTGTTGTCACCAGCCTGTTACTGGTGTTGCTGGTGTTCGGGCTGTTACAGGCCTTCTCCGGTTCTGTCTTTTACTCCGCATTAAGTCACGATAAGCAAAACTTCGCCGTGTCACAGCTTGCCATGCAAAATACGCAGGGGCTTAATGATGCCTATATGAGTCTTAACCAGAGCCGTGTATTGCTGACCCGCATTCAGCTGCGTTTTGCCACCAGTAAACTTGAAGGCAAACCGGCGGATGTTGCTACGCTGTTTGAAGAGAGTCAGCGTTTCCAGCAGGCGGCCGCGGGCTTCTACAAGGCGTTCAGAGAGACGCCAGAAACCCCAGGAATGGATGAGCAACTCGGCAGCCAGCTTGACCAGCGCTTCAGAGACTATGCGGGCGCGCTGAGCAGCCTGCAGAGCGCGCTGCAGGTAAACGACATGGTCGCGGCCGCTAAAGCCCCGGTCGCACCGAGCCAGAGTGCATTTCTGACGCTCTACCGTGAGTGGCGCGCCGACCAGAGTCGTCTGACCAGCCTGGGTGTGGCAGAAAACAGCAGTGCCTATACCCGTATGATGTGGATCCTCTCCACCATTATGGCTGCCGTGGTGGCGGTGATCGTGTTGTGCTGGTTTGGCCTGCGCAAAATCGTGATGACGCCACTGAACAGCAGCATTCATCACATTCAGCATATCGCCCGGGGCGATTTAACCCAGCCGATCGTGGTGGAAGGGCGCAATGAAATGACCCAGCTCGCGGCCAGCCTGCATGATATGCAGCAGTCGCTGGTGCGCACCGTAACCAATGTACGTGAAGGATCGGATGCGATTTTCACCGGTGCCAGCGAGATCTCTGCCGGGAATAATGATCTCTCCGCCCGCACAGAACAGCAGGCGGCCTCCCTTGAGCAGACGGCAGCCAGCATGGAGCAGCTCACCGCCACGGTAAAACAGAATGCCGAAAACGCCCGCCAGGCGTCACAGCTGGCACTCAGCGCCTCCGAAACCGCAGAGAAAGGCGGGAACGTTGTGGCTGGCGTGGTGAAAACCATGAGCGAAATCGCCGGCAGCTCGAAGAAAATTGCCGATATCACCAGCGTGATTGACGGGATTGCGTTCCAGACCAATATTCTGGCGCTTAATGCGGCCGTTGAAGCGGCGCGTGCCGGAGAACAGGGTCGCGGTTTTGCTGTGGTGGCGGGTGAAGTGCGCAGTCTGGCGCAGCGCAGCGCCCAGGCGGCCAAAGAGATCAAAGGATTGATCGATGACTCCGTGAGCCGGGTCAACGTCGGTTCGCAGCTGGTTGGCACCGCGGGCGAAACCATGAGCGATATCGTCAGTGCCGTCACACGCGTCACCGACATCATGGGTGAAATTGCCTCGGCGTCGGACGAGCAGAGTCGCGGCATCGATCAGGTCGGTCAGGCGGTTACTGAGATGGATCGCGTGACCCAGCAGAACGCCTCGCTGGTGGAGGAATCCGCTGCGGCGGCCGCCTCGCTGGAAGACCAGGCCAGCCGGTTAAGCCAGGCCGTGTCTGTGTTCAACATTACACGCGGCACCGTGCAGCAGACACTGACAAAGCATCTGCCGATTGCCGCGCCAGCCACGGTTGCGCAGATCCCCCGCAAAGCCCTGACGGCCCCCGTCAGTGATACCCACTGGGAAACCTTCTGATGTCCCGTTGCGCATCCTGAGGGATGCGCAACACTCCCCGTTATTCCTCTGCTTAAAGCCAAACTCAGCAGCTCATGCTGATAAAAATAATTACAAAAGCCACTTCTCTCCTGAAAGCGCCAAAAAGCGTTAATTAATCCTGAAGGGTCGCCGATATAGCCGCTGCACCTTAATCAACCTGCAGGGGAACAAGATGTTAAAAAAAATAAAAGTGGTAACCAGTTTAATCGCAGTACTGGTTATCTTTGGCGCGCTCCAGTTAGTCTCTGGCAGCCTTTTTTGGTCAGCACTGAATAAAGACAAAGCTTCCTTCGCGCTGTCTCAGGTCTCTAATCGTAATGTTACTGAGATGACAGATGCTTATATTTCCTTAAACAACAGCCGTACCACGCTGAACCGCGGCATGCTTCGGTTACAGACCAGCATGGCTTCGCAGATGAACGGCGGTCAGCTTGATGAACTTATCACCAAAGCCAATAACCAGTTAGCAGAGGCCGATCGTCACTTCAAAATCTATTACCATCTGCCTACCACCGCTGGTCTTGACGAGACGCTGGGGGACAAGCTTGAAGCTGATTACGGCAATTATGAAAACGGCCTGAAAGCGATGGTAAAAAGTCTGCAGGCACGTGACCTGGAAGGGATGTTCAAACAGAACATCGAACAGAAGCAGGTGGCGATGCAGGAGAGTTACAATAAATGGCGTGCGCTGCAGACTGCACTTTCTGACAAGGGCATGGAACAGAACCACAACGCGTACACCCAGATGATGTGGCTGCTGGCCACCATTGGCGTTGCGGTACTGGCGGTGATTATTACCTGCTGGTTTGGCCTGCGTCAGGTGCTGATTCAGCCCCTGCAACAGCTGCTGGCACAGATTCGTGCTATCGCTTCCGGTGATCTGACACAGACTATTGTGGTTGAGGGACGCAATGAGATGAGCCAGCTGGCCGCAGGCATCCATGAGATGCAACAGTCTCTGGTAATGACCGTGGGTAATGTCCGTGATGGCTCAGATGCCATCTTTACCGGTGCCAGCGAAATCGCCGCCGGTAACAACGACCTGTCGTCACGCACCGAAGAGCAGGCCGCCTCACTGGAACAGACTGCCGCCAGCATGGAGCAGTTGACCGCCACGGTGAAGCAGAATGCGGACAACGCCCGTCAGGCGTCGCAACTGGCGCTGACCGCCTCCGAAACCGCACAGCAGGGCGGGAAAGTGGTTAATGGCGTTGTCACCACGATGAAAGAGATTGCGGACAGCTCGAAGAAAATTGCTGACATCATCAGTGTGATCGACGGTATCGCCTTCCAGACTAATATCCTGGCGCTGAATGCCGCCGTTGAAGCCGCGCGGGCCGGTGAGCAGGGGCGTGGTTTTGCAGTAGTGGCGGGTGAAGTGCGCAGCCTGGCACAGCGTAGCGCCCAGGCCGCCAAAGAGATCAAAGGCCTGATTGAAGACTCCGTCTCTCGCGTTAACGATGGGTCACTGCAGGTTGAAAGCGCCGGCAGTACCATGAATGAGATTGTGGGTGCCGTGACCCGCGTTACCGACATCATGGGCGAAATCGCCTCAGCGTCTGATGAACAGAGCCGCGGTATTGAACAGGTCGGCGTGGCCGTTACTGAAATGGATCGCGTGACGCAGCAGAATGCTTCTCTGGTTGAGGAGTCTGCCGCCGCCGCCGCCGCTCTGGAGCAGCAAGCCAGCGTTCTGACCCAGGCAGTCTCCGTATTCAAAATTTCCCGCGCCTGATTTTCTGCTTTTCACCATGGCAGCGGCTTTAAGCTGCTGCCATGCATAAAGTTCCCCCTGACTCCGCCGATAAATAAACACGAATCGCCAACCAATGAGGTGTGTATGTTTAGTCGTGTACGAGTCGTTTCCGGCCTGCTGTGTGTGCTGGCGCTGTTTGCGCTGCTGCAGCTTTTTTCCGGCGGAATGTTTTTCAAAACTGTCAGCTCAGATAAAGAGAATTTTGCCTACAACCAGCGTCTGAATACGTTGCAACAGGCGATGGGCACCTCATGGGTTTCGCTTGTTCAGGCGCGTAACACCCTTAACCGCGCCGGTATCCGTTTTTTGCAGGATGCACAGATGTCGGGGTCGGGAGCCAGCGTGAAAGAGCTGGTCGCCCTGGCGGGCGAGGAGCTGAAACAGGCCGAAACCAGCTATCAGATTTTCAACGATAACCTGTCAGAAAAGGGCAAAACAGCTGAAAACGTCCTGACGTTACAGGCGAACTATAAGGCCTATCACGATGCCCTGGCAGAACTGATGGTCTTCTTCACGACCGGTAACTTCAAAGGTTTTGTCGATCAGCCTACGCAAAGTTTCCAGGACAAGTTCCAGAAAGATTACAGCGCCTGGCTTGAGCACAACAAAGAGCTTGCAGAGGAGGGTGTAAAAACAAACCAGCAGGCTTACAGCCGCTCTATCACCATTGTCATTGCCACGCTGGCTGTGACATTGCTGATGATTGTTCTGGTGTGGAACGTGATGCGTTCAGTGCTGATCCGTCCATTGCGTCAGAGCATTGAGCACATCCAGCACATTGCACGTGGTGATCTGACCCAGCCGGTTGAGATTAACGTACGAAATGAAATCGGCGAATTGCTGACTTCACTGCAGCACATGCAGCAGGAGCTGGTGCGTACCGTTCGCACTGTCCGTGATGGCTCCGACGCCATCTATACCGGCGCCAGCGAAATTTCCATCGGCAATAACGATCTCTCTTCGCGAACGGAACAGCAGGCCGCCTCGCTGGAGCAGACTGCCGCCAGCATGGAGCAGCTCACCGCAACCGTGAAACAGAATGCTGAAAACGCCCGTCAGGCGTCGAAGCTGGCGCTGACTGCCTCAGAAACCGCGCAGCAGGGCGGCAAAGTCGTGGATGGCGTGGTCACCACCATGAAAGAGATTGCGGGCAGTTCTAAGAAGATTGCCGATATCACCAGCGTGATTGATGGCATTGCTTTCCAGACCAACATCCTGGCGCTGAATGCCGCGGTTGAAGCCGCGCGTGCCGGAGAACAGGGTCGTGGTTTTGCGGTAGTGGCGGGTGAAGTCCGCAGCCTGGCACAGCGCAGCGCCCAGGCCGCCAAAGAGATTAAAGGGCTGATTGAAGATTCCGTTAGCCGCGTTAATACCGGCTCAGTGCTGGTAGAGAGTGCCGGTGACACCATGAGCAACATCGTCAGCGCGGTTACCCGCGTCACCGACATCATGGGTGAGATCGCCTCCGCGTCAGACGAGCAGAGCCGTGGCATTGACCAGGTGGGCCTTGCGGTGACCGAGATGGATCGCGTTACACAGCAGAACGCCTCACTGGTTGAAGAGTCAGCCGCCGCCGCTGCAGCGCTCGAAGATCAGGCAAGTCACTTAAAACAAGCGGTTTCAGTGTTCAATATTGGTAAAGAATTTGTCGCTCAGGCCGTTAACAAGACAACGGCGATGAAAACTCTCCAGTTAGATGCACCGTTAGCCGTTGGTCGTTCGTCTGCGTCACGCGGCGACGATAACTGGGAAACCTTTTAAACGCCCGTGGTCCGGTCGCTGTTATAGCGCCGGGCATCGCAGCAGACAGTTAATGTATAAAGTTCGGGCCAGGTGCAGAGATGAAAAAATCGACGATTTTAGATCAAAATGAGACGACAACGCTGCTGTCGCAAATGGTGCAGCGTTTGCCGCTCTCCGATACGCATTTTCGCCGTATCAGCCAGCTGATCTATCAGCGTGCCGGCATCGTATTGGCCGACCACAAGCGTGAGATGGTTTACAACCGTCTGGTTCGTCGTCTGCGTACGCTGAATATCGACGATTTTGGTCGCTACCTGGCGCTGCTGGAGTCCGATCCAAACAGTGCCGAGTGGCAGGCTTTTATCAATGCGCTGACGACCAACCTGACCGCGTTCTTCCGCGAAGCGCATCACTTCCCGATTCTGGCGGAGCATGCACGTAAGCGACAGGGCAACTTCAGCGTCTGGAGTACCGCAGCGTCAACGGGTGAAGAGCCTTATTCGATCGCCATGACGCTGGCGGAAACGCTGGGCACAGGACCTGGCAAGTTCCAGGTTCATGCCAGCGATATCGATACTCAGGTACTGGAAAAGGCGGTGGCAGGGGTTTACCGCCAGGAAGAGCTGCGCACGCTGTCACCGGCGCAAATGCAGCGTTTCTTCCTGCGCGGAACCGGTCCGCATGCCGGTATGGTGCGGGCGCGTCCCGAGCTGACCAATATGGTCACTTACGCGCAGCTTAACCTGCTGGCGAATGACTGGGCGCTGCCGGGTCAGTTCGACGCTATTTTCTGTCGCAATGTGATGATCTATTTCGATAAAGAGACGCAGGAGAAGATTCTGCGTCGGTTTGTCCCACTGCTAAAACCGGGCGGCATCCTGTTCGCCGGACACTCAGAAAACTTCAGTCAGATCAGTAAAGAGTTCTGGCTGCGTGGGCAAACCGTCTATGGACTGACGAAGGAAAGATGATGAGCAAAATCACCGTGATGTGCGTAGATGACTCTGCGCTGATGCGGCAGTTGATGACAGAGATCATCAACAGCCATCCGGATATGGAGATGGTCGCTACGGCGCCCGATCCGCTGGTCGCCCGCGATTTGATCAAGCAGTTCAATCCGCAGGTGCTGACACTGGATGTGGAAATGCCGCGCATGGATGGCCTCGATTTCCTGGAAAAACTGATGCGGTTACGGCCAATGCCGGTGGTGATGGTTTCATCGCTGACCGGAAAAGGCTCCGAAATTACGCTGAGAGCGCTGGAGCTGGGCGCGGTGGATTTCGTGACCAAGCCGCAGCTCGGCATCCGCGAAGGGATGCTGGCGTACAGCCAGATGATTGGCGACAAAATTCGTGCGGCTTCCCGTGCGCGCCTGCACAACCGCACAGCGATGCCGGTGCCGGCGACACTGAAAGCGGGTCCGCTGCTGAGTAGTGAGAAGCTGATTGCGATTGGCTCCTCAACCGGCGGAACTGAGGCGATTCGCCATGTGCTGCAGCCGTTACCGGCAACCAGCCCGGCACTGCTGATTACCCAGCATATGCCGCCAGGCTTTACCCGCTCCTTTGCCGAGCGTCTGAACAAGCTGTGTCAGATCACGGTAAAAGAAGCCGAAGATGGTGAACGTATTTTGCCAGGCCACGCCTATATCGCCCCAGGCGCAATGCACATGGAGCTGGGCCGAAGTGGTGCCAACTATGTGGTGAAACTGAATGAAGGGCCTCCGGTAAACCGGCACAAACCCTCTGTGGATGTGCTGTTCAAATCGGTGGCGATTAACGCCGGACGAAATGCGGTGGGGGTCATCCTCACCGGAATGGGCAACGATGGTGCGGCCGGGATGCTGGAAATGCACCGGGCAGGCGCCTGGACCATCGCCCAGAACGAAGCCAGCTGTGTGGTATTTGGCATGCCGCGTGAGGCTATTGCCACGGGCGGCGTGAGCGAAGTCGTAGATTTAAGCAACATCAGCCAGCACATGCTGGCGAAAATTAGCGCCGGACAGGCATTGCGTATTTAACAGGCCCGTCCCGCCGGGCGAGACAACTCAGGAGTAGATATGGCAGATAAAAACATGCGCTTTTTGGTAGTAGACGACTTCAATACGATGCGTCGTATTGTGCGTAACCTGCTGAAAGAGCTTGGCTTCAATAACGTAGAAGAAGCGGAAGATGGTGTGGATGCCCTCGGCAAACTGAAAGCGGGTGGTTTCGACTTCGTGATTTCCGACTGGAACATGCCAAACATGGATGGCCTGCAGCTGCTGCAGACCATTCGTGCTGACGCGGCAATGAGTACGCTGCCGGTGTTGATGGTCACTGCGGAAGCCAAGAAAGAGAACATTATCGCCGCCGCCCAGGCGGGTGCCAGTGGATATGTAGTGAAACCTTTCACTGCGGCAACCCTGGAAGAAAAGCTGGGTAAAATTTTCGAAAAACTGGGCATGTAAGGGGATGTGATGAGCGACTTTCCGAAACCAACTGAGGATGCCGCGGCACACGACATCATTTCACGTATTGGCTCTCTGACGCGCATGCTGCGCGACAGTCTGCGCGAGCTGGGGCTGGATAAAGCCATTGCCGATGCGGCTGAAGCCATTCCTGATGCCCGCGATCGTCTGGATTATGTTGTGCAGATGACGGCGCAGGCCGCTGACCGTGCGTTGAACTGTGTTGAAGCAGCACAACCTCATCAGGATAAAATGGAAGCCGGGGCAACCCAGCTGAAAGGACGTTGGGATGAGTGGTTTGAGAACCCAATTGAACTGGGTGATGCGCGGGAGTTGGTGACGGATACGCGCGCATTCCTCACCGCCGTGCCAGAGCACACCGCCTTTACCAACAAGCAGTTGCTTGAAATCATGATGGCGCAGGATTTCCAGGACCTTACCGGTCAGGTGATCAAGCGTATGATGGATGTGATTCAGGAAATTGAGCGCCAGCTGTTAATGGTGCTGCTGGAAAACATGCCAGAAGTCAGTGCTGAAAAGCGTCAGGAAGGCACCAGCCTGCTGAACGGACCGCAGATTCACGCTGATGCTCCAGGCGTGGTGGCGAACCAGGATCAGGTTGATGACCTGCTGGACAGCTTAGGGTTTTAAGCGTCGTTCGCCCGCGTGCGGGCGAAACAGCGGCATATTATATTAAACAGGGTCACCTTCCGGTGGCCCCGTTCTGCATTGTCAGATCCATCCCCGAAAGAACGCCTGTTTTTCCCATCTTATCTCCGCTTTGACTTAAGCCAGATTTGGCATCCTATGCTCAGAATTCCTGCCAACCGAGGTTTGTCGTGTCTGATAGCGACGAGGACAAAACAGAATCGCCCACGGCCCACCGACTTGAGAAAGCGCGTGAAGAGGGCCAGATTCCGCGTTCGCGCGAACTGACATCCGTACTGATGCTGCTGGCCGGCATCATGATCCTGTGGATGGGCGGCAACATGATGGCGCACCGGCTGGCGGCGATGGTCGCCACCGGACTTCGTTTTGACCACGGCATGGTCAGAGATGACAAAATTATCGTCAGCCACATTGGCAGCCTGATCACGCAGGCACTGATGGCGCTGCTGCCGCTGATGGGCGGTCTGGTGCTGGTGGCGATTGCCGCCCCTATGCTGCTGGGCGGTATCGTTTTCAGCGGTAAATCGATCAAGTTTGATCCGAAAAAGATGAACCCGATTGCCGGCTTTAAGCGAATGTTCGCCGCTCAGGCCTGGACCGAACTGTTTAAAGGGATCCTCAAGACTATCCTGGTTGGCGCAGTGGGCTGGTGGTACATCTGGAGTCACTGGCCTGAGATGCTGCGGCTGATCAGCGAAGCACCGGTGACCGCGCTCATCCACGGCATGGAGATGATTGCGGTCTGCTGCTCGCTGGTGATGCTGGGGCTGATACCGATGGTGGGCTATGACGTTTTCTGGCAGCTCTACAGCCACTTTAAAAAGCTGAAGATGTCGATGCAGGAGATTCGCGACGAGCATAAGCAGCAGGAAGGCGACCCGCATGTTAAAGGACGCATCCGTCAGCAGATGCGCGCCGCTGCACGACGCAGAATGATGGCAGATGTGCCAAAAGCCGATGTCATCGTTACCAACCCGACGCACTACTCCGTCGCCCTGCAGTACAACGAGAAAAAGATGAGTGCGCCAAAAGTTGTGGCGAAAGGGGCCGGCGAGATCGCCCTGAGAATTCGTGAACTGGCTGCTGAACACCGCATCCCGGTTCTGGAAGCACCGCCGCTGGCGCGTGCGTTATATCGTCATACCGAAATTGGTCAGCACATCCCTGGCGCGCTGTATGCTGCCGTGGCCGAGGTGCTGGCGTGGGTCTGGCAGTCGCGTCGCTGGAAGCGCGAAGGCGGCCTGATTCCAACCAAACCAAAAGACCTGCCGGTTCCGGCAGAGATGGACTTTGCAGGAGAGAGCAAAAACGATGGCTAATAACCTGGCCGTAAAGCTACGTCTACCGGGCTTTAAAGATATGCAGTGGCAGGTACTGGCCGGGCCGGTACTGATCCTGATGATCCTGTCGATGATGGTTCTGCCATTGCCGCCGTTTATCCTCGATCTGCTGTTCACCTTTAACATTGCGCTGTCGATCATGGTCCTGCTGGTGGCGATGTTCACCCAGCGGACTCTGGAATTTGCGGCGTTCCCGACCATTCTGCTCTTCTCAACATTGTTGCGTCTGGCGCTGAACGTTGCGTCAACCCGTATCATCCTGATGGAAGGGCACACTGGTGCCGCTGCGGCCGGACAGGTGGTTGAAGCGTTCGGTCACTTCCTGGTGGGCGGTAACTTCGCCATCGGTATCGTGGTGTTTATCATCCTCGTGATCATCAACTTTATGGTTATCACCAAGGGTGCCGGTCGTATCGCGGAAGTGGGTGCGCGCTTTGTGCTGGACGGCATGCCCGGTAAGCAGATGGCAATCGATGCCGACCTCAACGCCGGTCTGATCGGTGAAGATGATGCCAAACGCCGCCGTGCAGAAGTGACCCAGGAAGCCGACTTCTACGGTTCGATGGACGGTGCGAGTAAGTTCGTTCGTGGTGATGCCATCGCCGGTATCATGATCATGGTCATCAACGTCATCGGCGGCCTGCTGGTGGGCGTGGTGCAGCACGGTATGGATGCGGGTCATGCCGCAGAGACCTATACGCTGCTGACCATCGGTGATGGACTGGTCGCGCAGATCCCGGCGCTGGTTATCTCCACTGCTGCCGGTGTTATCGTGACGCGCGTTGCCACCGATCAGGATGTCGGTGAGCAGATGGTCACTCAGCTGTTCAAAGATCCCCGCGTACTGATGCTCAGCGCCGGGGTGATTGGCTTACTGGGTCTGGTGCCTGGCATGCCTAACTTTGTTTTCCTGCTGTTCACCGCCGCCTTACTGGGTCTGGCCTGGTGGTTGCGTGGTCGCGAAGCACAGCCGAAGAAGAAAGTGGACGTTGCAGGCAGCATCAGCAACAAACCAGCCGACACGCCAGCCGCCACCGAAGCGTCCTGGACCGATGTGCAGCTGGAAGATACCCTGGGCATGGAAGTGGGCTATCGCCTGATTCCGATGGTCGATCATCAGCAAAACGGTGAACTGCTGGGACGTATCCGCAGTATTCGTAAGAAAGTTGCTCAGGATGTTGGTTTCCTGCCGCCGGTGGTGCATATCCGTGACAACATGGAGCTGCCGCCTGCGCGCTATCGCATCCTGATGAAAGGGGTAGAGATTGGTAGCGGTGATGCCTATCCTGGCCGCTGGATGGCGATTAACCCGGGCACGGCTGCCGGAAGTCTGCCTGGTGAAGCGACCGTCGATCCCGCCTTTGGTCTGGCAGCGGTCTGGATTGATAGCGCACTCAAAGAGCAGGCGCAGATTCAGGGCTTTACAGTCGTCGAGGCCAGTACCGTCGTAGCAACCCATCTCAACCATCTGATCGGCCAGTTCGCCAGCGAGCTGTTTGGCCGTCAGGAAGCGCAGCAACTGCTGGATCGCGTAACCCAGGAGATGCCGAAACTGACCGAAGATCTGGTGCCAGGCGTGATTTCACTCACCACGCTGCACAAGGTGCTGCAGAACCTGCTGGTGGAGCGGGTGTCGATTCGCGATATGCGCACCATCATCGAAACCCTGGCGGAACACGCGCCGGTGCAGAGCGATCCCCAGGAGCTGACCAGCGTGGTCCGTGTGGCGCTGGGCCGTGCGATTACGCAACAGTGGTTCCCGGGTAATGACGAAGTGCAGGTTATCGGGCTGGATTCAACGCTGGAGCGTCTGCTGTTGCAGGCGTTGCAGGGTGGTGGCGGACTGGAGCCGGGTCTGGCCGATCGGCTGTTGAGTCAGGCACAGGCGGCATTGCAGCGCCAGGAGATGCTGGGGGCACCGCCGGTGCTGCTGGTCAATCATCCGCTGCGTGCACTGCTGGCGCGATTCCTGCGCCGCAATCTGCCACAGCTGGTGGTGCTCTCAAACCTGGAGCTGAGCGATAACCGTCAGATCCGTATGACTGCCACCATTGGAGGCAAATAATGCGCAGACTGATCATGGCATTGTTAATGATGCCACTGATGGCTCATGCGGCTGGAGGGGCCTGGAGTGCCTCGGCTAACGGGCCGCTACTGGCGAACCGTGGCAGCTGGCAACGAGCGCAGCCGCTGACGCCACCCGCCGGCGTCGGTGGGGAAGTCAGCATCATTAACTGGCGTTATGAGCTGAGCAGGCCGGCGCCCTCTGGCCTGGAAGTGCGGCTGTGCGGTGAACAACGTTGCACGTCGCTTGAAGGTGCCAGCGGCACCACGCGCGGGCTGGCGCATCTGAATGCCGGTGAGACATTGCACATGGTGTTTGGTTTTGCGGGCAGCGGGGCGCTTCCACCCGGATTACGGGTGGTCAGCAGTGAAGTGATGGTCAATTATGAATAATGAATCAGCAACGTTGATGCCTGCGCGGGACACGCCGATGCACACCAGATATGTGCATCGGCTGTTGCGTCGTTTACAGAGCAACAATTAACGCACTGACTCTCAGCCGATACATCAGGCACCGACGCAAAGGTCAGAATTCAGGCATTAACGCCTTTCATTCCCTCTTCCGAGTAACGCCCCCCTTTAACTTCTATTTGCCGGTGAAGTGCATTCAGCAACAGGAGATCGTTCTCTTCCAGCTGAATATCCGCGGCCTGCGCGTTTTCATTAAGATAAGCGATCTGCCTGGTGCCCGGTATCGGCACAATTCTTTCATACTGGGCCAGGAGCCAGGCCAGCGCAATCTGCCCGGTGGTGGCGTGATATTTCTCCGCCAGCGGCGTAATCGCATTTACCAGCTGCAGGTTGTGATCGATATTCTCCTGCTGGAAACGCGCGTTATTTTTGCGGAAATCATCCCCGGCAAAATCACTGTTCTGGCGGTATTTCCCGGTCAGAAAACCTCTGCCCAGCGGGGAATAGGGCACCAGACCGATACCGAGCTGTTTCACCGCTGGCAGGATGTCTTCTTCAATGTCACGCGTCCACAGAGAATATTCCGTCTGCAGCGCGGCCAGCGGATGGATGGCGTGCGCCCGATTCAGCGTGGCAGCCGACGCTTCACACAATCCAATCCGGGCAATTTTCCCCTCTTTTACCAGGCGGCTCAGACACTGCATGCTCTCCTCAATCGGTGTTGCCGGGCTGATACGATGCAGATAAAAGAGATCAATACGCTCGACGCCCAATCGTTTCAGGGAGGCATGGCAGCTGCGGGTAATGTAGTCCGGCTTATTGTTAATGGTACGGGCATAAGCCTCATCTGCCGGACGCTCGATACCACATTTGGTGGCGACGGTGAACGTCAGGCGTTCAGCCTTGCTCATCCCGGCAAGAAACTCACCGATCAGCTGCTCATTGTGGCCACGTCCGTAAAGATCGGCGGTATCAATGAAGGTGATATCCAGGTCGCGCAGCTGGCTAAGCAGCTGGAGAGACTGGCGGTCGTCGGAGTGACCGTAAAATTCGCTCAGCCCCATTGCGCCATAGCCTATGGCGCTGACATCCAGACCCTGACTTAAGGTTCGCTTTTTCATTGTTTCTCCTCGTGAGTGAAAGGCGATTGTTTCACCCCGCGTGAAGGCAATGAATTGCTCTTTTCGTCATGCAAAAAAGGTATCAGGAAAGGTAAGACCGGGGACAACACAGGAGCGGGCGGAACCGCGCATCATCAGCCACAGGCAGCGCGACGTAAGAGGGCGGCGACTCAGTCCGATGAATGCGGGTGAGCGTCGTGATCAGCCGACTGTGAAAGCACGCTCAGCGCATTCAGCACTGCCGCATTTTTTTCATTGGCGCGAATGGCCGCATAAACATCAATCGTCAATTGCCGCGCCGCGCTTTCAGTCAGCGGGCGATAACAGAGTCCTGTCTGGTTAAAGGTACATTTTGACTGCGGCATCAGGGCGAATCCTTTGCCTCTGGCAATGTGCGACAGCATCAGCAGAGAGTCATCCGGCTCTCTTATTCGTTTTAACGTGACGCTGAGCGTCGCAAAGTAGCGTTCGCATTTATCGTAAAACTGCGGATTGGCACTGCGCGCAAACCAGAACAGCGGCAGGTCGGCCAGCGCCTCCAGTGCGACCTTTTCTCCTGCCAGACTGGCAGGGTGCGTTGACGGCATAGCGAGCAGCAACGGTTCACGGTAAACCCAGGTGTACTGAACCAGGGTTTCCGCTTCAGGACCTTTTTCGCCAGTGAGAATTAAATCCAGGCTGTTTTTGGCCAGGCTTTGCAGCAGTTGAGCGGAGGTCAGGCTGGGCATCTCCATTTCATCGCTGGCATGGAAACTGGCGAGCTGCCGGTTAAGCGGTGCCATTAATTCAAAGTTGAGCGTGCGGGTCAGTCCGATACGTGGTCGCACGGCAGCAGGCTGCTTTAGGCTATTCAGCGCGGTAAGAATCGCTTCTGCTTTTGCAACCAGCGCACGGCCAGCATCGGTGAGCATCACCTCATGAGTCGTACGGCTGAACAGCGGCTGACCGAGCAGATCTTCCAGGCTTTGAACCTGACGGGTGAGCGGCGGCTGCGTCATGCTGAGGCGTTCTGCGGCCCGGCGAAAATTAAGCTCGTGCGCAACAGCCAGAAAGCACTGCAATTGCTTTATGGTGGGAAGATGACTGCTGATAAGGTGCGCGGCGACAGACATAACACCATCCTGCTGCGGAAATTTGGGGGGCGTTCAGAGCGGATAACTGGGAACAGCAACGGAGAGGGAAATCCCTCTCCGTTTTACAGGTTACATGCGCTCGACGGTGTCGATACCCAGAGTATCCAGACCCTGCTTCAGCGTCTTCGCCGTCAGCGCGGCCAGCTGCAGACGGCTCAGGCGCGTTGCGTCTGATTCTGCGCTGAGAATCGGGCAGTGCTCGTAGAAGCCGGAGAACAGACCGGCCAGATCGTAGAGATAGGCACACATCACATGTGGCGTGCCGTCGCGAGCGACCTGAGTAATGACCTCTTCGAACTGTAGCAAACGCGTGGCCAGCTGTGCTTCGCGCTCTTCACTGATCACAATCTCTGCATCCAGCGAATCGGCATTAATGCCCGCTTTACGGAACACGGAAAGCACACGGGTATAGGCATACTGCATGTAAGGCGCGGTATTGCCTTCAAACGCCAGCATGTTATCCCAGTCGAAGATGTAGTCGGTGGTGCGGCTTTTTGACAGATCAGCATATTTGACAGCACTGATCCCCACCACTTCCGCCAGGGTTTTCACTTCCGCTTCGCTCATCTCCGGGTTCTTCTCACGCACCAGCGAGTAGGCACGCTGATAGGCTTCATCCAGCAGATCAGAGAGTTTAATAGTACCGCCGCTACGTGTTTTAAATGGTCGTCCATCTTTGCCCAGCATCATGCCGAATGCATGGTGCTCCAGCGGCACAGACTCCGGCACATAACCCGCTTTACGGACAATCGTCCATGCCTGCACCAGATGCTGATGCTGACGTGAATCGATGTAATAGAGTACGCGATTGGCTTTCAGCGTTTCATAACGATATTTCGCACAGGCGATGTCCGTGGTGGTGTAGAGGTAGCCACCATCCTTTTTCTGGATGATGACGCCCATCGGCTCACCCTCTTTGTTCTGGAATTCATCCAGGAACACCACGGTTGCGCCTTCGCTCTCGACCGCTAAGCCTTTCTGTTTCAGGTCGGAAACAATGCCGGGCAGCATGTCGTTATAAAGACTTTCACCCATGACATCGTTGCGCGTCAGCGTCACGTTCATGCGGTCGTAGATTTTCTGGTTCTGACTCATGGTGATGTCGACCAGCTTCTTCCACATCTGGCGGCAATATTCATCGCCACCCTGAAGTTTCACGACATAGCTGCGTGCACGCTCGGCAAACTCAGGATCTTCATCATAAGTGCGTTTTGCTTCACGGTAGAAGCCTTCGAGGTCGGCCAGCGCCATCTCTGCGTGATCTTCATTCTGCTGCTTTTCAAGGAACGCGATCAACATGCCGAACTGCGTACCCCAGTCGCCAACGTGGTTAGCGCGGATAACGTTATGGCCGAGAAACTCCAGCGTACGCACCGCCGCATCACCAATGATGGTGGAGCGGACGTGACCGACGTGCATCTCTTTTGCAACATTAGGGGCGGAATAGTCGACCACGATGGTCTGCGGCTCAGCCAGCTGCACGCCAAGACGCGGCAGGCTAAGTGCCTGACGGGCGTGTGTTGCCAGCCAGTTGTGGTCAAGGAAAATATTAATGAAACCCGGCCCGGCAATTTCAACCTTGCTGGCGATGCCGGTCAGGTCGAGGTGCTGAATCACCGCTTCCGCTAATTGTCGCGGTGCCTGTCCCAGCTTTTTCGCCACGGCCATAATGCCGTTGGCCTGATAGTCTCCAAACTGAACCCGTGCAGACTGACGAACCTGTGGTTCGCAATCGGCGGGTGCGCCGGCTAAAACCATTGCCTGACTGACTTTTGCGGAAAGAAGTGCCTGAATATTCACCGAGTTACCTTCATAAGCTGAACAACGCCCTGGACTGCTAAACCGGGCTGTCATCATCTTGCCTGAGCACATCGCGTTACGGCGGGGCAGAAACGGATGGGGCAGACAAAATGGAAAAAAATGAGGGGAAAAGTATACGTGAAATGTGGATGGGCGTCAGCAGTTGGATGAAGCGGGGAAACAGAGCTGAAGAAGATGTTTCCCGGAGGCGTTAACGACGTCGCAGATGACGACGTGGGTTCTTTACGCTTTTATCTTCAAGCACCTTCCAGTGGCGCGCAATTGCGAATCCCATCAGTGCGATCAGTACAGCGACAACGATGAGCATAGACATATAGCCATTCCTTTTGTTTGTGTTAGGTCAAATTTATAGGAAGGCAGAGAATGCTGCAATTGTTTATCAGTCAATTGAGACTTATCTTATTGTATTAAAGAAGTTGATTATAATCATACAGTTAACTCACTTTCATCAAGGAACTTATGGCCCTAAACAGGAGATAAATCCGAAATGAAAGATGTTATTATGAGGTTTTGCGTTAAATTTCAGTCCAAATAAGATGAATCTTATCATTATGTGACGTCAGGCACGCGGCGCTCCATAAACGAGACTGTTTATAAATGCTAAACAAATTGAGAGGATTTACGGTGTCAGAGCGATCTTTTCCGGCAGAATTGGACGATTTAAAGACAGATTTAAGGCGTTTTGAAAAATCGTTGCAAAGTTTTGCGCAGCAACTTGGTTTGCGCCTTAACGATCTTGAAGTGGACCATATTTCGGTGCGTTGTCATCAGGACACGACGGCGATCCGCTGGCAGCAAGGCCTGCAGCAGATGGGTACGCAGTTTTCCGCGACGATGATTAACGGACGGCAGATTTGCCTGTTTAAACTACATGATCCACTGGTTGTGGCGGGCAGAGAGATCGATGTGGTTGAGCTGCCGTGGCCGTGTGAGAAGCGTTATCGCCATGAAGGCTGGGAGCACATTGAAGTGGTGTTACGTGGCGATCATCGAACGCTGGGCATGCGCGCGATGGCATTATTGTCTGATGAGGCACTGACGCAGCCCGGCCTTTCCTTTAAAACCAGCTCACCGCAGGGCGAGAATGAGCGTCTGCCTAATCCGACCCTGGCGGTGACGGACGGGCAGACAACCATCAAGTTTCATCCGTGGCGACTGGAGGAAATTGTCGCCAGTGAGCAGCACTAAATGCGGGCAGCCACGGCGCGTTTCAGTCGGGCAACCGCCTCGTCCAGTAGCGCTCGGGTACAGCCGAAATTGAGCCGGACAAACTGGTCGTTGCCGAACTCACGTCCGGCGGTTAAGCCCAGTCCGTGCTTCTCAAAATAGAGGGCAGGACTGGCCACACCCAGCGCGCTGGCATCAATCCAGGCCAGGTAGGTTGCTTCCGGCGTGGCAACTGACAGACCCGGCATTTTATTGACCTGAGATACCAGCCAGTCCCGGTTACTGCGCAGGTAAGCATTCTGTGCCTTCAGCCAGGGCTCACCTTCGCGCCAGGCTGCTGCTGCTGCGGTGATGGCCAGAATATCTACATCCGGCACAATGCCGCGTCGCACCCGGTTAAAGCGCGCGCGCAGTTCAGCATTCGGTATGATGGCGATGGACGCACCCAGACCGGCGATATTGAAACTCTTGGAGGGCGACATCAGCGTGACACTTCGCTGGGCCGCATCCTCACTTAGCGAAGCAAACGGAATGTGCTGCACGCCCGGTTCCAGTAGCAAATCGCTGTGGATCTCGTCGGAACAGACAATCAGATTGTGTTTCCGGGCGAATTCCAGCTGCGCCTGTAGTTCGTCCTGGCGATAGACCGTGCCGCCCGGATTCTGCGGGTTACACAGCATTAACAGCCGTTCTTTACCCCTAGTCTGTTCTTCGGCTGCATCCAGATCCAGCAGCCAGCGCCCCTGTTGCAACGTGACAGGCACATTGATCTGACCTCGCTCTGCCAGTTTTGCCGCCCCGCGAAACGGTGGATAGATCGGCGTGGGAGAAATCGTCAGCTCGTCCGATGCAGTGAAGGCACGCACGGCGAGATTCAGTCCACTCACCACGCCGGGTAAAACCACAATCCATTCCGGATTGACGTGCCACTGATAGCGTGAGGCGAGCCACGCAACTGCGCTGTCGAGAAACGCTACCGGCGTATCGCCATAGCCGAAAATGCCATGCCCGGCGCGGGTTTTGATCGCATCGATAACGCAGTCAGGCGATCGGAAATCGGTATCTGCCACCCACAACGGCAGAATGTCCTGGTCCGCATATTTGTTCCATTTAAGGCTATCGCTGTGACGACGGTCTATCCGTTGGTCGAAATTGAATGCCATAGTTAACTTTCCCGGTAAACTCATATCAGCAGCCAGACTAACTGATGAATCTGCCTTGAACCAGAGTCATGTAAAGGAGAAGAGAATGACCACACTGGAAATTTGCTGCTATGGCGTGGATTGCGCCGTGACCGCACAACAGGCGGGCGCCGATCGGGTTGAACTTTGTGCCGCACCGCGTGAGGGTGGTCTGACCCCATCGGCAGGAATGCTGAATGCCGCCCGGCGCGAGGTTTCAATCCCGGTTCATCCTATTGTCCGGCCACGGGGTGGTGACTTTTGTTATACCGCGCGCGAGTTTGAAGCGATGAAATCGGATGTGGCGTTGATACGCGAACTGGGTTTTCCGGGGCTGGTCATTGGGATGCTTGATGAGGACGCGCATATCCATCATGGTCAGATGCGGCAGATTATGGCGCTGTGTGACGGCCTGTCAGTGACGTTCCATCGCGCCTTCGATCTGTGCCACAGCCCTAAGCGAGCGCTGGAAGAATTAACAGATTTGGGGGTGGCGCGCATTCTGACATCCGGTCAGCAACACAGTGCTGAAAACGGAATTGCACTCCTCAGGGAACTAAATGAGGCCAGCACCGGTCCTATTATTATGGCGGGTGCCGGGGTTCGTCTCAGCAACCTGCAAAAGTTTCTCGACATGGGGATTGATGAAGTTCACAGCTCGGCAAGTCGCCTGATGGTGTCGCCGATGCGCTACCGCAAAGCGGGGGTCTCCATGTGTTCTGAAGCCGAAAGCGATGAGTTCAGCCGCTACTGTGTAGACGGCGATGTCGTTGAGGCGATGAAAAGTGTGATGCAGATGAGCACCGTTCGGGTCGCCTGAATCACAACAGATTTTGCCGCGCAGCACGCCGATTCTTGACGTGGTGTTTGCAAGTACCAAACCCCAGTATTCTTGCTGGGGTTCTTTTTGTCTGAAGCCCTCTCAAGTGCAGTGACCTTATTCCGGGGTTCTCTGGCATTGTCATGATGTGAGGGGGAGATGATATCTGACGTTTGTGCCTTTTCACCTCTCTCATCTTTTAAAGCACTGCAGGCCGGAATCGTCAAAGATTGGCGCTGTTTATCACCACAGCGTTTACACTGAAAGCAACGTCGCCTGGAAATTACCCTATGAAACGCAATCAGATTCTTGTTTTAAGCCTGATGCTGACTGCCTGGACTGAAAGCGCAGCGGCCAGCGCCTGCAGCCCGAATAATGCGGCCGTTGCAAACAGCAATAACCTTATTCTGCTGGGGGGAAACGCGAAAGGCGCTGTGAAGCAGGTGATTGCGGGCGAGTTTGGCAAAGATGTGAACTCGCAAAAGCGGGTGCTGGGGCAGTTTGACGCCTGCGGCGATCTGACCGTCGCCGACGTCAGCTACGATAAAAGCGAACGTAATGTGATTCTCAGCATGGAGCAACATATCGCCAGAGTGCAGGGCGGCTGGGTGGCGGAATACGCCTATCTGGTCAAAGTACTGAAAGAAGGTAAGGAAGTCGTCGTGGATAATCGACAGGGAACGATTAACTGGCAGAAAGGCCGGCATGGCACGATCACCAGCGCCTCTGATAGATTTACCAGCATGGGGAAAAGCGGCTTTACCGACATCACCTATCGCTATGATCCCCAGCTACGGCTGGAGAAGAGCGTGGCGCGCGGCAGCGATCCGCTGACCAACGGTGAATTTCACTATCACTGGAACCCAAAAGGTCTGGTCACGCGCACCACATCTGCAAGAGGCACCGACGAATACACCTATGATCCTCAATGGCGTGAAGTAAGACTTAACGTCACCGAGACCACACCGCTCAGCACCATCCGGTCGGTTGATGAGTGCCAGTTATGGGATGAGGTCGGCAACTGTACACTCAGCTATCTGCATGAGACCGAGATCTTTACGCGTGGCACTATCGAGCGCCACCTCAGTTCGGCCTACAAATATGAGTACTGGAACCAGCCTGCGACAGAAGAGTAACAGGCGATCGGGTGATCGCCCGTTCCTGACCTATTTTACGGTCTGACTAAAGGCATCCAGTGCCAGCAGGGCGTTTGCGATATCTTCGGGTGACAGGTGTGGGTTGAGGTTTTTCAGCGTATCTCCCTCACTGTTTGCCAGCGCCCCCACTTTCACCAGATTCTCCCAGCTTTCATTTTCCAGATGCAGCTCCCGGAGTGTGGTTGGCATATTGATAGCGCGATAAAAGCGTATATAGCGCGCAATATCCTCATCCGTACGCTTCTCAAGCACCATCTGCGTCAGCGTGCCATAGGCAACTTTCTCGCCATGAGTCAGATGGTGGATATCGCCATCGATGGCGGTAAAACCATTATGAATCGCGTGGGCGGCTGCCAGACCACCGTTCTCAAACCCCAGTCCCGAGAGCAGCGTGTTGGCCTCAACGACCGCTTCCACCGCTGGCGTTACCCGTTTTTCGGAAACGGCAACATAGGCGCTGTAACCCCATGTAAGAAGCGTTTCTTCACAGGCTCGGGCAATGGCCAGTCCGGCAAGTGTCGGATCACCGTTAACCATTGATTTCGCATGCGAACGTGCCACGGCCTGCGCTTCAACCCAGGTCGCCAGTCCATCTGCAATGCCTGATGCAAATAGCCGTGCTGGCGCACTGGCGCAGACTGCCGTGTCCACGAGCACCAAATCTGGATTTTTGCTGTAAAAGCGATAGCTCTCGAATACACCGCTGTCAGAATAGATGACCGACAGGGCGCTACAGGGCGCATCGGTGGACGCAATGGTTGGCACGATAGCCACCGGCAGTTTAAGTTCATCCGCCACCGCTTTAACCGTATCCAGCGTTTTTCCCCCGCCCAGGCCGACAATCACATTACAGTCCTGACTTTTTGCGAGCGCACTGAGTCGGGAAATCTCATTACTCGAGGCTTCGCCATTGAATTGCTGCCAGCTGAATGTCACGCCAGCGGAATGCAGGGCGTGTTGCGTCCGTTCGCCAATCAACGTCCAGACCGTGTTGTCAGCCACCAGAAAAGCCTGATCGCCCAGTTCAGTCAGATACGTTCCCAGCTCGTCCAGCACTCCTGCGCCCTGTACATATTTACGGGGTGAGGAAAAAATAAATTTACTCATAATCAAAACTCCCTGATATGAATGAATCAACCTGATCCAGTCTGGCACAATCCGGGAAGAGTGACAGTTGATGAAGGATTGCGGTCACCGGAGCTGTTAAGCTGCGTGAACACCCAGGAGATAACGGAGAAATCATGATGAGCGCAATGCTCTTTTCATTTCTGCTTGCGATAACCATTCTGACGCTCACACCCGGATTTGACACCGCACTGGTGCTGCGAACCGCTATCGCGCAGGGCTGGCAGCGCGCCTGCGCCACCGCGCTCGGCGTGACGCTGGGCTGTCTGATCTGGGGAGTGGCGGTAGGCCTGGGGCTGGGTGCGCTATTGCTGGCCTCTGAAATTGCATACAACCTGCTGAAGTGGATGGGGGCGGCCTGGCTGCTCTGGCTCGGTATCAGGCTACTGCTTAAACCGCGTCAGCAACCGCTCATCGTGGACGAACAGCCTGCCAGGTCGCAGGGTTATCTGGCCTGCTTCAGTCGGGGGTTGATGGGGAATCTGCTGAATCCAAAAGTGGGCGTGTTTTACGTCACCTTCCTGCCACAGTTTATTCCGGCCGGGGCGTCAGTGGCGCTCTGGTGCACACTGATGGCGCTGGCACATATGCTGCTGGGGCTGATATGGAATGCCGTGTTAATCGGCGGCAGTCACTATTTTGCGGGTCATCTGCAAAAACCGCGGGTATTAAAGGTGATGGATCGCCTGACCGGCTGCGTGTTTATTGGATTTGCGGCGAAACTGGCGTTGTCTCGCCGCTGAGATTTAAGGTTTGGTGGCGACCAGCACGGCGCGCAGCGGAGCCGGATAGCCCTCAACCGTTTTGCTCGGATCATCGGGATCGAGGAATTCCGCCAGCGACTCGCTGGTCATCCAGTCTGTCCGACGTTGTTCTTCGGTGGTGGTCAGGGCGAAATCGACAATCCGTACATCGACAAAGCCGCTTTTCTCCAGCCAGCTTTTCAGCGCCTCGGCGGAGGGGATAAAGAAGACGTTACGCATCTGCGCATAGCGTTCACCGGGCACCAGCACCTGATTCACATCGCCCTCAATCACCAGCGTCTCCAGCACCAGTTCACCGCCGCTCACCAGCTGATTTTTCAGCTGTAACAGGTGATCCAGCGGGGAACGGCGATGGTAGAGCACACCCATCGAAAATACGGTATCAAATGCCTGTAACGCCGGTAACTGTTCAATACCCAGCGGCAGCATGTGCGCCCGGCGATCATCGTTGAGCAGCTTACGCACGGCTTCAAACTGCACCAGGAAGAGCTGCATCGGATCAATGCCGACCACCAGATGCGCACCCGCACCAATCATTCGCCACATGTGATAACCGCTGCCACAGCCAATATCCAGCACCGTCCGGCCCGCCAGCGAGGATATATGCGGCAGGACACGCTCCCATTTCCAGTCAGAACGCCACTCAGTGTTGATATGGGTGCCATAGAGGAAATAGGGCCCTTTGCGCCATGGCATCAGGTTACGCAGTAATTTCTCAATACCCTGACGATGACGATCGCTGATGTCATCGCGGTCGGCGGTGACACTATGCAGCAGGTCGAGCTTTTGCGGCTCCAGCAGCGGCAGATACTCCAGCGACTTGTACCAGTCACGGAAGTGCCCATGCAGGTTTTCACGCTGCCACTCGCTGATTTGCGCCGGTAAAACTTCCAGCCACTTCGCCAGTGGACCTACGGCAATTTGCTGATAAAAACGGCCAAAGTCGATCATTTCAACGCCACCAGAGATCCAAAATTAAAGCACTGGAACCAGAGTTCGGCGTGCGAGAAACCGGCCTGTTTCAGGCGGGCTTTATGGGCTTCGACGCTGTCAGTCAGCATCACATTTTCCAGCATGCTACGTTTCTGGCTGATTTCCAGTTCGCTGTAGCCGTTGGCGCGCTTGAAGTCATGGTGCATGTTGAACAACAGTTCACCGACTTCGGCATCTTCAAAACTGAATTTCTCCGACAGCACCAGCGCGCCACCGGGTTTAAGTCCCTGCCAGATTTTTTCCAGCAGAGCCAGACGTGCGGGTGGCTCCAGAAACTGCAGCGTAAAGTTAAGCACCACCAGCGAGGCGTTTTCTATGTCAATATCACGGATATCCGCTTCCAGCACCGTCACCGGCGTATCAGCGCGAAACGCATCCAGATGACGACGGCAACGCTCCACCATCGCCGGGGAGTTATCCACTGCGATGATCTGGCAACCCGGGACATGAATATTGCGGCGCACCGAGAGGGTGGCGGCGCCCAGCGAGCAGCCCAGGTCATAAACCGTGCTGTCGGGCGTAACAAAACGTTCTGCCAGCATGCCAATCATCGAAATGATGTTGGAATAGCCCGGCACCGAGCGCTGAATCATGTCTGGAAAGACTTCAGCTACACGCTCGTCAAAGGTCCAGTCGCCCAGTTTTGCAATGGGCGCTGAGAAGAGTTGATCGCGGTCAGACATATCGAAAATCCGAAGAGACGACGGAAAGGGCGCTATTCTCGCAGAAAGTGGGGCGGCCTGCACCCCTTAACCCAGGGCGACTTAATGGAGTGTCAGCACCAGTTCCCACGGCAGATAAATAAGATTAAAAATGACCATGCCGCACAGGGAAAACAGCGTCAGCAGCATGCCATATTTACGGCCAGCCATGGCGCTGCTGCGTAAACCCCAGGCATGGAGTAACCGGCTGATGAAAAAGAGCAGGCCAGTGAGATGCACCATCCAGATATCGGCGCCATTCATCTCCATCATCACCAGCAGCAACAGCGCCAGCGGGATAGTTTCGATGGCATTGCCGTGAATGCGAATCGCCATTTTCAGGTCGTGATAGCCGCCATCGCCATACGCCACGCGATAGAAACGGCGGTAACGCACCACGTCCAGTGTAAATTTCATTACCAGCAATGCACCCAGTACGACGTATAACGCGCTAATCATTGTCACTCCGGTATCCATCCGTAAAGTGGCTATTCTATCCAGCGTACAGCACGCTGTCCTGTGCAGTGATCAAAACAGTGATGTCTGTTGCGGCCAGTCGGGTCCATTGCCGATAGCCGGATCGATCTGCTGCAGCTGCGGCCATAGCGCCTGCACCAGCGGAAACACCTGACCCATATCGGGCGTATGCAGAAACAACATGGCGTCGCCCTGTTGCTGCCATTGCGAGAGCTTGTCACGCCAGATCTGAAACAGCGGCACGGTCTCTTCCACACTGTCGCTGCCGATAAAACGGACCATTGGCTGCGAGCCGGTTCGTAAGGCATGAGGCGGCACTTTAGGCTTCTGAGCACGGGCCACCAGCGCTGCCGGGCTTTGCGAGGTGGAGGCGTGAACCGGGCGGCTGTCCAGCATGACGCGATTGATGCCGCGCTCAAGCAATCCGCGATTCAGCGCCCGCTCTGCGTCACCTTTGGCAAAGAAAGCGGGATGGCGGACTTCGACGCCGTAGTGAAAACGACGCGGCAAACTATCCAGAAAGCGCCACAGATCGGCGATCTGCGCCGGAGAGAAGCTGGCAGGCAGCTGCAGCCAGTACTGACCGATGCGATCGGCCAGCGGCTCCATCAGGCGCAGGAAATCGGTCAGCAGGTCGTCACTGTGCTGTAGCGCCGCCTGATGGCTGATGGTGTTGGGAAACTTAAAGCAGAAGCGAAACGCATCATGCGTCATATCGCGCCAGCGCATCACCGTTTCGGTATCAGGCAGCGCATAAAGCGTGGTGTTTCCCTCTACACAATGGAAGTATCGGGCATAGTCCGCCAGGCTCGTGATACCCCAGCGTTTCCAGTGTGAATGCCCCCACTGGGGCAGGCCAATACGAAGTGTCACGCGCGCTCCTGGCGATGGGTTAAGATGCCCCATTATCTTCTATGTTCGGTCAGGTGGGCAAATGCACACAGGAAATCGGTGCTTTGGCGTGGATCTGCTTATCCTGCCTGGCTTTTTCCATTATAATGACCGCCATTTTTGCGACAGCATCGCAACAGGTAACGCGGCCGGATGCTGTCAGCTGCAGCGGCGAAGTTAAAAGGATAGTGTTATGCGTACAGAATATTGCGGACAGCTCAATCTGTCTCATGTAGGTCAGCAAGTCACGCTTTGCGGCTGGGTAAATCGCCGTCGCGATCTGGGCAGTTTGATTTTTATCGACATGCGCGACCGTGAAGGCATCGTGCAGGTGTTTTTCGATCCCGATCGTCAGGACGCATTTAAGCTGGCTTCTGAACTGCGTAACGAATTCTGCATCCAGATCACCGGCACCGTGCGTGCGCGTGATGAGAAGAATAAAAACAGCGACATGGCGACCGGCGAAGTCGAAGTGTTTGCCCAGGCGCTGACCATCATCAACCGCTCTGAGCCACTGCCGCTGGACTCTAATCAGACCAACAGCGAAGAAGCGCGCCTGAAATACCGCTATCTGGATCTGCGTCGTCCTGAGATGGTGACGCGTCTGAAGACCCGCGCGAAAATCACCAGCTTTGTTCGCCGCTTTATGGATGACGAAGGGTTCCTGGATATCGAAACCCCGATGCTGACCAAAGCGACGCCAGAAGGCGCGCGTGACTATCTGGTGCCTAGCCGGGTTCATAAAGGCAAGTTCTACGCGCTGCCGCAGTCACCGCAGCTGTTCAAACAGCTGCTGATGATGTCAGGTTTTGACCGCTACTATCAGATCGTTAAATGCTTCCGCGATGAAGATTTACGTGCCGATCGTCAGCCTGAATTTACCCAGATCGACGTTGAAACCTCCTTTATGACCGCGCCGCAGGTGCGTGAAATTATGGAGCGTTTAATCCGCAATCTGTGGCAGGACGTGCAGGGCGTTGATCTCGGCGAGTTCCCGCAGATGACCTTTGCGGAAGCGATGCATCGTTACGGTTCTGATAAGCCGGATCTGCGTAACCCGATGGAGCTGGTGGACGTGGGTGACCTGCTGAAAAATGTGGAGTTCCAGGTCTTCTCTGGCCCGGCTAACGACGAAAAAGGCCGTGTTGCGGCACTGCGTGTGCCAACCGGTGCGCAGCTGAGCCGTAAGCAGATTGATGAATATGGCAAGTTCGTAGAAATTTACGGCGCGAAAGGCCTGGCGTGGATGAAAGTCAACGTCCGCGCGGACGGCCTGGAGGGCGTGCAGAGTCCGGTTGCCAAGTTCCTGAATGCAGAAATCGTTGAAGGCATTCTGAGCCGCACCGGCGCACAGGATGGCGACATCATCTTCTTTGGCGCCGATCGCGCCAAAGTGGTTGCGGATGCACTGGGTGCGCTGCGCCTGAAAGTGGGTCGCGAGCTGAACATCACCGATGAAAAAGCCTGGGCACCGCTGTGGGTGATCGACTTCCCGATGTTCGAAGAGGACGAGGAAGGCGGTCTGGCTGCGATGCACCATCCGTTCACTGCACCAAAAGAGATGAGCGCAGAAGAGCTGGCTGCGGATCCAACCCGTGCCGTGGCGAATGCCTACGACATGGTGATCAACGGTTATGAAGTGGGCGGCGGTTCAGTGCGTATCCACAACGGCAAAATGCAGCAGACGGTGTTCAGCATTCTGGGTATTGAAGAGCACGAGCAGCGCGAGAAGTTTGGCTTCCTGCTGGATGCGCTTAAATTCGGTACACCACCGCATGCGGGCCTGGCGTTTGGTCTGGATCGCCTGACCATGCTGCTGACCGGCACCGACAACATTCGTGACGTTATTGCGTTCCCGAAAACCACGGCGGCAGCCTGCATGATGACCGAAGCGCCAAGCGAAGCGAACCCGGCTTCTCTGCTGGAACTGGGCATTCAGGTCATTAAAAAAGAAAAGCCTGAGATTAAATAATGGGCTATAAACACCCGGTTTCAGTGCTGGTGGTTATTTCGGCGCGCGATACTGGCCGGGTGTTGATGCTGCAGCGGCGTGACGATCCCTCATTCTGGCAGTCGGTTACCGGCAGCCTGGAAACGGGGGAGTCACCGCTGGCGACCGCGTGTCGTGAAGTGAATGAGGAGGTCGGCATTGACGTGCTGACTGAGCAGCTGGAGGTGGAGGATTGTCATCGTCAAATCGACTTTGAAATCTTTCCCCATTTCCGCCATCGCTATGCGCCTGATGTCACCCATAATCACGAGCACTGGTTTCGCCTGCAACTGCCGGAAGAGCGCGATGTGACGCTCACGGAGCATCTGGCGTTTCGCTGGCTGGCACCTGCTGACGCTGCAGCATTAACCCGATCATGGAGTAACCGCCAGGCAATTGAAGAATTTATCTGAATGCTCGCCATCGCCCGGTATTCCGGCGGCGGATAGATTAAATTTTATGAATCTGGTGAGTTTTAACAGGACTTCACCAATATATTGAACAGCCAGGCATCATCTACGCTGCGACGTTGTTTACCACCCGCGTGAAGTCATCAGCATACTGTTGTACGTGATGATCATGCGCGATGCTCGCCCAAAGCGGGTACACGGGTTTTTAAAAACGGTGTAAGCACCGACGGTAAACAGGCTCGCAGCCAGGATAGCCTGCACCCTGTAAAAGATCGGAGAAACGTTAAAATGGCAGGACACAGTAAGTGGGCAAACACCAAACACCGTAAGGCGGCGCAGGATGCTAAGCGCGGCAAAATCTTCACCAAAATCATTCGTGAACTGGTGACAGCGGCCAAGCTGGGCGGTGGTGATCCGGGCTCAAACCCGCGTCTGCGTGCCGCGATGGATAAAGCGCTGGCGAACAACATGACCCGCGACACCATGGATCGCGCTATCGCGCGCGGTGTGGGCGGCGATGACAACGCCAACATGGAAACCATCATTTATGAAGGTTATGGTCCAGGCGGTTCAGCCATCATGATTGAATGCCTCAGTGACAATCGTAACCGTACCGTGGGTGAAGTGCGTCACGCCTTTACCAAAACCGGTGGCAACCTGGGTACTGACGGATCCGTGGCTTACCTGTTCAACAAGAAAGGCGTGATCTCTTTTGCGCCAGGTCAGGATGAAGATGCGGTAATGGAAGCGGCCCTGGAAGCGGGCGGCGAAGACGTTGTCACCTATGACGACGGCGCGATTGATGTTTTCACCGCATGGGAAGAGATGGGCACGGTGCGTGATGCACTGGAAGCACTTGGTCTGAAAGCGGATACCGCAGAAGTGGCGATGATCCCGACGACCAAAGCCGAAATGGATGCGGAAACCGCACCAAAACTGCTGCGTCTGATCGACATGCTGGAAGATTGCGACGATGTGCAGGAGGTTTATCACAACGGTGAGATCTCCGACGAGGTGGCGGAAACGCTGTAATGGCGTCTGCCGCCCTGTTAACCGGAGAGGCGTAATGTCGATTATCCTGGGAATTGATCCCGGCTCACGCATCACCGGTTATGGTGTTATTCGTCAGACTGGCCGCCAGCTCACCTATCTGGGCAGCGGCTGTATCCGCACCAATACCACCGAGTTGCCCGCCCGTCTGAAGCTTATTTATGCGGGCGTCTGCGAAATCATCACGCAGTTTTCACCCGATTTCTTCGCCATTGAACAGGTGTTTATGGCGAAGAATGCCGACTCGGCGCTGAAGCTCGGCCAGGCGCGCGGTGCCGCCATTGTTGCCGCGGTTAACCACGATCTGCCGGTGTTTGAGTATGCCGCCCGTCAGGTGAAACAGACCGTGGTTGGCATCGGCAGCGCCGAGAAAAGTCAGGTGCAGCACATGGTGCGAACCCTGCTGAAGCTGCCCGCAAACCCGCAGGCGGATGCCGCCGATGCCCTGGCGATAGCCATCACTCATTGTCACGTGGCCCAAAACGCGGCGCGCATGAGTGACAGCAAGCTGGTGCTGACGCGCGGACGATTGCGCTCAGGTTAGCGCTTATCGCTCAGGTCTCACTCTCAGGCTGGATATTCATCCAGCCTTTTTTATGTTATAAAATCCGCCACATTCTTTAGTTAAGGAAGCATTCAGGTGATAGGTCGTTTACGGGGCAATATTCTGGAAAAGCAGCCGCCACTGGTGCTGCTTGAGGCACACGGCGTCGGCTATGAAATTTACATGCCCATGACCTGTTTTTATGAGTTGCCTGAACTTCAGCACGAAGCGGTGATTTTTACCCATTTTGTGGTGCGTGAAGATGCGCAGTTGCTGTTTGGTTTTAACAGCAAGCAGGAGCGCGCGCTGTTTCGCGAACTGATTAAAGTGAATGGCGTCGGGCCCAAGCTGGCGCTGGCGATCCTCTCCGGCATGTCGGCGCAGCAGTTTGTGACTGCCGTCGAGAAAGAAGAGATCGCATCACTCGTTAAACTGCCCGGTGTGGGCAAGAAGACGGCTGAGCGACTGGTGGTCGAGATGAAGGACCGCTTCAAAGGGATGCACGGCGACCTGTTTGGCGGCGATTCTGCGTTTACGCTCACCACGCCGAGCGCCGAGCCGGAAACCAATGATGCGGAATCCGAAGCGGTTGCAGCGCTGGTTTCACTGGGTTATAAACCGCAGGAAGCGAGCCGTATGATCAGTAAAGTCGGTCGACCGGATGCGGATTGCGAAACCCTGATCCGCGAAGCGCTACGCGCCGCCATTTGAGGTAAGTCATGATAGAAGCCGACCGCCTGATCTCCGCTGCCAGTATCAGCGAAGAAGAGGTTATTGACCGCGCGATTCGCCCGAAGATGCTGACCGAATATGTCGGTCAGCCGCAGGTGCGTGAGCAGATGGAAATATTCATCAAGGCAGCGCAACTGCGCGGCGATGCGCTCGATCATCTGTTGATCTTCGGTCCACCAGGGCTGGGTAAAACCACTCTGGCCAACATCGTGGCCAATGAGATGGGCGTCAATCTGCGCACCACATCCGGTCCGGTGCTGGAGAAGGCGGGCGATCTGGCGGCGATGCTGACCAACCTTGAGCCCCATGACGTCCTGTTTATCGATGAAATCCATCGCCTCTCACCAGTAGTGGAAGAGATACTCTACCCGGCGATGGAAGATTATCAGCTGGATATCATGATTGGTGAAGGCCCGGCTGCGCGTTCAATCAAACTCGATCTGCCGCCGTTTACGCTGATTGGTGCCACCACGCGTGCTGGCTCGCTGACCTCGCCGCTGCGCGACCGTTTTGGCATTGTGCAGCGTCTGGAGTTCTATCAGGTTAAAGATCTGCAGCATATCGTGGGTCGCAGTGCCGCCTGTCTGGGCCTGGCGCTGAGTGATGAAGGGGCATTAGAGATCGCCCGTCGCGCACGCGGCACACCGCGTATCGCCAACCGCCTGCTGCGTCGCGTTCGTGACTTCGCAGAAGTGCGGGCAAACGGTGATCTCAGCGGTGAAGTCTCCTGCAGCGCGCTGGATATGCTTAACGTTGACAGCGAAGGGTTCGATTATATGGACCGTAAACTGCTGCTGGCGATCATCGACAAATTTATGGGTGGGCCGGTGGGGCTGGACAACCTGGCTGCTGCCATTGGTGAAGAGCGGGAAACCATTGAAGATGTGATTGAACCCTTCCTGATTCAGCAGGGCTTCATTCAGCGCACACCACGTGGCCGGATGGCCACGCAGCATGCTTATCGTCACTTCGGTATGACGCGCGAAGAGTAACTACATGGCCGGTTTGCGTACCATGCTGAAGATAAACAGGATGGCAGCGCAGAGCACAACCGACGGCCCGGCAGGCGTGTCGTAGAACGCGGAGAAGGTCAGACCGCCGGTGACGGCAATCACACCGATGACCACCGCGACGCCCGCCATGCCTTCCGGTGAGCGCACGAAACGGCGTGCGGTCGCCGCCGGGATAATCAGCAGTGAGGTGATGATCAGCGCACCGACAAACTTCATCGCTACCCCAATTGTCAGCGCCGTGACCAGCATCAGAACCAACCGGGTACGCTGGATATTGACGCCATCGACCTGCGCCAGCTCCGGGCTGATGGTCATCGACAGCAACGACCGCCACTGCCACGCCATCACCAGCAGCACGATCACCACGCCGCCACCCATCATCCAGAGATCGTCGGGTGTGACCGCCAGCAGGTCGCCAAACAGATACGCCATCAGATCGACGCGCACGTTCTTCATCAGGCTGACCACCACCAGACCCAGCGACAGCGCACTGTGCGCCATAATGCCCAGCAGGGTATCAATAGCCAGATGCGGACGACGCTCCAGCCAGACCAGGCCTAGCGCCAGGCAGACAGTGACCAGAATCACCGCATAGTAAGGATTCACATTTAACAGCAGGCCAAATGCCACCCCGAGCAGAGAGGCGTGCGCCAGGGTATCGCCGAAATAGGACATCTTGCGCCAGACCACAAACGAACCCAGCGGACCGGCAGCCAGCGCTAACATCACACCGCCTATCCAGCCCGGTAATAGCAACTCAATCATGATGAACCCTGTCCTTTGCGTAAAACGATACGTCCCTGAAGGTCGTGACGGTGATTATGATGATGACGGTAAATCGCCAGCTCTTCTGCGCCACGCGGGCCAAACATCGCGATGAATTCCGGATGTTGCGAGACCGCTTCCGGGGTACCGGAACAGCAGATGTGGTGGTTAAGGCACAGCACTTCGTCAGTTTTTGCCATGACCAGATGCAGATCGTGGGAGACCATCATCACGGCGCAGTTCAGTTCCACGCGTAACTGATTAATAAGGTCATACAGCGCAACCTGACCGTTCACATCCACACCCTGCGTTGGCTCATCAAGCACCAGCAGCTGAGGCTGATTCAGCAGCGCGCGGGCCAGCAGCACACGCTGAGTTTCCCCACCCGACAGTTTTTGCAGCGGCGAATGAAGCAGGTGGCCCGCCTGCACCCGTTTCAGGGCCGGCAGAATCTCCGCGTTTTTACTGCCACGCGTCAGGCGCATAAAACGCTCTACTGTTACCGGCAGAGTAGGATCGATGTGCAGCTTCTGAGGGACATAACCAATACGCAGGCCGGGATCACGCTGAACGGAACCGGACGTCGGGGCAAGCAGGCCAAGCACCACACGCACCAGTGTTGATTTACCGGCACCGTTGGGACCCAGCAGAGTGAGGATGCGACCAGGCTGCAGGGTCAGGCTGACGCCAGACAGCACATTGCGCTGGTTAAACTTTATCGAAACGTTATCGAGTGTGACAAGTGGGGTCATAGTATTTACAGGTTGCACAGAATTTCGAATGTTATAATATCACATTCCACCTCATGGTCACGATGGAATGACGCAATATGTTACACAATAAAAAGGGCGCAATTTTCGCCTTAGGGGCTTTAACTGTTTCAGCTTTATTAACCCTTCCTGCCCAGGCAAATGTCGTGGCTTCACTCAAACCGGTAGGTTTTATCGCTGCGGCCATCGCCGATGGCGTCACGCCGGTAGAAGTGCTGCTGCCAGACGGGGCATCTGAACACGATTACTCCCTGCGACCTTCTGATGCAAAACGCTTAAAAAACGCGGACTTAGTTGTCTGGGTCGGGCCTGAAATGGAAGCCTTTATGGCGAAATCTGCAGCCGAACTTCCAGCCCAAAAAAACCTCGCCATGGTGAACATCGACGGGGTAAAACCGTTATTGATTAGCGGTGGTGAAGATGAAGAGGAACATGCAGCGGAAAAATCCGAAGATCAGGACGCAGATGCTCATCACCATCATCACGGCGAGTTTAATATGCACCTGTGGTTGTCGCCAGAGATTGCGCGCAAAACCGCGGTTGCAATCCATGGAAAATTATTGGAACTTATGCCGCAAGATAAAGCCAAACTTGACGCCAACCTCCAGCAGTTTGAGGTAGCTTTGGCGGACACGGACAAACGCGTTAGCGCACAACTTGCTCCGGTTAAAGATAAAGGATATTTCGTTTTTCACGACGCTTACACGTACTTTGAAAAGCACTACGGTCTTTCGCCCACCGGGCACTTTACCGTCAATCCTGAAATTCAACCGGGCGCTCAGCGTTTACACCAGATACGAACACAGTTGGTTGAGCAAAAGGCGGTCTGCGTCTTTGCTGAGCCACAATTCAGGCCAGCAGTCATCGATGCTGTCTCCCGTGGAACGCAGGTGCGTAAAGGCACACTCGATCCTCTGGGCACAGACATCAGCTTAGCCAAAGACAGCTATGTGAAATTCCTCTCACAACTGTCGAGCCAGTATGAAAGCTGCCTGAATGGAGCATGAGGAATAGGTAAAAGTGCAGCAGATAGCCCGCTCTGTCGCCCTCGCATTTAATAATTTGCCGCGCCCCCACCGCGTAATGCTGGGATCGTTAACTGTCGTCACTCTGGCCGTCGCTGTCTGGCGGCCTTACGTTTATCATCCCACGGATGATGTGACGCCCATCGTTAAAAACATTGAGCTGGATAAGAACACCCTCCGCACGCTGTTGCCGGAAGCCAGTGAGCCGATCGATCAAAGCACACCGGAACCGGACGAAGAGCTGCCAGCGGACGATGTGGACACCGACGCGCCGGAAATGGCTGGGGTTCACGACTACACCGTCTCATCCGGCGATACCCTGAGCAGCGCACTGAATCAGTATGGCATCGACATCAGCGACATTAACGCGCTGGTGGTAAGCGACCGGGATCTGCGTAATCTGCAGGTGGGTCAGCAACTGAGCTGGACGCTGGATGATGATGGCGGCCTGAAAACCCTGAGCTGGGAAATTTCCCGCCGCGAAACCCGCACCTATGAGCGCACCCCATCGGGTGGCTTTAAGATGGAAGCGGAGATGCAGAAGGGTGAATGGCGCAACAGCGTAATGCAGGGTGAAGTGCGCGGCAGTTTTGCCGCCAGCGCCATGCGGGCGGGATTGAGCAGTGCCGAAGCCAGCGCCGTCATTAAAGCGATGCAGTGGCAGATGGACTTCCGCAAACTGCGTGCGGGAGACCAGTTCAGCGTTCTGATGTCACGCGAAATGCTGGAGGGTAAGAGTGCACAGAGCCAGTTGCTGGGTGTGCGCCTGCGTAGCGGCGGGAAAGACTATTACGCCTTCCGCGCTGAAGATGGCAAGTTCTACGATCGCAACGGCTCCGGTCTGGCGCGCGGCTTTATGCGTTTCCCGACGGTTAAGCAGTATCGTGTCTCATCGAACTTTAATCCGCGTCGTCTTAATCCGGTGACCGGTCGCATTGCGCCGCATAAAGGCGTCGACTTTGCGCTGCCAATCGGTACGCCCGTGCTGGCAGTCGGGGATGGTGAGGTTGTCGTGGCGAAGAACGGCGGCGCTGCGGGTAACTATGTAGCTATCCGTCATGGCCGTCAGTATATGACCCGCTATATGCACATGAAGAAAGTGCTGGTGAAACCCGGTGAGAAAGTGAAGCGTGGCGACCGTATCGGGCTGTCAGGTAATACCGGACGCTCTACCGGCCCGCATCTGCATTTCGAAATCTGGATCAACAATCAGGCGGTTAACCCATTAACGGCGAAACTGCCGCGCATGGAAGGTCTGACTGGCAAAGATCGCAGTGATTATATGGCGCAGGTGAAAGCCTGGTTGCCTCAGCTGGGTCTGAAGTAAGCGAATTTCGTCAAATCGCACAAAAACCGACGGCATCTCCGTCGGTTTTTTGCTATCTGGCGCAGGATGATTGCAAATTTTCAGGTCGTCACTATCATAAGCCGGTCATTGCTTGAGGCGAGTGCATGGAAACCCGTAAAAAAAATAACACTGAATTTATTCCCGTTTTTGAACGTTCTTTTCTCAAACCTAAGTACTGGGGCAGCTGGCTGGCAATTGGTGCGCTGGCGGGTCTGGCTTATTTACCGCCGAAAGTGCGCGATCCGCTGCTGGGCCGTTTAGGCCGTTTTGCCGGTAAGCTGGCAAAGGGTGCACGTCGCCGTGCACTGATTAACCTCTATTATTGTCTGCCGGAACTGAGTGAAGCGCAGCGGGCAACGCTGGTCGATGAGATGTTTGCGACCGCACCGCAGGCAATGGCAATGATGACCGAGCTGGTGCTGCGCGATCCGGCGAGTATCCGTGAGCGTGTTGAGTGGCACGGCCGTGACATTATCGATCAGATGATGGCTGACCAGCAGAATGTGATTTTCCTGGTGCCACACGGCTGGGCGGTGGATATCCCCGCGATGTTGCTGGCGTCAGAAGGGCAGAAGATGGCGGCGATGTTCCATAATCAGAGCGACCCGCTGATGGATTATGCCTGGAATACGGCACGTCGCCGTTATGGAGGCCGGTTGCATGCCCGCAATGACGGGATTAAGCCGTTTATCAGTTCGATTCGGCAGGGGTACTGGGGCTACTATCTGCCCGATCAGGATCATGGCCCGGAGCACAGCGAGTTCGTCGATTTCTTTGCCACGTACAAAGCAACATTGCCTGCAGTCGGTCGACTGATGAAGGTGTGTCGTGCCCGCGTGGTGCCACTGTTCCCGGTTTATAACAGCGACACGCACAAGCTTGAGATTTATGTGCGTCCACCGATGGATGACCTGCTGGAAGCAGACGATCGTCAGCTGGCGCGCCGGATGAATGAAGAGGTGGAAGTGTTTGTCCGTCCGCATCCCGAGCAGTACACCTGGATCCTCAAGCTGCTGAAAACCCGCAAAGAGGGTGACATCGAACCGTATTCGCGCAAAGAGCTTTATCCGCGCAAATAGAAAAAGGCCGCTCTCGCGGCCTTTTTTGATCATGAAGTTTGCGCTACGGAGCATGCTTTGCACTAGGCCTATGCTCCATCGCTTTGGCCAGGGTCGACGTCTGAGAAAAACGACTGCGCAGCTTGTTATAACGCCTCGAGCCGGCTGCGGCGTTTACGCTCACGCATAAACAGAATAACCAGCCCAAACCACAGCACGCCGCTGATAAAGTTAATCAGACAGAACCACAGCGTGCCGCCACTGAAATAGCCACTTTTCGCCAGTTCAATTCCCACCGCCAGCGTCAGAATACTGATCATACCCAGCATCGCGGCTACGCTACCTTTACCTTCATTACTGGCGTAAAGCGTCAGGCGATACAGCCCGGCATTTACCATTCCGGCACCAAAAGCGTAGAGACTCAGGCCGGCGGTAATCAGCAGATAACTATGACTGTTGAGCAGGCTTGCGGCCAGCGCAAGACTCAGGCCAATCAGAATGGGCCAGGCGGCGAACTTCACCGGCTGTTCAATCGGCACCCGTCCCGCCAGCTTACTCAGCGTCAGGTTACCGGCGATCATCGCCAGAAACACCGGCAGCTGCAGCAGGGCGTACTGCATGCGTGACAGGCCTTCATCATGCATCAGGATCACCGGCGAAAGGGCAACCCAGGTGAGGATTGGAATAAACACCAGCCCGATCGCAAAAGAGCCAGACACCACCAGACGGTCTTTCATTAACCGGCCATAGTTGCGCGCCAGATTGGGCAGGGCGATAGAATGACTGCGGTCGCCTGCAGTTTCGGGCATCACACGCCACAGCACCACAAAAGCGACCAGGCTGCAGGCGGCAAACAGCCAGAACATGCTGCGCCAGCTGCCAACAGTGAGCCAGGCGGCACCAGCCAGTGGGCCTGCCAGCGGAGCCAGTAACGCTACGTTAGCCATCAGCGCCATCATCCGCACCGCCAGCGCCTCATCAAAGGCTTCCTGGATCGCGGCATAGCCAACTGCGCCGATAAAGCAGAGGCTGATGCCCTGAATGAAGCGCAGGCTGACAAATTCCTCAATCGAGCTGACCCAGTGCGTCAGCATGCAGGCGACAGCAAAAAACAGGATGCCAGACAGCATCACCGGTCGCCGGCCAAACTTATCAGAGAGCGGACCCAGCAGCCATTGCAGCACTACACCACCAATCAGGTAGGCGGTTAGCGAAGTAGAGACCCACTCAGGGCCAACAGAGAACTCACTGGTGACGATCAGCATACCAGGCTGGATCATGTCGTGAGCAATATAGGTAGCAAACTCGAATAGCACTAACGCCAGAGGAAAAAGTAAAATTCGGCCGGTAAGCTGGCTGATAGGCTGGAAACGGGGCATCTTGCCTCCTTGTCAGAAAAGAAAACGCGACTGCCTGGCAGTCGCGTCATTGATTCTACACCGACAATGTCAACCCAGACTCAATTAATCCACGCGAAGCACACGGGTGGTGTTGGTGGTGCCGGTGGCGCCCATCACATCACCCTGCGTCACGATGACCAGATCGCCGGAGACCAGGAAGCCTTTATCACGCAGCAGGTTAACCGCGTCGTGTGCAGCAGCGACGCCGTCGTTGTTGCTGTCGAAGAACACCGGCGTGACACCGCGATAGAGTGCGGTAAGGTTCAGGGTGCGTTCATGGCGCGACATCGCAAAAATCGGCAGGCCTGAAGTGATACGCGAGGTCATCAGCGGCGTACGGCCAGACTCGGTCATGGTGATGATGGCGGTCACGCCCTGCAGATGGTTCGCAGCATACATAGAAGACATAGCGATCGCTTCTTCGACGTTGTCGAACTGCACATCCAGACGGTGTTTGGAGACGTTAACGCTTGGAATCTTCTCTGCACCCAGGCAGACCTTCGCCATCGCTGAAACGGTTTCAGCCGGATACTGACCTGCGGCGGTTTCCGCAGACAGCATCACGGCATCGGTACCATCCAGCACGGCGTTTGCCACGTCCATAACTTCTGCACGGGTCGGCATCGGGTTAGTGATCATCGACTCCATCATCTGGGTCGCGGTAATGATAGTGCGGTTAAGCTGGCGGGCACGGCGAATTAACGCTTTCTGAATGCCGACCAGTTCCGGATCGCCAATCTCAACGCCCAGGTCGCCACGCGCAACCATCACCACGTCAGAGGCCAGAATGATGTCATCCATCGCTTCCTGGCTGGCAACCGCTTCGGCACGTTCCACTTTAGCCACCAGTTTGGCGTCGCAACCGGCTTCACGCGCCAGGCGACGTGCCAGGTTCATATCTTCACCACAGCGGGGGAAGGAGACAGCCAGATAATCGACACGGATTTTAGCGGCGGTGATGATATCCGCTTTATCTTTTTCGGTAAGCGCTTCAGCCGACAGGCCGCCGCCCAGCTTGTTAATGCCTTTGTTGTTCGACAGTGGGCCACCGACAGTAACTTCGGTGAACACTTTCATCTCCTGAACTTCCAGCACTTTCAGCTGCACGCGACCATCATCCAGCAGCAGAATATCGCCTGGCACCACATCTGCAGGCAGGCCTTTGTAGTCGATTCCGACACGCTCTTTATCGCCTTCGCCTTTACCCAGATTGGCATCCAGCAGGAAACGGTCGCCGATATTCAGGAAAACTTTGCCTTCTTTGAAGGTAGAAACGCGAATTTTTGGGCCCTGAAGGTCACCGAGGATAGCCACATGGCGACCCAGTTTTGCCGCGATTTCGCGCACTTTATCAGCACGCAGCTGGTGGTCTTCTGGCGTGCCGTGAGAGAAGTTGAGTCGTACAACGTTCGCGCCGGCAGCGATGATTTTTTCCAGGTTATTATCACGATCGGTAGCCGGGCCGAGGGTTGTAACGATTTTGGTTCTTCTGAGACGTCTTGACATCGAGGACTCCGTAAACATTTAAGCGTGTCATGGACAGTGGACACAGCAAGGTTATCTATTCTATATGATCGATGGGTTGTGATACGACTCACATTGTAAATGTGATGTTAATTTTTTTGCTGATCATCCTTTTCCCGAATGGTGTTCTTTTCGTAACGCGACGCTTTCAACGCCTCTTTCACGCGTTTCAGGTTTTCCCGGAAGGGCGCACCCCGTTCCAGAGTAAAACCAGTCGCCAGCACATCAATCACGGTCAACTGCGCCAGGCGCGACACCATCGGCAAATAGACATCAGTATCTTCCGGTACATCAAGCACTAAAGCTATCGCTGCTTCATGAGCAAGGGGTGAATCGGGAGAGGTGATGGCAATAACGGTGGAACCGTTTACACGGGCCAGGCGAGCCAGTTCTACCATATTTTTTGTGCGTCCAGTATGCGAAATAAGAACAAATACGTCACCGGCTCGACTATTTATGCAACTCATGCGCTGGATCACAATATCGTCCGACCAGATGACCGGCAGATTAAAACGCAGAAATTTGGTGAAAGCGTCATGCGCCACTACAGCGGACGCACCGAGCCCGAAAAAGGCGAGTTTATCGGCCTGCGCGAGCAGGGTTACCGCCTGTTGCAGATGCGCGCTGTTCAGCTGATCGCGCACCCGCTGCAGTCCTGCAAGCGCTGAGTCGAAGATTTTGTGGCTGTAGTTCTCTGCTGTGTCGTCGTCTTCAACGCCCCGGCTGACCCAGTTGCTGCCCTTCACCAGGCTCTGCGCCAAATGCAGTTTAAAGTCGGGAAAGCCCCGTGCACCCAGTCGGTGGCAAAAGCGGTTCACGGTGGGTTCACTGACGCCGGCAATGCCGGCGAGTGTTGCGATGCTGGAGTGCATCGCCGCCTGCGGTTCAGCCAGAATCTGCCGGGCGACTTTCATTTCCGCTTTGCTCAGCGCTGCATACTGCGCCTCAATTTTTTCCAGCATATTCATAAGCTGATGACCATAATCACTTTTATCATTTCAATTATCACTGTCGCAGGAGCCGATTAACAGAGACTATATCGCGCCAGCACCTGGCAAGCGCAACGGCTGACAAGTTGATTGCTCTTTTTTTTGGGATACTTTGACCGGTGCCAGATTTTCCTGACACCAACAGAAACAGAAAAAAACGGCAATCCGCACGTGTCATCACACGTGTTTAGCACATCCGGTACAGAGTTAATGCGGTTGACCCGGCGAGTCGGTTTACCTGGCGCAGGGAAAAAAGTACATTGTGCTGAAAGAAAATAATAACCTGGACCCGGTGGCAGAAGATGCATCACCACCGGATTATCCTGCAACGAGGAGAGGAAAATGGCGGTAACACAAATAGCCCAGGCATGCGATCTGGTGATTTTCGGTGCCAAAGGCGATCTTGCACGCCGTAAACTGTTGCCTTCACTGTACCAGTTAGAGAAAGCGGGTCAGATCCATGAAGAAACCCGCATTATTGGTGTCGGCCGTGCTGAGTGGGATAAAGCGGAATACACCAAAGTGGTACGTGAAGCGCTGGAAACCTTCATGAAGGAGAAGATTGACGAAGCGCTGTGGGATAAACTCAGCAACCGTCTCGACTTCTGCAACCTCGATGTTAATGACACCACGCACTTCCCGAAACTGGGCAAGATGCTGGATCAGAAAAACCGCACCACCATCAACTATTTTGCGATGCCACCCAGCACCTTTGGCGCGATCTGTCAGGGCCTGGGCACGGCGAAGCTGAATGCCAAACCGGCGCGCGTGGTAATGGAGAAGCCGCTGGGCACCTCACTGGAAACCTCTCAGGAGATCAACGACAGCGTTGGCGAATACTTTGAAGAGAGCCAGGTGTTCCGTATTGACCACTATCTCGGCAAAGAGACCGTGCTTAACCTGCTGGCGTTGCGCTTTGCTAACTCCATCTTCGTCAACAACTGGGATAACCGCACCATCGACCATGTGCAGATCACCGTGGCCGAAGAAGTGGGCATTGAAGGCCGCTGGGGTTACTTCGATAAAGCGGGCCAGATGCGCGACATGATCCAGAACCATTTGTTGCAGATTCTGACCATGATTGCGATGTCGCCGCCGTCCGATCTCAGCGCCGACAGCATCCGTGACGAAAAAGTGAAAGTGCTGCGCTCGCTGCGCCGCATCGATCAGACCAACGTACGTGAGAAAACCGTGCGCGGTCAGTACACCGCTGGCTTTGTGCAGGGCAAAAAAGTGCCGGGCTACCTGGAAGAAGAGGGCGCCAATAAAACGAGCGCAACAGAGACGTTCGTGGCGATTCGTGTCGATATCGATAACTGGCGCTGGGCAGGCGTGCCGTTCTACCTGCGTACCGGTAAGCGCTTACCGACCAAGTGCTCTGAAGTTGTGGTTTACTTCAAAAACCCTGAGATGAACCTGTTTAAGGATTCCTACTCAGAACTGCCACAGAACAAGCTGACGATTCGTCTGCAGCCGGACGAAGGTGTGGATATCGAGATCCTGAATAAAGTGCCAGGCCTCGATCACAAGCACAAACTGCAGACCACCAAGCTCGATCTGAGTTACTCCGAGACATTTAACCAGTCGCACCTCGCTGATGCTTATGAGCGTCTTCTGCTGGAGAGCATGCGCGGTATCCAGGCGCTGTTTGTGCGCCGTGATGAAGTGGAAGCCGCATGGACCTATGTCGATTCTATTATCGAAGCATGGGCTGCGGATGGCGATTCCTCCAAACCGTATCAGGCGGGCACCTGGGGTCCGGTGGCTTCGGTCGCGATGATCACCCGCGATGGCCGGTCGTGGAACGAATTTGAATAACTAAAGTGATGATAAAGCCCGCAACGCGGGCTTTTTTTTCGCCGTTAAACCGGGCCAGAGCATGCAGATAAAATTGAACTGCTGTTTCAAAATGGTCGCAGGGTGATAGACGCTCAGGAAGCGGATCATGTATGGTAGTGGCGCAATTTACAGGGCAGGAGCCGATGCTCCATGACCGGGTCATAATCCCGGTGTTATCAAGCAAGGGGAACTGATGAAAAACTGGAAAACGAGTGCTGAAAAGATTCTGACCACCGGACCTGTGGTGCCGGTCATCGTGGTGAACAAACTCGAACACGCGGTGCCGATGGCGAAAGCACTGGTGGCGGGCGGTGTCAGAGTGCTGGAAGTGACGCTGCGCACACCGGTGGCGATGGATGCCTTACGGGCGATGATCAAAGAAGTGCCGGATGCGATCGTTGGTGCGGGAACCGTAATTAACCCGCAGCAGTTAGAGGAAGTGACCGATGCCGGTGCGCAGTTTGTTATCAGCCCCGGCGTCACCGAATCGCTGTTGAAAGCGGCGGTTGACGGGCCGGTTCCGTTGATTCCGGGTATCAGCACCGTTTCTGAGTTAATGACGGGTATGGACTACGGTCTGCGCGAGTTTAAGTTCTTCCCGGCAGAAGCGAATGGTGGCGTTAAAGCGCTGCAGGCGATTGGCGGACCTTTCCCGCAGGTGCGTTTCTGTCCGACCGGCGGTATCTCTCCGGCCAACTATCGTGACTATCTGGCGCTGAAAAGCGTGCTCTGCATCGGGGGTTCATGGCTTGTGCCTAACGATGCGCTGGAAGCGGGCGACTGGGATCGCATTACCCGCCTGGCACGCGAAGCTGTGGAAGGCGCGAAGTAAGTAATGGCGGTGAGCATTTGCTCACCGCATAACGTCAACCCTGAACCGTGACCGCGGCTGCGCTGGCAACCGCACGCGCAATCGCCTGTTCGGTGCTATCACCGCTGGCGAGCGCCACACCAAGACGACGCTGACCGCTGATCTCCGGCTTGCCGAACAGTCGCAGTTGCAGCCCTGCCCCCAGTGCTGCTTCGACATTCACAAACTGTACGTTCTGGCTGGTCAGTTGCGGCAGGATAACGGCGGAAGCAGAGGGACCATACTGACGAATCCCGCCAACAGGCAGACCCAGAAACGCCCGCACGTGCAGCGCAAACTCAGACAGATCCTGCGAGATCAGCGTCACCATGCCGGTGTCGTGTGGGCGCGGTGATACTTCACTGAACACCACCTCATCTCCGCAGACAAACAGCTCAACGCCAAACAGACCATAGCCGCCAAGCGCCTTAACGACCTCTGCGGCAACATCCTGTGCCCGCTGCAGCGCCAGCTCACTCATCTGCTGCGGCTGCCATGATTCACGGTAATCGCCATCTTCCTGACGATGACCAATCGGTGCACAGAAGTGAATGCCATCGACGGCACTGATAGTGAGCAGGGTGATCTCAAAATCGAAGTTGACGACGCCTTCAACAATGACGCGACCGGCTCCGGCGCGACCGCCCTGTTGTGCGTAGTCCCAGGCTTTATCAAGCTGGCTGGCGTCGCGGATAAAGCTCTGGCCTTTACCCGATGAACTCATCACCGGCTTCACAATGCAGGGAAAGCCAATCTCTGCAGCGGCTTCGTCGAAGCGCGCCTTGCTGTCGGCAAAGCGATAACGGGAAGTTGGCAGTGACAACTCTTCAGCCGCCAGGCGACGAATGCCTTCGCGATTCATCGTGAGGCGTGCGGCACGGGCAGTCGGAACCACGCGCTGGCCTTGCTGCTCCAGTTCAACCAGGGTATCCGTGGCGATGGCTTCAATTTCCGGTACCACAAAATCCGGCTGCTCTTCCGCTATCAGCGCAGCCAGGGCCGCGCCATCCAGCATGTTAATCACATGGCTGCGATGGGCGACATGCATCGCCGGGGCATCGGCGTAACGATCAACCGCGATCACTTCCACCCCCAGACGCTGACACTCCAGCGCCACCTCTTTACCCAGTTCACCTGAACCCAATAGCATTACACGCGTCGCCGCCGGACGCAGCGCTGTTCCGAGAGTTGTCATACATTCCCCTAAGCAGTCAAAATTCGCGCGCAAGTATAAACGAAAACGTTTGCGTTCTCATCTTTCATCCATGTGACACCGCTTTTTGCCGTACTTTTCCCGCTCTGACGTTTCCTGACATCCTTTTGGTCAGGATAACGGCTGACATCCTGAAAGGAGTGAATGATGAATAACTGGTTGCAACAGATTCAGTCGGTGCTGACAAAGAAGAGCGGTGAGAGCAAACCGGGCGGCGGCTTAAGTGACATGCTGGCACCCGGCGCGCTGGGCGGTCTGGCTGCGATGCTGATCTCCAGTAAGTCGTCGCGCAAACTGCTGACCAAATATGGCGGCAAAGCCCTGATTGTGGGAGGGGGTGCGGCAGCAGGCGCGGTACTGTGGAACAAATACAAGCAGCGGGTTAGCGAAGCGCATCAGAATGAGCCTGACTTTGGTGTGGCACAGACGCCCGTGGACCTGCGCGCTGAGCGTCTGGTCACTGCGCTGGTGTTTGCTGCTAAAAGTGACGGGCATATCGACGATCAGGAGCGAGCCGCGATTGAGCAGAACATTCATCAATCCGGTTATGGTCAGGATGCAGAGCAACTGATTCAGAAAGCGATGAATCGCCCCCTGGATCCGCAGTGGCTGTCGGCTGATGTGAAAAATGAAGAGGAGGCGCTGGAGCTTTATTTCCTGAGTTGTGCCGCTATCGACGTCGACCACTTTATGGAGCGCAGCTATCTCTCCGCCCTGGGCGACGCCCTGAAAATTCCTCAGGATGTTCGTGATGGCATTCAACAGGACCTCGAGGCCGAAAAAGCCCGTCTGCCTGCCAGTTAAACTCTCGATTCTCCGCCAGCGGGTCACTGAAGATGTTCCGCTGGCGGCAGCTTCTCACCCTATGTCTGGCTTCCCGCTGCTGAAGTGTTACGCTTACAGATCATTACGTTGATGGAGACGGATGGATGAAAGCACCCATCGCAAAAAAAACACCCCACGAGATGACGCTGCATGGCGAGACCCGCGTTGATAATTATTACTGGCTGCGCGACGACAAACGCGAAAACAGCGAGGTTCTTGATTACCTCCGAGCCGAAAATAATTACGGCAAAAAAATCATGTCGTCGCAGCAACCGCTGCAGGACCGGGTGTTAAAAGAGATTATCGATCGGCTGCCGCCGGAAGATCACTCCGTGCCTTATGTCAAAAACGGTTACCGCTATCAGAGCCGTTATCAGAGCGGTAACGAATACCCGGCCTATTACCGTCAGCCTGCAGCAAGCGATGAATCGGGCGAGTGGAGCCTGCTGCTGGATGCCAATCAGCGCGCCTCGCACAGCGATTTCTACACCATGGGCGCGCTGCATATCAGCCCGGATAACCGGGTCATGGCGCTGGCGGAAGATTTCCTGTCGCGGCGGCAATATGGCATCCGGTTCCGTAACCTGGAAAGTGGCAGCTGGTATCCCGAAGTACTGAGCAACGCCTCATCCAGCTTCGCCTGGGGCAATGACTCACGCACCCTTTACTATGTGCGCAAGCACCCGCAGACGCTGCTCTCTTATCAGGTCTGGCGACACGAACTCGGTTCGCCGCAGTCCGATGATAAGCTGGTCTATGAAGAACGCGATGACACCTATCATCTCAGCGTGCACAAGAGCACCTCCAAGCAGTTCATCATGATTGCGCTCTACAGCACTAACACCAGCGAAATCCAGTTAATCGATGCGAACTTCCCTGATGCGCAGCCGCATGTGTTTTTGCCCCGCCGTCGCGATCACGAATACAGCATCGATCATTACGATCATCAGTTTTTCATTCGATCAAACCGTGACGGGAAAAACTTCGGGCTCTACCGCAGTCGCTATCTGGATGAGTCACGCTGGGAAACGCTGATTCCTGCGCGGGAACAGGTGGTGATGGAAGATTTTCAGCTGTTCCGCGACTGGCTGGTAGTGGAAGAGCGTCAGCGCGGCTTAACCAGTCTGCGTCAGATCAACTGGGCCAGCGGCGAGACCAGCGGCATCGCCTTTGACGATCCGACCTATGTGACGTGGCTTGCTTATAATCCCACGCCCCGCACCAGCAAACTGCGTTATGGCTACTCGTCCATGACCACGCCGACCACGCTGTTTGAACTGGATATGGATACGGGTGAACGTCGCATTCTGAAACAGAGCGCAGTGAAAGGCTTTAACGCGGAAGATTACAAAAGCGAGCACCACTGGATCAAAGTCAGCGATGGCACCGAAGTGCCGGTCTCGCTGGTTTATCACCGCAAGCATTATCAGCCCGGTCAGAACCCGATGCTGGTCTATGGCTACGGCGCTTATGGCAGCAGCATGGATGCCGATTTCAGCGTCAGCCGTCTGAGCCTGCTGGATCGCGGCTTTGTCTATGCCCTGATTCAGGTACGCGGTGGCGGTGAGCTGGGACAGCAATGGTATGACGGTGGTCGTCTGCTGAACAAAATGAACAGCTTTACTGATTTTATTGAGGTGACGGATGCGCTGGTGGCACGCGGCATCGGCCACCCGGAGCGGCTTTATGCCATGGGCGGTAGCGCAGGCGGGCTGTTGATGGGCGGGGTGATTAACCTGGCACCAGAACGGTTCCACGGCGTGGTGGCTCAGGTGCCATTTGTGGATGTGGTTACCACGATGCTGGATGAATCGATCCCGCTGACTACCGGTGAGTATGACGAGTGGGGCAACCCCAATGATCCTGAATATTACTGTTATATCCGCCAGTACAGCCCCTATGACAATATCGAGGCGAAGGATTATCCCCATCTGCTGGTCACGACTGGCCTGCACGACTCACAGGTGCAGTACTGGGAACCGGCCAAGTGGGTGGCGAAGCTAAGGTCGATGAAAACCGACAATAATCTTCTGCTGCTCTGCACCGACATGGATGCCGGTCACGGCGGCAAGTCCGGACGCTACAAAGCCTACGAAGGGATCGCGATGGAGTACACTTTCCTGCTCGGACTGGCGCAGGGTACCTTGCCGCCAGCCCAGGATTACTGAGATTCAGAGAGGTATTTATTCAGCGCCTGCCGCAATGGCGGGCGCAAATCACTGACATTATTCAGTACCCACTTCAGGTAGCCGGGATCTTTTCTGGCAATTACGGCAATCGCCTGGCCGCGATATTTGCCGAACGGCAGAATGTCGTCGCGCTGGGCCGCCGGTTGCGAACGCACAATCATTTCGGAGGCACTCCAGCCGGAGGTCTCCATGATACGGATCAGCAGCGCCGCCGTGACATAGCAGTCATACAGTGCGCGGTGCGCATGAAGCTCAGCGGGTGGCGTGACATCCAGCTTCAGCGAATGACGTAACGCCTGGTTGCCATATTTAATGCCCGGCCAGAGCTGGCGCGCCAGCTGCATGGTGCAGATCCATTCGCCGTACATTTCAGGCAGCATCCGCCGATCAAAACTGGCGTTGTGCGCGACATAAAAAGCGCTGCCGTAATAGCGTGGAATCGCTTCTTCAATCGTGGGTTTACCGGCGACCATTGCTTCGGTGATGCGATGTACAGCCATCGCCTGACGGCTGATCGGGCGGTCCGGTAGGGTCAAATCGCTCATTGGATTCACAATTCTACCGTCGACCACATCCACGGACGCAACTTCAACTACGCCGCCCTGCAGGCCGCAGGTTTCGGTATCAATAACGCGGAACATCATTGCTTCATCTTCGGTTCATAAGGAAGGCGCGACAGGCTGAGTGATGCCTGACGGTATTGCATCAGACGCTGACGAAACCAGTCACGCAGCGCTTCAGGCTGCTCCTGCGCCACCATCTCGGCGACGACCGGCATGTTATAGCGCTCTTTAAATGCCACGCCTGCGGCCGCCAAATCGACATTTATCTTGTCTTTCTCTTCCTGGGACAGCAATGCAAGGTTACGGCTCATAATTATCTCCTGACGATAGCCGGCAAAAGTAATGTTTTCGTCGGTCTGAATCAAGGATAAAGGATCGCATCGCTGGCCTCGACAGTGTAAAACCAGCAGCGTATCCTTTTGCCACGTTTACGCCCTGGCGGCGGTTAAAAGGATGATCTTATGCAGAAAAAAACTATTTCCCGCATGATTATAGCAGTGACGGCCGCGGGCATGATGGCCTTCAGCTCGCTGGCGGGGGCGCATGCACACCTCCAGTCTTCTCTCCCGGCGGCCAAAGCGCAGGTTACGACATCCCCTGATGCGCTGACGCTGAACTTCAGTGAAGATATTGAAGCGGCGTTCAGTGGCGTGACGCTGCTGGACAGTGCACAGAAGCCCGTCGTGACCGCCAAAGCCCGCGTTGAGTCTGACCAGAAAAAACGCCTGATTGTTGGCCTGCCGCAGCCGCTAAAAGCGGGAAGCTATCAGGTTAACTGGCATGTGCTGTCGGTGGATGGCCATAAAACCGCTGGAAGCTATCGCTTTAGTGTGAAGTAACCCGGTGACAACCCTCTGGATCCTGCTGCGCGCGCTGCATTTTACTGCCGTGATGTTGCTGACCGGCAGCGCCTGTTACAGTGCGCTGCTGGCGCCCAAACGCTATCGATCCCTGCTGGCGCTACGGTTGAACCCGCTGGTGAAGGGGAGTGCCTGGCTGGTGCTGCTCAGTGCGGTGGCGATGCTGGCCTGCCAGAATGTGTTAATGAGCGGCACCAGCACTAACCTGACCGACATCGATATCTGGCTGGCAGTGTTGGGCACGCACTTTGGTGAAGTGTGGCAGTGGGAAATCATTTTCGGCGTGCTGGCTGTTGGCGCGCTATTACTGACCGGAAGCCTGCGTCAGCAGGTGTTACTGCTGGCTGGCGTTCTGCAACTGGCCTGCATGGCGCTGATAGGCCATGCTGCGATGCGCGATAGCTGGCCCGGCGATCTTCAGCAGATTAACCATGCACTGCATCTGATTGCGGCGACGTTCTGGGCAGGTGGATTACTGCCACTGTTGCTGTTGATGCGCGAGGCACGGCAGATTGATCGCCGCACCGATGCGATTCGCACTATGATGCGTTTCTCACGCTATGGTCATCTGGCGGTGGCGTTAACGCTGCTCAGCGGGGTGATAAACAGCGTAATGATCGCGGGCTGGCCGCTGATGTGGCACGATTCACGCTACGTTATATTGCTACTGTGCAAAGTGCTGCTGGTTGCTCTGATGGTTCTGGTGGCGCTGATTAATCGATACTGGCTGGTGCCGCGATTCCGCCTGGCGGGCAGCGGGGCGCAGCAAAAATTTATTCGCATGACGCAGCTTGAACTACTGCTGGCATGCGGCGTGGTTGGGCTGGTCAGCGTATTTGCCACGCTGTCGCCAGCCTGAATGTAGTTTAAGAGAGAAAAGGGTAGTTATGTTGCTGAAGAAAGTGATTCCCGCAATCCTGTTGTTATCCGTATGCGGCCAGGCGCTGGCGGCGCAAATCATTACCGTCAGCCGCTTTGAGATCGGTAAAGATAAGTGGCCCTTTAATCGTGAAGAGGTGATGCTGACCTGCGAGAAAGATGGTGCGATGTTTGCCATCAATCCGAGTACGCTGATGACATACCCGCTGAACGACATCGCTGACACACTGTTTAAAAACAAGCAGGTGAAAGCCCAGCCGATCAGCGTGATTCAGGCCGAAGACAAAGCCCATCCGGGCCAGATGATGAGCCTGCAGCCGATTATCGAACGCACTCAGGCGCTGTGCGGAAAATAGGCCTTTCGGGTGCAGCCTCGCGCTGCGCCCACTCTCCGAAATTTTGCCGTTGCGATCACAATCTGATCCAGTTTATGGCCCTGATTCCCGCGTTTGCTGGCATTTCCACCGCGCTGTTCTAATCTTAAATGGCAAGGCGACACCGCCTTCATAAATGCCAACTTTTAGCGCACGGCTCCTTGAGAGCCATTTCCCTGGACCGAATATAGGAATCGTATTCGGTCTTTTTTTAGTTGTATGATTTATATGGTATTTTTGAGGGTGGTTACGAAATTTCCCGAAAATATCCCGAAATCTCGATATCCAATCTATACCATTACATATTCCTGACCACGCGAATCGAGATACTTTTTAGTCATAGAAAGGTTTTTATGGCCGAGTAATCTTTGCGCAAAGTCCTCCCCATTTTCCACTTCATACAGTCGGCTGGCAAGACTTCTGATTTCATGAAAAGTTGGTGGGTTAGGGCCAAAACTAATCCCGCTCATTTCACGAGCCTCTGCAAAAGCACCTGTGAGCGCATCTGGTGAAACTGGCCCCGGCTTTCTTCCCCCGCGCCGGACTGCAGAATAAATCAGGCTATCCGATGGGTTAACCCGCTTCGCAATGTAGCCAGATTACGATACTGCAAACGCAAGAGCGTGCAAAACATCGGCTCATCGCTGATTTATTACTGCAGCATCTCACCAAAAGAGGCCCGGAACAGAATGGAATGGGCCATGGATATTCTCGAAGGAGAAATGTTTTACGCAATTAATCGAGAAATGGAGAAGGAGATTCTTAAAATCGCTGCGTGAATATACAAAATAGCACGAAATGACAAAGACAAGGGCAAGCAACCTGGCACATTAACGGCATAATCGGGAAGTGAAGCGAACAGATCGCGGTTTTACCGGTCAGTTGCATAAATGTGGATGCCAAGAAGCCTCGCGACCTCACCAGTCGGCGGGGCTTTTTATTTTCTCCCTCTGCATCGCACAGATAACACTAATAAATCATTTCAAAGGTCAGCCATAGAGCTGGCCTTTTCTTTTTTCGCCCCTGCCAATCAACCTCGACTCTCACCTTTTCCTGTGTGGCAACGGGCGATGTTTTATGCATAAAAAAATCCGCTCAATGGCGGATTATTTCTTATTGGCTACCCAACGGCGGTGCGGTGTTTTATCTCGACAAGAAAAGACTAACCGGACTTGCTCAGTTCAGAAAGTAGACAATTCCTAATTGAGCCTGTCCCCGAAACCGGGGGTCACATGAGTATTGATATGAGCAAACTGGCATCAGGCGCAGCATATGGCGCATCTGCCGGGACGATTGCCAATGGTCTACTGACCCGGTTAAGTCCCGATGAATGGAGTGCTGTGGGCGTACTGGCCGGTATTCTGGTTGCGCTCTTCACGCTCGGCATCAACTGGTATTACAAGCGCAAAACCACAATAGCGCAGATTAAAGCCCTTCAGCGCTGGCCCACCGCGCCAGACATCAACGAGGATTAACCCATGGCTATGTCAAACAGCCTGCGCAATAAGCTTATTGCTGTCGCGGGTGGCGGAGCTATGGCTATCACTACGGTATTCCTCGGCGGAAAGGATGGGGTAGAGGGCAGGGTGTACGAACCTTACAAGGATGTGGCAGGCGTGTGGACTGTCTGCGATGGTCACACCGGCACCGACATCATCAAAGGCAAAAAGTACACCGACCGCGAATGCGATCGGCTGATGTGGAATGACCTGCAGCCAGTCAAAAAAAGCAGTCGACGGAATGGTCAAGATTCCACTGGGCGAATATCAGCGCGCCGCACTTTACAGCTTCACCTATAACGTGGGCACAAGCGCGTTCTCAAAATCGACGCTGCTTAAGCGCCTGAATGCCGGTGACGTTGATGGCGCATGCGAAGAACTACGCGGCTGGATCTACGCTGGCGGCCAGAAGTGGCGGGGATTGATGAACCGTCGCGATATGGAGCGCACCATGTGCCTGGCGGAGAGCGCTGATGACCTCAAAGGCTAAAGTGCTCGCCGCGCTCATCCTGCTGGTTCTGCTGCTATTAGCCACCTCTGTAGCCTTGGCGCTTTATTATCGTGGAAATGCCATTAACTACAAGGCGCAGCGTGATACGGCATCAAGCAATCTAAAGATGGCAAAAGACACCATCACGGACATGCAGACACGCCAGCGCGATGTGGCTGCACTCGATGAGAAATACACGAAGGAGTTAGCCGATGCTAAAGCGACTATCGATCAGTTGCGTGATGATGTTGTTACTGGCAAGCGCCGGTTGCAGCTCAACGCCACCTGCACGAAGCAATCTGCCCCCGGCACCTCCAGCCTGGATGCTGCTGCCGGCCCCCGACTTACTGACACCGCTCAACGGGATTATTTCACCCTCAGAGAGCGAATCGAAGTGGCCGGAAAACAGATAGCCGGGCTGCAGCAGTATATTGTTGAACAGTGCCTGAAATAGAAAAAGTGTCAACACGTCATTCTTAAGCGAACGCTATTAACGGCTGAAGAAATTGTGGGCTTCGAGATAGTTTTCGGCAATCACTATTCCGAGGGGGCTTAAAACATAGTCATTAAATTCCTCGATTTTTTTAATCGAAAAAGCTTCCATTATCGAAGATAATGTTGCAAATTCTGCCTTAAAAAATTCCTCATTGTCTATAACTATACCTGTTCTTTCTTTTATAAGTTCCATGTAATTCTTCTCATAATGTTGCTCTGAATTTATGCAGCCTTTAATTGCAAGCATTTGCTTGTTCACCGGTTTTAATGAATCCAGTGTTGACAGTATTTTTATGTAATCAAGCTCATAAATTTTATAAGCTTGGGCGATGATGTCGAAGCAAGTTTGAAGTGGTAGTCCTGGAACTGAAGGGCCGTCAGTTCCACGTTTAACAATCTCTGTAATGTCGACTTCGCCCATAGTTTTATGGCAGAAACGAAAATAATAAATTAGTGAAAGGAGTTTTATCTCGCTTGTTGTTAGCTTCTGCGTGGTATCTAAGGCATGATCTAAAATCAGATTTTCTTCTTCTTCAGTGCTTTTAAATTTGGATACTATAAGCTCTTTGAGCAGTTCTGATTTAGCATCAAACCCTTTTCTTGCGACCTGAATAACTGCTTGGTTGAGGGTGTACTGAATATCAGGATCAGCGAGTTTTGCTCTTAGTTTTTCATCAACATCTTTAGACAGTTTTTCTGCAATTTGTTGGCCAAATTCTTGAGCCCGTGAGTCGACTAAAGCGTAAGCATCTGCACGAAGAGATGCCATCTCACTTTTAACCATGAGCTGGCAAATCGCCATGACCTCAGTTGTAGTGTTGCCAAAGTGGGCATCACCTGTAACTTGTATAGCTGAGGAATTATCGCCCACACTTTGGCCGGACTTCTCGAATAAGTTCATTTTTTGTCCTTTTCATTAATGGTCATGTTCCCACCCACTTGTATGCCACTCGAGTTATCGCCGATTGTTTGACTAACTTCTTTCTCCTTGGTTTTGTTGCTTTTCAAATTGGCTAAGGCGGTTAGAAAAACAATCAAACTCGCTAATGCTGCAAGCACGGTAGCTAATGTTTGGCTGGTAAAGGCTTGATAGCCAAAGCCTAAAGTCGAAATAAAACATACAAAAACGATTAACTTTCTCACCAACATCTCCAGAGGCAACAATGGCACTCACCGACAAACAAGAAATGTTCTGTCGCGAGTACCTCATCGATTTGAACGCCACGCAAGCGGCCATTCGGGCGGGGTACAGCGAAAAGACCGCCCGTGCATCAGGTTGCGAGAACCTGACTAAACCTGACATCCAAAACAGAATCGCCGAACTTAAAGCCGATCGCAATGAGCAGATTAGCGTTGATGCTGCTTATGTATTGAGGCAGCTCATTGAAATCGACGAAATGGATGTGCTCGACATCATGACTGACGATATGAGTATTAAGCCAGTATCTCAGTGGCCCGCCTCCTGGCGTCGATACCTTAGCGGATTTGACCTAGCCGACATGTTTGAGGGCAGGGGGGAAGATCGGGAAATGGTTGGCATCCTGAAAAAGATTAAGTGGCCTGACAAGGTTAAGAATCTCGAACTGCTTGGCAAGCACATAACTGTCTAGGCGTTCAAAGATAACGTTAAAAACGAACTGGTCGGCGCTAATGGCCTTCCTCTTGCCACGTCATCATTCGTGATTAGCTTCGGAGCGGAAGATGACAGCAGCGGAGACGAGACTTAGCTTTGCGCCTAAGTTCAAGCCACTCTTCCAGCCAAAACGCTACAAGACGTTCCACGGTGGGCGTGGTGGTGCTAAATCATGGGCTGCTGCCCGCGCGCTGGTCATCATGGCTGCCAGCAAGAAGCTCCGCATACTCTGTACCCGTGAGGTGCAGAACTCGATTAAGGATTCAGTACACAAGCTGCTGAAAGACCAGATTGAGATGCTCGGGCTTAATCCATGGTTCCGCATCACCAATGAGAGCATCACCAGCGCATCCGGCAGCGAGTTCCTGTTCAATGGCCTGCGCTTCGACCCGCTTGGCATCAAATCAACTGAAGGCGTAGACATCTGCTGGGTAGAGGAGGCGCAGTCTGTGTCCTCGGATTCATGGGCGATCCTGATACCCACCATCCGTAAAGAGGGCTCGGAGATTTGGGTGACGTTTAACCCCGGCAAAGAGTCAGACCCGACCTATCAGCGCTTCATCGTTACTCCACCGGATGACAGTATCACGGTCGAGGTGAACTACTACGACAACCCATATCTGCCGGAAACACTTCGCAAAGAGATGGAGTACTGCAAGCGAGTTGATTACGAAGCGTATGAGCACATCTGGCTGGGCAAGCCGAAGTCGATTAGCGATTCAGTAATCTTCCGTAACCGGTACCGTGTGGAAGCATTCCCTGACGACCTGTGGCAACAAGCTGACCGCCTGTTCTTCGGTGCTGACTTCGGTTTCGCAAATGACCCGAGCACGCTTATCCGCATGTTCATGATCGACACCCGGCTCTATATCGAATATGAGGCCTATGGCGTCGGCGTGGAGCTGGATGAGATGCCGCAGTTCTACGACTCAATCCCTGAGGTGCGTAAGTGGCCGGTAAAAGGTGATAACTCCCGACCGGAAACCATCAGCTATTTGGCACGTCAGGGCTTCTCGATTGACGCGGCGGCCAAATGGAAAGGCAGTGTTGAGGATGGTGTCACCCATCTGAAAGGGTTTGAAGAAATCATCATTCATGAACGCTGCAAACACACCGCCGATGAATTTCGCCACTACTCCTACAAGGTCGACAAAAAGACCGGCGACATACTGCCGATCATCGTCGACAAGTTTAACCATTGCATCGATGCCATTCGCTACGGGCTGGATGGCTACATTACCAGCTCAGACAGCCTCGGCACCTGGGCGCAACTTGGGAAAGGCTGAATATGTCCGAAACAGAAAGCATGTCGCAGCCTGTACCAACGCGTGACAGCTATGAAAACTTCATTGCCCGGATGGGCGTCAACGAGTCGAACCAGTCTGGCGCTGGCACCTATCGCAACAACTGGACCTCCCGCAACCGGCTGCTGATCGAGCAGGCCTACCGCACATCATGGCTGGTTGGCGCTGGCGTTGATGCTATTCCTGATGACATGACCCGCAAGGGCGTGACCATCACCTCAAAGCTGGAAGATGGACGCAAGGAGCAACTCGACCACGCATGGGATGAAATGGGGCTGTGGGAAGCAATCAACGACACGCTGAAGTGGGCGCGGCTCTATGGTGGCGCTGTAGGCGTCATCCTGATTGATGGTCAGAACTACTCAACGCCGCTTCGTGTTGAGGCCATTGCCAAAGACTCGTTTAAAGGCGTGATGGTGATGGACCGCTGGATGCTCAATGCCATGACAGAGCGCCGGGTGAGCGAGCTGGGCCCTGACTTTGGCATGCCAGAGTTCTACAAAGTGGTGACGTCAGCTACCGGCATCCCGCCGTGGCGCATCCACCACTCCAGACTTATTCGCTTTGATGGCATCCCACTTCCGTATCAGCAACGTCTGACTGAAAACGACTGGGGCATGTCGGTGATTGAGCGTTGTTTCGATCGCCTGCTGGCATTCGACTCCACAACAACCGGTGTTGCTCAGCTGGTCTACAAGGCTCACCTGCGCACCTACAGCATTGAAGGCTTGCGTAAGCTGCTGGCGATGGGTAAAGACAGCCCGATGTTCAAGGGGCTCATGTCGCACATGGACATGATCCGCGAGTACCAGAGCAACGAAGGCATGACGATCATGGATGCGGCTGACAAGTTTGAGGCGCACACCTATTCGTATGCCGGGCTCAGTGACGTGCTGGCGCAGTTTGGTCAGCAGGTCTCAGGCGCGTTTGGTATCCCGCTGGTACGCCTGTTTGGTCAGTCTCCTGCCGGGTTCTCTACCGGTGACACCGACCTGGCTGACCGGATGCGCCAGGCTATGCGCGACACGAAAGGGATCGGCAACTTCCGCAACCTGTTTATGTACGCGCCGAACGGTAAGCCGGACGGGATCAAGATTCTGCCGCTCAGCGAGGTAGCGACGAAGGACGATTTCTTTAACATCAAGAAGGCCAGCCGCGACGACCTGCTAAGCGCACACCGCGTGCCGCCGCAGATGATGGGGATTATCCCGGACAACTCCGGCGGATTCGGTGATGCGGTGAAAGCGGCATAGGTGTTTGTGCGTAACAAACTGACACCGCTGCAGGAACGTCTGAAGGAAATCAATAACTGGCTGGGCGAAGAGGTGATCGCCTTCCGCCCTTATTCGCTGGAAGCGGCAACAAACTGAAGATGTAACGCCTGCCTGTGCAGGCGTTAGTTATTTACCCAACCAGCGCCCGGCCTGTGCAGACTCAACCAACAAACGGAGAGTAAGCGGATCATGCGGTGCGGTGAAATCTTCCGGGAAATAGTCGTTAAAAGAGATGGTGCCGGGGTCAATGCCAAAACTGTCAGCATACCGCTCAAGTAATTCATAAGCGTCGATGGGATCCATGCGAAAGTCGTTGTTCAGATCAGTGTCCAGCTCAAGCTTGTAACGTTTTAATGTAAACAAGCTTCTGCCGTTATAATCTTCAACCAGCGCAAATACTGCCTTCTCTATATCCTCACTTACCATATTCTGTCGTCCTTATGGGCAATAAGGTTGTATTTTACCGTAGTTTTCCAGCCTATCTCCGCCACATCAGCGGCCATAATTACCCATCCTAAAACCGGTATTGTGCGACCGACGAAAGTACCCAATTTATGGGTCATCAACATTTTAATTTGGAATGGTTTTTTAGGGTTTTGTATCCACGTAGGCAACCTGAACGGGAGACGGTAATCGCGCAACAGCTTGCGAGAATACACCGAGGCATAAGAGGTACCTTTCCAGGCACCCTTTAACTTTCCTGACACGTCAATCGTATTCTGTCCCGAGTAAATTGCAGCTATGGCTATGATATCCTTTGCACCGCTAAAATGCTCAGCGGTCACATCAATCATAATCCAGAAATAAAGCTCTGCCGGGGAAAGGTTGGTAAGCCCGCCATAGAAGTAAGTCCCGTTTAACTGTTCAGTTGTATCCATATAATTCCCTTACATGGTTAACCGTGTTGGTCAAAACTTTATCATATTGATTCCGGTCAGTGCCATACTTCATCTGCCGCTCTCAGACCCGATTTGCGAGGCTCAAATCCTCTTCACCAGTTCAATCTCATCAAACCCTTGCGTGCGCCTCCGTGCCGCTGGCGCAACCTCCGAATACATGTTTACACCCCTCGCGCGCAATGCTATCCCCGCCACGCCTGCCCGCTTTGTGCATCGCTTTTAATGCAGTTGCATGTACAACCTCTGAGCGCGCCAGCTCTGGTCTTACAGACGCTTAGCGATCCACTTTGGATCATGCGGATTAATGCAAGCATATGCACTTTGATGCAGAAGCAAAAAGCCACCTTAAAGGTGGCTAGTGAACGGTAGGGAAGGGGCAATTAATCATTCTGCCTGGCAGTAAATAGCGGCTTCGAAAATAGCTGTGTCGATTGTCCCTGCCATGTCGCTAATCATCGACAGTGCCATTTTTAATTCATCTTCTTTGCAATGTGCGATCAGCGATACGTCAGCAATGAACTGAATGCGTGCAACCGTTTCACTTAGATTATCTATTTTCATCAAATGATTAACTCCTTTTAGTCAAAATGTACTGTATGTATAAACAGTGTCATGATGAACTAAAATCGTAAACAATCGTGCGGCTCAGATTAGTCCGACTGCCGTTTTATTAATCAGGCAACTGTATGCCTCTTTTTCTCGCTAGTGCATTGAAGCGCTTTAATGGGGCGGCATTTATGCGACGTCTATGGAACAGATAGCCGCTTGTTCCGCTCCAGTAAGAAAGCTCTCCAATCTTGATTGTGTGGCCTTTCATCATGCGCACAGCTTCACCGTCGGACAGTGTTAACCTGGAGATCTCAAAGAAACTCTTTTTCAACGCCTCACGTTCTGCGCAATGACTCCGTTCAGAGTGATATTTGTCCGGCTCAGGTTGCTCCTGCGCTGGCTTTTCTCTTAATCGCTTAAGAATCCTTCTTCGCTCGGCGCGAGTAGGGGGCTTTGTGAAATCGATAGCGGCTTCAGAGCCTGTCGGCTCCGTACAGTTATTGACAGAACTCCGAGAGGACGCAGGCGCGTCCTTAAATTCAAAATCCAAATCAACGGCACGTTTCGGGACAATCCTCCATTGCATCAGACGGGTTAAAATTGGCGTATCGTTGCCAACTTCAGTTGCGTAAACACCCTTGATACGCACAGTTTCCTCTCCGTACTCATTCATGTCTTCGCTTGCCTGATACCAGGTGCGCACAGCCAGCTCGTCGCGGCGCACAAATGGGCCACCCTGCGCGTTAACGTATCCGGCCCAGTCTCCTGCGTCGGCGGCGTCATGCGCGGCCGCAAACTCAACGCTCAGGCCGTGCGCGGTTTCGCTGTCTGCCATGCGGCGCAGTTCGCGGTAAACCGTGACCGGCGCACCGCCCACAAACTGAAATTGCCGGATGTGCCAGCGTGCCGCCCAGGCAGAAACGGCCGAGGCAGTTTCCTTAAGGTCTTTGCCGCTTTCGGCGTCCGTCTCGCCGTCTAGCGCGTAGCCGTCGATATTCTTGGAAATGTATTTAGCAACGTAACCCGTCGCGCTACCTTTCTCCGGGTCGATAGCCTCGGCGTGAAAGCGGGCCTTACGGGCTTTGTCGGTTGTCAGCTCGCTGCCGTCTTGCTGCCAGGCGTAGTCGCGCATAATCTCGCGCACGCGTTCAGCCTGCTCCGGACGCATAAACATGAGCATGTGCTAGTGCGGAGTCGCATCATGATGAGGCTCAGCAACGCGGATCCCGAAGATGCGGATTTCTTCGCGGTGCAGCTTGGCGCGAATTTTCTGCCAGACACTGCAGAGATAACGCTGGGTGTCGGCCGGGCTGGAACCGTTCCATTTACGGTTACGATGCCCGGTTTTGATTGTGGCGTGATAGCGCGCGGGGGCGGTCAGCGTGTAGAATTCGCCGATAAAGCCCATTTCATTGCAGATATTTTCGAAGCCACGAATGCGGGTCATCAGCTCGCAGCGGCGAATAGCCGGATTGGCCACACTGCCGTCATATTTCTCGATCAAGCTGATACGGTTGCCTTCTTCGTCTTCCAGCTCCATTCCCTTCAGAAACTCACGGGTGCGGCGCTTCTGCTCGCGCCACTCTGAAACGGTCATGCTGCTGGCGTAGGGGGTGTGCTTTTTGCTGACGTTAGCCAGGGCGATCTGAAGGTGTTCACGCCATGATGCAGCCACTCGCCGCAGTCGGCCTTTCCACCACTTTTCCGTCTGCATACGCATGATCGCCGGGATAACTTCCTCCGGGTCAAACAGCCGTGACGTGACTTTATCCCATAATGGCGGGGTCTGGCTCAGCTCACGGGTAATGGTGGCGGCGGTCATGTAAACGCGGTGCGTGTATTTGTAATCTGACTCATCGCTGGCCTGCGCGTGCGCCTGTACCAGCTCAGCGAGAATGAAATTAGCCACATACCCGGCCAGCAGATCGACATCGGCGCGAGCCATATCCGGCAGGCGGTTAAAACGGCGCATTAGAATGAAAAGCTGACCACCTGCTATAGCCGCATTGTCGCGCTCAGTTGCGTTACCGCCGAGTAAACTTAATGTGCTCCCCTACATCACGCCGAGACGATATTGAGCATTAACGGTTTCAACGCGTGGCAATGTGCGCTCAACAAATGTCTTTGTTAAGTACGCATTGGCGCGGGCTGTTCCCTGTGTCTTTTCAAGATCACTAACGCGGCGTTTAACGTCGAGCTGTATCACAGTCGGCTGCTTTTCAAGTAGCTCCTGCGCACGCACTAAAGCCGCAATCATCTGAGTGCGGCTGTGCATTTCCTCATAGGTGGGATAAGGGCTGGCGATGGCTTCCCGTGGAGCATTCCACGGGTAAGCAAATTCCTCATGCATCAGACATTGCCCTGCCGGTGTTTATTGCGATGTTCCTCAATTTCCTGGCAGGAAACGCAGCGAATTACACTCAGATATGCGCGGCGGCGCGTTTCAGGAATTGGGGTATCACAGTCTTCACAAAATGAGGCGCTTATAGCAGGCGCGCGCGCGGCTGTTACAGCCAGAATCAGTCAAGGGACCATATCTCTTTTGCGAGGGCGGCTTAAAATCGGGCTGCATGCGCGCAATTTGAAAATGACCGAAACAGCAGCAAAACATATGCTTGAACCCAGTCGGTATGTACCTTTGCAGATTCAGGAAAGAGCTATTCGTTTTGGTAAGCGAATGCCAGACCCTCGTGAAGGAAAAGGAATGTTCCGATACGAAACGGATATTTATAAACTGCGCTACGATAAGCAGCGAAGGGAATATGTTCATCAGAAATACAAATTTGAAGTAATAGTCAGGGAATCAGACTGGACAATATCTCATTTTAAATATTTTTATTAGCTGACAAGGAAATTTCAATGTTTGATATCAGGAATGAAGAGTTTACATTCGCAATCGCTCCCTTTGAACGCGTAGTGGATAACGAAGCCGATCCTGTTAACCATCACTGGGACTGGATACAGTCCAGGGTGGAGTTTTCGGTAAGCGGCCTGAAAGTGGCATTTAAAACGGAGTTCACCGTTGGAGAATTGAAAATGCTGAAAAAAGAATTCTCAGCTTTTCATCAGGCGCTTATTAATCAGCAAAAGATCAAGTCGTTTAACTATCAGAGCGATATTCATCAACTGGACATGATACTGACCAATGAAAAAAGTATTGATGGCGTAACTGTTGATTTCATTCTTCGCCCGGAACCACATGCCGACAGCGTCCAGGTTAAAGGCAGCTTTGGCCTTGATGAAAGCTATTTCCCCGACATTCTGAATCGACTTGATGAAATGATTCAATGGCAGAATTAAACATTCTGCCATTGAAAATTTTAATAGAAAGCTACGGGCGTAAAACGAATTTTCTATTCAGGCGTTTTCGGCCAGCTGATAGCTGGCGCATTTGTGATATCTGCAGCCTGTACCGCCTGCACGTACTTCATCCAGGTGGTCAGCGTGGCTTTATCCGCATCAGTAATGATGCCGGGCAGCAGCTGCGTCTGCCATGCCTGAGTAATTCCGTTGACCTCACTCACGCCCGCTGACTTTTCGCTGGCCGCTGCGTCAAGCAGTAGCTGCTGCTGCGCATCGCTGTCGGTTAGCCACTTTTCACCGTCCCACTTATCAAACGCGGTTGCCGGAGAATGCGTTATGGTGTCCGCCGGATTGTCGCCCAGTACCGTGATTTTCACCGGCGCGCCGCCTGAAATCGGGTAAGCCGTTTCACCGCGATGGTCCGGCACGCTAATGTTAGCTTTCATCGTGCCGCCCTTTTTGACTTCCAGCTGCGCAGTTTTGAGCAGCGTTGCGCATTCCACTTCTGGCGAGTCGAACAGGATTTTACCGTCGCTTTGATGGTTGCCGTCTGTATGCCGGTTGCGGTCAGTGCGCCGGTTTCCGGCTCGTATTCGATCACCGCATCGTCAGGAAATGACCAGCGCATCGGCCCAGGCAGACGGAGCCGGATTGTCATAAGAGAAAATTCCCGGCATCACAAAGCCGGTATCAAGTTCACCACCGAGGCACAGTTCAAGCACCTGCTTACCCACTGACGGCGTATTCCAGGAGCGGGTTTTACCCGCGCGGGCGCTGAATGTCTTCGGGTTGTTCATTCATGATTTAGATTTTATTTTCCCCACAAGCTAAAGCTAACATCAGTTACGCATAGCCAGCCCGTTGCGGCAGGAAAATGGCTACGCCATGCGCGTTATAACATCTCGTCCTGTCTGATTGGATGTTTCTTCTGACATTCTATATGCTTATTGGATATTAAAATGATCATGACACTATTTCACGTAGATGCAGTGTTTACAACGAATAAAAATCAGATGCTATAAATGAGAGGTTGAATAAGTGAAGCGTGTATTTTTATGGCTCATGCAATCATTTATCTATTTAATCCCTGCTGCTTTAATTATTGCAGGAGTTTATATTTTCATTCTATTTATTCCTGAATATGCGGCGATTATTAGCATAATATGGGTGATGGTTGTTTCTTATGTGTATATTAAATACAATCGATGGTATTAGGTTTGTTAAGAGATCTTCGTGATCCTGATTTAATCGATAGCGTTAAAGTGTGAAGTGTGACGAAAAAAATGATCTCCTTAGTGAGGTTGGCTGCCATTTAGCGATTATATAATCTGGTTTCTCTGGTTAAGTCCTGTCTGAGATATCATTGAGTCAGGCTCGCGCTCTGTCTTATTTTCTGACATATAAATCATCTTAATAACTGCTCTGTTATTCTTACTTTGGGTCCCCTTAATACTCATGATACCCCCCATTTTACTGCCAGCAGAACAGAGGCTTTCCGGACGCTTCTCCTCAAAATTGATCTCAATCAATATATCTAAACATCTTCCCCGAACGGTCCTCCACGTTTATTTAACGTATAAAAACCACGTCGTAACCTGCCCCGGTGATTTTTAACCAGGGTTTATTATGTTCTTAAAAAAAGTTATTCCTTGTGCGCTCGTAGCGTTAGCGAGTGCATCCATGTCTGGTTGTGTGATGGCAGAGGGAGGATACCATCGCGGCCCATCATCTGAATGGCATCATCACCATGCGTCTTATCAGGACCAGCAAAATGATAATGGCTGGAGCCACCATGCCGGACCAGCCGCATCAGAAAATAACGCTTCTCAGCATCTGGGGCCACCGCCAGCGACGTATAGTGCAGCCCAGCATCTGGGGCCACCGCCAGCCTCGGATGATTCTACTGAACACAGGGGACCGGCAACTGACAGTGGCATTCACCGCTGGCAACCGAGCGACTCCGCTGAGTAATTGATACGAAGCATTTAGATGAACAGGGGCGCTATCGCCCCTTTTAACCGGTAATCGCCGTCTGAAAAGGTTCTTCACGATAAACGTGCTTCACGCATCCAGTAAGTCACTCATGATTTCCAAAGCTTTAACACGCAAAATCCCTTTAGTAACGCACCTCAAAACTGACTTCACTCACAAAGGCAGCAACAACTCTTTCTGTCCCGCACCCAAAGCTAATCTGTAATCTTGCCATCATTCCCGTATGGCATATTCTTGAGATTCAATCAAAAGGAGTAACGTTTATGAAAGCGGCAATTGCTAATAGTGAACACAAGGTTGAAGTTGTTGAGAAGACGCTGCGTCCTCTCAAAACCGGTGAAGCCCGGCTCAGGATGGAATGCTGTGGTGTATGCCATACCGATTTGCATGTGAAGAACGGTGATTTCGGCGATAAAACGGGTGTGACCCTGGGTCATGAAGGGATCGGTATCGTTGAGGAAGTCGCACCGGATGTGACGTCACTCAAGCCTGGCGATCGGGCCAGCGTCGCCTGGTTTTTCAAGGGCTGCGGTCACTGCGAATACTGTAACTCCGGTAACGAAACCCTCTGCAGATCGGTAATCAATGCCGGTTTCACAGCCGATGGCGGCATGGCTGAAGAGTGCATTGTCGTTGCAGATTACTCGGTCAAAGTCCCTGATGGACTTGATCCTTACGCTGCCAGTAGCGTCACCTGTGCCGGTGTCACCACCTATAAAGCGGTTAAGGTGTCAGAAGTTAAACCGGGACAATGGCTGGCCATTTATGGTCTTGGCGGGCTGGGAAATCTCGCGCTGCAATATGCAAAAAATGTCTTCAACGCCAAAGTGATCGCGGTTGATGTCAGTGATGGTCAGCTGGCACTGGCGAAGGAGATGGGAGCCGATCTGGTTGTCAATTCGGCCAGCGAAGATGCAGCGCGCATTATTCAGGAGAAAACCGGCGGAGCACATGCTGCTGTGGTGACGGCGGTGGCTAAAGCGGCCTTTAACTCGGCGGTGGATGCGGTGAGAGCAGGAGGGCGCGTCGTGGCTGTCGGACTGCCGCCGGAAGCGATGAGTCTTAATATTCCCCGTCTGGTACTTGATGGCATTCAGGTGGTGGGATCACTGGTCGGAACGCGAAACGATTTGGCAGAAGCCTTCCAGTTTGCGGCAGAAGGGAAAGTCGTGCCTAAAGTGACCAAAAGGAAGATTGGTGAGGTCAATGACATCTTTGATGAGATGGTGCAGGGCAAAATCCGTGGCAGGATGGTAATCGACTTCACCGGTCACTCTGCTGATTAAAGTTCATCTGACTCCTGCAAAGGCCCGCATCCTGCGGGCTTTTTAATATCGTTAAGATCTCTCTGAGCCCTTCAGAGCACAATCCTTCTAACCATTAATAAGCCAGTCTTTATGTTTCATGATGTGATTTTGACTTGAACTTTACCGGTAACATTATAGTTTATGGGGTGAAAGGTTATTACACACACGTGAAGGAGGGTTATTTATGGCGAAGCATCACTTACTTAAATCCATTGAAATAACAGCGATTGTGCTCTTTGTTCTGATACTGGCATATCTGATTTTGACAGGGTTACTGTCATCAACAGGCGTGGATCATGCCTGGCCTTATCCCAATCAGTAACTGAGTACCACACCAGGGAAAGCATTAATAAAATGACCCTCTCACAGGGCAAACAACCCCGCGATGGCGAGGTTGAATTGACGTTATACCAGACTCACTGACAGCAGTATCAGCTCTTCGGTTTCCAGCGACAGACTTTTTTTGGTTTCGAACATAAAGGTTTCCAGCGCCTCCTCGACATCGTCACCCTCAATAAAGGCGTGAGTCGTGACATGATTTTCACCTTCTGGTTTGATCACGTAAGAAACAAACCACTTCTTCTTTTCCATAATGCTTATCCTCGTTTTAAATCCTGATACCGCGTTTTGGCAATGGTATGTTTTTCTGCCAGACATTTAGCGGGTGGTGTGGAGTTCGACCAGCAAAGTCTAGTTCACCTCAGCAGGCGTGCTGGCGACGGCATGTGATAAACACCTGTTCAGAGCAGATAGATTGTGTAAGCGGCAATAAAAAAGCCCCATCCGGGGCTTTTAAAAAAAGAACGGCCGGTGTTAAAAACTCAACTGGTCTGATCGGCCAGCTTCGGCTTCAGCACGCGTTTACCCATCTGAATGCCGGGCTTCTCAACATACTTATAGAGTAAAGAGGCCAGGGCATAGGTTAGCGGGATGGTTGAGACACAGACGATCAGGAAGCGCAACATGTCGCTCTTAAACTCAATGTCGGTGTGCGTGAGCAGCAGCGCAATCATCGGGATCACAATCAGCAGGTGCAGCAGGTAGACCGAGAACGAGACGTCACCCAGCCAGGTGCTGAGACGGTTGTTCAGCAGCTTACGTGGCAGAGCAATCAGCGTTGCCATCAGGCTGCCCTGAGGGTATTGCCACAGAATTGCTGCCATCCCGACAATCATCAGCGCTTCCATTATCACCTGCAGCTTGATCGCGCCCATTCCCATTGCCACGCTGACGACCGGGCCGAGCAGCGCGAAGGCGACATAGAGCAGGGATTTACGGCGAATTGCTTCGGCCAGCAGCATGCCCGCCAGGAACATATTTAGCTTTATCAGAATCATGGAAGGCATTTCAAACGCCTCATAATAATCTGCCAGCACATACCGTCCGGCGCAGCAGAGCGCCATAATGCCTATCAGTGAGGCCGCATAACCAAAGCGCAGCGTCACCAGCATAATGAACGGAAACAGCACATAGAACTGCATCTCCAGCCCGATGCTCCAGTCAGGCAGCACGGTATTGAAACCATATTCGGGCAGCAGGCCGAACAGGAAGCTGAAGTGAGTGAGGATGTTTGCCAGCGACTGATCGGTGTAACGCGACGATTCAGTGGCGGTGCCGGAATAAAAATGGGCGATAGTGTCACGCATCTCGCCAAACCACGGGCCATAAATCAGCGCGATGATTAAAAGCAGATAGTAGAGCGGGGCGATACGGAAGAAGCGACGGATCCAGAACTTTTTAATGGTCTCCATGCTCTGCCACGGCTCTTTCTGCTGACGTTCAACATAGTTTTTCGCCATCAGATAACCCGATAACAGAATAAACAGATCGACCCCGATGCCAGGCGATGAAATCAGTGTGATGTGGCAATGTATCAGTAAGCTGATATGGCCAACCAGTACCCAGAGAGAGGCGATGCCGCGTAACCCCTCCAGCTCCGTGGACCAACCTCGTGTTGCAGACATAACTCTTCCTCGTTTTTATCCGACTTTTGGCGCTCACTAAGCCTTAAGACAACAGATATGTAAACGGGTCTTTACAAAAGTGAGAAGATTCCGACGCGGTCGGGAAGGGGAAATCAACTGAAACTGGAGAAGAGAGCACGGAAAGTTAAGGGTGTACGAAGGCACACCCATAACAAAAATAACTGAATCAAAATGCCTGTTATGCCAGCTTTAACAGGATCATGCCGGCCAGCAGCAGGGTCAGGCCAGCCCAGCCTTTACGATTCAGCCGTTGATCGAACAATACCCAGCCGGTCGTGACAGTCGCGATAATTCCAAAACCACCCCAGACCGCATAGGCAATCGACAGATCGATACCTTTTACCGCCTGAGCCAGTGCGCTGAACGCAAGCAGGACACAGCAGAGTGAAAGCAGACCGTGCAGCGGTCTCTTAAACCCGTCAGAATATTTAAGGAATATATTGGCGGCAATCTCCAGCACGATAGCCAGCGCCAGCCAGGCTGCGTGGACGAAATCAGCGATGACCATAATTAACCTCCGCTGATGAGTGCGTGCCGGTTTTGATCAACACAATTCCAGCGACCAGCGTCATCAGTCCGCAGACTTTCATCGCAGACAACACTTCATCAAACAGCTGTACGCTGAATAATGTAATCAGCAGGATGCCAGCGCCTTCCCACAGGGCGTAAGCCACGCCCAGAGCAATACGTTTTATGGCGAAGCTCAGCAGGATATAAGAACAGGCAATCATGCCCAGCATCATCAGGTAGCCTGAGTGGCTGCCATTGAGGCTGGACCATTTCATAAAAAGGGTGCCAATAATTTCAGTGAAAATCGCGAGTGACAATAAAACCCAGGCGCGCATGGGAACTCTCCAGCAACGAAAAATGACGACCTGCCATAACGCACAGTGTGCAGGCAGACTCAAAACAGTATCGATGTGGTGAGGAAACTACAGGGCGTTACGCCAGAGCTGATCGGCGGCACTCCAGCAAGAGGGGAGAGCGGGGAAGAGGCAGGACATGAACATTCTGCTCATAAAATTTACAACGTATCCACATTGTTGCTTCTCATCAGTCGACGGATAGTGCCTCCGGTAAAACAGATGCTGGGTTTACAGCATTCTGCAAATCATCAAATCAACAGCAGATACTGCCTGGTTTGATTGCGGTTAAGGTTCAGGGGTTTACCGGGGCGAGTTTAGAAAATGATGGCGTGTAATAATAAGTGCGATAAATCGGGCAAAAAAAGTGCCGGACAACAGTCTGCCCGGCACCTTATAAGTGACACTGTAACTAACTATTCAGCACGCTGGGGGACTGTACGAACCGGGGCGTCACCAGCAACATAGTATGAAGCGGTGCTGCGTGGCAGTGGGTCGCGTCCACGGATCTTATCGGCAATCTTCTCGCCAATCATGATGGTGGTCGCATTCAGGTTACCGGTGATGATCAACGGCATAATCGACGCATCCACCACGCGTAATCCTTCCAGCCCATGCACGCGACCTTCGCCATCAACGACAGACATTGGATCGTTACCCATCTTACAGGTACCGCACGGGTGATAAGCGGTTTCGCCGTGATTACGGACGAATTCGTCCAGCTGTTCATCCGTCTGGCAATCCAAGCCCGGACTGATTTCACGTCCACGATACTTATCCAGCGCTGGCTGATTGATGATCTGGCGCGTGATGCGGATAGCATCGCGGAACTCATGCCAGTCCTGCTCATGCGACATGTAGTTAAACAGAATGGCCGGATGACGACGCGGATCGCGTGACTTCAGGCGCACATGACCGCGGCTTGGCGAACGCATCGAGCCGACGTGACACTGGAAGCCATGCGCATCAACGGCGTTAGAACCGTTGTAATTAATCGCTACCGGCAGGAAGTGATACTGAATGTTCGGCCAGCTGAACTCTTCGCGGCTACGGATAAAACCACCCGCTTCAAACTGGTTACTGGCGCCGATACCGGTGCCATTAAACATCCACTCTGCACCGATTTTCGGCTGGTTCCACCACTTAAGGGCCGGATAGATTGAAACCGGCTCTTTACACTCATACTGAAGATACATCTCCAGATGGTCCTGCAGGTTTTCACCCACGCCCGGCAGATCGTGAACCAGTGGAATATCGAACTGCTTCAGCAGCTCCGGTGAGCCCACGCCAGAACGCTGCAGGATCTGCGGCGAGGCAATAGCACCGGCACATAGCAGCACTTCACGGCGAGCGGTCACTTTATTAATGGTGTTGCTGTCGCCCTGCAGATATTCCACGCCGACTGCGCGTTTGCCATCGAACACAATGCGATCGGTGGTGGCATGAGTAATGATCTTCAGGTTTGCACGGCCTTTGGCCATGTCGAGATAGCCACGTGCGGTGCTGGAACGGCGACCGTTTGGTGTTACGGTACGATCCATCGGACCAAAACCTTCCTGCTGATAGCCGTTGAGGTCATCAGTGCGCGGATAACCCGCCTGCACGCCTGCCTCAATCATGGCTTCAAACAGCACGTTATTGCCGGCTTTAGGCGTGGCGACGCATACCGGGCCATCTCCACCGTGGAAATCGTTCGGGCCGATATCACGGGTTTCCGCTTTACGGTAATAAGGCAGGCAGTCCAGATAGCTCCAGTTCTCCAGCCCTGGTTCACTGGCCCAGTTATCGAGGTCCATTGCGTTACCACGGATGTAACACATACCGTTAATCAGTGATGAACCGCCCAGGCCTTTTCCGCGACCACATTCCATGCGGCGATTGTTCATGTACGGCTCTGGCTCAGTCTCATACGCCCAGTTATAGCGTTTTCCCTGCAGCGGGAAGGCGAGGGCAGCAGGCATCTGAGTGCGAAAATCAAAACGGTAATCCGGGCCGCCCGCTTCGAGCAACAGAACGCTGACGTTGCTCTCTTCGGTCAGGCGGGTAGCCAGAACGTTTCCTGCGGATCCGGCGCCAATAACAATGTAATCATATTCCATTCGTCGTTCCTCAGGTTAAGTGATTAAAAGACTGACTGAAAACGCGTCAGCTCAACCTGCACGGACTTCACCTGGGTGTAGCTCTGCAGTGTCATCAGGCCATTCTCACGGCCAATGCCGGAGTGCTTATAGCCACCCACTGGCATCTCTGCGGCTGATTCGCCCCAGGTATTAATCCAGCAGATTCCTGCTTCGATCTGATGAATCACGCGGTGCGCTTTATTAAGATCCTGCGTCACCAGTCCGGCGGCCAGACCAAATTCGGTGTCGTTGGCACGGCGAATCACTTCTTCTTCGGTTTCATAGCTCAGGATCGACATGACCGGTCCGAAGATCTCTTCACGGACGATCTTCATCTCATCACGGCAGTCGGTAAACACAGTAGGTGCAACCCAGGCACCCTGGTCGAAATCACCACCGGTCAGACGTTTACCGCCGCACAGCAGGCGTGCGCCTTCAGCAATGCCCGATTCGATGTAGCGCATCACGTTATCGCGATGGCTGAAGCTGACCAGCGGGCCAAAGTTGGTGGCGGGATCACGCAGATCGCCGGCCTGAATACGGGCAACGCGTTCGCTGATTTTGGCTTCGAATGCCGCTTTCAGTTTTGCAGGAATAAAGACGCGGGTGCCGTTGGTGCAGACCTGTCCGGAGCTGTAGAAGTTCGCCATCATGGCGATGTCGGCGGCCAGATCGAGATCGGCATCATCAAAGATAATCAGCGGGGATTTACCGCCCAGTTCCATGGTGACTTCTTTCAGCGTTGAACCCGCTGCATTCGCCATTACTTTTTTGCCGCTGACAACGCCGCCGGTGAAGGAGACTTTGTCGATGCCAGGATGCTCAGTGAGCAACTGGCCGGTGACCGAACCGATGCCCGGCAGTACGTTAAACACGCCATCCGGCACACCTGCTTCGGTGTAGATTTCAGCCAGCTTCAGGGCAGTAAGCGGCGTCACTTCGCTGGGTTTGAAAATCATTGCGTTACCCGCAGCCAGCGCTGGGGCTGATTTCCACAGGGCGATCTGAATCGGGTAGTTCCAGGCACCGATACCGGCGACTACGCCCAGCGGTTCGCGGCGTGTATAGACGAAAGAGGTTTCACGCAGGGGGATCTGCTGACCTTCCAGCGCCGGAACGAGCCCTGCGTAATACTCCAGCACGTCTGCACCGGTGACGATATCGACCGCTGAGGTTTCGCTGTAAGGCTTACCGGTGTCGAGCATTTCCAGCTCAGCCAGCGCATCATTCCGCTCACGCAGAATATCAACAGCGCGACGCAGGATGCGCGAACGCTCCATGGCGGTCATCGCGGCCCAGACTTTCTGGCCTTTTCTGGCGGCAGCAACGGCGCGATTGACATCTTCCTGGCCGGCGGCATGAACCTCTGCCAGCACTTCGCCGTTGACCGGGTTAATCGTCTGGAACGTTTCGCCAGACGCTGCGGCAACATAAGCGCCATCAATGTAGAGTTTCTGCTCGGTAAATCGGGACATGTTTTCTCCTTCCGTTATTCGTGCTCGCCAGCCAGTTGCTGACGGATGAATTGGGTGGTCAGTGTACGGGCGATGACCGGGCTGAAAGGCTTTCCACTCAGCGCGGCGCGGAGCCAGAGACCATCTATCAGGGCGGCCAGACCATGTGCGGCCAGTCGTGCCTTTTCCAGTGGCAGTTCACGCCGGAACTCGACCACCAGCGTAGAGTAGAGTCGCCTGCTGCTGACCCGCTCCAGGCGGTTGAGCTGGGGTTGATGCATGCTGCTCGACCAGAAGTCGAGCCAGGCTTTCATCACTGCCGTATGCACCTGAGTTTCATCAAAATTCCCGTCAACGATGGCACGCAGGCGCTCTTCTGCCGGTGCATCGCGAAGCGGTTGTAACCGCGACAGTACTGCCTCACGGAGCTGGCGCGTGACATCACGCATTGTTGCTTCCAGCAAACCGTTCTTATCTTTGAAATAGTGACTGATGATGCCGGTGGACACACCCGCCCGACGGGCGATCTGGGCGATAGTGGCATCATTAATCCCTACTTCATTAATCGTGCTCAGGGTCGCATCAATCAGTTGCCGACGTCGTATCGGCTGCATCCCTACCTTTGGCATTGCTCCAGCTCCACCCTCAAATCGAGCCCCTATTTAAACTTTTTTTGATTGCACGTTCAATATAAAAAGAAACTTTGTTAGGATGCTGTTCTCAAAATGTAGCAAAAGCGAAACGGCAATGAGTGCTAAAATAGGCTGGCTTGCCTGAGCGATTAACAGGAAATGACAGAAAGAAACAGGGCCGCACGGCCGAAAACCGTGGACGGCAAGACTTATCCATTGCGTATTTTCAGGACATTAACCAGAGGTAATCGATGAATAATCCACCTGCCGGTGAAAAAGACAGACTCAATCCCGTTGTATTTTATACCTCTGCCGGATTGATTCTGACGTTTTCACTCGTGACGATTCTCTACAGTGAACTGGCCGCGAGCTGGATCCTCAAGACGGTAAACTGGGTTTCCGCCACCTTTGGCTGGTACTACATGTTGGCTGCCACCCTTTATATCGTCTTTGTGCTTTACATGGCATGCTCACGCTTTGGTTCAATCAAGCTGGGACCCGAGCACTCCAAACCCGAGTTCAGCGTGCTCAGCTGGTCTGCCATGCTGTTTGCTGCCGGGATCGGAATCGACCTGATGTTCTTCTCGGTCGCTGAACCGGTGACGCAGTACATGCAGCCACCGGAGGGCGCAGGGCAGACCCTTGAAGCGGCCCGTCAGGCGATGGTCTGGACGCTGTTCCACTACGGACTGACCGGCTGGTCGATGTATGCACTGATGGGCATCGCACTGGGCTACTTCAGCTATCGTTATAATCTGCCACTGACTATCCGTTCGGCGCTCTATCCTATTTTTGGTAAACGCATCTATGGCCCGATTGGTCACACGGTGGATATCGCAGCCGTGGTCGGCACCATTTTTGGTATCGCCACCACATTAGGGATAGGGGTCGTACAGCTGAACTACGGCCTGAAAGTGCTGTTTGATATTCCGGAAGGCCTGACCGCACAGGCTGCGCTGATAGTCCTTTCCGTCGTGATCGCTACAATCTCTGTCACATCAGGCGTCGATAAAGGAATTCGTTTTCTCTCTGAGCTCAACGTGATCATGGCTCTGGGGCTGATTCTGTTTGTGTTGTTCTTTGGCAACACCGAGTTCCTGCTGAATGCGCTGGTACTGAACGTCGGCGATTACATCAACCGCTTTATGGGCATGACGCTTAATACCTTTGCCTTTGATCGCCCGACCCAATGGATGAACAGCTGGACGCTCTTCTTCTGGGCGTGGTGGGTGGCCTGGTCGCCATTTGTCGGCCTGTTCCTGGCACGTATCTCACGCGGTCGTACCATCCGTGAATTCGTACTGGGCACGCTGATTATTCCGTTCACCTTTACGCTGCTGTGGCTCTCTGTGTTCGGTAATGCCGCGCTGTATCAGATCATTCATGGCAATACCGAGTTTGCGCAGGAAGTGATGAATCATGCAGAACGCGGCTTCTATAGCCTGCTGGCGCAATATCCGGCGTTTAAACTCAGCGCATCGATCGCCACCATCACCGGTATGCTGTTCTATGTGACCTCGGCGGATTCCGGTTCGCTGGTACTGGGTAACTTCACCTCACGCCTGAAAGACATCAATAGCGATGCACCGAACTGGCTGCGCATCTTCTGGTCTGTGGCGATTGGGGTACTGACCCTGAGCATGCTGATGACCAACGGTATCACTGCCTTGCAGAACACCACGGTGATCATGGGGCTGCCGTTCAGCTTTGTTATCTTCTTTGTGATGGCCGGGCTGTTTAAATCTCTGAAGATTGAAGACCACCGTCGGGCCAGCGCCACGCGCGACACTGCGCCTTATCTGGCGCATGCCACCGATCGTCTGACCTGGAAGAAACGCCTGTCGCGTCTGATGAACTATCCTGGCTCGCGCTACACCCAGCAGATGATGGAAAAGACCATTTATCCGGCGATGCAGGAGGTGGCGAAGGAGCTGGAGTTGCGTGATGGCCGCGTCACGCTGGAAAGCGTTGAGGCTGATGAGGCTAACCCGATTGGCTATCTGGATCTGCGCGTTCATCTGGGCGAAGAGCAGGACTTTGTCTATCAGGTCTGGCCGCAGCAATATTCGATCCCGGGCTTTACCTATCGCGCCCGGAGCGGTAAGTCGACCTACTACCGCCTGGAAACCTTCCTGATGGAGGGCAGTCAGGGCAACGACTTGATGGATTACAGCAAAGAGCAGGTGATCATCGACATACTGGATCAGTATGAGCGACACCTGAACTTCATCCATCTCAACCGTGAAGCACCGGGCAGCAACATCAGCTTCCCGAGCGTCTGAATCAGGGCCCGTCAGTGAGCAATTGCTGGCGGGCTTTTTTTTCGCTACCGTCGTCCTGAACTAACCGTGTTCACCTGACGAAATCGACTATCTTTAGGGCTTTCTGGCCTGATGCCAGAAAAGCACAGACAGGGAGTCATGATGGGAAAAATATTCAGTACGTTTCTGCCGCTTTACACGACCACGTTGCTGATGCTGCTCGGTTCCGGTTTGCTGACCACCTATGTCTCATTACGGCTGGCCAGCGAGCATGTCAACGGCGCGCTGATTGGCTCAATCATTGCGGCCAACTACATCGGACTGGTGATCGGCGGCAAAGTGGGGCACAACCTGATAGCCCGCGTCGGCCATATACGCGCCTACGTGGCCTGTGCCGGGATCATTACCGCGTCTGTGGTTGGTCACGGGCTCACCGACTTTATTCCGCTGTGGGTCTTTCTGCGTCTGATTATCGGGCTCTGCATGATGTGTCAGTACATGGTGCTGGAGAGCTGGCTTAACGATCAGGCGGAATCATCCCAGCGCGGCATGATTTTCGGCTTATACATGGTCGCCACCTATCTTGGACTCAGTGGCGGACAGGTGATACTGAGCCTGCAAACGGGCTTTGGCGTCAGCACCCTGCTGATTGTGGCACTCTGTTTCGCACTCTGTCTGGTACCAATTGCCCTGACGACCCGCACTCACGTCAGGCCGATGACACCTGCGCCAATGGAACTGGGCTACTTTATACGTGCGATCCCCAAACTTCTCGGCACCACACTGGTGACCGGTATGGCCATTGGCGCGTTCTACGGTCTGGCTCCGGTTTATGGCAGCAGTAAAGGCTTCACTACCAGCCAGACTGGCTATTTTATGAGTCTCACGATTTTTGCCGGGCTGGTGTCGCAGTTTCCGCTAAGCTGGCTTTCTGACCGCTACGATCGCCAGCGGCTGTTATTCATCATCGCCATGCTGTTTGCCGTAGCCTGCGTGCCACTGGTGGTGCTGCCGCATCTGACTTTCCATTGGATGATCGGCATTGCCTTTGCCGCCAGTATGATGCAGTTTGCGCTCTATCCGTTGCAGGTGGCGCTGGCCAACGATCAGGTTGCCGCCGAGCGCCGTGTCTCGTTAACCGCCTGTCTGCTGATGGCGTTTGGTATTGGCGCCAGTATTGGACCGCTGGTGGTGGGCGCGCTGATGGAGCCGCTCGGCAGTAATATGCTCTATCTCTTCTTTATGCTCTGTGCGCTGGTGATCGGCGGACTGAGCTTTGTCCGAGCGCCAGGTCCGCTTCCGACGACCGAAGTGCCGCTGCCGCACGTGGTGATGCCTGACAGTCTGGCGACCTCGCCACTGGGTGCTGCGCTGATCCCAACGCTGGAAGAGGAGGTGATTCATGCGTCAATGGGCGGTCAGGAGCCGGAAGATGAACGCGAAAGTGACGAAGACACGAGGGTCGAAGAAAATTTGACGGATGATATCCCTGAGAATCAGCAACATAAATAGCGCCCGCATGGCATTGCGACGCTCGCCGCTGTCTGTACGGTTTAAGCAGGATGTCCGGATCTGGCGCACACCTGTCCGTTTACTGGCTCGACATCCGGGCCAGTAAACGCGATGCTGACGGATACACTTCTTCAGGAGTCACTCTATGCTGGAACTTCGCCCCAACTGTGAACGCTGCGATGTTGATCTTCCGCCATCCTCTCTGGCGGCTCGCATCTGCTCGTTTGAATGCACATTCTGCGCTGACTGCGATGAGCATCTCGCGCATATTTGTCCCAACTGCAGCGGCGAACTGGTGCGCCGTCCGGTGCGTCCGGCAGAGAAGTTGCAAAAATACCCGGCTAAACTGCGCAGTTGATCTCAAATGACAACGAAAATGTTTCGGACAGAATAGCCTGTCGTCTCTGATGTCGTTATCATAAATTACGTCCCTTACAGAGCTACCACCTTAACTGAGTGCCGGAGATAAGCGCCGGAAGGGACGCACTTCTTGACCACCATTATTTCTCTTCCCCCAATAGCCTTACACTCTCTGCCTGCTTCCTTTGCACTCAGCTTTCCTTTTCCCCATGCCGGTTCAGGTTGAGCTCTGACTATACTTTGGGGATATTTTCAGCAGAGAGGCGGGGGCAGCGATGTGTTACCACGTCCTGAATGGCGCGAAGTGGCGGCGGATCTGGGTCGTTGGCGATCTGCATGGTTGCCGTCGCGAACTGGATCTATTGCTGGAGCAGCATAAGTTTGATCCGCAGCAGGACTTACTGATTTCGGTTGGCGACATTATCGATCGCGGGCCGGACAGTCTGGGTTGTCTGGCGCTGCTGCAGGAACCCTGGTTTCGCTGCGTACGGGGAAATCATGAGGAAATGGCGCTGTCGGCGTTGCAGGGCCAGGAGATGGCGCTCTGGCAGATGAACGGGGGAGACTGGTTTTTTCGTCTGCGTGGCGCGGCGCTGATCGCGGCACGTCACGCGCTGCGCCGCTGCCGCGAGCTGCCGCTGATCCTTCATCTGCAACTCGGCGAGCGCATTATTGTCATTGCTCATGCGGATTATCCTGCTCAGGAATACGCGCTCAATAAGCCACTCGACTGGCAACAGGTGGTCTGGAGCCGTCAGCGGCTGGAGGGTATTGAGTCAGGTGAACAGGCAGGCATCCGTGGCGCGGACGCCTTTTACTTTGGTCACACGCCACTAAAACAATCGCTGACGATTGCCAATCTGCACTATATCGATACCGGTGCAGTGTTTGGCAATCATCTGACCCTGCTGCGACTAAAATGAGTTACCGGAACAGGCGTCCGTCGCGAACCAGTTCACGTGGGTAGCTGTTCTTGATGCGGGTACCGACTTTCTTTGCCAGCCCCAGCGGCTGGTGCTGATACGTCACAATCATCTCGTTGTTTGCGGGTGCGGTTTCCGGATAGATATCCCGGCCGCGATACCACTCTTCCGCCTCTGCCGCCGTTAGCTCAAAGGTCTGCGTCGTATCGGGCTGCGCCAGTGCAATCACCGCTTCATGTTGCCAGCGATAGCCTTTGGCAAACGTTTCTGCCAGCTTCAGGCCAATGCGTGAAAACCGCACTTTGCCAAGCAGCGGGGTGACGGCTTTAGGGAATAGCCAGATCTCTTTATCACGCTGCCACAGCTCCAGTGAGTCATCCCATCTTATAGAGACGGCCGCGGCGGCCTGCGCGATCTCACTTTCCAGTTTGCGGCTAAGGTGAGAGAAGGGCAGCTTACCGACTTTATAACCTGGCACTGGAAGGGGCTCGACCGATGCGGTTTTACGCAGACGGGCCACGAAGAAACCTTCGCTGTCGAACATCTGCGGGAAGACATGCAGATAACCTTCTGGCGTCGCGGCCTTTTCGGCACCGCTAAACAGCCCCTCCAGCGGCACGACCTCAACTGCATCCGGGTAGCGCTGCAACAGCCAGTCAATCACCTGCTGATTCTCAATCTGGTTCAGGGTACAGGTCGAGTAAACCAGCGTGCCGCCCGCTTTGAGTGCGTGAAAGGCGCTGTCGAGCAGATCGCGCTGAGTATCGGCGATCGCTTCTGTGCTGGCCAGCGACCAGTTTTTCAGCGCGTCAGCATCTTTGCGAATCACCCCTTCGCCGGAGCAGGGCGCGTCGAGCAGGATGGCGTCGAACTGTTCCGGCAATGCTGGGCCAAATACCCGCGCGTCAAAGTGCGTTAAGGCACTGTTGCTGACGCCGCAGCGGCTGATGTTGGCGTGCAGCACTTTTACCCGGCTGGAGGAGAATTCGTTTGCCAGGATAACGCCCTGATTGCCCATCCGCGCAGCGATCTGGGTGGTTTTAGAACCCGGCGCCGCCGCCATATCCATCACCGCGCTGACCTCTGGCTGAGTGTCAAACAGGGCGGTTACCGGCAGCATGGAGCTGGCTTCCTGAATGTAGAACAGGCCGCTGAGGTGCTCAGCGACGCTGCCCAGCGGCAGGCTCTCATCTTCCCGGCTGATCCAGAATCCCTCTTCGCACCACGGCACGGGCGTCAGCTGCCAGCCATAACCTGCAGTCTGGCTCAGGAAATCGGCCACGCTTATCTTCAGGGTATTGACGCGAATACTGCGGCGCAGGGGTTGCTGACTGTACGCAATAAATTGCGCGAAGCTCCCCTCATCGGGCAGGCTCTGACGCATTAACGAGAGAAAATCGGCGGGGAAAAACGAAGAAGCTTCGGACACGGGCACATTCCAGTTAAGGCAAAGGCGGCAGTGTATCATGCGGAAAGGAAACGGGTAGCCTTGCTGCCCGTTTGAGGCTGCTGACAAACCCAAATCAGGGTGAATCTGGCCGCAACGGATAAACTCAACGCGCAGGGAACACGGGCAGAAGAGGAAAGCGTCCCGCGCCAGGGACGGCGAGGGCCGGGCATCCCTGGCATGCTCAGCGCGGCCCATCCCTGGGCCGCGATGCTTTGCTACAGGCGTATACTCCCATCGCTTTACGTTTCGAGCCGTCTGAAAGAAGCGGCCCGTTCAGACTCAATTAGCGCGGAGACGGAATCGCCGTTCCCCAGTTACGCCACTCTTTCGGCGCTTCATCCTGCAGCAGGAAGTGTTTATCCGGATTCGCCTGCGGTGCCAGCGGCACCGTCGGCGGCGTCGCAAACTGAATGCCACCCCGAATAAACTGCTGGAAGGTACCGGTTTTCACCACGCCGCCCACCAGGCCGAAGTCGAGGTTGTAACCGGACGCCTGCCAGAACACCGAGTTATTACGCACCAGATGCTGGTACTTCTTACTGATGCGCAGGGCGATCTGCACGCGATCTGCCATCGTACCCAGCGAGGTGCCGGTCACCGTACCCACTTCGACACCGCGGAACAGCACCGGCGTGCCCAGCGACAGCGAGCCTGCCTCCGTGGCATCAACATAAATGTTCAGGCCATTCAGGTAACGTGAATCGGTTATCGTGCTCTCCTGCAGCTCGAAGGTGCGCACCGCACCGCCTTTGCCTGGATCCACGTTAACGTAAGGCTGCAACAGGGTTTCCAGATGATTCACTCCGGTGGCGGAAATCTCTGGTGAAACCACGGAGAAACGGCTGCCGAGACGGGCGAAATCATTCACATACTCCGGATAGAGCACCGCTTTCGCTACGACCTGGTTGTTATCTTTGCTCAGCGACAGTGACTCCACCTGGCCGACATTAATTCCCAGATAACGAATCGGCATACCGGCCGAGAGCTTACTGGCGTCGTAGGTGTGCAGCGTAATCTGACTGCCCACCGCGCGTGCCGCCGTCTCAGACGGATAGAGCACGCGTTTTGCCCCTTTGGCCGACTGCGCACCACTCATATTGTCGAAGCTGATTGCGCCTTTCAGCGCACGGTTAAGCGGCGATGCCTGCACCGTCAGGCCGCTGCCGTTAAGGCTCACACGTGCGCCGCCCTCAGCCCAGAACACGCTCTCGCTGGTCAGTAGCTTGCGATATTCCGGCTGGATATGGACCGCAATATCAAAGGCATCCGCGCGCGGTGTGACTTTGACAATTTCACCCACCTGATACTTGCGATAAAGCACGACAGAACCGGCCTGCACGTCGGGCAGACTGTTGGCGGTCAGCGTCAGCGTTGTAGAAGGGCCATCACCCGTGATGCCTTCTTCCGCTTTTTCAGCATCAGCGAACAGCGGATAGGCACTTTTCGGCTCACCTTTTTTGCCCGGATCCAGCCGGATACCGCCATCCACCCACTCACGGGCGCTGGCGCCTAACACCTGCATGCCATCAAGGCCAAACTTCACATCAAGCCGGCTGTTAACGATAAATTTGCTGTCGCCATGCACCAGATCGCGATTTTCAGGATTAACCGCCACCACGAAATTAACGCCATTTTCATCCAGCGAACGTGATATCACCTGGCCAATCTGCATACCGTGCAGCATCAGCGGCTGGCCCTGGTCGATACCATAACTCTCCGGTGCACTGAGTTTGACCGTCAGCACGTTAGGTTTCTGCAGCAGGGTCTCGCTGGATGGCAGCACGGTGAAGTGCTGTTGCGGCTCGCCTTCGCCAGGCACCAGTTCCAGCGTGTTGCCGGTCAGCAGGGAGCTGAGGCTGGTATCCGTCAGGCTGATTTTCGGGCTGTGCATCTCAATGCGGGTGCCGCTGCGCATCAGACCCACCACGGAAGGATCGATGGTCAGCTCGCCGGTGACTTTGCCGCCATCCAGCAGGTTCAGTTTGGTCAGTGTGCCGACCTCCAGGCCCTGATACATCAGCGGAGTGCTGTCTGCCTTAAGATTTTTTCCGTCAGGCAGGTCCAGTGTGATCTGAACGCCACGCTGACTGTGTGCCAGATCGGGATAGAGCCGGTAATTCTGCTCCGCTTTGGCGGTTTCCGAACCCTGAGGGGAGTCAAACGCAATTGCACCATTCACCAGCGCTGCCAGGCTCTCCAGCTGGACTTTAGCGCCGCTCAGGCTGACGTCAGCATTGACGCCCGACACGTTCCAGAAGCGGCTGTTGGTCTTCACCAGATTGATAAAGCGACGGTCAATCAGTACATCAATTGCCACACCATCAGCCTTATTATCAATGCTGTAGTCATAAACACGGCCAACCGGAATTTTGCGGTAATAGACCAGCGAGCCGGTATTGAGCGAGCCAAGATCCGGCGCATGCAGATGAATCATCAGTTCGCCGGTATTCACGCGATATTTAGGCTGAGTATCCAGCGCGGTAAACGCCTCGCTGGGTTTACCTTTGCCTGGCATCATCCCGATATAGTTACCGCCGACCAGCGCATCCAGCCCCGACACACCTGCCAGTGAGGCTTTAGGCGTCACCAGCCAGAACTGCGTGTCTTCACGCAGCGCGTCGCGCATATCGCTTTTGATGCTGGCTTTAATCTGAATGCGGCGATAATCGTCGCTGAGATTAATGCCCTGCACGGTGCCCACTTCCACACCCTGATACCGGATCGGTGTGCGGCCCGGCACGATACCATCCGCCGTCTGGAAATTGATGGTGATGGTGGTGCCGCGCTCCTGATAGTTAGCCCAGAGCAGCCAGCCTGCGATGAGCATCGCAATGATAGGCAGCAGCCAGAAAGGCGAAATTTTACGCTTATTGCGCAGCGTGGCGTTAGTCGGTGTAGTCGGCGTTTCCTGTTGCATGTGCATCCCAGAGCAGGCGGCTGTCCAGCCACTCAACAGACATAATGGTCAGGATGACGGCCGCGCCAAAAAACAGCGCCGCCGGTCCCATGGTAAAAGCCAGCAGCTGATCACGGTTGACCAGCGACATGGTTAACGAAATGACAAACAGATCGAGCATTGACCAGCGGCCAACCCAGGTGACAAAGCGTAGCAACCGGATGCGGGTTCTCAGCCCCTGTTCACAGCGAAAATGAATACTGAGCAACAGCGTCAGCATCACCAGCACCTTGATAAAGGGCACTAAAATACTGGCGATAAAAACAATTGCTGCCACCGGAATGTTGCCTTCAGCCAGCCCCAGGATGCCGGAAAAGATCGTGTCTTCACGCCGTGAACCATTCAGATAAACCACGGAAATGGGCATCAGGTTCGCAGGAATCAGCAGCACAATCGAGGCGATCAGTGCGGCCCAGGATTTCTGAAGGCTGTGACGGCGCCGGAAGTCGAGCGGCGTATGGCAGCGCGGGCAGCGGCCCCGTTCATCGGCTACGCCCGTGTTGTGACAGTTCAGACAGACCTGCATCTCGTTGCGGGCCATATTGCCGGGACTTTGCGGGTAGAAATGCTCCCACAGCTGCTCAATATTCAGGTGGATCATCGTGAGCACGCTCAGTACCGTCAGGGCAATGTAAGCTGCCAGCCCGTAACCGATCTCCAGCGACGCATAGTCCTGCACTTTAATCGACGCCACGGCGATGCCGATCAGATAGATATCGAGCATGACCCACTCTTTCAGCTTCTCCAGCATCAGCAGCACCGGTCGCAGGTTCATACCAAGCTGATGACCAATGCCGAGATAACAGATGCCAGCCACCAGCGTCACCGGTGCGCCGATGGTGCAGAACGCCACCATTGAGGCGGTCAGTACATCACCCTGCTGGGTCATCTGGATCACGCCTTCCAGCACGCTGGCATTGATGCGCATGCCAAGCAGCCGGATATCCACCAGCGGCAATGAGAATGCAAAGGGCATCAATACCATCATGGTGGCGGCCATCGCCATAAGGCGAGTCATTGACCAGTCCCGACCACTGAGAATCTCGGCGTTACAGCGCGGGCAATAAGCCGACTGATGCGATTTCACATCCGGTAAGGAAAAAAGGGTATCGCATTGCGGGCAACGCTGATAACGTGCGTGAGGCAATGTCTGGCTGATAGCGTGAATTTTCATAGGGTGATGCAATCTTCGCTCTTCAGAAGTAACAGATATCGGTCATTAAGACATTGTCTGTGTGCCTGTCTCGGGCATCACGCTTCGATCCACAGAATGCTAAGGGTATAGCAACTAACGCTATGATTCACCTTGTGGCTCTGGATATTTAAAACTTATTTTTAACGAACGGTCTGTATCTCCTGTACAGATGTCATTGGTAACGGTTGGATAATGAACAAAACTGCCTTTTACGCCGATTTGAATCGCGATATGCGCGCCTTACTGGCGGGAGAAACGGCGTTCCTCGCCGCGATGGGAAACTTCAGCGCGCTGCTGTATGAACGTCTCGATGGCGTGAACTGGGCGGGTTTCTACCTGCTGACGGAAGCCGATACGCTGGTGCTGGGTCCTTTCCAGGGCAAAATTGCCTGTGTGCGGATTCCGGTCGGTAAAGGTGTGTGTGGCACGGCGCTGGCAGAAGAAAAAGTGCAACGCGTTGACGATGTGCATGCCTTCCCGGGCCACATTGCCTGTGACGCTGCCAGCAATGCTGAGATTGTGATTCCTCTGAAAGTGAATGGCACGGTGGTTGGCGTGCTGGACATCGACAGCGTGACATACAATCGCTTTGACAGCGAAGACGAATCGGGGCTGGTCACACTGACTGATGGGCTTTGTGAAGTGCTTGCGAACAGCGACTTAGAAAAATATCTGCAGCTGACGCGCAGCTAATCGACTGGATCACATGGCATTTAGCGATGTTGTCATTATAATGTCGCCTGTTCATGCCTGCGCTGGTCGGCAAACCCGTTGTAATCAGGAAATTTCATGGAAAATCAACCTAAGTTGAATAGCAGTAAAGAAGTCATCACTTTTCTGGCGGAGCGCTTTCCGCACTGCTTTAGCGCTGAAGGTGAAGCGCGTCCGCTCAAAATCGGTATCTTTCAGGATCTGGTCGAGCGTGTTCAGGGCGAAATGGGTCTGAGCAAAACACAGCTGCGTTCCGCGCTGCGTCTTTATACGTCAAGCTGGCGTTATCTGTACGGCATTAAAGCCGGTGCTATCCGTGTCGATCTCGACGGCAACGCCTGTGGCGTGCTGGATGAGCAACACGTAGAGCATGCACGCAAGCAGCTGGAAGAAGCGAAAGCCCGAGTCCAGGCGCAGCGTGACCAGCAGCGCGCTGCACGTCGTGAAGCCGGTGAAAGCGAAGAGGGCGCAGCACCGCGTCGTCCACGCAAGCCCGCGGCTCGTAAGCCTGCAGAAGGTGACGCTGCGCGTAAACCGCGTCCGCAGACCACTGCAGCACCGCGTGCGACTGCTTCACAGCATCGCAAGCCAGCCCCACGTCCGGAGCAGGAAGCCCGACCCATCACTGATACCTCAACTTTGCAACCCGGCCAGAGTATTAAAGTTAAAGCAGGCAAAAGTGCGATGGACGCTACCGTTCTTGAAGTATCAAAAGACGGCGTTCGGGTCCAGCTCGCTTCCGGCATGGCAATGATTGTGCGCGCAGAACACTTGCAGTTCTGAAACGGAGGCTAACCCCGGCATGAACACCCTTTTTAAAGTTGGACTTATTGCGGGCCTGCTATTAGCAGGCCCATCCTTCGGCGCAGAGAACATTACGCGCGCCGACCAGATTCCCCAGCTTCACGAAGACCCGCAGGATCCCACTGTCAGTGAGCGCGTCACGTCGCGCTTTACCCGTTCCCACTATCGCCAGTTCGATCTGGATCAGAACTTTTCAGCGAAAATTTTTGATCGCTATCTGAACATGCTCGACTACAGCCACAATGTGCTGCTGGCATCGGATGTGGCGCAGTTTGCCAGCAAAAAAACCACCGTGGGCGATGAGCTCCGCAGTGGCAAGCTGGATCTTTTTTACGATATTTATAATCTGGCGCAGAAGCGCCGTTTTGAGCGCTATCAGTATGCGCTGACGGTGCTGGCGCGTCCGATGAATTTCAGCGGCAATGACACTATCGACATTGACCGCGCCAAAGCGCCATGGCCGAAAAATGAGGCTGAACTAAACGCGCTCTGGGATGCCAAGGTTAAATATGACCAGCTGAGCCTGAAGCTGGCCGGTAAAGACGACAATGAGATTCGCGACGTTCTGACTAAGCGTTACAACTTCGCGATCCGCCGTCTGGCCCAGAGCAACGGTGAAGATGTTTTCCAGCTGGTGATGAACGCTTTCGCCCGCGAAATCGATCCCCACACCAGCTATCTGTCGCCGCGTAACACCGAGCAGTTCAACACGGAGATGAGCCTCTCTCTGGAAGGCATCGGTGCGGTTCTGCAGATGGATGACGACTACACCGTGATCAACTCAATGGTGGCAGGCGGTCCGGCAGCGAAAAGCAAAGCCATAACCGTTGGCGATCGCATTGTGGGTGTCGGGCAGCCAGGCAAGCCAATGGAAGATGTTATCGGCTGGCGTCTTGATGATGTTGTTGCAAAAATCAAAGGGCCTAAAGGCAGCAAAGTGCGCCTGGAAGTTCTGCCAGCCGGTAAGGGCACGAAAACCCGTACTGTCACGCTGACGCGTGAGAAAATCCGTCTGGAAGACCGTGCGGTGAAGTTGACCATTAAAAATGTCGGCAAGCAGAAAGTCGGCGTGCTCGATATTCCTGGCTTCTATGTCGGTCTGACCGACGACGTGAAGGTCCAGCTGCAGAAATTGCAGAAACAGAACGTCGACAGCGTGGTCATCGACCTGCGTACCAACGGCGGCGGCGCGCTGACCGAAGCGGTATCCCTTTCCGGCCTGTTTATTCCGAGTGGTCCGGTGGTGCAGGTTCGCGACAACAATGGTCGGGTGCGCGAAGACAGCGATAACGACGGCGTTGTTTACTATAAAGGTCCGCTGGTGGTGCTGGTCGATCGCTTCAGCGCCTCAGCCTCTGAGATCTTCGCTGCCGCGATGCAGGATTATGGTCGTGCAGTGATTGTTGGCGAGCCAACCTTTGGTAAAGGCACCGTTCAGCAGTATCGCTCTCTGAACCGCATCTATGATCAGATGCTGCGTCCGGAGTGGCCAGCGTTAGGCTCCGTTTCTTATACCATCCAGAAGTTCTATCGCATTAACGGCGGCAGTACACAGCGCAAAGGCGTCACGCCGGATCTGCTGATGCCAACCGGCGTAGAAGCGGCTGAAACCGGTGAGAAATTTGAGGATAACGCACTGCCGTGGGACAGCATCAAAGCGGCAACCTACACCAAAACCGGTGATGTTAAACCGCTAGTTGCGCAGCTGACGAAGCAGCATGCTGATCGCATCGCACAGGATCGCGAGTTCCAGTACATCATGAAGGACATTGCCCGTTACAATGCCCTGAAAGATAAGCGCAATATCGTGTCACTTAATCTTGCTCAGCGCGAGAAAGAGAACCACGAAGATGATGCCTCACGACTGGAGCGCATCAACGCGCGCTATCAGGCAGAAGGCAAAAAACCGCTGAAAAACCTGGATGAGCTGCCGAAAGATTATAAAGAGCCGGATCCGTATCTCGACGAGACGGTGAAGATCGCAAATGATCTTGCCCAGCTTGAGAAATCCCAGCCAGACGCACCCGCGGCGAAATAAGCCGCTGTTGCCAGAAAAAGCACCGCTAAGCGGTGCTTTTTTTTTGCGTCCGTAAAAGTTTCCATTAACCAATGATTAGCGCGCGAGAAGCCGCCTGCAGGCTGGGTTGCTCATCAGGCGTGTCAGAATGTAAAGTTATGTCTTTTTAGGCACTTAAACGTTAAGGTTGCTTGAAAAGCAGCCCAATGCCCATAGGATATGGATCCGCGTATAGGCGCGTGAACTACTGAGGAAGATTAACAAAAATGATGCGTATTGCTCTTTTCCTGATGACCAACCTGGCTGTGATGTTGGTATTCGGGCTGATTCTCAGCCTGACAGGGATCCAGTCAAGCAGTGTTCAGGGCCTGATGATCATGGCAGGCCTGTTTGGCTTCGGCGGTGCGTTTGTTTCACTGCTGATGTCGAAGTGGATGGCGCTGCGATCGGTTGGCGGTGAAGTGATTGAACAGCCACGCAACGAAACCGAGCACTGGCTGGTGGATACTATTGGCCGTCAGGCCCAGCAGGCGGGCATTGCGATGCCACAGGTCGCAATCTATCACGCACCTGACATCAACGCCTTTGCGACCGGCGCACGACGTAACGCCTCACTGGTTGCTGTCTCAACCGGTCTGCTGCAAAACATGAGCCGTGATGAAGCGGAAGCGGTACTGGCACACGAAGTGTCGCACATCGCTAATGGCGACATGATCACCATGACGCTAATCCAGGGCGTGGTGAACACCTTTGTGATTTTCGTTTCACGCATTCTGGCGCAGATCGCGGCAGGCTTTATGTCCGGCAACCGTGATGGTGAGGAGAGCAGCAACGGCAATCCGCTGGTCTACTTTGCGGTGTCGATGGTGCTGGAACTGGTGTTTGGTATTCTCGCCAGCATCATTACCATGTGGTTCTCCCGTCACCGTGAGTTCCATGCCGATGCCGGTTCAGCGAAGCTGGTTGGTCGTGAGAAGATGATTGCGGCGTTACAGCGTCTGAAAACCAGCTATGAACCGCAGGAGCCGAGCAGCATGATGGCGTTCTGCATCAACGGCAAAGGCAAATCATTCAGTGAGCTGTTTATGTCGCATCCGCCGTTAGATAAGCGTATTGAAGCACTGCGCAGCGGTCAGTATCTGAAGTAGCACTAAGCAGAGCAAATAAGGCGACCCGCGGGTCGCCTTTTCTGTTTTAGAAATCAGCATCAGATTGAATCTGACAGCAATATCTTAGCTCCAGTATCTTAGCTCAAAGAGCAGGGAACCCAGAGAGAGGAGGATAACGTCCCGACGCCTGTACAAAAACGCCGGGAGCGTTTTTAAACAACGCAAAGCGTTGGCCCGTTTATGGGCGCACATCAGGGATGAGGTGCGTAATCGTGCAGGACGACCGTCTTGGATGACAGTCGTCTTTTTGATTTGTCAGGGTTCCCTGTGCAGACCCGGCCTTGCAGCGAATCGGTTCACATGCTGTAAGGCGTTCGCTTTTTCGCTGCCATCAGGCGCGGGTCTGCGTCATGCGCGACACGCTCACCAGCGCCGCCACGGCGGCAAAGCTGCCCGCCAGCAGCAGCGAAACGTGCGTGCCACGCTCATCAAACAGATTAAACATCAGCGCAACCAGCGCAGCACCCATACTCTGACCCAGCAGGCGCGCGGTACCCAGCATGCCGCTGGCAGCGCCGCTGCGGTTACGTGGAGCAGAGGTGACAATTGTGTGGTTGTTAGGTGACTGGAACAGCCCAAAACCGGCACCGCACAGCATCATGCGCCAGATAATATCACCATCGCCAGGGTTTGCTGGCAGCCAGGCGAGCAGGAACAGCCCCAGGGCGAACATCGCCAGCCCGATTCCTCCCAGCAGCCCGGCATGCACCCGCTCAATCAGCCGGCCGGCTATTGGCGCAAACACCATGGTCGCCAGCGGCCAGGGCGTCAGAAGTAAACCGGTTGCCACCTCATCACGCTGCAGGACGTTTTGCAGGAAGAAGGGCAGTGAGACCATCGCCAGCATCTGCGCGCAGAAGGAGCAGACCGACGTGCCCATCGACAGGCTGAAAATGGGGATACGCAACAGATCAACCGGCAGCAGCGGCACCGCCATGTTTAACTGACGACGAATAAAGAACCAGCCTGTCACCAACAGAACAACGACCTCCGACAGCACCAGCAGATGACTCTGACCCTGCGCAAAACCGCTCAATGCGGAGATGATCAGACCAAAGAACAGGGCATTCATGATCGCGCTGGGCACATCAAATTTCTGTGCGGTGGCTTTTTGCGGATTATCGGGCAGTGTGCGCAGCGCCAGCCACAGTGCAATAGCACCCAGCGGGACGTTAATCAGAAACAGCCATTTCCAGCTCGCCACTGACAGAATCGCAGCCGCTACTGTCGGGCCTGCCGCGGTCGACACCGCCACCACCAGCGAGTTAATTGCCATGCCGCGTCCCAGATAGCGCTGGGGATAAATAATGCGTATCAACGCAGTGTTCACACTCATCAGCGCGGCGCCACCTAACCCCTGCAGCACGCGGGCAAAGGTCAGCATGGTTAGCGTGGTCGAGAAGGCGCAGAACAGCGAGGTGGCAATAAACAGCGCCAGGCCGGCCTGGTAGACGCGCCGATAGCCCAGCATATCGCCCAGAAACGAGAGCGACAGCAGCGAGACGATAATCGCAATCTGATAGGCATTCACTATCCAGATTGACTGCGCCGGGCTTGCATTGAGTTCACGCGAAATGGTCGGCAGGGCGACGTTGGCAATCGCGCCATCCAGCACCGCCATGGTCAGCCCGATAGCGATTGTGGCAATAGCCATATAGCGCTGACGGCCTGGTAATCCATCCTGCGGAGGAGAAAGAGTCATAAGTTAATTACTAAAGAGGGTGAATATCATCATGCTAATGAAATTAACGCTGAAATGCAGCGATCGAACGGATAAAAAACTGTCTTAAAATATGACGCATGGGTTAAAGCATTGCTGCCATGCTGCGCCTCACTCTATACTGACTATCCGTTCCATTTTTTTTGAAACAGGTTTAATAAGGTGCGCGATGTCCATTGGTGAAAATGATAAACAGCCTGATTCGGTCTCTTCTGTTCTTAAAGTGTTTGGCATTTTGCAGGCGCTGGGCGAAGAGCGCGATCATGGTATTACTGAGCTCGCGCAGCGCGTCATGATGTCAAAAAGCACCGTCTACCGTTTTCTGCAGACCATGAAGTCGCTGGGCTATGTCACGCAGGAAGGCGAGAGCGAGAAGTACTCACTGACGCTGAAGCTGTTTGAGCTGGGTGCAAAAGCATTACAGAACGTTGATTTAATCCGCAGCGCGGATGTGCAGATGCGTGAGTTGTCGCGTCTGACCAAAGAGACGATTCATCTGGGCGCGCTGGAAGAGGACAGTATTGTCTACATCCACAAAATCGACTCGCTCTATAACCTGCGTATGTATTCACGCATTGGTCGTCGTAATCCGCTGCATACCACTGCGATCGGTAAAGTGCTGCTGGCCTGGCGCGACCGAAGCGAAGTGGAGGAGATTCTACGGGATGTGGAGTTTAAACGTAGCACGGCCAATACGCTGTTAAGCGCGGAGGCGTTGATTACGACGCTGGATCAGGTCAGAGCGCAGGGTTATGGTGAGGATAATGAAGAACAGGAAGAGGGATTGCGCTGCCTCGCCGTGCCGGTATTCGACCGATTTGGCGTGGTGATTGCGGGACTCAGTATCTCTTTTCCCACCATTCGTTTTTCAGAAGATGCCCGTCAGGATTACGTGGCCATGCTGCATCGTGCGGCGCGCACGCTTTCATCAGAGATGGGCTATCACGACTACCCGTTCTGAAAACAGCGGGCCATCCGGCCCGCCATACTACTAGTTATCGATCACTTCTCCGCTTTTCTTCAGCAACGGGCAATCCGTTACGCCCACTACACCACTGTCAGTGTGCAGATACTGCGCGCTGATCACGCCGCGAGCGGTCAGATAACTGCATTGCAGGCCAAGTCCGGCTGCATTTTTAGTGCTGCCGGTTAATACGCCATAGCCGGTAAACAGCATCGCCAGCCAGATCACCGCTAGCAAGCCTATCGTGCGAATCAACAGTTTCATTATGTCTCCTTGTGAAAGATAACTCAGCGCACAACCTGGTGCTGCAGGTTATGATGATATCAGCATGCCTCGGTTTTCAGGCAGGATCGATCAGAGATAACTGAAACGGCAAAATCTGCATTGACGTGATCCCCATTATCTTTTGTGATGGCTAAAGGTAGAATAGGGGGTTGGCGTTTTCACTTTGTTTTATGAGGCAGTTATGAATGAGTTAGCCGCAAATCCGGGACCGCTGGTCAGTTATGGCCTGATGGTCATTATTTTAATTGTGGCGTTTATTGCCTGGTTCTTTGTTAACCGGGCCAGCGTTCGCGCCGGAGAGCAAATTCACTTACTGGCGTCGTTGCTGGAAGAGCAGAAGAAACAGAACCAGTTGCTGCGCCGTCTGATTGAGATGCAGCCCGTCTCCGAGGTCAAAAAAACCGATGAAGATGCGGAGAAACGGGACTTTATCCGGTTAATTCCGGAACGTTAATCACAGCAGAGAGGCAGGATGGCCTGGAAAAATCCGTGGTATGACAGCAGTAAAGCGCACCATACGCCCGAGGGGTTCTGTAGTCCAGAACCGGAGCAGCGCCAGCCAGGCGATCTGCAGCGCTGGCGCAGAGAGCGTAAGGCTCAGGGACTGCCGCATCCTCCACAGCAGGGCTATGCGGCGTTCACCGATCAATGGTGGCAGCCAGCCGACATCCGCGGCAGTGACGATCGCATCTGGTGGCTGGGGCATGCTGCCGTGCTGTTACGGCTGAACGAGCAATATATCCTGATCGATCCTGCACTCGGCTCACGCGCTTCGCCGTTCTCATTTGCCGGACCACAGCGAAAAACACCTGCGCCGCTCAGTATCGCTGATCTGCCGCGTCTGGATGTGGTGTTGATTTCTCATAACCATTACGATCATCTTGATCGGACGACCGTTAAAGCTATTGTCCGGCGTTTCCCTCAGGCAACCTTTATTGTGCCGCTGGGTCTGGCTAAGTGGTGCAGGGCGCGGGGCGTGAAACAGGTGCATCAGCTCGACTGGTGGCAGCAGACTGCGGTCAATGGCCTCTGTTTTGATGCCGTTCCGGCACGTCACTGGAGCATGAGAACGCTACGCGATCGAAATCGTTCGCTCTGGTGCGGCTGGGTTGTGCGGTCTGCCTCCGTACGTTTCTGGTTTTCGGGCGACAGCGGTTATAGCGACAGCCTGCTGGACATTCCGGGCAGACTGGGGCCGTTCAACCTGGCCGCTTTGCCGATTGGCGCCTATGCACCTGAATGGTTCATGGCAAGCCAGCATATGAATCCCGATCAGGCGGTGGCGCTGTGGCAGGCAGCCGGCAGGCCGTTAACGCTGCCGGTCCACTGGGGTGTGTACGAACTGGCCGATGAGTCACTGGATGCGCCACCAAAAGAACTGGCAGATGCGCTGCTGCGGGCAAACGAGCGAAACGACGGCTTCACGCCCTGGCGAATAGGTGAAAGCCGAAGGCTGAATAATGACGCCCAGGAATTATCCTAAACCCTGATGGATAAATAAAAGCCAGTACTTTTTTATCTGATATCAATTTTTCAAATCGAAAGTTAAATTATTAATAAGAAAAATTGTCTTCGATGCTTTTATTTGACGCAAGGCTAATGTGTTACTCATGGTTTTGGTGCAAAAAAATGTTGTTTGTACAAAAATAAACAGCGGTGTACAGGATTGACGTCAGATTTCTGATATCTTCAACCGTTACCGCTTCGCTTAATCATTCTGCAATTGCCATATTTGTGAAATATTAATTTCTTATGGTATCCATCGAATTCATACTGGCAGCCGCAACGTGGCACCGCGCTGGCCGGGCAGGGGCCTTATTCGTGCAGACATGCGTAAACCCACCTGACAGGCAATGTGAGCCTTTTGGCAATTATGTGCACAGGCTCTCTGAGCCCCTAAAAATGGCTTGCCATTATTTTTAGGATATGTGATAACAATTCCTGAGTTAAACGAGGTACAGTTCTGTTTATGCATGGCATCTTCAGTAAAGAAGTACGAGTAAAGACGTTGACGTTGAATACCGCTTCCTTGCCGAACCTTAATTAGTGCCTCATGCAGTAATGTCTCTGGTTTTTCTGTATGACAGCCTTCGGGCTAAATAAACATCTAAAGGAATTTGCAAAATGGCAAAGATTAAAGGTCAGGTTAAGTGGTTCAACGAGTCTAAAGGTTTTGGTTTTATCACCCCTGCTGACGGCAGCAAAGATGTGTTCGTACACTTCTCTGCTATCCAGGGCAATGGTTTCAAAACCCTGGCTGAAGGCCAGAGCGTTGAGTTCGAAATTCAGGACGGCCAGAAAGGCCCGGCAGCAGTTAACGTAACTGCTATCTGATTCGACTCCGCCTCGGTGCGTCGCACCCTGACACGGAATCTCAAAGCCCTGGCTTCTCAGCCGGGGCTTTCTTTATGCTTCCGATGCGTAAACGATAAGGTTACACTGCGCCGCGTTATCTGATGCCGGAGCACCTTATGTCCCTGATTTGCCCTCTTTGCCACTCACCTCTGACCTTCACAAACCGCAGCTGGTGCTGTGAAAATCGCCATCAGTTTGATCAGGCGAAAGAAGGCTACGTCAATTTGCTGCCCGTTCAGCACAAACGCTCACGGGAGCCAGGTGACAGTGCAGAGATGATGCAGGCACGGCGGACGTTTCTTGAGGCAGGCTACTACCAACCGCTTCGTGATCAGGTGGTCAGCCTGCTCAGCCCGGCACTGACCCAGCCGGCGTGCAAAATTCTTGATATAGGCTGTGGCGAAGGCTACTACACCGCCGCACTGGCTGAGGCGGCAGGCGGAGAGGCACAGATTTATGGGCTGGATGTTGCCCGAATGGCTATCCGTCTGGCGGCAAAGCGCTATCCTGCGGTGCGCTTCTGCGTCGCCTCCAGCCAGCGCTTACCCTTTGCCGATCAGGCCCTGGATGCGGTGGTACGCATCTACGCCCCCTGCAATGAAGCAGAACTGGCACGCGTGCTGAAGCCGGGTGGCCTGGTATTGACGGTCACACCTGGCCCGCATCATCTGCAACAGTTTAAAGCGCTGATTTACCGCGAAGTGCAGTTGCATGTGCCGGAGCAGAAAGCGTACCCCGGATTCACGCAGGTGACACAGCAGGCGCTGCGTTACCCGATGGCATTAACCAGTGCAGCCGCGACAACCCTGTTGCAGATGACGCCATTCGCCTGGCGGGCGCGGGAGGAGGTCTGGCAAACGCTGAAGCAGAGCGAGCAGTTCAGCTGCGATGCCGACTTTAGCCTGACGATGTGGCAGCGCGACTAACGCGCTTCTACCAGGGTGTTATAGATGCGCTCCAGATCGTCGAGTTGCTGCACCGCGATCAGCAGTCGACGCTGTTCAAGCTGAATCACCAGAATGCCATCCTCAGAGAGATTCATCCCCTGAATCCGCCGGTAATCGATCCAGACACCGGCGTAAAACAATCCATCATTCTTCATCAGTAGCGTAGGTTTTCGCAGCCAGAAGAGCCAGAACGCCAGAAAACTCAGCATCATCAGCAGAGAGGTGGTGAGCTGCGGGCCGTGATGACTGACGTTGTTCCACAGCAAAATCAGCAGCAGACCGATAAAAATCAGGCTGTCGAGTTTATGCTGCCTGCGCAGCGTGACCCTTAAGCGGGTGGGGCCATGCCGACGCGGCAGAATCGCCTCATGGTAAACGGCAAACCCCATCAGGGCGGCGATACAACACGCAATCAACGCGTCAGTTAAAGACATCACATCTACCTCAAACAGGGTGAGCTCAGCCGGTTGTGGCTCAGCTCACCACGCTTAAAAGCCGGGAGCGCAGGCTCCCGGCCGGGTGAAATTACAGACCGAGCAGGCCGATCCAGTAACCAAAGATACCGATGGCGAAGAAGCCGACGATAATCCACAGCGCGTTCACTTTACGACGCAACAGCCACATACAGCCAAAGGTCAGCAGCAGCGGCACCACGCCCGGCATCAGTTGATCAAGGATCGACTGAACCGTGGTGACGGTGGTTTTACCGGTGGAGTCGGTGATGCGCGAGACGACCAGCGGGATGTTAACGTGCGTCCACTTGTTGACCAGCGCCCCCATGACAAACAGGCCCAGAATCGAGGCGCCCTCCGTGAGCTTCTGCAGAAAACCGCCGCCCATGTCGCTGACAATGTCGATTCCTTTACGATAGCCATACGCCACGCCGTAGTAGCGGGTTAGCAGACGCGCCAGGTTAAACAGCACAAAGAACAGCAACGGCCCCAGCAGACTGCCGCTCATTGCGATACCGGCACCCAGCGCGGCAAACACCGGACGTACCGTGCCCCAGAAGATCGGGTCGCCGACACCGGCCAGCGGTCCCATCAGGCCGACTTTCAGGCCGTTAATCGCCGCATCGTCGATGGGTGCGCCGTTGGCACGCTGCTCTTCCATCGCCATGGTGACGCCCAGTACCGGCGCGGCCACATAAGGATGGGTGTTAAAGAACTCCAGATGACGCTTTATTGCCTGCTTACGCTCATCGTTGTTCTCCGGATAGAGACGGCGGATCACCGGCACCATAGAGAAGCAGAAGCCCAGCGCCTGCATACGTTCAAAGTTCCATGAGCCCTGGAACAGGTTCGAGCGCATAAAGACGGCGCGAACATCTCCGGCTGTCAGTTTCTTTTCGACTTTCGTAATATCAACCATGTGCTCACCTGTTCCTTAATCGAGTTCGTTATCAAGATCGTTTGCGGTTGCTGCACCATTGGGTGCGCCTGCTACACGGTTGTATTTCGGGCTGAGCTGGATGTAGAGCACGGCCATGACCACGCCAATCACGCCCAGCGCCACCAGGTTAAAGTTGGTAAACGCCGCGGTGACGAAGCCGAGATAGAAGAACGGCATCAGGTAGCCTGCGCGCATCATGTTGATGACCATCGCGTAACCGACGACCACAATCATGCCACCCGCGATATTCAGACCGTTAGTGACGACTTCAGGGATAGAACTGAGCAGGGCGTGAACCGCACTGGTGCCGACCGAAATCGCCACAATCAGCGCCGGAATAGCGATACGCATCGCCTGCAATAACAGGGCAGAGACATGGATCCAGGAGATGGCCGTGAGGTTACCTTTTTCGGCGGCTTTATCAGCTGCGTGCTGGAAGGCCACAGTCAGGGTACGCACGATAATGGTCAGCACCTGTCCGGCCGCCGCCAGCGGAATGGCCAGCGCGATACCGGCACCCACACTCTGACCGCCGGCGATCACCAGGATGGTCGAGATAATGGAGGCGAGGGCGGCATCAGGGGCCACGGCGGCACCGATGTTCATCCAGCCCAGTGCAATCATCTCCAGCGTACCACCGATGATAATGCCGGTTTTCATATCACCCAGCACGATACCAATCAGAGTACAGGCCACCAGCGGTCGGTGAAACTGAAACTCATCCAGAATCGACCCCATACCGGCAATGCAGGCGACAATAAAAATTAAAATAATTTGTAGCGAGGTTATTTCCATCATACTTCTTGTCCTCAGCAGGATAACGACGAGCCCGGAAACGCAGGCGCAGAAGTGCTTCTGTTACGCGTTAACTTTCGCAATCAGATCCATCATTTTCAGTTTCTGGTCACTGGAAACTTTACGCACTTCCAGTTCAATATTGCGTTCGTTGAGTTTTCGGAAGGCGGCAATATCTTTTTCATCAACCGAGATTGCATTATTCACCTGGGTTTTTCCCTGGCGGAATGCCATCCCGCCGATGTTCACCGTTTTAATATCCACACCCTGTTCCACGACGCGCAGAACATCGGTGGGATTGGTAAACAGCAGCATCACGCGATCCTGACCATACTTCGGGTTATTCCACACCCGCACCATTTTATCGACATCCACCACATGGGCTGTCACGCCGGGCGGGGCGACCTGCGTCAGCAGGGTTTTACGCACGTGGTCGTTGGCCACTTCATCACTGACCACGATAATGCGTTGAACGTTGGTCTCTTTCGTCCAGCGTGTCGCGACCTGTCCATGAATCAGACGGTCATCTATGCGCGTCAGTCCGATTTTCATGTGATCGCCAGGTGCCATCGGTTTAGCCGGTTGCGCTGCAGCGGCCGGTTTTACCGCAGCCGGTGCCGGTGCTTCTTCTTTGGCTTTCAGGGCTTTAACCCCTTCACGGCCAGTTTCGACCGCGACGGCGACCAGTTCGTCAAATCCGGGATCGTCATCGCGCGCCATCAGGGTTTCGACCAGCATCGGGATATTGACCCCGGCGATGACCTCATACTGGGGCTTATCGACGACGATACGGCTGGCCGCATTAAACGGGCTGCCACCCCAGGTATCGACTAAAAACAGGACCCCTTTGCTGGTATCCAGTTCTGCCAGTCGTGCATTATATTTTTCAATCAGCGTTTCTGCATTTTCACCAGGGACAAAATCTATCCAGCCGACATTGTCCTGCTCGCCCAACAGCATTTCTGCTGTTTTCAGCAGTTGTTCCGCTGCCCAGCCGTGTGTACCAATTACAATCGCAATGGTCACGTGCTACCTCCGTTCGCTAGAGATGCTCATCTGAGTCAATGAACTGTATTGAGTCATGCTTTGGTTATTGTTTTAACCGGGTGATTCGATTAATCGGTTTAGCGTCGAAAAAACATGGGTTAATGACGTTAAGGCGATAAAGTCGCGATTTATTTTAGTGATCGAAAAAATAAATTATGTGATGTCTGTCAGCTATTCACCCTGTGAAGAGGCGAGTCACCCTTTTTATGCGCCCGATCATCCGCTCTGCAGATTGTAAAAATAAGAAAATTTTTTGACGCAAATCACCGACCTGATACATTAACGTTCTGTTTAATACTCAGGAGTAACGGGCTTCAGCCCACCTTTATGGATCGTCACCGACGTCGCTTAACCTGTTCTTTGCGCCTGCTGGCGCGTCACCCTTCGCCTCGCGGCGTTTTCACCGCTTTCCCGACCACCCGGATGTCACGCTTTGCTGCGCTGATACGCACCGGCTCAATCTGTTCCCTGTTCTGGAGTCATAAATAATGGAATTTTTATTCGACCCCTCAATCTGGGCGGGTTTACTGACGCTCATCGTGCTGGAAATCGTACTCGGCATCGATAATCTGGTGTTTATTGCCATTCTGGCCGACAAACTGCCGCCAAAGCAGCGTGACAAGGCCCGTTTGATTGGCCTGTCGCTGGCACTGATTATGCGTCTGGGCCTGCTGTCACTGATTTCCTGGATGGTGACGCTGACAACACCTCTTTTCAGCGTAGGCGGTTTCAGCTTTGCGGGTCGTGATTTAATTCTGCTGGCGGGTGGTCTGTTCCTGTTATTTAAGGCGACGATGGAGTTGCACGAGAGGCTGGAGAACCGGCAGCTCGACGGATCAGGTAATCGGGGATATGCCAGTTTCTGGGCAGTCGTGACGCAGATTGTGGTGCTGGATGCGGTCTTCTCGCTGGATGCTGTGATTACGGCTGTAGGTATGGTCAACCACCTGCCGGTGATGATGACGGCTGTGGTGATTGCGATGGGTGTGATGCTGCTGGCGTCTAAGCCGTTAACTAACTTCGTTAACGCGCATCCGACCGTGGTGGTGCTCTGTCTGAGCTTCCTGTTAATGATCGGTCTGTCACTGGTGGCAGAAGGCTTTGGCTTCCATATTCCTAAAGGTTATCTCTATGCGGCAATCGGCTTCTCAATTCTGATTGAGATGTTTAACCAGATTGCGCGTCGAAACTTTATCCGCCATCAGTCCAACCGTCCGATGCGTGAACGTACCGCAGAGGCGATTCTGCGCCTGATGGGAGGCCGCAATCGTGCCCAGATGGCCAGTAACAGTAACACCAGCAGCAGCGAAGAGGCTGCGCTGGCGGAAGCGATGCCGCAGGAAGCGTTTAAAGATGAAGAACGTTACATGATTAATGGCGTACTGACCCTGGCGTCACGTTCAATTCGCAGCATCATGACGCCGCGCGGTGAAATCTCCTGGGTTGATGCGAATCGTCCGGTGGATGAGATTCGCGGTCAGCTGCTTGATACCCCCCACAGTCTGTTTCCGGTCTGCCGGGGTGAGCTGGACGAAATTGTCGGCGTAGTGCGCGCTAAAGAGCTGCTGGTGGCGCTGGAGCATGGCGTGGATGTGGCAACCTTTGCGGCCAATAGCCCGACCATTGTGGTGCCGGAGACGCTGGATCCGATTAACCTGCTTGGCGTGCTGCGCCGTGCCAAAGGTAGCTTCGTTATCGTCACCAACGAGTTTGGTGTGGTCCAGGGTTTGATCACGCCACTGGACGTGCTGGAAGCGATCGCGGGTGAATTCCCGGATGAAGATGAAACGCCTGATATTGTGGCGGACGGTGATGGCTGGTTAGTTAAGGGCGGGACCGATCTGCATTCGCTGCAGCAACTGCTCGATTTCCATGAGCTGGTCGATCCGACAGAGGACCACGCCTCGCTGGCCGGTCTGCTGATTGAGCAGAAAGGGCAGTTACCGCTGCCTGGCGATGTAATTGATATCACTCCGCTGCACTTCCAGATCATCGAAGCGACCGACTACCGCATCGATCTGGTGCGTGTCACCAAAGATAAACCGCATGACGAAGATGAAGAGGGTTAATTCTTCACGTTGTTGCTAAGGCGCGGCTGGCATAACCGGCCGCGGTAAATCTTCCCGACAGCCGCTGCTTCAACGTCGCGGCTGTTTTTTTATCTGTGGGTATCGGCCTGGTGCAGTAACAGCCACGCCGGAAAATCCTGCAGCGGCATCGGACGGGCAAAATAGTAACCCTGCAGATGATCCACGCCGCGTTCGCGCAGATAAGCCGCCTGCACAGCCGTTTCCACGCCCTCAGCAACCAGACTGATGTTCAGGCGCTGGGCCAGCGAAATCACCATATCCGTTACCGTCGCGTTGATGGCGTCAGTGCCGATAGCTGCTGTGAAAATTTTGTCTATTTTCAGCACGTCGGGCTGCAGGTCTTTCAGATAGGAGAGTGAACTATGACCGGTGCCGAAGTCATCAATCGCCAGCTGAACGCCGATATCGTGCAGCTGCGTAATGACCGATTGATCCACCACCGGGAGTGCATCCCGCTCGGTGAGCTCCACCATCAGTGTCGGCACTGGCGAGGCGGGCCACCACAGCTTTTGCAGATCTTCAATAATTGCGCCGTCCCGGAAATGACTGGCAGCCACGTTGATAGCGATATGGAAGCCGGGATCCGTGGGCAAGAGCGGTAGCTGACTCACCACTTCATTCAGCACAAAGCGCGTCAGCGGCTTGATCAGATTCTGGCGCTCAGCCAGCGGAATAAAAACATCCGGCGCAATCCAGCCCTGACGGGCATTATGCCAGCGCATCAGTATCTCAATACCGTCGCACTGACCACTTTTGCTATTGATCAGTGGCTGGCAATAAACCATAAACTCGCGGGCGGTAATGCCATAACTGATTTGCCAGCTCAGGCTCATGCGATTTGCAGTTGCCAGCCAGACGATATAGCCCATAAGCAGGCTCAGCAGCACTGCCAGCGGCAGCTGTGAGGGTAGCGTTGCCAGCGCCGATCGGGTAGGAGAGGGGCCATAGAGTGTAAGCGTGAATGGATAGCGCAGCGAGCCTTGTTCATAGCTCACCTCATCGTCTGCAGCGACTGTCGACTCGATCAACGGATTACCATACTCCAGGCTCTGTCCGTTAACGTTAAACACGGCGCGTTCAACCCAGGGTAACTGCGGCTCCAGCAGATAATTGCTCATCATTTCGATGTTAATTACCTGCAAAATGCCTGAGCGGTTATCCGGGCTTTTTGGCGTCCACAACATTAAAATCGGTGAGCCTTTGAGAAGATAATCATCGGTTGAGAGGGTCATACGCTCGCCATTATAGGCAAGGTCGGGCCAGGTCTGGCTAAAAGGAATCGCGCGGGGTCCATAAACACTGGAGCAGTAAAGTACATCGTTATCCACCAGCAGAATCGCCCGGAGCGTCTGCAGAGAAGAGATTTTTTCGATGAGTGGAAAACGAACATTGTTGCAGGGTACACCCACGAGGCCCAGCGTATTATTCGCGGAAACTTCCAGCGGCGAAAACATCCGGTCAAACCGCATAATCGCTTTATTGGCGAAATCCATTGCCTGACGTTCAATACGTGACTTTTCTTCAAAATAGCGAAAGGCCAGCGTCAATATCATGACCACGATGGCGATTGAGAATGCTATGAGCAAACGCTTGCGTCTGAATTGTCCAACAAATTGCTGGGCCATAAACATCAGTATCCACCTTCCCAAAAAGCCAGAATAAAGCAAAAAATTACGGGGTTAGTATCGGCACGGCCAGATCAATATTGAGGCCGAAATGCAGAAAAGCGGGTCTGGAAAGCGACGAAAGCCGGACGGTTGCGCGGAAAACACTCTACCGTTAAAACCTGCGCTGAGATAGCGCAGGATGCGGATTTTATTACAGTTGAACGTTATTTAAACATTTAAACGTTTCGTTCAATCACACTGCACTTTAATTGCCAGACCGCCGCGTGAGGTTTCGCGGTATTTAGCGTTCATATCTTTGCCCGTTTCATACATCGTCTCAATAACCTTATCCAGCGAGACGCGAGGTTCGCTGGTACGGCGCAGTGCCATTCGCGCCGCGTTAATGGCTTTAACTGAGGCGATAGCATTGCGCTCAATGCAGGGCACCTGAACCTGACCGGCAACCGGGTCACAGGTTAGTCCCAGGTTGTGCTCCATGCCAATTTCAGCGGCCACGCAGACTTGCTCAGGACTGCCGCCCAGCAACTCGGCCAGACCGGCCGCCGCCATGGAGCAGGCCACACCCACTTCACCCTGGCAACCCACTTCAGCACCGGAAATAGATGCGTTCATTTTGTACAGTACGCCAATGGCGCCGGAGGCAAGGAAATAGCGCAGAAAAATATCGGGGGTTACCGGCTCGATAAAGTGATCGTAATAAGCCAGCACCGCCGGCACGATGCCACAGGCACCGTTTGTTGGTGCGGTGACGACACGACCTCCTGCGGCGTTCTCTTCGTTGACGGCCAGTGCATACATATTAATCCAGTCGATAACAATCATCGGGTCACTGGAGTGCTTAGTGGAGGAGGTCAGGAGGCGACGCAGTGAGGCAGCACGACGTGGCACGCGCAGCGGTCCGGGCAACACACCTTCGGTATTCAGACCGCGATCGATACAGGCCCGCATCGTCTGCCAGATATCGGTGAAATAGGCATAGATCTCATCGCGGCTGTGCAGCGCCAGCTCATTTTTCATCACCAGGCCAGAGAGGGAGAGGCCGGTCTCATGGCAGTGCGCCAGCAGATCTTTAGCGGAATGAAACGGCCATGGCACTGACACTTCATCCAGTGCCGACTGCCCAAAGTGCTCTTCATCAACGATGAAACCGCCGCCAACGGAGTAATAGGTCTTCGACAGAATCAGCAGGTCACCTGCAAACGCCAGCAGACGCAGACCATTTTCATGCAGCGAGAGGTTCTCGCTGCGGAACACCATGCCGCCTTCGCGCGGAAAATCGACTTCATGCGCGCCTTTCGCCAGCAGCAGCCGCTCACGCTGTTCGACATCTTTAATAAACGCGGGTATCGCATCAATATCCACGGTATCGGGCGATTCACCCGCCAGACCCATGATGATCGCGATATCCGTATGATGGCCTTTGCCGGTCAGAGACAGAGAACCATAGACATCTACGGCGATTCGGGTCACCTCCTGAAGCTTTTCCTGTTCGCACAGCAAATCCACAAACTGCTTACCCGCTTTCATCGGGCCGACAGTATGCGAACTCGATGGGCCGATGCCCACTTTGAACATGTCGAAAACACTAATCACAGGTGACACTCCTCACAATTATTCTCAGTCTGCCGGGGCAGTTTATGGCGCCCATAGTAATAGTCATGCACCGGAAAAGAGCGCTTTTTCGCATGAAATAAACTTATCTAAAACGATAGAAAAAATTATAGCGCAGCCCGGCAGGTCGCTGGCGAGCATCTGTGAAAAAACAGGCAAAAAGGTTTCAGAAGGCGATCTGGGTGCTCAATGAACGGATGATTCCGGCGGTCATGCCCCACACCAGATAATCCTGGTAGCGCGAGAGCCAGACCGGATGGCGTACACCGGCCTGATGCACCTCCAGCGCGCTGTAGCGGCTTAGCTGCAGAGCTTCGGCCAGCGGCATCTCAAAAGCACTGCTGACCTCATCCGGGTTAAGAGTAAGTCGTAAATCGGCCGGAATAATGCCCAGCACGGGCGTGACCTGGAAGCCGGTGCTGCTGGTGACGGCAGGCAGCGCACCCAGTATCTCGACCTGCTGCGGATCGATGCCGACCTCTTCCTGCGCTTCACGGAGTGCTGTGTTGATCAGTGAGGCGTCGGTGTCATCCTGCATCCCGCCGGGAAAGGCGACCTGTCCGGCGTGCTTGCGCAGGGCCTGCGAACGCTGCGTCAGCAACAAACCCGGCTCAGGACGGGCCACAATAGGCACCAGCACCGCAGCATGACGTCCTGAGAGACGCTGGGTGCTGCGGGCGGGTTGCTGCAATAAAAAACGGCTGCGAAAAACATCAATCGTCAGTGCCAACTGAACCTCCTGCCTGCTCAAGTGTCGGTAAGATCCGGCTGACTTTATCGAGCGTTTCCTGATACTCCGCTTCCGGATCGCTGTCAGCCACCAATCCGCCACCGGCAGAGCAGTAGAGTTGCTGGCCTTCGGCGATTAGCGTGCGAATCGTGATGCTGGTATCCATCCGGCCACACAGGCTGATATAGCCGATGCTGCCGCACCAGGCATTGCGGCGCTGCGGTTCCAGCTCATCAATAATCTCCATTGCCCGAATCTTAGGTGCACCGGTTATCGAGCCGCCAGGAAAACAGGCGCGCAGTAAATCAGTGGCCTGCAGGCTGTCAGGTAGCTGCGCCCGCACCGTGCTCACCAGGTGATGCACGGCGGGGAAGGGTTCAACCACAAACAGCTCTGGCACCGTAACCGAACCGGGTCGCGCCACACGGCCAATATCGTTGCGCAGCAAATCAACAATCATCAGATTTTCAGCCCGATCTTTCTCCGCATGGCGCAACGACTCCGCCTGTTGTGCGTCGGCAATCGGGTCGTCACAGCGTGGTCGGGTCCCTTTAATGGGGCGAGTTTCAATCTGCTTGTTATTCAGCGACAGGAAGCGTTCCGGCGACAGGCTGAGAATTGCACTGTCAGGCAGCCGCAGAAACGCGCTGAAGGGTGCGCGGTTAGCCGCATTGAGGAGAGTGAATGCCTGCCACTCATCACCCTGATAACCCGCCTGAAAACGCTGTGCCAGGTTTACCTGATAACAGTCACCGGCCTGAATATAAGCCTGAACGGCGGCAAAGCGCGCGGCGTATTCGGCATAGCTCATATTAGAGCGCCAGCGGCTTGTCAGCGAAAAGGGTACAGTTTCGCGTACAGGCCACTGTGCCAGCCAGGCGGCACGTTCTTCAACATTGCTCAACGCCACGAGCGTCAGGGTTTGCTGATGATGGTCGGCAATCAATGCCCAGTCATAGATTCCTGCGGCCATGTCAGGCGTAGTGAGATCGGCTGCAGCCCGCTGCGGCAGGGACTCAAACCGGCGGCCCAGGTCATAACCAAACAGCCCCAGCGCACCGCCCTGAAACGGCAGCGTCTCGCTGGATGCAGGTGTGACGCCCAGCGCATCACACTGTTGCTGCACCAGCAACAGGGGATCGGCGGTTGATTCGGTTGTACCGGTTGGGTCGCTGAGCGTCGTGATTGCGCCGCGGGTCACCAGGGTGGCGCGGGGATCGGCGGTCAGAAGATCAAAACGGTTGTCACTGTGGCTGGCCTGCGCGGAGGAGAGCAGCATCGCCCAGGGCAGATGGGCAAGGGTGGCGAAACGCTGAGTCAGCGCATCGGGGGTATAATCAAGCGTGAGGGTTTCAACAATCATCGGGCAGACAAATCAGAAAGCTAAGAGGCGGTCAGACTGACATATTTTTTCCTCACTGGCACCTGTTAGTTCCACGTGGGATACTGTCTGACCCAACGCAGGAGTAAAAAATGTTTATTGGATTACCGGCTCTCTCTCATGAGCAACAACAACAGGCCGTCGAACGTATTCAGGCGCTGATGGCAGGCGGACTATCGAGCGGTGAAGCAATCGCCCAGGTGGCGCAGGAAATCCGCGAAAATCACAAGGGCGAACGTATTCGGGCGTTATTCGAAGACGAAGATGACGAAAACGAAGAGGAATAACGCCCGGCAGGTTTAACGTGCAGCGATGATTTTAATTTCGATCTTGTATTTTGGATTTAGCAGACCGGCCTGAACCGTACAGCGCACCGGCGCATTGCCCGGCGAAACCCAGGCATCCCAGGCGCGGTTCATGGCGGGGAAGTCGGCTTTATCTACCAGGAACAGCGTCGCATCCAGAATTTTGCTTTTATCGCTACCGAGCCGGGTCAGAATGGCGTCAATCACCGCCAGCGCATTGGCGGTCTGTGCTTCTGCGTCGGCATCCAGATTTTCGGGCACACTGGTGTAATAGATTGTGTCGTTATGAATGACGGCTTCGGACATACGATGTTCCGGGTCAATGCGGGTAATACTCATCGGTTTCTCCCTGGTTAATTGCGCATTAGCCTGGCACACTCCTGATATCGCTGTCACCTCTTACGCTTTACAGGCAGCGCTCAACAATCGCCTGTCTGTCTGCCATCACTTCCGGGGACATCCGGAAGGTGGTGAAATATTTCACATCAGCACCTTTTCGGCGGGGCGAAACATCCGCAAAAATAGAATCTTCCCAGGTAAAGACGCTGATCTCACTGCCGTTCGGCTGGGTGTGGGTGGTGTTATCCCGTGCAATGACGCTGGTGGTGGACCAGCCGCGATAAATACAGTCGCTGAGCTGAGGGACGGTGCGGGCGCTTTGGCCCTGGAAAACGGGTTGCTGCAGACGAGCCTGATCAGGGGTAGGTGCCTGGCAGCCGCAGAGCAGCAGTACGCCAGCCAGAGATCCGATGCGGACATAATTCATGATGTACCTCCGCCTGAAACAGGCAGTCGGGTTTAGCCATCTGCGAAACATCACCTGAAGGGCAATGTTAAGCCAGTCTCAGCACATCAGCCTACGGGTGCCACATCCCAACAGTAAGCTGATTTAATCATTATAATCCTGCCTTTTGATTACCTGATGTGTTCATTTGCATTTGATAACTGCATCACACTGTGGCGCTAACTGCGCTGACAATGAAGTGTCCTTAATCGCGCCTGCTGTTAGCGCTGACAGGGGATAAGAAACACGGAATTAGGGGAACTGGCGGCTTAAAAATGTTATAAATCAGTCATGAGATTGCGCCACAGGTTGAGGATTAAAGCATGGCGAATACGCAGTATCTTTTTTGGGTAATGGCTGGCGCTCTGACGCTGCTGTTTATTGTTATCGCGGCATTTGTGGGGTTATCCAAAGGCAGTAAGCAGGGATTTGTTACCTTTGCCGTGCTGTTCATCATCATGCTGGCGGGTGCACTGTACCTGCATCATTAGCAAGGTGCGGTTGGGCTGTTTTCAGTCCATTACAGTGAATTCACGTTTGGTTCACATTTCAGGTGGAAAGTGTGCGGCCTCCAGTGAGTGTTAACTATGATCAGTTGAAATAGCAGCCTTGCTATTTATCACCGGAGGTAATTATGTCTGAACGTCCTGATTACGATGAACCGCTGCCAGATGATGCTGAGATCTATCCGGAAGATGAAGAAGAGGATGAGGAAAACGATCCCTTAGAAAAGGATGTTTAGGCGTTTGAAACGGTTGTCTGACGACCTCTATTTCTTCTGAATTCTGACTCACGCCGCAAAACCGTCAGTCGCGCAGTTTTGCGGTTTCTACACCGGTCTCATTGACTCACTTCTCTCCGCGCCTTTTCAGCTTTACCCGGGTTGCTGGAATCTGGCTAAACAACACCCTGGTGATGACCTCTGACCGCTCGGGTTGTTCAGATAAACTGCCCGGATAAAATCCTTCAGTCATTAGTCTCACTGACATTCGCATCGATGAAAACCTTTAGCGATTCCTGCGCGGATGCACGGCGGTTTATCGCCTTACAGATTAAAAAGCGAATGGAATAATGTCCCTGTTATTAATTAGCTTATTCAGCAGGGTATTTAATGAAGCGGTAAAATTTCAGGTTTTCTTATCGTACTTTCGGGTCACGTACCGCCGCACCTGAAACGGCTAAAACCTCAACCTGTTGATATTTATCGATTTTGATTTGTTTATCCAATACTGACATAATTACAGTGTTTTTGCCGTTCTTAGAGAGGGTATGTGGCAGACGATTTTGCAGTGGATGGCGCACTGGCGTTGGCGATCGCAGGTTTTAAACCGCGTGAAGCACAACGTGAGATGGCGCAGGCGGTATCTGAAGCCGTAAAACAGCAGGGTGAACTGGTGGTTGAAGCCGGCACCGGCACCGGCAAAACCTATGCTTACCTGGCACCCGCCTTGCGGGCCGGAAAAAAAGTCATTGTCTCCACCGGCTCAAAAGCGCTGCAGGATCAGCTTTATGGCCGCGATCTGCCCACCATGATTAAGGCACTGAAGTTCAAAGGGAAAACGGCCTTGCTGAAAGGGCGATCTAACTATCTCTGCCTGGAACGCATGGAACAGCAGTCGATGGCCGGTGGTGAGCTCACCGTGCAGGCGCTAACCGATCTGGTGACGCTGCGCAGTTGGTCATCACAGACAAAAGATGGCGACATCAGCAGCTGTGCGGGTGTGACCGAAGATAGCCCGATCTGGCCGCTGGTGACCAGCACCAACGACAACTGCCTGGGCACGGATTGTCCGCGCTATAAAGAGTGTTTTGTGGTCATGGCACGTAAGCGCGCCATGGACGCTGATGTGGTGGTCGTTAACCACCATTTGTTTCTTGCCGACCTGGTGGTAAAAGAGGGGGGCTTTGGCGAATTGATTCCCGAGGCTGATGTGATGATCTTCGATGAAGCCCATCAGTTGCCCGATATCGCCAGCCAGTATTTTGGTCAGCAACTCTCCAGCCGCCAGTTACTCGATCTGGCTAAAGATATTATTACCGCCTACCGCACGGAAGTGCGTGATGCCCAGCAACTGCAGAAATCAGCTGATCGACTGGCGCAATGCGCACAGGATTTCCGCCTGTCATTAGGCGATCCGGGTTATCGCGGTAATTTGCGCGAACTGCTGAGCGATAACCAGATACTGCGCATGTTCACCCTGCTGGACGATGCGCTGGAGCTCTGTTACGACGTTATCAAACTCTCGCTGGGTCGTTCAGCTCTGCTGGATGCCGCCTTTGAGCGCGCCGCGCTTTACCGTACCCGCTTAAAACGGTTACGGGCGATTAACGAGCCGGGCTACAGCTACTGGTATGAATGTACGTCGCGTCATTTTATTCTGGCGCTGACGCCGCTCTCGGTCGCTGAACGCTTCCGGGAGGTGATGGACAACCGTAAAGCGGCGTGGATCTTCACCTCGGCCACCCTGGCGGTGGATGAAAAAATGGCCCATTTCGCCGAACGACTGGGTGTGAATGCGGCAAAGAGCCTGATTCTGAATAGCCCGTTTGACTTTGCGAAGCAGGCACTGCTCTGCGTGCCGCGCAATCTGCCTGAGCCTAACCGTCCCGGCGGCGCCCGCCAGCTGGCCGCGATGATGAAACCGCTGATCGATGCCAACAAAGGCCGCTGTTTCTTCCTCTGCACATCGCACCTGATGATGCGTGAACTGGCGGCAGAATTTCGCGCCTCAATGACCCTGCCTGTGCTGGTACAGGGTGAAACCAGCAAAGGTCAGTTACTGAAACAGTTCATCGACAAAGGCAACGCCCTGCTGGTGGCGACCAGCAGTTTCTGGGAAGGGGTTGATGTGAGGGGTGATGCGCTGTCGCTGGTCATTATTGATAAACTGCCGTTCACCTCGCCGGAAGATCCCCTGTTAAAAGCCAGAATGGAAGATTGCCGGATTCGTGGCGGCGATCCCTTCACGGATGTGCAGCTACCGGATGCCGTGATCACGCTGAAGCAGGGGGTGGGGCGGTTGATCCGTGATACGGATGATCGGGGTGTGCTGGTGATTTGCGATCAGCGGCTGGTATCGCGTCCTTATGGCGCGTTATTTCTCAACAGCCTGCCACCTACGCCGCGCACCCGGGACATTGACCGCGCCATCGCCTTTATCCGTCAGCAACCCGAACCAGACGCATAATTTTATGCTAATATGCGCGCCGTTTTCTTTCTTCTGAGGTGGTCATGTCAGCCCGAATTTTAGCGCTGGATACGGCGACAGAAGCCTGTTCAGCTGCCTTGCTGAATCAGCAACAGATTGATGCCCGATTCGAGATCGCCCCGCGTGATCATACCCAGCGTATTTTACCGCTGGTCGAAGAGCTCCTGCTGGCACAGCAGCTGGAACTGACCGAACTGGACGCGCTCGCCTTTGGTCGCGGCCCGGGCAGTTTTACTGGCGTACGCATTGGCATTGGCATTGCGCAGGGCCTTGCACTGGGCGCAGCACTGCCGATGATCGCGGTTTCTACCCTCGCGACGCTGGCGGAAGGCGCATGGCGCCTTCACGGGGCAACCCGGGTATTAACGGCGATTGACGCGCGGATGGGCGAAGTCTATTGGGCCGAATATCAGCGTGATGAGCACGGTGCCTGGCAGGGCGAAGCCAGCGAAAGTGTGTTGTCGCCGGAAGCGGCACTGGCACGCATGCAGTCGCTCTCTGGTGAATGGATGACCGCTGGCACCGGCTGGCAGGCTTATCCTGGCCTGCAGCAGGGACATGAACTGACGCTGATTGCCAGTGAGGTCACGCTGCCTGCCGCTCAGGATATGCTGCCGCTGGCGATACTTGCTCTGGCGCAGGGGAATACGCTGCTGCCGGAGACGGCGGAGCCCACTTATCTGCGTAATGAAGTCGCCTGGAAAAAATTACCTGGCCGGTAAAATGCACGCAACTTATTGTTATGCGTCCAGTCTAAGTCTTTACCTAACGGGAGAACGTCTATGTCGTCAATGTGTGGTAAAGGGCTTTCAGGTCTGCTGCTGACCTGTGTGCTGGCGTTAACCGGTTGTGTCTCGATTCCCGACACACTGCAGGGCAGCTCGCCTCAGCCGCAGCAGGATTTGTTGCGGGTCATGAGCGATCCTTCGATCTTCGTCGGGCAGGAATCTCGCTTTGGCGGCAAGGTCGTGAATGTCACTAATCTGAACGGCAAAACCCGGCTTGAGATTGCTGCACAGCCGCTGGACGATAGCGCCAGACCGCGTCTGGGGGCGGCGTCGGTGGGGCGGATTTATGCCGATATCCACGGCTTCGTTGATCCAGTGGATGTCAGAAACCAGTATGTCACTGTGCTGGGTACCCTGAAGGGAACGGAGCAGGGCAAAATTGGTGAGGCAGATTATAAATTTGCCGTTATCGATGTACGAGGTTACCAGCGCTGGCGTCTCGCGCAACAGGTAACAGCACCGCCTCAGCCAATGGATCCCTGGATCTGGTATGGTCCGACTCGTCATCGCGGCGGCTACTGGGGCCCAAATCCTTACTGGGGTATGGTTAACAGTGGGCCGACTGAGGTGCAAACCATACTGACCGAGTAACGGTGAAAAAGGTGATATCCAGCCCGGTTGCGGTGCTCGCTGCCGGGCTTTTTATTTGCCTGTTTTCGCTGCACGAAATTTAGTGATGCACTTCGCAACCTCAACATGCCAAACCAGGCAAACTGGTACAATCAGTTAAAATATTGTTAAAAAAACAGATTGGCTGAGGCAGCGATGGAAATACAACATAATTATCGGGGTGAATCCTTGAATAAGGTTTGGCTGAAACGCTACCCGGCAGATGTGCCTGCCGAAATAAGTGCAGATCGTTACACCTCGCTGGTGGATCTGTTTGAGCAGGCCGTAAAACGCTACACTGATCAACCCGCGTTTATAAACATGGGTCAGAAGATGAGTTACCGTCAGCTGGAGGAGAAGAGCCGCGCGTTTGCCGCCTATCTCCAGCAGCAACTGGGCCTGAAAGCGGGTGACCGCGTGGCCCTGATGATGCCTAACTTATTGCAGTATCCGGTGGCCCTGATTGGTGTGCTGCGCGCTGGCATGGTGGTGGTCAACGTTAACCCGCTCTATACGCCACGTGAACTCAGGCATCAGCTCAATGACAGCGGTGCCAGCGCCATCGTCATCGTCTCGAATTTTGCCCACACGCTGGAAAAAGTGGTGGCGGAAACCGCGGTGCGTCATGTCATTCTGACGCGGATGGGCGATCAGCTGGCACCCATAAAAGCGACGCTGGTTAACTTTATCGTCAAGTATGTGAAGAAGCTGGTGCCTAAATATCATCTGCCTGGCGCCATCTCCTTTCGTCATGTTCTGGACGTGGGTGCCACACTCAATTATCAGCGTCCGACCGTCTCAAATGACGATCTCGCTTTCCTGCAGTACACCGGCGGCACGACCGGCGTAGCCAAAGGGGCAATGCTGACCCATCGCAACATGCAGGCGAACCTGGAGCAGACCCGCGCGACTTACGGTAAAGTGCTGCGCGACGGTAAAGAGTTTGTCGTCACTGCGCTGCCGCTTTATCACATTTTCGCTTTAACAGTGAATGGCCTGCTTTTCCTGGAGCTGGGCGGTCAGAATCTGCTGATCACGAATCCGCGTGATATTTCTGGCTTCGTTAAGGAGCTGGGTAAATTTCCGTTTACCGCGATCACTGGCGTGAACACGCTGTTCAATGCGCTGCTCAACGATGAGCAGTTCAATAAGCTCGATTTCTCAACGCTGCGTCTTTCGGCCGGTGGCGGGATGGCTGTGCAGAAAGTGGTGGCGGAACGCTGGGAAAAGCTAACCGGACACTATCTGCTGGAAGGCTATGGCCTGACCGAATGTTCGCCGCTGGTGTCAGTCAATCCGTATGACATCAGCTGTCATACCGGCAGTATCGGCCTGCCGGTGCCCTCGACAGACGTGCGGATTCTGGATGACGATGGCAACGAAGTGCCGCCAGGTGAGCCGGGTGAGCTCTGCATCAAAGGTCCCCAGGTGATGCTGGGCTACTGGCAGCATCCGGAAGCGACAGCGGAAGTGCTGAAAAATGGCTGGCTCCACAGCGGTGATATTGTTACCGTTGATCAGGAAGGCTTTATCCGCATCGTTGACCGCAAAAAAGATATGATTCTGGTCTCCGGTTTTAATGTCTATCCGAATGAAATCGAAGATGTGCTGATGCAGCATCCTAAAGTGCGTGAAGCGGCGGCAATTGGTGTGCCGAGCGATCTTTCTGGCGAAGCCGTAAAAGTCTGTATCGTGAAAAAAGACGCGTCACTGACTAAAGAAGACGTGCTCGATCACTGCCGCCGTCAGTTGACAGGCTACAAGGTGCCGAAGATCATTGAGTTTCGTGATGATTTGCCCAAAACCAACGTCGGCAAGATTCTGCGGCGCGAGTTGCGTGACGAGGTAAAACCCGGCGCGAGCTGAATCCGGGCAAAATTGAGGTTGAACGCCGGCATGTCCGGCGTTTTTATTGTTTTTAACATGGAGCGCCGCGCGTTGTTAGCTGCGGTGGAAATCAGACGTGAACTATTCCCTTATCGACCAGGATGATCAACTGGCAGACGTGTGTCAGAAAGCGCGCCAGCAGGCGGCGGTGGCACTGGATACCGAATTTGTCCGTACCCGTACTTACTATCCTCAGCTTGGCCTGATCCAGCTGTTCGACGATCACCAATTGGTGCTGATTGACCCACTGAATATCCGTGACTGGTCACCCTTTATTGCGTTGCTTACCGACACCCGTGTCACCAAATTCCTCCATGCCGGAGGTGAAGATCTGGAAGTCTTCCTGCACCGTTTCGGCGTGCTGCCGACACCGATGATCGATACACAGATTCTGGCAGCCTTCTCCGGCCAGCCGCTCTCCTGGGGCTTTGCCTCAATGGTGGCGCATTTCACGCAGGTCGAACTCGATAAAAGTGAATCACGCACCGACTGGCTGGCACGCCCTCTGACCCAGCGTCAGTGCGAATATGCGGCGGCAGACGTTCACTATCTGCTGCCGATTGCGCGCCAGCTGATGATCAACACTGAAGAGGCCGGCAACATGGCGGCGGCGCTCAGTGAGTGCGACAATCTTTGTCAGCGCCGTCTGGATAGCCTTTCGCCGGATGAAGCCTGGCGGGATATCACCAATGCCTGGCAATTGCGTCCGCGTCAACTGGCCGCGTTGCAGCGACTGGCGGCCTGGCGTCTGAAACTGGCGCGTGAAAAGGATATGGCGGTTAACTTTGTTGTGCGCGAAGAGCACCTGTGGAAAGTCGCGCGCTTTATGCCAGGTTCACTGGGTGAGCTGGATCATCTGGGACTGTCAGGTCATGAAATCCGTTTCCACGGTAAAACGCTGGTGGCGCTGGTGGCCGAAGCAGAGGCGCTGGATGAAAGTGAACTGCCGGCTCCGCTGGGCAATCTGATCGACCATCCTGATTACAAGCAGGTGTTTAAAGCGATGAAAGCTCTGGTGCAGCAAGTCAGCGGGCAGAGTGGGTTCAGTCAGGAATTACTGGCGTCACGACGTCAGATTAATCAGGTATTAAGCCAGCACTGGGGGCTTAAGCCACAGGGACGTCAACCGGAGTTACTGACCGGATGGCGGGGCGAACTGCTGAAACCCGGCATTGAGGAGATTCTGGCGGGTTGTTAACGGTAAAAATTTCCCCTGCCAGAGCGCAGGGGAAATTCAGGAAACCGTCAGCGTCATTTAGTCACTTCATCCGTTTCCGGCAACGTTACGTTCAGCTCCAGAATCGAGATATCGTCACCTTTCTGATCGAGCTGCACAGTCACCATTTCGGGATCGATCTTCACATATCTGCAAATCACTTCCAGAATGTCGCGCTTAAGTTGCGGAAGATAATGGGGCTCACTGTCGCCCCTTCTCCGTTCTGCCACGATAATCTGCAGCCTTTCCTTGGCTATGTTGGCAGTGTTCTTCTTCCGGGATAAAAAGAAATCAAGTAATGCCATGGTTTATCCCCCGAACAGGCGTTTCAGGAAACCCTTCTTCTCTTCTTCGATAAAGCGGAAGGGGCGTACTTCACCGAGCAACCGTTCAACGGTATCGGCATAGGCTTTGCCAGCATCAGATTCGCCGTCAAGAATCACCGGTTCACCCTGGTTAGAGGCACGTAACACCGATTGATCTTCAGGAATCACGCCAACCAGAGGAATGCGCAGAATCTCCAGCACATCTTCCATGCTCAGCATATCGCCACGGTTAACCCGGCCAGGGTTATAGCGGGTCAGCAGCAGATGCTCCTTCACCGGATCCTGACTGTTTTCCGCACGACGCGATTTAGACGAAATAATACCGAGGATACGGTCGGAGTCACGTACAGATGAGACTTCCGGGTTCGTAGTGATAATGGCTTCATCAGCAAAATAGAGCGCCATCAGTGCACCGGTTTCAATCCCTGCCGGTGAATCGCAGACGATGAAATCGAACTCCATAGCGGCTAAGTCGTTCAGAACTTTTTCAACACCTTCGCGAGTCAGCGCATCTTTATCACGGGTCTGCGAGGCGGGCAGAATGTAGAGTTGCTCAGTGCGTTTGTCGCGAATCAGCGCCTGGTTCAGCGTGGCATCGCCCTGGATAACGTTGACGAAGTCATAAACCACGCGGCGTTCACAACCCATGATCAAATCCAGATTACGCAGACCGATATCAAAGTCGATAACGACCGTCTTTTTGCCTTTCTGCGCTAAACCGGTGGCGATGGCCGCGCTTGACGTGGTCTTACCAACGCCCCCTTTACCGGATGTAACTACAATAATGCGTGCCATAAATGTTGATTTCCTTAACAAAAGAAAAGGGGCCTAATTAAGTGTCTGGATAGTCAGCGCGCCATCCTGCAGGCACAGACGCGCGGCTTTACCAAAAAATTCTTGCGGGATCTGATCCATGATCCAGTACTCTCCGGCAATCGAGACCAGCTCGGCGGCCAGGTTGGTACAAAAAATCTGGCAATTGCGATCACCACTGGCACCCGCCAGTGCGCGACCGCGCATCATGCCGTAAATATGAATGTTGCCATCGGCGACCAGTTCGGCGCCGGCGCTGACGCTGCTGGTGATAATCAAATCAGCGTCACGCGCATAAATCTGCTGGCCTGAACGCACCGGCGTGTTCACGATGCGTGTTTTCGTTGCCACCGTTTCGGTGACCACCGGCAGCGGTTCAGGAACTGGCACGGGTGGTGGCGCTTCTGCACGCGGTCTGGACTCTTTGCCTTCTGCCAGAACCGGCAGGCCTGCCCGGGATATCATGCGTTTCAGTGCGTCATTTTTGCAGCCGCTTACGCCGACAATACGTAAACCGGTGGCGAGAATCGCCTGCTGCAACTGTTTCCAGTTAACCTCGGCACTCAATGTGGCGACGTTAAGTACAACCGGTGCGTTTTTCAGGAAATCCGGAGCCTGATCAATCTTGTCCTGAAGTGCCTTACGAATCACCGCAGGGTCATGGTGGTGCAAATGGACGACAGATAGGGTGAAACTGCTACCTTTGAATTCGATTGGCGTTTGCGACATCTGTCCCGACTCAGTCCTGTTTTCACTACCGTTAGCAAGGCGATGATAAAATCATCACTGAAGCGCTAACGGTGAATATTCGAAGTTCTGCAAGCATGTTATAGTTACAGCTATATTCAGACAAGCCTCAACGCCGGTTAATTCGAGTAAAAAATATGTTTTGTGTGATCTACAGAAGCCCGTTACGTGACCAGACTTATCTCTATGTAGAAAAAAAGGACGATTTCTCGCGCGTTCCTGAAGAATTGCTGAAAGGGTTTGGCAAGCCGCAGTTGGCGATGGTGCTAAAGCTGGCGGGCCGCGACAGGCTGGCAAATGCAGATATCAATAAAGTTAAGCAGGGATTGAGTGAGCAGGGCTATTATTTGCAACTTCCTCCGCCGATTGAAAGTCTGCTAAAAATTCATTTAGAGGCTGATAAAAAAGTTTAACTCAGATTCTTCTGTAAATATAAATCCTGTCGGCGTGATCCTGGCAGGATAATATTGCCCGACGCTGCGTAAAATTAACGGCGCAGCTTATCTGTTTCACCCGTTTCTAAATTTCCTGCCCATTTTTTTCGCCTGATTTGTACGATTATTCAGCACCTCAGCGCCGCCATTTACGCTTTTTGACAAATTCCATCCCCCGGACCGTTAAAAGGATCTTATTATCACGCCATGAGGTTGGCATTTCGATCAACACAAAAGCAAACATCAACCCGCCAGCAGCGCTGGCATCACACCTAACCTGAACAGGGGATGAGCATGTATCAGCATCGTAACTGGCAAGGCGCTCTGTTAGATTTTCCGGTCAGTAAAGTGGTTTGCGTGGGCAGTAATTACGCAAAACACATTAAAGAAATGGGCAGCGCAACGCCGACTGAGCCGGTGATCTTTATCAAGCCGGAAACAGCGCTGTGTGATTTACGCCAGCCGCTCTCTATTCCCGACGCATTTGGCGAAGTTCATCACGAGGTCGAACTGGCCGTGCTGATTGGCGGGACGCTGAAGCAGGCGACGGAGGCACATGTGGCTAAAGCGATTGCAGGTTATGGCGTGGCGCTGGACCTGACATTGCGTGATCTGCAGTCCGGGCTGAAAAAAGCAGGCCAGCCCTGGGAAAAATCCAAAGGTTTTGATAACGCCTGTCCGGTTTCCGGTTTTATCCCGGTGTCAGACTTCAGTGGCGATCCGCAGAATGTCGAACTGAAACTGGTGGTGAATGGTGAAGTGCGGCAGCACGGTAACACCGAAGATATGATTCATAAAATCCTGCCGCTGATTGCCCACATGAGCCACTACTTTACCCTGCGCGCCGGTGACGTAATTCTGACCGGTACGCCAGAAGGGGTGGGCCCGATGCGCTCGGGTGATCAGGTGGAAGTCTCCCTTGCGGGTCACGGCATCAGCACGCGCGTACTCTAAAAACTTGCATCACCGCAGCATAGGCTTTATAAGGTGCGGTTTAGGCACAACCCGGACAAATCATCATGACAGACACCCCTTTCTGGCAACAAAAACGCCTGGCACAAATGAGCGATGAGGAATGGGAATCCTTGTGTGATGGTTGTGGACAGTGTTGCCTGAACAAGTTACAGGACGCAGACACCGATGAGATCTACTTCACCAATGTCGCCTGTAATCAGCTCAATATTAAAACCTGCCAGTGCCGCAACTATGAGCGCCGCTTCGAACTTGAAGAGGATTGCATCAAGTTAACGCGCGAAAATCTGACCACGTTTAACTGGTTACCGCGTACCTGTGCATACCGGTTGCTGGGTGAAGGTAAAGATCTCCCCGCCTGGCATCCGCTGCGAGCCGGTTCTAAAACCGCCATGCACGCGAAGCGTATTTCTGTAAGGTATATTGCCGTGCGCGAGAGTGAAGTGCGGGATTGGGAAGATCACATTATCGATCGCCCCGATCGCAACGGCTAAACGCGTCGCGTGAGTCGGGATATGAAAAAAAGGCTGCCATTGGCAGCCTTTCCTGATCTCAGCGACTAAAGAGATCGCGACGTTTTGGTTTTAGCGGCTGGGCAATCAGTACCAGCGCCGCAACCAGCAGATAACCGGCGAATACCACAATCATCCACTGTGGCATGCTGAGCGTCAGGAACGTCCAGCTGCGATCAGCGCAATCACCGGTAGCCTGAAACACGGATGGCATCCACTTATCCAGCGGTAATCCGCTGGGGAAGCGTGCGGCGAAATCACAGGTGGTGAATGGGTTAGGGTGCAACTGAATCATCGTATGTTCATAGGAGAGACGCAGTCCTTCCCAGGCACTGTAGATCCACAAGGCCAGCGCGCCCAGACGCAACGGCGATTTAGGCGCAATTGCGCCCACCAGACCCGCACCCAGCACACCAAACAGGGCATTACGCTCATAAATACACATTACGCAGGGCTTCAGGCCCATCACATGCTGAAAAAAGAGTGCCGTCAATTCCAGTGCAAGCGCCGTCAGTGCCAGCAATAACCAGGCTCCACGGCCCCGTGAACATTGATTCAGATATCGCAACATATTGCATTCCCTGTAAACGTTAATGCCACGCAGTGTAAACCAAAAGCGTTTGCAAACCAGCCAGTCGCAAGGAAAAATCGTGTGCAAACATGACCTGATTCTGATCCAGAACAGGTTAAATGAGGATCTGCAGAGGCTATCGCCGCGGAGGTCGCATCAGCACGGCGATTGAAATCAGTCAGGCGGAGAGAGTGGGTCGCATAAGGCAGTCAGTGAAACGGCTGGCAGCAACTATCCTGCGCGAACATTCCACGCATTCAGAACGCCATTATGCTGTTCGGGGACACAGGTTGTTTCAGCCCATAAAACTGTTCTGATGACGGTTGTCTCTGCGCAGCAGATTAGATTGTCAGCCATTCTGAAATATGCGACTACGCCCGGTTTAATGAGTACGCAGGCTATATCCGCTATAGGGCGTCTGGTATGATGAGTCCCCATCATGATGAGAAAAGCAACGAGAACACATTGCTATGGTTATAAAGGCTCAGAGTCCAGCGGGATTTGCTGAAGAGTATATTATTGAAAGCATCTGGAACAGTCGCTTTCCGCCCGGATCGATTCTTCCTGCTGAGCGTGAGCTTTCTGAATTGATTGGGGTAACGCGCACTACCTTGCGTGAGGTGCTGCAGCGACTGGCACGCGATGGCTGGCTGACGATTCAGCATGGCAAACCGACACGGGTAAACGATTTCTGGGAGACCTCCGGCCTCAATATTCTGGAAACCCTGGCCCGTCTCGATCACGACAGCGTTCCCGTGTTAATCGACAACCTGCTGTCTGTCCGCAGCAACATTTCATCGATTTTTATCAGCCGAGCGCTGCGTCATCATCCGGATAAAGCGCGTGAAGTGCTGGAGACAGTCAGTGCCGCAGCCGATCAGGCTGATGCCTATACCGAACTTGATTATCGGGTGTTCCGTGGCCTGGCATTTGCGTCAGGTAACCCGATTTATGGTTTGATTCTGAATGGCCTGAAAGGCCTCTATACTCGCGTTGGTCGTCACTACTTCTCTAATCCGGAAGCTCGCCAGGTCGCGCGCGATTTCTATCTTAAGCTTCTGGCGCTGTGCGATAAAGAACCAGGACAGGATGAGATTGTGGATGTGGTGCGCAACTATGGTCGCCGTAGCGGTGAAATCTGGCACAGCATGCAGAAAAACTTGCCTGACGATCTCGGCAACAAACGTTAAAAAAAACCGGACATCGCGTCCGGTTTTTTGTTTCTAAGCCGTCACCTTCAACTGACCCCTCAAAGTGAAGAACCGCGTGGCGGATTGCGGTCCAGCAGCTCCACACTGCCATCCTCGTTCTGCTGTTCCAGAATCACATCGAACCCCCACAGGCGATGCACATGCTTCAGCACCTCGCGACGGCTCTTATCCAGCGGCGTGCGGCTCTGCGGCACATAGCGCAGTGTCAGCGAACGGTCACCGCGCACATCAACGTTGTAAACCTGAATGTTAGGCTCAAGATTACTCAGGTTGTACTGTGCGGAAAGTTGCTGACGAATCGCCCGGTAACCCGCTTCATCGTGGATCGCGGCGATTTCGAGATAGTTATTGCGGTCATCATCCAGCACAGTGAACAGCCGGAAATCGCGCATCACTTTCGGCGACAGGAACTGGCTGATAAAACTCTCATCCTTGAACTCACGCATCGCAAAATGCAGTGTTTCCAGCCAGTCGGAACCGGCGATATCCGGGAACCAGTAGCGGTCCTCTTCCGTTGGCGACTGACAGATGCGCTTGATGTCCTGCATCATCGCAAACCCTAAGGCGTAAGGGTTGATACCGTTGTACCACTGACTGTTATAAGGCGGCTGAAACACCACATTGGTGTGACTGTGCAGGAACTCCATCATAAAGCGTTCCGACACTTTGCCTTCGTCATACAGGTGATTCAGGATGGTGTAGTGCCAGAAGGTTGCCCAGCCCTCATTCATCACCTGGGTCTGTTTCTGTGGATAGAAATACTGGCTTACCTTGCGCACGATGCGCAGGATCTCACGCTGCCAGGACTCCAGCAGCGGGGCGTTTTTTTCCATAAAATAGAGCAGGTTTTCCTGCGGCTCAGAAGGGTAGCGTGCGGCTTCAAAAGCCACCGCCTCGGTCTCACGTCGTGGCAGCGTGCGCCACAATGTGTTTACCTGACTTTGCAGATACTCTTCACGACTTTTCTGGCGCGCCTTCTCCTCCTGCAGGGAGATCTTCTGCGGGCGTTTATAGCGATCGACGCCATAATTCATTAAGGCATGGCAGGAATCGAGTAGTCGCTCGACCTCTTCGACGCCATAGCGCTCTTCGCAGTCACTGATATAGTTTTTGGCAAACAGCAGATAATCGACAATTGAGCCGGCATCGGTCCAGCTGCGGAACAGATAATTATTTTTGAAGAATGAGTTGTGACCATAGCAGGCATGCGCCATCACCAGCGCCTGCATGGTCATGGTGTTCTCTTCCATCAGGTAGGCGATGCAGGGGTTCGAGTTGATGACAATCTCATAGGCCAGCCCCTGCTGACCGTGCTTATAACGCTGCTCGGTCTCGATAAACTTTTTACCGAATGACCAGTGTGAATAGTTGATGGGCATGCCGACGCTGGAATAGGCATCCATCATTTGTTCAGAGGTGATCACTTCGATTTGGTGCGGGTAGGTATCAAGCCGGTAGAGTTTAGCCACCCGGTCGATCTCTGCTAAATAGACATCAAGCAGTTCGAATGTCCAGTCTGGTCCGTCATTGAGTCGTTTGCTGTCTCTGATGGCTTCGTCAAAGATTGTCGTCATAGCGCACCTCTTTTTTGCAAACCGGCTGACCCGAAAGACAACCCGTTCTGGTTATTTAAGGCTTCGTCCTGAAAAAGGGAACCCGAAAAAAACTGAGCGAACACAACAATGATAGCCCACTGTCGCTTATCCGAAATGCGAACTCAAATGAATTCTTTGGCACAAAATCATTAAGAGTGTTGCAGCAGAGAATTTAACAGCCTTTGATGCGACTATTAATTTAAAATGCGGAATATAATCCTGTTTATAAGCGGAATGTATGGGGTTGAAGGATTCTCCTGCAATGCGCAGATTTAGCTGCCACTGTTGTCATTTATTTCTGTCTTTCGTGATTAAGGCGCATAAAGCGCTGAAATTAGCCGGGCAGCAAGATTTTAGTTACCTGAAAAGTGAAAAAGATGTGAAATGGATGCTGAATTTATGGGGTGATGTCCGCTGTGTAAATCCGCTGACTATCATCTTCTTAACAGTGAATTATGCTTTTACATGCCGGGTGGGGGAGCTATGCACGTTGTAATTCTTGGAAGTGGTGTGGTGGGAGTGGCAAGCGCCTGGTATCTGGCGCGCGCCGGACATCAGGTGACCGTCATCGATCGTCAACCCGCGGCGGCGATGGAGACCAGCGCGGGTAATGCCGGTCAGATCTCACCCGGTTATGCCGCACCCTGGGCCGCGCCAGGCGTGCCATTGAAAGCCGTGAAGTGGATGTTTCAGCGCCACGCGCCGCTGGCTATCCGGCTGGATGGCAGCAGTTTTCAGCTGGAGTGGATGTGGCGCATGCTGCGTAACTGCGACATCAACCACTATCAGCAGAACAAAAGCCGCATGGTACGGATTGCCGAGTACAGTCGCGACTGCATGAAAGCGCTGCGTTCTGAGACCGGCATCGCCTATGAAGGTCGTCAGGGTGGAACATTACAATTGTTCCGCACTCAACAGCAGTTTGACAGCGCCAGCAAAGATATTGCCGTGCTGCGCGACGCGGGCGTGCCCTATGAGCTGTTAGAGGCGCATGAACTGTCACGCGTTGAGCCAGCTCTGGCGGCAACGCAGCATAAACTCACTGGCGGATTACGGCTGCCCAACGATGAAACCGGTGACTGTCAGCTTTTCACTCAGCGTCTGGCAAAAATGGCCGAAGAGGCGGGCGTCGTTTTCCGCTTTAACACCCCGGTTGACCACCTGCTGCGCGATGGCAATCGTATTTATGGTGTGAAGTGTGGTGAGGAGATCATCAAGGCGGATAGTTATGTGGTGGCCTTTGGTTCTTACTCCACCGCGCTGTTAAAAAATGTCATTGATATCCCGGTCTATCCGCTAAAAGGCTACTCTCTGACCATTCCGATTAAAAACCCTGACGCTGCGCCGGTTTCGACCATTCTGGATGAGACTTACAAAGTGGCGGTGACCCGTTTTGACGATCGTATTCGTGTGGGTGGCATGGCAGAGATTGTTGGTTTTAACACCAGACTCACTGAAGCACGTCGGGAAACGCTGGAGATGGTCGTCAGTGATCTCTATCCTGAAGGCGGTCATGTCGCGCAGGCGAGTTTCTGGACCGGGCTGCGTCCGATGACGCCAGACGGTACGCCGATTGTGGGTGCCACGCCAATTTCTAATCTCTGGCTCAATACCGGTCACGGTACGCTGGGCTGGACGATGGCGTGTGGTTCTGGTCAGCTGCTGGCCGATCTCATCTCCGGTAAAAAGCCTGCCATTGCGGCGGATGACTTAGCGGTGTTCCGCTACTTACCCGGTTTCGCGGCGACGTCATCGCCGCTGCGTAACGCCAACGCAACTCGTTAAGTCTTCAGGGAGAGAGAGGATGTCACGTCCGATTATCGCTACCATCAATCAGCAGGCGTTACGTCAGAACCTGGCGGTCGTTCGCCAGGCGGCACCTGCATCCCGCGTCTGGTCAGTGGTGAAAGCGAATGCTTACGGCCATGGTATTGAACGCGTCCGCGAGGCGTTATCTGCCACTGACGGCTTCGCACTGCTTAATATGGAGGAGGCGATTCAGCTGCGTGAGCAGGGCTGGAAAAAACCGATTCTGTTACTGGAGGGATTTTTCCAGCCAGAAGATTTGCAGTTAATCGATCGCTATCGTCTGACTACCAGTGTGCACAGCAACTGGCAAATCAAAGCACTGGCCAGTGCCCAACTCTCTGCCCCGGTTGATATTTATCTCAAAATGAACAGCGGGATGAACCGTCTGGGCTTTCGCCCGGAGCAGGTCAACGGCGCGTGGCAGAAACTGCGGGCGCTGAGCAATGTCGGTGAGATGACGCTGATGGCGCATTTCGCCGATGCTGAAAATCCGCAGGGTTTAGTTGCACCGCTGCAGCGCATTGAGCAGGCGGCAGAAGGGTTGAGCTGCCCGCGATCGCTCTCTAACTCCGCCTGCACCTTATGGCATCCTGAAGCGCATTTTGACTGGGTTCGTCCTGGCATCATTCTGTATGGCGCATCGCCCAGCGGTAACTGGCAGGACATTGCAGGCAGTGGCCTGCAGCCGGTGATGACCTTAAGCAGTGAGATTATCGCGGTTCAGCAATTACAGGCTGGCGATGGCGTGGGTTACGGCTATCGCTATCATGCCAGCACGGCGCAGCGGATTGGCGTGGTGGCCTGCGGTTACGCTGATGGCTATCCGCGTCATGCCCCAACCGGCACGCCGGTCTGCGTCGATGGTGTAATGACGCAGGTGGTGGGAGCCGTCTCCATGGATATGATTACCGTGGACTTAACGCCTTGCCCTCAGGCTGGCATTGGCTCAGCCGTTGAGCTGTGGGGTGAGCAGGTGAAAATCGATCAGGTCGCAAAAGCAGCCGGAACGGTAGGGTATGAGCTGATGTGCGCCCTGGCACCCCGCGTTCCGGTCACCGTTATTTAAGCGCGGTCAGGCTGCCGCGCATCTTTCTGCTGCAGCGCCAGGCGATAAACGCCAGCGCTGCACCCAGCAGCATCATCAGGCTCAGCGAGAGCTTCTCCGCCACCGGCAGCGCAACGATTACCAGGCTGCCTGCTGCACCACCAGCCATCTGAATAAATCCCTGCAGGGCGGACGCCACGCCTGCCTGTTGCTGATACGGCTCCAGCGCATAGCTGGTGGCGGGTCCTACCGTAAAGGCCAGTCCGGCAACCGATAACGCCACCGGGAACATGTAGAGCGCCCAGTGTGTTTGCATTTCCGCCGGAAATATCTGCGTTCCCGCCATCAGTAGTACCGCCCCCAGCAGCATCGTTAAAAAACCCATTGCCAGACAGAAAGGGCGACCCGCTTTGCGAATCGCTTTATTCACAAACATGCTGACAAACATAATCCAGAAACCGTTGGCCCCGAAAGCAAACGAGAACTGGATCGGCGTCAGGCCGCCTTCGGTCATTAATACCTGTGGTGCCAGTGACACGTAGGTCAGCACCATGCCCAGCGCACCGGCATTGGCAAAAGCGAACGCCAGAAAACGCGGCTGACGCAGGATTTCAGCGTACTGCTTAACCGGTAATCCTTTCACCCGCAGGGTATCTGCCGGGCGCGTCTCGGGCAGCCAGATAATCACCAGCAGCGTAATCAGCAGACCATAGGCGCAGAGGAACCAGAAGGGCGCGCGCCAGTCAAAGGCGCTGGCCAGCAGGCCACCCAGTAACGGAGCGAGTGCCGGAACGATATTCAGTGCGCCGTTCAGGAATCCATAGGCGCGTGCGGCATCATCGCCACTCAGGCGGTCGCGCACGCCGCTAAAGGCGACAACGGCGCTACAACAGACGCCACAGCCCTGCACCAGACGAGCAACGACGAACAGCGGGAATGATGTCGCCGTGGCAGCGATAGCACTGCCGGCGATGTAAAGCGCAAGTCCCAGCAGGGCAATCGGCTTGCGGCCATAGTTGTCCACCAGCGGACCCGTGACCAGTTGTCCCAGCCCCATGACCAGCAGAAACAGCGGAATCGTGGTCTGAACCAGGTTAACCGGCGTATCCAGCCCTTCTGCGATTTGTGGCAGCGTGGGCAAATAGAGATCAATGCCTAAGGGTGCCAGCAGCACCAGGCTTAATAACAGCAGCGTAAATTTTTGCATAACAACCAGAGGGTAACGTTCTGTTGAAAAACGATCGAAGAGGGTAATGATTCAGAGGCAAAAAAGATAGAGGAAGTCGTGCGGAAAGTGCGATGCCTGCTGTAAACAGGCATCGCATTAAAGGCCTAGTAGGCGCCGTCGCGGCGTAATACCACCCCTGCGGTTTTAAACAGGATCGCGATATCGGTCCAGAGCGCCCAGTTTTTGACATACCAGGAGTCAAAGTAGACGCGAGTGTCATAGTCGATATCGTTACGTCCGCTGACCTGCCAAAGACCTGTCATGCCGGGTTTGGCCATCAGGTAATAGTCGACATCACCCGCGTAACGCTCCAGCTCCGCTTCGATAACCGGACGCGGACCCACCAGGCTCATCTCGCCGCGGATCACGTTCCATAACTGCGGTAACTCATCCAGACTGGTTTTTCGCAGGAAGCTACCAATACGGGTCACGCGCGGGTCGTTTTTCAGTTTGAAATCTTTGTCCCACTCAATCCGCGCCTCTTCACTGGTTGCCAGTAATTTCTCCAGCACCTCTTTTGAATTGGTCACCATGGAACGGAATTTCAGGCATTTGAATTTTTTGCCATTCTGGCCCACGCGTTCGTGACCATAAATTGCATTGCCGCCATCGCGTTTCACCATGTAGCAGAGCAGGGCGAAGATCGGGCCAAGGAACAGCAGCAGCATTGACGCCACCACGATGTCAAAGGCACGCTTCATGAAACGGGAGGAGTGTTTCGCCAGGTTGTTGCTGACGCGCAGGATCATCACTTCATGGCTAAAGATAAAGGACATGTCCGTACCATAAAGCGGTACACCGCGCAGCGTAGGGATCACTGAGACTGAACGGCAGTTCATCTTCGACAGGAATTTCAGCCAGCGATCGCGCATTGGCTGCTGCTCATACTCCATGGCAACAATAAACTGCACGTTATCGCGGTCAATGGTCTGCCAGTTAATGTCTTTCCAGGTGATAACGGGCACGCCATTCACGCTCTGCTGGGCAGGAACATCATCAACCGAGATAAAGGCCTGCACGTTGTAGCCCAGGATCTCTTCACTCTGCAGCGCCGCATAAGCTTCGGTGGCATTGCGGCCGGAACCGATAATGATGGTCTCTTTCTGCCACTGGCCCGCCTTGTTGATGGCGCGTTTCACCAGAGCACGCATCAGTGGGAGCAGTAGCAGGGCATATGTCCAGCTGAAGACCCACACCATGCGGGAGAAGTCCCATTTAGAAAAAGCGATCAGTGCGAGGTCGAGCAGTGAAAAAACAAATAATGTTTTAACGATCTCTTTAAGCTCAAACCAGAACGGTTTGCGATAAGTATAGTGACGCAGACGTACCCAGAACCAGCCGGTACACATTACTGACATAATAAACTGTGCCACGAAACGATATTCGATCTGGTGCGGTGGAATAAAGGTATCCAGCTCGCCCCAAATACCTTGTATCGTCGCGGCAGATAAAAACAGTGCCAGGTTAAGTGCAATCAGATCGGAAAAGCTCAGGGCGAATTTCACGATGATATTTTTACGCGTACCGCTCCATGAGCGGCTCGGGCTATTCATTATCAATGTACTTGCCATAAAACCTGCTCTCTTTCTCAAGTAAAAGATGGCCTGACCAGAATCAGGTGCGCGCTCAGGAGTGGGCCTCTGAAAAATTAAAAAATAATTTTCAGTCTGTTGCAGTCAGTAAAGCCAGTACAGCTGCAAAAAAGATAACGATTAAAGCGTGATGATAATCACGGAATGTTGCAGCATTGAGAATGAGTATGCAGGAGTTATTTGACAGAGTTAATACGGAAAAAATCTGAAAACATCAAAACTGATTAAAGTTTTAAATAGCTAACTTGTGGATTTAATTAGATAAAATAAGGAAGGGGTCAGTTATAACTAAACTGTTTAAGACGCTTTTTAGGAATTACCGCCGAATCTGACGACTGGCGGTAATGATCGCGCATCAGGCAGGTTTCTTCAAAATCCAGCGGTCCTGCTGTTTATCGTAATGGCCGATTTGCAGATTCACCGGTTCACCGTCAATCCAGGCCGGGACGCTGGTATCACGATCCCAGCCATCAAGTTGCGTAATTAAACCGGGATTAGTGTGACAGGGGATACTGACAGTGTCCGGATTCTCACCGCCAAGATCGGCATCAACAATCTCATAACGACCAATTTTAACCACGTGTCCCATTCATTTCTCCCGTTTTTACTGGCATAGAACGTTAAGCTTAGCGTATTGAGAGAAAATAACGTGGCTGAATCATTAGGATTATTCCTTCTCTTCCGCTGGCCGGACACCAATTTTCACAATACGGTTATCCTCTTTCTCAGCAACAGTCCATGTCAGTTGATTCCACTCCACCTGATCGCCGACCACCGGTGAACCGCCGAGCATAGCCAGAACCAGCTGTCCCAGTGACTGCTGATCATTCGTGCTCTCATCCAGTTCCAGTCCGTAAATCTGCGCAACATCGCGCAGGCGAGCTTCTGCATCCAGAATAAAGTCGCCGAAGAAGCGCTGGTCGAGCGAAACCGGCGGTGACTGACTGAACATTTTGCCCAGCGCGGGAAGATCGCGCTCGCGGCCAATGACGCAGATAACGTCGTTCTCTTTCAGACGCGTCCCGCCATTGGGATGCATCAGCACATTGTCACGAAACAGAGCAGCAATGCGCGTCTCGCGTGGCATCTGCAGGTCACGCAGTGCGGCACCGACACACCACTTGTCGGCGCTGAGCTGGTAGACGAACTGCTCCCAGGGATTTTCCGGATGAATATCCAGACCCACACGGCTGATAGGTGAAGCGGTTGGCGGCACCACCACTTTGGCTTTTTTGGCAGCAAAGCCCAGTGAGGTGCCCTGCAGCATCAGGGAGACCAGCACCACAAAGAAAGCGATATTAAAATAGAGCGAGGCGTTCTCTAAGCCTGCCATCATCGGGAAGACCGCAAGAATAATCGGTACCGCACCACGTAAGCCGACCCAGCTGATAAAGACCCGTTCACGGGTCGTGAAGTTGCGAAATGGCAGCAGGCCAATAAAGACCGACAGTGGACGTGCCACCAGAATCAGCCACAGCGAGAGGAGCATGGCTGGCACCGCGATGTGCCACAAATCAGAGGGTGTGACCAGCAGGCCCAGCACAATGAACATGCCAATCTGACTGAGCCAGGCCATACCGTCAAAGGTCTGCAGAATGCCGTGGCGGTTACGAATCGGGCGGTTGCCCAGTAAGAAGCCACAGAGATAGACCGCCAGAATACCGCTGCCCTCTAATACCGTGGTCAGCGCGAACACCAGAATGCCGCCACTCAACGCCAGCAACGGGTAAAGGCCAGGAGCCAGACTGATACGGTTTATCAGTTGCTGCAGCGCCCAGCCGCCGCCCAGGCCTAATACGATACCCAGACCGAACTGCTGTACCAGATGCACCAGGAACATCCAGTCAAGGCCGCTGCGGCCCTGTTCAATCATTTCAATCAGGGTAATGGTGAGAAACACGGCCATCGGGTCGTTGCTGCCCGATTCAATCTCCAGCGTGGAGCTGACGCGCTCATTGAGGCCTTTATCACCCAGCAGTGAGAAGACCGCAGCAGCATCCGTAGAGCCAATAATGGCACCAATCAGGAAGCCCTGCATCATGTCAAGGTTAAAGAGCCATGCGGCCACGACGCCCGTTAAACCTGCGGTGATCATCACGCCGACGGTGGCCAGCGACAGCGCAGGCCCGAGCGCGACTTTAAACGAGCTGGCTTTGGTTCGCATACCGCCATCCAGCAGGATGATCGCCAGCGCCAGGTTAGAAATTAAGTAAGCCGCGGGATAGTTATCGAAAGCGATGCCGCCGATACCATCAACACCGGTGAGCATACCCAGTGCGAGGAAGATAACCAGAATAGGAATGCCCAGTCGGGATGAGAAAGAGCTGAGCAGAATGCTCGATGCTACCAGCACGGAACCGATGATAAAAAGACTGTAGACAATAGTGTGGTTCAAACCCGGTCTCCTGAGATATGACAGTGCGCTGCAGCAACTGCTGACAAATATCCATGCTATCTCTGAAAGATAATGTTTTATCAAGGAGTTGTCATTGTGAAAATGATCATTATACCAATTGCTGAAGAGGGTATGGAATCAGATTAATGTGAAGAATGAGGGGGTTGGCAGGCAAGCGGGAGAAAACAGACTGTTTTAGCAGGTTATTCGGCAGATAAAAAAAGCCGGTGATTAACCGGCCTGGTGGGTCAGGCTTCCGTTGCCTGTTTATGAAACAGCGATCGGAACACCGGATAGATATCTTCCGGTTCGCGAATATGTTCAATGGCAAAGTTATCGAAGGTTGCCTGCAGATGCTCATACTCACGCCACAGCGTCTGATGCGCACGGCGGGTGATTTCGATATAGCTGTAATAACGCACGACCGGCAGAATATGCTTCGCCAGAATCTCATGACAGAGCGGTGAATCGTCAGCCCAGTTGTCACCGTCCGATGCCTGCGCCGCGTAGATATTCCACTGCGCCGGGTCATAGCGTTCTTTTACGACTTCATCCATCAGTTTCAGTGCACTGGACACGATGGTGCCGCCCGTCTCCTGAGAGTAGAAGAACTCCTGTTCGTCCACCTCTTTGGCCTGCGTGTGATGACGGATATAAACCACATCAACGTTCTTGTAGGTGCGGCTCAGGAACAGGTAAAGCAGGATATAGAAGCGTTTCGCCATATCCTTGGTGGCCTGATCCATCGAACCTGAGACATCCATCAGACAGAACATGACCGCCTGGCTGGAAGGCTCCGGGCGTTTCTCAAAGTTTTTGTAGCGCAGATCGAAGGTGTCGATAAAGGGCACCCGTTCGATGCGCGCCCGCAATTCAGCGATCTCTTTGCGTAGCCGCTCCTCCTCCAGCAACTGAGCAGGTTCAGTTTTCTCAATCTCCTGCAGCGTCTCTTCCAGTTCATGCAGCATACGGCGTTTCCCTGCCGTCATTGCGGTACGACGCGCCAGTGAGTTCTGTAGCGAACGCACGACGCTGATATTGGCTGGTACGCCGTTAGAGGTGAAACCGGCACGGTGAGTCTTATATTCATTAAGCTGACGATGCTGGTTGCGGCGCAGATTAGGCAGGGCAAGATCTTCAAACAGCAGGTCAAGGTACTCATCCTTCGAGATCTGAAAGACAAACTCATCCTGTCCTTCACCATCCTGACTGGCATTACCCTGTCCGCTGCCACCGCCGCCGCCGCCCTGTGGACGCTCAACACGGTCATTCTGCACAAAATGGTCGTTACCCGGATGGACCCGATGACGATTTCCGCCGCGTCCCTGATGGAAAATCGGCTCATTGATGTCGTCAATAGGTATAGAGACGGACTCGCCGCTGCTGACGTCGGTCACCGAGCGTTTATTGATGGCCTCGGAGATCGACTGCTTAATTTGCGACTTATAACGGCGAAGAAAGCGCTGGCGGTTAACCGCGCTCTTGTTCTTACCGTTAAGCCGGCGATCGATGAAATAGGCCATGGTATTCCCCCAAACTACATTGTAAGCAGGTCGGGCGCACCCGACCCTGTCAGACCGGTATCACTTACCGGCAAGCTTACCTCTATCAGGACGATTTACGCACACGCAGATACCATTCACACAGCAGGCGAACCTGTTTGCGGGTATAGCCTTTTTCCATCATGCGATCGACAAAATCATCATGTTTTTTCTGCTCATCGGTAGAGGTCTTGGTATTGAACGAAATCACCGGCAGTAACTCCTCGGTATTCGAGAACATTTTCTTCTCAATTACCGTGCGTAACTTCTCGTAACTGGTCCAGTTTGGATTGCGACCATTATTATGTGCTCTGGCGCGCAGCACAAAATTGACGATCTCATTACGGAAGTCTTTCGGGTTACTGATGCCAGCGGGTTTCTCAATTTTCTCCAGTTCCGCATTGAGCGATTCACGATCAAACAGCTGTCCGGTATCGGGATCGCGATACTCCTGATCCTGAATCCAGAAGTCAGCATAAGTGACATAGCGGTCAAAGATGTTCTGACCATACTCAGAGTAGGACTCCAGATAAGCAGTCTGAATCTCTTTGCCGATAAACTCAGCGTATTTAGGAATCAGATAGCCTTTAAGATGTTCAAGGTATTTCTCTGCCTGATCCTGTGGAAACTGCTCACGTTCAATCTGCTGCTCCAGCACATAGAACAGATGAACCGGGTTGGCGGCCACTTCAGCGTGGTCGAAGTTAAACACCCGTGACAGGATTTTAAAGGCAAAGCGGGTCGAGAGACCGTTCATCCCCTCATCCACACCGGCGTAGTCGTGATACTCCTGCCAGGACTTCGCTTTAGGGTCGGTATCTTTGAGGCTTTCACCATCGTACACCCGCATTTTGGAATAGATACTGGAGTTCTCAGGATCTTTCAGGCGCGACAGGATAGAGAAGCGTGCCAGCGTTTCCAGCGTGCCAGGTGCGCAGGGCGAGGTCGCCAGCTCACTGTGGTTAAGCAACTTGTCGTAGATTTTGATCTCTTCAGAGACCCGCAGGCAATAGGGCACCTTGACGATATAGACACGGTCAAGGAACGCCTCATTATTTTTGTTGTTACGGAACGTCACCCATTCAGATTCGTTGGAGTGCGCCAGAATAATGCCGTTGAACGGCAGGGCCGAAATGCCTTCGGTACCGTTATAGTTCCCTTCCTGCGTCGCCGTCAGTAACGGATGCAGCACTTTAATCGGCGCTTTAAACATCTCGACGAACTCCATGATGCCCTGGTTCGCGCGGCAGAGGGCACCGGAGTAGCCGTAGGCATCGGGATCGTTTTGCGCATGGTTTTCCAGTTTACGGATATCCACTTTACCCACCAGCGCAGAGATATCCTGGTTGTTCTCATCGCCGGGTTCAGTTTTAGCAATCGCCAGCTGTTCCAGAATCGACGGCCAGACTTTAACGACTTTGAAGCGTGAAATATCACCACCAAAATCGTGCAGACGTTTAGCGGCCCATGGCGACATAATCGTGCCGAGGTAGCGGCGCGGTACGCCATACTCTTTTTCAAGAATGTGCGCATCTTCCTGCGGATTGAACAGGCAAAGAGGGTGGTCATTTACCGGGCTGCGTTCGCCGTCAGCACTGAGCACATAAATAGGCACCCGCTGCATCAGCGACTTAAGCCGTTCCGCCAGTGAGGATTTACCGCCACCGACCGGCCCCAGCAAATAGAGGATCTGTTTTTTCTCTTCCAGTCCCTGAGCGGCATGTTTCAGGTAGGAGACGATCTGTTCAATCGCTTCCTCCATGCCGTAAAACTCCTCGAACGCTGGATAGCGTCCCATCACACGGTTGGAGAATATTCTGGAAAGGCGTGGCTCCTGAGCAGTGTCGACCATTACCGGCTCTCCGATAGCCATTAACAGTCGCTCTGCAGCGTTGGCGTATGCACTGCGGTCCTGCTTACAGATAGCAAGAAATTCCTGCAGTGTGAACTCTTCGTCCTTGGCAGCTTCATAACGCTGACGATAGTGATCGAATATATTCATAGCGATGCCCGTCCTTTCGTTTTTAGCACAGGTAAGGAGCACAATTAATGACTTGTAGCAGCTCCCGGAAGATATTCTCTGTTGAGTACAGCAACCCTTATGCCAACCTGATCTTTTTTATCGGGATACACAACGTTTGTGGTTACTCTGCTCGGTCAAATTCTATGCTGTTACTTCTAACTGTAGATGGCTTCTAGGAAATTTCCTCCACGGGTTTAGGTGAATGAGGGGGAGATCAAGAGTAATTCAGGTTTGTCGTGAGATGAGTTCATATGGGTGATGCTTTAACTTAACGTGTTTTTAACCTTAAATGCCACTTTGATTGGTGAGTAACTTAAAGGAATTCGATATAAGTTAATGCAGCCGTAAAAAAACGTTAGACTTCCTGTTTGATTGTTATATTTATGGAATGAATAAATTGTGAACCAATTCAAATTTAAGACGCTTGTTGCACTTCTGCCGTGTTATTTACTGAGCTCGCAGGCCTTTGCCGCACCGCTTTCTCTTGGTGCGTCGGTACTCTATGCCCAGTCACCTTATCGCGGCGGTCAGGATCGCTATATCCCCCTTCCGGTGATCAACTATGAGGGTGAAGACTTCTGGTTCCGCAGCCTGCAGGGTGGCTACTATCTGTGGAAAGATCCCCAGAACCAGCTGTCGCTGACGCTGCTGGGTTCACCGCAGGAGTACAAACCCAGTGAGAATGACCTGGGCGACATGAAAGGGCTGGATAAACGCCGTATGACGCTGATGGGTGGCGCAACGTATCGTCACGTTGCTGACTGGGGTATCGTCCGTACTTCATTACTGGGCGATGTGCTGAACAACAGCAACGGGATGATGTGGGATTTAACCTACCTATATCGCTTTGAGATGGGCGACTTCAGTCTTACTCCGGGCATTGGTGCTATCTGGAACAGCGCCAATCAAAACCGTTACTACTACGGTGTATCCGGCCATGAAAGCGCCCGGACCGGTATCAGTCGCTATACCCCTGATGACAGCTGGTCCCCTTACGTTGAGCTGAATGCCAGCTATCAGATTTCTCCGCAGTGGAATGCCAGCCTCACAGGACGCTACACGCGCTTTGACAGCGAAATCAAAGACAGCCCAATGATTGATAAAAGCGGGCAGGCGTTAATCTGGACGGGTATCAGCTACACCTTCTGATAACGCTTCATTCGCACCAAAAGAGGGCATCTATTGCCCTCTGTTCTTTTACAGGGCCCCGAAAGGGGGCGGGAGAGCAGAATGCGCAACACGATTAACTTTGCTGACTTCAACAATCTGCCGGTCATTGGCCAGGGCACCTGGTACATGGGCGAGAATCCGGCGCAGCGTTCCGCTGAAATCGCTGCACTGCAGGCAGGTATTGAATGTGGTTTGCAATTGATTGATACCGCCGAAATGTACGCCGACGGCGGAGCCGAAGAGGTGGTCGGGCAGGCCATGCTGGGGCGTCGCGACAAGGCGCTGCTGGTATCAAAAGTCTATCCGTGGAATGCAGGCGAAGTGGATGCTATTGAAGCCTGTGAGCGCAGCCTGCGCCGTCTGCAGACCGATTATCTTGACCTTTACCTGTTGCACTGGCGCGGTAATGTTCCACTGGAAGAGACCCTGCGGGCCATGGAACGCCTGCAGCAGCAGGGCAAGATCCGTCACTGGGGCGTCTCGAATTTTGACACAGAGGATATGGCAGAACTGTGGGATGAACCGGAAGGAAGTCAGTGTACGACCAATCAGGTGCTCTATCATCTGGCGTCACGCGGTATTGAATTTGATCTTTTGCCGGCATGTCAGCAGCGTGAGATGCCGATAATGGCCTACTGTCCGCTGGCACAGGCAGGAAGGCTGCGTGACTCACTCTTTACCGACCCGGTACTGACGCAGATTGCACAGCAGAAGGGCATCAGCGTCGCGCAGCTTCTGCTGGCCTGGGTCATTCGTCAGCCTGGGGTGATTGCCATTCCCAAAGCCAGCTCAGTCGTTCACGTTCAGGAAAATGCTGCGGCACTGGAGGTCGTCCTGACCGATGAAGAGTTGCAGCTCATCGATCGTGCCTGGCCAGCACCACAGCATAAGTTACCGCTGGATATCGTTTAGCCGCTGACCTTGTCGCCCGCTGCGGCTTTCTTCTTCAGGCGGAAAGTCGTGGCCAGGCGTGCTGGCTTCTCACCTGCGCTGCGTAACGGTTTACTGATGCGCGCCGTCTCCACGCAGACCATGGTTTTATAACCCTCATTCGCCATGTCCGACATGCTGCAGGAGAGTTCCACACCTGGATTCCACGTGACAACGTCACTGTGGTGATGGTGATAAACCTCAATCTGCCGTTGATCCGCCGTATCATTGATCACCGAGCAATCTTCTGCGGCGGTAAAGATACGGTCAATGCGTCCCGGATAACGTTGCTTACCGTCGCTGCTGCCAGCCTCGCCGTTATTCACCTTGTCGATAAAACTATTGCCCAGACCGGAAACCTCAACGCCGTTGATGTCGCTGACGGTGAAGTAGCTGTGCAGCGCTGCTGTCGCTTCGAAGTCACCGTAGGCTTCAAGTTCGATCTCACAATGCTGGCCCAGGCGGAAGCGGGCAATCAGGGTAAACTCATGCGGCCAGAGCTTCAGCGTCTGTGCATTGCTCTCCAGCACCAGCGTCAGCATCACGCCATCTTCATTCTCATCATGCGCAGTCAGCTTCCACGGCTGAATCCGGGCAAAACCGTGTGCCGGTTCGCCTGCCGGACCAAACCACGGCCAGCAGATGGGGACACCGCCACGAATTGCTTTGCCTGGTGAGAAGAGACTCTTATCGCTCAGCCAGAGCACCGGCTTCTCACCGCTTGGCTGCCAGGCGATCAGGTGCGCGCCCTGCAGGGTGATCGCAGCCCGAACCTTAGGGTGACTGATGACAATCGCCGGGAGTTCACCTACCTGACGCTGGGTGAGGTAAGGGGAAATCTGATTAACCACCGGCAGAGTAAACAGCTTATCTTGCATGTTCGCTTCCTTCCTGTACGGATAAAAAAAGGGCGACCGAAGTCGCCCTTATTCTCAATGCTGTCTGGCTGCCTTATTTAGCAGAAACCAGTGCAATCAGGTCGAGAACTTTGTTTGAGTAGCCAGTTTCGTTGTCGTACCAGGAAACCAGTTTCACAAAGTTGTCGTTCAGCGCGATACCGGCTTTAGCGTCAAACACTGAAGTCAGGATTTCGCCGTTGAAGTCGGTAGAAACCACGTCATCTTCAACATAGCCCAGAACGTCTTTCATTTCGCCTTCTGCAGCTGCTTTGATTGCAGCACAGATTTCTTTGTAAGACGCCGCTTTTTCCAGACGCACGGTCAGGTCAACAACGGAAACGTTAGGGGTAGGGACGCGGAATGCCATACCGGTCAGTTTGCCGTTCAGCTCTGGCAGAACTTTACCAACGGCTTTCGCTGCGCCAGTTGATGAAGGGATGATGTTCTGCGATGCGCCGCGGCCGCCGCGCCAGTCTTTGTGAGATGGACCATCAACGGTTTTCTGGGTTGCAGTGGTCGCGTGAACAGTGGTCATCAGACCTTCAACGATGCCGAACTTGTCGTTGATCACTTTGGCCAGTGGTGCCAGGCAGTTGGTGGTACAGGAAGCGTTAGAAACGATATCCTGGCCATCATATTTGTCGAAGTTTGCACCACGAACAAACATTGGGGTGTCATCTTTAGATGGACCGGTCAGAACGACTTTCTTAGCACCCGCGGTGATGTGTTTACGTGCGGTTTCGTCGGTCAGGAAGATACCGGTTGCTTCAGCAACAACGTCAACGCCCACTTCATCCCACTTCAGGTTCGCTGGATCACGTTCAGCAGTAACACGGATTTTTTTACCGTTAACCACCAGTGCGCCATCCTGAACTTCTACGGTGCCGTCGAAACGACCGTGAGTAGAGTCATACTTCAGCATGTACGCCATGTAATCCGCGTCCAGCAGGTCGTTGATAGCAACGATTTCGATGTCAGAACGCTTTTGAGCAGCACGGAAAACGATGCGACCGATACGGCCGAAACCATTGATACCTACTTTGATAGTCATATATTCCACCAGCTATTGGTTAGTGAATAAAAGTTGCCTGTAAAATTACAAAAACCTTACCAGGCGTCAAGCGGAATCGTGTCAATTGTTGCGACAGGTCAATTCGCCTGAAAGGAATTATTCGATGCGCAACCGCTTGCGCGCCGCTCATCATATAGCGCTTCGTCGATTCAATCGCCGAATATATAGGGATGCCCGAAACAAAAGGTGATCGAAGTCACAAATCCGCTTAGCAGCAGACGGGCTGAAAGGGTGAGCACAAAAAAAGACCCGGGTTATGTTGATCATTTGTTAGAATAATAGTCGAATTTTTCAGAATGGCACTTCCCCGGAATCCTAAAATGGCTAAAGACACCGCAACCGACGCAAAAATCGCCGAGCTGACAGAGATGCAGCGTTATGTGACACAGCAGCGCGGAACGGAACCGCCTTACAGCGGCGCACTGCTCCACAACAAGCAGGAAGGGATCTACCACTGCCTGGTCTGTGAGGCGCCACTCTTTCTCTCTGAGACCAAGTATGATTCTGGCTGTGGCTGGCCCAGTTTTTATCAGCCAGTAAGTGATGATGCGATTCGTTACATCGAAGATAATTCACATGGCATGCAGCGTGTTGAGATCCGCTGTGGCAGTTGTGATGCGCATCTGGGGCACGTCTTCCCCGATGGCCCGCAACCGACTGGCGAACGCTACTGTGTTAACTCCGCCTCATTGAATTTTACCGACGAGCAGGGTGAACAGACCAAAGGGTAACGGCAATGAAGGAACAACTTGAAGCAATGCTTGCGTCAATGACACCTGAAGTTTATCAGCGGCTGGCGACGGCGGTTGAGATTGGTAAGTGGCCGGATGGTGTGGCGCTGACTCAGGAGCAGCGTGACAACTGCCTGCAACTGGTAATGATGTGGCAGGCAAGGCACAACGACGCGCCACAGCATATGACCATCGGTAAAGGTGGCGAGATGGTGATGAAGTCGAAAAAAGAACTGAAAGAAGAGTTCGGCATCGACCCGGATGTAACACGGATTCATCTGCACTAATCTGCACGAAATAGAGCTGGCGTCGAGCCAGCTCTATCTTTAAATCAAAATAGCGCCCTGAGCGGTCATCTGTGCGAAGGCGATCTCACTGTCCTCTGGATTCAGATTCACTCCGCGGCAACCCTCTTTGACCACCTCAACGTGATACCCCAGCTCCAGCGCATCCAGTACGCTATATTTCACGCAGTAGTCCGTCGCCAGCCCCAGCATCACCAGATGGGTAATGCCACGCTCACGCAGCCAGCTGTCCAGTTCGGTTTTACGGCGATGACCGTTGTCAAAAAAGGCGCTGTAGCTGTCGACATCATGATCTTCGCCTTTGTGGAATGTCGCATCAAACAGCGAGCGATCCAGACCGGGATGAAAATCTGCGCCCGCTGAGCCCTGAATACCGTGATCGGGCCACCAGATCTGCGCCAGACCATTTAATTCGCCCAGGGTGTAAACCGGTTCGCCTGAGATCGAGGCAAAACTGCCGTGATCGGCCGGGTGCCAGTCCTGCAGGGCCAGAACGCACTCACCGTTTTCACGGAACATGCGTGCGTAACGATTTGCCACCTCGACAGTGTGATCACCCTCATGAACGGCCATTGGGCCGCCTGGGCAAAAATCGTTCTGGATATCAATAATGATGAGTGCCCGCTTCATTATTTGTCGCTCCGTTTCAGTCTTCAGTCAGTTCACCGCGCAGATTCTGCTGCATTCTTGCACGGATTTGATCGGCCGACAGATCCTGGCTGAGTAAAAAGTGTAATTTGGTCAATGCTGCTTCTACAGTGAGGTCGAATCCGCTGATTACGCCAGCATGTTCCAGTGCATTGCCGGTAGCGTATCCGCCCATATTCACTTTGCCAGAAATACACTGAGTGAGGTTCACCACCACGATGCCGCGCTCGCTGGCCTGCTGCAGTTCAGCAAGGAATTCTTTGTTTTGCGGTGCGTTACCCACGCCGTAAGAACGCAGGATCAACGCTTTCACCGGCTGACGCAGGAAGTTGCGCACAACGTCTGCTGAAATCCCAGGATAGATGGTGACCACACCAATAGGCTGAGGCGTAATCGTGTGGACCCTGAGCTCGCCCTGACCGGACGGGGCGGGTGGCGTATTGAGGCGGCGAATATGAATGCCCGCTTCCAGCAGCGCAGAAAGGTTTGGCGAAGCAAAGGCATTAAAGCCGTCAGCGTGGGCCTTGGTCGTACGGTTGCCGCGATAAAGGGTGTTATTAAAAAACAGTGATACTTCGCTGATCGGATAGTTAGCCGCGACATAAAGCGAATTTAACAGATTTTGCTGGCCATCTGAGCGCAGCTCAGCCAGTGGAATCTGCGACCCGGTCACAATTACCGGCTTAGCCAGATTTTCCAGCATAAAAGAGAGGGCTGAAGCGGTAAACGCCATGGTGTCCGTGCCATGCAAAATCACAAAACCATCGTAGCGATCGTAATTTTGGCGAATATCTTCGGCAATAGACTGCCAGTCTTCCGGTGTCATGTCGGAAGAGTCGATCAGCGGCTGATATTCGTGAATAGTGAAATCAGGCATCTCAGGGCGGTGGAACTCGGGCATGTTTGCCAGCTGCTGCTGCAGGTGTCCGGAGACCGGAATATAGCCCTGCGCCGAGCGTTGCATACCGATTGTCCCGCCAGTGTAGGCTACATAGATATTTTTCTTTTGCATCAGAGAACTCAGACTCGCCATAAAACGCGCAGTATAAGGGGAATAGCGGGGAAAAGCAGCCCGACCAGCGGCCGGGCTGAGAGGTTTATCGCACTTCGCCGCAGTTCAGGCAGAAGGCGTAACGGTTCTGAGGATCGTTTTGCTTATCAAACAGACCCGGCTGGGCTTTCATGGCACTCATCACATCCAGCATCGGCGCTGGCAGCCAGGCTTTCAGCGTATCCGGCAATACTGCCTGCACAGACGCGTTCATCTGGCTCAGCATCATATCCAGGAAGCTCGGGTCATCCTGATACCAGCTCAGCATAGGTTTATCGACTTTCGCCAGCTCGCCTGCTTTCTTCACGGCATCATCAAAGTCACCCAGCGCATCAACCAGACCATTGGCTTTTGCATCGCTGCCGGTCCAGACGTGGCCCTGGGCAATGGCATCAATCTGCTCTGGTGTTTTGTGACGCGACTTCGCCACCAGACCCACAAAGTTGCGGTAGCCATTTTCGATGGTCAGCTGCATCATCTGCTGAACTTCGGCTGGCAACGCTTTGGTGGTAGAGATATCCGCCAGCGGGGAGGTCGCGACACCATCTGTGTGCACGCCAATGCTGTCCAGGCTGTTCTCCAGCGTATTGATCACGCCAAAGATACCAATCGAGCCGGTTAGCGTGCTCGGGTTCGCCACGATGTAGCTGGCGGGTGTTGAGATCCAGTAACCACCGGATGCCGCCATACCGCCCATTGAAACCACGATCGGCTTGCCCGCGGCCTGAGCCGCTGCCAGCTCTTCACGAATGGCTTCAGAAGCCGTGACGCTGCCGCCCGGGCTGTTTACCCGCAGAATGATCGCTTTGATTTTCGGATCAAGACGCGCATCGCGAATCTGAGCTGCCGTGGTGTCGCCGCCGACGTTGCCCGGCGTCTCTTCGCCATCCATGATGGCTCCGCTGGCCATGACGACGGCGATGTTGCCCTCCTGCTGAGAGCCAGCCGGTTTCACGCTGTAGTCATAAATGCTGACGCTGCGATAATCATTGCTCTGCTTATCCAGACCAAAGGTCTTTATCAGTTCTTCATCCGCTGCTGCACGGGAACCCAGCGTATCAACCAGCTTATTGTCCAGTGCATATTGCGCGGTATCGCCTTTCACCGCGTTCAATCCGGCAATGATTGCCGCTGCGCCCGGGAAGAGTTGCTCAGGCGTAATCTGACGATTGGCCGCCACGGTGTTCAGGTAATTCTGCCACAGCTGACCGACCCAGCGGCTGTCAGCATCACGTGCAGCAGGGGACATATCGTCACGCAGGAACGGTTCTACCGCGGATTTATAAGTCCCGACACGGAAAACGTGTGAGGTGACTTTCAGCTTATCCAGCAGCGTTTTGTAGTAAAGCCCGTTGGTGGCGAAACCATGCAGATCCACGCCGCCCTGCGGCGACAGATAGATTTTAGTGGCGTAGCTGGCAAGGTAGTACTGCGCCTGGCTGTAGCTGTCGCCCAGTGCATAAATCGGCTTGCCGCTGTCACGGAATTCCCGTAATGCTTTTCCGACATATTGCAGCGAAGGCTGATCACCGCCGGCAAATTCGCGTAAATCCAGCACGATGCCTTTAATGTTGCTGTCGCCTTTTGCCTGGCGAATCGCGTCGACCACATCAAACAACGAATTTTCCTGTAGGCGGTCACTGCTGGCACCCAGCAGCTGGCGGCCGATTTTACTCAGACGATTGCTCACCGAGGGTTTATCCACCAGTACGCCGCTGAGATCGACTTTCAGTGCGCCTTGCTGAACCGGCGCTGAACTTCCGCCCGATCCGCTGACCTGCAGCCAGATCCCTGCACACACCACAATCAACAAAATCAGGAAAATATTCAGAATAAATTCCCTGATAAAATTCAATACCCGCCAGCTCCAGCGGAACAGACCTGCAATTATTCGCCACAATGTGCGCATCAGACTCTCCATAAATATGTAGCAGGAAGTGGCCGCCGCGCGGACCAGACTTCCCCGACGAGCTCATCCTAAAGAGCGGCGTGTTAAAAGTCAGCAGGAAATCACTGTGCACTGTTACAAAAAATCTGCCTGTGCCAGGATAACGGCCACATTACAGAGATCGGGAGAGAAACATGGACGCACTTGAATTACTGGTCAACCGACGTTCGGCCTCACGCCTGACCGAGCCGGCACCGGCAGGTGACGCGCTGGAAAACATTCTGCGGGCTGGCATGCGCGCACCGGATCATGGGACGCTGCAGCCCTGGCGTTTTATCATTGTAGAAAATGAGGGACGCGACCGGATGAGCCAGCTGCTGGAGAAAGCAGCACGCGATAATCAGCTGGATGAAAAGGCGATTAACAAAGCGAGCCAGGCACCGTTTCGCGCGCCGATGATCATCACGGTAGTGGCGCATTGCGAAGAGCACCATAAAGTGCCGCGCTGGGAACAGATCGCCTCAGCAAGCTGTGCCGTGATGGCGATGCAGATGGCGGCCGTGGCCCAGGGCTTCAACGGTATCTGGCGCAGTGGTGCCTGGACCGATGACGAGCAGGTACGCCATGCCTTTGGCTGCCGCGAGCAGGATGCTATCGTCGGCTTCCTCTATCTGGGCACCCCGCAACTGAAATCCAGCACTACTGTGCTCCCGCCAGACACTGCGCCTTTCGTCCGTTACTTCTGATTGTCTGCGGGTTCGGGCAGGGTGCTCTTCAGCCCTGCCTTTTGCACGGTTCCTGTGCGAACGATCGCTAACACCGCGTATCACGCTTACGCCAGAAGAGCAGCCAGGCTAACATAGCCCGCGAGATGCAAACCGACAGCGAATAACCGGTTATCAACGTGTTCCCCTGATGTTAAGGATTACCTGATTCAATGCGTTTGTTTATTGCGGAAAAACCGAGCCTTGGGCGTGCTATCGCGGATGTATTACCGAAACCGCATCGACGCGGTGATGGCTTCATTGCCTGCGGCAACGATCAGATCGTCACCTGGTGCGTAGGCCATCTTCTGGAGCAGGCACAACCCGACAGTTATGACAGCCGTTATGCGCGCTGGTCGCTGGCCGATCTGCCGATCATTCCGGAAAAGTGGCAGCTTAAACCTCGTCCCTCGGTCGCGAAGCAGCTGAAAGTGGTTGAGGGATTGCTGGCGCAGGCGAGCGAAGTGGTGCATGCCGGTGACCCGGATCGGGTACTGTTACGATGTTCTCATTGAATTGGATTGTTACGTCAATAATCTATGAACTTATGAAATAATCCAGCAGGTACACGTATGAGCATCGTACTTTGGGAACTTCCTGACTTAGTTGTTGATCAAGAAATCAGAAGGGAAACTGATACCGATACAGGCGAATTATCGGTACGCTTTGAAGGTACAGGCCAGCATTTAGGCAAGATCCCATTATTATTTATGGAAAATGGAAGCAGTATCAGAGTCGCCAATAATTGGTTAATTCATTTAAAAGCTAATTTGCGTAAAAAAGAGGTCAATACCCAGGCTCAGGCTTTACTGCATTATTTTACCTTTCTTAGTGATATTGGCATGTCATGGGATGAGATGCCGATATCTATCAGGCTACGTCCCACCTATGCATTCCGTAAGCATTTGCGAGAAATGTTCAAACAGGGTGAATTGGCACGTAGTACTGCTAACAGCTATATGGGATCAGTGATTAATTTTTATAAATTCTATCTGGCTCGCGATCACTTTTTTGCTTATCCTCCCTTTAAATATGAAGTGGTGCGGTTAAATAGAAATTCATCTCATGAATATATGAGAAGTCATTTTATTCATGTTGATACTACGGATTTAAGATTGAAACTACCTAGTGATACTCGCCATTTTGGGTTATCACGGAAACTTATTCCATTAAGCAGTAAAGAATGGCAGGTCGTCGAGTCAGTATACAAAATCCGTGGCATAGGCATTTCAAATAGTGCAGGTAAGGGGAGTGAGGTTCCCCTGTCTGAGGAATGCAAACTTGCCATCGAGCTGGGTCGATATTCTGGCCTGAGAAGGTCTGAAATTATAACGCTCAGAGCAAAAGAGATTTATAAGCCAGATGCTGAACAGCTCAAGAAAAAATATCTTATCAATACTGAGGGTTTACTGCTTGATCCCCGGCAAGGTACTGAAACCAAAAATGGGACAATACGTACTGCTGAGGTCCACGCTGAATTAATGCAGACCCTGTATGATTATATTAATTCATCCAGATATATTAAACGTAGAAATAGATATCAAGAACTTTATCCTGAACATAAAGATAACCCACCATTATTGCTAAATCAAAACGGTAAGCCCTATGCCGCTAAAACACTGGATGCCAGATGGTGTGAAATAAGAAATTCAGTTAGAAAAGAGTTACCCAATTTTAGTCATAAGTTTCATAATTTACGTTCAACCTATGCAGTCGAAAGGCTGAAAGAATTATTGAATGCTGGGCTAAAGGAGGGAAAAGCGCTTGATTACCTGCAATCAGTAATGGGACATAAAAGTAGAGCGACCTTACTGGGTTACCTAAAATTCTGTGAGGAAGAAACAACGACGGCTAATGAAGTGCATGAGGAAGCATTAAATATTATTCTTAAGAGTGGTAAATAATCATGGCATTTTTAAAAGAGAATAAACGCAAAACAGTAACGACATCGAACATTGATACTGATACAGTAATTAATATTAGCTTACGAGATAAATTTATCACAGATCAAGATCGCTCTGCAAATTTTGAGCGTTTACTCTACGAAAATTGCCCTGCTATTACTATTACTGATAACCCTATAAATATTAAAATAGATAAACCTAATTTTGTTTATGCTAATCGACAATCACTTGTAATACGTATTTGTAATGCAATACACAGTTTAGATGCAACAGATCGGACTAAAGTAAATGTTTTTAATGAAACTGTACGTTTCTTAAAAATGGTAGATGAACAAAAAATCAAGAATGCTTTCTGCATTGACACAATATCAATGTATATAAAAAATCTTGTTAGCTCACATAATCAAGGAAGTAAAGGGAAAACATTATCTGGTCGTCAAAATTCCATTAAAGCTTTATTGAAAGCTATGGACTATGAACTATTTAAAAAATGTGAAAGCGTGTTTATTTCTTTTCCGGCAGATACGCAGAGTGTTTCTCCTTATACTGATGATGAAGTTAAAGAGATTTTTTCTGCATTGCAAGCTATATATATTTGTTATGCTGCGCATCTCGAAAATGGTACTAAGCCTAAAGCTTTTCCTCTTTATGAACTAAAAGATCTAGCAGGTAATCATAAATATAAAAAAAAGACATCAACGGAGAGAACAGTCTCATATAAAAATAGTGATACTGTATGGTTATCTGACTTAGTTAGGGTAGCCTACTTCATGACATGTTTCTATACAGGTGCAAATGCATCATCGTTATTAAAGTTAAGATTGTCTGACTTCAGCGAAGGTCTATTTAAAGATCTTAATAGAAAAACGTATAAATTAAACACAAAAAAAGGAAGGCAGTCAGGTCGAACGAATGAAATTGATGTCGGCTTTACTAAGGATGCGAGATCTTTTTTTGAAAGTTGGATTAGTGTTTGCAAAAAAATAAATAATGATGAAACTAGTTTGTTATTTCCTAATCCGTCAGTTAATAATAAATCATATATGACTGATAGTGGCATGAGTGTCTTAAATAAAACTTTTGTTGATCTTGGGCTACCTGCCTTGAGTAGCCAACGTTTTAGAAAGACGAAAGCCTCACTAATTATGAGAGCAACAGAGAGTGTGTTCTTTGTTTCCCAGGGGCTCAATAATTCCGTTGAAACGGTTGCAAAACATTATGCAGATGGTAACCGTGTCACCACTGAATTCTCACTGGCTTCAGCACTATATATCAGAGAGCAGACTGCCTTGGGAAAACCGTTAGATAAGGCCATCACTGAGAGTGCATTCCTGTACCACGACCCGCTTAAAGAGAGCGAAGCCAGCAAGAAATTTAAAAAGTTGACCAATGGCTTAAGATGCGGTGGAGCATTCAATGATAAAGCGATAAAAGTTAAAGAGGCTCTGGTCAAAAATGGTCTGGCTGAAAATCATGATGTGGTAGCTTGTCATAAATTCCTTGAGTGTTTTGGATGCAGGCACCACGCTATTATTGCTGAGGCTGATGATATCTGGCTTTTACTCTCTTTTAATGATGTTATTCTGGAAACAGTGACAAGGCCTGCTATTAACTCCCAGCCATCAAACTTACTGAATAAGGTAAATAATACTATTCAGGTCATCATGGAAAGAATAAAAAATGAGCATGCTGCAGTGTATAAGGAAGCCTATGATAAGTACCTGGATGGAGTGCATCCCCTTTGGCAGGATGCGAATGACCTGGAATTAATGCTGGGTATTTACTGATGAGACAAGTTCTGAAATTTATCGATAGCAATAATATTTATGATGATCTGATCGTTTCTTTTGACACTGAAGGCAATCCATATAGCTACTATGGTTCTGATAAGTGGTACTTATGGTCATTAGGCTTTAACGTTTCTTTCTCCAGATTATCTGGTAAGTTCAAGTCTACAGTAAAATACCTGGTTCACAAGGTGATATCAAATCATAGCTTAAAGTCAAAAAAAAGTGCGATTAAAAATATCATTGAGGGTGCTGTTGTTTTTGAAAAATGCATCACTGGATGTAATGGAGTATCATATGGCTTTATTGATGATGATGAGGGTTTTAGGCGGTTATTAGTTGAAGCAAGAAGTAAAAATTTAAAATTTAAAACATGGAAGAATAATCTAGTTTTTTTATCTCATTTGCATAATGCAGAAGTAATTACCAGAGAGATAAAGAACTACGAAGAAATAGCATTATATTTATCTGTGAGTGGTGCATCAGTCTCACAAGCAGTATGCATTCCAGAGTCTATTGCGTCTAAATATTATGGTGAGGCACTGAGCGTTGTTGAAACTTATTATCCTTATAGAAATGAAATATCTTTATGCTATGATGATTATGTGTCTAAATATTTAGAATCATCAAAGCGCTATAAGTCTAATATTTCTGCAAGAAGATACGCACTTAAGAATGTTAGACAGCTACCAAAAAACATTGATATTCAATTTGACTATAGCGGATCATGGTTATCATGGCTCCGTGGAGCCTGTTATACCGTGATTGCAGCATTTACTGGCTGTCGGGATGGTGAGATAAAGTCTTTTGATATTGATTCCTATCAAGAGAAGAAATATGCAGGTATGACTGTTCCTGTTTTGCATGGTCTTGATACCAAACCTAATGCAGGAGGGGTAGTACGACACACCTCATGGGTGACTATACCGAGTGTTAAAAAAGCTATCTTACTGCTTTGGGATGCATTTAGCTTTGCGCGTGAAAAGTGGCGAGAAAAAGCGGATTCAATAGTACATCCTGATGAAAGAAATGCTTTTCTTGAAAAGGTAGATAGCTTATTTGTTACGCTTCCCTATATGCGAGGACATCGGCCTGAAGCTGGAAAACAATCATTAGCTCATTCTCTTAACACCTTCGTTAAATCCATTGGATATCGTGCTACAAAGGATGATGTTCAAGAATTCGACTTATTAAATCCCTCAAGAAAAGGTGAGCTTAAAATTGGACAAATGTTGAAGGTTCATCCCCATGCATTTCGTCGGACTTTTGCTGTTTATCTGGTGCGTAATAAGTTGGCCTCTCTGCTAGATATTAAGTATCAGTTTAAGCATATGAATATAGCCATGACGTCTTGGTATGCCAATCAGGCCAATATCGCTTCTTACGTTGATATGATGATTGATCAAGATCTCCAGGATGAAATTGCGGGTGAAAACCAGAACTATATGACAGATGTTTTTTATCATATTTATAACGATGCTGAAACATTAGCAGGCCATGAAGGGAAAAGAATTAAAAATCTGCGGGCTGAGGGCGATACTCGTATCTACTTAAATCGAGAAGAGATCCGTAAGCAAGTTCAGGACGGCCGGCTTTCAATAGTTGAGCATCCAGGTGGATACTGCACTAATCCTGATTGTGACCGAATTTGTGATATGACGACTTGCCAGTATAAAATCGTTACAAAAGGCAAGGCAAAAACACTCGTTAATATCAGAGAAAAATTAATCATAAAACATAATGATATTGAATCTCTTGGGCTGGATATGCCGAATGTTACCTCGAAATTATTTTACGAAATCAGGGCAATTGAACAGATTTTATCAGAGCATCATCTTGAGTATGTTGCTTTTAATAAAAAGGATACCTATTGATGATTGATGAAGAGACTCTCTCTGACCGAGGTAAACAGACCATAATCAGGCTTGAACGGGCGCTTGAACGTTTGTTGAACGGCGTCCCGGAGCGGACTCCTCACGATGGGCGAGTAAGTCTGAGCCGTATCAATCAGGAAGCGGGTCTGAGTTCGGGGGGGATCTACTATTACAATGAGTTTGTCCAGAAAGCTAAAAGAGCTATTCACGAAAGAAAGCTCGATAAAGCAGTGTCTACTATCGAGTCAGGTAAAATCTCGGTGGATAGAATGCGCGTACAAAGGGATAAGGAACGCGAGTTAAAAGAGCGTTATAAGGCGCAAAGAGACAATATCAAAGAATTCTGCGATAAGATTATTGCCCAAAATGCCCAGTTAGAATTCTCTTTGTTCGAAGCATTAGATAAGATCGACGCCTTGGAAAGGGAAGTATCAGCACTCAAGATTGTTGATATCAGTAGCAGGAGAAGTCAGTGATTTTGTACATAGCTGAAAAACCGAGCGTGGGTAGGGCAGTCGCTGATGTTCTGCCTAAACCGCATCAAAAGGGTGACGGGTTTATTAGAACCGCCAACGGTGATGTGGTTACTTGGTGTATTGGCCATTTACTCGAACAGGCTGAGCCTGATGCCTATAACCCTGAATACAAAAAATGGCGTAGGGAACACCTGCCTATTGTGCCAGTGGAGTGGAAACACTCGGTTAAGCCCGCTACGCAGAAGCAATTTAACGTAATAAAAAAATTAATTAGCGAAGCCGATGTTCTGGTCAATATGGGCGACCCCGATAGGGTCGGTCAAATCTTAGTTGATGAGATTATCAACTATTGTGGTGTCTCAAAAGAGAAACGTGAAGCAGCCAAACGCTGTTTAATCAACGACATGAACGCCGATGCTATCCAACGTGCGTTAAATGACCTGCGTAGAAATATCGACTTTATCCCGCTGGCTACCTCAGCATTAGCTCGTGCACGTGCTGACTGGCTCTATGGTATCAATATGACTCGTTTATGTACCTTACGGGGACAGTCATCGGGTTATAACGGAGTGCTTTCGGTAGGACGGGTACAGACTCCGGTATTAGGTTTAGTTGTTAATCGTGATTTAGAAATCGAGAATTTTGTCTCCAAACCCTTCTATGAAGTGTTTATAGATCTTAAAACCGATAACGACCAAATTTATACCGCAAAATGGAAGCCGAGTGCCGCCTGTGAGCCCTATATGGATGAAGAGGGGCGACTGGTCCTTAAAAAGTTGGCTGAAACCGTGTTGAAGAAGGTGACAGGCCAGCCAGGAACTGTGGTTGCGGTAACGGAAGAACGGGCTAAGCAAGCCCCACCATTACCCTATAACCTGTCCGCATTGCAAATCGATGCTTCCAGACGTTTTAATCTCAATGCCCAGAAGACGCTGGATGTTTGTCAGCAGCTTTATGAGAAGCATAAGCTGATTACCTATCCTCGTTCGGATTGTCGTTATCTGCCTTCTGGACATTTTGGTGACACTCAGAGGGTCACTCAAGCGATCGCTAAAACAATCCCTGGACTGGCAGCAGCAGTCGATATCGCTGATCTCTTCGTTAAATCCAAGGCATGGAATGATGATAAGGTAAGTGCGCACCATGCCATTGTACCGACAAGCCGGGGGTTTGATACTAATCGTCTGTCACTGGATGAGCAGAACATCTATGAACTGGTCGCGAGACAGTATCTAATGCAGTTCTATCCACCTTTTCAATATCAAGAAAAGCAGATTGATACCGAAGTCGGTGGCGGATTGTTTATCAGCAGGCAAAAAGAAGTGGTGGATAAAGGCTGGAAAGCATTATTACCAGAGCGGAAATCATCTTCCGATGATCCAGAGTTCTCAGCCGTAAGGTTACCTGAGGTTATCAAAGGAGAGGGAGTACTATGTGTTGATGGCAAACTCGATGAAAAACATACCTCGCCGCCAAGACACTTTACCGATGCTTCTTTGCTATCAGCTATGACGGGCATTGCCAGATACGTGACCGATCGGGCAATTAAGAAGGTACTAAGAGATACTGATGGTCTTGGGACGGAAGCTACCCGTGCAGGAATCATTGAGTTACTGTTTAGGCGTGACTATTTGACCAAAAAAGGCAAAGAAATACATGCCACAGATATTGGACGTAGACTGATACTTTCCCTGCCAGAAGCGATGACCAAACCTGATATGACGGCACATTGGGAGTCTCAGTTAGAAGCTATTTCTGAAAAAAAATTAAAATATGGTCAGTTTATGCAACCGATGGTAGAGGGACTGCATGTATTCATAAATCAGGTTGATAATATTCACTTTGGTGGCCTTAAAGGTTTGGGCAAAACTTCCTATAAAAAGCTAACAACAAAAATTCGGAAAAAAGATGTCATTAATAAAAAAAACTAATGTTATCAAGGCCAGAATCATTTAGAACCATCAAAAATATTTTTTTTTGCTGTCGTATAAGAACTCAGAAAAGGAAGCCATTCACTTGGCTTCCTTATTCGTTTCAATGGGATAACAGCTGATTAATTGCTCGAAGTTTGCCATTTAACTGATTAGTCTTTTCTAAGGTATCTTGCTGTAGCTTGATGATTTTCAGCTTCTTATGCGGAATTTTCTTTAGAAGTTCTTGATAAGCTTCAAGTTCGTAACTAATCATGGATAGCTCTTTTTCTAATGTTTCCTTTTCGGAAGAGAGTACAAGCTTTTCATCAATAATTAATTGAAATGCCTCATCATTTTTTATGCTCAACGAAAAAACATAGCTTATGTGTTTAGGGCGTCCACTTGAAAGCACTAAACCTTGCTTCTTTAACTCATGTATACCTCGATCTACAAGTCCAGCAGCCTGTTTAAAAGATAAATTTAGCTCATCAATAGCAATGTTTATCAATGATTTGCGTGATATTAAGTGACAATTAGCTTTGCCTAACACCTGCCGAAACTTTTTACTGCTCCGAAATGAAGTCACATGATTCATATCTGTAGAAACTCGAAAACCTTAAACTTAGGATTGCTAAGTATACAGGACTAAGAGAAACTTAGACAATCTATGCACTCGAGATGTCTGAAGATGAAAAAACTTTGCAGAATAACCCTCTACCCGAACGGCTCAGGCAGGCCAGGAAAAAAGCAGGTCTGTCTCAAAAGGAATTGGGGATTAGAGCTGGTATGGACGAAGCCTCGGCTAGCGGCCGTATGAACCATTACGAAAAAGGACGTCATCTCCCTGATATAGATATGCTCAAGAGGGTGGCTAATGAACTTGACGTTCCACTTAGTTACTTTTTTTGTGAAGATGAGTTGAGTGCAGAGCTCGTCTGTCTCTTTGACCATATGGATGAAAAGTCAAAGCTGAGTCTGATTACTAAGTTACGTGAAAATCATTGATTCATAAGGATAATTAACCATGAGCTACTACTCAGAGGATCACTTCTAGGTAATTAAAATAACTAGGAAGTGAAATGAAAAAAATCAAGTCACAGTATAAAATTGTATCTATCCAAAATTATGGGCCTAGAACTTGGTATCTCTATACGAATCTTCGTAGCCATTACCATAAGTATTTTAGTACATTTCAAGAGAAGAGTTTCTATAGTCTTCATAATGTTGAGTTTCGGGATTTCCCACTTAAGTTGAGAGCAGCACGAGGTTCATGTCTGGTGGATCCTTGGGATGACTTGCCCACTAATACAATTAAAGTAGCTAAGAGTTGGAAACACAACTCTCGTCGTAGAAACCAATATTTTCGTGAGTGATTCTTAGAGAAGGTTGTGGTTAGGCCATGCCCCTCTCTTTTGCAGATGATAAGACACTGAACAATAAAAGCTAAATTTATGGTTCAACTTGATTAATAGGTTGCCTATGTCAACATTTAATGAAAACCAACAAATAGCGATACATCATCATAAGGGGGCATTGCTAATCATTGCAGGTCCTGGGTCAGGTAAAACTTACACACTCGTTGAGCGCATTATTAATCTCATCACTGTTCATGTTGCGGCAGCAGACCAATTACTGGTTGTAACCTTTACGGAAAAGGCTGCACTAGAACTTAAAACACGCTTATCCAATAGAATTATTGAATTAGGCTTAGAATTTAATATAAACGAGATGTACTTGGGGACGTTTCACTCAATATGCCTGAGGGTATTGGAGGAATATCGTGAACATACTCGTTTGAAACGATCCTTTGTCTTAATGGATCAGTTCGATCAGCAGTATTTTATTTATCAAAGGTTGAGAGAATTCAAAGACATTGAAGGTATAGAGCAAATTCAGGGGGAGCATAAACTCCCAGCTTGGATTAAATCTGAAAACTTAATCGGTTGGATGAATAAGGTTTCAGAAGAGGTATTGGATGTTGAAGAGTTGTGTCATTCTTCAGATGTGGTGATCAATGCCTTGGGCAACAGCTATAAAGTATATCAAAGACTTTTAGCAAAACATAATTCTTTAGATTTTTCATGTATTCAGCTCGAAACCTACTATCTTCTTCGAGATAATCCACATCTATTAAAAGAGCTTCAAGCTAAGCTTGAATACCTTATGGTGGATGAATACCAAGATACTAATACTATACAAGAAAAATTACTTCAGCTCTTAATGGGAGAAAAACAAAACCTTTGTGTTGTTGGCGACGATGATCAAGCTTTATACCGTTTCCGTGGGGCGAGTGTACGTAACATACTTGAATTTTCGAAACAATTTCCTCTAGGACAATGTCAGCAGGTTAAATTATCTATCAACTATCGTTCACATCCTGAAATTGTTAGGTTTTACGATACTTATATGCAAGAGAAGCCATGGCTTAGAAACGGGATAAACTTTCGTTACCCTAAGAATATTGTTGCTCGAGATGGTACTTTTCCGGATGGTCCGACGGTAGTTAGCGCTATCACTCCTAGAGGAAATGATTGGCATGAAGATGTTTATCAGCTATTAATTCATCTAAGAGATAATGGTAAACTGAAAGACTGGAATCAAGTTGCTTTCTTATTTCGGTCAGTGAAAAACGATAAAGTAAGGCAGCTGGTTCAATTTCTTGAAGATAAAGGGATTCCGGTTTATTCACCGCGTGCGAATCTGTTCTTTGAGAGAGAGGAGATTCGTTTAATGCTCGGTGTGTTACATCTCGTTTTTCCAATGGTTCTACCTGATCGCAAAAAGCGTGTTCAGGAAGGCAAGGCTTTACCCGTTTGGACCTATTATGAGCAACAATGTCTATCCCCGCTTCTCTCTGAACTAAGTAAAACAGAACAATCAGAATTAGTCTTATGGTGTAAGAAGAAAGCACATGAACACATAAAATTAACTAAAAGTGCAGATAATTCCTTCTTAGGGATATTTTACGAGATATTGCAATTTCCGTTGTTTTCTAAATATTTAGATCAACATAACGGTAATGCTCGTGCGCAAAGAAACTTAGCACAATTTAGCCGAATGCTTGGCAAGTTTGAGTATTTACATCATATTAGCGTTCTAAATCCCAAGTATTTAGAACGTAATCTTCGAGATCTATTCGATAACTTCTTTAGATTTTTACATGATGGAGGGATTGATGAGTATGAAGACATGTCCGAATATGCCCCTTCAGGCTGTATCTCTTTCTTAACAATACACCAGTCGAAAGGATTAGAATTTCCTATTGTTTTTTTGGGTTCTCTCGAAGCAACTCCTCGTAAGCAATATACGGATCTTGATGAAATTATAGAAGCCCAATATATGGATAAAAAGCCATTTGAAGAATTAGACGATACTAAGTATTTTGACTTCTGGCGACTCTATTATACTGGGTTTTCTCGGCCGCAAAATTTACTCATACTCACAGGCCAAGAAAAATCTGGACATGGACGAACACCATCTAGACACTTCACCGATTGCACTGCAAGCTTAACGTATTGGCGAGAGGTTAAACTTCAACTCGCTGCGTTAGATTTTGAGTCAGTAAAGGATGTGAATATAAAAAACGAATATGCTTTTACATCTCATATTACATTATTTGAAACCTGCGCTGAGCAATACCGTTTATTTAAAGAGTTGGAGTTTCAGCCAGTTAAAGCAAGCCCTATGCTGTTTGGTACCTTAATTCATGAAACTCTTGAAGATATTCACAAGATGGCTATTCGAGGTGAGGTATTCAATATCACCGAAGATAATATAAAAGTATGGTTGATGGATAATTATCAAAATTTGGCAAATCGTGAACGTATGTATTTAGGGGAATCTACATTAGGTGCGGCGTTGAAACATGTAATGCGCTATGTCGGGCGTAAGAATGGCGATTGGTCGGATATTAAAGAAACGGAAGTCGATATTTCTTTGGTTAAAAGTCACTATGTGCTAACAGGTAATGTTGACTTAATTAAAGGTGCTGAGGGAACTGTCGAATTGGTGGACTTTAAGTCGGAACGGAAACCTGATATGGAGCGTGATAAAGAACGTATTGAGCATCATAAAAGACAACTTGAGATCTATGCTCATTTAATAGAAGAGCGTTATGGTTATCATGTAAGCAAAATGCACCTATATTTTACCGGTGAAATCAATGGCTTGCCTAACATTTCTTTCATTAAATCTAGCAGTACGATCGACAAAACGATAGCGGAATTTGATACAATCGTTGGCAGGATTGAGACCAAAGATTTTTCTATCAAGTCACGTCCAGATAAGACCTGTGTTGACTGTAGTGCAAGAGCATACTGTGACCGAAAGAATTGGAATTTTAGTGCTTGAGTGAATGTTTAAAAGAGAAGAGGTTAGAGATGAACATGACCAATGAAGAACAAATTAGCATCGAAAAATATGAATTCGAGCCGATTAAAGGCTATCCGATGCTGAACTGGAAAGGAAAGCGTCCTTTTCGTTCAACACAGTATTTTCCTGCTCAATTAAAGGAAGTTTATGGCCAAGAAGATGAAAATGGTTGGATAAATAAAATCTTTTGGGGTGATAACCTTCAAGTGATGAGTCATTTACTCAAAGAGTTCCGTGGAAAAGTGGATCTTATTTACATAGACCCTCCTTTTGATTCGAACGCTGACTATAAAAAAACAGTTAATCTTAAGAGTAAGCAGCTAAGCGGGAATGTTAATTCTTTCGAAGAAAAACAATATACAGACATCTGGTCAAATGATGAATACCTACAATTTGTATATGAGAGGATCATTTTAATAAAAGAACTTCTTTCAGAGAAAGGAGTGATATTTTTGCACTGCGATTGGCATAAGAGCCATTACTTAAGATGCATACTAGAAGAGGTTTTTGGACAAAATAATTTTGTTAATGAAATTATTTGGCAAAAATGTAACTCAAAAAACTTCACTTCATCCTCATTAAGTAATGTGCATGATACAATATTTTTATATTCAAAGAATAGAGAGTACTGTTTTAACGAGGTGTTTGAAGAACTGAGAGATGAATATATAGAATCTGCATATAGATATGTCGAGTCAGATGGAGAAAAGTATAGGCTACTTCCTCTCCATGCGCCCGGTACTCGTAATGGTAGCACAGGTGGTAAATGGAATGACATGATGCCTTTAGCTGGAAATCACTGGAGGTTTATGCCTGAAACAATGGATAAGATGGATCAGGAAGGACTTATTGTAAAAAGTGAAACTGGCGTTTGGTCTTACAAGAAGTATCTCAAAGATTCTAAAGGTGCGAGAATTGGTACTATTTGGTTAGATGCAAAACAGCTTCCATTATCAGAAAAAACAGGCTATCCGACTCAAAAACCATTTTCTATATTAGAGAAAATTATTCAGATTGGTAGTGATACTGGTGATTTAGTTATGGACTGCTTTATGGGGTCGGGAACCACTCAAGTAGTAGCGAATAGTTTGGGTAGAAAATTTATTGGTGCAGATATTAACCTAGGGGCAATTCAGACAACTACAAAAAGGTTAGCATGTGATGCGGCATATTTTGAAGTTTACAATGTGAATAATTATGACATCTTCAGAAATCCAGTGGAGGCAAGGGATCTCCTAATTGAAGCACTGGAAATTCAAAAGTTAGATTCAAATACAGTTTACGATGGTGAAAAAGATGGCTACAAAGTTAAGATCATGCCTGTTAACCGCATAGCAACTAAAGAAGATCTTAACGAGTTAATTGCAAACTTCCCATACAGAAAATTTGAAGAACGCAAATTAGCAAATCCAAATAAGCCTGTAGAAGAGATTATGCTGGTCTGCATGGGGCATGAGCCAGGATTAGGAGCGATACTTGAAAATGAATGCGGTTATAAACTAAAAGTCGAAGTTGTCGATATTCTACGTGATAAATCAGACTTAACTTTTAAATATGATTCAGAAGCAATAATTAAAGTTAAAGATGGTAACTTAGTTGTAGAGGCATTTTATCCCCGGAACTTGCTGCAAAAACTTAGCCAACAAAAAGAAAATATTAGCGAGTGGCGAGAGATGGTGGAATCTATCATGATCGACTGGAATTATGATGGTGCCGTTATGGAACCCGTCGTTATCGACATCCCGGATAAGAACGAATTTGTTGTAGGTGAATATGAAATTCCAGAGGGCGCAAGTAACATTAAAATTAAGATAACGGATTTGCTTTCGGAGTCTTACGAAGAGGTAATCGCACATGGCTAAAGGTGCTCAAGACAACTTCGAACTCAATAACTCGTTTTATATTCACCTACATGAGTTTTACAAGCAGAAACGTGGCCTTGTGCGTAAAAATTACACTCGCCTTAGTAAAGCTTTCCTCGATTATAACGATCCTTCACGACCAGGAAGTTTCCTCAGAACACCTCAGTTTGAAGCGCTTGAAATATATGTGTTTCTAAAGGAATTCTTAGATAACAAACCTGTTTATCAGTTGTTTGAAGATTGGTACACCAGCCAAGGTAAGTTTGAAGGACGTGTGACAGGCATTGATGCAGTTGAAGGTCAAATCGTACAAGGCGATATGTTTTGGGAGATGTCGCAGCAAGATTACAAAGGTATCTTTAAAAATATGAAAGCCAGCAATGCTGGTCGTTTGTATCCTAACTATATTTTTGCCCTGACAATGGGAACGGGTAAAACCATTCTGATGGCAACTTGTATCTTTTATGATTTTCTCTCGGGTAATAAAAAAAGTGACGATGAACGCTTTATTCAAAATGCACTTATTTTTGCTCCAGATAAAACTGTTTTGCAGTCACTAAGAGAAATTGAATCGTTCAGTCACGCCAAGGTTGTACCACCAGAATACATGCCCATAGTGGCAGAATTTAAGTTTCACTACCTTGAGGATGCTGGAGTATCTCTCAATACGCTGGATGGTTCTAAATTTAACATTATTGTATCGAATAGTCAGAAGATAATCCTAAAGCGCGATAGCAAAGGTAAATCAACCGTTGAGAGATTGTATAGCTCAGGTAATGACATCTACCAAGGCTTGGGTGATATTGGCGATGCAGTTGCCAGTATCCTGGATATTGATTCTAATTCACTTGTGGCAGCACCTGAAACCGAAGGTGATTTGGTCACAAATCAGCGTTTTGAAAAATTAAAGAGACTTCCACAGTTAGGTATCTTTGTTGACGAAGCACACCATGCATTTGGGGATCAATTAGCCAAAGACATGGGAGTAAAAAGTGCACCGAATTCCCTGCGTAAGACTATTGATGAGTTGGCTATTAACTTAAAGCATGCAGGTACTCGAGTTGTAGGTTGTTATAACTATACGGGAACACCATATGTTGGTAAAAGTGTTCTTCCTGAGGTGGTATACGCTTATGGTTTACGTAAAGCTATCGATAACAATTATCTGAAACAAGTCCGTCTGAATGGTTACAGTAATACAAGGCACGAAGATTTTCTCGAGATTACAATTAATAACTTTCTCGACGAGATGGAGCGTCTAAGTGATATATCATTAGACATCAATGGCCAAGAAATTACTAAACCTTTTAGACCGGAAAATATGCTACCAAAGATGGCTATTTTTGGTACTACAATAGAAGAGATTACGACAGAGATTCGTCCGGCTGTAGAGAATATCCTTGCAAAACGTGGAGTCTCATCAGATAGAATCCTAGTGAATGTAGGTGACGCTAAAGTTACAAGCGATGACGATATCCGTGAGTTTAACCGTCTTGATACGCCTCAATCAGAAAAACAATTTATCTTGTTGGTTAATAAAGGGCGCGAAGGTTGGAACTGTCGATCTCTATTCTCTGTGGCTCTTTACCGCGAGCCAAAATCAAAAATATTCGTGCTTCAGGCTACCATGCGCTGCTTACGTGCTATTGGAAACGCACAATATACGGGCCATGTTTATCTTACCCAGGACAATTTAAAACTTCTCGATAAAGAGTTAGAAGCTAACTTCCGAGTATCAGTGGATGATATTCTTGAGCCTGACCCAAACAAAGAAACTGTTCGTATTCGTGTTTTACAACCATCAGTTAAGATACCAATTAAGCGTGTCAGGCGTAGCTATAAATTGGTTGAAAGGGATGAAATTGAGCAAGGCTATAAGCTAGGCTTAGACACAATTGAACTCAATGATTATCGTTTAATTCATGAGGTTCGTGAAGGTATGAGAATGCCTGATGATCTTGGTGATATTAAAAAAGCAATAAGAGATGACCTTTCTTATGTGAAAGTTCAAAGAAAATTCTCACGCATTTCGCTGGTCGCAGATATTGCACGTTATCTTAATAAACCATGTATTGATATCGATAAAATTATCTCTCTAACTGAAGAAAACTTTGAGGGGATTTTAACCTTGGTCAATCAATTTAACGAAGTTCTTTACGACCAAGTAATCCCACGTCTTTTTAAAGCGATGTATGAAATTAATTCGGATAGTATCGAAGAAGAGTTTGAAGTTGAGTTGGTCAAAGAACCGCCGATTGATCCTGGTTATTATACTGTGACAGCCGCTAAAGATAAAATTATTAGAAAATTAGATTCTGAAATATCTAAAGTCTCAGAACGCAGTTTTCACTTAGATAATTACTGTTTTGATTCGACCCCTGAAAGACAATTTTTCTGGGATATGCTGCATAATGATAAGGTAGAAAAAATCTGGTTTACTGGCATGCTGACACATGGTCAAAGTGATTTTGTTATTCACTATGTAGATTCCGATACTCAACGAGTCCGTAGCTACTATCCTGATTTTTTGATTAAGAAACAGGATGGTTCATTTATGATGATTGAAGTTAAGGGAGAGCATATGATTGACTCTCAGAATGTCAAAGATAAACAGGAGGCTGCTGAAATTATGGGTGTCTCTGCTGGAATTGGTTATCAAATTATCAAAGGTAAAGATGCTGCTGCTGGTTCTTACGGTCGGGATTTCTTAAATTAAAAAAATCCAAAAAAGCCTCTTCTTTGAACTGCACCCATAATGTTGGACACTGTTTCATCGGAGGATCCCCTCGACCAACTTGATTTAGATTGGTCGGGGGGCTTCAACAGCACTTTATAATTCTGTGTTCTAACTACTTTGGGTGTTCAATTGTCAATGCCCCTAAGACTGAGATAACACTATTTTACTATGTCGATAAGGGCCGATAAGAGGTCGCTGAAGGTTTCGTACTCTTCAATAACGTAATCAGTTGAGGCTTTGTCACGAATCTGAAAACACTTATCTTTTAAGCTGTACACGAATACGGACATTCCATCTTCACCAATCAGCAGTTTGTCTGTCAGATTGGGATCAACGTAGATGTCATTATCGCGCGTTTCAATGTTCCTAATATAGATATTTGACCACGCCAACTCACCATTCTCTGCCTGCGTCAGGTTATACAGGGTGAGTCCGTTGTACTCCAGACCATCCATGACTTCGAGCATATCGGCGTAGTCCTGGCGATTCATCACTAGTTTCTGAATATCCGAGTAAACACCGCGTTTAGTTTCATCCCATTCCATTGGCGCAGGATTGCGCTTCAAGTCCGTAATAACATTACGTGCTATTGGGCTGGCTATCGGGTAACTATCGGAAATCATCAAATTCTTAAAGATACCCATTATCTGAATTGTGTTATTCATATCGTTTTCACTTCCCTACAGGGTAAATTACGCCGTTCGGCGAAGGCCATAAAACGTTAGTGCTGGCGTTGTATGGGAGGTCTTTAGTGATGATCGCCTGTGTCTTTGAAAGCGCGGAGTGATATGGCGAGTTTTGGATCAGTATCAGATTATTCAGGGCATTTGTTCCACTGTCATCGAGTGGGATCTTGTGGTGAACCTGCCAACCGGGCGGCACTTTACCATCGGCAAGGCGTAGAAGATTGTTAGAATCAAACGTTGATAGTGCATCAGGGTGCCCGGAAAGCGATTTGAGAAAGTTGGGACGAACAGAACTGTTGAACTCACCACGAAGCGCGGCATATTCAGCGCGGTCACGGCGAACATAGTTCAGCTCTGACACGTTGACATCATCCAGGAGAACGTGTGCCTTTTTGTATTTTCCCAGATAGCTGGTCAATTCTTCCGCAGCAACTGGGTTACGGACAACCAGCAGTGAAGCAGCTGCTACCATCATCCCGGAAGTGGTTTCGTTGAGAACGCTGTCGTATCCCTTCACCGCATCACCGCCTAACTGTTCGGCGGTCTTTCTGAATCCTTCCGGATTGCCATTATAAATCCCGCCAGCGGCCAGAAGCCTTCCCGCAGCTTTGCTGTTGATAGTATTACCTGTCTGTGGGCGCTGAGCCGGAATAACTCTGGTGGCTACGGGGCGGACAAGCTGTCGTCTTATCACATCTTCAAGGCGAGAACGCAGAAAAAGCGGCAGCGTACTGATAAGACTGCCGTCTGAGTTAGTAACACTGCCGTAAATTGTGCCACTTTCGCGCCGGAGTATGACGATATTTCCGCTTCTCACCTCATACAACGCGTCCCGGTAGGCCATATGTGGCTGCTGGAAATGCATGCTGAGATAGCGCCTTACAAGCAGCGAGTATCCATCAGGCAAATCCCACTCACGAATGATACGTGCGGGATTTGCCGTATCTGAAAGATACCTGTACGCGGTATCGGGGGGAACAATATGGGGAATATCGTTGAGGTAGATATCATCCAGAGTTCTGGCCTGGCAGTTATGTAGCATAGTATCCCTTTACGCTATATCGGTGACACTCCAATTATAGAGAATTAGCGGAGTTAATGGAAAAAATGAGCAGCGGAATACTTTTTGGTGGTACATCAGAAGTCTGCACCCAAATTCTGGTGCCTAAAATATGTGATGTGTTGCCTTCTACTGCTACGGGGCGGAAACAGTCATATGAAATACGCTCCCTGGTCATGCTGCTTTCAGATGAAGTAACCTGAATTCAACAGGGCTGAGGCCGTTCAGCCGAAGGCTGATTCGCTCATGGTTGTAGTAGTGGATATAAGCGTCAATGGCCCCTCTCAGCGCAGGAATGCTGTCAAATTCCTCCAGATAGAAGCATTCGGATTTGAGCGTGCCGAAAAAACTTTCAGCCATTGCGTTATCAAGGCAGTTGCCTTTTCTCGACATGCTCTGCACCACGCCTGCTGCCCGGAGCCTGTCCTGATAGGCGGCCATCTGGTACTGCCAGCCCTGGTCAGTGTGCAGCACGGGTGCATCCCCCGGCGTCAGCCGCGTAAATGCTTTATCCAGCATCGTATCGACCAGCGCCATCACGGGCCTTTCTGACAGGCTGTATGCGATAACCTCGCTATTGAAGGCGTCAATCACCGGGGAGAGATAAAGCTTTTCGCCGTTGACGGCGAATTTCGTCACGTCACTCACCCATTTCTCGTTGGCGCTGCTAGCCGTGAAGTCGCGTTGCAGCCGGTTAGGGGCAATTTTCCCCACCTGACCTTTCCATGAGCGGTATTTTCTGACGCGGATAACGGCGCGGAGCGACAGCTCGACCATCAGGCGCTGCACCGTCTTGTGATTAATGGGGCAACCGCCGCGCCGGAGCGCCAGCGTAATGCGGCGATAACCGTAACGCCCCTTATGGTGGTGATAAATATCCAGAATTCGTTCTTTCAGCGTCTGGTGCTTATCACCTTTCCTGAGAGCGCCGAGGTTATGGTAGAACGTGCTACGCGCCATGCCTGCTGCCCTCAGCAGGTCATTCAGCCTGTGCTCCCGGCGCAGTTCCTGAATGATAAGGACTTTACGGCGCTGAAACTTACCGCCATTCAGCCTTTCGGTTCTTTTGAGCCAGGCAACTTCAGCGCGAAGGTAGCGCAGTTCGGCCTGAGCATCAGGGGAATTATCGTGGAGTGCTGGCGGGGAGGTGATGTCCTTATGCATAGGTTCCGGCTTTTTCGGTCTTCCGCTTTTTATGCCGGAGAGCGCCCCGGCCCCTGACGTCTGAAAGCGTTTAACCCACTGGTAAACGGTACTTTCACCTGAAAGGTTAAATTTAGCGGTGGCATCGCGGAGCGAAAGTTTATCATCGATGACGGCGCGGACAACCTTCAGCCGGAATTCAGGCGTGTAATCAGCAGCTTTCCATGTCAGCCCGTCAATGCCGTGCTGCTGCCATGCGGAAATCCAGCGTCGAACTGCCGTGCGGCCCACACCAAAACGTTTAGCCGTCTCACGATAGCCATCGCTGGTGTTGAGATAATGCGTGACAACTGCGAGCCGTAATTCGAGGGAAAACTTAGGATTTCTCACTGAACTGCACCTTAATCAGTCGGGTGTCCAACTTTTGGGGTGCAGTTCATCTTGTAGGGGCTTTATTGGGTAACTAATCTGTTCTTCAACTTAGAAACATACATAACTTGGGGCACAGTATTTCTTTGAAAAGTTCAAAAGTATGAAATTGAACTTTTTTAATAAAAATCATGGCATTAAATTTTTTCACAAAAACAACTTGTAATAGTAACGATGAAGGGCAGTTGCTGGTGGATGAGGTACTCGATTACCTGAATCTGCCAGCCGAAAAACGTAAAAACGTGCAGCGCTGCCTGATCAACGATCTCAATCCTCAGGCGGTGGACCGGGCGGTAAACCGCCTGCGTGAGAATCGCGAGTTTATCCCGTTATGCGTTTCCGCGCTGGCCCGCGCGCGTGCTGACTGGCTCTACGGTATTAACATGACCCGTGCCTGGACACTTCTCGGGCGTAATGCGGGCTATGACGGTGTGCTGTCGGTTGGCCGCGTACAGACGCCGGTGCTGGGGCTGGTCGTCCGGCGCGATGAAGAGATCGAAAACTTCGTGCCGAAAGATTACTTCGAAGTGAAGGCCCATATTATCACGCCTGATGGCACTCAGTTTATCGCCAGCTGGATCCCCAGCGAAGCCTGTGAGCCGTGGCAGGATGAAGAGGGCCGTCTGCTCAAGCGTGCGCTGGCCGATCATGTGGTGGCGCGCATTACCGGCCAGCCTGCAACCGTCACCGCTTACAGTGATAAGCGTGAAAATGAGGTGGCTCCGCTGCCATTCTCCCTCTCCAGCCTGCAAATTGAAGCGGCTAAACGCTACGGGCTGAGTGCGCAGACGGTGCTGGATACCTGCCAGCGGCTCTATGAAACGCATAAACTGATTACCTATCCCCGCTCAGACAGCCGCTACCTGCCGGAAGAGCATTTTGCCGGTAGACATGCGGTATTAAAGGCGATACAAGCCCATCAGTCGCAGCTGATCCCGCCCGGAGACTTCGATGCCGATCGCAGAAACCGCTGCTGGGACGATAAAAAAGTGGATGCCCACCACGCCATTATCCCCACGGCGCGTTCCAGCGCGGTTAAGCTCAGTGAAAACGAGCAGAATATTTATGAGCTGGTGGCGCGCCAGTATCTGATGCAGTTCTGCCCCGATTCCGTGTTCCGCAAATGCGTCATCGACCTTGATATTGCGGGCGGAAAATTCGTGGCGAAAGCGCGTTTTCTTGCAGAAGCAGGCTGGCGCGCGCTGCTGGGCAGTAAAGAGCGGGATGAAGAGAATGATGGTATGCCGCTGCCGGTGGTGGCAAAAGGGGATGAGCTTCTGTGCGAGCGGGGCGAGGTGCTGGCGAAGCAGACACAACCGCCGCGCCCGTTTACCGATGCCACCATTCTTTCCGCGATGACCGGTATTGCCCGTTTTGTCCAGGATAAAGAATTAAAGAAAGTGCTGCGTGCGACCGATGGTTTAGGAACGGAAGCCACACGCGCCGGCATTATCGAATTACTGTTTCGTCGTGGCTTCCTGGTGAAGAAGGGCCGTTACATCAATTCGACTGATGCCGGACGCGCCCTGATTCACTCTCTGCCCGATCTGGCAGCGCGCCCGGATATGACGGCGCAGTGGGAATCGACACTGACGCGTATCAGCGAAAAGGCCTGCCGCTATGATGAGTTTATGCAGCCGCTGGTGCAGACCTTAACCGGCCTTATCCAGCAGGCGCGGCAGCAGCCTGCGGCGCATGCATTTCGGGGATTACCGTCCACCGGACAGAAACGTCCGGTGCGCAAAACCAGGCGTAAAGTGAAGGAGACGGAATGAGGCATTATTCGGTATTTCTGGTCGTGGCTCTGACGCTGGTGACCAGCGCAGTGCAGGCCAACAGTCGTTATCAGTCGATGCCACAACAGGGCAGCAACGGTGTGAACACAGATGTGGTGGTGGATATGCCGCCGGAAGCCTGGACGCAGTCAGAGAGACGCCAGCAGGACTGTCTCCGCTGCTGTATTTTTGAGAACCGCAACTACACAGAAGGCGCGGTAGTGAAATCTGAGGGTGTGCTGCTGCAGTGCGCGCGTGATGAACAGTCTCTTGGCACCAACAACCTGATCTGGAAGATCGTCAAATAGCCGTCGCGTGGCGCTCTGCCACGCGACCGTCAGTTAAAAGCGGAAGGTTGACCAGATGGGTGCATGGTCAGAAGGTTTCTCCATGCTCCGGATAGCATAATCAATGCCGGTCTCGACGCAGTGTGACGCCAGGTTTTTACTTGCCAGCACCAGATCAATACGTAACCCGCGATTATCATCAAACCCTTTCGAACGGTAATCGAACCATGAGAAACGGTCCGCAACTTCCGGATTGTGCTCACGCCAGGTATCAACCAGTCCCCAGCTCAGCAGGCGATCCATCCATTCGCGCTCTTCCGGCAGGAATGAGCATTTGCCGGTGCGCAGCCAGCGCTTACGGTTATCCTCACCAATACCAATATCCAAATCGGTGCTGCTGATATTCATGTCACCCATAATCAGAACCGGCTTATCAGCAGGCAGATCGTCGGTCAGCAGACGTTGCAGATCGCGGTAGAATTTCTCTTTAGCCGGAAATTTTGTAGGATGGTCACGACTTTCTCCCTGTGGAAAATAGCCATTAATCACGGTGATATCGCCAATCGGGCTGGGGATTTCCGCGACGATCAGACGGCGCTGGGATTCTTCGTCATCATCCGGAAATCCCCGACTGACCGACACGGGCTGAGCTTTGGTGAGCAATGCCACGCCATAATGGCCTTTCTGTCCATGATAGAAGACGTGATAACCGAGCTTTGACACCTCTTCCAGCGGGAACATGTCATCATGAACTTTGGTTTCCTGCAGACCGATCACATCCGGCTGATGCTGTTCGACAAGCGCCTGAAGCTGGTGCGGGCGGGCGCGCAACCCATTGATGTTAAATGAAACAAATTTCATGAGATCGACCATTGTTCAGCAAGTGATAGCCGGAGATGGTAACGATTTTTATGCATAAAGTCATGGCAGAACAGGGGAAGATTGGTCGAAAGCGGGTAAGGAATTATCGGGTAGCGCAGAAGCGCGATGCTGCACACGAACCTTAATCGAATGTTCTCATCCCTCTCCCCGCAGAACAGGAAGCTTGGGTAGTTTTTTGGGATTCGTGTGCGATTTGCAGAATGGTGGTGGGAGAAGGATTATTCGGCGCGTTGCGCCTCACCCTGCGGGCCGCGCTGAAGCGCGTTGTCTCGCAATGCTCGACACGAACCTTGATCGAAGGTTCTCATCCCTCTCCCCGCAGAACAGGAAGCTTGGGTAGTTTTTTGGGATTCGTGTGCGATATGCAGGATGGTGGTGGGAGAAGGATTCGAACCTTCGAAGTCTGTGACGGCAGATTTACAGTCTGCTCCCTTTGGCCGCTCGGGAATCCCACCAGGGATATATTGACGTGGCTTAAGATGTTTCAGATTCAGATGGTGGTGGGAGAAGGATTCGAACCTTCGAAGTCTGTGACGGCAGATTTACAGTCTGCTCCCTTTGGCCGCTCGGGAATCCCACCATGGCCTGAATCTTTCTCTCTTAAAGCGGGGCGCATCATACCAAATGCGATAAAGGTGTAAAGCGCCCACTGGCAAAACAACATCTGTTTGCCCACTTTTTACGCGTAGCGCTGAATCTGCAGACAATTCAGCACGCTGGCTGATTAAAGAATAATCGTGCGATTGCCATAAACGAAGACGCGCTGCCCCAGAACTTTGTAGAGTGCGTTGCTCAGAACATTCTTTTCTACGTCGCGACCGGCGCGCATCATCTCATCAGCGGTGTAGCTGTGATCGACGTTGATCACATCCTGCATGATGATGGGGCCTTCATCGAGATTGTCATTCACATAGTGCGCGGTGGCACCGATGATCTTCACGCCGCGCTCATAAGCCTGGTGATAAGGGCGGGCACCGATAAAGGCGGGCAGGAACGAGTGGTGAATATTGATGATCTGGTTCGGATAACGCTGCACAAAAGCAGGCGTCAGGACACGCATATATTTTGCCAGCACCACGTAGTCGGGCTGATAGCGATCAATCTCTTCCACCATGCGGTTATCGTGCTCTTCCCGCGTCAGACCCTCATGACTCACCAGTACAAAGGGAATATCGAAACGCTCAACCAGTGAACGCAGCGTGTCGTGATTACCGACTACTGCCGCGATCTCCATATCCAGGCCGCCAAAGGCGCTCTTCATTAACAGGTCGCCCAGGCAGTGCGCTTCTTTGGTGACCAGAATCACTACGCGACGACGACCGGCGCTGTGCAGTTCACGCACAGAACCCTGTGGCAGAGCGCTGTCGAGATCGGCGAGCAGGGTGTTGTCGTTGAAAATCCCTTCCAGCTCGGTGCGCATGAAAAAACGCCCGGTGCGATGATCAACAAACTCATTGTTCTGCACGATATTGAGTTCGTGCTTGTAACAAATATTGGTGATTTTGGCGATCAGACCTTTTGCATCGGGACAAATGGTTCGTAAAACTTTTCTTTGCATGGTTTGCGCTTGCATCTCAATCAGAGTCCTGTCAAAGCATTAGGGGTAAACCGCTGGGGCAGCCATCAGCTTAACCACAACATTTTTTGTATTTTTTGCCACTGCCACATGGGCAGGGATCGTTACGCCCCACGGGCGGTGCTGTACCGTCAACATAGTACCAGCGTTGATCCTCGCGAAGAAAGCGTGAACACTCATGAATGGCATGAATGTTGTCGTTCTCGCGGTATCGCGCAAAAAAGGTGACGAAAGCTTCGTTCTCATGGCTTCCATGATTACAACGGGTTACATTCAGGCTAAGCCAAACGGTACCCGGGAAACTTTCAGATAAAAGCCCTGACAGGCCGGGATGGCGTTTATCAGGATGCCAGGTCGCAACCAGATACTCCGCATTATGCTGAACATAAGCGCAATAACGGGATCGCATAAGTTGTTCAGCTGTAAAAGGAATTTGGTTGCCCTGCAGAAAGGGCTCGCAACATACGCTATACTGCTCTCCGCTACAACATGGGCAGGTTTCTGACACATTATCTCCAGAGAATGATGAGTCGATTTCACAGGCGCGCTATGTTAGCTGACCCCACGTTGTGACGCTACGTATTGACGGCAGGACCAGATACAAATGAGAAAAGTAAAAATTGGATTGGCTCTGGGGTCTGGAGCGGCCAAAGGATGGGCACACATTGGTGTGATCAACGCCCTGGAGCGCGCTGGCATTGAGATTGACGTTGTTGCAGGTTGCTCAGTCGGCGCACTGGTTGGGTCTGCCTATGTGAATAATCGTTTGCCGTTGATGCAGAAATGGGTCAGTGCATTCCGCTACTGGGATGTTATTCGTCTGATGGATGTCTCGTGGCAGCGTGGCGGACTTTTACGCGGCGAGCGGGTTTTCAACCATGTTCGTCAGCTTATCCCTAACGATGCGATTGAGCAGTGCCATAAACCTTTTGGCGTGGTGGCGACCAACCTAAGTACCGGTCGTGAACTCTGGCTCACTGAGGGCGATTTACATCAGGCCGTGCGTGCATCCTGTAGTATGCCAGGTTTATTACCACCAGTGGGCTACAATGGGTATTGGCTGGTAGATGGTGCCGTGGTCAATCCGGTGCCAGTCTCACTGACGCGTGCCCTGGGCGCAGACATTGTTATTGCCGTTGATTTACAGCATGACGCGCATTTAATGCAACAGGATCTCTTTTCCGTTACGCCTCAGAACAGCGAAGAAGAAGCCGCAGCAGCGGCATTGAGTTGGGGTGGGAAACTGCGACAGCGCCTGGTGAATTTCACCCAGCGCCGTGCATCTCAGTCGCCTGGCGCGATGGAGATTATGTCCACCTCAATCCAGGTGCTGGAGAATCGCCTGAAGATGAACCGTATGGCAGGCGATCCACCCGACGTTTTAATACAGCCGGTCTGTCCGCAAATTTCGACGCTGGACTTTCATCGTGCTGAAGAGGCTATCGAGGCAGGCAGGGCGGCCGTAGAGAAGAAAATGGATGAACTATTACCACTGGTCCGTGGCAGATAATGAAGTTGTTCATTCAAAGCGGTGACTTCGGGCAATTCTGAAAGGCGCAACTGCGTTTTATGAACCACTATTGAAATATCTGGTACGCAGGGGGAAAGAATGGAAAAACCACTACTCGGCAAAAAGATACTCATTGTCGAAGATGAGGCTGTTTTCCGTTCGTTGCTGGACCAATTTTTGTTATCGATGGGTGCTGTGACGTTACAAGCGGAAGACGGTCTGGAAGCAATTACACAACTACAACAGCATACTGTCGACCTGATTATCTGCGATCTGGAAATGCCTCGCATGAGCGGCATCCAGTTTGTTGAGCATATTCGCACCCGTGGCAATGTGGTGCCGATTTTAATCATTTCGGCCACTGAAAACATGTCTGATATCGCTCACGTACTGCGTCTTGGGGTGCAGGATGTGCTGCTGAAACCGCTGAAAAACTTTGAACGCTTCCGTGAAGCGGTCTATGAGTGTCTCTATCCCTCTATGTTCACCTCGAAAGTGGAAGAGGATGAGCAACTGTTCCAGGACTGGGATGCGCTGGTTCGCGATCCCAAAGCGGCTGCCAAGCTGCTTAAGCAACTCCAGCCTCCGGTACAACAGACGATTGCCAACTGTCGGGTTAACTACCGCCAGCTGACAATGGCTGAGCAGCCCGGACTGGTGCTTGATATCGCGGCGCTCTCCGATAAAGATCTGGCATTTTACTGTCTGGACGTCACGCGCGCCGGTGACAATGGCGTGCTGGCGGCGTTGCTGTTGCGGGCTCTGTTCAATGGTCTGTTACAGGAGCAGCTGACCGGACAAAAACAGCGCCTGCCAGAGCTTAATGGATTGCTCAGACAGGTTAATCTGTTACTCCGTCAGGCAAATCTCAGCGGTCAGTTCCCGTTGCTGGTTGGTTACTATCACCGCGGTTTAAAAAACTTGATCCTGGTTTCCGCCGGATTAAACGCCACACTTCATGTTCATACCCATCAGATTCAGCTCAGCAATGGCGTCCCTCTTGGCACTATGGGTAGCACCCATCTGAACCAAATCAGTCAGCGTGCTGATAACTGGCAATGCCATGTGTGGGGCGCGGGCGGGCGCATCCGGCTGATGCTGTCGACCGAAGAATAAGGGCTAAAAAACGAAAGATTCTGGTGCTGAGGACAGGGCCAGAGTTTAGCTTTACAGTTGGGTAATAGTCTTAATTTCGACGGTTTCATGCCTTCCAGGATAAATCCGTTCGATACTAGCTGATATACTCATTTCCGAATTTAAACCGACATATCAAGTATTAACTTGAACGGCCTATGAGAGAGGTATCTTAATGTCTGCCAATAATACCAAAGTAAAAAAAGCGGTAATCCCGGTAGCGGGTTTGGGCACGCGTATGCTCCCGGCTACCAAAGCGATTCCAAAAGAGATGTTACCGCTGGTTGATAAGCCGTTAATCCAGTATGTCGTTAACGAGTGTATCGCTGCTGGCATCAATGAAATTGTGCTGGTAACGCATTCATCAAAAAATGCCATCGAAAACCACTTTGATACCAGCTTCGAACTGGAATCCATGCTGGAAAAACGTGTTAAGCGTCAGCTGCTGGACGAAATCCAGTCAATCTGCCCGCCACACGTTACCATCATGCAGGTTCGTCAGGGCATTGCCAAAGGTCTGGGTCACGCAGTGATGTGTGCACACCCACTGATCGGTGATGAGCCATTTGCCGTTATCCTGCCAGACGTCATCATCGACGAATACGAATCCAACCCAACCAAAGATAACCTGGCAGAAATGCTGAGCCGTTATGAAGAGTCTGGCCGCAGCCAGATCATGGTTGAGCCGGTTGCCGATGTGACCGCTTATGGTGTTGTTGATTGCCAGGGCGCAGAACTGAACCCAGGCGACAGCGCGCCGATGGTCGGTGTGGTTGAGAAGCCTAAAGCGTCAGAATCACCTTCTAACCTGGCTGTAGTCGGTCGTTATGTTCTCTCTTCAGAGATCTGGCCACTGCTGGCGAAAACCCCTCCAGGTGCAGGCGGTGAAGTTCAGCTCACTGACTCCATTGCCATGCTGATGGAAAAAGAGACTGTCGAAGCTTACCACCTGAAAGGCGTGAGCCATGATTGCGGTAATAAGCTGGGCTACATGCAGGCTTTCGTTGAGTACGGTGTTCGTCATCCGGTATTGGGCAAAGATTTTTCTGAATGGCTCGATGGCGCAGTTGGCAACAAAAAGTAATTCATAAACACAGGATAACTCGATGAAAGTCACTGTATTTGGTATCGGCTATGTCGGTCTGGTTCAGGCTGCGGTGTTAGCCGAAGTCGGACATGACGTTCTCTGCATTGATGTCGACGAAAACAAAGTCGAAAATCTGAAAAAAGGCATCATTCCTATTTTCGAACCAGGTTTAACGCCGCTGGTAATGTCCAATTACGAAGCGGGTCGTCTGAAGTTCAGCACTGATGCTGAGCTGGGCGTAAACCATGGTGTTATGCAGTTTATTGCAGTCGGTACTCCACCGGATGAAGACGGCTCTGCCGATCTGAAATATGTGACCGCCGTAGCGCGCACCATTGCGCAGCATATGAACGATCACAAAGTGGTTATCGACAAATCAACCGTTCCGGTTGGCACAGCAGACAAAGTTCGTGCGGTAATGACGGAAGCGCTGAAAGCGCGTGATGCCAACATCACATTTGATGTGGTTTCAAACCCTGAATTCCTGAAAGAGGGTGCTGCAGTTAATGACTGCATGCGTCCGGAGCGTATCGTTGTCGGTACTGACAACGACGACGTGGTAGAGCTGTTACGTGAGCTTTATGAGCCGTTTAACCGTAACCACGATCGCATGATCATGATGGATATCCGCAGCGCAGAGCTGACTAAGTATGCCGCTAACTGCATGCTGGCAACCAAAATCAGCTTTATGAACGAGATGTCTAACCTGGCTGAACGTTTAGGTGCGGATATTGAAAAAGTACGCCAGGGCATCGGTTCAGATCCCCGCATTGGCTACCACTTTATCTACCCTGGCTGTGGCTACGGCGGCTCCTGCTTCCCGAAAGATGTGCAGGCGTTGATCCGTACCGCGGAGTCTATTGGCTATCAGCCACGTCTGTTACAGGCCGTGGAAGATGTGAATGACAACCAGAAAAATAAACTGCCTACCTTCATTAAGCGTCATTTTGGCGACGATCTGAAAGGTAAAACGTTTGCACTCTGGGGTCTGTCATTCAAGCCTAATACGGACGACATGCGTGAAGCCTCAAGCCGTGTGCTGATGGAAACGCTGTGGGAAGCGGGCGCTTCTGTTCAGGCGTTTGACCCTGAAGCAATGGACGAAGCGCAGCGTATCTATGGTCACCGCAGCGATCTGAAGCTGATGGGGACCAAAGAAGCAGCCCTGCAGGGTGCAGACGGTCTGGTCATCTGTACGGAGTGGCAAAACTTCCGTGCGCCTGACTTCGACATTATCAAAAATGCGCTGAAAGAAGCCGTGATTTTTGATGGTCGTAACCTGTATGATCCAGAGCGTATCAGCAAACGCGGTTTCGTTTATTATGCAATCGGCCGCGGAGCGTCTATTCAAACTGCATAATTAACGAGGGATTTATGAACTTTCTGGTCACCGGCGCCGCAGGCTTTATTGGTTTTCATGTTAGTCAGCGTCTGCTGGCCGCCGGTCACCAGGTTGTCGGTATCGACAACCTGAATGATTATTATGACGTAAATCTCAAGCATGCCCGTCTCAATTTAATTAAAGCCAACCCAGGTTTTACCTTTATTGAGATGGACCTGGCGGACCGTGATGCAATGGCATCACTGTTCGGCCAGAACAGGTTCCAGCGCGTTATTCACCTTGGCGCTCAGGCTGGTGTCAGGTATTCCATCGAAAACCCTCATGCTTACGCAGACGCTAATCTGATCGGTCACCTCAATATCCTTGAAGGCTGCCGTCATCATAAAATTGAACATCTGCTCTATGCTTCATCCAGTTCAGTTTATGGTCTGAACCGCAAGATGCCGTTCTCAACGGAAGACAGCGTTGATCATCCGGTATCATTATATGCGGCGACCAAAAAAGCCAATGAGCTCATGTCGCATACTTACTCGCATCTTTATCAGTTGCCGACAACCGGATTGCGCTTCTTTACCGTCTATGGGCCGTGGGGCCGCCCGGATATGGCATTATTCAAATTCACGCGCGCAATGATTGCCGGTGAAGCGATAGATGTTTATAACCAGGGCCAGATGAAACGCGACTTTACCTATATTGACGATATTGCTGAAGCGATTGTTCGTCTGCAGGATGTTATACCTCAGAAGGATGATCACTGGACCGTTGAAACCGGTTCACCCGCAACCAGTTCAGCCCCATATCGTGTTTATAACATTGGTAATAGTCAGCCTGTTACGTTGATGAGCTATATCGAAGCGATTGAGAAAGCACTGGGTATTACTGCGAATAAAAATCTGATGCCGATGCAACCCGGTGATGTACTGGAAACCAGTGCGGATACAAGCGCGTTGTTTGAGGCCATTGGTTTTAAACCGCAGACCGGTGTTGAAGAGGGCGTTAAAAAATTCGTTGACTGGTATCGGGATTTTTACAGCGTCTGATTTAAAGAAAAAAGGAAGCGTCTGCTTCCTTTTTTTTGCGCATCAGGCTGATACTAATGTCGCGGCACTGTTTACTGTTTCAGTAAAAAATCGTCCAGCGTTTTACCCTGTTCTTCCAGTGCTATTTTGATCACCGCAGGTGTACGTCCCTGACCGGTCCATGTTCTGGACTCACCTTTTTCATCGGTATAAGCATATTTAGCCGGGCGCACTGAGCGTTTAGCTTTTGCCGCAGTTCGGGGAGTCGCGGCCTGGGCGTTAATCAGTTCATTCGGGTCGATTCCATCGGCCAGCAACATTTCACGATACTGATTAAGTTTACGCGTGCGTTCTTCATTTTCTGCCTGAAAATGCGACTCTTCTTCGCGGCGTTCTTTTACCACCACGTCCAGTTTTTCCAGCATCTCTTCCAGTGTTTCTACGGAATACTCTCTGGCCTGGGCGCGCAGCGTACGGATATTATTAAGAACTTTTAGTGCTTCGCTCATTGTCCTGGTCTCTGAATAAGGGGAAAGTTGTGTTGCCCGCTAATAGTAGTGGTGACGTTAAATAACTTCAATCATAAAAAAAATGATCACGGCTAATAACGCTGGAAATTAAAATAACCTGAGGGGGAATAATTCATAATTATGCCGAATGAAAAATATTTTCGCTTAGTGTGATATGAAATAAATTTAATGTATTTAAGGCAGTAACAAAAATGTCATTGCTTGCATTGCAGTTAAAATAAGCAAAACTTATTCTCTTTCCTGACGCACCTGACGGTCGTCATAAACTGCCTGTTTAACGGTAAGCGGGCGGGCATTACGCTCTATTCCTCCATCGGCGTCAACGTATTCCCTGCGCTTTGTGTTAATATGCGCGCCATTCTGTTCAGTCCCGATGAAGATACGTTCCTATGGCCCAACTCTATTTCTATTACTCTGCCATGAATGCAGGGAAATCAACTGCACTGCTGCAATCTTCCTATAACTATCAGGAGCGCGGCATGCGTTCACTGGTCTACACCGCTGAGATCGATAATCGCTTTGGTGCCGGGCAGGTGAGTTCCCGCATCGGACTTTCGTCTCCCGCTGTGCTCTACAATGCAGAGACTGCACTTTACAGTGAAATTGCTGCTGAACATGCTGTGCAGCCTATTCACTGCGTGTTAGTTGATGAGAGTCAGTTCCTGACCCGGGAACAGGTCAAAGCGCTCTCTGATGTCGTGGACGATCTGGACATCCCTGTGCTCTGTTATGGCTTGCGAACTGATTTCCGGGGTGAACTGTTTGTGGGCAGTCAGTATCTGCTGGCATGGGCTGATAAGCTGGTTGAGCTTAAAACTATCTGTCACTGCGGCCGCAAGGCCAGCATGGTGCTGCGACTGGATAGTGAAGGTAAACCGTTCAGTGAAGGTGAGCAGGTCGTGATTGGCGGTAACGAAAGTTATATCTCCGTCTGTCGTAAGCACTATAAACAGGCGATAGAGCAGGGCTCGTTACAGGCGATTCATGGTGCACAGACTCCGCTGCCGTAACCCTCTTTTCAGGTAATAAAAAACCCGCCGTGGCGGGTTTTCTTATCACAGTGTCAGCGGGTCATTATCAGACCTTTTTCGCCTTCTTATCAGCCTTGATTCCTTTAACCGGCTGCTGAGCAACCGCCTGAGCGACGCTTGAGAACGGTTCAACAAATTCACGACCGTAGAAAGTGTCCAGCATAATCTGTTTCAGCTCAGCAATCAGCGGATAACGTGGGTTAGCACCGGTACACTGGTCATCAAAGGCATCATCGGCCAGTTTGTCGACTTTTGCCAGGAAGTCCGCTTCCTGCACACCCGCTTCACGGATGGAGGTCGGGATACCCAGTTCAGTTTTAATCTCATCCAGCCATGCCAGTAACTTCTCGATTTTTTGCGCAGTGCGGTCGCCCGGCGCGCTCAAACCTAAATGGTCCGCAATTTCAGCGTAGCGACGACGGGCCTGCGGACGATCATACTGGCTGAAAGCGGTCTGTTTAGTCGGGTTGTCATTGGCGTTGTAGCGAATAACGTTCGAGATTAACAGCGCATTAGCCAGGCCGTGAGGGATATGGAATTCTGAACCCAGTTTGTGCGCCATTGAGTGACAGACCCCAAGGAAGGCGTTGGCGAACGCAATGCCGGCGATAGTAGCAGCGTTGTGGACACGTTCACGCGCAACCGGATTTTTCGCGCCTTCAGCATAACTGGCTGGCAGATTCTCTTTTAACAGTTTCAGTGCCTGCAGTGCCTGCCCATCAGAGTACTCATTTGCCAGCACAGAAACGTAGGCTTCCAGCGCGTGGGTCACTGCATCCAGACCACCAAAGGCGCAGAGTGAACGCGGCATATCCATCACCAGGTTAGCATCGACAATCGCCATATCCGGGGTCAATGCATAGTCAGCGAGTGGATATTTCTGACCTGTCGCGTCATCGGTCACCACGGCGAACGGTGTGACTTCTGAACCGGTCCCGGAGGTCGTGGTGATGGCCACCATCCGTGCTTTTACGCCCATTTTCGGGAATTTGTAGATACGTTTACGGATATCCATGAAACGTAACGCCAGCTCTTCGAAGTGGGTTTCCGGATGTTCGTACATCACCCACATGATTTTCGCGGCATCCATCGGGGAACCACCACCCAGTGCGATGATGACATCAGGCTTGAAGCTGTTCATCTGCTCGGCACCTTTACGCACGATGCTCAGCGTCGGGTCAGCTTCAACTTCGAAGAAGACTTCGGTTTCGATGCCGTGTGATTTCAGCACGCGGGTGACCTGGTCGGCATAGCCGTTGTTGAACAGGAAACGGTCAGTGACAATAAAGGCACGTTTCGCGCCATCCGTTGCCACTTCTTCCAGCGCAATAGGCAGTGAACCCCGACGGAAGTAGATGGATTTAGGAAGTTTATGCCACAACATATTCTCAGCTCGCTTGGCGACAGTTTTGGTATTAATCAGGTGTTTTGGACCGACGTTTTCTGAAATAGAGTTACCGCCCCATGAACCACAACCCAGCGTCAGAGAGGGGGCCAGTTTAAAGTTGTAGAGGTCACCGATACCGCCCTGTGAAGCCGGCGTGTTGATCAGAATACGCGCAGTTTTCATTTTGTCGCCGAAGTAGTGCACGCGCTCAGTCTGGTTGTCCTGGTCGGTATAAAGGCAGGAGGTGTGACCGATACCGCCCATCGCGACCAGTTTCTCCGCTTTATTAACCGCATCCTGGAAATCTTTCGCCCGATACATCGCCAGCGTTGGGGAGAGTTTTTCATGGGCAAAAGGTTCAGATTCATCCACGAGTTTCACTTCACCAATCAAAATTTTCGTGTCTGCTGGTACGGTTAGCCCGGCCATCTCCGCAATTTTAAATGCCGGTTGACCCACGATGGCCGCATTGAGGCCGCCGTTTTTAAGGATGATATTCTGAACTGCACTCAGCTCGGCGCCCTGCAGCATGTAACCACCATGGCTGGCAAAACGTTCACGCACTGCGTCATAGACCGAATCAACCACGATTACCGATTGTTCTGAGGCGCAGATCACGCCGTTATCAAACGTTTTCGACATCAGAATTGACGCAACGGCACGTTTCACATCGGCGGTTTCATCAATCACCACCGGCGTATTACCGGCACCCACACCAATTGCCGGTTTGCCGGAGCTGTAAGCCGCTTTCACCATTCCCGGTCCACCAGTGGCGAGAATCAGGTTGATATCGGGGTGATGCATCAGCTGGTTTGACAGCTCAACAGATGGGGCGTCGATCCAGCCGATAATGTCTTTAGGCGCACCGGCGGCAATCGCGGCCTGCAGGACGATATCTGCCGCTTTATTCGTTGCGTCTTTGGCACGTGGATGTGGCGAGAAAATGATACCGTTGCGGGTTTTGAGGCTGATTAGCGCTTTGAAGATGGCGGTTGAGGTTGGATTGGTGGTCGGGACGATACCGCAAATCAGGCCAATCGGCTCGGCGATGGTGATGGTGCCGAAAGTATCGTCGGTGGCTAACACACCGCAGGTCTTTTCATCTTTATAGGCGTTGTAGATATATTCTGAAGCAAAATGGTTTTTAATGACTTTGTCTTCGACGATGCCCATACCGGATTCGGCAACAGCCATCTTAGCAAGGGGGATGCGGGCATCTGCGGCAGCGAGGGCGGCGGCACGAAATATGGCGTCGACCTGTTCCTGAGAAAAATTGGCATATTCACGCTGGGCTTTTTTTACACGTTCAACCAGTGCATTGAGTTCAGCGACATTGGTTACGGCCATGGTGTTCTCCTGAAGGAAGTTAAACTTTTTTAGTAAACAATCCTGCGCCCTGAGTATAGCTATGCTCAAAAAATGCGCTATATCAGGATGTAATGACAGGATTTTCAACTGCTTACTGAATAAGTCTTGCGTTGTCTGTGAAGACGTTTTCATTGATGCCGCTAATACTTCCGTTGTGAAAATATTACCTGGTTTGGGGTAGGTCAATTTTGATGCAGATCAATTTAACCGCAGGCTGACACCTTTCAGCACGGCGCTGATCCTTTATCAGCTCAAATGGACTTTCACATGCTGGCAGTCAGCCTGGTAGCGTCTAAATCCAGTCACTTTTTAATCTCTGGTGTAAAGCGCTAAAGGAGCGTTCATTCATCTATATAAATAGCTGGCTCAGCATCTGGTGTACGGGTCTGTTTTCACATACATTAGGCGCGTTTCCCCCCTGTGGTACGGAGTTAAAGTCGTGAACCCTGCGCTGTTAGATTTATCAGGCTATATAAAATTTTTTGTCGGGCTCTTTGCGCTGGTCAATCCAGTGGGCATTATTCCGGTGTTCATCAGCATGACCCGATATCAGGGCGTGGCTGAGCGTAATAAAACTAACCTTACCGCTAATCTTGCGGTGGCCATCATTCTCTGGACGTCACTTTTTCTGGGCGATGCGATTCTGCATGTGTTCGGTATTTCGATTGACTCTTTCCGCATTGCGGGTGGGATTCTGGTCGTCACCATTGCGATGTCGATGATCAGCGGCAAGCTGGGTGAGGATAAGCAGAACAAGCAGGAAAAGTCAGAAACGGCGATCCGTGAAAGCGTGGGCGTTGTGCCTCTGGCGCTGCCACTGATGGCGGGGCCAGGTGCTATTAGCTCGACAATCGTCTGGAGTACCCGTTATCACAGCTGGCTGAACCTGATGGGGTTTACCCTGGCAATTGCTATCTTTGCCTTCTGTTGCTGGTTACTGTTCAGGGCTGCACCATTAATGGTGCGTATTCTCGGCCAGACCGGCATCAACGTCATTACCCGTATCATGGGTTTGTTACTGATGGCACTGGGCATTGAATTTGTTGTAACCGGTATGAAGTCTATTTTTCCCGGTCTGCTGAATTAAACCCTCACTTATTTCAGGCAATGAAATGAAGTAATGATCCGTAATGGTGCAAAATGGCCTTTCATTGCACTATTACGATGCAATTATTCGCGATACTTAAAATAGAGGCACGATTATAAATTTCATTACTGCGTGTTTGCTCACAGACTTTTTCGTGGGAAATAATGTCACTATTTTCACACGATATTCTCCTCTGCACTTTTAACTCTGCCTCATAATCCGCCACAATATTACGGTAAGCCTGAATTTCATCATGCTGAAGCCGGATTTATCAGTATGAATGCCAAAACAGGCACAATTTGTCACCTGATCCTGCTCCGCAAAGAGCTTTCCGGCTAAAACGCCTATTTTTCATATTGATATGAAATTTTCAGAACGAAAATTAACACTTCCGCTTCGTGACATCTCATGATAAAAGAGAATTAGTTAACATTTTCGTTATTTTGCTTTGGCGCCCCTTAACGCCTTCTGATAATTTTTGGCTTAACGTGAATTTTTTCTCTGAAAGCCCAAAGTGAGAACGCTTTTTGCTTAAGCCTATCGGGATACTTAAATAAGGTTGGCGTTTCGGATGATTGGGATAAAGAACTTGCAGCAAAAGCGGTCCTCACTCGCAGGTGTTCTGTTACTGGCGTTTTCACCGGCCTATGCCGCCACCGTTCCGCCGGGAACGGCACTGGCTGCGCAACAGCAGATGGTGATTAATAACGGAAGCGAAGTCTCTTCACTGGATCCGCATAAAACTGAAGGCGTGCCGGAGTCCAATATTATTCAAAATCTGCTGGACGGACTGGTCAATACTGACAACAGCGGTCAGGTCGTGCCAGGCGTCGCCAAAAGCTGGGAGAATCCGCAACCTACCGTCTGGATTTTTAATCTGCGGGGTGATGCAAAGTGGAGCAATGGTGAGCCGGTGACCGCGAATGATTTCGTCTACAGCTGGCGTCGCCTGGTGGACCCGAAAACGGCGTCGCCTTATTCAAGCTATCCGCAGGCAGCCCATTTTGCCAATATCGATGCCATCCTTGCCGGTAAAGCGTCACCTGATCAACTGGGTGTGAAAGCGCTGGATGCCCATCGTCTGCAGATTACCCTGAGTGAACCAGTGCCTTACCTGGTCGCGATGCTGGCGCATACCGCGATGAAGCCGGTTTATGAACCGGCCATTAAGCAGTGGGGTGAAGCCTGGACGCGTCCGGGTCATTACATTGGTAACGGCGCTTATACGCTGGACGACTGGATCGTAAATGAAAAAATCGTCCTGAAACGCAATCCACAATACTGGGACAATGCCCATACGGTCATTGAGCAGGGGACATTTCTGCCTATCGCCTCTGAAAACAGTGATATCAATCGCTACCGCAGCGGCGGCACGGATATGACCAACAGTGCGGTGCCGCCGGAGATGTTTGGCAAACTGCGCAAAGAGCTGGGCGACGAAGTGAAAGTCAGTCCATTGCTCTGTACGTTCTACTACGAAATTAACAATAAAAAGGCGCCGTTCACCGATGCACGGGTTCGTGCCGCGCTGAAAATGACCCTCGATCGCGAAGTGATTGCCAATAAGATCATGGCCCAGGGACAAATTCCCGCCTATAGCCTGACACCGCCTTTCACCGCCGGTATCAAACTCACGCCGCCTGCCTGGTTCACCTGGACGCAGGCGCAGCGTAATGACGCCGCGAAGAAGCTGCTGGCCGAGGCAGGCTTCGATGCTGCCCATCCGCTGACCTTTACGCTGCTCTATAACACCTCAGATCAGAACAAACGGCAGGCGATTGCAGCTGCCTCGATGTGGCAGAAAAACCTTGGCGCGAAAGTGACACTGCAGAATCAGGAATGGAAAACCATGCTGGAGACCCGCCATCAGGCGCAGTATGACGTGGTCCGTGCTACCTGGTGTGCCGATTACAACGAACCCTCAACCTTCCTGAATATGCTAATCAGCAACGCCTCGATCAACACCGCGTTTTACAGCAGCGCGACCTTCGATCGTCTGATGAAGGAAACGCTGACGGCGGGCAGTGAGGCGCAGCGCGCCGACCTGTATCAGCAGGCTGAAACACAACTCGACAAAGACTCACCAATTGTGCCAGTTTACTACCGCGTAAGTGTGCGCCTGGTAAAGCCCTGGGTTGGCGGCTTTACGGGCAAAGACCCGCAGGACATGACAGACCTGAAGTACTATTTCATCAAACAACACTGATCTGATTGCCCGTACGGCGAGACAGTCGGGAACGCATCAACGTACAGACCATTTTGGGGTCAATCTCCCTGGTAACAGGCCAGGGAGCCCGGAGACGGGGGACGCCGGGGCAGCGCATCGCCACGGTGACGATAATAAAACTGGAGTGTAATAATGAACAACATCACGAAAAAAAGCCTGATAGCAGCGGGGGTTTTCGCCGCAGTGAGTGCTTTGGCAGGGAATGCGGCTTTCGCAGCAAATGTGCCCGCAGGGGTTGAGCTGGCCGCTAAACAGGAGCTGATTCGCGGCAATGGCGATGAAGTGCAGTCGCTCGATCCGCACAAAATCGAAGGCGTGCCGGAAGACAACGTGGCGCGCGATCTTTACGAAGGTCTGCTGGTCAATGACAGCAACGGTAAACCGATTCCGGCTGTAGCGGAAAGTTACGAAAATAAAGACTTCAAAGTGTGGACGTTCCACCTGCGTAAAAATGCTAAATGGTCCAACGGCGAGCCGGTGACCGCGCAGGACTTCGTTTACAGCTGGGAGCGTCTGGTCGATCCTAAAACCGCTTCACCGTACGCCAGTTATCCGCAATATGGTCATATCCTGAACGTCGATGACATCATTGCCGGTAAAAAACCGATTACCGATCTGGGCGTGAAAGCCCTGGACGATCACACGCTGGAAGTCACGCTGAGTGAGCCGGTTCCCTATTTTGATAAACTGCTGATCAACTCCGTAATGTCACCGGTTTATAAACCGGCGATTGAGAAGTTTGGCGATCAGTGGACTCAGCCACAGAACTGGGTCGGCAACGGTGCCTTTAAACTCGACGCGCACGTGATCAACGAGCGTATCACCCTGGTGCGTAACCCGAATTACTGGGACAACGAACACACCGTGCTGAACAAAGTCACCTTCCTGCCAATCAGTTCCGAAGTCAGCGACGTTAACCGTTACTTCTCTGAGAACGGCAGCGACATGACTTACAACAATCTGCCGATTGAGCTGTTTAAGAAACTGCAGCGTGACAACGGCAAAGAGCTGCACGTCGATCCTTATCTCTGCACCTATTACTACGAAATCAACAACCAGAAAGCGCCATTCACCGATCCACGCGTTCGCGCCGCCCTGAAGCTGGGTCTGGATCGTGACATCATGGTTAACAAAGTGCTGGCGCAGGGCCAGAAGCCGGCCTACAGCTACACGCCGCCATCAACCGACGGCATGGATATCCTGCCGCCAGACTGGTTCAAATGGTCACAGGACAAACGTAATGCCGAAGCGAAAAAGCTGCTGGCTGAAGCCGGCTATACCGCCGACAAACCGCTGACCTTTAACCTGCTGTACAACACCTCCGATCTGCACAAGAAACTGGCGATTGCCGCCTCGTCGATCTGGAAGAAAAACATCGGTGTGAACATCAAGCTGGAAAACCAGGAGTGGAAAACCTTCCTGGATACCCGTCATCAGGGTAACTTCGATGTATCGCGTGCGGCCTGGTGTGCGGACTATAACGAACCCACTTCATTCCTGAACACCATGCTGTCTAACAGCAGCAGTAACACCTCGCACTATAAGAGCGAGGCGTTTGACAAAGTGATCCGTGACGCGATTAAGGCACCGGATGCGAAAGCCCGCGCAGTGGATTATCAGAAAGCGGAGCAGATCCTGGATAAAGACAGCACCATCGTACCGGTTTACTACTACGTAAATACGCGTCTGGTGAAGCCTTATGTCGGCGGTTATACCGGTAAAGATCCACTGGATAAAACCCTGGATAAAGACTTCTACATTATCAAACACTAATAGCATTCAGGCTATCAGCAGTGGCGGCGCGTCTGGCGCCGCCTTTTTTACTTATTTATATGTTGTGATGCAACAGCCTGGTAGGTACGGCAATGTTAAAATTCATCCTGCGTCGCTTGCTTGAAGCGCTTCCGACGCTGTTCGTCCTGATCACCATCTCCTTCTTTATGATGCGCCTGGCACCCGGCAGCCCGTTTACCGGCGAGCGCACCCTGGCCCCGGAAGTGATGGCCAATATTGAGGCGAAATATCACCTCAACGATCCCATCGGTAAGCAGTATGTTGATTACCTGCTGCAGCTGGCGCACGGCGATTTCGGCCCTTCGTTTAAATACAAAGATTATTCGGTCAACTATCTGGTCGCGCACGCGTTCCCGGTCTCAGCCAAACTCGGCCTGGCCGCGTTCCTGCTGGCGGTGATACTGGGCGTCACGGCGGGTGTGATCGCCGCGCTTAAACAGAACAGTATATGGGACTTCGTGGTGATGGGGGTGGCAATGACCGGCGTGGTGATACCGAGTTTCGTGGTCGCGCCGCTGCTGGTTCTGCTCTTCGCCATCACCCTGAAATGGCTGCCCGGCGGTGGCTGGAACGGTGGTCAGTGGAACTACATGCTGTTGCCGATGGTGGCGCTGTCGCTGGCGTATATCGCCAGTATTGCGCGTATCACTCGTGGTTCAATGATTGAAGTGATGCACTCCAATTTTATCCGCACCGCGCGCGCCAAAGGCTTGCCGCTGCGCCGCATTGTGTTGCGTCATGCGCTCAAGCCCGCATTGCTGCCCGTGATTTCCTACATGGGACCGGCGTTTGTCGGCATCATCACCGGTTCGATGGTGATTGAGTCGATCTACGGTCTGCCGGGTATCGGTCAGCTGTTTGTGAACGGCGCGCTGAACCGTGACTACTCTCTGGTGATGAGCCTGACCATCCTGGTCGGTTTGCTGACCATTCTGTTTAACGCGATTGTTGACGTGCTCTATGCCGTTATCGATCCCAAAATTCGTTACTGATTGCGGAGTTCGCCATGATGTTAAGTAAGAAAAACAGCGAAGCTCTTGATGCGTTCAGTGAAAAGCTGGAAGTAGAAGGGCGCAGTCTCTGGCAGGACGCGCGTCGTCGTTTTATCCATAACCGGGCAGCCTTAATCAGTCTGCTGGTGTTGTTAGTAATCACGCTGTTCGTGATTTTTGCGCCGATGCTGGCGCATTTCACCTACGACGATACCGACTGGTCCATGATGTCCTCACCGCCCGATACGACATCCGGTCACTGGTTTGGCACCGATTCATCGGGACGTGACATACTGGTCCGTGTGGCCATCGGTGGTCGTATCTCACTGATGGTGGGCGTAGCGTCTGCGCTGATTGCGGTGATCGTCGGCACGCTGTATGGCTCAATAGCCGGTTACCTGGGCGGCAAAACCGACTCGGTGATGATGCGTATTCTGGAAATTCTCAACTCCTTCCCGTTTATGTTCTTCGTGATCCTGCTGGTGACCTTCTTTGGTCGTAATATCCTGCTGATTTTTGCCGCTATCGGCATGGTTTCATGGCTGGATATGGCGCGTATTGTGCGCGGCCAGACGCTGAGCCTGAAGCGCAAAGAGTTCATCGAAGCGGCGCATGTCGGTGGGGTATCAACCTGGAAAATCGTGGTACGTCACATCGTGCCAAACGTGCTGGGCGTGGTGGTGGTTTACGCTTCGCTGCTGGTACCGAGCATGATCCTGTTTGAATCCTTCCTGAGCTTCCTGGGTCTGGGGACACAGGAGCCGCTGAGTAGCTGGGGCGCGCTGCTGAGCGACGGGGCTAACTCAATGGAGGTGTCGCCGTGGCTGTTGCTCTATCCGGCGGGCTTCCTGGTGGTCACGCTGTTCTGTTTCAACTTTATTGGCGATGGCCTGCGTGATGCCCTCGACCCGAAAGATCGTTAAGGAGTTTCCCGATGACTATTCATGAATTCCAGCCAGCGATGGCGGCCCGCGCGGGAAGCGAACAGCTACTTACGGTCAAAGATTTACGCGTGACCTTTGGCACGCACGATGGGGATGTTACCGCCGTCAACGACCTGAACTTCTCGCTGCGCGCCGGTGAAACGCTGGGCATTGTTGGCGAGTCTGGTTCTGGCAAGTCACAAACCGCCTTTGCCCTGATGGGGCTGCTGGCAAAAAATGGCCGCATTGGCGGCTCAGCAATGTTCAACGGTAAAGAGATCCTGAATCTGCCTGAGAACCAGCTCAATAAACTCCGCGCCGAACAGATTGCGATGATCTTCCAGGATCCGATGACCTCACTGAACCCCTATATGCGGGTAGGCGAGCAGCTGATGGAAGTGCTTAAGCTGCACAAAGGGATGAATAGCGCCCAGGCATTCGAAGAGTCCGTAAGGATGCTGGATGCGGTGAAAATGCCGGAAGCACGCAAACGCATGAAAATGTACCCGCATGAATTCTCCGGCGGAATGCGTCAGCGTGTGATGATCGCCATGGCGCTGCTGTGCCGCCCAAAATTGCTGATTGCCGATGAGCCAACTACCGCGCTGGATGTGACGGTGCAGGCGCAGATTATGACGCTGCTCAACGACCTGAAACGCGAGTTCAACACCGCCATTATCATGATCACCCATGATCTCGGCGTGGTGGCAGGCATCTGCGACAAAGTGCTGGTGATGTATGCCGGACGCACTATGGAGTATGGCAGCGCCCGTGATGTCTTCTACCAGCCAGCCCATCCTTACTCAATTGGCCTGCTTAATGCGGTGCCACGTCTGGATGCGATTGAAGGCGAAACCCTGGCCACCATTCCGGGCAATCCACCGAACCTGCTGCGTCTGCCGCAGGGCTGCCCGTTCCAGCCGCGTTGTCCGCACGCGATGGATATCTGCACCCAGGCACCGCCGCTGGAACCGTTTGGCAATGGCCGTCTGCGTGCCTGCTTTAAGCCGGTGGAGGAGTTAGTATGAGCACCGTAGCTGAAAAAAGAGTGTTACTGGAAATCGCCGATCTCAAGGTGCATTTCGACATTAAAGATGGCAAACAGTGGTTCTGGCAGCCATCAAAAACCCTGAAAGCGGTGGATGGTGTCAGCCTGCGTCTGTATGAAGGTGAAACCCTGGGCGTGGTGGGCGAGTCGGGTTGCGGTAAATCGACGCTGGCGCGCGCCATTATCGGCCTGGTTAAGGCAACCGAAGGTCGTGTCGCCTGGTTAGGCCGCGATCTGCTGGGTCAGAGCGAAGAGGAGTGGCGCAAAGCCCGCAGCGATATCCAGATGATATTCCAGGATCCCCTGGCGTCCCTGAACCCGCGCATGACCATCGGCGATATCATCGCAGAGCCGCTTCGTACTTATCATCCAAAAATGGCGCGTCAGGAAGTCAAAGACCGTGTCAAAAATATGATGATGAAAGTCGGGCTTCTGCCAAACCTGATTAACCGCTACCCGCATGAGTTCTCGGGTGGGCAGTGTCAGCGTATCGGTATCGCACGTGCGCTGATTCTGGAGCCGAAGCTGATTATCTGTGACGAGCCGGTGTCTGCACTGGATGTCTCGATTCAGGCGCAGGTGGTGAACCTGCTGCAGCAGTTGCAGCGGGAAATGGGCTTGTCGCTGATTTTCATTGCGCACGATCTGGCGGTGGTGAAACACATCTCTGACCGGGTGCTGGTGATGTATCTGGGGCATGCGGTGGAGCTGGGGACTTACAAAGAGGTCTACACCAATCCGCAGCATCCATACACCCGTGCGCTGATGTCTGCTGTACCGATTCCCGATCCGGATAAAGAGAAGAACAAGGAGATTCAGCTACTGGAAGGGGAGCTGCCGTCGCCGATTAATCCGCCATCCGGCTGCGTATTCCGCACCCGTTGTCCGATTGCCGGTCCGGAATGTGCGAAAACCCGTCCGCTTCTGGAAGGCAGTTTCCACCATGCGGTATCCTGTCTGAAAGTCGACCCGCTATAATGCAAAACGCCGGGCACTTGCCCGGCGTTTTCTTATCTGCTTTGACGCTTATTCACGCCACAGGATATGACAGAGCTTGTGGTCTTTTTCGCGACACAACAACACGCGAGCAAAGACGTCGGTAATCGGTTCACCGTCCGCTTCACCCAACCCAATCACCACCTCGGCGAAAAAGTCAGGGTTCAGATCGAAATCGACATGATCTTTCCAGTCTTCAGACGGATCAAACAGCTCTGCGCCACCGCGCTCTTCGAACTGCAGATTGAAGAGAATGACGTCTGCCGGGTCAAGATTGTCGACAGCCAGCTCAAGAAAGATATCGTAGGCTTGTTCCAGCGTTTCATCTTCGGTAAGGCGATTATTTAAATCCATAGTCTGTCCTGTCGGCCTGCGGCCATTTACACAATCTGGCTCGTTTTACAGTAAAGGGCTGAAGAAGTAAAACAGTCGTTCGACGATGCGCTGCCACCACGCACGTTTTGCCCAGCGCTTGCCATCCAGTAGGCGGGAACGGGCGATATAATCATCCTGCACACAGGCGAGATCGCTGCCAAAACCGGCATCATCGACCACCAGCGTCACTTCAAAATTGAGCCATAAACTGCGCATATCCAGGTTCACGGTGCCCACCAGGCTCAGCTGTCCATCGACCAGCACGCTTTTAGTGTGCAGCAGACCATCTTCAAACTGATAGATTTTCACGCCCGCTTCCAGCATCTCGCTGAAGAAGGAGCGGCTGGCCCAGCCGACCAGCAGCGAGTCGTTGTGACGCGGCACAATCACGCTGACATTAACGCCACGCTGTGCGGCCGTACAGATAGCATGCAGCAGGTCGTCGCTCGGCACTAAGTAAGGAGTCGTCATGATCAGCTGCTCACGCGCTGAATAGACCGCGGTCAGCAGCGCCTGATGAATCATATCTTCCGGGAAGCCAGGACCGGAGGCGATGACCTGCACCGTGTGGCCGCTCTCCTGTTCAAACGGCATGATGTTGCGATCGGGCGGCGGCGGCAGAATGCGCTTACCGGTCTCAATCTCCCAGTCGCAGCTGAAAACAATGCCCATCGCGGTCGCTACCGGACCTTCCATACGCGCCATCAGGTCAATCCACTGGCCTACGCCCGCGCTTTGTTTAAAGAAGCGCGGATCGACCAGGTTCATGCTGCCGGTATAGGCGATGTAATTATCAATCAGAACGATTTTACGATGCTGGCGGAGATCCATTCGTCGCAGGAAGACGCGCAGCAGGCTAACCTGCAACGCCTCTACGACATCGATCCCGGCATTGCGCATCATGCCCACCCAGGGACTGCGGAAAAAGTCGACGCTGCCCGCTGAGTCGAGCAGCAGTCGGCAGTGAACGCCACGGCGCGAGGCCGCCATCAGCGATTCTGCGACTTCATCTGCCAGCCCACCGGGATGCCAGATATAAAAAACCATCTCTATGTTGTGGCGTGCCAGTTGAATATCACGAATCAGCGCCTGCATAACATCGTCAGAGCTGGTAAGCAGCTGAAGCTGGTTTCCCTTGACCCCGGCAATGCCCTGGCGATGGTAACAAAGCTCGAAGAGCGAGCGAGCAACGTCACTGTGTTCAGTGGCAAAAATTTCACGGCACTGTTTCAGGTCACTGAGCCAGCGGGCGGTAGACGGCCACATGGTGCGCGCACGCTCCGCACGACGTTTACCCAGATGCAGTTCGCCAAACGAAAGATAAGCGATTATGCCTACCAGTGGCAGAATATAGATAACCAGAAGCCATGCCATGGCGGATGTTACCGCACGTCTTTTCATTAATACGCGCAGCGTCACCCCGGCGATGAGCAGCCAGTAACCAAATACCAGTAACCAGCTGATCAGGGTGTAAAAAGTGGTCATAAAGTGGACGTCCCGTTCGCGCTTTCGTCCGGCAAGTTTACGTGCAGAAGCCGGTTAACGAAACCCTTAATCCAGGACATCATCGATGAAGGATCCGATTTGGCATTGCCGCAAAGATCTCTATAATGCCCCGGCATAGATGACGTCAGTGAGGAAGTGATGAAACGAAGCAGAAATGAAGTGGCGCGCTGGAGAATGTTACGTCAGGTGCATCGCCGTCGTTCACGCTGGCTGGAAGGGCAGTCGCGACGCTATAAACGCATCCACTGCATCCGCCATCAACTGGCCCAGCAGCAGCGTCGCTCGATTCTGTTTATTACGCAGATAATATAATCAGGCTTCCAGAAACCCTAATTCATCCATCACTCGTCGCGCCATGGAATGTTCCTGTCGTGACGCTCCCCGATCGGTGACTTCACGCATCAGACAATCCACTACGCTGCCCAGCGATGTGGGTCTGCGATAACCCACACGGTCATACCATTCAAAAGACCATTTATCAGACTTACGCTGATAATAAACGGTCAGCCACGCTGAGCAGTTGGCCGGATAACCACTCAGAACTTCAATTTTTGGATCGGCAATAGCCTGAATCCGTGATAACAGCGGATCAAACAGCGTAATAGTCTGGCGAGTGTAGGTTTTATTCATAATGAGCCCGCGACGATACTGCGCATCCCTTCGAGGTCAGAGGTGTAATCAATCAGTAATAAATGTAGACAGCCCTTCTGAATAATTCCTCTTTAAAGCTAAAAAAATGATGTTCAGATCATAATTAGCCGAACAACAGCGCGTAGCGGTCAGGATACCAGAACAGGAGGTGATGAATGACAGGAAACCTGTACAACTTTACATTTAGTCAAACTACTGAAATTTATGATTTTATTTTTTTAAATGTACAAATCAGCGATTTTTTAACCTAAATACCTGTACAACTAAGGCCTGGTTGTATAGCTTTACCGCATCGGTTAGTAACTTTTAATGAATCCTATGAGGGCCAACCATGCAGACTAACGTTCGTATTCCCGCTTCAGTATCTGATATCTCAGCTTATTTGCACAGTGCTGCGCAGCCTTCCCAGCAGGCCATTCTTGGATCTGTTGTGACAGAAATTATCAGTTCTGGCCGTAGCCTGAATCGTAAAGCTATCTGCTCAAAACTTATCAGCCGTTTACAACATGTCGACAACCCGGAAGAAGAGCAGCACTACCATGCATTAATTGGCCTGATCCTGGACCGGAGTTAATCGCGCGCCGATATTGTGTCAGCAAGAGATGTGTAAAGCAGAGTGCAGGCGAATCTCACTACGCGATCGAATTCAGTCAGTCAGGGGCAACGCCTTTATTAATTGTGGTCCTGCATAAACGCCACGGTATTAAATTGGGTTGCCTTATGATTATCTCGCAACACAGTTAAGGTTAAAGCGTTAATCAATTATTCTGTGAACCAGATGCATTGCTAAGTGAACATTATCCCGGAAGACGCTGCGCCGTCATCATCAGCGTAACGTTGACCAGTTGCAGGGCGGCCGCCAGCACAATCAGCATGACAATCCACTGTTTTTTATTACGCCACCCCTGGGTGCGCCAGAGATAAACTGCACCGCCAATCAGCAGCGTGATAATTGCCAGCAGTCCCATAATGATCATCTGCATCTTTCCTCCTTCAATGATAAAAACAAAAATGGCTTCTGTGCCAGGCACAGAAGCCATTTTGACTGCATGTTCTCTATCAGAAGACGCGTTTGAATGGTTTAACCGAGACCTGTTTGTAGACGCCTGCGGCAAAATAAGGGTCATCCTGCGCCCAGGATTGTGCGGCTTCTAATGATGGAAACTCAGCAATCACCGTTGAGCCGGTAAAGCCCGCCACGCCCGGATCGTTACTGTCAACTGCAGGCATCGGCCCTGCAATGATCAGGCGTCCCTCTTCCTGCAGCAGTTTAAGCCGCGCCAGATGGGCGGGGCGAACGGCGTTACGTTTTTCCAGTGACTCTGCAGTATCTTCTGCATAAATGACGTAAAGCACTAAGGAACTCCTGATTATCCGAATTTTGCAACACGTTAAGGGATTGACGATTAGAGTGCAAACGAAACCTGTAGAGGGTGAATCGCTCAGCATAAAGGGCTAAAAAGCGCTTTTCTTCAGAGAGGATGGCGGGAGTTATTGAAACTGATTGCTATTTGCATTTAAAATCGCTGCTTCATTCAATCGCCGCGACTGTTATGACCACGCTGACTATGCCATTACCTAAACGCACGCCTGTCTCCATGTTGTTGTCTGTAGCTTTGCATGGCGCTGTGATTGCCGGAATTCTGTATATGTCATTCCAGCAGGTGAGTGAGGTGCCTAAGGCGTCGCAGCCTATCAGCGTGACGATGGTCGCGCCGGAGGTCCAGCCCGAGCCTGCACCGGCCATCGTGCAGCCGCCTGCGCCGCAGCCAGAACCCCAGCCAGAACCCGAACCGCAGCCTGTACCGGAGCCGCCGAAAGCAGAGCCGGTGCCGATCCCCAAACCTGAACCAAAGCCCAAACCTAAACCCAAACCGGAGCACAAGCGGGAGCAGCCCAAACGCGAGGTGAAGCCGCGTCGGGAGACCAAACCGCAGGCTGACCCCTTTAAGCAGGATGTTCCGGCGACCCAGAACAAACCTGCTGCAGCGCCAAAAGCAACGCCGTCACCCACGGCATCGGCCTCAACCGGTCCCAAAGCCCTGGCCGTTACCAAGCCAGGTTATCCGCCGCGTGCTCTGGCACTGCGGATAGAAGGGCGCGTTCGGGTAAAATTCGATGTGGACAGCGACGGACGGGTGGATAATATCCAGATCCTCTCTGCACAGCCGAGCAATATGTTTGAGCGGACCGTCAAACAGGCGATGAAAAACTGGCGCTACGAGAAAGAGAAGCCAGGACAGGGGCTGACGATGAATATCGTTTTCAAAATCAATGGCGGTGCCAGTATTGAGTAAGGCGCCGGGTCAGGCTCAGATTGCCTGACCCGTCAGTTATCCTGCAGGCTGCTGATTGGCGCGGCCGGCTGGCAGAGGACGTGAATTCCCCTCATTGTCGACTGCCACATAGATAAATACCGCTTCCGTTGCACAGTAGGTTTGACCAATCGGCTCAGATGACACTTTTTTGATCCACACTTCCACGTTAATCGTCATGGAACTGTTACCGGTACGGAGACAGCTCGCATGGCAACTCACCACATCGCCCACCGCGACAGGCTTCATGAATGACATACCGTCAACGCGCACGGTAACCACACGTCCTTCAGCGATCTCTTTTGCCAGGATAGCGCCGCCCATATCCATCTGTGACATCAGCCAGCCACCAAAAATATCGCCGTTGGCGTTGGTGTCTGCCGGCATGGCGAGCGTTCGCAGCACCATTTCGCCTTGCGGTAATTTATGTTTTTCGCCCATTGCTTCCACTTTTTATGCAGGTAAATGCTAAAAAAATGCCCGGCGAGCCGGGCAGATGATTATTTTTGTTCCTGCTGCGGCATCTGTCGCCAGATGTAAAGCCCGCTAAGCAGGGTAAACAGTAAGGTCAGACCCGAGAGACCGAACACTTTAAAGTTAACCCAAAACGCCTGAGATAACCAAAAGGCAACATAGATGTTGACCAGGCCGCAGATCAGGAAGAACAGCGCCCAGGCGATATTGAGCCTGCGCCAGACCGCATCAGGCAGTTGCAGTTCTTTACCCAGCATGCGCTGAATCAGCGTCTGCTCCATAAACCACTGACTGTAGAGCAGGGCGGCGGCAAACAGGCTGTAGATCACCGTGACTTTCCACTTAATGAACTCATCGTTGTGGAACACCAGCGTCAGGGTGCCAAAAACGGCCACCAGCACAAAGGTGAAAATCGTCATCTTTTCCAGCTTGCGATAAAGCACCCAGCTGACCACCAGGGCCAGACCGGTTGCCACAATCAGGGCGCCCGAGGCGACAAAAATGTCATAAAGCTTATAAAAGATGAAAAAGACCACCAGGGGGAGAAAGTCGAGTAGCTGCTTCATAGTTTTTCCATTCAGAGTTGGCTTCAAATGCGCCCGAAGGCACACCGTCAATCAACGTAACAGCATATAGAGCCGATAGAGGTAGATAATCAACATTGCTGAAACCACATTGCCTGCTGCAGTGAAAATCACCGAGGAAACATTCAGCGGGAGTACCGTCAGCGAAGAGAAAAACAGCATCACGATCACTTTGGCCAGCAGCCAGAGCAGTATTGCGGGGGCAATCAGCTTCACATTCTTCCAGGCCATCCGCATACTGGCGCGCATCGCGGCAAAGACACCCATCTTCTCACTGGCGACCATCACGGGCGCCAGCGACAGCAGAATCGTCAGCAGAATGCCTGGCACCACCAGCACCATAAAGCCCAGTTGCGCCACCAGCGTCATCAGGAAGGTCAGGAGCAGCAGCTTTGGCAACAGCGGCGCTGACGCACCAATCGCCCGCAGCGCACTGACACGCTGGCCTGAGGAGACCATCGGGATCAGATAGAGCATGCCGCCAAGCAGCAGCGTATTCCCCATCAGCGCCGCAAAGGTGCTGGCCGCCGAGGCACGCAGCAGCACCTGCTGCTGTTCCGGTGACATATTCTGCACCATCTCAAACAACGAACTGGCACTGTCATCGCCCTGTTGCAGGATGGCCATCTGATCGGCACCGGGTGTCAGCACATGCACCAGCATGACAGTGACAAAAGCGGCCAGCAGCGACATCAACAACACTGTAGAGAGTTGATGCCGCGCAAAATTTCCTGTGTCACGGTATAACGAGCTTGCCGTGATAGACATGTACACTCCTTGAAGGAACCGGGTTAATTAACCCGGCGATTGTACATGTTCTGGCAGCTCCGGGGCACCCGGCAGGGCATAACTTTCTGTCATAACAGGTAAAGATGGCGAAAAAAGGGCAGGAAGACCATAACGGGCGCGGGCACGATCGCAGGCTTCATTATGAATACCTCCTTCACCGGACAAAGTGAACTCCCGACAGGGCGCAGGACGCTGTTCATAGATGCCGCAAGAGACACAGCCGCCAATTTCGCCCTGTAAAGCAACGCAGCGGGGTGCTGCACGGTTAGTGCCACGCATATTACGCATGAACAGGTTAAGCGGTTCGGTTAATTCGGTCGGCACCAGGCCGCCCGCATCATCGGCTTCAGCCCAGTAAAATGAGACACGGAAATGGGCGCAGCAGGCGCCACAGCTGACACAAGGGTTGGAAAGCTCACTCATTTGATCATCCGCCCCTCCCAGGGCATCGAACCAAAATCAACAATGAAGATAAGCAACATAGAGCGGGCAAAATTATTCAGCAAGGGGAATTTGGCTGTGGCCGCCGCAGTTGAAATTGATCTAAATCAATCCATTGTTTTTTAAACACTTTATCTGAATGTTACAGAGTGCAATTTTCTCTGAATCACGTTAAATAATTGCAGCTAAAAAGCGATGACAGTCGCTACATTCACATTAAGCAAAGGAGTGATGATGAAACTGGCAAAATGCGCGATGCTGCTGGCGCTGGCTCTTCCCCAGCTGGCAATGGCACATGAAGCGGGCGACTTCTTTATGCGGGCCGGCAGTGCCACCGTCCGTCCTACCGAAGGTTCCGATAATGTGTTGGGGATGGGGTCTTTCAGCGCTTCCAACGACACCCAACTGGGTCTGACCTTTACCTATATGGCAACGGATAACATTGGCGTCGAGCTACTGGCGGCCACGCCATTCCGCCATAAAGTGGGTCTTGGTCCGACCGGCACGCTGGCTACCGTGCGCCAGTTACCCCCCACGCTGATGGCGCAGTACTACTTTTTTGACAGCAAAAGTAAAGTGCGTCCTTATATCGGCGTAGGTATCAACTACACCACCTTCTACGATGCCGATTTCAATCAGACGGGCCGCGATGCGGGACTGACCGATCTCAGCGTAAAAGATTCCTGGGGTATGGCAGGTCAGGTTGGTCTGGATTATCAGATTAACCGTGACTGGATGCTGAACGCGTCGTTGTGGTACATGGATATTGATACGGAAGTGAAGTTTAAAGCCGGTGGCGAACAGCAGAACATCAATATGCGCATCGATCCCTGGGTCTTCTTCTTCGGAGCGGGTTACCGTTTCTGATGAGAAAAAGGCCGCTGAATCAGCGGCCTTTTTGTGTCTGTTAAGACGTTATTTGATCTGCATGTTGTTGACGACTGACTTCACGCCCGGCACGCTGCGCGTGACCTGTACGGCACGATTAGCCATCTGTGGTGATGAAACAAAGCCGCTCAGCTGAACTTTACCTTTAAAGGTTTCTACGTTGATTTCAGTTGATTTCAGCGAATCATCTTTCAGCAGCTCACCTTTAACTTTCGTGGTCACCACGGTGTCATCAATATAGCCACCGGTTCCCTCTTTGGTTGCGGTTGGCGCACAGGCGCTCAGTGTCAGCGCAACCACGCCCGCCAGTACAGCACCTGTCAGCAGTTTAACGAATTTCATTGCCTTCTCTCCCTGTCACAAAATGGATGCGACGTTACCGTAACGGCGCATTGTCATTGTGGTGCAGATTTTGCAAAAAGGGCAAATAGCGAGATGAAAAAAAGGAAACAAATCATGCCTTATCGTGGGATAAGGCATGCTGGCAGGATTAACGGCTGGCGGCTTTGAGGCGGCTGACGAAATTTTTCAGTTCGCTCAGCATCACTTCAGGTTCTGCATGATGCTTTTCAATGATTTTGACAATCGCAGAACCGGAGATCGCACCTGCGGCGCCGGAAGCAATCGCTTCTTTCACCTGTTCAGGCTCTGAAATCCCAAAGCCCTGCAGCGGTGGCGCCGCGTGGTATTCGCGCAGCTTGTCGATAAGATGCTTCAGCGGCAGGCTGGCGCGATTTTCCGCCCCCGTGACACCTGCGCGTGATAACAGGTAGGTATAACCCCGACCGTGCGACGCAATCTCGCGCAGCAGGTCATCGCTGGCGTTAGGCGGACAAATAAAGATAGGGGCAACGCCGTGACGCAGAGCCGCCTGGCGGAAAGGCGCTGACTCTTCAACCGGGACATCCGCCACCAGAACCGAATCGACACCCGCTTCAGCACAACGGGCATAAAACGCATCCACGCCGTTAGTGAAGACCAGATTGGCGTACATGAGTAATCCAATCGGCAAATCCGGGTATTTCCGGCGGATAGTCGCCAGCATTTCAAAACACTGGCTGGTGTTGGTGCCCGCCGCAAAGGCGCGCAATGTTGCGTTCTGAATGGTCGGCCCATCCGCCAGCGGATCGGAGAAGGGTATGCCCAGCTCCAGCGCATCCGCGCCACCTTCAACGAGGGTGTCAATCACGCGCAGTGAAAGCTCAGGAGAAGGGTCGCCCAGCGTCACAAAAGGAACGAAAGCCCCTTCGTTGTTCGCTGACAGACGGGTAAAAAGTTGATTGTAACGTTCCATCAGATTTCTCCCTGCGCTGTCAAAATATCATGAACGGTGAAAATATCTTTGTCGCCACGGCCAGAGAGGTTAACGACAATCAACTGCTCTTTTTCCGGTTCGGCGTGAATCATCTTCATAGCGTGCGCCAGGGCGTGAGAGGATTCCAGCGCCGGAATGATACCTTCCGCACGACACAGCTGTTTAAACGCGTCCATTGCTTCGTTATCGGTAATGGAGACATATTCTGCACGACCGATGCTGTTCAGGTGCGCATGCTGCGGACCAACTGAAGGGAAGTCGAGACCGGCAGAAATCGAGTAAGACTCTTCAATCTGGCCATCATGCGTTTGCATCATCGGTGATTTCATTCCGAAGTAGATACCGACGCGGCCGTGCTTAAGCGGTGCGCCATGCTCGCCGGTCTCAATGCCGTGGCCGGCAGGCTCAACGCCAATCAGCTTCACGCCGGGTTCGTCGATAAAGTCGGCAAACATCCCGATAGCGTTGGAGCCGCCACCCACACAGGCGAGGATGGCGTCTGGCAGACGGCCCTCTCTTTCCAGAATCTGCTTTTTAGTCTCTTCGCCGATCATGCGCTGGAACTCACGCACAATGGTCGGGAAGGGATGCGGACCCGCCGCGGTGCCGAGCATGTAGTGAGAGGTCTCGTAGCTGCCAGACCAGTCGCGCAGCGCTTCGTTACAGGCATCTTTGAGCGTGGCGGAGCCGCTGTGAACCGGGATCACTTCTGCGCCCATCAGACGCATACGGAACACGTTAGGTGACTGACGCTCGACATCTTTCGCACCCATATAGATGCGGCATTTCATGCCCAGCAGCGCACAGGCTAGCGCGGAAGCCACGCCGTGCTGACCGGCCCCGGTTTCGGCAATGATTTCGTTTTTGCCCATGCGTTTGGCTAACAGCGCCTGACCCAGCACCTGGTTGGTTTTGTGCGCGCCACCATGCAGCAGATCTTCACGCTTCAGGTAGAGGCGGGTTTTCGTGCCTTTTGTCAGGTTTTTGCACAGCGTCAGGGCAGTAGGACGACCCGCATAGTTCTTTAGCAGGTCGGTAAATTCGGCCTGAAACTCAGGATCTTTCTGGGCGTCGACAAACGCCTGTTCCAGCTGCTGCAGAGCGGGCATCAGGATCTGCGGAACATACATTCCGCCAAACTCGCCAAAATAGGGATTCAGTAACGTCATTTTTATCTTCCTTTCTCGGGCCCGCTGTGGAGCAGGCCAGGCAAATCAGTAGGCACGCAGTGTCTGAAACACAGCGGCAATTTTACGGGCATCTTTGATGCCAGGCGCACTTTCCACGCCAGAGTTGAAGTCCAGTCCGGCACAGCCCAGCTGCGCGGCTTCAACACAGTTATCTGCGCTCAGGCCACCGGCCAGCAGCACATCGTTCAGCGTCTGACCCTGCAACAGCGACCAGTCGAAACGCTGTCCGGTGCCGCCATCGCCATTATCAAAGACATAGCGGTCAACATGGGGCCAGTCGCGCGCCGGTAACGTGCCTTCAATGCGCAGCGCCTTCCAGATCTGAATCTCTGCGGGCAGCACCGCACGCAGTTCGGCCACAAATTCCGGTGTCTCATTGCCATGTAACTGCACTGCGGACAGTGAAAGTTCGGTGGTATGCGTGACAATGTCACTAACTGAGTTGTTGCGGAATACGCCGACATAGCGCAGCGGCGCGGCAGCAATCACGGTATGTGCAGTGGCGGTGTCGATCTGGCGCGGTGAACCTTCAGCGAAAATCAGACCACCGTAGATCGCGCCAGCTTCATACGCAGCACGTGCATCTTCGTCACGGGTTAAGCCGCACACTTTATTGCTGCCCAGCGTGACGCGACGCACCGCGCCCGTCAGGTCAGCTTCTTCCATCAGGGCTGAGCCAATCAGGAAGCCATTCGCAAAGTGACTCAGCTCGCGAATATCAGCGTAGCTGTTAATACCCGATTCACTGATGACCGTAACGCCGTGCGACAGGCGTGGCGCCAGTTGGCGGGTACGGTTGAGATCAATAGAGAGGTCACGCAGATCGCGGTTATTAATTCCCACGACTTTAGCCTGCAGCGCGATAGCCCGCTCAAGCTCCTCTTCATTACTCACTTCCGTCAGAATGCCCATCTTCAGGCTGTGCGCCACGGCGGCCAGTTGACGATACTGCTCATCGTCAAGTACCGACAGCATCAGCAGGATCGCATCCGCCTGGTAGTAGCGGGCAAGATAGATCTGATAAGGGTCGATGATAAAATCTTTGCACAGCACAGGCTGGGTGATGGCAGCGCTGACAATCGGCAGAAAGGCGAAGTCGCCCTGAAAATATTTCTCATCAGTCAGCACGGACACCGCGGAAGCGTAATGGCGGTAAACCCCGGCAATGGCGGCCGGATCGAAATCCTCGCGAATCACGCCTTTTGAGGGTGACGCTTTTTTACACTCCAGGATAAACGCGGTTCTTGCGCCCTGCAGCGCGTCGTAGAAATGACGGCTGGCAGGTTCAATGCTGTTCTGAAAGGTGGAAAGAGGCTGCTGCTGCTGGCGGGCTTCAACCCAAATCGCTTTGTCCTGAACAATTTTTTCTAACACGGTGCCTTTCATGATTATCCTCTTGCTGCCAGTGCGACGACACGCTCATAAGCCTGTCCGCTGCGGATGGCGTTAAGCGCCTGCTGTGCGTTTTCACGCAGATCTTCCTGACCAAATACTTTAAGCAACATCGCCACGTTGACGGCGACCGCCTCCTCATGGGCCTGCTGGCCATTACCCTGGAGTAAAGCCGTCAGAATGTCACGATTTTCTTCCGGCGTGCCGCCCGCCAGCGCTTCTTTGGGATGGAAGCCAAAACCAAAGTCTTCTGGCGAAAGCTGATAGCGGGTGATTTCCCCTTCACGGAGTTCAGCCACGTGTGTCACATCGTGCAGCGCCACTTCATCCATGCCGCCACCGTGAACCACTGCGGCGCGCTGATAACCCAGCACTTTCAGCGTCTGGGCAATCGGCATCACCAGGTCCGGGCTATAAACACCGATTACTGCCAGTGGAGGGCGCGCCGGGTTGATCAGCGGACCTAACACATTAAATAGCGTACGGGTCTTCAGCTGCTGACGGACCGGCATCGCGTGGCGAAAGCCGGTGTGGTACTGGGGCGCAAACAGGAAGCAGACGTTCAGATCGTCCAGCGCCTGGCGCGCACGGTCAGCGGGCATATCAAGATTAATACCAAAAGCGGCCAGCAGATCCGACGAACCCGATTTACTGGAGACGCTGCGGTTGCCGTGCTTCGCGACTTTCAGACCGCAGGTCGCGGCCACAAAGGCGCTGGCTGTCGAGATATTAATGCTGTTACTGCCATCTCCACCGGTGCCCACGATATCGGCAAACGCGTAATCCGGGCGGGGAAACGGTTTGGCATCTTCCAGCAGCGCCGTGGCGGCTCCGGCGATCTCTTCCGGCGTTTCACCGCGTACTTTCATGGCAACCAGCGCGGCAGCAAGCTGCGTGGGCTCCAGCTGTCCGGTAATAATGGCGCTGAAAAGCGCATGACTTTCAGCCTGATTCAGCGTCTGCGCCTGGTAAAGTTTTTCCAGTGTCTGTTGCATCGTTATTCTCCCTGTTACTTCGCCAGCGCCCAGGCCAGCGTCTGTTCAAGCAGACGCGCGCCCTGAGAAGTCAAAATCGATTCTGGATGGAACTGGAAACCGCAGACGCGATCGGCTTCATGGCGAACGGCCATGACCATCCCGTTGTAACTGGCGTTGACCGTCAGCTCATCCGGCGTGTTGCTGCCCACCAGCGAGTGATAGCGCGCCACCGGCAGTGGATTACTCAGGCCGTTAAACATGGCTTCGCCGTCATGCACGATGGAAGAGGCTTTGCCGTGCAGGATCTCGCCTGCCTGACCCACATGGCCGCCATAGGCTTCGACAATTGCCTGATGTCCCAGACAGATACCGATAATTGGCAGACGACCGCGCAGCACCCGCAGCAGCGCCGGCATACAGCCAGCATCTTTTGGTGCACCGGGGCCGGGGGAGAGCATCAGCACCGGATTTTCCATCCGCTGCAGCTGTTCAATTAACAGTTCAGCGGGAAGATTGTTGCGATAAATCACCACGTTGTGACCAAAGGTCCGCAGCTGATCAACCAGGTTATAGGTAAATGAGTCGATGTTATCGAGCAGCAGAATATCGGCCATCAGAAGATCTCCTTGCAGTGATGGGCAGTTGCAATAGCGCGCAGTACGGCGCGGGCTTTATTGCGGCTTTCATCCGCTTCAGCCTGCGGATTAGAGTCCAGCACCACACCGGCGCCCGCCTGCACGGTGGCAACGCCGTCTTCGACATAGGCCGAACGAATAACGATACAGGTATCGAGATCGCCCTGGGCAGTGAAGTAACCCACCGCGCCGCCATAGCTGCCGCGACGCGTGCGTTCAGCACCGGCAATCAGCTGCATGGCACGAACCTTCGGTGCACCACTTAGCGTGCCCATGTTCATACAGGCGCGATAGGCATGCAGGACGTCGAGGTCGGCGCGCAGCGTGCCCACGACGCGGGAAACCAGATGCATCACAAAGGAATAGCGGTCGACTTTGGTCAGATCAGCGACATAACGGCTGCCGGGCACGCAGATACGCGCCAGATCGTTACGCGCCAGATCCACCAGCATCAGATGTTCAGCCAGCTCTTTATGGTCGGTGCGCATCTCCAGTTCAATGCGGCTGTCGAGATCGCGGTCCAGTGAACCATCTGCATGGCGGCCACGTGGACGGGTACCGGCAATCGGGTAGATCTCAATCTGACGCGAGGTGGCGTCATACTTCAGCGAGCTTTCAGGCGACGCGCCAAACAGGGAGAAATCCTGATCCTGCATGAAAAACATGTACGGGCTTGGGTTGCTGTTTTTCAGCGTGTCGTAGGCGGCCAGCGGTGACGGGCACGGCAGCGAGAAGCGGCGCGACGGCACGACCTGGAAAATTTCGCCGATGCGAATCGCCTGCTGCATGGTGCGAACCACGTCGCAGTACTCTTCATCACTCTGGCTGGTTGTCAGCGACATCTGCTCTACCGTCTGAACCGGCAGGGCCGGAGCAGGCTGCAGCATCTGACCATGGAGCTGCTCAATGCGACGTTGCAGGCGCTGGAATTCGCTGGTGGACGGGCAGAACAGGCTGGCCTGCAGACGCGCGCTGCGGGTCTGGTGATCGATCACCAGTAAGGTCTCTGCCAGGTAAAAACAGTAGTCGGGGCAGCGTTGCTGATTATCCAGCTCCGGCAGGGTTTCAAAACCTGCCACCAGATCATAAGCGAACAAGCCTCCCAGCAGCACGGCTTCACGTTCGTCGGCAGAGGAGTTAACCAGCTGTGGAATCAGACGCAGTGCATCAAACACCGACAGGGCCTTAAGGCGGGAATCTTCATCCTGCTGATGATCGGTGCTCTGCGGGAAAGTCAGCTCGCGTCCATCGGGACGGACCTGATTGCTGACGGAGGCGGGCAGCGCCTCATCCAGCAGTGGCAGCACGGCGCGGCCATTTTCTGACAGCGCCTGAACAGTAACCGTATTACCCATGGCGCTGATACGCAGCGCGCTGTCGACAATCAGCAGGCTTTTCAAATTGCGCTTGCTGTCGATGTCAGCAGATTCGAGCAGCAGGGTTGCCGGACGTGCGCCGCACAGCTGATGAAACACTGCGGCCGGATCTTCGCGGTAGGGCGCGTTGCCGGTAATCAACTTCACTGTAGGTTTCGCATTTGGCATGATGATTTCTCTGAATTTAGCTCAAAAAAAAGCCCGCTCGGTGGCGGGCTCAGGTATTAGCACAGCGTTTACGCAAAGTGTGCACGACCCAGTCGCCCGTATTCGGGAACATCGCGCCAACCGTTTAAATGCGTGATTACAACAGCCATGATTCAATACCCGTTACGTGTGAACTTGTGTACTAGTTAACGGGTTCAGCGCGGAAAAGTCAATAGCCTTTTTCACTGAGCATTAAAATCGTTATCATGCTGGCCGGTTTAGTATTAGCAGGAGTTCTTTTGAGCGATATCGCCCGTTTCCCGGTTTACGATTTACACAGTCACACGCGTGCCTCCGATGGCTTTCTGACGCCAGCTGCGCTGGTGCAGCGAGCTGTAGAGATGCGCGTCGGCGTACTGGCGATCACCGATCACGACAGCGTTGCAGGTGTAGAAGAAGCGCAGCAAACGGCACTCGACCAGGATTTACCGATAAAGGTGCTGGCAGGTGCAGAGATCTCCACACTCTGGGAGAACCATGAGATTCACATCGTGGGCCTGAACATTGATATCCACCATCCGGCGATGGTGACCTTTCTGGCCGGACAACATGCGTGCCGTCGGATACGGGCCGAAGAGATCGGTGAACGACTGGCCAGGGCGCGTATTCCGGATGCGCTGGCGGGAGCGATGCGACTGGCAGATGGCGGCATCATTACCCGTGGTCACTTTGCCCGCTTCCTGATTGAGCAGGGTAAAGCTGAGAACATGGTGCAGGTGTTCAAAAATTATCTGGCGCGTGGCAAAACCGGCTACGTGCCGCCACAATGGTGTACAATTAAACAAGCTATTGATGCGATTCATCATTCTGGTGGTTGTGCCGTGCTGGCGCATCCTGGCCGTTACGGTTTATCGGCAAAGTGGCTTAAACGACTGGTCGCCCATTTCCGCGAAGCGGGCGGCGATGCGATGGAAGTCGCACAGTGCCAGCAGCCACCTAATGAGCGCACGACACTGGCGCAATACGCCAGAGATAATGAACTGGCCGCATCACAAGGTTCTGATTTTCATCAACCCTGCCCGTGGATTGAGTTGGGCCGCAAACTTTGGCTGCCCGCGGCGGTTGAGCCGGTCTGGGAACGCTTCCCGGATCTCGCTCCCAGCCTGGCAATCACGGAAAGGTGACACGAGGTTTTTATGAGTCAATTGTTTCACATTCATCCGGATAACCCACAGCCGCGCCTGATTAATCAGGCGGTCGACTACCTGAACAAAGGCAGCGTCATCGTCTATCCGACCGATTCCGGCTATGCGCTGGGCTGTCGGCTGGAAGAGAAGGGCGCGATGGAGCGCATTTGCCGTATCCGTCAGCTCGATGGGCACCACAACTTCACCCTGATGTGCCGGGACCTCTCAGAACTGTCGGTTTATTCGCAGGTGGGCAACTCCGCCTTTCGTCTGCTGAAAAACAACACGCCGGGTAACTACACCTTTATTCTTAAGGCGACCAAAGAAGTGCCGCGTCGCCTGATGAATGAGAAGCGTAAGACCATTGGTCTGCGCGTGCCTTCCAATCCAGTCGCACTGGCGCTGCTGGAAGCCCTGAATCAGCCGATGATGTCGACCTCATTAATCCTGCCGGGCAACGATTTCACCGAGTCCGATCCGGAAGAGATTCAGCACAGCATTGGTAAGCTGGTCGATCTGATCATTGACGGCGGCACGCTGGGACAGCAGCCGACCACGGTGGTCGATCTGACCACCGATGCACCGGAAATTGTGCGTGAAGGGGTGGGCGATACCCGCCCGTTCCTGTAATTAAGTCGGGCTTCAGACACCGCGGGTCGGTGTCTGAGCCAGATTCGACTCTAGCCAGCTCTTAAACTGGCCGTAAGGAATATAAAGTGACACATCTTTCAGGATCACTTTGTTATTACGACCATTCTTAATCGAATCAGAATAGCCAACAATAACGCCGCTTAGCGTATCATCACGGTTGTAAACGCCGCCGCCCGACATTCCCTGAACCACGCCTGCGTTAGACGCCATGGCGATACAGGGGCTTTTATTCCAGTTATTCCTGATAGCCGTGCGGGCTAAATTAACCCCTGTCGATTCAACGGGCATCGCGGAAATAAAGCTGTAGCCATACATTTTAACGGGATCGCCGATGTCACCGCTGCGGAATTTAGCCAGCGTGTTAGCATCATTCTTGTGATAAATAATCGCAAGGTCGCAATAAGGGTGATATGACTTCACGCGCTGTACGGCAGTTTTAGCAACGTGCGCAGCGGTGAGGCTATATTCAGGCGTCAGAGGTATGCTGGTGCCCAGTGTGCCGAGACCGAGGATCGTCGGAATGCCCGTCACGCTCATATCTACGTGCTGCATCGCCGTGCGACTGTACTCAGTATGGCCCACAGAGCAACCGCTCAGGACCAGTGCAGCAAGCACCGGGCACAGAAACAGGTTTCTCATAATGGTTTTCTTTATTCAGGCATGTCGGAAAATCCCTGGTGAAGATTTGTGACATGCAAGCAAGGTTCATCACTGAACCGTATTAACGCAACAACTCCGTATGCGCCGGTTTATTGGATTAATTAAAAAACGCTATTTTTATTAACGTATGGCATAACCACACGCTGATGTTGCAAAAACGCTTTATCGCGTTTTTATGTTTTTTTATTGTACTGCTGAGATTAAGTGTACCATCTTAATAGTATCGTACAATTTATTAAAGTTAATAAAAAACAAATATCACGGAAAATAAGGTTTTAAATAAATCTCCCTTAGGAATCAACTGCCTTTTTTATATCGACCGATCGCTTGTTATGGATAAAATCAAACAGGCAGTTTTTTACACTAGCACTGGCGCTTTTTGCAGAGCATCAAAAGCACGAGCCCAGCAAAAGAAGCTTAAGGTAGTGTTAAGGTTTTTATCATCAGAACATGGTTTTGCCTGGAAATGAATGCTTAAGAAATTTAATTACGCTCAGCTATAAAGTTTTTGATGTCTGCGTTTTATTAAACATATTTTCTTATGATAAAGGGTGATGTTATTTAAATGTAAATTAAAGATTATCAGATATAAAACAATCAGAAACCAAACTATTATTAAGCCATTGCTCTGCTCATAAAGCACGTTACATCAGCGTTAAATGCCTGTATAATGGGGCCAACCTGCTAAGTTAACCTGTTGATTTAGAAAGGATTATCACCCAATCATGACGCCTGGGAAGGCGACAAAGAGGAAGCTCAATGAGCGAAAAGTTACAGAAAGTCTTAGCGCGTGCCGGTCATGGCTCGCGTCGTGAAATCGAATCAATGATAGCTGCTGGCCGTGTCAGCGTTGACGGCAAGATCGCCACACTGGGCGACCGCGTCGAAAGCAGCAAATCCCTGAAAATCCGTATTGATGGCCATCTGGTATCGATTGCTGAATCCGCAACCGAAGTATGCCGTGTGCTGGCTTACTACAAACCGGAAGGCGAACTCTGTACCCGCAGCGATCCTGAAGGCCGCCCAACGGTGTTTGACCGCCTGCCTCGTCTGCGTGGTTCACGCTGGATTGCCGTTGGCCGTCTGGATGTGAACACCTGTGGTCTGATGCTCTTCACCACCGACGGTGAACTGGCGAACCGCCTGATGCATCCGAGCCGTGAAGTGGAACGTGAATATGCAGTGCGCGTCTTTGGCCAGGTCGACGATGATAAAATTCGTCAGTTGAGTAAAGGTGTTCAGCTGGAAGATGGCCCGGCTGCGTTTAAAACGCTTAAGTTTGGCGGCGGGGAAGGGATCAACCAGTGGTATAACGTCACCCTCACCGAAGGACGTAATCGTGAAGTACGTCGTTTGTGGGAAGCGGTCGGCGTGCAGGTCAGTCGTCTGATGCGTGTCCGCTACGGCGATATCACCTTACCAAAAGGCCTGCCACGTGGTGGCTGGACTGAACTGGATCTGCCAGCGGTAAACTACCTGCGTAACCTGGTTGAGCTGGATGATGAAACCGTCACTAAGCTGGTGGTCGAAAAAGATCGTCGTCGTACCAAGGCGAACCAGATTCGTCGTGCCGTGAAACGGCACACTAAAGTGAGCAGCACACCTCGTGCGCCACGCCGCAATCCGGGCAGCAAACGTAACTCCGGTTAATAGCGTTGCCTGAATGCTAAAAACGCAGCCCCGTGGCTGCGTTTTCTTTTTCTGTTACCAGTCAATTCCCTGCTGAGCCTGTATACCGGCATCAAATGCGTGTTTCACTGGCCGCATCTCCGTTACCGTATCTGCCATCTCCGTCAGGCTGCGATGACAGCCTCGTCCGGTAATAATCACGCTCTGATGTGCCGGGCGCTGTTGCAGGGTGGTGATCAGATCGTCCAGCGGCAGATAATCCATGCTGACCATATAGGTGATTTCATCGAGCACCACCAGATCGATCTGCTCATCGGCCAGCATCCGCTTTGCATGCTGCCACACAGCCAGACAGGCGGCGGTATCCGTTTCGCGGTTCTGCGTGTCCCACGTAAACCCGGTTGCCATCACCTGAAACTCCACACCGTGCTGTTCCAGCAGGTTTCGCTCGCCATTCGGCCAGTCACCTTTAATAAACTGGATCGCTGCTGCTCGCTTGCCATGTCCGGTGGCGCGAAGTGCTGTGCCAAAGGCTGCCGTGGTTTTGCCTTTGCCATTGCCGGTGAACACCATCAGGATGCCACGAACCTCGGTGGCCGCTGCAATGCGCGCATCGACCTGCTCTTTTAAACGTTGCTGACGTTGTTGATGACGATCGTCAGCCATTATTCCGCGGCTCCCGGTTTTCTGCCCGGCTGTGCATCAAAGCTGATACCGGTTTTGCGTCGGCTGTCATCACCCATCAGATAAAGGTAGAGCGGCATCAGATCGGCAGGGGTTTTCAGCTTATTAGCATCTTCCTGCGGGAAAGCACTGGCGCGCATTTTGGTGCGCGTGCCGCCCGGGTTGATACAGTTTACCCGCAGCGAGTGCGTCTTATATTCATCAGCCAGTACCTGCATCATCCCTTCGGTAGCAAATTTAGAGACGGCATAAGCGCCCCAGCCCGCGCGACCCGTACGGCCAACGCTGGAGGTGGTAAAGACCAGTGAACCGGCATCCGATTTTAACAGCAGCGGTAACAGTGCCTGGGTCAGGAAGAAGGTCGCATCCAGATTGATATTCATCACCTCCTGCCAGATCTGTGGGTCCAGTTCCGCCAGCGGCACAATCTCACCCAGGATACCGGCGTTGTGCAGCACGCCGTCAAGACGCGGAAACTGCTGAGCCAGTTGCTCTCCAATCTGATGGCAACGTTCCGGCGTCGCATCGGCCAGATCGAACACCACAGTGTGAGCAGGGCATTGATTAAGTTGATTGATAGCCTGTGCGACCTGCTGAAGCTTATCAGCGTTACGGCCCATCAGGATCACTTCAGCGCCATAACGGGCGTAAGTCAGCGCCGCCTCCCGGCCAATACCATCGGAAGCACCCGTGACCAGGATAATACGGTGATTGAGCAGGTCGCTTTTCGGTTGATAGTGCACAGCGGGATCCTCCAGCGAAAACAGCATGATTCCGCTTTATGCCTGAATTTACGAATGGGCGCAATCGCCAACCTGCGCATTCTGTGCCGGCTGCTGGCATTTCAGGCGACGGAGCAGGGCAAAACGGCTAAACTGGCGAACTGTTTTTGATTCTCTGTAACTAAGGCGACCTGATGGATTTTATTTCAACGTATGGACTGTTTTTAGCGAAAGCGGTGACACTGGTGGTTGCCGTCGCCGCGATCGTCATGATTATTATGAATGCTGCGCTGCGCAAGCGGGCACAAAATGGTCAGCTTCGCCTGACGCATCTGGGTGATGACTATCAGCAGATGAAAGAGGATTTGCAGCTGGCAAAAATGAAACCCCAGGCGCAAAAAGTCTGGCTGAAAAACCATAAAAAAAGCGAAAAGCTGAAAGCGAAAGCGGAAAAACAGGCGGCGAAGCAGGGGCAGACTGACAGCGTCAAACCCACCCTTTATGTGCTCGATTTTAAAGGCAGCATGGATGCCGGTGAGGTGACCTCACTGCGTGAAGAGATATCAGCAGTACTGGCCGTAAAACAGCCCGGCGATGAAGTGCTGTTGCGTCTTGAAAGTCCGGGCGGCGTGGTACATGGCTATGGCCTGGCGGCTTCGCAGCTGCAGCGTCTGCGCGATCAGGGACTGCGTATTACGGCAGCCGTGGATAAAGTGGCGGCCTCCGGCGGATACATGATGGCCTGCGTAGCTGACCGCATCGTGGCAGCACCGTTCTCAATCATTGGCTCAATTGGTGTGGTTGCGCAAATTCCTAACTTCAACCGCCTGCTGAAACGTAACGATATCGATGTTGAGCTGCATACCGCCGGACAATATAAGCGTACGCTGACGCTCTTCGGTGAAAACACCGAAGAAGGGCGTGAGAAGTTCCAGGAAGATCTTGACGAAACACACCTGTTATTTAAACAGTTCGTTCACCAGATGCGCCCGTCACTCGATATCAATAAGGTTGCAACCGGTGAACACTGGTATGGCCGTCAGGCGCTGAATCTGGGGCTGATTGACGAAATTGGCACCAGCGATGATTTGATCATTCGTCAGATGGATCAGTTCAACGTTCTTGGCGTGCATTATGCCCGTCGCCGTAAAATGATGGACCGCTTTACCCAGAGTGCCGGTTCGGTGGCCGAGCGGCTGTTGCTGAAACTCTGGCAGCGTGGTGAAAAGCCATTGCTCTGATGCGAAACCCGGCCTGTGCCGGGTTTTTTATTTCAGGTGCGGGTGTTTTATTCCAGGTGATAGCGCGGCGACAGCACCACTGCAAGGTGTTTAAAGACGTTAAACACGGCGGTGGTTTTCGCGGTCGGCAGTCCGTCCGCGTCAAGAAAAAACGGTCCGCGAAAGACCAGTACATCGGCCTGCTGAGTCACCTCGTCCGCCTGCATGCCTGCTAAATAATCGTCATGCTCTTTGATCAGCGTATTGGCCTTTTCCAGCAACGCCTGGCGGGAAATAGCCTGTGTCGTTCTCTCCATTTATTCGTTCCTTTTTGACAGCACCCAAATCCTTTCTATATTACTGGCGTGCCAGACGGTATGACAAATCGGTCTGAACGATGAAATCTGGCGTAAGTTCAGGCTGAGTGCTAATTAGGTTGCGTAACAGATTTTATCAGGTAGAGTGTGGGCGATTCCGATTTCAGGGATTTTGCACCGGGATGTGTGAAGAGTTCAGATGGAAAAAGTATGCCTTATCATGCAGTTGCATTACACCGCATCATCTGTTCTGAGATTGACCCCTCCGCCTTGAAATGTTAAACAGGCGCAGCAATATTGAACCCGATGGGTTTTTGGGCATCCAATCCTCTCCCGTTAAGCAGGATGTTTTCATTAGGTAAAGGTAAATATGGGTAAAGCGCTCGTTATTGTTGAGTCCCCGGCAAAGGCTAAAACAATCAATAAATATCTGGGCAATGACTACGTGGTTAAATCCAGCGTCGGTCATATCCGGGATCTGCCGACCAGTGGTTCAACCGCAAAGAAGAGTGCTGACGCCTCGACTGAAAAGAAAGCCAAAGACGCTGCGACTGACAAGAAAGTCAAAAAAGTAAAAAAAGATGAGAAAGCCGCACTCGTCAGCCGCATGGGTGTTGACCCCTATCACGGCTGGGAAGCGGATTATCAGATTCTGCCCGGCAAAGAGAAAGTGGTTGCGGAACTGAAGGCATTAGCCGCCAATGCTGACCACATCTATCTCGCAACCGACCTTGACCGCGAAGGGGAAGCTATTGCCTGGCACCTGCGGGAAGTGATCGGGGGTGATGACTCACGCTTTAGCCGCGTGGTATTTAACGAAATTACGAAGAATGCGATTCGTCAGGCGTTTGAAAAGCCGGGCGAACTGAATATTGACAGGGTTAATGCTCAACAGGCGCGTCGTTTCATGGACCGCGTGGTGGGTTATATGGTCTCACCACTGCTGTGGAAAAAGATCGCCCGTGGTCTTTCTGCCGGACGTGTTCAATCCGTTGCCGTGCGTCTGGTCGTGGAGCGTGAGCGAGAAATTAAAGCCTTTGTGCCTGAAGAGTACTGGGAAGTTAATGCCGCGCTAAGCACGCCGAAAGGTGATGAGCTGTCGATGGATGTGACGCACAAAGGCGATAAAGCCTTCCGTCCGGTCAATCGCGATGAAACCTACGCCGCCGTCGCGCTGCTCGAAAAAGCGCGTTATGAGATCGTCGATCGTGAAGATAAGCCGACCAGCAGTAAGCCGGGCGCGCCCTATATCACCTCAACGCTGCAGCAGGCTGCCAGTACCCGTCTTGGCTTTGGTGTTAAGAAAACCATGATGATGGCCCAGCGCCTGTACGAAGCGGGTCACATTACTTACATGCGTACCGATTCAACCAACCTGAGTCAGGATGCGGTCGCCATGGCACGGGGTTATATCGAAAGCAATTTCGGTAAAAAATATCTGCCTGACAATCCTGTGACTTACGCCAGCAAAGAAAACTCCCAGGAAGCGCATGAAGCGATTCGTCCTTCTGATGTGGACGTGGTGGCGGAACAGCTGAAAGATATGGAAGCGGATGCACAGAAACTCTATCAGCTTATCTGGCGTCAGTTTGTTGCCTGTCAGATGACACCGGCAAAATATGATTCCAGCACCATCACCGCCGCCGCGGGTGAGTTCAGACTCAAAGCAAAAGGGCGTATTCTGCGTTTCGACGGCTGGACCAAAGTGATGCCAGCGCTGCGCAAGAATGATGAAGATCGTACGTTGCCTGCGGTCAGTGTGGGGGATGTTCTGGACCTTAAAGCACTGCAGCCGGGTCAACACTTCACCAAGCCACCGGCGCGCTTCAGCGAAGCATCCCTGGTGCGCGAGCTTGAGAAACGCGGAATTGGCCGTCCATCAACCTACGCAGCCATTACCTCGACCATTCAGGATCGTGGCTATGTGAGGGTGGAAAATCGCCGTTTCTATGCGGAAAAAATGGGTGAAATCGTTACCGATCGTCTGGAAGAGAACTTCCGCGAACTGATGAATTACGATTTCACCGCCCGCATGGAGAGCAACCTTGACCAGGTTGCCAATAACGAGGCGCAATGGAAAGCGGTGCTCGACCACTTCTTCAGCGACTTTACTCAGCAGCTTGAACTGGCTGAGAAAGATCCTGAAGAGGGTGGCATGCAGCCAAACCAGATGGTGCTGACCTCAATCGAGTGTCCGACCTGTAGCCGTCAGATGGGAATTCGCACCGCCAGTACCGGCGTCTTCCTGGGCTGTTCTGGCTACGCGCTGCCGCCTAAAGAACGCTGCAAACAGACCATCAACCTGATTCCGGAAAATGAAGTTCTCAATATTCTGGAAGGGGATGATGCTGAAACCAACGCACTGCGTGCCCGTCGCCGCTGCCAGAAGTGTGGCACAGCCATGGACAGCTATCTGATCGATAACGAACGTAAACTGCATGTCTGTGGTAATAACCCGGAGTGTGATGGTTACGAAATCGAGAAGGGTGAGTTCCGCATCAAAGGCTATGACGGCCCGATAGTGGAGTGTGAGAAGTGTGGTTCTGAGATGCACCTGAAGATGGGACGCTTTGGGAAGTACATGGCGTGTACCAATGAAGAGTGCAAAAACACCCGTAAGATTTTGCGTAGTGGTGAGGTTGCTCCACCGAAAGAAGATCCGGTTCCACTGCCAGAGCTGGCGTGTGAGAAGTCCGATGCTTACTTCGTGTTGCGAGACGGCGCAGCGGGCGTTTTCCTTGCAGCCAACACCTTCCCGAAATCACGCGAAACGCGTGCGCCGCTGGTGGAAGAGCTTCAGCGCTTTAAAGATCGTCTGCCTGAAAAGCTGAAATATCTGGCCGACGCGCCAGCAGCCGATCCGGAAGGTAACAAAGCGATGGTGCGCTTTAGCCGTAAAACCAAACAGCAGTATGTTTCCTCTGAAAAAGAGGGCAAAGCAACAGGCTGGTCCGCCTTCTATATAGACGGTAAATGGCAGGTCGCGAAGAAGTAATCCACTCAGGCCAGCGCTCGCTGGCCTTTTTCTGAGCCTTATATCAATCCGTTCTACTCTTTAACGTAAACTGATATAGTTGTTATAGCATTTCCGACCTTTCCTGATGCATAGCATTTTCTACCCTAGCGACTATACGTCAACCGGGGATGCGACTCTGTAACTTACCGGACGGAACAGATATGAAATTACAGCAGTTGCGCTATATCGTCGAAGTGGTAAACCATAATCTCAATGTCTCTTCGACAGCGGAAGGCCTCTACACCTCTCAGCCTGGCATCAGCAAACAGGTTCGCATGCTGGAAGATGAACTGGGCGTGCAAATCTTTGCCCGCAGCGGGAAACATCTCACCCAGGTCACGCCGGCAGGTGAAGAGATCATTCGTATAGCGCGTGAAGTGCTCTCAAAAGTGGATGCGATCAAATCGGTGGCGGGTGAGCATACCTGGCCGGATAAAGGCTCGCTCTATGTGGCGACCACGCACACTCAGGCTCGCTATGCGCTGCCTGGCGTGATCAAAGGCTTTATTGAGCGTTATCCGCGTGTCTCACTCCACATGCATCAGGGTTCCCCGACTCAGATTGCCGAAGCGGTCTCCAAGGGCAATGCGGATTTTGCGATTGCCACCGAGGCACTGCATCTCTATGACGACTTAATCATGCTGCCTTGCTACCACTGGAACCGGGCGATTGTCGTCACCGCTGACCATCCGCTGGCGGGGAAAGGCCAGGTGACCATTGAGGAGCTGGCTGAGTATCCTCTGGTCACTTACACCTTCGGCTTTACCGGGCGTTCTGAACTGGATACGGCCTTTAATCGCGCAGGATTAACGCCACGCATTGTTTTCACCGCCACTGACGCAGACGTCATCAAAACTTATGTTCGCCTGGGCCTGGGCGTAGGGGTTATTGCCAGCATGGCGGTAGACCCGGTGGCCGATCCTGACCTTATTCGTATTGAAGCCGCTGACATCTTTACCAACAGCACCACAAAAATTGGCTTCCGCCGAAGTACCTTCCTGCGTAGTTATATGTATGATTTTATACAACGTTTTGCGCCACATTTGACGCGCGACGTGGTGGACACAGCGGTAGCCTTACGCTCAAACGAGGATATTGAGGCGATGTTTAAAGATATCAAACTGCCGTTTAAATAGAGTTTACGCGCTTCACTTAAACTTAAGGCTGCCAGGTGCAGCCTTTTTTGTTTCCAGGCTTTAGCGCCAAATGAGAATCAAAATTTTTATGATTTTTTTGTAAATGAAACATTGATCACATGTTTTCCCATCGGGCTTTCTTAAATGCGAATTACCACACATTTTTAACTATGTCACTTTGCGACTTGCCAGGATTATTCCCATACTCCAGTTAAGAGTTAATGCAGGAAGCCAGTAAACATAAGGGTCTTTAGCGATCTCTTTAGTTTTAAATGGACCTGTTTTTAAATTAACTCAAATTTATTAGCTCTCTGTTTAATTAAATATTTGTTCCGAAGTTAATGGTTTCTTACGTTACTGGCTCCTATTGATTAATACCGTTAATCGTTTTACTCAATAAAAATAACTGGATTTTTGGCCTTAACGCGTTTAGGATTCCTCCTAAATCTTAATCGATGTTATCAATCATTTTGTTGAGAGTGATTATCAAAAACTATGAATACACGACTGACTGTACAACCGGGTTTCCCGGCAAAAAGCACCAAGGTTGAGCGTACCGGCAACACCCGTCGCAACGCCTGGTTAACCGTATTCGCTGCCTCTGCGCTGTTCTGGGTGGTAGTAGCGTTAATGATTTGGCGTATCTGGGGCTAAAGCCATGTGGGCAAACACACTCAGCCATAAACGTTCCCTGACTTCACGTCAGCACAAGCCGGTTGCCTGCAAAGGAAAAGAACCACTTGCAAAGGACGAGAAAGTGTCTATCCCCGAATCGTGGGATTTGAGTGATAACCAGAGACTTTTTATTGAGTCATTCCTGGACCCTAAGAGTAAATAACGTTTTCAGACCATTTATTAGTCGCAGTTTTTATTACCGGAGTTTCCGGCGGGCTTGTTAATTGCCCTTTACCACATTGCGTACGACCAAAGGGTGTCGCCTTGATGAGGTGACCGCAAAAACTTTTACGCCAGATTCCGGCGAAGGAGTGAACCAAATGAATATGATTAAAATGTCCTGGCTCAGCGCGTATGCCTTCTCCTTTGCGTTCTGGTCTGCGGCGGTGTGGATAACGCTGTAATTTGAATTAAATCACCTTTTTTATGATGCCTCGTGATCTCACGGGGCATTTTCGTTTGTGAGCGATTGTGGCAATTTGTGTTGTAATCAAATCGTTAACGAATTTTGGTCTATCTTTAACATAAACCTTTGTCTCTCTAAGGTTTAAGACCATGAATGAAAAAGGAGGAGCTATGTCGTCTACCCTACGCGAGCAGAGTCAGGAAATACTGCAGGTCGACACCAAAAAATATCACATCTTCAGTCTTCCCCGCGCTGCTCAACATCTCGGCAATATAGACAGTCTGCCCAAATCTCTGAAGGTCCTGCTGGAAAATTTACTGCGCTGGCAGGATGGTGATTCTGTTACGGCAGAAGATATTCAGGCGCTGGTTGACTGGCAAAAAGATGCCCACGCCGATCGTGAAATCGCCTATCGTCCCGCCCGTGTATTAATGCAGGACTTTACCGGCGTACCTGCCGTAGTTGACCTGGCGGCGATGCGCGAAGCGGTAAATCGCCTGGGTGGCGATGTGGCGAAAGTGAATCCGTTATCGCCAGTGGATCTGGTCATTGACCACTCAGTTACAGTGGATCACTTTGGCGATGATGACGCTTTCGAAGAGAACGTCCGGCTGGAGATGGAGCGCAACCATGAGCGTTATGTCTTCCTGCGCTGGGGACAGAAAGCATTTGATAAGTTCCGGGTTGTACCGCCGGGCACCGGTATCTGCCATCAGGTGAACCTGGAGTATCTGGGTAAGGCGATCTGGCATGAAACGCTCAACGGCGAAGAGTATGCCTGGCCCGATACACTGGTCGGCACTGACTCCCACACCACCATGATCAACGCGCTGGGCGTGCTGGGATGGGGAGTAGGGGGAATCGAGGCAGAAGCTGCCATGCTTGGCCAGCCCGTCTCCATGCTGATTCCGGATGTAGTGGGTTTCAAACTCACCGGCAAACTCAAGCCAGGCATCACCGCGACTGACCTGGTGCTTACCGTTACCCAAATGCTTCGTAAGCATGGCGTCGTGGGCAAATTTGTCGAGTTTTACGGTGATGGTCTGGCCGATCTGCCGCTGGCTGATCGCGCCACTATTGCCAACATGGCCCCGGAATATGGCGCGACCTGCGGTTTCTTCCCGGTCGATGATGTCACGCTCAGTTACATGACGCTCACCGGACGCGATGCCGACCAGGTCGCCCTGGTGGAAGCTTATGCCAAAGCGCAGGGCCTGTGGCGTAACGCCGGCGATGAGCCGCGCTTTACCAGCACCCTGTCACTGGACATGAACGAAGTGGAATCGAGCCTTGCCGGACCAAAACGTCCGCAGGATCGGGTTTCGCTGGGTGATGTGCCTGCCGCGTTTGACGCCAGCAACGAGCTGGAAGTGAATCAGGCACAGAAACCGCATAAAAATGTCGAATACACCGACAGTGACACCGGCCTGACGCATACACTGACCGACGGTGCCGTTGTAATCAGTGCGATTACCTCCTGTACTAACACCTCTAATCCCAGCGTGCTGATGGCGGCTGGCTTACTGGCGAAGAAAGCGGTCGAGCGTGGCCTGAAACGTCAGCCGTGGGTTAAAGCTTCACTGGCACCCGGTTCTAAAGTGGTTTCAGACTATCTCGCCGTCGCGCAACTCACCCCTTATCTTGATGAGCTGGGCTTTAATCTGGTCGGTTATGGCTGCACCACCTGTATCGGTAACTCTGGTCCGCTAAAAGATGAGATTGAGTCTGCCATCAAAGCGGGCGATCTGACGGTCGGTGCAGTGCTGTCCGGCAACCGCAATTTTGAAGGTCGTATTCATCCGCTGATTAAAACCAACTGGCTCGCGTCGCCACCGCTGGTGGTAGCCTATGCGCTGGCGGGTAATATGAAAATCAACCTGCAGACTGAGCCACTGGGCCACGATCGTCAGGGCCAGCCGGTCTATCTGAAAGATATCTGGCCAACGCCGGAAGAGATCGCCACAGCCGTGCAGCAGGTTACCAGCGACATGTTCCATAAAGAGTACGCTGAAGTCTTCGACGGCACGCCCGAGTGGCAGGAGATCAAGGTCAGTGAAGCGGCGACGTATGACTGGGATGAAGGCTCGACCTATATTCGTCTGTCGCCGTTCTTTGATGATATGGAGAAAGAGCCTAAGCCGGTGCAGGATATTCGCGGTGCGCGGGTCCTTGCTATGCTGGGCGACTCCGTTACCACGGACCATATCTCACCGGCGGGCAGCATTAAAGCTGAGAGTCCGGCCGGACGCTATCTGCTGTCGCACGGCGTTGAGCGAACCGACTTTAACTCCTACGGTTCCCGTCGCGGTAACCATGAAGTGATGATGCGCGGCACGTTCGCCAACATCCGAATCCGCAATGAGATGGTGCCAGGCGTGGAGGGCGGTTATACCCGTCATTATCCGAGTGGCGAGCAGTTGGCTATCTATGACGCGGCGATGAAATATCAGGCGGAAGGTATACCGCTGGCCGTGATTGCCGGCCTTGAGTATGGATCCGGTTCAAGCCGCGACTGGGCGGCGAAAGGCCCACGTTTGCAGGGTGTGAGAGTTGTCATTGCTGAATCTTTTGAGCGTATTCACCGCTCAAACCTGATCGGCATGGGCATTCTGCCGCTGGAATTCCCGCAGGGCGTGACCCGCAAAACCCTGGGCCTGACCGGTGAGGAGCGTATTGACGTGGAGAATCTTCAGGCACTGACGCCAGGCTGCAGCGTGAAAGTGACGCTGACCCGTGCTGACGGCAGTAAAGAGGAGCTGGACACCCGCTGTCGCATTGATACCGGTAATGAGCTGACCTATTACCGTAACGACGGCATCCTGCACTACGTTATCCGCAATATGCTGGACTGACAAAAAAAGCCGGGGCGACCCGGCTTTTTCATTCAGGATTTCGGCAGCAGATGCCCCATCTTCGCCGCTTTGGTATCCAGATAGTGCGCATTCTTCGGGTTACGTCCCACGACCAGCGGCACACGCTCAACGATGTTGATCCCGGCTTCGCTGAGGATCTCAACTTTACGCGGGTTATTGGTCAGCAGGCGCACTTCATTTACGCCCAGCAGTTTGAACATATCGGCGCACAGGGTGAAGTCGCGTTCATCAGCGGCAAAGCCTAGCTGATGGTTCGCTTCTACGGTGTCATAGCCTTTGTCCTGCAACGCATAGGCGCGGATCTTATTCAGCAGACCGATATTACGGCCTTCCTGGCGGTGATACAGCAGCACACCACGACCTTCTTCTGCGATGGCATTAAGGGCGGCTTCAAGCTGAAAGCCGCAGTCGCAACGCAGGCTGAAGAGCGCATCGCCGGTCAGGCATTCGGAGTGAACGCGCGCCAGTACCGGCTCGTTATCATTAATATCGCCAAAGACCAGTGCAACGTGGTCATGTCCGGTTGCCAGTTCTTCAAAACCAACCATCAGGAAATCTCCCCATGGCGTGGGCAGTTTGGCTTCTGCCACCCGTTTAAGCTGCATGTGACTCTCCAGAACCTTCAGAGGATGCACTATCATCATGATAGTGCACAGGCCAGTGTGGCCCGACAAACGTGCAATATTGTGCCACAACCCGCAAGCGGGCTGGTAATCTCTGATACCAATTGCAGTGATAAAGCACAATTATCCAATCGGCAACGGTTATGTTATTCTTTTTTAAGCTAAAGTTATGCAATTGTTGTCTTTTAACACCGGGATAAGGGAAGAGGATGTTTAAGATTTCGCGTCGAACCACCTTCGGTATGCTGCTGCTGTTGATCATGCCGGTTGCCGTCTGGCTTACCGGCTGGCGCTGGCAGCCAGGTGAAAGCAATGCGGTGCTGAAAGGTCTGTTCTGGATGACCGAAACCGTTACCAATCCGTGGGGCATTGTCACCAGCGTGCTGCTGAGTGCATGGATGCTTTGGTGCCTGCGCTTTCGCCTGAAGCCCGCCATTCTGCTTCTGTTGATCATGAACGCGACGATTCTGGCCGGGCAATACACCAAATCCTTTATTAAAGAGCAGATACAGGAGCCGCGTCCCTATGTGATCTGGCTGGAACAGCATCATGGTCTGGACGAAAAGACCTTTTACGAACTTAAACGTAAACAGCGTGGGGAGATGGTGACCTCGCTGATAGCCGATGAGACGCAGATCCCGGGCTGGCTGAAACGTCACTGGGCGTTTGAAACCGGTTTCGCTTTTCCCTCTGGTCACACCATGTTTGCCGCCAGCTGGGCGCTACTGGCATTGGGCCTGCTCTGGCCGCGTCGTCACTATAAAACCGTGGTGGTGATCTTCCTGTGGGCCACGGGCGTGATGGCGAGCCGTCTGTTGCTGGGCATGCACTGGCCGCGCGATCTGGCAATGGCAACGGTACTTTCCTGGATACTGGTCACCGTTGCTACCTGGCTGGCACAGCGATTCTGTGGACCACTGACGCTGCCGCCGGAAGAGCAAAAAGAGGTGGCGCAGCGGGAGCCCTGATTGTAATTCACCCTTAAGACCCCATATTATTAGTCCGGCCTGCGCAAAAGTGACCTGGCCGATGCTGCTGGGAGCAGCATTTTTGCTGGAGTTTTGGCATAATTCTACCCGACAACCTCACAACAGGATGCACTGTGAAATATTTGCTGATTTTTTTAGTGGTACTGGTCATTTTTATTATTTCCGTCACTTTGGGTGCGCATAACGATCAGGTCATTACTTTTAACTATCTGCTGGCGCAGGGTGAGTTCAGCATCTCGACCTTACTGGCATCGCTGTTTGGCGCAGGTTTCGTGCTTGGCTGGATTATCTGTGGGCTGTTCTGGTTACGGACCCGCGTCGCACTGGCAAATGCCAACCGGAAAATCAAGCGTATGCAGACGCAAATCGAGCAGAGTACTGCTCTGGCGACCACGCCAGCTTCGCCGGCTGGCCGGGAATAATCCCCGATGCATGAATTGCTGTTTCTGTTACTGCCGGTGGCGGCTGCGTATGGCTGGTATATGGGCCGCCGCAGTGCACATCAGGACAAGCAACAGGAAGCCAACCGACTGTCGCGTGAATATGTCGCTGGCGTAAACTTTCTGCTCTCAAATCAGCAGGACAAAGCGGTCGATCTGTTCCTTGATATGCTCAAAGAGGACAGCGGCACGGTAGAAGCCCACCTGACGCTGGGTAATCTCTTCCGATCGCGTGGCGAAGTTGATCGCGCTATCCGTATTCATCAGGCTCTCATGGAAAGCGCTTCCCTGAGCTACGAGCAGCGTCTGCTCGCCGTTCAGCAACTGGGGCGTGATTATATGGCGGCGGGCTTTTATGACCGCGCTGAAGATATGTTTAAGCAGCTCACCGATGAAACGGACTTCCGGGTGGGCGCGCTGCAGCAGCTGCTGCTGATCCATCAGGCAACCAGCGACTGGCAGCAGGCGATTGAGGTGGCAGAACGTCTGGTTAAGCTCGGTAAAGATAAGCAGAAGGGCGAAATTGCCCACTTCTACTGTGAACTGGCGTTACAGGCCATGAGCAGCGACGACCTGGATCGCGCAATGAGCCTGCTGAAGAAAGGGGAGGCGGCCGATCGCAACAGCGCGCGCATCTCTATCATGATGGGCCGTATTTTCATGGAGAAAGAGGATTTCACCAAAGCGGTGGGCCATCTGCAGCGGGTGCTGGATCAGGATAAAGAGCTGGTCAGTGAAACGCTGGGGATGCTGGAGACCTGTTTCCAGCGGCTTAATCAGCCCGAAGCCTGGGCTGATTTCCTGCAGCGTTGTGTGGAAGAGAATACGGGAGCCGCAGCGGAACTCTATCTCTCGGATATCCTGGAGCAGCAGCAGGGTGCTGAAGCGGCGCAAAACTACATCAGTCGACAGCTGCAACGCCATCCAACAATGCGTGTGTTCCATCGCCTGATGGATTTGAACCTGCATGAGGCGGAAGATGGCCGTGCCAAAGAAAGCCTGATGGTGCTGCGTGACATGGTGGGCGAACAGATTCGCACCAAGCCGCGCTATCGCTGCCAGAAGTGTGGTTTCACCGCGCATGCACTTTACTGGCACTGCCCATCCTGCCGTACCTGGTCTTCCGTTAAACCTATTCGTGGGCTCGACGGCCAGTAAAACTGGCCGCCGTGAACAGAACACGCCTTATTGTAGTTACAACATACTATTGGGTTGTCACCTCCCTGTCTTCCGCCATCGTGCATAAAACGCCGGGCAGAGGGGCAAAGGCGATTGTGATGATCAGATACCGCAGGTAGAATGCTTGCCGTTTGTCTAATGCGCCTGCGGGCGCCTGTTGCAGAGGAAATGCCATGCCTTCACCCCACAATGTGACCGCTTCGCCGATTCTGGTCGCGCTGGATTACCATGACCTCGACAGCGCGCTGCGTTTCGTAGACCAGATTGATCCCCGCAGTTGCCGACTGAAAGTGGGCAAAGAGATGTTTACGCTGTTCGGACCCTCGCTGGTTAACACCCTGCAGCAGCGCGGTTTTGAGCTCTTTCTCGATCTGAAATTCCACGATATTCCTAACACCACTGCCCATGCCGTGGCTGCTGCTGCCGATCTCGGCGTCTGGATGGTCAACGTCCATGCCAGCGGTGGCGCGCGGATGATGAACGCAGCGCGCGAGGCGCTGCTTCCTTTTGGCAAAGATGCGCCTCTGCTAATTGCGGTGACCGTACTGACCAGCATGGATGCAGACGATCTTAAAGAGCTGGGCATTACACTTTCGCCTGCCGAACAGGCAGAGCGACTGGCGAAGCTGACGCAATCATGCGGGCTGGATGGCGTGGTCTGTTCTGCACATGAAGCGGTTCGCTTCAAACAGGTTCTGGGTCAGGATTTTGCGCTGATCACGCCGGGGATTCGCCCGGCAGGCAGCGATGCAGGCGATCAGCGTCGCATCATGACACCCCAGCAGGCGAAGCAGGCGGGCGCAGACTACATGGTGATAGGGCGTCCGATCACCCAATCCGCCGATCCCGCCGCCACCCTGCAGGCGATCCTGCACAGTCTGGAGACACCATAATGGCAGATGATAATCGACTGGTTTACTCCACCGACAGCGGGCGCATTACCCAGCCTGAGACTAAAGCAGAGCGGCCAAAAGGGGATGGCATTGTACGCATCCAGCGCCAGACCAGCGGACGCAAAGGCAAAGGCGTCTGTCTGATCACCGGCATTGATCTGGATGATGCAGCACTGACGCTGCTGGCCGCTGAACTGAAAAAGAAGTGTGGCTGTGGTGGATCGGTAAAAGAGGGTGTTATCGAGATTCAGGGTGACAAACGCGATTTACTGAAAAGCCTGCTGGAAGCTAAAGGGATGAAAGTCAAACTGGCGGGCGGCTGAATTAAAAAAATCGGGCTACCGAAGTAGCCCGATGGTCATGTAGATGCTTAGCGTAGCCGTTTATTCTTTTAATAAGGTCCTTAGTGGACCTGATGACCGATAATACCACCAACTGCGGCGCCACCGACTGTGCCGAGCGCGCTACCATTGGTCAATACTGAACCCCCAATCGCACCTGCGCCCGCGCCAATGGCGGTGTTGCGGTCACGCTTAGACCAGTTAGAACAGCCGCTCAGGGCAACAGCTAACGTGGTAGCCAGTACAACGGCAGTGATTCGTTTCATTGTTGTAGTCATACACTTCTCCTTTGATGTGCTCACAGAGGCAACACTCTTAGTATAGCTCCGATATTTCCTCAGCCCGCTTGTGTCGCATTATTGCCTCATCCCTGACGGCATAGAAATGTGATCACCATGGACAAACCGTTTGTAGCGGGTGAGTCACAATGCGACAGGCCAACAGGTCCACGCATTGTCTGAGAGGATTCTAAGCGTTCTGCAATAATTCCGAAGATGGAAAATTCTGAAATCACGACACATTTTTTCATTCACAGCCATTCCTTCTGCGTTTATAGCCATTTGCTCCATAACTCTTTCGCGTCCGACTCCGCAAAATTCAGGGACGATTGTCAGCAGGAGAAAAGAGATGCTGGAACACCTTAAACAACAGGTTCTGGAAGCGAATCTGGATCTACCCAAATACAACCTGGTGACCTTTACCTGGGGGAATGTCAGCGCGATTGATCGCGAGCAGGGTTTGCTGGTGATTAAACCTTCCGGCGTGCGCTATGAAGTGATGAAGCGCGACGACATGGTTGTGGTCGATCTGGCGAGTGGCAATGTAGTAGAAGGGGATAAACGCCCTTCATCGGACACGGCGACGCATCGTGCGCTCTATCTCGCCTGGCCGGAAGTCGGTGGCATTGTCCATACGCATTCGCGTCATGCGACCATCTGGGCGCAGGCAGGACGACCCATTCCGGCCTGGGGAACAACCCACGCCGACGATTTCTATGGCGAGATCCCCTGCACCCGCGCGATGCGTAACGAAGAGATTCAGCACGAGTACGAGTGGAACACGGGCGAAGTGATTATTGAGACGTTCGCGCAGCGCGGATTATCGCCTTCGGCGATCCCGGGGGTACTGGTCAACTCCCACGGCCCATTTGCCTGGGGTAAAGACGCCCATGCCGCTGTACACAGCGCGGTTGTCCTGGAGGAGGTGGCCTATATGGGGCTCTTTAGCCAGCAGCTTACTGCTAACCTGCCGCCCATTAATCAGACGCTGCTCGATCTGCACTACCTGCGGAAGCACGGTGAGAATGCCTGGTACGGGCAAAAATAACGAACGGGACGCGACGGCGTCCCTTTTTTTTTGTCGCCATTGCCGCTGGTATGGCGATCTCCATCATAGTTATCAAAACATCCATCCTGAAAAAATAAAACAGCGTTTCATTTATATCGGGGCGATCACTGTTTTAATAACCTCAAATCACTACTTTGCTTTCATCGCCTTCGGGCACTTCCTGCTCCAACACTGGCAAAGCAAAGGTGAAACCTGTATGCACATCAAACGGGCAATAGACAAAATTCCGGGCGGCATGATGCTTATTCCGCTGTTTATCGGCGCACTCTGCCATACATTCTCTCCCGGCGCCGGGAAATACTTCGGCTCTTTCACCAACGGTCTGATGACGGGGACGGTGCCGATTCTGGCCGTCTGGTTCTTCTGTATGGGAGCATCGATAAAGCTCAGCGCTACCGGCACGGTACTGCGTAAATCAGGCACGCTGGTGTTAACGAAAATTGCCGTTGCCTGGGTTGTGGCGGCTATCGCCTCACGCGTGATGCCGGAGAATGGGGTAGAAGTGGGGATGTTCGCGGGCTTATCCACGCTGGCGCTGGTGGCTGCAATGGACATGACGAATGGCGGCCTTTATGCCTCGATCATGCAGCAATACGGTTCCAAAGAGGAGGCTGGCGCGTTTGTGCTGATGTCACTGGAGTCCGGGCCATTAATGACCATGGTTATTCTGGGTACTGCGGGTATCGCCTCATTCGAGCCACACGTGTTTGTGGGCGCTGTCCTGCCGTTTGTGGTCGGATTTGCATTAGGAAATCTTGATCCGGAGTTGCGTGACTTCTTCGGAAAAGCGGTACATACGCTGATTCCTTTTTTCGCTTTTGCGCTGGGTAACACCATTAACCTGGGCGTGATTGCGGAAACCGGGCTGCTGGGCATCATGCTGGGCATCGCCGTGATCATCATTACAGGTATCCCGCTTATTCTGGCCGACCGGCTGATTGGCGGCGGGGATGGCACGGCCGGTATAGCCGCATCCAGTACGGCAGGCGCCGCAGTGGCGACACCCGTACTGATTGCCGAGATGTTGCCGCAGTTTAAACCGGTTGCGCCTGCCGCAACGGCGCTGGTTGCTACATCTGTCATTGTGACCTCAGTGCTGGTGCCCATTATCACCGCTATCTATTCAAAACGCCTTAAGCGTCTCCATGTTGCCGTCGGGCAGCGTGCCGCTATTAAGTAACCTGCCTAATCAATCCCCGGCGCGCCAGTCGGGGATCACTCTGGATTTTGTGTTGTAAATCAATCTCTCATTTGGTCTGGCCTCACTCTGCATTACGCTGATGTGGCGTATTTAACGCATCAAAATATAAACAGAGGATGAGACAATGACAGTTATTAACCAAGCAACGTGCAGATTATTTACCGAAGTCGGCAATACCACGCAGTTAGTCGCCTATTACGAAGAAGGGCGTCGTACCATGTGGATGATGCTGCGTGCACAGCCCCGTCCGAGTTTCAACCATGAACTGATTGAAGAGATCATGAACCTGAGCTACGCCGCTCAGCGTTCCGGCCTGCCAATCGATTTCTGGGTCACCGGGTCACTGGTTCCGCAAATGTTCAACGCCGGTGGCGATCTGCGCTTCTTTGTTGAGTGCATTCGCAACAACCGCCGCGAGGCGCTCCGGGCTTATGCGCGTGCCTGCGTGGACTGCATCCATTCTGCAGCACGCGGTTTTGATACAGGCGCGGTGACGCTGGCGATGATTGAGGGCAGTGCGTTAGGCGGCGGATTCGAAGCGGCGCTGGCGCATCACTTCATTCTGGCGCAAAACAATGCGCGGATGGGCTTCCCGGAAATTGCTTTTAACCTGTTCCCAGGTATGGGCGGCTACTCACTGGTGGCGCGTCGTTCCGGCATGAAACTGGCCGAAGAGCTTATTTGTGAAGGGGAGTCTCACAGCGCTGAGTGGTATGAGACGCGTGGACTGGTCGATAAGGTCTTCCAGCCAGGCGACAGCTATCGTGCCACCCGAACCTTTATCGACACGTTACGGCCTAAACTCAATGGCGTGCGGGCGATGCTGAAAGCGCGCCAGCGCGTGCTGCAATTGTCACGCGCTGAGCTCATGGATATCACAGAAGATTGGGTCGATTACGCGTTTACTATCGAACCTAAAGATATTGCTTACATGGAACGCCTGGTACAGTTACAAAACCGCCACAGCGCATCACTGCGTAAAGCGGGTTAATCCGGACCAGCATTAAACGCGGGCAGGATGCTTAGCCAGCCAATGCCCAAATTGTTCCGCGGGCATTGGTTTTGCGTAATAGTAACCCTGACGCCCATCAACACCACTTTTAAGCACGAACTTCTCTTCATCCGGCGTCTCAATACCTTCTGCAATCACCTGCAAATCAAGCGCCTTCGCGACGGCGACGATTGCACGCACCAGCGATTGTGATACCGGCTGTTTATTGATGTCGCGGATAAAGCTTTGATCGAGCTTAATCGCATTGATCGGCACACGTGCGAGCTGAGAAAGCGAAGAGTAACCGGTGCCAAAATCATCCAGATGAACCTGTGCGCCCAGCTCCTGAAACTGTTTCATCAGCTTCAGCGCTTCAGTTTCATTCTCAATCAGACAACTTTCTGTGAGCTCAATATCAATCGGACAATCAGTGATATTCGCCTCATGCAGTGCCTGTTTTAGATCGGTGTAGATACTTTGGTCGAGCAGCTGACGGGCAGACACATTGACAGCGATGCGCAGGAAAATACCCTGTTGACGCCAGACGATAATCTGCTGAAGCACGTTGAGCATTACCCAGCGTCCCAGCGGCACAATCAGCCCTGACTCTTCGGCATAGGGAATAAAATCTGCGGGCGAAACCATACCACGCTCTGGTGAGTTCCAGCGTACTAATGCCTCGGCGCTGCGAACCTGTCCATCGCTATCAATCTTAGGCTGGTAATGTACCAGCAGATGATCGAGTTCAAGCGCCTTGCGCAGGTTGGTGTCCAGCCACAGATACTCAAAGACCCGCTGGTTCATCTCGGCGGCAAAGACACAGAACTTGCCGCGACCATTCTCTTTAGCGTGATACATCGCGGTGTCCGCGTTACGAATCAGGCTCTCTCTATCTTCGCCATGCAGCGGTGCGAAAGCGATACCGATGGAACAGCCACTGTAAACTTCAATCAGTCCGATACGGAAAGGCTGTCGCAGGCGCTCAAGAATGCGGGAGGACATCGCCTCCAGCGCAGCCTGGCTGGTGTGTTCAGCCAGCACCACAAACTCATCGCCACCCAGACGACCCAGCGTCTGGTCCTTACCCAGACAGCTAAGAATCGCGAGAGAGACTGCCTGCAGTAATTGATCGCCGAACATATGACCGTAGGCGTCGTTCACTTTTTTGAAATTATCGAGATCGAGATAGACGACACCGGTCTCATCATGCCCGGCGCGCTCCAGCGCCAGGCTAATCTGCTGATGAATGGCGTTGCGATTAGGTAAACCGGTGACCGTATCGGTGTTTGCCAGCACCCGGAGGCGTTCCTGGGCACGTCGCTCCTCGGTAATGTCTGTACCAGAACAGATGAGGAAAATTTCATTTTTGCCGCTGCCGCTGTGAACAAACTTATTACGAAACAGAAACAGTCGCTGGCCCTTTTTGGTTTTGACCCAGCGCTCCACCTCGTACGAGTTACCGTCACGGAAGAAGCCTGCAATGTTGCGCCGCGACTGTGAGGCTTCCTGCCGGGTCATAAACAACTGAAAGACATTTCGACCTATAACTTCATGTTCATTCAGACCGGTATATTCTTCACTCAGGCGGTTAAAACGCTGAATATTGCCCCGCTGATCGAGGATAACAATCACTGAATTAGCTTCAGAAACCACTTGTTCGGCGAATGAAAGGCCCAGGGTCAGGTCACGGGCGACCGCAGACGTATCTCCCCAGGCAGAAGCGGTTCCGGCCCAGGAGGCCTGGTTCACTTTACGTCCGACAAAATGCATTGGCACATCAATGCCTTGCAGGGACATGGTCAGATTGATACTTGAAGTAATGACGGGCATTGCGCGGATCATTGCAGCCTGGCCGGGTGTCAGCGGCAGGGCGATATTAGTTTGTGACGACTCATCTTCGGCAAAATGCAATGCATCGCTGTCCGCGGTCAGACGCCAATGAGGGCTGGTTGTACCAAAAAGGGTGTACAACAACGTTTGCCCTTGTTCATCGGTCATGGAAACTTCCTCCGGGAAGTGCTCTGCAGGCGTTATCTCATTATTTTAGCAACAGTATTCATCATCTGAGGCAAGCACAAGGTGCAAACCAAATATATTTTCCCATCCAGATAAGAATGGCACAAAAAAGCCCCGACGGTGCGGGGCTATTCAGTGCATTCAGCAGGGACATTTGCCCAGTTTACCGGCCTGGCTGGGGAAGCGGGCATCCAGGCAATAACGGTGAAAATCGCGCTCGCTCATCGGCGCCTGTCCGGGATGATGCCGTCGCATATGCTGCAGATATTTTTGATAATCCTGCACCCCGACCATTAAGCGAAAACATTGTTGCAGGCCGCGCCAGAATCCCCGCCAGCTAAACCTCTGCGGCGGAGAAGCAGCAATCACATTACAGTGCAGAATCTGCCAGTCACCGTGTGGACGGTGGACCTGATGAATAGCATCAGACATGGCGCACCTCCTTGTTGCGCATTGCTACCGGCGTCTCGCGGGTGGTCGGCACCGAGCTGTTCAGTGCACGACGAATGACAAAGAATGCCGAGATCAGCATGGTGACCGCCACCAGCATAAAGAAAGCACACAGCGCGGCGTTAATCTGATTGCTGAACACGATGGTCTGCATATCCGCCACGCTTTTTGCTGGCGCGATGATCACGCCTTCATCCAGCCCTTTGCGGAATTTATTCGCCTGCGCCAGGAAACCGATAGAAGGTTTCTCATGGAAGATTTTCTGCCAGCCCGCGGTCATTGAGGTGATAAACAACCAGACGGTCGGCAGAATCGTCACCCAGGCGTAACGCTGCTTTTTCATTTTGAAGAGCACCACAGTACCGAGAATCAGCGCCATCGAGGCCAGCATCTGATTGCCGATACCAAAAAGTGGCCACAGGGTATTAATGCCGCCCAGCGGGTCGACCACGCCCTGATAAACAAAGAAACCCCAGCCTGCAACGGCGACTGTCGTGCCCGCCATATTACCCAGCCAGGAACGGTTGTTCGCCATAGAAGGCACCACTGTTCCCACCAGATCCTGCACCATAAAGCGGCAGGCGCGGGTACCGGCATCGACCGCGGTCAGGATAAATAGCGCTTCAAACAGAATGGCGAAGTGATACCAGAATGCCATCATCGCCCGACTGTTGAAGATCTCGGTAATAATATGGGCCATTCCCACTGCGAAGGTAGGTGCGCCGCCTGCGCGAGAGAGAATGGAACCTTCACCGACATCGCGGGCGATGCCACTCAGCATTTCTGGCGTGACCACAAAGCCCCAGCCATTAATGACCTGAGAGGCGCTCTCAACGGTGGTACCAATCAGCGCGGCAGGGGAGTTCATGGCAAAATAGACGCCGGGATCCAGCACCGAAGCACAAATCAGCGCCATGATCGCCACAAAAGACTCCATCAGCATCGCGCCATAGCCAATAAAGCGGATATGACTCTCCCTCTCCACCAGTTTTGGTGTAGTGCCGCTGGAGACCAGCGCATGGAAGCCTGAGATTGCTCCGCAGGCAATGGTAATGAACAGGAACGGGAACATCGCGCCGGAGAATACCGGACCGGTACCGTCGATAAATTTGGTCACTGCTGGCATTTTCATCTCTGGCATGGCAAAGACGATGCCCACCGCCAGGCCGACAATCACGCCAATTTTAAGAAAAGTGGAGAGGTAGTCGCGCGGTGCCAGCAGTAGCCAGACCGGCAGCACAGAAGCAATAAAGCCATAGATGACGAGAACCCAGGTCAGCGAGGTGCCTTTCAGGGTAAAGAAGGGGCCCCAGAACGGATGTTGTGCCACGTCGCCGCCATAAATAATCGCCGCCATCATCAGCACAAAGCCAATCAATGACACTTCGGCGATTTTACCGGGGCGGATAAAGCGCATGTAGACGCCCATAAACAGCGCAATCGGAATGGTGGCCGCGATAGTGAACAACCCCCACGGGCTGTTCGCCAGTGCCTTCACGACGACCAGCGCCAGCGCCGACAGGATGATGATCATCACGCCCAGCGCGCCGAGCATTGTCACGACACCGGCGAATGCGCCCAGCTCCTGCCGCGCCATTTCACCCAGCGAACGGCCATCACGGCGGGTCGAGATAAACAGGATCAGGAAATCCTGAACCGCGCCTGCCAGCATCACCCCGACCAGAATCCAGATAGTGCCCGGCAGAAACCCCATCTGCGCGGCCAGAATCGGACCGACCAGAGGACCGGCGCCCGCAATGGCCGCGAAATGGTGGCCAAACAGCACCCATTTATTGGTGGGAACATAATCAAGCCCGTCGCTCAGCCGCTCGGCAGGCGTCATCCGGCGGTCGTCCAGTTCAAAAATATTGCGGGCGATAAACAGGCTGTAGAAGCGGTAAGCGATGCTGTAACAGGCGACAGCGGCGATCACCAGCCAGACTGCATTGACGTGTTCGCCGCGGCTGAGGGCCAGCATGGCGAAAGCGCCCGCGCCGATTAACGCCACCACTAACCAGATCACACTGGTTTTGACGTTCTTCATGACTAACTCCTTGTGAGGACCGAGAGGAAAGCGATCGAAAACAACGAGTTAAACTTAATGTAATGGAATGTAAGTGAAAGTTAATCAGTGGAGAAGTGTGAAGCGGGGTACAAATTTAACTTTTTTGCAATCAGAACGGGGCGGGAAAGGGCGGGATAACCAGCGTTATCCCGCTTGTGTCAGCGCTTAAATACGCGACATTCAGACGGCGGGCCGGGCCACGACGCTGCGAGTTTCCATGCGGACTTCGGCGATGGTGACATCAATCACGTCGGTCACACGGTAAACCACGTCACCTTTGATCTGTACGCTGCCATTCTCCTGACTTAAGACCAGCTCATCACGCACCGCGTGAATGAACGGTGCCGGGATAAAGGCAACCGCACCAAACTCGACCAGGCGAACACGCATGCCGCCACGCGACACGTCGATAATCTCGGCGCTGAAACGACGATCGGTAGCCGCAAAGGGTGCAAGATAACGGGCGTAGAGCCAGTCACCAACGTCACGTTCCGCCATCCGGTTCAGGCGACGGCGTTCACTCATCGTTACCGTCACCGCATCATCCGGACGTGCGATCGACTCACCGCGAATAATTGCTTTAAGCAGACGATGGTTGATCATGTCGCCGAACTTACGAATCGGTGAGGTCCAGGTGGCGTAAGCCTCCAGACCCAGACCGAAGTGCGGGCCGGGCTCGGTGCTGATCTCAGCGAAAGTCTGGAAACGACGGATACGGCTATCAAGAAACTGGGTCGGCAGGGCGTCCAGCTCACGACGCAGCACACGGAAACCTTCCAGTGTGGTGATCGCCTGTGCATCCACGTTAATACCATGATTCGCCAGTACCGCCGCAGCCTGTTCAGCATTGGTGGCATCGAAACCGGCATGCACGTTGTAAATACCAAAGCCCAGACGATCACGCAGCACTTTTGCCGCGCAGACGTTGGCCAGAATCATGGACTCTTCAACGATACGGTTAGCGATGCGGCGAGGTTCAGCCACAATTTCCAGCACTTCGCCTTTATCACCGAGCAGGAAGCGGTAATCCGGGCGGTCCTTAAACACCAGCGCGTGGGTCTGACGCCACTCGCTGCGCGCCAGGCAAAGGCGGTGCAACAAACGAATCTGTTCAGCAATCGCCTCGCTTTCTGGCTGCCAGGTGCCGCTGTTTTCCAGCCAGTCAGAGACATCGTCATAAGCCAGCTTGGCTTTAGACTCGATCCAGGCCGCAAAGAACTCGACGTCATCACCCAGGGTGCCATCGGCAGCTACCGTGACGCGGCAGGCCAGCGCCGGACGACGCACATTCGGACGCAGCGAGCAGACATCATCAGAGAGTTCGCGCGGCAGCATCGGGATATTAAAGCCCGGCAGGTAGTTGGTAAACGCACGCTGTGCCGCCAGCTTATCAAGCTGACTGCCCTCTGCCACATAGGCGGTCGGATCGGCGATAGCGATAGTCAGACGCAGGGTGCCGTCGTCCTGTGCTTCTGCATAGAGCGCATCATCCATATCCTGGGTGCTGGCGCTGTCGATGGTGACGAAATCCAGCGCGGTCAGATCTTCACGCGTCAGGTTTTCATCCATCATCTCGCCAAAGCTGACATCAGGTGCTTCACGCTCAAGGTTGTGACGCGACAGCGTCACCCACCACGGAGCAAGATGATCATCAGCTTTGACAATAAAATCGGTAAGTTCGGCATAGAAGCCGCGATCGCCTTTTAACGGATGGCGACGCATTTCTGCTACTGCCCAGTCGCCATTCTCAAACTCATGGCTGACATCGCGTGCGGGGCGACACTGAATCGCATCTTTCAGCAGGGGATGGTCCGGCACAATCGACAGGCGCTCGTCTTTCTTCTGCACCCGACCAACAAAGCGGGTCAGGAACGGCTCAACCAGCGTTTCCGGCTCAGCGCTTTCGCGATCTTTCTCGCTATGGATCACAGCGGTAATACGGTCGCCATGCATCACTTTCTTCATCTGCGGGGGCGGAATGAAGTAACTTTTCTGCGCATCGACTTCCAGAAAGCCGAAGCCTTTTTCGGTGCCTTTAACGACGCCTTCAGCTCGAGGCGTTTGCGAATGGAGCTTCTGTTTCAGCTGCGCGAGCAGCGGGTTATCCTGGAACATAATTTTTACGTTTCGTGGCCTGATTGCGGCTGACAGTTTTACGCGATTCGGCGGCGCGCGGCAAGGCAAAAAGCCGGACGAACCGGCTTTTCAGAGAGGAGTGAAAGGGAGGTCAGGCAATGCGCTGTTCAGGCAGTGCCGCTGACAGTTCCAGCTTCACCGGCACCGACTTAGAGGTCGGTGTGCCACTGCCATCACCAAAGCTGTTCAGCGGCACCAGCGGGTTGGTTTCCGGGTAATAAGCCGCCAGATTACCGCGCGGAATATTATAGGGAACCAGTTTGAAGCCGCTGACGCGACGGGTAATGCCATCATTCCAGAGTGTCTCGATATCGACATTCTGACCTTCGGTGAAACCAAGGTCTGTCATATCATCCGGGTTGATGAACACCACTTCGCGCTGACCAAACACGCCACGGTAACGGTCATCAAGGCCGTAAATCGTGGTGTTGTACTGGTCATGTGAACGCAGCGTCTGAAGAGTGAAAGGGACCTCTTGATCCAGATTCGGGAACAGCGAGGTCGGCAGCGCCGCGGCATTGAACTCTGCTTTCTGGCTCGGCGTATTGAAGCGCAACTCGGCAGCGGCATTACCCAGGTAGAAACCGCCGGGGATATCACATTTCGCATTGAAGTCGGCAAAGCCCGGAATCGTTGCCGCGATATGCTCACGAATCAGGTTGTAATCACCGGCCAGCTCGCGCCATTTCACTTTCTCATCACCCAGCACCGCCTGCGCGATACCGGCAACAATCCAGGTCTCAGAACGCTGTGTTTCCGCCAGCGGAATACCAATCCCTTCAGAGGCGTGCACCATGCTAAAGGAGTCTTCCACGGTAATAAACTGATTGCCGGTCGCCTGCAGATCGCGTTCGGTGCGGCCCAGCGTCGGCAGAATCAGCCCTTCATGACCCGGCACCAGATGGCTGCGATTCAGTTTGGTACTGATATGCACAGTCAGACCACAGCGTGACATCGCTTCTTCGGTGCGCGGTGAATCTGGTGCAGCCGCAGCCAGGTTGCCACCCAGCGCGATCAGCACTTTGACTTCATCACGCAGCATCGCGTTCAGCGCTTCAACGGTGTTATGGCCCGCGGCACGCGGTGGCTCGAAATTGAAATGATTACCCAGCGCGTCCAGGAACGCTTTAGCCGGTTTCTCATCAATCCCCATGGTGCGGTTACCCTGCACGTTGCTGTGACCGCGAACCGGGCAGAGGCCTGCGCCTTTTTTGCCCAGTTGACCAAACAGCAACTGCAGGTTGGTGATTTCGCGAACCGTGTCTACCGAGTGTTTGTGCTGGGTGATGCCCATTGCCCAGGTACAAATCACCCGGTCAGCGCTCTGGTAAATCGCCGCCGCTTCACGGATCTGCGCCTGCGTCAGGCCAGACTGCGCCACAATCTGCATCCAGCTGGTGTTATCCACCGCATCCAGATAGGCCTCAATGCCATTGGTTTTAGCATTGATAAAGGTCTGGTCAAACAGGCCACTTTCACCGGCTGCCAGACGCGCGCGATGGGTCTCCAGCAGGGATTTCACCATGCCGCGCACCGCCGCCATATCACCACCCAGATTGGGCTGATAATAAGACGAGCTGATGTTACCCGCTTTTGAGGTGACGACTTCCAGCGGCTTCTGCGGATCTGCAAAACGTTCCAGACCGCGCTCGCGCAGGGTATTAAAGGTGACGATTTTCGCACCATGATCGGCAGCATGACGCAGGCTGTGCAGCATACGCGGATGGTTGGTGCCGGGATTCTGACCGAAGACGAAAATCGCATCGGCGTGATCGAAATCATCCAGACGAATCGTGCCTTTACCGACGCCAATACTGCGCTTCAGACCGGTGCCGCTGGCTTCGTGGCACATATTCGAGCAGTCAGGGAAGTTATTGGTTCCCATCAGGCGACCAAACAGCTGATAGAGCCAGGAGGCTTCGTTGCTGGCGCGACCGGAGGTGTAAAGCTCCATCTGATTCGGATGATCCATCGCCTTGATGTGCTGCGCGATCAGCGCAAACGCATCTTCCCAGCTGATCGGCTCATAGTGGTCAGTTTCCGCGTTATAGCGCAGCGGATGAGTCAGACGCCCCTGATACTCCAAGAAGTAATCACTCTGGGTATAGAGCGTGGTTACGCTGTGTTTAGCAAAAAAGTCGGTGTCGACCATGCGGCGCGTCGCTTCCCAGGTGACCGCTTTGGCCCCGTTTTCGCAGAAGCTGAAGGTACTTTTGTTGTCATCACCCCAGGCGCAGCCCGGACAGTCAAAACCGCGTGCTTTATTCATGCGCATCAGGTTGCGCATATTTTTCAGGGCCGCTTTGCTGTCAAGCACGAAACGCGTGGTGGCTTCCAGAGAACCCCAGCCGCCCGCAGCCGCGCGATAGGGTTTGATTTGGCGTTTAAATTTCATAGTGAGTGCAGGCTTTTATAGTAGGCATTATTGTTTGGTGTTTGTTATCAGGTTATAGCCTGATGGTGAAAGGAAGTCTGCAGCTATCGTTATACCTTGTCTAATTGATTGACATAATGGTGCGATAGCTGGCGTTTATCGTGCACAGGCCTGAAATGTGATGGTGCTCAGATTTTACCCGCCTTAAACCGGCTGATAACGGGAGTTCTCCTCACAACAGGCTAATACTTGCTGTTCACTATCAGAGAGAGCGTGACGCCATGAAACAGCTGACCAGCCAGATCCATGCGTTTGGCAAAGCGTTGATGATGCCCATCTCAGTCATCGCGGCCGCCGGTATTTTTCTCGGTCTGGCGGCAGCGATGCAGAACCCTGCGGTGACCGGCGATGCTTTTGCGCAGATGCAGGTGCCCCAGATAATCATTGGCTTTATTCGCAAAGTGGCGGGCGCGCTCTTTGCTAATCTGCCCGTCTTCTTTGCGGTAGCAAGTGCCATCGGTCTGGCAAAAGCAGAAAAACCCACGGCCGCCTTTGCCGCAGTGATTGGCTACATCGTGATGAATGTCGGCATCAGCGCCACGCTGGCGGCGAAAGGGATTACGGCGGCGACGACCACACCGGCAGCCCTGCAGCAGGCGGGAATGGATCAGACCACCGCCATGATGACCTCGGCGGAGTACATCAACATGCTGGGTGTCTTCACTTACAACATGAGCGTGCTGGGTGGGGTCATTGCCGGACTGATCACGGTGGCGCTGCACAATCGTTTTTACACGCAGCAACTGCCCACGGCGATCAGCTTTTTTGGCGGACGGCGTTTTGTGCCGATCATTACCGTGGTCTGTCTGCCGCTGATTGGCGTGTTACTGGCGCTGATCTGGCCGACCATTGGCAATGGCATCGCCTGGATTGGACAGATGATTGGTAAAAGCGGCCAGTATGGTGCTTTTCTGTTGGGGGCTTTTGAGCGCATCCTGATCCCCACCGGCCTGCATCATATTCTCAATGAAACCGTGCGCTTTACACCCATTGGCGGCATGGCCGTGGTCGATGGCCAGACGGTTGTCGGCGCGCTGAACATTTTCAACGCCTCGCTGACCCTTCCGGGGTCGATCCCCGATGAGACGTTGCGCACCGCCACGCAGTTTCTGGCGCAGGGCAAGATTCCGGTCATGATGTTTGGCCTGCCCGCGGCGGCGTTGGCGATCTATCACACCGCGCGGCCTGAACATAAACAGCGGGTCAAAGCGCTGGTGATGGCGGGTGCACTGACTTCTTTCACCACCGGCATTACGGAACCGCTGGAGTTCTGCTTTATCTTTGTCTCGCCAGTGCTCTACCTGCTGCATGCTTTCCTGACCGGCCTGTCGTTTATGCTGATGTCGATGCTGCATCTGATGATCGGCAACGTGCAGGGCGGCGTCATCGACCTGGTGGTGTTCGGCATGCTGGGCGGGGCGAAAACCCACTGGTGGTGGACGCTGGCGCTGGGCGTAATCTATGCGCCGATCTACTACTACGCTTTCCGGCTGGTGATTACCCGAATGAATGTGGAAACACCGGGCCGGGAGTCGGAGGATGAAAAACCGCAACAGGTGACCGCGGATGAACGCACGCAGGTGATTATTAGCGGACTGGGTGGGCAGGCCAACATTGAGGATGTCGATTGCTGCTTTACCCGTCTGCGGGTTCGGGTTAAAGAGATGAATCAGGTGGTCGATCAGACGCTGATGAGCACCGGTGCGAACGGTGTTAATCGTGTCAGCGAGCACGATATTCAGGTGATCTATGGCCCGCAGGTTGAGAAGATCGCAAATGAGGTGAAAATGGCGTTGGGTGTTGCATAACCCCAGCCCATTTCAGGCGTGAGCATCACGTTATCCGCCCGGTGCAGCGGGCGGTTTGCACCGTTCCTGGTGGAGACACTGATCACTGCCCACCCGCCTATTGTAACTAAAAAAATCCATTACCCTAATGGGGCACCTCTTTTTGCCGATATAGCGATTAATCCCCTCATTACTGGAACACCGCAATGTCGTTAAAAAAATCTTCCCTGATGATATTTTCCTTCCTGCTGGCCTTGTTTCTGACCAGCGTGGCAATCAGTACCTGGCTCCTGATTCAGAGCAATCACTCCCTGAATGCGGTTAACAAAGAGATCCGTGTGGTGCTCTCAGTGATTGACCCGATCAACCACAGCCGAACGCTGCGTGTCCGTCTGATGGAATATATGAAGGAGATTGAGGGCAGCGACGCAAACAATCCCGCCACGCTGGACAGTGTGCGGACCGTAGCCGGTAAAGCGGATGCCGCATTTCAGGCCTACATGAATGCGCCGCGTCTGCCGGGCGAAGAAGCCGAAGCTGACGCCTATAGTCAGGCTTATCTGGCCTATCGTCAGCAGGGACTACAACCCTTAATTGATGCCGCTGAGGCGCATGATCAGGTGCGCTTTAAAAGTCAGATCCCTAACGTGGTTCGCCTTGATCGCCAGTACGAAATCATTCTGGATCGGGTGCTGGCCCAGCATGAAACGTATGCTAAAAAGCTGAACAGCGATGCCCAGAGTCACTTCACCGCCGGCATTACGCTGCTTGGGCTGTTTGGCGTCCTGTTTTTTGCCATTATTATTGCCATTTACATCTTCATGAAGCGCTACGTACTTTCACCGCTTAATGACGCGCAGGAACACTGCAAACTGATTGCGGCGGGTGTGCTGGATACCACGGTACCGGCCAGGTCAGGTTCACGCAGCGAAATTCAGCTGCTGATGGGCTCACTGGAGCAGATGCGCAGTGCGCTGACCACCATTATTCTGCAGGTGCGTGATTCAACCCGCTCCGTTTCCACCGCCTCGCAGGAGATTGCAGCGGGTAACATCGATCTTGCCTCGCGTACCGAACAGCAGGCCGCCGCACTGACTGAAACGGCGGCCAGCATGGAGCAACTGGGCGCCACGGTGAAACAGAATACCGAAAACGTCTTTGAAGCCTGCCGTCTGACCAGTGAAGCGGTGAAGAATGCGGAGAGCGGTGAAAAAGTCTCGCAGGAAGTGGTGACATCAATGGCGTTGATTAATGCCAGCTCGAAGAAGATTGAAGAGATCACGACCGTTATCGACAGCATCGCTTTCCAGACCAATATTCTGGCGCTGAACGCAGCCGTTGAAGCCGCCCGTGCAGGTGAGCAGGGACGTGGCTTTGCGGTAGTGGCAGGGGAAGTGCGTAATCTTGCCCAGCGCAGCGCCACCGCTGCCAAAGAGATTGAAGGGCTGATTGCCGAATCGGTTTCGATCATTCATGCCGGTTCTGATCAGGTCAGCCGGACCGGTGATGCCATGAGCGCGATTATCTCCTCGGTCAGCCGCGTCAATCTGCTGATGGAGCATATCTCCACGGCCTCTGATGAACAGAGTCGCGGCATCGGTCAGATTGAGCAGGCCGTCACCGAGATGGATAGCGTTACTCAGCAGAACTCGGCGCTGGTGCAGGAGTCTGCGGCGGCCTCTGCCTCGCTGGAAGAGCAGGTGCAGTACCTGACGCAGTCGGTCTCCACCTTCCGGCTGGCAACGCATTAATCAGCCCACTCTGCGCTGAGTGTATGCAGCGCAGCGTGCTAAGCAAAGCATGGCAGAGAGGCGCGAGTTTGACGCAGCGCCTTGTCGCGGGCAGAGATTCGGCGGATTATAAGGCTTTCCATTGAACACAGGGTCGTCATGCTAACCAGCACCCATGGCCGCAGCAATAGCGCCGATACCCGACTCGCCTGCACGCTTGCCGCTGCTGCAGGCGCGCTGAATACCGCAGCCTTTGAGATCGTCGGTTTTTTTTCAGCCAACATGACAGGGAATGTCTCGCTGTTGTCCGATCATCTGGCAAAAGCGAATCTGGGGCCCGGCCTGTTTTTTCTGTCGATCGTCCTGTTATTTATTGTCGGTTCCCTGTTTTCGACCCTCGTCATTAATGCCGGGCACCGCAGAAACATCCGCACTATCTATGCGTTTGTCATCCTGCTGGAGGGCACCGCGCTGATTGCGCTGGGCGTGATCGAGAATCACTTTCCGCCGCTGTCACCTGGCGTGGTGTTAATCATGAGCCTGAGCTTCCTGATGGGGTTGCAAAATGCGGTTGTTACGCGGATCTCTAATGCACGTGTTCGTACAACCCATATTTCTGGCACAGCGACCGACATCGGCATTGAAATGGCGATGCTGTTTGAGGTGCTGCGGCGTAAAACCTCGCCGAAAGATGCGCCGCTTTATCTGGACCGGCTGCGACTACACACGCTGACATTGCTGGCTTTCCTCGCAGGAGGAATAGCCGGAATCGGGCTTTACCGGGTGCTAGGCTACGATTTTTTGCTACCGGTGGGGTTCGGCTTAATCTGTCTGGCGCTGAATGCCATATTCACTAAACCCGCGAAAACAGCGGTCGTGAAGATGTAGAGGGGCATACGCTCTGCCGCTTTTTCAGGGCACATCGGTTGCTGATTCATCGTTCCCCTTGCGCCAATGAACCGTGCGGTTAAAACCGCCATGGTTAAGCAGGGTAACATCTCACTCTTAACTCGGGTTGACTCTGACAGCGAGACAGTGACGAAAACACGCTTTAACCTGCAGATGGATAAATAACATCGACATTAAACAACTGATCTACCTATGTAATCTGGAGCGTGAACGCCATTTCGGGCGGGCCGCGGAAGCCAGTTTTGTTACACAGCCAACCCTCTCAATGCGCCTGAAAAACCTGGAGCGCGAGCTGGGCCTGCCGCTGATTAACCGCAGCAATAACTTTGCCGGATTTACGCCAGAGGGCGATCGCGTGCTGGCCTGGGCGCGGGAAATCGTGTCGGTGTATCAGGGGCTGAAGCTGGAAGTTGAATCACTGAAACATGGGGTAAACGGCACGCTGCGGGTTGGCGTGGTGCCGCAGTGCAGCATGGCGCTGCCGTTGCTGCTGAAAGCGGTGCAGGCGCGTTATCCTCAGCTTGATTACCGCATTGCGGTGCTGAGTGCTGATCAGCTGCTGGAAGCGCTCAATAGCCACACCGTGGATGTCGGTATCGGTTTTTTTGAGATGGCGACGCTACGGGAACTCCATTTTCAGACCGAGATGCTGGCAGACCGGGGCGCTGAAGCTGTATTCCATCCCGACCATTTCCCCGAGCTGGTGGGGGAAACCCCGCTGACGCTGGATGAACTGGCTCAACAGCCACTTTGTCTGGCGGAGCCCACGCGCTATTTCCGCCGCTACATTGATATGGCGTTTCGCGAGGCGGCACTGGTGCCGCGAGTGATCGTTGAGAGTGCCTCTATTATGCAACTGATGCAGTGTGCGCAGGTCGGGCTGGGGTTGCTGGTGTCGCCGGTTGGTCACCTGCTGCCCGCTTCACTGCAGGGACTGCAGCAGCGCGCCATTACGCTGCCGCCGATGGCACGTCAGGCGGCACTGGTGATAGCCGAACCTGGCCGTGCCACACCGCTGGCACAGCACTTTTTCGACGAAGCGCGTGGTCTGCTGCCGGTATAACGCAGTTACTTCGCCTCGCCCAGCGCGTAAAACAGGCGGCTGTTCCAGTTGCCTAGCGCAACACGCTGTATTAGCGCGAACAACGCTTCAGCCTCCCAGCCTGCCTCCATCAGCGGTTGCAGGTGGGCGGCGCTGAATCGCTCAGGTGACCGGGTCAGCTGTACCGACAGCGCAATAATCAGCTGTTCTTCACCTTTTGAAGCCGTCTCCTCCACACCCTCAATCAGGATGTCGTTCCCGTCCAGCAGCCGGAACGCCCAGCGACTGCCCAGAATACGCGCGGCGGTTGCCTCGGCCAGCGTATCCTCCTGAGAAAGATGCTGACACAGCTGCGCCCAGCCATAGAGCGCCGAGGGATCATGGGCCAGCAGCCATACCGCCTCCTGCATGCCGGGCAGAGACTGACAGCGGGTAACGGCAGCGAGCTGCTCAGCACTGGCATAGCGCAACTCCAGCGGTTTCAGCACGGGCTGCCAGCGGGCAGGCTGGTCAAAACCGGTGGAATCAGCATCAGGGGGCAGGGAGCTGCCCGGCAGCCAGCGTACCGGCTGACCCTGCAGCGCCTGCAATCCGGCAACCACGCGTGCCTGGTAACTGACAAACCCGATCACCTGATTCAGCGTGACAATATCGGGTTCAGTCAGGCCGACCGCATCGAGGGCGGTGATCGCGCTCGCGTTGATGAGCTCAGGCTGCATCGCCAGCTGGCGGGCATACTGTGTGATCTGGGTCAGGCGATTATTACTCTCGCGTGAGGAGTCGGGCCCGGGCAATGGATTTAATCGGGCAGAGTAGTGATTACACAACCGCTGCACGCCCGCGACCTGCGCGACGGTTAGCGCAGTGCTGAGGCGATCGTAGAGCGTTAGTGTATGGGTGAGTGAGTTGTTAACGCGATCAGGAAAAAGCAGTTGTGCCAGATCGCGCGCGGCCAGCAGGGCCGGCTGATGCGTGCTCAGCAGTGACTGCACTACGGTGTTATCGGCGTAGCATCCCAGCAGAAAACGGTCATCAATGTGGGCAGCCTCTGGCACCAGCGGTGCGGCCTGAGCAATACGTGGACTGGTCTGGCTTTCATAAAACCAGTGGTTATGGCCCGGATAGCGGCGTTGTTCCATGATCAATCCTTTTGCAAAATCGGGTTCGGCATGCAGGCGGCAAAATCTGAAAATGTGCATAAACCGAAGGTCAGGCTTATCGTCGCTGATGGGCAGGCCGGGGCAAAAGAATGATCGGTGATAATTAATAGCGTTACGGTATAACGGGAGTGAAATCAGGCAGGAAGAGCGAGGCGGGGATAAAGAGAAGGGCGAGCCAGGCTCGCCCTTGCAGAACTTATTTCAGTTCCAGCTCGTTCATTGCAGCGATGCTAAAGCCGCCATCAACGTGTACCACTTCACCGGTGATGCCGCCAGCCAGATCAGAGCAGAGGAATGCTGCTGAGTTGCCGACATCTTCAATGGTGACAGTACGGCGAATCGGGGTGACCGCTTCGCAATGCGCCAGCATCTTACGGAAATCTTTGATGCCTGAAGCTGCCAGGGTGCGGATTGGACCCGCAGAAACGGCGTTAACACGCACGCCTTCCGGCCCCATGGCGTTCGCCATATAACGCACGTTAGCTTCCAGCGACGCTTTCGCCAGACCCATCACGTTGTAGTTCGGGATTGCGCGCTCAGCACCCAGGTATGAGAGGGTCAGCAGCGCAGACTGTGGATTCAGCATCTCGCGGCACTCTTTGGCCATCGCGACGAAGCTGTAAGCACTGATATCATGCGCGATTTTAAAGCCTTCACGAGTCACGGCGTTCACGTAGTCGCCTACCAGCTGGTCGCCAGGCGCGAAACCGATAGAGTGAACGAAACCGTCAAATTTTGGCCAGGTTTTTGCCAGTTCAGTGAACAGAAATTTGATGCTCTCATCTTCAGCTACGTCACATGGCAGCACGATGTCTGAACCCAACTCTTTGGCAAACTCTTCCACACGACCTTTTAACTTGTCGTTCTGGTAGGTGAAAGCCAGTTCTGCGCCCTGTTTGTGCATCGCCTGTGCAATACCGTAGGCGATGGAAAGTTTACTGGCAACGCCAGTAATCAGAATGCGCTTACCGGAAAGAAAACCCATAGCTGTAATCCTTATGGTCATTGTAGTTGGCGGCCGCATGATTAAAAAGTAAGCGACCGACGTTAATCGACGTGCGGATTCTAGCACGTCTCTCATAAATCAGGTAAATCGCCCCGCAATTTCCGCGATATGCAGCAAAAATCAGCGCTCACGCCGCCAGGCTTCGGCACTCAGTGCTTCGCCAAAGTGGCTGCTGATCAGCCGTCGTGTCAGATCATGCAGCGGGGAGGCCAGCACGTCCGCCGTGCCGCCGCGCTCGACCACTTCGCCCTGATGCATCACCAGCACTTTATCGCTGATGTGCTTCATCATGCCCAGATGCTGCGTGACATAAATGTAGGCGATCCCGTGCTTCTCCTGCAGTTCCAGCATCAGATTCACCAGCTGAGATCGCATAGTCATATCCAGCGAGGCCAGCGCTTCGTCGGCCACAATGACTTTAGGCTGGAGGATCAATGCACGCGCCAGACCCAGACGCTGTTTCTGACCGGGCGCCAGCATGTGAGGATAGTACCCGGCATGATCGCGCAGTAAGCCAACCTGACGTAGCGTAGCAATGATGCGTTTCTCGCGCTCCTCCGCATTCAGCTCGGTATTGAGCCGCAATGGAAACTCCAGGATCTGACTGATGCGCTGTCGCGGATTCAGTGAGGTTGAGGGATCCTGAAAAATCATGCGTATGCGCTGACTGCGATAGCCATAATCGCCGAAGGTCAGCGGATGATCGTCAATCAGAATCTCACCTTCAGTGGGGGCGACCATGCCGCTGAGCATCTTCGCCAGGGTGGATTTACCCGAGCCGTTTTCGCCGATAATCGCCAGCGTCTGTTTCTCACGCAGGGTAAAGCTTACCGATTTCACTGCTTCAACGTGCTGACGGCGAAACAGGCCCGTACGGTAGCGAAAGGTTTTGCTCAGGTTGCGCACTTCCAGCAGGGTCTCCATGCTACTGGCCCTCCATATTCAGCGGGAAATGACAGGCGTAGAGATGAGTTTTGCTGCCGGTGAGCCGTGGCGTTTCGATACATTTACGCTGGGCATAGGGACAGCGAGGCCCCAGACGACAGCCAATCGGTAAACTCTCCAGCGACGGAATCGCGCCCGACAGGGTATTAAGACGGCTTTTGTGCGGCAGGGCGCGCCCAAAATCGGGCATGGCCCGAATCAGCGCCTGGGTATAAGGGTGATGCGGCGTACTCATCAAATCTTCGCTCTGGGCGGTTTCCACCGTCTGACCGCAGTACATCACGTTGATTCGATCTGCCCACTGACTCATTGTGCGCAGGTCATGGCTGATCAGCAGAATAGTGGTGTTGTTATTCTGGTTGAGACGGCTCAGCAGGCGGAAAATCTGCGCCTGGGTGGTCGGTTCCATGGCATTTGTTGGTTCATCCGCAATCAGCAGGCGCGGCTGGTTAGCCAGCGCAATGGCGATCATCACTTTCTGGCACTCACCTTCAGTCAGCTCATAAGGGAAGCTGCGCATAATATCTTTGTGATCTTTGATGCCGACGCGATGCAGCAGTTCGATAGCGCGGGTTTTGCGCCAGAACCAGAAGCGTTTCAGCCATGGCCCTTTGTACGTCCAGCGCGGGATCACCTGCATCAACTGGCGACCAATGCTCTCTGAGGGATCCAGACAGGATTGCGGCTCCTGAAAAATCATTGAGACGTTGTGTCCGATAATGCGACGACGCTCGCGCGGCGATAAGCGTAGCAGGTCCACATCATCAAACACCATGCGGTCAGCGGTAACACGCCAGTTATCGTTGGTGACGCCGCAGATAGCTTTGGCGACCAGACTCTTGCCGGAGCCGGATTCTCCGACCAGTCCCCGGACTTCGCCTTCGCCCAGCGTCAGATTAACGCGGTCAACGGCTTTGACCGGCCCGTCAGCGGTCATAAATTCAATGGTGAGATTACGGATATCGAGTAACGGCATTTATTCCACTCCCGCTTCGACGGCGCGACGGATGCCGTCACCGAGCAGGTTAACAATTAATACGCTCACCATCAGCGCCACGCCGGGCAGCATAACGGTCCAGGGTGCGACGTAGATCAGCTCCAGTGAATCGCCGAGCATCGCGCCCCATTCCGGCGAAGGCAACTGCGCGCCAAGGTCGAGAAAGCCAAGTGCGGCAATGTCCAGAATGGCCATCGACAGCGCGCGGGTTATTTCGGTAATCAGCAGCGGCAGAATATTGGGCAATATGGCATAGCGCAGAATGTTGCGACCGCGAGCGCCATCAAGGCGAGCAGCCACCACATACTCCTTTTCCAGCTCATCATGCACGGCGCTGTATATTTCGCGGACCAGACGTGGCATCAATGCCAGCCAGACGGCCAGCAGCGCATGTTCGAGTCGTGGCCCGAGAAACGCCACCACGATAATCGCCAGCAACAGCGACGGAATCGAGAGCAGGGTGTCCAGGACATGGTTCATGACGGCCGAGCGGATACCGTGCGTCATGCCCGCCAGCACGCCCAACACCAGCGCCCCGAGGGTGGCGGAGAGCGTCACAAGAATCGCAGAACCCACTGTGGGGCCTGCGCCACTCAGCAGGCGGCTCAGTACGTCGCGACCCAGATCGTCAGTCCCGAGAAAGAACGAGACATCGCCATAGCGTGACCAGGAGGGCGGCAGCAGCTGATAGCCCAGGAACTGCTGGTCAATACCGTAGGGTGCTATCAGACCGCCAAACAGGCAGAGCAATAATAGTGCGCCAAAGCCATACAGTCCGACCATTGAAATCGGGTTGCCGTAGAAATGATGCCAGCTTTGACGAAATGCGCTGGGCAGGCGTTTTTCGGCGTAGATATTATCGGACGGCATACCATTCCTTATGTTTCAGCGGATTCATGGCCGCGCCAATAATGTCAGAAATCACATTCACCAGGATCACCAGTCCGCCAATAACCATGACACCGGCTGAGATCGCCGCATAATCCTGCTGGCGAATCGCGTTAATCAGCCAGCGTCCAAGACCCGGCCAGTTAAAGACCATCTCCGTAATCATCGCCAGCGTCAGCATGGTGGAAAATTGCAAGCCAAGACGTGGGATCACCGGCGGCAGGGCGTTATGCAGCACGTGGCGGCGGATGACGGTAAAGCGTGAAAGACCGCGCGTGGCGGCCGCTTTGACATAATTTTTGTCCATCACGTCGCTGGTGCTGTTGCGCAGCAGACGTATCACCTCTGTTGTCGGTGCCATCGCCAGCACCAGCACCGGCAAAATAAGGTGCGAGAGGACACTAATAATCATCTCATGTCGCCACGGCGAACGACTCAGCCAGGCGTCAATCAGCGCAAAACCAGAGACGTTCTGAACCGGATAAAGCAGATCGTGGCGACCTGACACCGGCAGCCAGCCCAACGTCAGCGAGAAAAAGAGCGTCAGAATCAGCGCCAGCCAGAAGATCGGCGCAGAAAAGCCAATCAGCGCCAGCGCACTGATGGTTTTATCCTGCCATTTGTTGCGCATCACACCGGCACAGATTCCCAGCGGAATGCCCACCAGCAGCGCAAACAGAAACGCCAGGATACAGAGCTCCATGGTGGCCGGGAACACCTCGCGCAGCTGTAAACCAATCTCCTGACCGTTAGTGCTGGAGACGCCGAAATCAAACTGCAGCATCCCTTTAAACCAGAACCACCAGGCGTCCGAGAGTGCAGCGCCTTCCAGCGGCGCATTAGGGGTAAAATAGCTCAGGCTGAAGCTGACCAGCGACAGCAGAAACAGGGTGATGAGCAGCAGTAGCAGGCGCCGCAAAATATAGATAATCATTTACTCCCCTCATCAGCTTCACGATAAACCCCGGCAAACGAGGCGTTGCCAAACGGACTCAGCACCAGCCCCTTGATATCATGACGAAACGCCTGGAGCCGCAGAGAGGATGCCAGCGGCAGTACCGGTAACTCCTTTGCCAGAATCTGTTGCGCTTTGTCATAGCTGTCGATGCGGCCCGAAAGTTGTTGTGATAACAGGGCGTTCTGCAGTGTTTCGTCAAAGGCCGGCGAGCACCAGTGCGCGTAATTGGTCTGTGAGCGAATCGCCGCACAGCTGAGCAGAGGACGGAAGAAGCTGTCAGGATCGTTACTGTCAGTGGCCCAGCCTGACAGCGTCAGATCATGATTCATCGCCATCAGCTGCGCCTCCTGGAAACGGCCTTCTACCGGTACAATCGTCAGCCGCACACCAACCTGTGCCAGATCTGCCTGTAACAATTCGGCGGTTTTAAGCGGGCTGGGATTCCAGGACTGCGATGCCACTGGCACCACCAGTCGCAGATGCAAATCGCTGATGCCCAATGCCGCCAGCGCGGCCCGGGATTTATCCGGATCATAGCTGGTAATACGCGCATCATTGTCATAGGCCCAGGACGCGCGCGGTAATATGGAGGCAGCCGTTTCGGCGGTGCCGTAATAAATCGACTCCATCAGCCGCTCATTGTTGATTGCCAGCGCCAGCGCGTGACGCACTTCAGGACGGTCGAGCGGCGGCTTGCGGGTATTAAAAGCCAGATAGGCGATATTCATGCCGGGACGCAGGGTCATCCGCAGGCGCGGATCATCGCGCAGAATGCTGAGCTGGCTGGCCGCTGGATAGGCCAGTACATCGCATTCGCCGGTTAACAGTTTGGAGAGCCGTCCGGTACCGCCAGACCCCAGATCGATTACCGCCTGTTGCAGACGCGGAACACCCTTCCAGTAGTGAGGATTGCGCGCCAGACGGATGTACTGACCGGTGCGATATTCGCTGAGCAGATAAGGGCCGGTGCCAACGGGTTGCCTGTCCATCTCTTCCTGGCGTCCCTGCGCCGTCAGCTGGTCGGCATACTCCTTCGACAGCACCGGCGCATAGTGGGTCGCCATGTGCCACAGGAACGACGCATCCGGGCTGTTGAGTCTGAACTCAACCGTCCTGCTGTCGATTTTCTTCACGCTCTGCACTGAGTCGGAAAATTGCAGGCTATCAAAATAGGGATAATTACCGCCGTTGACGTTATGCCAGGGGTGATTACGGTCAAACATCCGCTCGAAGCTGAAAACAACGTCGTCTGCGTTCAGCGGTCGGGTAGGGTGGAACTGATTGGTCTGCTGAAACTGCACGCCGCTCCGCAGATGAAAGCGATACGTTGCGCCGTTGTCGCGCACTTCCCAGCTGGACGCAAGATCGGGTTTGAGACGATAAGTGTAGGGATCAACATCCAGCAGGCGGTCATAAAGTTGTGCCGCCAGGGTATCGACAGTCAGCCCGCTGCTGGCCATCTGCGGGTTAAAGGTATTCAGCGTGCCGCTGACGCAATAGACAAAGCCGGTCTGGCGGATATCACCCGCAGGCGCTGACCACGCAGGGGTACTCAACACGCTGAGGCTGAGCAACAGCGAACATAGTAGTTTTGACATAGAACTCAACGATTTTGAGGCATTAGGCAGAGTGTATCTCAAAGCGGGCATTGTCCCAAAACCTGCAGCGGCTACCAGGCTGTTTTTCATCCTGCATCAGGAAAAAGAGCGCACAGAAGGTGTGGTAATGAGAAAAATTCTCAACGGGTGCTTTACAAATGATAATAGGAATGATTATTATTCATATGCACTTCGACGGTGGCTCTGCCGAAGAAGAGCACGACATTGCTCACATTGCTTCCAGTATTGTTGCCCGCCTCATGGCGGGCTTTTTTTTGTCGGGTGCATAGCTCTGAAGAGCAGGATCACCGCTGACTGAACAGGTGCACTGATTGCGGTTTTGCATGAAAGCATGGGGATGGAAAAAGAGTAAAACAGAATGATATCTGTAATGGCCTGGCATTTACCTGAGCAAGACCGGCTTAAAACCGGACTTAACTATTACAGAAACGCCGTTACTATAAGCACAACCTCTGCCCAACCAACGCCGGACAATGACTAAATTCCAGAAAAGCGCTCAGGCTTTCCACTATCCCTCCTTTCGTTATCTGTTTTTCGGACGTTTGTTTACCGTGCTGGGCAATGGAATCGCGCCCATCGCGCTGGCCTTTGCAGTTCTGGATATGGATGGATCTGCCTCTGATTTAGGCGTCGTGGTGGCATCCCGCTCCCTGTTCAACGTGCTGTTTCTGCTGGTGGGCGGTGTGGTTGCCGACCGTTACTCACGTAGTCGGGTATTAGTTGTATCGGCGCTGATAGCTGCTGTTTCTCAGGCTTTCGTTGCGTGGACTGTGCTTGAGGGTTCAGCCACAGTAATCAGCCTCACCTTGCTGGGCGCGCTGAATGGCGCGGCATCGGGGATTGCTCTGCCAGCTTCCTCTGCGCTGGTTCCGCAGGTCGTGCCTGCACAGCACCTGCGTCAGGCCAATGCTTTCATTCAGCTCAGTGTTTATGGCGGCACGGTACTGGGAGCGTCGCTGGGAGGCGTGATGACCAGTGCTGTCGGGCCGGGCTGGGGGCTGGCGATAGATGCGCTGGGATTTGCGGTCTCCGCGCCGCTTTATTTCCTTATGCGTGTGAGCCCGAATAAGGGCGGGACGATGCAAGGCAATATCCTGCGCGATATTAAAGAAGGCTGGGCAGAATTTGCCGGGCGAAGCTGGATTTGGTCGATAGTCCTTCAGTTCGCCATTATCAACGTCGCGTTTAATGGCATTGTAGAAGTCTATGGCCCGATAATTGCTGACGCCTCTTTCGGGCGGGCGCAGTGGGGGATGATTGTGGCCGCCCAGAGCGCAGGTTTAATTGCTGGATCATTTCTGGCTATGAAATGGCATCCACGTCGTGATCTGCTGATTGGCGCTATGCTGGCAGGTCTCTGTGCACTCCCGATAATGATGCTAGGCCTGAATGCATCAGCAGCATGGCTGATTGCAGGGTTCTTTATCGCTGGCGTTTCATTAGGCCTGTTTGGCGTAACCTGGGCGCATTCATTACAGACTCATATCCCAGCCGATAAACTGGCTCGCGTGTACGCGTATGATGCGATGGGTTCCTTTATCTCCATTCCTATTGGTCAACTGGTTGCGGGGCCGCTGGCGGCACAATATGGCACAGACAATGTTTTGCTGATGTCAGCACTGGCCGTGGTCATGGTGACAGCTGCTGTCCTGCTGGTTCCGACCCTCAGGCAACCTGACAAAATGGGCACTAAGCCGCATAACACGTAATTGCTGTTTTTGTTCCTGCTAAAGCAGCCAGGACGTTACCAGACAGTTTTGACAGCGATTAACCAGAAAACAAAACGAAGAGACAAAGATGTCATCGTCGACCTGTTTAGTTTTCGGCTTTTATGTCGTGCTTTTTCATCATCGCGCGCAGCTGATGATAGGTAACACCTAGCAACCCGGCGGCGCGACGCTGGTTATAGCGTGCCTGTTGCAGGCTGGCTTCAACCAGATTCCGCTCCTGTTGATTCTGCCACTGGCGCAGATCCAGCGGCAGGGCGGGCAGGTCGTTACTCTCCGCGTTCTGACTGGCACGGATGAGCGCAACCGGTTCAGGACGTGAAGCAAACGGGTTGATAATGACGTTATCCAGCAACTGCTCGCTGCTGTTATGGCGATAGACTGAGCGTTCCACGACGTTCTTAAGCTCACGGACGTTGCCGGGCCAGTGGTAATCAAGCAGAGCCTGCTGCGCCTGAGCGGTAAAACCAGGAAAAAGTAACAGGCCGAGTTCGCGGCACATCTGGATGGCAAAATGATCGGCCATCACCAGAATATCGCTGCGGCGTTCGCGCAGGGGCGGTAACTGCACCACATCAAAGGCCAGACGATCCAGCAGGTCGGCTCGGAATTTCCCCTCTGCCGCCAGCGCAGGGAGATCCTCGTTAGTGGCGCAGACCAGCCGCACATTCACCTGCAGGGAGTGATTGCCGCCGACACGCTCCAGCTGCCCATATTCAATTACCCTGAGCAGCTTTTCCTGCACCAGCATCGGCGCGGTTGCCAGCTCATCCAGAAACAGCGTGCCACCATCAGCCCGCTCAAAACGTCCGAGATGGCGCTTCTGCGCACCGGTAAAGGCACCGGCCTCATGACCAAAGAGTTCAGAATCGAGCAGGTTCTCATTCAGCGCGGCGCAGTTCAGCGAGATAAACGGTCCCTGCCAGCGGTCAGAGAGATAGTGCAGACGGCTGGCGATCAGCTCTTTACCCGTTCCGCGCTCGCCAATCACCAGAACCGGCTTTTCCAGCGGAGCCAGTCTGGAGACCTGCTCAAGAACCTCCAGAAAATTGTTCGACTCACCTAAAAGATTATCGTTAGTGCCTGTCATGATGAATTTCGCCATCCCTTAATCATTTTGACTATCTTAAAATATGCGGACGAGGCTGTAAAATATCAAATTCCTTAAAAATCAATGCGATAAAAATTGGCACGCATCTTGTATTAACTAAGCAGGGCAACACGTTTTAAAACATTAAAAGAGGAACATCATTATGGGTATTTTTTCTCGTTTCGCTGACATCGTAAATGCCAACATTAATTCCCTGCTGGAGCGTGCTGAAGATCCGCAGAAACTGGTCCGTCTGATGATTCAGGAAATGGAAGACACCTTAGTCGAAGTGCGTTCCACCTCTGCGCGGGCGCTGGCTGAAAAGAAACAGCTGTCACGCCGTATTGAGCAGGCAGAGATCCAGCAGGCCGAATGGCAGGAAAAAGCGGAACTGGCGCTTCGCAAGGATAAAGATGATCTGGCGCGGTCAGCACTGATCGAAAAACAGAAACTCACTGACCTTATCGCTTCACTGAAACAGGAAGTGGGCCAGGTTGAAGAGACGCTGGAACGTATGAAAGGCGAAATCAGTGAGCTGGAGAAAAAGCTGACTGAAACACGTGCCCGCCAGCAGGCGTTAACACTGCGTCACCAGGCGGCCTCTTCATCACGCGATGTTCGTCGTCAGCTGGACAGCGGTAAAATCGACGAGGCGATGGCCCGGTTTGAATCTTTTGAACGACGCATTGACCACATGGAAGCGGAAGCAGAAAGCCACGGTTTCGGTAAGCCAAAAACCCTGGACCAGCAGTTTACTGACCTGAAAGCGGATGATGAAATCAGCCAGCAGCTTAATGCGCTGAAAGCCAAAATGAACCGCAGTGAGTAATCATCGACGTTGCAATAAGTGATTAAGGAGAGTCAATGAGCGCACTTTTTCTTGCCATACCCTTAACGATCTTCGTGCTGTTTGTCGCACCGATCTGGTTATGGTTGCATTACAACAACAAACGCAACGGCGGTTCGGAACTGTCGCAAAGCGAAATCCAGCGCCTGCAGCGTGTTACGCAGGATGCACAGCGGATGCGTGAACGCATTGACGCGCTGGAAGCGATTCTGGATGCCGAACACCCTAACTGGAGGCAGCCATGATGAAAGGCCGTAAGTTGTGGCGCAAGCCTGACGAAGGAAAGTTGATGGGCGTCTGTGCGGGTCTGGCGGAGTATCTCGATATTCCGGTGCGTCTGCTTCGGGTCATTGTGGTCTTATCACTGTTCTTTGGTCTGTTTATGTTTACGGTGGTCGCCTATTTCGTGCTGGGTTTTGTGCTGGATGTGAAACCCGCCAATGTCACGGAGGACGAACGTCAGCTCAGCGCCAGCGAGCTGCTGGACCAGCTGGAGAGTGCGCTGCAGCGCGATGAGCGCAGCGTGCGCGACGTGGAGCGTTATGTGACGTCTGAAACTTTCAGCGTACGCAGCCGCTTCCGCCAGATTTGATTATATTATTGCCGGGCCGTTACGGGCCCGTCCGCTCTCTCAATGGAGGTGTTGATGTCTTTTTCGCGATCCACTGCTTTTCGCCACCGCGCGGCACCTGCATTGAAGTCGGCGGCTAAATTTATCATTATCAATGCTGTTACCTACGGTCCCGCCGGTGTCACTGGCTGGGCGGTGAAATCGGTAGCGCGACGCCCGTTACGTCTTCTGCTGGCTGTGGCACTTGAGCCATTGCTGAAACGCGTGATGAATCGGGTGGCATCGCGCTTCATCAGGGAGAACGATGAAAAGACTGCAAAGTGAATTAATGGCATTAATGAACCGTGGCGTTGATCGCCACCTTCGGCTGGCGGTCACCGGATTAAGCCGCAGCGGTAAAACCGCCTTTATTACCTCACTGGTCAATCAGCTTTTAACGGTTCACAGCGGCGCACGTTTGCCGCTGTTTTCCGTTGTGCGGGACGAGCGACTGTTGGGCGTCAAACGGGTGCCGCAGCGGGACATGGGAACCGCGCGCTTTACCTACGACGAAGGCCTGGCACAACTCTACAGCACGCCGCCCGCCTGGCCGACGCCCACCCGTGGCGTCAGCGAAATGCGTCTGGCGCTGCGTTACCGTCCAAATGATTCGCTGCTGCGTCATCTGAAAGAGACGGCAACACTCTATCTGGAAATTGTCGACTATCCCGGAGAATGGCTACTGGATCTGCCGATGCTGGCGCAGGATTATCTCGCCTGGTCACGGCAGATGAACGGTCTGCTGCAGGGCGATCGTGCGGAGTGGGCAAAACCCTGGCGCACGCTCTGCGAAAAACTCGATCCGCTTGCTCCCGCCGATGAAACCCAGCTGGCAGAGATTGCTGCGGCCTGGACTGACTACCTGCATCGCTGTAAATCTGAAGGCCTGCATTTTATTCAGCCTGGCCGGTTCGTGCTGCCTGGCGATATGGCAGGCGCGCCTGCGCTGCAGTTTTTCCCCTGGCCAACCGCTGATGAGTCGCAACTCACTAAGCTGGCGCAGGCGGATAAGGGGAGTAACTTCAGCATGCTGCAGCAGCGCTTCAACTACTACTGCCAGCATGTGGTGAAGGGCTTTTACAAAAATCACTTCCTGCGTTTTGACCGCCAGATCGTGCTGGTTGACTGCCTCCAGCCCCTGAATAGTGGTCCTCAGGCGTTTAATGATATGCGGCTGGCGCTGACTCAGCTGATGCAGAGCTTTCATTACGGCCAGCGCACCCTGTTTCGCCGGCTTTTCTCACCGGTGATCGACAAATTACTGTTTGCGGCGACTAAAGCGGATCACATCACCAGCGATCAGCACGGCAACATGGTCTCGCTGTTGCAGCAACTGGTGCAGGATGCCTGGCAGAACGCCGCGTTTGAGGGGATTAGCATGGACTGCATCGGACTGGCATCAGTGCAGGCGACACAGAGCGGCCTGGTCGACCACCGTGGCGAGAAGATCCCGGCCCTGCGCGGTCACCGGCTGGATGATGGTGAACCGCTTACCGTCTATCCGGGTGAAGTCCCGCCGCGCCTGCCTGGCAATGCCTTCTGGCAGCAGCAGGGTTTTCAGTTTGAACAGTTCCGGCCGCAGCAGCTCGACGTCGACCGTCCACTGCCGCATATCCGCATGGATGCCGCGCTGGAATTTTTATTGGGAGATAAATTGCGATGAGTGATCCGCTGAAGCCGCGTATCGATTTTGCTCGTCCGCTGGATGAGAGCACCACCACGCCGCTGCGTCCGGCGCAGACCTTTGAAGCGGACGCGCAGGCTGCGTTTCTGGCAGTGCAGGATGAAGATGTTGCCGTAGAAGAAGAAGGTGCAGGGGAGCGCGCAGTGGAAGCGGCTCTGAAACCTAAACGCAGTCTGTGGCGCAAAATGGTGACCGCAGGCGCACTGCTGTTTGGCGTTAGCGTGATTGCGCAGGGGGTGCAGTGGACGCATGACGCCTGGCTGGCACGCGACTGGTTTTCACTGGGGAGCGGCGTAGCAGGCGGACTTATTGTGCTGGCGGGTGTCGGCGCGCTGACCACTGAGTGGCGTCGGCTCTACCAGCTGCGTCAGCGTGCCGAAGAGCGGGATGTGGGCCGGGAGCTATTGCACAGTCATGGTATCGGTAAAGGTCGGGCATTCTGCGAAAAGCTGGCCCAGCAGGCTGAACTGGATCAGGCGCATCCGGCCCTGCAGCGCTGGCATGCCTCGCTGCACGAAACCCACAATGACAGCGAAATCGTGCGCTTGTATGCGCAGCTGGTGCAGCCCGTTCTGGACAGGCAGGCGCGGCGTGAAATCAGTCGTCATGCTGCGGAAGCAACACTGATGATTGCGGTCAGTCCGCTGGCACTGGTGGATATGGCGTTTATCGCCTGGCGTAATCTGCGGCTGGTCAATCGCATCGCGGCGATATACGGCATCGAACTGGGCTACTTCAGCCGTATCCGGCTGTTCCGCCTGGTGCTGCTCAATATGGCTTTTGCCGGCGCGTCCGAACTGGTGCGGGAAGTGGGAATGGACTGGATGTCGCAGGATATCGCTGCCCGGCTTTCCACGCGCGCTGCCCAGGGCATTGGTGCAGGCCTGCTGACTGCAAGGCTGGGCATCAAAGCGATGGAGCTTTGTCGTCCACTGCCGTGGCTGGAGCAGGATAAGCCACGGCTTGGCGATTTTCGGCGCGAACTGCTGGGCCAGCTGAAAGAGGCACTGCAGAAGGGCGGTAACAAATCAGCCTGAATCTCGCGTGACACATTAAAGGCGGCATAGCCGCCTTTAATGATCAGTGAGGCTGGCGCAGCACCTGCCGTGAATCGATAATCAGACACTCACCCGGACAGGCGGATTCATCTGTATTCACCGGATTTGCAGGCAGCGTAAAGGCCATGCCATTTTTCTCCCTGATAAAATGCGCCATCCCGGCAAATATCTTCCAGTCGGCCAGAGTTACCTTCGACAGAACAAAACACCATCACACGCGCTGTGCCTGTCAACTTTTCCTGACAGATCCCTTTCTACCGGCGCATCACTTAGCGTAATATTCATTTATCTGAACCTGATTAAGGCGAACGCAATGCGTCTGGAAGTGTTCTGTCAGGACCGCATCGGTCTGACGCGTGAACTGCTCGATCTGCTGGTGGCACGCAACATTGATTTACGCGGTATTGAAATTACGGCGCTGGGCCGCATCTATCTGAATTTTTCGGCACTGGAATTTGACGCTTTCAGTAATCTGATGGCAGAAATCCGGCGTACACCGGGCGTAACAGATGTGCGCACGGTAACGTACATGCCTTCGGAGCGTGAACATCGCGCGCTGAGTGCCTTACTGGTGGCCATGCCAGATCCGGTTTTCTCCATCGATCTGAAAAGCAAGGTGGAACTGGCTAATCCGGCGGCACAAAACCTGTTTAATCTTGATGAAGAGAAAATGCGCAATTTCAGCGCCGGCAACCTGATTAATGGCTTTAACTTCATGCGCTGGCTGGAAAGCGATCGGGTTGAGGCGCAGGCGCAGCATGTCGTCATTGAAGGGCGCGATTTTCTGATGGAAGCGCGTCCTATTTATCTGCCGGGTGAAGAGGGCCAGAACGACAGGCCGGTCGGGGCGATGGTGATGCTGAAGTCAACCGCTCGCATGGGCCGTCAGTTACAGAATCTGGTGGTCACCGACGAATCCGAGTTTGACCATATCATTGCCGTCACGCCGAAGATGCGTCAGGTGGTCGATCAGGCGCGCAAACTGGCGATGCTGGATGCGCCGTTACTGATTGTCGGCGATACCGGCACCGGGAAAGATATGCTGGCACGCGCCTGCCATCTGCGCAGCGCCCGTGGGAAAAATCCTTTCCTGGCGCTGAACTGTGCCTCATTACCCGACGACGTTGCGGAAAGCGAGCTGTTTGGTCATGCCGCCGGTGCCTATCCGAATGCGCTGGAAGGCAAGAAGGGCTTTTTTGAGCAGGCCAATGGTGGCTCGGTATTGCTGGATGAGATTGGCGAGATGTCGCCGAGAATGCAGACCAAGCTGCTGCGTTTTCTCAATGATGGCACCTTCCGCCGCGTCGGTGAAGAGCATGAAGTCCATGTTAATGTGCGCGTAATCTGCGCTACGCAGAAGAACCTGATTGAACTGGTGCAACGCGGTGAGTTTCGCGAAGATCTTTTTTACCGGCTCAATGTGCTGACGCTGCAACTGCCCCCGCTGCGCGATCGACCGCAGGATATCCTGCCACTGACCGAGATGTTTGTGGCCCGCTTTGCGGATGAGCAGGGGATGGCCCGGCCGCGACTCTCGCCACAGCTCATTGCATTTCTGACGCGCTACGCCTGGCCTGGCAATGTGCGCCAGTTAAAAAATGCGTTGTATCGCGCGTTAACCCAGCTGGAAGGATATGAACTGCGACCGCAGGATATTGTGTTGCCTGAACAGACACTGGATGTATCGCTGGGCGATGAAGCACTGGAAGGAACGCTGGATCAGATTACCAGCCGTTTTGAGCGGTCAATACTGACGCGGCTTTATCTCTCCTATCCCAGCACCCGAAAACTGGCAAAACGTCTGGGTGTTTCCCATACCGCGATTGCCAACAAGCTGCGTGAATATGGTCTGGGACAGAAGCGCACCGAAAGCGAATGATCGGTAAGCAGAGAGCAGGAAGCGGATAACCAGGTTATCCGCTTTTTTTATTACTTCAGCGCGGCCAGGGCAGCGTCGTAATCAGGCTCAGTGGTGATTTCATCAACCAGCTGGCTGTAAATCACTTTATCGTTCTCATCCAGAACGATCACCGCACGTGCGGTCAGGCCTTCCAGCGCACCATCAGCAATTTCTACACCATACTCATACTTGAATTCTGAGCCGCGCAGCGTCGACAGCGTCACCACATTGCTCAGGTTTTCCGCGCCACAGAAACGCGACTGGGCAAAAGGCAGATCGGCAGAGATGCATAACACCACGGCGTTATTCAGCTCGCTTGCCGCCTGGTTGAATTTGCGCACTGATGAGGCACAGACACCGGTATCAACGCTTGGGAAAATGTTCAGAATTTTGCGTTTTCCTGCATACTCAGAGAGCGCAACGTTAACCAGGTTCTTTGCTACCAGCGTGAAAGGCTTAGCTTTATCGCCAGCCTGTGGAAACTGACCTGCAACCGGAACGGCATTACCCTGAAAATGAACAGTCTGAGACATAGTGATTCCTTTTGATGATAAAAAAGATCTGACACAAAACGGCTAAAGATAGCCGTTGTTTATGACATAAATGTTAAGGGTTTACGAGTTCAATTGTGGAATTTAACGTGGCGGTCTGCCACTGCGTCACACTTTGTGGAGTGTAAATGAGAACGGTAAAAAGTTATCCCGAAGCCTGGCCGTTGCATACGCCGTTTGTCATTGCCCGTGGAACCCGGACCGAAGTCAAAGTGGTGGTGGTTGAAATTGAGGAAGATGGCGTAAAAGGCGTCGGTGAAGCGACGCCCTATGCGCGCTATGGTGAAAGCGAAGCATCGGTGCTGGCGCAGATCGCCACGTTGCTGCCCGCGCTGCAAGAGGGCATGACGCGCGAGGCATTACAACAGGCGCTGCCTGCCGGGGCGGCGCGAAACGCCATCGACAGTGCACTGTGGGATCTCGCCGCACATCAGCAGCAGCGCAGCCTCTGGGCGCTTAGCGGTGTGACTGCGCCTGCTGATGTCGTGACCGCGCAGACCGTCAGCATTGATACCCCTGAGGCGATGGCCAGCAGCGCACTCGCACTGTGGCAGCATGGTGCAACACTGCTGAAAATTAAGCTGGATAACAATTTTATTACTGAACGGCTGATGGCCATCCGCGCCGCCGTACCGGAGGCAACCCTGATTGTGGATGCAAATGAGTCCTGGCACGCTGAAGGCCTGGCGGCACGCTGTCAGCTGCTGGCAGACATTGATGTGGCGATGCTGGAACAGCCTTTACCTGCAGGTGAAGATGCGGCACTGGAGAACTTTATTCACCCGTTGCCAATTTGTGCCGATGAGAGCTGTCATACACGTGAAAGCCTGGCCGCGCTGCGAGGCCGTTATGAGATGGTCAACATCAAGCTGGATAAAGCGGGCGGTCTGACAGAGGCGCTGGCGCTTGCCGATGCCGCGCAGCAGCAGGGCTTTGCGGTAATGCTGGGCTGCATGCTCTGCACCTCGCGGGCGATACGTGCTGCGCTACCGCTGGTGCCGCAGACCCGTTTCGCCGATCTTGATGGGCCGACCTGGCTGGCGGTGGATGCAGAACCGGCGATCACCGTGCGCAGCGGTCGGCTGATTATTGCTGCCAGCGCAGCAAACTAACCATCATCTTAAGATAGGTCTCCGTGGCTTCATCCACGGAAATCACCGGCATCTCAGCGGTCACGCAGGGCAGACTGAGATCGTAACACCAGCTGCCGAATGAGCCAGGCGTGTCATATCCCACGCTGCTGACGCGAGGAAGGCCGGTTTGGCTGGCCAGCCAGCCGCCAATCTCCACCTGATGCGGGTCGTCAATACAGCCCAGCGGCTCATGCCAGGAAACGATCCAGGCTGGCTTAAGTTGATGTATCAGGGCACAGAGCGCCAGTGTTTCCGGTTCAGAACCCGGATGCGTGCCGGTTGAGAGCGTGACATCCCGCGCATCGGCAGCGCTGTTCCAGCGATAAACGGTCTCTCCGGGCTGCCAGTTCGCTGCCGGGAAGTTGCGGTTGAGATCGACGCCATTTGCGTTAGCGCGCAGGCCAAGCTGACAGCCATCAGGATTGACTGCCAGCACCACGTGGTGCCGACGCATGCCATCGGGCAGTGTCCGTAACGCAGCAGAAAGGGTGGCGATGGCCGCATTTTCATCACCGTGTGTGCCAGCCAGAATCAGACCGCTGTCGGGGTCACCCAGTGGCGCTGGAAACCACAGCAGCGGCGCGCCCAGCACGGAGCGGCCATACTGCTGATACGAAACGTCAAGTTTGCCGCGAAGGGGACGCGGATGAAGTGGCGACATACAGATTTCCTCAAAGGGTTTTACTCAAAGTAGCGGAAAAGCCGTGTGCGGAAAATAGCTATTTATCTGTCAGCCATTTGCGATAAAGTGCCCTGCACAAGCTACATCGGCAACAGACTGATGCAGCACTTCTTTGGGGTAAAGGAGTGATAATGGTTAAGACCTTTCGTATGACGCTGGCAGCAATCAGTCTGAGCAGCATCCTCACACCCGCCATTGCGGCGAATCCACCCGCTGGCGCGCAGCTGGCCGAACAGCAGCAGATCGTCCGCCATATTAAAGATGAACCCGCTTCACTTGATCCGCTTAAAGCGGTAGGGCTGCCTGAAATTCAGGTTATTCGCGATCTGTTTGAAGGTCTGACAAATCAGGATGCTCAGGGCAAAATCGTGCCGGGCGTGGCACAGAGCTGGAGCAGCAGCGACAACAAAACCTGGGTCTTCACCCTGCGTAATAACGCGCGCTGGTCAAACGGCGAACCGGTCACGGCGCAGGATTTTGTCTACAGCTGGCAGCGGCTGGTCGATCCCAAAAACAGCTCAGGCTCAGCCGGGTTTGCGGGGTTAAGCGGTATTGAAAATGCGGCAGCGATTACCAAAGGCGAAATGACCCCCGATAAACTGGGAGTGACTGCCCAGAGCAAAACCCAGCTGAAAGTGACGCTGGATCGTCCTGTGCCGTGGTTCCCGGCGCTGGTGGCTAACGTGGCGCTCTTCCCGGTGCCGCAAAAAGTGATTGCCCAGCAAGGTGACAGCTGGACGGCACCCGGCAAACTGGTCGGTAACGGTGCCTATCAGCTCAGCGAGCGGGTAGTGAACGAGAAGATTGTCCTGACCCGTAATCCTCATTACTGGGATGATGCACATTCGGTGCTGACGAAAGTGACCTTTGTGCCAATCAATGAAGAGTCGAGCGCGACTAAACGTTATCGTGCCAACGACATTGATATCACCGAATCTTTCCCTAAGAACATGTATGCGCTATTAAAGAAAACGTTGCCGGGAGAGGTCTACACACCTGACCAGTTAGGCACCTATTACTATGCGTTTAACACGCAGAAAGGACCAACTGCCGATGTGCGGGTTCGCAAAGCACTGTCCTGGTCTATCGACCGAAACGTCATTGCTGACAAAGTGCTGGGCACCGGTGAGAAACCGGCGTGGCACTTTACGCCAGATGTGACAGCAGGCTTTAAGCCACTGCCCACGTTCATGCAACAGCACGATCAGAACGCCCTGAATGCGCAGGCCAAATCGCTGCTTGCCGCCGCCGGTTACGGTCCGGGTAAACCGCTGAAGCTCAAACTGCTCTACAACACCTCTGAGAGCCATCAGAAGATTGCGATTGCCGTGGCCTCTATGTGGAAAAAGAACCTCGGTGTGGATGTCACACTGGAGAATCAGGAGTGGAAAACCTACATCGACAGTCGTAACAGCGGGAACTTCGATGTGATTCGCGCCTCGTGGGTGGGAGACTACAATGAGCCCTCCACCTTCCTGAATCTGCTGACCTCGGGCAGCAGCAGCAATATCGCGCGCTTTAACAACGCGGATTATGATGCAGTTGTCGCTAAAGCCAGCCGTGAAACCAGCGAGCAGGCACGTAACAGCGATTACAACCGTGCCGAGCAGATCCTCGCTGAACAGGCCCCGATTGCGCCCATCTATCAGTACACGAATGGCCGACTGATTAAACCCTGGGTTAAAGGCTATCCCATCACCAACCCTGAAGATGTCGCCTACAGCCGTGAACTGTGGATTGAAAAGCACTAAGCCTGTGGTGGCCGGTTTCCCGGCCACCTGCTGACATCTTTCTTCACAGCCCGGAGATTGCAACTCAACGCCGTCACGTTAGACTGTATCGTATTGATATTAATGGTGAGGGAATGTTGTGGACGTCATTGAAGGAAAAGCATTACAGGTTTCAGATGCCATCATTTCATGCCAGCTGGATGGCAAGGGTGGGATGATCCCGATAGCTGAAGATGAAGTTATCGAGTGTGAGCAGCCCTGCTGGCTGCATCTGAACTATACCCACAGCAAAAGCGCAGAATGGCTGCAGTCAACGCCGCAGATTCCCGATGCCGTGCGTGACGCCTTAGCGGGTGACAGCATGCGTCCCCGCGTCAGCCGGCTGGGCGACGGATTTATGATCGTGCTGCGCAGCGTTAACCACAACACCGATGCGCGTCGCGACCAGCTGGTGGTGATGCGCGTGTTCATCAACGATAAGCTCATCGTCTCGACCCGGCGGCGTAAAGTCTCTGCCGTCGATGAAGTGCTCACCGATTTACAAAACGGTAATGGTCCGATTGACTGCGGCAGCTGGCTGGTCGATGTCTGTGATGCCCTGACCGATCACACCAGCGAATTTATCGAAGAGTTGCATGACAAAATCATCGAGCTGGAAGATGCACTGCTTGACCAGCAGATGCCCGCGCGCGGCGAACTCGGCCTGCTGCGCAAACAGCTGATTGTGATGCGGCGTTATATGGCACCGCAGAGGGATGTCTATGCCCGGCTCGCCAGTGAAAAACTGGCCTGGATGGATGACAGCGAACGGCGCCGGATGCAGGAGATCGCCGATCGTCTGGGACGCGGGCTGGATGATCTGGATGCAGGCGTGGCGCGCACCGCGATCCTGGCTGACGAGGTCGCCTCTGCGATGGCGGAGTCGATGAACCGCCGCACCTATACTATGTCACTGATGGCGATGATCTTCCTGCCCGCTACGTTCCTGACCGGTCTGTTTGGGGTTAATCTGGGTGGCATTCCGGGCGGTGGATGGGAGTACGGCTTCTCTATCTTCTGTCTGCTGCTCGTGGCACTGGCGGTGGGCGTCGCGGGTTATCTGCGTAAACGGCGCTGGCTGTAACGCGGAAAGGTCACATCGGCGGGGGCGTCTGATTTGAGGACGAAAATCCCGCCGGGTGGGATAAAAATCATAATAAGAAAGCAAAAGCTGATCGACATCAAGAACCCAATGCCGCTGCTGACGCAAACTCTCTCCCGCAGGTGAATGCAACGTCAAGCGATGGGCGTTGCGCTCCATATTGTCTTACTTCCATATTTAGAATTATTGCATAGCACAATTAATTCAAAACATGCCGGCCCGTGTGCCGGCTTTTTTTTTGCCCGCCTGGCTGGAACGCCAATCCTTTTCTAAACTTAAAGTCCATTCGCAAGAAAAGGAGTACGGCATGAGCGCGATTTACAACAGCGAGCCGATCCCTACGGATCCAGTCCCGATTCCTGAACCGATTCCTCATCCGCAACCCCAGCCTGATCAGCCGACCGATCCGGAATATCCGCCGATAATGGATCCACCGCCGCACCGCAACATATAAAAAAAGGGCGTGCTGCCAGCAGCACGCCCTTAACTTATCAGGTACTTACTTAATCTGAAGCACATCCAGACGTGCGCTGAGGTCCGGTGCATCGTCTTCATCAGCTCGCCAGCCCACAGGCTGCAACGGCAGGGTTTCGCGGTCAAAAGCGAGATCGCCGCCATCAACGACCGCATCGCCATGCTTAATCCCTTTAAAATCGAACAGATTGATATCTGCCAGGTGCGACGGCACGACGTTTTGCATTGCGCTGAACATAGTTTCAATGCGGCCAGGATAGCGCTTATCCCAGTCACGCAGCATATCGGCTACCACCTGCCGCTGCAGGTTTGGCTGAGAACCGCAGAGATTGCACGGGATAATCGGGAACTGACGCGCGTCTGAGAAACGAATGATATCTTTCTCGCGGCAGTAGGCCAGCGGACGAATCACAATCTGCTTGCCATCATCACTCATCAGTTTTGGCGGCATACCTTTCAGTTTTCCGCCGTAAAACATGTTCAGGAACAGCGTCTGCAGGATGTCATCGCGATGGTGGCCGAGCGCGATTTTAGTACAACCCAGTTCAGTCGCGACGCGATAGAGAATGCCACGGCGCAGGCGCGAGCAGAGTGAGCAGGTGGTTTTACCTTCCGGCACTTTCTCTTTGACGATGGAGTAGGTGTCTTCTTCGATAATCCGGTACTCAACGCCCTGTGCCTCAAGATATTGCGGCAGGATGTGCTCCGGGAAGCCAGGCTGTTTCTGGTCGAGGTTAACGGCAATCAGGCTGAAGTTGACCGGCGCACTTTTTTGCAGGCTGCGCAAAATTTCCAGCATGGTGTAGCTGTCTTTACCGCCCGACAGACAGACCATGATGCGGTCGCCTTCTTCAATCATATTAAAATCTGCAATGGCTTCGCCGACGTTACGACGCAGACGTTTCTGCAGCTTATTGAGGTTGTACTGTTCTTTCTTGTCAACCGTTTGATTATCTTGCATTTTTACCTATCTCAAAAACCAGAGAGCGTAGCCGAAGGGCAAATTGCTGTGCGCGTCCAGCCAGACACTTCACTGCGGTGTCACGAATATGCAGCGTATGGTACGGATTGTTGTCGCGAATGCCAGCACTGGAGTGAAGTAATCAGCGGAAAATCGCTGCCGGAGGCATCCGGCAGCGTCTCTCTTTTAAAGCAGATATTGCCGAAAAGGAATGCCGCGAGGAAGATGCTGGTGAGAGCGCGCCTTTACATCCCCAGGAAGACAGCCTGCTGGATGAGACGATGCCACGCGGGAGAATAGTGCGAGGTCAGCTGGCAGGAACATTTTTCCACTGACAATCAATTTCATCACTGTGTGTTGAGCAGGAAGGGGGGGAGGCCTGGTAAGCATCAGCACGCACATGATCTTTTTTTGCTGTACAACCGGCGATCATAAAATTGACAGAGAGAATGAATAGCGTTTTTATCGGGTCGATTTAATGAGTAAAAAAAGCAGCTTACGCAGTTATTAATCAATACTGATTAAACGGCGTGTTGTCTGTACTTGCCAGATTTGATACGCATCAAATTAAGTCGGATACGAAACCTCACAGGGTTTATTTTGTGACCCGGAATGACTTTTACAATGTCAAAATCTGAAAATCATACTTTGTTGAATATACGTTTGACCAATCAGATAGAGACTGATCCTTATATTGCCGCTGAAGCCTGTGAAACGTTAAATTCAGATTGTTTTTCTTACACACCGCGCCGTTGCTTAAGCCATTGCTGCTCAAGGTGAATATGTATCCATCAGGTTACAATGATCAGTAAATTGTCAGGATGCGGGAAAGGTATTTTGCGTTTGATTTTTTTATTGCAACGTCCTGCGTGGATGCCGTTCGTTTCGCACATTTCGGCAATACAGCATTCCGATGAAGCCCTTTAATGACCGGGTATAAAATTAAAAAATGAATCAACATTTAACGTCTATGAAATATTCGGATAAAACAGACAAAATAAAGAAGTACGGCATCAGATTTATTATGACGCTGCTACTCTTTTTACTTTGCTATGTTGCCGTCATGTATTGCGGGGTTTTGTTGCTGGTTAACCGACACGGTTTGCTGCATTTTCTGCTGCACTAAACGCATTACCGTCAGCCACAGGCTTTAAAAATCCAGCGGTAGGCATGATGCAGAAAATGCCTGAGCACTTCCATTAAATCCTCAGCCCCTTCTTCTGCCAGACATTGTCCGGTCTCCAGCGCATTATTCACTGAATCCCGATGTTCCAGGAGCATCATGATGGCTGCGGCGCCCGCTATCAGCGTAAAAATCAGCATGCTGACTGCGAACCGATATTTAGGCGAAGTACTGGAAAGGGCGTCTTCTGGATGGTCAGAGTTCTGAGGCATTAGTTTCCGGGTAAAATGATTACGTAAATTAACAATAACGGATTATGCCATTACTTCCCGGCAGGCACTACTTTTAAGGTCAGACTCTGCGCATTTTTGATTTTTCAGAAATGGCAGGAGAAGGAGGGCGGTGACTGCCGCTCACCGCCTTCTGCAAGGTTCTTATGTGTTTGTCGCCATGTGTAGTGACGGGGTTGTTCAGCAAACGTTTACATCATCTCCAGCGACTGAACGCCTTTTATCTCAATGACCTTATCGTAGAGGTGCGCATCATTTGACTTGCGGGACAACGTTACCTGTATGCTGAGTTCGCACAGGCCGCTCTCCTCATCTCGATTAATCACCGTCACATTGCCATAACGAATACCTTCCCGCTGCATAACCAGTAGCACCAGCGGCACGCTTTTAGGCTTAAGGAAAACCAGTAACGTATGGTGCTTGCCGATTAAAACATGGCTCAGGCGGCGGAACACTTCCAGCACCACCAGCGCCAGCACTGTGCCATAAATGCCGATCTCATACATGCCGCTGCCGATCACCAGACCAATCGCTGCCGTTACCCATAATCCCGCTGCCGTGGTCAGGCCTTTCACCACCTGCTTCTGAATCATGATGGTGCCTGCGCCCAGGAAGCCCATACCGCTGACGACCTGGGCTGCAATACGACTGGGGTCCAGTGCCACATGGTCGCTGGTGAGCATATCGGCGAAACCATACTTCGACACCAGCATGAACATCGCACTGCCGATACCGACCAGAATATGGGTACGCAGTCCCGCTTCTTTGGCCCGCATCTGACGCTCCAGACCAATCAGGCCGCCAAGAATACCGGCCAGGGCGATGCGAATTAACATATCCATTAACATGGCTTTACTCCGAAATAATAGGAACCGAAAAAGGGTGACAGTTCAGCGATAGCAGGTAAACAAGATAATTCTGCTTGCAAATCACGGTGGAGAATTTTGTAAAAAGCTGTTTCACCTCTCGACCCCTTGTGCTGCCTGACATATGCTGAGCCAGCCTATTATCCCCATTCCCGGAGTCCGATTGATGAAAGCAGCCACCTTTTTGCTGGCCGGTGCCGCATTATTACTCTCTGCCTGCAGTAGCAACAGTGATGATAACGAGCCACCGCAACAAGCCACCGCCGCGCACATCCAGCCTCGTGTGGTGATGTCTTCCCTGGCAGAAAGCACCTGTTCGAACGCAGGCGGAACGCTGGCGTTTTCACATCAGCTGGATGGATCACGTGTGGGCATGTGTCAGTTAGTGAATGGCCGTCGCTGCGATGAGCAGGCGTTAATTGGCGGGAACTGCGCGCGCTGATGAACAGGCCGGATAGCACCGGCCCGCATCATTAGCAGAGAATCGTCAGGCTGAGAGTCGGTTCGGGCACTCTTCACCCCGATCGAGCTGGCTAAGATTATTCAGTGTCGTCTCGGAAATGGCCGTCAGCGCTTCAGCCGTTAAAAATGCCTGATGACCGGTAAACAGTACGTTATGGCACGCTGAAAGACGACGGAACACATCGTCCTGAATCACATCATTCGACTTATCTTCAAAGAACAGGCCACGTTCATTCTCATACACATCCATGCCGAGCGCGCCGATTTTCTGCTGTTTCAGCGCATCAATCGCTGCCTGTGAATCAATCAGCCCGCCACGACTGGTGTTGATGATCATCACCCCATCGCGCATCTGACGAAACGCGTCGGCATTCAACAGATGATGGTTCTCCGGGGTCAGCGGACAGTGCAGCGTAATGACGTGGGATTCTGTAAACAGGGTCTTTAAATCAACATATTCTGCGCCCAGCTCACGCGCCTGCTCACTTGGGTAGGGATCAAACGCCAGCAGCCGCATACCAAACCCTTTCAGAATCCGCATGGTCGCAATGCCGATCTTACCCGTGCCGATAACGCCCGCCGTTTTGTTGTACATGTTGAAGCCGGTCAGTCCGTCGAGCGAAAAGTTCGCATCACGGGTACGCTGATACGCGCGATGAATACGGCGGTTAAGGGTCATCATCAGGCCGATAGTATGTTCAGCCACCGCTTCCGGTGAGTAGGCCGGCACCCGTACGACTTCCAGACCCAGCTCTTTCGCTGCAGCCAGATCGACATTATTGAAGCCAGCGCAACGCAGCGCGATATATTTCACACCCAGTCCGGCCAGCTCTTCCAGCACCGGGCGACTGCCGTCATCATTAACAAAAATGCAGACAGCATCGCAATCCACTGCGGTTTTGGCCGTGCTCTCTGAGAGTAAAAAGTCAAAAAATACCAGTTCGAAACCAAACTGCTGGTTAACCTGCTCAAGGTATTTCTGATCGTAATGTTTGGTGCTGTAAACCGCGATTTTCATCGTTGTGCTCCTGCAGAGGTGATAAACCAAGGATAACGTTTTCTGACCGACTTTGCTGAAACTGCGTATTTGCGTCCCGTGCACACCTTCACCTCTGGCAGATTACATGCCATCATCGTTGTCAGGATACTGTAAGGAAAAGGATTATGGCTTTTATGCCACGGATGTTCCGGCGACGGCTGGCGGCCGTACTTGCGCTGATTCTCCTGCTGCTCGGCCTGATGTTGACTGTGACGCAATGGCTGCCAAGGCTGGTCGGCATCTGGCTGCCTGAGGATACCCGTATTGAACTGACGGGCGCACCGCGCTGGCGGCAGGGTGGCCTGTGGCTGCCTCAGATTCGTTACCTCGCAGGCGATTGCTCACTGGCAACCGTAAAGGCAGTGTCACTGGGCTGGCATCAGTCGCGCTGGAAGCTGGATGCGGACGAGCTGGTGGTGGAGAGCACCTGCCTGCAAAAATTACCCGCCAGTGACGAGAGATCGACAGCCCCCAAAACGCTGGCCGAATGGCAGGCAATGCTACCTGGTGCCGATGTTCATCTGAACAAACTTGTCGTGGCACCCTGGCAGGCCTATGCGGGCGCGCTGGACCTGACGCTGGAAAAAGATCGCCAGCAACTTAATTATCAGGGCGACAACCTGCAACTGGCGGCGACGCTGACCGGTCAGCAGCTCGCGATCAGTCGCCTGACACTTACCCATCCTGCGCTGCCTGAACCCATTACGCTAAGTGGTCATCTTGAGTTACCTGCTTTCGCCACCGATCTGCCGGTGAATGGTGAGGTGGACGGACAACTGGCGCTGGATGCATTACCGCATCCGCTGCAGTTAACGCTCAGCTGGAAGCAGCAGCAGGGCGAGTTACGCGTGGGGATGATGGATGAGAAAAGGCCGCTTCTCAGACTGCCGTGGCAAATCAGCCGCGATCAGATTCGGATCGAAAAGGGCGAGTATTTCTGGCCTCTGGCGGCTCAGCCACTGTCTGGATTTATTAACCTGACGCTGGATAACTGGCAGTCAGGTCTTGAAAACAGCCAGATCACGGGGCGCGTTAACCTGCTGACTCAGGGACGTGGCGGTAAAGGTAACGTGGTACTGGGCGTCGGTCCCGGCAACCTGAGTCTGACCAATAGCCACCTGCCGTTTCAGCTGACCGGTGAAAGCAAGCTGGCCGATCTGCAACTTTTCGGCTCTATTCCCGGCGTGCTCAACGGCTCGCTGCTCGATCCTCAGTTAGTTTTGCAACCTAAATCGCTGCTGCGCCTGCGGGGGCGACTGCTCTCCACGCTGGAAGTGGACGAAGCGCGCTGGCCGCTGGCCGGCGTGCGACTCTCCTCGCAGGGTATTGATGGCCGCCTGCAGGCCATTCTCAACGCGCACGATGCCAGCTTTGGCCGCTTCCGGCTGCATCTTGATGGTCGCGCCACAAATTTCTGGCCCGATAAGGGCGAGTGGGACTGGCGCTACTGGGGCGGGGGCGAGATGCTGCCGCTGCAGGCACGCTGGGATGTCAAAGGCACCGGCGGCTGGCACGACACGCTGATCCACCTTGATACGCTCTCCACCGGATTTAATCAGCTGGCTTATGGCAGCGTTAGCGTCGCAAAACCGCGCCTGACACTGACCGAACCCGTTAAGTGGCAGCGCGATGTGGCGCAACCTTCCTTCAATGGCCATTTCAGACTGCAGGCGGGCCCGACCCACTTCACCTATGGCGGCCGTCTGGCTGATTCCACGCTGGACTTTGAGGCGAAAGGCCGTGATCCCGGCTATTTCCTCTGGCGGGGCGAGTTAAAAGCGGGGAGGGTTGGCCCGCTGCGGGTGAATGGCCGCTGGGACGGTGAACGGTTACGCGGTCAGGCCTGGTGGCCGGCACAGTCGCTGACTGTGTTTCAGCCGCTGCTCAGCCCCGACATGAAAATGCAGATTCAGGGCGGCAGTTTGCAGGCACAGGTCGCATTCTCCGCTGCCAGTAAACAGGGCTTCCAGGCGGGAGGCCACTGGACGGTCAAACAGGGCAGTGTCTGGACGCCGGACAGTCAGGTGAACGGTATCGACTTCGCGCTGCCGTTCAGGTTTCATGAGCAGCAATGGCAGTTTGGTCAGCATGGCCCGGTATCACTCCGCATTGCCGAGGTGAAGAACCAGTTTGCCATGCAGAATATTCGGGCCGATCTGCAGGGTAACTGGCCGTGGTCTGAACAATCCCCCCTGACTTTACAGGATGTCAGTCTTGACCTGCTTGGCGGACAGATTACGCTGCCAGCCCTGCGTATGCCGCAACATGATCCCGCCCGGGTGTCGCTGCGTAATATCAGCCTCAGCGAGCTGGTGACGGCGCTGAAGCCTAAACAGTTTGCCATGTCGGGTAAGGTTAACGGTGAGTTGCCGCTGTGGTTGAATAATCCACGCTGGCTGGTGGAAAAAGGGTGGATTGCCAACAGCGGTCCGCTGACTTTCCGGCTGGATAAAGATATGGCGGATGCAATTACCCGCAACAACGTAGCGACCGGCGCAGCGCTTGACTGGTTACGCTATATGGAAGTCTCCCGCAGCTGGGCGACAATCAATCTGAATAACCTCGGCGACCTCACTATGGAAGCGCAGGTACAGGGCGTCAGCCAGTTCAGTAACCGTCGTCAGACGGTCAATCTTAACTATCGTCATCAGGAAAACCTGTTTCAGCTCTGGCGCAGCCTGCGCTTTGGCGATAATTTGCAATCCTGGTTAGAGCAACATGCGACTTTGCCATCGAACAAGGACACTTCACCATGAGCCTGAGGCCATTACTGGTTCTGGCAGCCGGACTGCTGAGCATCGGATGCGTGCCACGCATTGAAGTCACGGCACCCAAAGACCCTATCACCATCAATATGAATGTAAAAATCGAGCATGAGATCCACATCAAAGTTGATAAAGACGTGGAAGCGTTACTGAAAAACCAGAGCGGACTGTTCTGAGGAGAGCCATGATGAAACGCATAAGCGCGGCGCTGTTACTTGCCCTGACGATGGCGCACCCTGCCTGGGCACTGACGCTCGACGAGGCAAGGCAATCAGGCCGTGCAGGTGAAACGCTCTCCGGCTATCTGGCGGCACGTTCGCAGGACAGCGAAACGCTGGCGCTGGTGCAGCGGATTAATGCCGGGCGTCAGCAGGAGTATCAGCGGCTGGCCGGGCAGAACAATCTCTCCACGGCCGATGTGGCCAGCATTGCCGGACAGAAGCTGGTGAGCCGTGCTGCAGCGGGAGAGTACGTGCGTGGCATTAATGGTCAATGGCTGAGAAAAGAGGCAGACAGCAGCAACTAACCGGCGAAAAAAAACCGGGCACAGGCCCGGTCTTTGACAGCGTCATCCTGAGATGGCTGAGAATTATGCGGTCACGATCTGCGTGATAGCATCTTTCGCTTCAGCGGTCGCTTTGCTGGCCACTTCCGGACCGTAGGCGATGCCTTCAGCAAACACGAACTCAACATCAGTGATGCCGATGAAGCCCAGGAACAGCTTGACGTAAGGGGTCAGCAGGTCAGTTGGGGTATCTTTGTGAATGCCACCACGGCTTGAGATAACCACTGCGGTTTTGCCTTTAACCAGACCTTCCGGGCCTGCTTCGGTGTAGCGGAACGTCACGCCAGCACGGGCAATCAGGTCGAAATAGTTTTTCAGCTGCGTAGGGATGTTGAAGTTGTACATTGGCGCGGCAATGACGATTTCATCATGAGCCTGCAGTTCTGCAATCAGTTCATCGGACAGATCCAGTGCTTCCTGCTGACGCGGGGAGAGTGGCGTATCAGAAGGACGCATTGCACCCACTAACTCACCATCCAGAACCGGAATCGGGTTAGCCGCCAGGTCACGTACAGTAACTTCTTTACCCTGTGCCTTTGCCTGTTCAATGTAGAAGTCAGCGAGCTGGCTTGATTGTGAGTAGCCTGCAAGGATGCTTGATTTCAGAACTAAAACTGTGCTCATGGTGGTTTCCTGTCTGTTACGCGGAAGACTTTCCGCTCAATGGTTTACACTCTACGGTTATCGATGGCGCGGTGAAAGCGCAATATTTCGAGACCCATGTTCGAATTTATTGAATAAGCGTAACCGGGAGCTGCCGCCTGAACAGTTCAGAATGTGCTATGATACGCGCAATTATTTTATTGAATCAGCTGGTTACCCCGGCTTCAGGGCGCTGCTTTACGTAGCGACACCGTCTGAGTAAGGTACGTCACAATTATGTCATCACCCGATACTTCCCCACTGGCAGCGCTCTGGTCACGGCTCGACGGTTTAATGCTGCGCGATCGCCAGCGGCTACAGCGCCGCCTGCAGGGAGCCAGAAAAACCAAAAATCCTGAGGCGCAGCAGGGCATTGCCAGCGAGCTGGCGCTGGAGTTCGTCGCCGCCGAACAGCGCGTGGCCCAGCGCCGCGCGGCTACCCCAGCGATTACGTTCCCGGACAATCTGCCGGTGAGTCAGAAGCAGCAGGATATTGCTGAGGCGATTCGCGATCATCAGGTGGTGATTGTCGCTGGTGAAACCGGTTCAGGTAAAACCACCCAGTTGCCGAAAATTTGTCTGGCACTGGGACGCGGTGTTACCGGGCTGATTGGCCATACTCAGCCGCGCCGTCTGGCCGCGCGGACCGTGGCGAACCGCATTGCCGATGAGCTCAGCACCTCACTGGGCGGCTGTGTCGGCTACAAAGTGCGGTTCAACGACCAGGTCAGCGATCTGACGCAGATTAAACTGATGACTGACGGGATTCTGCTGGCGGAAATCCAGCAGGATCGCCTGCTGATGCAATATGACACCATCATCATTGATGAAGCCCATGAACGCAGCCTGAATATCGACTTCCTGCTCGGTTATCTGCGTGAGCTGTTGCCACGCCGCCCCGATCTGAAAGTTATCATCACTTCCGCTACCATCGATCCTCAGCGCTTCTCCCGTCATTTCAATAATGCGCCGGTGATTGAAGTTTCTGGCCGCACGTATCCTGTTGAAGTGCGCTATCGTCCGGTGGTCGAAGAGGCGGATGATGGCGACCGTGATCAGCTGCAGGCGATTTTTGATGCGGTGGATGAAGTGGGACGGGAAAGCCGTGGCGATATCCTGATCTTTATGAGCGGCGAGCGCGAAATACGCGATACCGCCGACGCGCTCAACAAACGCGATCTTCCGCACACCGAAGTGCTGCCACTCTATGCCCGGCTGTCCAATGCTGAGCAGAATCGGGTGTTTCAGTCGCACAGCGGTCGTCGCATCGTGCTGGCGACCAACGTTGCGGAAACCTCGCTGACGGTGCCTGGAATTAAATATGTGATCGATCCCGGCACGGCGCGTATCAGCCGTTACAGCTTCCGCACCAAAGTGCAGCGTCTGCCGATTGAGCCCATATCCCAGGCGTCTGCCAATCAGCGTAAAGGGCGCTGCGGGCGTGTGTCAGACGGTATCTGTATTCGCCTCTACGCAGAAGATGACTTCCTGAGTCGTCCGGCCTTTACCGATCCTGAAATCCTGCGCACCAACCTGGCGTCGGTTATCCTGCAGATGACCTCGCTGGGTCTGGGCGATATTGCCGCCTTCCCGTTTGTGGAAGCACCCGATAAACGCAATATTCAGGATGGTGTCCGTCTGCTGGAAGAGCTGGGGGCGCTGACGCTGAATGAAGAGAACGGCCACTACAAGCTGACCGGATCCGGGCGTCAGCTGGCGCAGCTGCCCGTGGATCCTCGCCTGGCGCGGATGGTGCTGGAAGCGCAGAAATTTGGCTGCGTGCGCGAAGTGATGATTATCACCGCAGGCCTGTCGATTCAGGATCCCCGTGAGCGTCCGGCAGATAAAAAGCAGGCTTCGGATGAGAAGCATCGACGCTTTGCTGATAAAGACTCCGACTTTCTTGCCTACGTGAATCTCTGGAACTATCTGGCGGAGCAGCAGAAAGCGCTGTCCGGCAATGTTTTCCGTCGTCAGTGCAAAACCGACTTCCTTAACTATCTGCGCGTGCGGGAATGGCAGGATATCTATACCCAGCTGCGGCAGGTGGTGCGGGAACTGGGGATTCCGGTGAACAGCGAACCGGCTGAGCTGCAGCCCGTTCACTGCGCGCTGTTAAGCGGTCTGCTGTCGCATATCGGTCAGAAAGATGCCGATAAGCAGGAGTATACCGGGGCACGCAACACCCGCTTCGCCATCTTCCCTGGCTCCGGGCTGTTTAAGAAGCCGCCGAAGTGGGCCATGGTCGCGGAGCTGGTTGAGACCAGCCGCCTGTGGGGCCGCACGGCGGGGCGCATTGAGCCAGAGTGGATTGAGCCGCTGGCGCAGCATCTGATTAAGCGCAGCTACAGCGAACCGCACTGGGAGAAATCGCAGGGCGCGGTGATGGCCGCTGAAAAAGTCACGCTCTATGGTCTGCCGATTGTGGCCGCTCGCAAAGTGAACTATGGCAGCATCGATCCTACACTGAGCCGTGAGCTGTTTATCCGCCACGCGCTGGTGGAAGGCGACTGGCAGACGCGTCATGCTTTCTTCCGGGCTAACCAGAAGCTGCGTAGTGAAGTCGAGGATCTGGAACACAAATCCCGTCGCCGCGACATCCTGGTGGATGACGAAACGCTGTTTGCTTTTTATGACCAGCGCATTGGCAAAGAGGTGGTGTCGGCGAAGCATTTTGACAGCTGGTGGAAGCAGGCCAGCCGTGAAAACGCCGAGCTGCTGAACTTCGACAAGCAGATGCTGATCAAAGAGGGCGCGGATAAAGTCAGCCAGCTCGACTACCCCAATTTCTGGCATCAGGGCAACCTCAAACTCAGGCTGAGTTATCAGTTCGAGCCAGGTGCCGATGCGGATGGCGTCACGGTGCATATTCCGCTGCCGCTGCTGAATCAGGTTGAGGATAGCGGCTTTGAATGGCAGATCCCAGGCGTGCGTCGTGAGCTGATCATCGCGCTGATTAAGTCGCTGCCCAAACCGCTGCGCCGTAACCTGGTGCCAGCTCCCAACTACGCTGAAGCGTTTCTGGGACGCGTGAAGGCGATGGAGATGCCACTGCTTGATGCGCTGTCGCGTGAGTTTCGCCGCATGACCGGTGTCACGCTGGAACGTGAAAACTGGCAGTGGGAACAGGTGCCCGATCATCTGAAAATGACGTTCCGCGTGGTAGACGAGCACAACCGTAAACTGCTGGAAGGTAAAGATCTCACCGCGCTCAAGGCGCAGCTGAAAGATAAAGTGCAGGAAACGCTATCGAAAGTGGCGGATGACGGGCTGGAGCAGAGCGGACTGCACATCTGGAGCTTCGGCGATCTGCCGCGCAGCTATGAACAGAAGCGCGGCAGCTATCAGGTCAAAGCCTGGCCTGCGCTGGTCGATGAGAAAGAGAGCGTCGCCATTCGCCTGTTTGACAGCGAGCAGGAGCAGCAAAAAATGATGTGGCGCGGTCAGCGTCGCTTGCTGCTGCTGAATGTGCCGTCTCCGGTTAAATATCTGCACGAGAAATTGCCGAACAAAGCCAAGCTCGGACTCTACTTTAACCCTTATGGCAAAGTGCTGGAGCTCATCGACGACTGTATCGCCTGTGGTATTGATAAGCTGATAGGTGAAGCGGGCGGTCCGGCCTGGGACCAGGGCGCGTTTGAGCAGTTGCGTGACAAAGTGCGCGGTGAACTCAATGAGACCGTTGTGACGATCGCACAACAGGTTGAGCAGATCCTCACGGCCGTCTTCAACATCAATAAGCGTCTGAAAGGCCGGGTTGATATGACCATGGCGCTGGCATTATCGGATATCAAGGCGCAGGTAAATGGTCTGGTCTATCGCGGCTTTGTCACCGGCAATGGCTGGCAGCGACTGGCCGATACGCTGCGTTATCTGAATGGTATTGAACGGCGGCTCGAAAAGCTGCCTGCTGACCCGCACAGCGATCGGGCGCGCATGTTAAAAGTGCAGGCAGTGGAACAGGCGTATCAGGCGTGGCGTAATAAGTTGCCGCCGCAGCGTCAGGATGATGAAGAGGTTCAGAACATCCGCTGGATGATTGAAGAGCTACGTATCAGTTACTTTGCTCAGCAGTTAGGCACACCTTATCCCATTTCAGATAAGCGCATCCTGCAGACGATGGAACAGATAGCGGCTTAAAAAGCCAGGGTGCGCGTCTTAACAGGCGCGCACCCAATGGTAAAGCGTCAGTGCGGTTACTGCGCGAGGGATTCCAGCTTGTCTTTAAACGAGGTGACCGAAATTGCGCGGTTGTCAGCCAGATAGCGATCTTTCGCTGCGGGCGCAGAGCTTTGTACCGCGATTAACTGCCAGCCATTATCGCTTTTAAGCAGCAGCGGTGAACCACTGTCACCCGGCAGCGTGTCACACTGATGCGACAGCACCGCACGTTGCGCCCAGCCGGTAATCAGGCAATCGCTGTGGGAGTAGAGCGTATCCAGATGATCGGCCGGATAGCCTGCCTGCGTCACTTTACGTCCGGTCAGCTTCAGCGCCGCCGTGAGATCGCTGCGTGAGCCATCAAACAAGGGAATGGGCGTAATCGCTGAAGGCGGATTGCGTAATATCACGATGCCGTAATCATAGGGTGCTGCACTGCTCGGCACGATCCAGCCTTCGCCATCCGCTTTTAATTTTGACGCCAGCGAAGGTTCCACCCGCGCATCAATATCATGAAGCTCGTAGCGCCACCCTTTATCGCTGGCCATAAATCGCAGCGCAACCGGCTTATCGAAATTCCCGGGCGGGGAAAGCAGACAGTGTCCGGCGGTCAGGGCCAGATGGGGAGAGATGAGCGTGGCAGTACAGAGGTTACCACTTTCGGTTTCCAGCTGGCCAATGGCATCCCAGGGGGCAGCAGTAATATCGGTGATTGCCTGGCGATGATCCTTGCCGAAGAACAGCATCTTAATCTCAGCAGGAGTAGGCGAGTCATCGTCATCATCGGCATGAACCGTGGTGGCAAAGCTGAAGAGTCCAACCATTAACAAGGTAGCCAGGCGCATAGAAATCTCAATGGCGAGAAAAAATTAACGTTATTGTTATTACGTAAGTACGGTAACTATAGTCGGTGAGCGTTGAAAAAGGGAGTTTTATTGGTTAATCAGTACGCTACAGCATCTAAATAAAAAAGCTGGCTGCAACAATGCCACACAGGATCATAACAAGCAGAATAATTTCGAAGCGATAGCGACGCACTATTTCATCCACTCTCGTCATTTCATCCACTCCAGTAAAGAAACACCCGGCAGAACCGGGTGTTTTTATTCATCATCTCGTGGCCGTGCGCTGAAGGCGACCTTAGTTTTTAGCTGCTGGTTTCACAACTTTTTTGTGGTGCATTTTCTTAGCAGCCTGCGCTTTCTGGGCAGCTGGTTTAGTTACTTTTTTGTGGTGCATTTTTTTAGCAGCCTGAGCTTTCTGGGCAGCTGGTTTAGTTACTTTTTTGTGATGAACTTTTTTAGCAGCCTGCGCTTTCTGAGCGGCTGGTTTAGTTACTTTTTTGTGGTGAACTTTTTTAGCGGCCTGAGCTTTCTGTGCAGCAGGTTTTACCGCTTTTTTGTGGTGAACTTTTTTAGCAGCCTGCGCTTTCTGCGCTGCATCTTTTTTCACCGCTTTTTTGTGGTGTTTCTGAGCAGCCTGGGCTTTCTGAGCAGCTTTATGGTGTTTCTTGTGCGCAGTCTTGTGAACAGTTTTAGCCGGTGCTGCAGCGGCAGGAGTAGTAGTTGTTGCGGCTGGCGCAGCAGCTGGAGCAGCTGTGGTGTCAGCAGCGAAAGCAACAGAAGACATACCCATAGCAGCGGCGACAACCAGTGCAAATAATTTTTTCATCGCAAATCCCTCGGAGACTATTTTTTCATGTGTAGCCCACTGCGGGGCCGGTGAAGAGACTATAGGGAAATCAATGAACGGTGTCCGTGGGTGTTTGGTATCGGCGTGTAACCGATTGTACAAAGGCGGGAAAGGGCGGTCAGATGACCGCCCGAAAGCTTAGCTATTAAGGTAACGTTGTTCAAGGTGCTGGCGGAAGAAAGCCGGGTTCAGCGCTTCGCCAGTGGCGTTGATCAGCAACTGGTCGGTCTGGAAACGGCTGCCGTGCTGCCAGATATTCTGTTGCAGCCAGTCGAACACCGGCTGCAGCTCACCATGCTGAATCAGCTCACTGAGCTGAGGAATAGCCTTCTGTAACGACTGGAACAGCTGCGCGGCGTACATTGCGCCCAGCGTATAGGTGGGGAAGTAGCCGAAGGCGCCGTCGGTCCAGTGAATATCCTGCATACAGCCATCGCGGTAGTTACCCCGCGTATCCAGCCCCAGCGACTGCATCATCTTCTCATCCCACAGCGCCGGGATATCTTCAACCTCAATGTCCCCTTCGATCAACGCCTGCTCAATTTCGTAGCGTAAAATGACATGCGCCGGATAGCTGAGCTCGTCAGCGTCAACCCGGATCAGGCCAGGCAAAACCCGCTGGGTCAGGCGCACGAAATTATCCGCCAGCAGGGCGGGTTGATCGCCAAAGGTGGCGATCACCTGCGGCAGAATGCGCTGCAGGAATTCACGGCTGCGACCAAGCTGCATCTCCATAAACAGGCTTTGTGATTCGTGGATAGCCGTTGATCGCGCCAGTGCTACCGGCTGACCGCGCCACTGCTTCGGCAGATTCTGTTCATAGCGAGCATGGCCGGTTTCGTGAATCACGCCCATCATGGCACTGAGAAACTCATTCTCATTGTAACGGGTGGTAATGCGCACATCTTCCGGCACACCGCCACAGAAGGGATGTGCACTGATGTCCAGACGACCGTGGTTAAAGTCGAAACCCAGCGTCTCCATAATGCTCAGACCGAGCTGCCGCTGCGCAGGCACGGCGAATGGCCCCTGCGGCGTTATGACCTTCTGCTGTGCCTGTTTTTCCACGACCTGCTGTAAGAGGTCAGGTAGCCAGGTTTTCAGTTCGCCAAAGGTTTCATCCAGTCGGGCCCGGGTCATACCTGGTTCATAGAGATCCAGCAGCGCATCGTAACGGGAACAGCCACTGGCGTCGGCGCGGCGCTGGGCCTCTTCACGGCTCAGGCGGACCACCTCTTTGAGGTTGGCGGCAAAACCCTGCCAGTCATTGGCGGGACGCTGAGTGCGCCATGCATGTTCGCAGACCGAACCGGCGATCGATTTGGCTTCAACAAAATCATCAGGCAGCAGCGTTGCCTGCTGATATGCGCGCTGCATCTCGTTGAGATTGGCCCGCTCGACATCGTTCAGCGACTGCTGCTCAGCAGCCTTAAGCCACTCACCGACCTGAGGGGCAGTCAGAATCTGGTGTTGCAGCACGCTCATTTCAGCCAGTGCTTCACCGCGAGCCTGACTGCCGCCCGGCGGCATGGTGGTCTGCATGTCGCATCCGGCAATCGCCGTGACGTGACTGAAACGGGACAGGCGCTGGAAAGTTTTGGTCAGTTGTTGATACGCTGAGGTCACGTAAGACTCCTTGTGGTTTTAACGCTGCGCAATTTCGCGCAAGGTTAGATCAACCGGCCAGCAAAAGCGAACGCTGGTGCCGCCCAGCGGGCTGGACTCAATTGTCACCTTGCCGCTGAGCGCCTGAGCAATAGAGTAGACAATTGCCAGGCCTAATCCGCAGCCGCCTGTGGCGCGGTCGCGGCTCGGGTCAAGTCGGACAAAGGGTTCGAAAACCCGTTCACGCTCTTCCGGCGGAATGCCGGGACCATCATCTTCCACCTGCAGACACCCGATCGCGCCATCAAACCATAAACTGACACGCAGCCGCTGCTGAGCATAACGCAGCGCATTGTTCACCAGGTTATCCAGCACTCGTTCCATCAGGCGGGTATCAGAAACGCCGATGTTTTCACGCTGTGGCAGGTCAAGGTCGAGCCGTATGTCCGGGTTGATGGTGCGAAAATCGTCAAGCCGCTCGCTCAGCCAGCTGGCGAGATCCAGTGTTTTAAGATTGAGATCGACGCGCGGCCGATCAAGTCGTGCATAGGTCAGCAGTTCCTCTATCAGGCTTTCAAGCTGGCCGATATCGCGGTTCAGCGCCACCCGTTCGCCATCCGTCAGGTTGTCGCTCATCTCTAACCGGTAACGCAGGCGCACCAGCGGCGTTCGAAGCTCATGGGCGATGCCATCAATCAGCTGCTTTTTGCTGGCTACCAGCGTATTGATATTCTCGGCCATCTGGTTAAAGGCGATACCAAGCCGAAAGAGGCTGGAGGTACTGTCAAAATGGGTACGTACATCAAGCTCACCCCGGCCAAAACGCTGCGCTGCTTTTTCCAGTCGCTGCATCTCCTGCCAGTGGGGACGAAGCCAGATGAACACCGGCAGTGCCAGAGACATGCCAATAAACACCAGCAGGGCAATATCCAGCAGCCGCATCTGATGCAGGTAGAAAAGATAGGGAATTGGTCCGACTGACAGCACATAGTGGCTGCGCGGAATATGCTGTAAAAAGGTGTACTGGTCATCGAGCGCAACAATCTCTCCGGCACGCAACCGACGCATGTTGCCTTCATCAAGCTGATATTTGTTCATCGGCTCGATGTGCAGGTCGAATGAGAGACCAAGATCGAGACTCTTGATGGTCTTATTCCAGTCGCGCGGCGGGATCTCGCGCAGTTCGCTGCGGATCAGGTAGAGCGAGCTGGCCATCAGGTCATTCATCGACTGGCGGCCTGCCCGCTCAGCGGTGAACTTATAAACCAGCCCCACCAGTAAGGCCATCACCAGGAAGCAGACAAACAGCAGCAGATAGAACTGAATAAAAAGCTTTCTCATAGTCCGCGGGTATCCCAGGCCTGAGGTGCAAACAGATAGCCTTTGTTGCGGATAGTTTTGATGCGGAAGGGCTCGGTGGCGCTGTCGTGCAGCTTTTTACGCAGCCGCGAGATCGCCACGTCGATGCTACGGTCTAAACCATCATAGCTGACGCCACGCAATGTTTTCAGCAGCGCATCCCGGTTCAGTGTCTGGCCCGCATGACTGGCGAGCACCCAGAGCAGATCGAAATCTGCGGTAGAAAGGGCGATCTGCTCCTCAAACAGCGTGACCTGCCGGTTCAGGGCATCAATGGTCAGCGAGCCAAAACGCAGCATACGGTTGGCAGCAGGTGCGCTCGGTGTATCTTCCGGCTGTCCCTGATGGGACTGACGCAGGTGCAGGCGCAGGCGAGCCAGCAGCACCGCAGGCGGGGTGGTTTTCAGGATGTAATCCTGCGCACCCATCTCCAGGGCCAGAATATGATTCATGTCGCTGTCCAGTGACGTCAGTAACACAATCGGTCCCTGCCAGTTGGCCCGCAGGTCGCGGCAGATGGTCATGCCATCCTTGCCGGGTAACATGATATCCAGCATCACCAGATCCGGCTGCTGTTCCGCTATCACCGCTTCAGCACGATCACCGCGCGTCTCGACAATTACCTCAATATCATGACGACCAAGGTAAGCTGCAATCAGCGAACCCACTTCAGGTTCATCTTCAACATAAACAATTTTGTTCATAGTTCACAAAGCAGAAACAGACGTGAGAGAAATCATATCTTGTCCTGGTCCTGAGCTCTACGTTATCGCACGAAATATCCGTGGCTTGCTGGTATATAACCGTCAATATGTGCAATCATTAGCGCGGCATTTTTGCGCCAGGTTTGGGATATCGATGATTATCATGAGGAGCGTTAGTGTGTCTGATAAAGAGCTGGCATCAGCCATATACCCCGACCGCATCTGCTTCAATTACAGTGACTTTCTTTCCGCTTCCTGCAAAAAGCGCTGGAGCTTCGTTGATGCTATTTATGGTGTGATGCCGATCTTTGGCATGGTGACACGTAAATCAGCACACCGTTTACAGGGCAGTGACGACCCGTTAAAAGAATTAGCATTACAAATCATTTCTACTCAGGTCAGCGACGAAATTAACATCGCACGCCTGATTACGCTCGCAGAACAGCAGCAGATAAGCCGTTTTGATATTCAGCTCCCTTATCCGCTCTCTGCGGAGCAGCTGGACGCGATCCATCATGAATATTCAAAACCGCTGAATCTTACCCAGCAGGATGACCTGCTGTGTGTGTCGATCCCGGTGCAGTCACACTAAGCACCTCTCTCACCAGGCTAGTAAATCAGTCAGTCTGACACCGGGCAGCGCTCATTATCCTCATGTACGCCTGCGTGTCCTGCGCTACCCGTGTCCAGACTCTCTGCAACAATGACGCCCGATGGATCCGGCGCTATGTGGTCAGCTGCCACACAGCGGGCAGCGTCGCAGCAATCAGTAATCCCATTGCAATCCGCTCCAGCGAGGTCAGCGCAACATCAGCGCGGCCGCCGCGTCGGGCAAACAGAAACAACAGCAGGCCTGGGGAGTAGAGCACGACTGACGCCATCAGGTGCATTGGCCCCGACGCGTAGAGCAGCCAGATGCCATACAGACTGGCGCCGACACCCACCGCCATCGCCATGGGTTTATTCTGTCCGCGCACCACTTTGATCAGGTATAACCCCACCAGTAAATAGGGCACCAGAATCATCTCTGAGGCGATGGTCAGCAGGTTATTGTAGTTAGCACCGGTCAGGGCAATCAGGATCAGGCAGAGCTGAATGCTGCCGTTGGTCAGCCACAGCGAGGCGGCCGGCGCGTTGTGTCGGTTCTGTCGGGCGATAATGCGAGGAAACGCCCCCTGCTGCGCAGCAATCAGCGGCACTTCAGCAGCCATGATCGTCCAGCTCAGGTAGGCACCACAGACAGAGACGATCAGGCCAATCGCAATCACCGCATCGCCCCAGTTGCCCATCAGTCTTGTCATCAATCCCGCCATGGACGGATTGCGCATTTCAGCCAGTTCAGCGCGCGGAACCACGCCCAGCGACAGCAGGGTTACCAGCAAATAGACCAGTAAGGCAGCCAGAACGGCAAAAAGTGTTGCACGGCCCACATCCTTTTTCTGACGTGCACGCGCAGAAACCACCACCGCACCCTCAACCCCGATAAAGACCCAAAGAGTGATCAGCATGGTTTGCTTGATCTGCTCCCAGAGCGGTTGCCCCAGCGTGACGCCGGAAAAATCGAAGCGAAAGCGATCATAATTGAACGCCATCACCGCCAGCACAATGAACAGCAGTAAGGGCACCAGCTTGCCCAGCGTGGCCATCAGATTGATGCTGGCTGCTGTCTGCACACCGCGCAGCACCAGCCAGTGAACCAGCCACAGCAGCACGGATGCGCCCAGCATCGCCTGCCAGGTGTTGCCATCACCAAAAATAATCCGGTCCGGCGTATCGGTGAAGAAGCTCAGGGCCGAGAAGACAATTACCAGATAGGAGACATTGGCGATAACAGCACACAGCCAGTAGCCCCATGCAGAGCAGAACCCCATTAGTTCGCCGAATCCGGCGCGGGCGTAAGTAAAGATGCCGCCGTCAAGTTCGGGTTTAAGGCGGGTTAACAGCAACATCGCCAGCGAAAGAAAGATAATGCCGACACCGGTGATCAGCCAACCCAGCAGCAGAGCAGCCGGACCGGCCACTGCAGCCATGTTTTGCGGCAGACTGAACACACCTGCACCCAGCATTGAGCTGAGCACCAGTGCTGTCAGCGCACCGAGACCTAATTTTTTCTCCAAAACAACCTTCCCGCTAGCATATATGGCTGGGTAAATCGGATTATATCGCTGGGTTATGTCAGACCAATGGCACAATCCAGGGACAATATCCGGTAAAACAGGCGGGGGATTTTACGGAGTGTGGCAGGGGATGGCAATGCATAACTATGCAAAACAAAGCAGGTTTGCAAACAGCAGGGCGGCGGGTGCCGCCCTGTGAGGGATTACTTAAACAGGTCAGCCGTCACGGTCAGGTTACCGCCACTCTGGTTCTGCCACTGACGAGTCACGTGATAGAACTTGGCACCTTTATCTGAAGCACGCTTCGCCACTTCTTCTGAAACCTCAGTAGGTGAACCGAAGTGGCCCGTGAAAGTCACGGTATCAAACGGCTGCATCTGCGCGGCGGTAATCGCGTTAACTTCCTGCACCGATTTACCGTTAGGCAGATTCACCGTGTAGCGCTTACCGGTAGAGCTTTGTGTTTCGAAGAAACGGCCCACTTTGTTGCTTGGCGTTTCAGATGAGGCCACGCCAGGAATCTCTACGTTAGCGGCTGCCGCGCCACCGGTTGCCAGCGCAGCTTTACCTGCTTCTGAATCGGCTGGGATGGCGTTTGGTGTCTGCACTGTACGTTCTTTAGCATCCGCTTTGTAGACATAGGCGGTGACGTACTGGTTGCCACCGCTGTTAGCATCAATCTGGCGCACGATAAAGAATGATGCGGCACCTTTCTCTTTCGCGGCTTTTGAAATAGCGTCGTTAACATCCGGCTGGCTGGCAAAGAAGCCGCTGACCGAAACGGTATCAAACGGTTCAAGTCTGTAGGCTTCTGCTTTTGGCAGTTCATTAACGCCGTTAAAGCGACGATACGTTGTTGACGCTGAAGCTGCCGGCGCATCGGCTTTATAGAGGTCAGCCGTGACGCGCCAGTTACCGCTGTTGCCGTTACTGTCGTTGATTGCCTGGATGTAATAAGAGGCAGCGCCCATCTGATCTGCACGCTTAGAGACGGCATCGGCAGCGTCGCCGATCGCGTTGAAACGGCCGGTGATATTAATACGTTCGAATGGCTTCAACGCTGCCGCTTTTTCTGGCGTTAACTCCTGCGCAGCGAATGCGTTGGCTGCCAGCAGGGACAACAAAGTGGACGCCAGAATAGTGTTCTTCAGCTTCATAAAAATAATCCTTCGCCTTACGCAAAAATGAGTACGAAAACGTGCTGGACTCTTGATGTATAACAGATTAGCCGCTGATTATTGCATGTTATAAACAGACTGTCGCAGCGATTTTTTGTGTCAGATCGCGTTATTAAACCATCATTTTTTCATTTAATTGTCATCAAACGCAGTTATGGCCCGTTTTAGCCACGGTTATCACTAAAAGCGATAACTAATATCGGTTAAACAGTTAATGCATTGTTAATTATAGGTTTTTATTGATGCTTAATTCGCCCGCTCATAATTATCTCTGGCAGAATATTTGCCTGTCAGGCTGTTTTGCAGTGGGTTAACACCGATTTTTAAGCAGAACGCTGAATAATTGAGTGAATGTCATCACTCTGTACAGACGCTATAGATCGCTGGTCACATTTTCAGTAGGTTATAAACACTTTGAAATACATGCATTTCGTCTATAAGTAACCGAAACGGCGTTTCAGTTGCGCAGTCGTGGTGCAGATACGGGCCATCATCCTTAACCGATGAAAGGAAACACTATGTTAATTGGAATACCCAAGGAAAGGTTGCCAAACGAGTCGCGCGTGGCCGCCACGCCAAAGACCGTGGAACAACTTATCAGGCTGGGTTTTAGTGTCACCGTGGAGCGTGACGCAGGTAAACGCGCCAGCTTCGATAATGAAAGCTATATCGCCGCTGGCGCCACGCTCAGCGACAGAGATCAGGTCTGGCAGTCCGACATCGTGCTGAAAGTAAATGCACCCGATGACGAAGAGATTGCACTGACCCGCGCGGGTAGCACGCTGGTTAGCTTTATCTGGCCCGCGCAACATCCCGATCTGCTGTCAAAACTGGCCGCACGTCAGGTCACTGTCATGGCAATGGACTCGGTGCCGCGCATTTCACGGGCGCAGTCGCTGGATGCGCTGAGCTCCATGGCAAACATTGCCGGTTATCGTGCGATTGTGGAAGCTGCGCATGAATTTGGTCGCTTCTTTACCGGGCAGATCACGGCGGCGGGCAAAGTGCCACCGGCAAAAGTGATGGTGATTGGGGCAGGTGTGGCCGGGCTGGCAGCAATTGGTGCAGCGGGCAGTCTGGGCGCGATTGTCCGGGCGTTTGATACCCGTCCCGAAGTCAAAGAGCAGGTGCAGAGTATGGGCGCCGAATTCCTTGAACTCGACTTCAAAGAGGAAGCTGGCAGCGGTGATGGCTATGCCAAAGTGATGTCCGAGGCGTTCATTAAAGCGGAGATGGCCCTGTTTGCCAGTCAGGCCAGAGAAGTCGATATCATTGTCACCACGGCGCTGATCCCTGGCAAACCGGCACCGAAACTGATCACCGAAGAGATGGTTGCCAGCATGAAGCCCGGCAGTGTGATTGTGGATTTGGCCGCGCAGACTGGCGGCAACTGTGCGCTGACCGTCGCGGATCAGGTTACTGTGACACCTGACGGCGTCAAAATCATTGGCTACACCGACCTGCCGAGCCGTCTGGCAACGCAATCCTCCCAGCTTTATGGCACCAACCTGGTCAACCTGATGACGCTGCTGTGCAAAGAGAAGAATGGCGAAATCCAGGTCGACTTCGACGATGTAGTCGTACGGGGCGTGACTGTGGTGCGCGAGGGGGAAGTCACCTGGCCGGCACCGCCGATTCAGGTGTCCGCTGCACCTCAGGCTGCACCGGCAACCGCGAAACCGGCAGTGAAGATTGAGGTGAAACCTGTTTCACCGTGGCGAAAATATCTGCTTATTGCTCTGGCCATCGTGCTGTTTGGCAGCCTGGCCAACGTGGCGCCTGCCGATTTCCTCTCCCATTTTACCGTGTTCGCGCTCGCCTGTGTGGTGGGTTATTACGTGGTCTGGAACGTCAGTCATGCGCTGCATACGCCGCTGATGTCCGTGACCAATGCCATATCCGGCATCATCGTGATCGGGGCAGTCTTGCAGATGGGGCACGGTGGCTGGGTCACCTTTATCTCCTTTATTGCCGTGCTGATTGCCAGCATCAATATCTTTGGTGGCTTTACCGTCACCCAGCGCATGCTGAAAATGTTTCGTAAGGGGTAAGACATGTCTGGCGGATTAGTCACTGCAGCCTATATTGTTGCTGCAATTCTCTTCATCTGTAGCCTTGCCGGTCTCTCGCGTCACGAGACGTCTAAGCGGGGTAATAGTTTCGGTATCAGCGGCATGGCGATTGCGCTGGTCGCCACCATTTTTGGTCCGGACAGCGGTAACGTGGTCTGGATCCTGCTGGCGATGGTGATTGGCGGCGCTATTGGTATCCGCATGGCAAAGAAAGTCGAAATGACCGAAATGCCGGAACTGGTCGCGATTCTGCACAGCTTTGTCGGCCTGGCCGCGGTACTGGTCGGCATAAACAGCTATATCGACCATGCGCCTGGCCTGCCAGCAGTGATGGAAAATATCCATCTCAGTGAAGTGTTTATCGGTATTTTTATCGGTGCCGTCACCTTCACCGGCTCGCTGGTGGCGTTTGGCAAGCTGTGCGGCAAAATCTCCTCAAAACCGCTGGCGTTACCGCATCGTCACAAGCTCAATCTGCTGGCGCTGCTGGTCTCGTTCCTGCTGCTGCTGTGGTTTGTTAACACCAGCAGCAGCGCTGCGCAGGTCTTTGCGTTGCTGCTGATGACGGTGATTGCACTGGCGTTTGGCTGGCATCTGGTCGCGTCGATTGGCGGTGCCGATATGCCGGTCGTGGTGTCGATGCTGAACTCCTATTCAGGCTGGGCCGCCGCCGCCGCCGGTTTCATGCTCAGCAACGATCTGCTGATTGTGACCGGTGCACTGGTGGGTTCGTCCGGTGCGATTCTCTCCTATATCATGTGTAAAGCGATGAACCGTTCGTTCATCAGCGTGATCGCGGGTGGATTCGGTACTGAAGTCAGCAGTGGTGACGAAACGCAGGAAGCGGGCGAGCATCGTGAAATTACCGCTGAAGAGACCGCAGAGATGCTTAAAGCCTCCCGCTCGGTGATTATTACCCCAGGCTACGGCATGGCCGTGGCGCAGGCGCAGTATCCGGTAGCGGAAATCACGGCACGTCTGCGCGCGCTTGGCATCAAAGTGCGCTTCGGCATTCATCCGGTCGCGGGGCGTTTGCCGGGGCACATGAACGTGCTGCTGGCCGAGGCCAAAGTGCCTTATGACGTGGTGCTGGAGATGGATGAAATCAACGATGACTTCAGCGACACCGACACGGTGCTGGTGATTGGTGCTAACGATACCGTCAACCCGGCAGCGCAGGATGATCCCCGCAGCCCGATTGCGGGAATGCCGGTGCTGGAAGTGTGGAAGGCGCACAACGTGGTGGTGTTCAAACGCTCAATGAACACAGGCTATGCCGGCGTTCAGAATCCGCTGTTCTTTAAGGAGAACAGCCAGATGCTGTTTGGCGATGCCAAAGCCAGCGTGGAAGCGATTCTCAAAGCGCTGTAATAAAAAAATGGGCAGCTAATCAGCCGCCCATTTTCTTTACGAGGAGACGTTAATCCTCCTCGTCCTCTTCATCATCCAGATCAATCGGCGACTTGAAATCGTCAGGCTTAAGCGCCAGCAGATCGCAACGCAGATGATCGATCACCTGTTCCGCCGTATTGCCCAGGAACGCCGCTGATAGTCCGGTCCTTCCGATGGTGCCCAGCACGACTACGCCGGCACCGAGATGCGCGGCCAGATCGGGGATAACCTCTTCCGGCAAGCCTTTAGCCACGTGGGTGAACTCTTCACCAATTGAGAATTTCTGGCGCAGTGCTTTCATGGCCACCAGATGCTGACCCCGGATAGCATCGTTGTAGACGCTGGGATCAAAATCGGGCAGTTCGATAGCAATATTGATTGGGGTAATCGGGTAGGCACCGACAAGGTGGACTTCGGTCTGATTCACCTTTTCCGCCAGCTTCATCGTTTCACGAATCAGCTTCTGATTCAGGCCATCGTGATGCGGCTCTTCGCTGGCAAGATTGACGGCGACAATGGCTTTACCGCCTTCCGGCCACGGCTGATCTTTGACCATCCAGACCGGGCAAGGGCATTTACGCAGCAGATGCCAGTCGGTTGGGGTGAAAATCACGGACTCCAGGCGGTCATGCTGATGCGCCATTTTCAGCACCAGATCATGCTGATGAGCGAGCACTTCCTGAATGATGGCCTCAAAGGGGCGGTTATGCCAGATCACTTTGATATCAATGTCGACACCGGCATCAAGATAAGCGCGGGCCTGCTCGCGGATCCATTCGGTACGCTGGCTGATGACACCCTGGCGCATAGACGCGCGCTCATCCGGCGAAAGCAGGGTGGTCATTTCATATGAAAAATCATAGATAGGCAGGAAGGCTTTAATTCTTCCGCCGATACGTTGATTCAGATAGACCGCACGTCGCAGCGCGGGCTGATCGTCTTGCTGGGCATCAATGGCGACCAGAATATTTTGGTACTGGGACATGAGGCGTTCTCCTTAAACCAGAGCGACTGGAGTAAAGATAGCCTATGTTGTACAGCGGAAGAAGTGAAAAAGTTATTGCCGGATCAATAAAATAAGATTTATTGATCCGGCTTTGAATCAGGCGGCCTGGTGACTCTGGCCCGCTAACTCTTCCAGCAGGGCGTGGTTTTCAATTGTGATGTATTTGCCTTTCACCGCCAGCATACCGGACTTCTGAAAACGGCCCAGCAGGCGACTGATGGTTTCAACCGTCAGGCCCAGGTAATTACCAATGTCACCGCGCGTCATGGTGAGGCGAAATTCACGCTGTGAAAAGCCGCGCTGGCCGAAACGGCGTGAGAGGTTCCAGATAAACGCCGCCAGTCGCTCCTCAGCATTTTTCTTCGACAACAGCAGAATCATATCCTGGTCGCCTTTAATCTCACCGCTCATTAAACGCATCATCTGCTGACGCAGTGCCGGCATTTTACCTGACAGGTCATCCAGCGTTTCAAAAGGAATTTCACACACCATGGCCGTTTCCAGCGCCTGCGCAAAGCTGGGATGGCTGGCATTTAAAATGGCATCAAAGCCAACTAAATCACCCGCCAGATGGAAACCGGTAATTTGCTCATCACCCTGTTCGGTAATGGTATAGCTTTTAATACTGCCGGAACGAATGGCATACAGAGACCTGAGTTCGTCTCCCGCTTTAAAAAGCGTTTGCCCTTTCTGAATCGGTTTTTTACGCTCAATGATATTGTCGAGCTGATCCAGCTCATGTTCATTTAACGTGAAGGGGATGCAGAGCTGACTGATGCTGCAATCCTGGCAGTGAATGGCACAACCGCCCGACTGAATACGACGTATGCTGCGTTTTTCAGGGATCATAATGGTTTGCTCGACGATAAGTGACTGGGGTCAATTTTAACATTTTTTGTGCTGAAGGGAACTCATCCGAGCAGTTTTACACCCACAAACATTATGGAGGATATATACGGCGTCAAAGGCCGATGTAACGGGCATTTAAGTATGCGGGAAGAGACTACTGTCACGATAACTTTCCGCTTATGTGATCTGTTGCACGATTCTCTACGGCCCGTTAGGGTGGGAAAAGGCGGGTGGTCCGGTAATTCCAGCTTTTGCTACGCTAACTGTTAAAGCCTGTCTGACACATTCGATCAATTTAACCCGGTGTGAGAAAACCATGAACCTTGATGATAACGATCTTTTTCGGGATGCCATGGGCGATGTCACGCCATTGAAAGACACCACCACGACCCTGTGGCTGAAAGCCCCTTCAACCAAAGCACCACGCAAACCGCCGGGCGAATCTGAGCTGGAGAATTTCCTGACCCGGGGTGACCTGGAGATTATCCCACTTAATACGCAGCTGGAATATAAAGCCGACGGCATCCAGCAGGGTATTCTGGATAAACTGCGTCGGGGTGAATACAAGCTGGATGCCAGTCTCAACCTGTTACGGCAACCGGTAGAAACCTGCCGTCAGGCGCTGTTCAATTTTATGATGCAGGCACACAAACAGGGATTACGAAATTTGCTGATCATTCACGGCAAAGGACGTGATAACGAGTCACATGCCAATATCGTACGAAGCTATCTCGCGCGCTGGTTACAGCAGTTTGACGACGTACAGACTTTTTGCGTGGCACAGACCCGCCATGGCGGAGGCGGTGCGCTCTACGTGGGTTTACGTAAAACCGATAAAGCGCGCCTTGAAAACCGCGAGCGGCATGCGAAACGCAGCCGCTAGCTGTGAAATTTACGAATGGTAGACATCAGCACTTCGGCACTCAGGCTGAGCTCTGCGCCGGTGCGCGTAATGATGCCCACTGGCTCGCCCGGGCCGGATGAGTTGATCGGCAGCGCACAGACCGCGTTGTGGCTGAGATCCTCTTTAATCGCGCCGGAAGGAACGAACCAGATATAGTCGTAGCGGAGAGCCAGCTGGCGTGCCAGTGAGGTCGATGAGGTCTCAATACAGTGAGGTGGCAACGTACACCCCTGTTCATCCAGCATCTGTTGTGCAATCCGGCGCGGTGCAGTGCCTTCGGGCGAAATCACCACCGGCCACTGCATGGCGCGTGAAAGTGTGACGTTGTCACTTAAAAGCGGGTGTTCCGGCCTCACTACCAGCTTAAGCGACTCCAGAAAAAGCAGCTCATAGGTCAGACCGGTCATCATGTCGCTGTCCGCCATCCGTCCAATGCCGATATCAAACTCACCGCCGCGTAATCCTGCCAGCAGCACATTGTTGTGCAGCGTTGCCACCTGGATAGTGGTATTGGGTTGTAACTGATGAAAACGATCAAGAATGCGTGGCAGCATCCCCATTGCGGCGGTGGTCAGCGCACCCAGCCGGATAATCACCGGCGCATCGCCTGGCTGCTCATTAAAACTTTGACCGGCATGATTGAGCGCGTCGAGCACACGCACGGCATGTGTCAGAAATTGTTCCCCCATGGTGGTCAGTTGCGCGCCCAGACGGCCACGTTCAAACAGACGAACGCCGGTCAGTTCCTCCAGCTCATTCAGGGTTTTAGACAGGGCAGGCTGACTCAGGCTAAGCGTCTCAGCCGCCCGGCCCAGCGTACCTTGCTGCGCAACCGCAACAAAGGTGTGTAAGTGGCGCAAGCGAATGCGCTGATTGAAAAGGATATTTTTTTCCATATCCTAAACTTAATGAGAATGAAGGGCGTGAGGCAACTGTTAAAAATGAATTCTGTTAACTTTGCTGCAAATTTTTTTAACAAAAGCACGGGAATGACCGCTTCGCTGTTTAACGCCATGATTTTCAAGCATTCATCTTAAAACGGTTGTGACGCGTTCATTCTCTGGTCAAAGAGAAATCAACGACTTAATTGAATGAATATGAATGATTCTCACTATCAAACAAAAATCTGACCGCTTAAGGTTAACGATCAGCTATCATAAACGCCGTTTTTTTTACTTAAACTGATGCCAGATTTCTTTACTCAGGGAGTGTTCATTGACCAGCATCGAGGCGGTAGATGTCCGCCAGCTTATCAACCAGCAGCAGCTGAGCCCCTGGCAAAAGCGGCTCATTGCTCTCTGCTTTATCGTGGTAGCACTCGATGGCATGGACATTGCGATTATGGGTTTTATTGCGCCGACGCTTAAAGCCGCGTGGGGCGTAACAAATCATCAGCTTGGCGTTGTCATCAGCGCCGCCTTAATCGGTCTTGCGCTGGGTGCGATGGTGGCGGGGCCGCTGGCTGACCGCTATGGCCGTCGCATGATGATTATCTTAAGCGTTTTCTTTTTTGGTCTCTGGACGCTGGCAACCGCGCTGTCACAAAATATTGAACAGATGATGCTGTTCCGCTTCCTGACCGGGCTGGGCCTGGGTGCCGCAATGCCCAACGTCGGTACGCTGGTGGCGGAGTATGCGCCTGAACGGCGACGGGCGTTTCTTATCACCGTTGTGTTCTGCGGCTTCACCTTTGGCGCGGCCAGCGGGGGATTTGCCGCTTCATGGCTGCTCCCGCGCTATAACTGGCACTCTGTGCTGCTACTGGGCGGCATGCTGCCGCTGCTGGTGCTGCCATTACTGATTCGTGGCCTGCCGGAATCCGTGCGATTCCTCATCAGTCGTGGTGCACCGGCTGCCCGCATTCACGCCATCCTTGATCGGATGATGCCGGGCAAAACCCGACCAGACTGTGCGTTTCACGCGCCGGAAGTCAGCGTGCCGGCGGGTGGCGCGATCGGCACCGTCCTGTCACGCCGCTATCTGTTTGGCAGCACGATGCTGTGGGGTGGCTATTTTATGGGACTGTTCATGGTCTACCTGATTGGCAGCTGGCTGCCATCACTGGTCAACACGCTGGGCATGTCTGTCACCGAAGCGGCGATTATCACCGCGATGTATCAGGCTGGCGGGACGCTGGGATCGTTGTTTGCAGGCTGGATGATGGATCGCTTTAATGCCAATCTGGCGCTGGCAGCGATTTACGGCTGTGGCGGGCTGTTTATCGTGGCCCTTGGCTTTTCGCCAGCCGAAGTGGGCATGATGAGCGCAATCGCTTTTTGCAGTGGCTTCTGTTTCAACGGCGCTAACACCGGCATGAATGCCTTATCCGCCAGCTACTATCCCACGCACGCACGCGCCACTGGCTCCAGCTGGATGCATGGTGTGGGCCGCATTGGTGCGATTTTAAGCGCTTTCGTCGGTGCAGAGATGATGTCACTCGGCTGGTCTTTCAGCGTTATCTTTCTGCTGCTGGCAATACCGGCTGTGATCACTACCCTGATGCTGCTGTTAAAAAACCGCTATGGCTTTAAGCCGATCACAGATTCGTGATTTTTTCCACTGGCGCCAGCGCGTTGCATTACATTAGCAGCAACGATCATGGTGTCAGGTGGATAAGATGGACAACTTTATCAGTGCGGACCTCATCCGCACCCGTTTCTCTCAGGCAATGTCAGCCATGTATCAGCAGGAAGTGCCGCAATATGGCACGCTGATGCAGTTGGTCGCTACCGTTAATGAACGCGTACTGGAAGCGGATAGTGCGCTGAAAGATCGCCTTACGGCTGCTGATGAAATCGGCCGACTTAATGTTGAACGCCATGGCGCGATCCGTGTCGGCACCGCAGACGAACTCGCCACACTGCGACAGGTGTTTGCGGTGATGGGAATGCATCCGGTAGGCTATTACGATCTCTCTCAGGCAGGGGTGCCGGTGCACTCCACCGCGTTCCGGCCAGTAACTGATGCGGCACTGCGGCGCAACCCCTTCCGGGTCTTTACCTCGCTGTTACGCCCTGAACTGATCGACGATGCGGCGCTGCGCGAAAAAGCGGCGGAGATTCTCTCTGCGCGCAACATTTTCACTCCCCGTTGCCGGGCGTTGCTGCAACTGCATCAGCAGCAGGGCGGATTAACGGAGGAGCAGGCCGGTGAATTTGTGACTGAAGCGCTGGAAACCTTCCGCTGGCATGCTCACAGCAGTGTAGACAGCCAGACCTATCAGGCGCTGAACCAGCAGCACCGGCTGATTGCGGATGTAGTCTGCTTTCCCGGTTGTCACATCAACCATCTTACGCCGCGCACACTGGATATCGACCGTGTCCAGCAACTGATGCCTTCGCGCGGTATCGATCCGAAAACCCTGATCGAGGGACCGCCTCGTCGTCAGGTCCCCATCCTGTTACGTCAAACCAGCTTTAAAGCGCTGGAAGAGCCGATCATCTTTAAAGAAGGTCATCAGGGAACGCATACGGCGCGCTTCGGAGAAATTGAGCAGCGCGGGGCAGCGCTGACGCCCGCAGGACGCGCACTCTACGATCGATTACTGAGCGAGGCGGGCAGCGGTCAGGATAATCAGCAACACCAGCAACATCTGTCGACGATTTTCCGCGATTTCCCGGACGACGAAACCACGCTGCGCCAGCAGGGACTGGCGTGGTTTCATTATCGCCTGAGCGAAAAGGGTATTGCTACGCCGCCTGCCCAGGGGGAATCGCTGGAGACCCTTATCAAAGAAGGGCGTGTACTGGCTGACCCCATCACCTATGAGGATTTTCTTCCCGTGAGCGCGGCAGGCATTTTTCAGTCTAACCTTGGCGATCGGGCGCAGGTTCGTTCGGCGGGACAGGCGAGCCGGCAGGCGTTTGAAGCCGCATTGGGTACCCCTGTGCTGGATGAAATGGCGTTATATGAAGAGCGCCAGCAGCGCTCACTGGCGCAGTGCGGCCTGCGCGAGGCCTGACAGTGTCTACGGGCAACGTCTACGTTGCCCGCGTTGCTCTCTTCACCACAGCCCTGTTAAGCGGATGGTCCTGATGGAAGGTAATCGATCAGGACTGTTCAGTTCACCTGGAAAAAAAGACGCTTCACCATCCAGCGAAAATTTAGCGGCGTGAGTATCCTGATGTGTTAGAAAACTGACTAATTATTTGCAGTAAAAACGCGTGGGATGCGTGAGAAATGTGGATATCGTCGGCGCTGACAACGCATTCACGTGCTGGCGAAACGTAAACAACGTTAATCCCTGGTCATCACTGACGCTCTGAACCTGTTGATGGGCATGCTAGCCCCTGCATCTCTCGCTTCGGCATATTCTGCAAATCCCCTCCGTACCTGGACAATACTGGCGTGCCTGCAAATAATGGAGGAACGTTTAGACAGGGAAACAGGAATGAAAAACGAAACGGGTCTGAGGATCATGACTGCTGAGGGAGAGTTACGTGGAGGCATGGATGATGACCTTTTCGTATTTAAAGGCATACCTTATGCGGCGGCACCGCAGGGCGCACTACGCTGGCGCCCGCCTCAGCCAGTGATACCGTGGCAGCATGTGCGCGATGCCACGGCGTTCGGGTCATCCGCCTGGCAAAATCGCACGTATTGCCAGGCTGTGGGCGGCGGCGATCCCGGTGAGTTTAGTGAAGATTGTCTCTACCTGAATGTCTGGACACCCGATGTCGAACCGTCAACGCCGCTGCCGGTGATGGTGTGGCTGCACGGAGGAGGCTACACCATTGGTGCGGGCGGCCTGGCACCCTACAGCGGCAAACCGCTGGCGTCCCGGGGCGCAGTGGTGGTCACCCTTAACTACCGGCTGGGTCATCTCGGCTTCTTCTCACACCCGGCCCTGGACGCTGAGTATCCTGCCGCGGGCACGGTAAACAACTTTGGTCTGCTTGACCAGATTGCCGCACTGCAGTGGGTGCAGCGCAACATTCCTGCATTCGGCGGCGACCGCCGCAATGTGACGCTTTTCGGTGAATCCTCTGGTGCGCGCAGTGTGCTGTCACTCTGCTGTTCACCACTGGCCGAAGGGCTGTTTCACAAAGGCATTGTACAGAGCGCCTATAGCCTGCCGGACACGCCGCTGAAAAAAGCGCGTCAGCAGGGCGTCGCTGTAGCCCGCCATTTTGGACTGCCAGCCGATGTCAGCGCAGAGGCGTTGCGCGCACTGCCCGCTGACGCCTTCTGGTCGCTGGACGGCCCACTGGCGATTCCGCCGGTACCCATTGCCGGTGACGCCGTTTTGCCTGAGCCCATGTTGAAAACCTTTATGGCGGCAAAACAGCACCGTCTGCCGCTGATGGCCGGCAGTAACAGCGATGAAGCCAGCGTTCTGGAATATTTTGGTGTTGATGCTACTGCAGTGCTGCAGCAGTTACGCGACAAAAATCGACTCACTTACCGTACGCTTAAATGGATGTATGACATCCATGACGATCAGCTACTGGGACGCGCCGTGGCACGCGATATGGCTTTCACGCTGGTGCCATGGCTGGTGATGCGGGCGCAGCACAATGCTGGCATGCCGGGCTGGCGCTACTGGTTTGATTATGTTTCAGAGCATGCGCACGATCTCTATCCACACGGCACCTGGCACGGTAATGAAGTGCCCTATGTGCTGAATACCTTGAGCCAGATGCCCGATCCCAATGAAAATCGTCCGTTCAGTGATAGCGATCGGGCCTTTGCTGAGCAGGTCAGTGACTACTGGTTTACCTTCGCCCGTGATGCCACAGAATATAAGCACCAGCTGGAAGGCGAGGTCGTCTGGCCCGCCTGGCATCCGGGGCAGGATGTGACAATGTCACTTGGTCAGGAGCATAAAAGCGGATTGGTTCTGAAGCGAAACTTTATGCGCGCCCGAATGCGTCTCTTCAGATTATTAATGACGCATCTGGTCAGGCTGTAGGTGTGCCATTAAGATTAGCCTGCTAATCATTAAATTTTTCAAATGAAATTAATCTGCTTAATTAACTGTAAGGTATTAAAATTTAAGAATTTTACAGCGTTAAATCCTATTTGACGCTGTAAAATAATAGGTAACAAAACAGTTACATTTTCACCTTCCTGTGCCGATAAACCTCCTATGCCCGACGCTTGCGGGTCAACGTGTATAGGATTTTGGTATGGGAATGCTCAAAAATTTTACCATTCGCGCAGTGATGCTCACGATTCTGGGGCTGTTTTGCTTACTGTGGACCGGCGTCGGGCTATATAGCATCCACTCTCTTGGCGCGCTCAGCGAAGGCAACGAGGTTGACCGTCATCTGGTTGAGCAAATGACGGTGCTGAGCAAAGGAAACGATCAATATTTTCGTGTTGTCACGCGCTTGTCCCGTGTGATGGAAAGCAAAGCGGCAGGTAAAACCCTGACCGACGAATCGTACGCGCCGGTGCAACAGGCGCTGGATGGTATGACCCAGCAACTGGCACGCTTCAAACAGCTCGCCCCCGGTCCGATGAACCCGGAAGTCGTGGATGGTGTGATTCAGAGCTGGCAGAAGCTGCTGGATGAAGGCGTAACGCCACAATTTCAGCTGGCGCGTCAGCCAACACCTGATGCTTATCGCCAGCAGGCGAACAACGTCACTCCGGCATTAAGCCGCGCGTTTGGCGTCAGCGCAGAGAAATTCAGTCAGGGTGCAGCTCAAAAGCTGGATACCACCCGCGTTGAAGTTGATCACCTCACCGCGACGACGAAAACAATAATTACCATCACGGTCATCATTGGTCTGTTTATTCTGCTGTTTACCGACCGCTATCTGGTAACGATGCTGGTTCGTCCGCTGGAAAGCATTCGCACCCATTTCGCCGTGATTGCCACGGGTGACCTCAGCCAGCCGGTCAATGAATTCGGTCGCAACTGTGTGGGTAAACTGGTTCCGCTGCTGAGCGCCATGCAGGATAGCCTGCGTGAAGCGGTTAGCGCCATTCGCAGCGGTACTGAGAATATCTCGCGTGGGGCGGCAGAAATTTCTGCAGGTAACAATGATCTCTCATCACGCACTGAAGAGCAGGCCGCTGCGCTGGAGCAGACTGCAGCCAGCATGGAGCAGTTGACTGCTACGGTGAAATTCAACGCTGATAACGCCCGTCAGGCCAGCCTGCTGGCTGAAACCGCCACCACGACGGCACAGCGAGGCGGCCAGCTGGTCAGCGAAGTGGTCAGCACCATGGATGGCATTTCAGGCAGTTCGAAGAAAATTGCTGAGATCACCAACGTGATTAACGGTATCGCTTTCCAGACCAATATTCTGGCGCTGAACGCCGCCGTTGAAGCGGCTCGTGCCGGTGAACAGGGTCGGGGTTTTGCTGTAGTGGCGTCTGAAGTACGTAACCTTGCCCAGCGCAGTGCCAATGCGGCCAAAGAGATCGCGACTCTGATTGAAGAGTCCGTTCAGCGTGTGGGTAAAGGCGCCGAGCTGGTGAGCACCACCGGCGGCACCATGAATAATATTCTGAAATCGGTACAGGATGTGGATGCGATTATGAAACAGATCGCCTCCGCCTCAGAAGAGCAGAGCAAAGGCATTTCTCAGGTGGGAACAGCAGTCACAGAAATGGACAGTGTCACGCAGCAAAACGCCTCACTGGTTGAAGAGGTTTCCGCCGCCGCAAGCGCGCTGGCGCTGCAGACAGAAGCGCTGCAGGCCTCTGTGTCGAAGTTCCGTCTTTCCAGTGAACGCCAGAGCGCACCTGTCACCGGCAATAAACCGGCTGCGCCAAAAGCCCCGGTGCTAAGTGCGCCTCAGGCCAAACCTGCTGATAATGGCGACTGGGTCACCTTCTGATCCCGGCTAAGCCACGCCACCAGTTCCGCCAGGAACGGTGGCGCATCCTGCGCAGGCCGTTGCAGTAGACTGTAAACGGCGCCCGTTTTAACCTCGCCAGCGAACGGCTTAATCAGCCTGCCGCTGGCGATATCACTCTCCACCAGATTGCTGTCGGCAATCGCCACGCCAAATCCCTGAATCGCTGCACTGATCGCTAAATCCATCGTGGCAAAATGCTGGTTTCGCTTCATGCTGAGTGTGACCTGCTGCGCTTTCAGCCAGCACTGCCAGTCACGGGTGTCTGCGGTGGGATGCAAAAAGGTCATTGCAGTCAGCGCCGCCGGAGAGTCCGGGCAGGGCTGATTCGCTGCCATTACCGGTGTCAGTGACTCACAGAACAGGCAGACGCCTTCGGGATGCGGCTTGCCATAGACAATCGCGGCATCAAAATTTTCAAGCTGCGTAGCATGATCCAGCGTTGTCGTCAGGGCCACATGCAGTTCAGGGCGCTGTTGTTCCAGCGCCATCAGCCTGGGGACCAGCCAGCGCATCGCACAGGTCGGCGCTTTCAGGCGAATACTGACCTGACTGCGGCGGACCTTCTCGCTGGCCTTAACCATCAGTTCAAAACCCTGCTGCAATTCGGGTAGCAGCGCGGCGCCCTGTGGCGTGAGCCGCAGGCCGCGCGCGTGGCGATCAAACAGTGTGACACCCAGCCACTGCTCCAGTGCGGCGATCTTGCGACTGACGGCACCCTGAGTCAGACACAGCTCACGGGCTGCATGGGTCAGATTGAGATGACGGGCGGTCACCACAAAGGCGTGAATGGCATTAAGCGGCAGCGATAAGCGTGACACAGTGAACCTCAGCTATGCATTTTTGTCATGGCTATTATGACGACATTTCGCTTGCCGACTCAAGTGGCAGCCCGTTGAATAGCGTTTTAACGCATCTGATCGGTTATGCCCCTGACGGAGAGACTATGTCCCTGAAAACGCCTGTCGCTATCCACTCAAAATTGCCGGACGTCGGCACCACTATTTTCAGCGTGATTGGCCAGCTCTCGGCGCAGCATCAGGCGATCAACCTGTCGCAGGGTGCGCCCAACTTCCCCTGCGATCCGGCGCTGGTCGACTCTGTCAGTCGCGCGATGCTGGAGGGACATAATCAGTATGCCGCCATGATGGGCCTGCCGGCCTTACGCGAGGCGCTCGCCAGTAAAGTGGAGGCGCTTTATGGCCAGAAATATGATCCTGCCCGTGAAGTGCTGATCACCGGCAGCGCCAGCCAGGGGCTTTATATGGCGATTACCGCGCTGGTGCATCAGGGCGATGAGGTGATCTTCTTTGAACCGGCATTTGACAGCTATGCTCCGGTGGTACGGTTGCAGGGCGGTACGCCGATAGGCCTGAAGTTGCAGGTGCCGTCATTTGCCATCGACTGGGATGCGCTGCGGGCGGCGATCACACCGCGCACCCGCATGATCATCATTAATACGCCACATAACCCCAGCGCGCAGGTACTGACGCCTGATGACCTTAATCAGCTGGCGGCATTGATTCGCAATACCGATATCGTGGTGCTCTCCGATGAAGTCTATGAGCATATTGTGTTTGATGGTCACTCTCACTGTGGCATGGCAACGTACCCGGAACTGGCGGCGCGCAGCGTCATCGTCTCCTCGTTTGGTAAAACCTTCCACGTCACCGGCTGGCGGGTGGGCTACTGCCTGGCGCCAGCAGCGCTGATGACCGAACTGGTGAAAGTGCATCAGTTCATGATGTACGCCGCCGACACGCCGATGCAGGTGGGATTCGCACACTACCTGCAGCGGCCGGAGAACTACCTGTCGCTCAGTGCCTTCTATGAGCAGAAGCGCGATCGCCTGATCACCCTGATGCAAAATTCGCCGTTCCAGCTGCTGCCGAGTGCCGGTTCGTTCTTTATGCTCGCCAGCTATGGACATTTCAGTGACGAGCCGGACAGTGAAATGGTAAAACGTCTCATCGTCGATCACGGTGTGGCCACCATACCGCTGTCGGCGTTTTATATGGATGGCACAGACAACAAACTGATTCGTCTCTCATTTGCGAAAGACGAGGCGACACTAGAGGCTGGCGCAGCGGCGCTATCTGCTTTTTCTCACTGAATCACGCCACCGCGTGAGGCAGCACCGGGAACAGGTAACCAGGACTTTTCGGGGTAAATAATGAAGAAACTGAACGCGCTTTTTCTTGCTCTGGGCATGATGACATCAGTACAGGCACTGGCACAGGATTTACGTTACGGCGTAGAATCACAATATCCGCCATTTGAAAGCCGCAATGCCAAAGGGGAGCTGGAAGGCTTTGATATTGAGCTGGGCAACGCTATCTGTAAGGCCGGCAATTTCAGCTGCCACTGGGTCGAGAGCAGCTTTGATGCGCTGATCCCGGCGCTGCAGGCGAAAAAATTTGATGCCATCAACTCGGCGATGAATATCACCGAAGCGCGCGCCAAAAGCATCGCGTTTACGCAGCCGATCTACCGTATTCCGACCATGCTTGTGGCGAAAAACGGTGAAAATCTGGCACCGACCGCCGACAGTCTCAAAGGTAAAAACATCGGCGTGTTGCAGGGCTCTATTCAGGAAACCTATGCGAAGAAGCACTGGGAGACGCAGGGCGTAACGGTCACGTCGTATCAGGATCAGAACCAGGTTTACAACGATATGGTCGCGGGCCGCCTTGATGGCACGCTGGTGATGTCTGCTGCCGGTCAGTCCGGTTTCCTTGATAAGCCCCAGGGTAAAGGCTTTGGCTTTGTCGGCAAGCCGGTCGAAGATGACGCGATTCTTGGCTCGGGCATCGGCTACGGCCTGCGCAAAGATGACGCCCAGCTGAAGCAGTCTCTTGATGCGGCGATCGCCAAAGTGCAGGGCGATGGCACCATCAAAAAGCTGGCTGAAAAATACTTCCCGGGCATTGATGTGAGCGCGAAGCCATAAACAGAATCGGGCGCACTCTGCGCCCGATTCTCTCCGATTGATTATGTCAGCCTTCATTTTTATCAAACAGTTCTTAGATTTAAGCCTTTGCAAAGTTATTCCATTCATCCCCATAGATAATGTTTCCGTCCGTATATTTCCAGGTAATAGCCTGATATCGCAATTCCAGTGTTTCCAGGTGCGTGCTGCTTAGTCCGTTAGGGGCAAGATAGGGAGAAACGGTAGTGAGCTTTATCCCTTCCAGCATAATATTGAAATATTCAACCTCGCTGCCTGACTCCACAATTCTGTACATTTTTGTTGTGCCATTTTTAAGTATTCGTCCTTCACAGATTGCGCGATAAAGAACGGACGTTGTCTGGTCGAACTCTTTGACGATAGTAATCGGGCTGTGAAAACGCGTACAGGTTAGTTTTCCCCAGGCGGGATCAACAGGAATGGTGATGTGGTGTGCGAACGATTTTAACTCTATTGAACCGAGTCGACGTGGCATCTGGCAGCTCCCCACGATGGGTGAACCGTTTTCATCGTCAAGCCATAGATGAGCGGGTACAGACATAATTTTATTTCCTTGTGAAAATCATACTGTATATTAAAGGGCTGTTACCATTTTACTGTTATGGGGAAGAATATTATTACAAGCAGAGCAAATACAGCGATGGGCCACAAAGGGCCGCCTGGGAAAAAATGAATAAATAACAAAGAAAAGGCACTTACAAAAAGAGCTGGGCCGAAAAGCGAAAGCCACGATGTAAATTTTCGCCTTAGAAACCTGATTATGAAATCTTTCATCATTCATCTACCTGATCATATTAGTAATTATTTTTGCAATGTCATCATCAGAGGGAAATGAGATTCTGAGTGCTCCAAACTTCTCGAATATAGGGTCAATCAGGAAGTACATCATTTCAAGTTCACTTTCATACAAAGCCGCGTAATAAGCAGGCAGTGCATAATTCAGCCGATTCGCGCTGTCTGCTGCTTTCTGAACTACGCCGTATATGCCTGCAACGACTGTTGCACCACCAGCCTTTTGGCCAGCAAGCGCACTGATATTAAAGCCGCATTAAATCCAACAGCCACGGCCGCTGTTACAGCTAAAACAAAACCGTGTTGGGTTAGATGACTGGCGCAATATGTACATTTACCGCCATGAGAGACTTCTTTATTTGCTCCAGTTGATTATTTGTTTTATATCTGAATAGTTCATTGAAATATATCTTGAGCATGTCATTTATAACATTTCCATGCCTTCTAAGTTGAATCACTCCCTTTGCAAATCTTACGTCCTCATCTTTTTGCTTCTGACAAACCTCCTGATATTTTTCTGTGAAGCAGGAGGTGTAATAAAGCGCACTTTGCACGCCTGAACCTATGTGTTCAATCTGATGTGATAATGCATCACTAACCCCATTAAAGGCCCGATCTAACTTTTTTGCTAAAATTTCGTTCGCCTGTAAATAATTAATTATTTCATCAGTGTGTTGCATAACTGAACCCCTTAAATTATCCCCGCATTTAAATGTTCATTGAAGATAAAGAGCATTAAGATGTATGTAAATCCGCTTAAGTGCTCATTAATGCGCGCGATCAAAATAAACCGGATAAAAGGAGGGTGCTTTTGGGAGGTGAAGTTATAATAGTGACGGAATAACGCAGGTTCTGGCCTTAATAAAACGCGCGTTTAATGTGGAAAATTCGCTGATTAGGTTTCACTGGCTGTATCAAAATCAGGGCTGAATTTCCCATTTCAGCCCTGTACATATAAGCATTAATAAAACTGTTAACCCGCCGCCAGATAACAGAGTTTTTCCGCCACCTGATAGGATTTCACGAAGGACGTAATCGGCAGAAACTCGAAGCGTGAGTGGAAGTTGTGTGCGCCGGTAAAGAAGTTCGGCGTCAGCAACCCTTTGGCTGACAGCGCAGCCCCATCCGTGCCGCCACGCATCGGAATGACTTTTGGCTCAATTTCCAGTGCGGCAAACGCACTGAAGATCAAATCAATCGCCCGACGATCCTCACCCAGTGCATTGCTGATATTGCTGTAAATATCGCTGATCGTGATGCTCACGTCGCCGGTGGGATAACGCGCTGCGAGTTTTTCCGCTGCCTGCTGCAACTGCTGCTTGCGTGCGGCGAAGCTGGTGAGGTCAAAATCACGAATGGAGGCCTTTAGCGTGGCTTTGCTGGCGTTGGCCTGAATCTCATTAAACCAGATATAGCCTTCGCGACCTTCGGTGTGCTCCGGCGTCTGCTGGCGATCAAACAGGCTGATATAGTCATGCGCCATCAGCAGCGGATTGACCAGCACGCCTTTGCCCGACATGGGGTGTGCGGGCACACCGGTAAACACAATCTCTGCAGCAGCACCATTGAAGTTTTCATATACCACTTCACCCAGTTCGCAGCAGTCGATGGTCCAGGCAAAATCGACATTAAACCGCGATTCCAGATCGAGTGCTTTCGCCCCGCGCAGGCCAATCTCTTCGTCCGGCACAAAGGCCACCACGATATCGCCGTGGTCGCCTTTAAGATTGGCCATCAGCGTCATCACTACAGTAACCGCCGCTTTGTTGTCAGCGCCCAGCACGCTGGTCCCGTCGCTGAAAATCACCTGCTGACCCACATAGGGCGCGATCTCAGGATGTTCATCGCGGCGCAGCCAGATATCCTGCTCTGCATTCAGACAAAGATCTTCGCCCTGCCAGGTGAGGATCTGCGGGTGAATATCAGGCGACAAACCGACATCAACGGTATCGATGTGTGTAATAAACCCGATGCGCGGTGCGTCAGGACGGTTACCGCGTTTTACTGCCGTCACTGTGGCATGTTCATCAATTACCACCTCATCGAGACCCAAATCGCGCAGCTCATCCGCCAGCAGTTTTGCCATGGCGTGCTGACTCGGGGTGCTGGGCAAGGAGGTTGATTTGGCATCGCTCTGACTGCTGACGGCGAGGTAACGGAAAAAACGTTCGGTGAGTTGCGACTCAAGTTTGTCTGTCATCACTATTCCTTATTAGTCAGCCACTGGCGGGGTTCGCTATGGTGCCGAATCGTGCTATCAATGAAGCATCTGAATGATTCATTTAGATATTGTGATCACCGGAAGTCAATACAAAGCGAGGATGATAATGAAAATCAAGATAGCCACCTTAGCGCTTGTTACTGCTGGGATAGCGCTGGCTGGCAGCGTAAACGCCAAAACGCTGGTCTACTGTTCTGAGGGATCGCCAGAGAATTTTAACCCTCAGCTCTATACCTCCGGAACCAGTGTTGACGCCAGTGCCGTACCGGTCTTTAATCGGCTGGTGGATTTCACGCCCGGCACCACCAATCTGGTCCCGAGCCTGGCGGAAAGTTGGGAGATCAGCCCGGATGGCACCGTATACACCTTCCATCTTCGCAAAAATGTGAAGTTCCAGAGCAATAAACAGTTCAAACCCAGCCGCGACTTCAACGCCGATGATGTGATCTTCTCGTTTATGCGTCAGATGGACCCGAAAAATCCCTACCACAATGTTTCTGGCGGCACCTATTCCAACTTCGAAAGTCTGGAACTCTCCACGCTGATTAAAGGTATTGACCGGGTTGATGACCACACCGTGCGCTTCACGCTTGCTCATCCGGAAGCACCATTTCTTGCCGATCTCGCCTGGTATTTCGCCTCAATCCACTCGGCGGAATATGCAGACGCGATGCTGAAAGCAGGGACGCCGGAGAAGGTCGATATGAACCCGATTGGCACCGGCCCCTTTGAACTGGTGCAGTATCAGAAAGATTCCCGCATCCTCTATAAAGCGTTTCCGGACTACTGGCAGGGTAAGGCGAAGCTCGATCGGCTGGTATTCAGCATTACGCCTGACGCCTCCGTGCGTTATGCCAAGCTGGAGAAGAACGAGTGTCAGGTAATGCCATTCCCGAACCCCGCCGATCTGGACAAAATGCGCGCCAATCCGGACATCATTCTGGAACAGAAGGCGGGTCTGAACACCGGCTTCCTGGCGTTTAATACCACTAAAGCGCCAACCGACAACGTCAAAGTGCGCCAGGCGCTGGCGATGGCGATCAACAAACCGGCGATCATTGAGGCGATATTCAAAGGCACCGGCACGGTCGCGAAGAATATCCTGCCGCCGGGCGTCTGGAGCGCGGACAAAGATCTGAAGGATTACGACTACGATCCGGAGAAGGCCAAAGCGTTGCTGCAACAGGCTGGCGTCAAACCGGGTACCGAAATTGCGCTCTGGGCGATGCCGGTTCAGCGGCCTTACAACCCGAATGCGCGCCGCATGGCGGAGATGATTCAGTCTGACTGGGCCAAAGTCGGCATCAAAGCCAATATCGTCAGCTATGAGTGGGGCGAATACCTGAAGCGCGTCCGAAGTGGCGAGCATCAGGCGGCGCTGATGGGCTGGACGACAGCGACCGGCGATCCGGATAACTTCTTCGGCCCGCTGTACAGTTGTACCTCTGCGCAGGGCGGTTCTAACTCCTCAAAATGGTGCTACCAGCCGTTCGAGAAGTTAATCACCGAAGCCCGCGCCGAGCCGGATCAGGGCAAACGCACCGCGCTCTATCTGCAGGCGCAGCAGATAATGCATGACCAGATGCCTGCCGTGATGATTGCGCACTCCACAATCTTCGAGCCGGTGCGCAAATCGGTCAGCGGCTATCAGGTCGATCCGTTTGGCAAGCATATCTTCTATCAGGTGGATATTAAGCAGTAACCCGTGGCAGTTAACGTCAATGGCCCACGCATCAGTGGGCCTCTTATCCCATCCTCACCTGCTGATCCATCTCCGTCAGCCGCTGCTGCAAAAACGCCAGAAATAGCGTCAAAGCCGCATTGCGCTGACGTCCCGACACTGTCTGAAGTTGCAATGTGCGCTGACTCAACTGATCCACTCCCATTGACCGCAACACCAGATTTTGCGTATCGCGCTCGAACAATAGGGTAAAGGCACTACAGATGGTTACTGCCTGCGGCGTATGCAGCAAAAAGTGATAAAGCGTAGCGAAATAGTCGCAGGTCAGCACCGGCTCCACCACGCAGTCATTCATCTGACAGGAAAGATCAAACAGCTGCCGGACGGTGGTGTGATGGCCCGGCAGCGCCAGCGGCCAGCGAGGCAAATCGCTTAGCGTGACCTCGCGTGACGCCAGCGGATGTGACTCATGCATCGCCAGCAACACCGGTGCGGGCCACGAACCCAGTACCTCAACGCTGCGCTCCGGCTGCAGACTAAACTGCAGCGCCACATCGCATTCTCCCGCCCGGACGCATGCGGCCACGCCCTGCGAGTGCGTCACGTTAATCGCAAACAGCGCGCCCGGGTTTGTCAGGCGAAACGCCGCCAGCAGGCCAGGCAGCAGACTAAACGCCATACCATCCGTGCAGGCGATGCGGATCAAACTGCGGCGTATCGCTTTCAATCCCTTAATCTCTGCCAGCGCATACGCCATATCAAGCTGACTCTTACGCACGTGATGCGCAAAAATCTCACCTGCTTCATTCAGCACCATGCCGCGCGCATGACGCTCAAACAGCGGCACCCCGACCTGTGCCTCCAGCCGCTGAATCTGACGACTGATCGCCGACACCGCAACAAAAAGTTGTTCACTGGCGGCGCTCAACGAGCCGCTCTCAACAACCGCCAGGAAATAGCGGATCTCGCTGCTTATCATCTCCACTCCGTCAAAACGCATCATAAAAGGGCAGTCAGGCATTGCTTTAAAAGCAACGCTCACTCGATAAATTGATAATTGTGGCAAGGAGAGAAGTTTGTCAAAGATAAAGCACGATAAAAAAAACAGGCAGGGCAAACATGACAGAGCAACAGGCCGTTGATCAGGCGATGAACTATTTCGATAGCGGTGAGTTTCAGCAACTGCTGGCACGGCGTGTCGCCTGTGTGACCGAAAGCCAGCAGGCCAGCAGAGGGGCGGAGCTGGACCACTATCTGCAGCAGGAAATTGGCCCGCAACTGACGAAGATGGGATTTACGTTACATCCATTTGAAAATCCCCAGCCAGGCAGCCCGCCGTTTCTGATTGCCACCCGCATTGAACATCCGCTGAAACCGACGCTGCTTTGCTATGGCCATGGTGATGTGGTATTCGGCGACGATGAAAACTGGCGCGAAGGCTTATCGCCGTGGCAACTCACAGCTGAAGGCGATCGCCTGTATGGACGTGGCAGTGCGGACAACAAAGGTCAGCACTGCATCAACCTCGCGGCGCTGGAACAGGTGTGGCAGACGCGCGGTGGAAAGCTGGGCTTTAACTGCAAAATCCTGTTTGAAATGGGCGAAGAGATCAGTTCGCCGGGACTGGCGGCGATCTGCCAGCAGCAGCAGGCGCTGTTAAAAGCCGATCTCTTTATCGCCTCTGATGGCCCACGGCTCAACGCAGTGCGACCAACGCTGTTTTTGGGTTCGCGTGGTGCGGCGAACTTTCGTCTGACCATTCGGGCGCGTGACAACGCCTATCACTCCGGCAACTGGGGCGGACTGCTCAGTAATCCCGGTACGCAACTGGCCAATGCGATCGCCTGCCTGGTGAATGCGCAGGGCGTATTGCAGGTCGCTGCGCTAAAACCGGACTCGTTGACCAGGGCCGTGCGGGCGATCCTGAGTGATATTGACGTCGGCGGTATGCCGGGCGATCCGGCGCTTGCAGAAGGCTGGGGTGAGCCAGGTCTGACGTCTGCAGAGCGCCTTTATGGCTGGAACACGCTGGAGGTGCTGGCGTTTGAAACCGGTAATCCGGCACGTCCGATGAATGCTATTCCGGGCAGCGCCACGGCGGTGTGTCAGCTGCGATTTGTGGTCGGCACTGACTGGGAAAACCTGGTGCAGCATGTCGAAAGTCACCTGCGTCAGCACGGCTTCGATAACGTCAGCGTGGAGTTTCTGCGCGGCTCACCGGCGACGCGGCTCGATCCGCAGGATCCGCTGGTGGCCTGGGCACTGGACACGCTGGCGCGTAGCAGCGGTAAAAAACCGGCGCTGTTACCCAATCTTGGCGGTTCACTGCCCAATGAAGTCTTCGCCGATATCCTGGGTCTGCCAACGTTGTGGGTGCCGCACTCCTATCCCGCCTGCGGCCAGCATGGCGTTAACGAACACATGCTCAATTCCATTGCACGTGAAGGCCTGGCGATTATGACGCGGCTTTTCTGGCAACTGGGCGAAGAGGGCGAACAGTTGATGACGCGCCACCATCAGTGGCGGAGAGGTGAACAATGAGCAGCATCGCGCAGACGACCTCGCAGGTGAAACCGAGCCTGCACAAAACACTGTTCGCCACCTGCATTGGTAACGCGCTGGAGTGGTTCGACATCGCGGTCTATGGCTTTTTTGCCAGCTACATCGCGCACGTTTTCTTTCCGGTCAGCGATCCGTCAGTGTCGCTGTTGCTGACCTTTGGCAGCTTCGGTATCTCCTTTCTGATCCGTCCGCTGGGTGCCATTGTACTGGGCAACTATGCCGACCGTCATGGGCGCAAAAAGGCGCTGCTGTTGTCGATTAACCTGATGATGCTGGGCGGGGCGATCATTACGTTTATGCCGGGCTACGCCACTATCGGTCTGGCCGCACCGCTATTGATCATTCTGGCGCGTCTGATTCAGGGTTTCTCTGCCGGGGGCGAGTTTGGCAGTTCCACTGCCTTTCTGGTGGAGCACTTTCCCGAACGTAAAGCCTTTATTGCCAGCTGGCAGTTCGCCACTCAGGGGGCGAGCACGCTGATGGCATCCGCATTCGGGCTGGGGCTGACGCACTGGCTAAGCGAAAGTGATATTCAGGCGTGGGGCTGGCGCATTCCGTTTGCCTTCGGCCTGCTGATTGGCCCGCTGGGTATCTACATTCGCCGCCATGTGCAGGAACCTGCCAGCTTTGCCTCGCAGGAGAAGGAATCCGCGCCGCTGAAGACGCTGTTCGGGCGGCAGAAAGCGCTAATCACCCTGGCGATAGGCGTGATGGTGATTTCCACTGCAGTAAACTACATGCTCAACTACATACCGACTTACGCCACCAAAACCCTGCATCTGCCGGGATCGGTCGCCTTCACCGCCACACTGATTGCGGGCATTATCCTGACGGTCGTGACGCCCATCATGGGATTGTGGGCAGAGCGGATTGGCCGGTTGCCGCTGATGTGGGGATCGCTGCTGCTATTGATGGCCACCATCTATCCTGCGTTTAAATGGATGGTCGATCACACCACGCCCACTACGTTAATCCTGCTGGTGGCCTGGATGGCGCTGCTCAAGTCAGTCTATTTCTCGACGGTGCCGTCGGTGATGGCCGATCTCTTTCCGGCGACCACCCGCGCCAGCGGTATGGCGATCAGTTACAACGTGGCGGTGACAGTATTTGGCGGGTTTGCGCCGCTGATTTGCAGCATGCTGATTGCCGCTACCGGCAGCAGTCTGGCACCAGGCTACTACCTGATGGCGGTGGCAGTGCTAAGTGGCATCGCGCTGCTGCGCTGCAGTAAGCGGGTGGCATAGCAAAATGGGCCGGTTAGCTGGCCCATTTTGTGGCTGACAACGTCAGGAACGGGAGGCGTTAAGATCGAGCCTTCGTTTAACTGAACTGCAGGTAAGCAACATGGGTCTGCAGATACTCCTCCAGGCCATGTTTCCCATCGGCACCGCCGATACCCGACCTGCGCCATCCGGCATGAAAGCCCTGCATCGCCTCAAAGTTCTCACGATTAACATAGGTCTCGCCGAACTTCAGCTTTCGCAACGCGGTCATGGTGGTATTGATATTCCGGGTATAAATTGAGGACGTCAGCCCATACTCGCAGTCGTTAGCCAAAGCGATCGCCTCATCCAGCGTTTTGAACTTCATCACCGGCAGCACCGGGCCAAAAATTTCCTCCTGCATAATCGCCATCTCCTGACGCACATCGGTAAGCAGCGTCGGTTCAAAGAAGAAGCCCTTATCGCCGGCGCGCTTGCCGCCCAGCACCACTCTGGCGCCGGCGGCGACGGCGTCTGCTACTTTCTGCTCAACCCGATCCCTTGCCGCGCCCGTAATCAGTGGCCCCATGTCGATATCACTGCGTTCGGCGGGATCGCCAAACGTAACCTGTTGAAACGCCGTGGTCAGCGCGCTGATAAAGCGCGCGTAGATGCCTTCCTGCACATAGACACGCTCTGCGCAGTTACAGACCTGACCGCTGTTGATCATCCGCGAACTGACAATTGCCTGAACCGCCAGATCGAGATCGGCGTCATCCATCACGATAGCCGGGGCTTTGCCGCCCAGTTCCAGCGACACTTTGGTGACATTTTTAGCAGCGGCTTCCATGGTAGCGATACCTGCGCCGACGCTACCGGTCAGGCTCACCAGCCCGACTTTGGGGTTTGCCGCCAGCTCCTGTCCCACTTCCGGACCCAGACCGTAGACAATGTTAATCACGCCCGCTGGCAGACCCAGCGTGTGAATGATGTCGGCAAAAATGGCCGCATTGTCTGGCGTCAGCTCACTGGGTTTAATCACGATAGTGTTGCCAGTAATCAGGGCAGGCGCCGCTTTGCGGGCAATCAGGAAGAAGGGGAAGTTCCACGGTAAAATCCCGGTGGTAACGCCAATCGCTTTTTTGAACAAAAAGATGTTTTCATTGGGTCGGTCGCTGTTGATGATCTCACCTTCGTAACGCCGCGCCCACTCTGCCATGTAATCAAGGTAGTCGGCGGTGAACAGCACTTCGGTCTTCGCCAGTCCCTGGGTTTTTCCACCCTCGGCCACAATCGTTGCCGTCAGTTCAGGCTCCCGATCGCGGATGGCGCTCGCGATTTTGTGCAGCCAGGTGCCACGCTCCACTGCAGGCAGAGCCTCCCACGCTGGCTGAGCGGCTTCTGCGGCGTTGATGGCACGGCTGGCATCCTGACGAGTGCCTTCGGGAATACGTGACAGCAGCGCCTCAGTGGCCGGGTTGTTCACCTCAATCCATGCGTCACCGTGATGGGCGACGAACTCGCCATTAATGTAATGTTGATGATGTGTTGTCATTCGCTTTGCTCTCCGCTATCGATATGTTGCAGTGATGTAATCGCAGAGTGAAACAGATCGTTAAGCGTGACCTTTAGCTGAGTGCCAGGTGCCGTAATCGGCTGGCAGCCAATCACAGGTATCGGTGAGTTCTGAGGCAAAAACGTCAATCTGTTGTAGATTTAAAGAAGTGAAGTCGTGAAAAGGGGTTAAATAATGGCAAGCGGATGGGCTGCAGAAGGCGCAGTACAGGAACAGATTGATAGCACCGTGAACGACGGTATTGAGCGGGTAAGGCAGTCAATCGGGCAGGGCGAAAGCGCCACAGAATGCGAGCTCTGCGGCGAGCCGATTCCTGAAGCACGTCGTCAGGCACTTAAAGGCGTGCACTATTGCGTGGCGTGTCAGGAAAAAATCGACAAACAGCAGCAGAGCACCAGCCTGTATAATCGTCGGGGCAGTAAGGATAGTCAGCTGCGCTAACCCTCAGGAGCCTGGCATCGCCAGGCCGCTGCCAATAAACCATGCCAGAAACCCTACACCCGCCACAATAATGGCGATCGGAAACAAAATTCCAATTCTCATATTCAACCTGCTGCAAACAGCGTTTTCAGGGGCCACGATCTTATCATGAGATCTGGAGAACGGCGCGATGGGTTTTCAGCAGGGTAAAGAGCTGAAACTGCGTTGCATCACTCTCTTCGCGCAACACTTCCCCTTTTTTATAGACAATATGATGCACATGGCCGAGCTGACGCCAGACTACAATCGCTGAGGCGATGAGAGCGCAATGCTGTTCTGACTGCAGACACTCGATGGTGGCATAGTGCGTTTCATCCAGGCCATTCACAAACACCTTTATCGCATCTGCGGGTAATATTGCCCTGATGTCATCCAGCATCACCCGGCTGACTGACTGTGAAAGAAACAGTGTTAACCATTTTGATGTCATCCCAATCCCTGATCCGATCAATTTTCCCCAGTTTATACAATCCTTGCTGGGTTTATAAAAGGCTTCTTTGCAGACTTGCCACTCCATCAGCCTTTATGGCAGCCATAACAGAATTGTGCTGCGCTACACAGCAGAACAGTAAAAAACAGTGAATAATAAGTAAGTTACCTTTGCGCTGGTCCAGTTTTATAACAACTGTGAAATTGTGATCCCTGACAGGAATAACGGTCAGAAATTGCCACGCTGCTGCGGTTTCCGGCATTTATCCAAAGGCTGAGGAATTCCTGCAAAACGTAGACTGCCTGCTGAGCGGAAGCAGACAGGTTTCCGACAGGCCTCAACCAAACCGGGGAATAACAATGAACAGTGCCATTATTGCGGGTATCTTCTGGCATTTTGTCGGCGCAGCCAGCGCGGCGTGTTTCTATGCGCCGTTTAAACAGGTGAAAAGATGGTCATGGGAAACCATGTGGTCAATTGGCGGCCTGATGTCGTGGCTAATCCTGCCCTGGACGGTGAGTGCCATTTTGCTGCCGAACGTTATGGCCTATTACAGCAGTTTTACGCTGTCGCAACTCACGCCGGTATTTCTGTTTGGCGCGATGTGGGGAATAGGCAATATCAACTATGGTCTGACCATGCGCTATCTCGGGATGTCGATGGGTATTGGTATCGCGATTGGCATCACCCTGGTGGTTGGTACGCTGATGACGCCGCTGTTGCAAGGGCGCTTTGGTGAGCTGTTCGCCTCGTCGGGTGGCCGGTTAACGCTACTGGGGGTCATGGTGGCGCTGATTGGTGTGGGGATTGTGACACGCGCCGGGTTGTTAAAGGAGCGCGCGCTGGGGATCAACGCGGAGGAATTCAATCTCAAAAAGGGACTGGTGCTGGCGGTGATGTGCGGCATTTTCTCGGCAGGCATGTCGTTTGCGATGGATGCGGCGAAACCGATGCATCAGGCTGCCGCTAATCTCGGCATCGATCCGCTTTATGTGGCCTTACCCAGTTACGTGGTCATCATGGGCGGCGGGGCGCTGGTCAATCTGGGCTTCTGTTTCTGGCGGCTGGCCACCCGGCCGGAGCTGTCAGTGCATAAAGACTTTTCCGTCGGGAAGTCACTGCTGATTGCGAATACCGCGTTTGCCGTGCTTGGCGGCACCATGTGGTATCTGCAGTTCTTCTTCTACGCCTGGGGACATGCGCGAATCCCGGCACAGTATGACTATGTCAGCTGGATGCTGCACATGAGTCTTTATGTCTTATGCGGGGGGCTGGTTGGGCTGCTGCTGAAAGAGTGGAAGTCAGCGGGACGTCGCCCGGTGAGCGTATTGTCGCTCGGCTGTGTGGTGATTATCATTGCCGCCAATATAGTCGGTCTGGGCATGGCGGCCTGATTGCTCACTCCGTCGGAGTTAAGTTACAGCAACCTATTAGCAGAACGTGCAGGAGACGGGGTCAGAAGAGGAAAGCGTCCCGCCGCCCTGGACAAAAACGCCGGGAGCTTTTTTGAACAACGCAACGCGTTGGCCCGGCCACGGGCGCACCTCATCCATGAGGTGCGTAATCGCGCGGACCGGGCATGTCACGGATCACGGCTCTAGCGTCTTTCCAGTCTGATCCTGTTCCCTGTAAAGACACTGTTTCACAACAATGCAGGGCTGCTTTTGTCTGTAACCTGAAAGGGCCTGCTATGCAGGCCCTTTTTAGTCAGACTCGGCACTCTTCAGTGCCTGCCGGGGCGCGATAAATCGCTGGCGCCAGGCGCTGGGCGCTAACCCGGTATCACGGGTGAAGACGACAGAAAAATAGTTACTGTCATCAAAACCGCAGCGGGCGGCGACCTCACTAATCAGACAATCCTGGGTGCGCAGCAGATATTTTGCCTGACAGAGCTGAAGCTGACGCAGGTAATGACCGATGGTCATGCCGGTCTGCTGACGGAAAAGCTGCCTCAGCGCCCGTTCGCTGAGTCGATTCTGCTGGCAAAACGCCGCCAGATCGAAGGGGCGGGCAATCGCACCCTGTAAAGCCGACATCAGCAGATCCAGCTGTTCACCCTCCGGTAACGCCCATGGACGGTCAGCGGCGTAGCCGTGGCGACGCAGAATCAGCGCCAGCTGTAAAAACAGCGCCTCTGAGAGCTGCACGGACAGCGGATCGCTTTTGCGGCTTTCTCGTTCCAGCTGGCTGATCACGCCCCGTGCCAGCGCCATCCCTCGCGTGGTCAGCCGCCAGCCGCCCGGTTCATCCGCGCCCTGTTGCGGCAGCAACTGGTTCCAGTCAAGGGCAAGACCAAAGCGATCGCGGCAATAGAGGATGTTATCCAGCACCAAATCATTGACGCTGTCGTAGCTGTGGCAGTCACTGTCGCGGATGTAAAAAACGTCGCCGCAGGTTATAAGCCAGGGACGATCGTTGAGGATATGCAGGCCGTTGCCGCGCCAGACAATCACGATTTCGCTGAACGTGTGTCGGTGCGGCGGGAAAGAGGGTTGTGGCATCCTTTCAGCCACCGCCACCGGCAAAGTAGTGGCGGGAAAATAGTCATCCCGACTGAGTATCAACGCCATGTTCGCCTCCATTACAGCATTTGCTGACGCTCCGTTCGCGGTGCGCAGCCAAATTCGCGCCTGAACAGCGTTGAGAAATGGTTGCTGTCACCAAATCCACACTGGAAGGCAATATCAGTAATGCGCATATCACTGTGACGCAGCAGATGACGGGCCTGTAATAGCCGCAGACGGTTAAGATAGCGCTGCGGCGTGCTGCCGGTCTGCTGCTTCATTTGCCGATGCAGCGTACGCAGCGACAGTGAGAAGCGATCGGCCAGCTCATCCCAGACAATCTCGTCACTGTAGTGATCACCCAGCCAGTCAAGCAGGCGATGCAACCGTGCCTCCAGATCCTGACTCTGTCCGTCAATGCATGCTTCTCGCAACAGCACCAGCAGCTGTAAAAAAAGCTGCTCCTGTCGTGCCTGCTTCTCCAGCGACCAGCTCTCATCGGGCTGCATTTGCGATGCCACACACAGCGCCTGCGTCATCACTTTGTGATTGATGCGCCAGTGAGAGCGATATTGCCCATCCTGATCGCGGGGCAGTAAGGCCTGTAGTCCGGAGAGAAAGCGAAACGCGCCGGGACTGCGATAGAGCACGTTGGTCAGGCAAAGATTATCTGTCTGCTCATAGAGATGACGATCGTGATCCCGAACAAAGCAGACGCACCCCGCGCAAAGCGTTTGTGGCTGACCATTGAATACATGAATGCCGGCACCTTGTTCAACCAGCACAATCTCATGGAAGTCATGATGATGTTCCGGAAAGGCTGCCTGCGGGTGTCGGGGTTCAATTGCTATGGCGTAATCACCTTCGGGGAAGAAATCCGCACTGTGTAAAATGGTCATGATCTTCTCTCGCTACTTTACAAAACCGTAACGCAGTCTAATCAGCCCGCCAACACCTTACCTTGAATTTTCATCCTGACTCAGCAGGAATCACGCTGATTTTTCAAGATATCCTCAGCAGTTAATCATTTTGCGGCAGGTGTCACATCCTCCTCACTGCCGCCTCTGTGATCTCTCTCACGAAGTTCTTTGCCAGTCTGCCAGGGCCTGTCCGCCGCTGGCACTCCGGGGAAGGTGTGAAACCCCTAAGATTTTTACGCTGTGACGACGCAATCACAGGAAACCGCCGCTATGACCAGGAGAAGTTTTGTTGCTATCGATCTCGGCGCCTCCAGTGGACGGGTTATGCTCGCCAGCTGGGAGGCAGCGCAGCGCAAGCTGATGCTGCGTGAGGTCCGGCGCTTTAACAATACGCGTCAACATCGTGCCGGTTATGACTGCTGGGATCTGATGCTGCTGGAGCAGGAGATCCGCGCCGGGCTGGCTCAGTTAGATGAAGAAGGCATTGTGCCGGACAGTATCGGCATCGACACCTGGGGCGTTGATATGGTGCTGCTGGACGCACAGGGCGAGCCGGTGGGTGAGGCGGTCAGCTACCGCGATGCGCGCACTCACGGTGTGATGGAGCAGGCGCATCAGGAACTGGGCCGTAGTGCTATCTATGCCCGCACCGGCATTCAGTTTCTGCCATTTAACACGCTCTATCAGATGCGCGCCCTGCATCTTCAACAGCCCGACTGGCAGGCCCGCGTAGTACATGCACTGATGATTCCCGATTACCTGCATTTTCGTCTGACCGGCAACCTTAACTGGGAATACACCAACGCCACTACCACGCAGATGCTCAATATTCACAGCGGCGAGTGGGATCGTGATTTGCTCGCCTGGGCGGGGGTGGATGCGCAGTGGTTCGGACAGCCGCAGGCACCGGGCAATACCGTCGGCCACTGGATTAACCGCGCAGGCATACCGGTTCCGGTCATCGCGGTCGCCACGCACGACACGGCCAGCGCAGTGCTGGCAACGCCGCTGATGCAGGATGACGCCGCCTATCTGAGCTCCGGGACCTGGTCGCTGATGGGCTTTGAAAGTCTGCAGCCCTATGCCAGCGACGCCGCGCTGCGCGCCAATATCACCAATGAGGGCGGCGCAGAGGGTTATCGCGTACTTAAAAACATTATGGGCTTGTGGCTGTTGCAGCGCATCTGTGCCGAACTGCAGATTGACGATCTTAACGCGCTGATTGAAGAAACGGCCCGCCAGCCCGCCTGTGCGTCACTGATCAATCCCAACGATGCCCGCTTTATTAATCCCGACAGCATGGTGAGCGAAATTCAGAATGCCTGTGCAGAGCAGGGCATGCCGGTGCCGCAATTTGCCGCTGCGCTGGCGCGCTGCATTTTTGACAGCCTGGCACTGCTCTATCGCGACGTCATTCACGAACTTGCACAACTACGTGGCAAATCTTTCAGCCAGCTGCACGTAGTGGGTGGTGGCAGTCAGAATCGTTTTCTGAATCAGCTTTGCGCCGATGCCTGCCAGATTCCGGTGCTGGCGGGTCCGGTTGAGGCCTCCACGCTGGGCAATATTGGGTGCCAGCTGATTGCGCTGGGCGAGCTGACGGATGTGGCGGATTTTCGCTGCAGCGTTATTAACAACTTTCCTCTCGAAAAATTCGAACCGCAAACTCACAGCGTCTTGAGTGCCAGTCAGGCACGCTTCGCGACGCTGACTCAACCCGCTAAGGAACCCATTTATGACTAAGCAGATTGAACAGGCTTTTGAACTGGCTAAACACCGCTACGCCGACATGGGGGTTGATGTTGAACAGGCTATTCGTCAGCTGGACCGCATCCCGGTTTCAATGCACTGCTGGCAGGGGGATGATGTCCGGGGATTTGAAAACCCACAGGGCCCATTGACCGGCGGTATTCAGGCGACGGGTAACTATCCAGGGCGAGCACGTAACGCCGATGAACTCCGCAGAGATATCGACAAAGCGATGTCCCTGATTCCCGGTGCAAAACGCCTGAATCTGCACGCCATCTATCTGGAAAGCGACAAACCCGTGACGCGCGATGCGATTGAACCTGCCCATTTTGCCCATTGGGTTGACTGGGCGAAAGAGCACAATTTAGGGCTGGATTTTAATCCCAGCTGCTTCTCGCATCCGATGAGCGCAGACGGTTTTACGCTGTCGCACAGTGATAAAACCGTGCGTCAGTTCTGGATCGATCACTGCAAAGCGAGTCGCCGTATTTCCGCCTATTTTGGTGAGCAACTGGGCTCGCCATCAGTGATGAATATCTGGGTGCCAGACGGCATGAAAGATATCACCGTGGATCGACTGGCTCCGCGTCAGCGTCTGATGAGCGCACTGGATGAGGTCATCTCAGAAAAACTCAACCCGCAGCACCATATCGATGCGGTAGAGAGCAAATTGTTTGGCATTGGCGCAGAGAGCTATACGGTAGGTTCCAGTGAGTTTTGTCTCGGCTACGCTGCCAGCCGCCAGACGGCGTTGTGCTTGGATGCAGGCCATTTCCATCCCACCGAAGTGATCTCCGACAAAATTTCTGCCGCGATGCTCTATGTGCCGCGTCTGCTGCTGCATGTCAGCCGTCCGGTGCGCTGGGACAGCGACCATGTGGTGCTGCTGGACGATGAAACTCAGGCGATCGCGAATGAGATCGTTCGTCACCAGTTGTTCGATAAAGTCCATATCGGGCTCGATTTCTTTGACGCCTCTATCAACCGCATTGCCGCCTGGGTTATCGGCACACGCAACACGAAAAAAGCGCTGCTGCGTGCCTTGCTGGAGCCCACCGACCGTTTGCGGCAGGCCGAAAACAGCGGTGATTACACCGCACGGTTGACCCTGCTGGAAGAGCAAAAATCGCTGCCGTGGCAGGCAGTATGGGAAGCGTGGTGCCTGCGCCATGATGTCCCGGCTGATGCCAGCTGGTTAGGTGATGTCCGTCACTATGAACAACAGATCTTGAGCCAACGTTAAGGATTTCATGATGCAAAACATTCTTTCTTCCGGGTTTGTTAAGGGAATGGTCAAAGCGACCAGTGATATGTGGCTGAAGGGCTGGGACGAACGCAACGGCGGCAACGTCAGCCTGCGTCTGCTGGAGGAGGAGGTCAAACCCTTCGTCCACGACTTCTGTAAAGCACCTCGCTGCATTGAGCTGACTCAACCGGCACCTTCGCTGGCAAACGACTGGTTTCTGGTGACCGGGTCTGGAAAATTCATGCGCAACGTTCAGCTTGATCCGGCGGATTGCCTGGCGCTGCTGCAGGTCGATGACAAAGGGCTCTCCTATACCATTCACTGGGGCCTGTCGAATGGCGGATTGCCGACCTCCGAGCTGGCGTCACACTTCCAGTCTCACGCGGTGCGTAAAGCGGTCAGCAAGGGCGCAGATCGGGTGATCATGCACTGTCACGCCACCAACTTTATGGCGTTGAGCTATGTGGTGGAGATGGATTCTGCCCGCTTTACCCGCCTGTTATGGGAAGGCAGCACTGAATGTCTGGTGGTCTTCCCGGATGGCGTGGGTGTGCTGCCATGGATGGTGCCCGGCACCGATGAAATCGGCGCGGCGACGGCCGGGCAGATGCAGTCGCACACGTTGGTAATGTGGCCGTTCCACGGCGTCTTTGGTACAGGCCCGACGCTCGATGAGACTTTTGGTCTGATAGACACAGCGGAGAAATCGTCCGAAGTGATCGTCAAAGTGCTGTCTATGGGCGGGATTCGCCAGAGCATTACCACAGAACAGCTGGTCGCATTGGGTGAGCGCTTCGGGGTGAAGCCGTGGCAACCCGCGCTGGATGTGGGGCCTGCTAATGCTGCGTAAAGCTTTTGTGATGCAGGTGAATGCCGACGCTCATGCAGAGTATGAGCGCCGCCACTCCCCGATCTGGCCGGAACTGGCTGAGACGCTGAAAGCGCATGGCGCACACAACTATGCTATCTGGCTGGACGCCGAACGGCATCTGCTCTTCGCCAGCGTTGAGATTGAATCTGAGGAGCGCTGGCACGCGGTGGCAAAGACGGAGGTGTGCCAGCGCTGGTGGGCATCAATGAAAGATTTAATGCCGTCGAATGCCGATAACAGCCCAATCAGTCAGCCGTTGAAACCGGTGTTCTTTCTGGAGTAGTGGAGGGAAAGGGCGGCATCGCCGCCCTGATGCTCTACCGTTTAGTCTGACACAGGCCGGTCAGCGTTGGCCACATCGCCATCAACGTATCAATAATACTATCAAGATCGTCGCGCTCAGCGCCTTCACGCGCCCGCACCGACATGCCCTGCAGCATACAACCCAGATAACGGGACAGCGCCGGAACATTGACTGACGCGCTCAGTTCGTTACGCTGCTGACGCGCCAGCAGAAAATCGCTTAATACATGCTCCTGCGACTGATGCTGCTGTTGCAGCATAGTGGCAATCTCCTTCGACGCCGCCGACAGGGCGGTTGAGGTGCAGATAAAGAAGCAGCCGCCGGGAGAGTCACGCTCAGTAAAGCAGGCGGCGGTGGCACGGAAATAGGCTTCAATTGCGCGATCTACGGGTAACGTATCGTCGCCTAACACCGCTTCTCGCCAGGCACTGAACTTCTCTATATAGCGATCCATCGCCGCACGGAACAACCCTTCTTTATTCACAAACTCTGCGTAAAGGGTCGGTGCTTTTGCACCGGTTGCGGCGACAAGATCGGACAGGGACGTTCCCTCATAACCGTGTGTCCAGAACAGGGTGAGTGCTTTATCAAGCGCAGCGTCACGATCAAACACTTTAGGTCGGCCACGGCATTTCTTTACATCACAATCCTGAACCTGGCTCATACATCCTCACTGACAGTAAAACATCCTATTAAATTACCGATCATTATAAAAATGTGCAAGGTCCGCTATGCATGCCCTCGGCCAGGGTTGCCATTTTGTGCGCCAGCGCAGTGTTATCGCCCCTATGGTTAAGTCAGAAAAGGGGCTGAAGCCCATAATCACGCCACTTCGCGATTAAAATAACGCTCATTAAATAAATATTGACGGCGAGCCCCGGCGGGGTCTATCATTTGTTTAACGGTCGTTAATTAAATAGCGACAACCTAATTCAGACCAACCAAATTCAACTACCGAATAGAGAGAAGATGATGAAAACCATTAAAACCACCCTGGCAGCACTGGCACTTACCACTCTGACTTTTGGCGCATATGCCGCTGACCTCGTCACCAGCGAACCGTCTAATCAGCAGCCAGTCGGCACCATCTCTGTACAGGGCGGCACTAACCTGACCTCCCTTGAATCACAGTTGAGTGCTAAAGCGGATGAAGCGGGTGCGAAATCGTTCCGTATCACCTCAACCAGCGGCCAGAACAAACTGCACGGCACGGCAGTGATTTATCAGTAAATCGGGTGTCGACAGAATCAGTGAGAGGGGATTTGTTATGAAACGTATTAGCTTGATGGTGACAGCGGCTTTGCTAAGCAGCATCTCATTTGCCAGTGTCGCGGCTCAGCAGGTCAGCAGTACACCGCCTGATGCGCAAAAAATCGGTGTCATCAGCGCGACGGGCAGTACTAATCTGACCTCGCTGGAGCAGCAACTGTCAGAAAAGGCCAGCGATGTCGGGGCAAAGTCTTTCCGCATCACTTCGACCTCTGGCAACAACAACCTGCATGGCACAGCCATTCTTTATAAGTAAAAGCACGATAAATATTCATAAACAGGCTTCAGATAAACCCACTTATCTGAAGCCTTTTTTATTCTTAAGTCACAGCCTTATCCGTTGCTCCGCAACTGGGGATAACGACGGAAGATGTAAATACACCAGAGTAACGCCACCAGCCCGATCATCCCGCCGACGTTCCCGACTTCCGCCATGCTCAGATGCAGACTGACCTGATTCCCCAGCAGCGCACCTGCGCCAATCCCGATATTATAAATCCCTGACATGAGCGACATTGCCACATCCGTGGCATCGGGTGCCAGTGACAGCACCCGCACCTGCATACCCAGTCCAATCATCATCATTGCCATGCCCCAGACAACGCACAGTGTTGAAATAGCGGCAGGTCGGACGGCAGCAAAAATCAGCAGCCCCATACAAAGGGTTATCAGTGCGATGGCGGCAATAAGCAGTCCGGAAGGGAATTTATTGCCGAGGGTACTGAACAGCACGCTGCCCACAATACCCGCTGAACCAAACAGCAACAGCAGCAGGGTCGTAAAATTGCCGCTGGAATGCGCCACATTCTGCATAAACGGCTCGATATAGCTGTAAGCGGTGTAATGCGCGGTCACCACCAGCGTCACCAGCAGATACATGCTGACCAGCGCGGGACGGCGAAACAGCATCGGCACACTGCTCAGCGAGCCGGTATGCTCACTCGGCAGGCGCGGCAGGATCCGCACCAGCATAATCATCAGCACCAGCGCCGAGAGGCCAATCGCGCCGAAGGTGGTACGCCAGCCAAGATACTGACCGACCACACGCCCAATCGGCACGCCCAGGACCATTGCCAGCGCAGTACCGGTCGCCAGCATACTCAGAGCCTGTGTTTTCTTGCCGGCGGGTGCAACGCGAATCGCCAGTGAGGCTGTAATCGACCAGAACACCGCGTGAGACAGGGCGATGCCCACACGTGACACCATCAGCGAGCGGAAATCCCAGGCGACGGTTGAAAGTATATGGCTGACGATGAAAATCAGGAATAGCACGCCCAGCAGCAGGCGTCGCTCGATATTACGGGTTAGCAGCATCAGCGGCAGTGAGAGCAGCGCGACGACCCAGGCATAGATAGTCAGCATGATCCCGACATCAGCCGTCGGCATTGAAAAGTCAGCGGCAATATCGGACAGCAGGCCAACCGGGACAAATTCGGTGGTATTGAAGACAAACGCAGCAATAGCCAGCAATACCACGCGTAGCCAGGCAGTCTTACGTGAAACAGTTGTTGATTGCATGAGGAGTCAAGCCAGTCAGAATAGCGAATGTGGATGTGACAGACACACCCAGTGAAAGTGACCTGCGTCACAAAATTAACCGCTATTGTAGTCAATAAACCGGGAAGAGAAACCTGATAACGCGCTTTTAATACTGAATTTTTTTTATCGCCCTGGCACCGGGCGATAGCCAGAGGTTATTACCCGCGACAACGCAAGGAGATCCTGTGCAGCAGCATAATCTATAAGCAAAATGTGACGGAGCAGCACGCCGGAGAGAACACCATCACCGTTAAAAGCCCTGCGCTTAACGCGACGTTGGCGTGTGCTTCAGGGCCACACTGAGCTGAGCTGCCGGATGGGTCGTATGATTGAGCGGACAGCAATTTTCACAGCCTATTGCACCCACATAATATTTTTTCGCCTGAAGAATAGCGGCGTTAACGTGGTAAAAACTGCCCAGAAACAGTCTGTTATCCATGTCGGGAAGATGAGGGCAACCCGCAGCATGGACGACATGATTATCGTTATATCCTGATTGTTTATTAACGTAATAGTAGAGAGCCACAGGCGTTCCTTGTTGCCGTGCTGAAAGGCAAAACAGATGAATTATGACAATAAAATGATTATAGCGGGAAACGCACACTTTGTTTGTTGTGGATCTGAATCAAACGTTCTGGAGGCGGTTTGCCAGACCCGGCGGGGCCTGGCAAACGTGCAGGCTGTCAGAGTTTTCTACTGTGCAGGCGCCAGGCAACCGCTAACGCCAGTATCAGCAGGACGCTGATAAATAGCGTAATACCGCCCCAGCCGAAGTTATGCCAGAACAGACCGCCCAGCGTACCCGCCACGCTGGAACCCACGTAATAGCTGAAAAGATAAAGCGAGGAAGCCTGTCCCCGCGCCCGACGCGCCCGGGGACCGATCCAGCCGCTGGCAACGGCATGAGCAGCAAAAAAACCGGCAGTGAACAGCATCATCCCAGGCAGGATCAGCCAGAGGGAGTTAAAGGCCGTTACCAGCAGGCCCAGTAACATGATGGCTGTCGCGCCCAGCATTACCGGCCCGCGCCCAATGCGGCTGGTCAGCGCACCCGCTTTAGGCGAACTCCATGAGCCGGTCAGGTAGACCACGGATAACAACCCGACCACGGCCTGACTGAGATGCCAGGGCGCGTCCAGTAAACGATAGCCAATGTAGTTGAACAGGGTGACGAAGGCGCCCATCAGCAGGAAGCCTTCGGCAAACAACCACGGCAGGCCTGGATCGCGCCAGTGCAGCCGGAAGTTAATTAACAGATTACGCGGGCGCAGGGTGATGGGTCTGAAATGACGCGATGCGGGCAGGATCTTCCAGAACATCAGCGCGGAGGCCAGTGAAAAACAGCCGATTACCGCCACGGCGATCCGCCATGAGAAGAGGTCGGTCAGGACACCGCTGAGCAGACGCCCGCTCATTCCGCCTATGGAATTACCGCTGATATACAACCCCATGGAAAAGGCAACGACCCGTGCATCTATCTCTTCACTGAGATAGGTCATGCCCACCGCCGCAACGCCGCTAAGCGACAGGCCCATCAGCCCACGCATGATCAGAATGCCGTGCCAGCTGGTCATCGTGGCCGAGATCAGCGTACAGATGGCGGCGAGCATCAGGGCGGTCACCATCACCGATTTACGCCCGATAGCATCAGAGAGTGGGCCGGTGACGAGGAGGCCCAGCGCCATCAGACCGGTAGAGATGGAGAGCGACAGGCTGCTGGTCGCCGGAGAAACCCCAAACTGCTGTGACATGACTGGCAGAATCGGCTGCACACAATAGAGCAGGGCAAAGGTGGCCAGTCCGGCCGAGAAGAGTGCCAGCGTCACGCGCATAAACGCGGGCGTTCCGCGGCGAATGTATCCTGAAGCTGCCGCAGATTCTGGCGGTGCAGACACCGCACTCTCATCCACGGCGGCCTGTATTGAGCGACTCACACATCATCCTTTCAGTCAGAAAACCAGTGGTCAGCATAGGAAAGTGGAATTATGATGTCTAATATATTAATAATCTCAAATAAGACGTTTAAAATATGAATATCGAGCTGCGTCACCTGCGCTACTTTATTGCGGTTGCCGAAGAGTTACATTTCGGGCGGGCAGCCCTGCGTCTGAATATCTCTCAGCCGCCGCTCAGCCAGCAAATAATGCAGCTCGAAACGGAAACGGGTGCCAGGCTATTTAATCGCACCAACCGCAGCGTGCAACTTACCGCAGCCGGAGAGCAATTACTGAGTGATGCCCGTGCGATTCTTTTACAGGTTGAGCAGGCGTCTGACCGCGCAGCCCGGCTGCATCGTGGCGAAGAGGGAGAGTTAAGAATTGGTTTTACCTCTTCGGCGCCGTTTACCGCGGTGGTCTCAGATGCACTGTTCCGGTTTCGTCAGCGCTGGCCACAGGTGCATATAAAGATGCAGGAGATCAACACCCGTCAGCAACTGGTCCCGTTGCACGAAGGACTGCTTGATCTTGGTGTGATGCGCAATACGCCGCTGCCGGCCGATTTGCGGCATCAGTTGCTGCTGAGTGAGCCGCTCTATGCCGTGGTGCATAAGGCCCATCCGCTGGCGGGCGCCGAAAAAATTTCGGTGACTGCGCTGGCGGCTGAACCCTTTGTCTTCTTCGATCCTCAGGGCGGCACCGCGCTTTACAGCGATATTCTGGCGCTGCTGCACCGCTATCACATCAAGCCCTATATCACGCAGGAAGTGGGTGAAGCGATGACCATCCTGGGGCTGGTCGCAACCGGTCTGGGCGTATCCATTCTGCCCGCCTCATTCCGGCGGGCGCGGCTGGCCGATCTGGTCTGGCTGCCGTTAACGGAAGAGGATGCCATTTCAGAGCTGTGGCTGGTCTGGTCTGCAGGACGTGAATTAAATGCCCAGATGCAGCACATGATGGCGTTGCTGCAGGAGAAGCAGCGCTGAACCCTGCCTGTCACCGCATCAATTTGTGCGATAAATCACATTTCTAATCAAATATTTGACGCTGTTGCCTGATCTGCCTCACCATGGCGCATGTTTATTTAGAAGCGCGAAAATAACCGGGAGCAGGGTTGTGAATCCGGACAGTCAACCTGGCCACATTGACCAGATTAAGCAGACCAATGCAGGTGTCGTATATCGATTAATTGATAGCTACGGTCCCATTTCGCGTATCGAACTTTCCCGCCGTGCCCAGCTCGCGCCGGCCAGCATCACCAAAATTGTGCGTGAAATGCTGGATGCGCATCTGGTGCAGGAGACTGAGTATCAGGACCCCGGCAGTCGTGGCCGTCCGGCGATTGGCCTGATACTGGATACCGATGCCTGGCACTATCTGGCGATTCGGTTGCATCGCGGCGCAATGACCTTCACGCTGCGCGATCTCAGCAGCCGGGCGCTGGCAGAAGACAGCCTGCCGCTGCCTGATGAATCTGCTCAGCCATTACTCTCCGCGCTAATAGAACAGGTCGATGCTTTTTTCATTCGTCATCAAAAGAAGCTTGAACGCCTGACGGCTATCGCTATCACCCTGCCAGGACTGATTAACGCCGCCTCCGGCGTGGTGCATCGTTTGCCAGGTTATGCGGTACGCGATATGCCGCTGGGCGATGCGCTGGCAGCGCGAACCGGCTTAGCGGTGTTTGTGCAGCACGACATTTCAGCCTGGACGCTGGCGGAATCGCTGTTTGGCGCATCACGCGGTGCACAGGATGTTATTCAGATTGTGATTGATGAAACCGTCGGCGCTGGCGTGATCAGTGGCGGTCAGCTGCTGCACAAGAGTGGCAGGGCACTGGTCGAAATCGGCCATACCCAGATAGATCCTTATGGTCAGCAGTGCTACTGCGGTAATCATGGCTGTCTGGAGACAGTCGCCAGTACCGGCAGTCTGCTCGCGCTGGCAGCGCAGCGTCTGCCAGCCCAGCCGGACAGCCTGCTAAATAACCAGCCGTTGACGCTTCAGTCACTGTGCGAGGCCGCGCAATCGGGCGACCGTCTGGCGCGCGACACCATTGCCAGCGTCGGGCACCACGTTGGCCGGATCCTGGCGATGATGGTCAACATCTTCAATCCACAACATATTCTTATCGGTTCTCCGCTCAATGCCGCCGCTGATGTGCTGTTTCCGGCAGTCAGCAATACGATTCTGCAGCAGTCACTGCCCGCTTACAGCGCGAGTATTGAGCTGGCACCCACTGAATTTAGCGAGCCGGGAACACTGGGCGGTGCCGCGCTAATCAAAGACGCCCTCTATAACGGACATCTGTTAGTGAAGTTGTTGCAAGGTTAAGCAGACCTGAACTTGCGCTAACGCAATCTGTTCCCCTCCTTCATTCCTTAAAATGCCGTTTCGCAGCAAGGTTAATCCCTGATTAATCGCAACGGTTTTAGAGGAGAAGTTGAGTGAACAGATTATTTGTTACTGGCACCGATACCGCAGTGGGCAAAACGGTGGTGTCACGCGCCCTGTTACAGAGTTTTATACAGACCGGACACAGTGCAGTCGGCTATAAGCCTATTGCACGATGTGCAGTTAAAACCCCGGATGGCCTGCGTAACAAAGATGCACAGGTTCTGCAAAGCGCGTCCTCCATCGACTTGCCTTATCAGGCGATCAATCCGCTGGTTTTCCAGGAAGAGGAGATCTGCACCCATCCCACGCAGATCATCGACTATGGGTTGCTGACTCAGGGCTTAACCCGCCTGATGCAGCAGGCCAGTCGCGTGGTCGTTGAGGGCACAGGCGGCTGGCGCAGCCTGATGAACGATGGACGTCCGCTCTCCTGCTGGGTCGTTGAGCAGCAACTGCCGGTGGTGCTGGTGGTCGGCATCCAGTCGGGCTGTATCAGTCACGCCTTGTTGACGGCAGAAGCGATTGCGCAGGATGGTCTCCCGCTGCTGGGCTGGGTAGGCAATCGAATTAACCCAGGACTGGCGCACTACAGCGACATTATCGAGATTCTGCGCGAAAAAATCGGCGCACCGCTGCTGGGCGAACTGCCTTATTTACCGCGTGCCGAACAACGCGATCTCACACCTTATATCGATATTTCCCTGCTGGAGCCGGACAGTTTGCACGCTGTGAGTGCAAAGATCGCCTGATTATGAAACAAAACGAGTCATCTGAGTCGGGAGTGAGCCTAAAGTTTCAGGCTCGTTTTCGACTCTCTGCAAAAATTTCTGTTTATATTTGAATGGCCTGACGCAGTTAACGCGAAACAACAACGTCATGGCGCAAAAAATGCATTAACTCCGCTTATCACAGTGAGCCGGAGTATCATCATGTCGCATTCGCACGAGAAAGGTTTGTTATATGGGCTTGAGGCCCGCATTGGTCCCGCCCCGGCGTTTCTGGCCGCATTGCAACATCTGCTCGCCAGCGTAGTGGGGATTATCACGCCACCGCTGATTATTGGTTCAGTTCTGGGATTAAATGCCTACATTCCTTATCTGATAAGCATGTCGCTGTTTGTTTCAGGGTTAGGCACTTTTATGCAGGCCAGACGCTTTTATGGCATTGGCGCGGGCATGATCTGCCTGCAGGGCACCAGTTTCGCGTTTCTCGGTGTGATTCTCTCCGGTGGGCTGATGGTGAAAGGGCGCGGCGGATCGCCAGAAGAGATTATGGCGATGTTGTTTGGCTGCAACCTGGTGGCAGCGCTGATTCCGATTCTGATTAGCCGCTGTGTGGGCTCACTGCGCAAAGTCCTGACGCCGGTTGTGACCGGCACAGTGATTACTCTCATCGGCATCAGCCTGATCAAGGTGAGCATCACCGACTGGGCTGGCGGTCACAACGCCACAGATTTTGGTTCGCCGGGGAATCTGGCGCTGGGAGCGCTGACGCTGCTGGTGATTGTGGCGCTTAACCGTTCGCGCAACCGCTGGGCAAGGCTGGTGGCAGTGGTGGCCGGCATCGCGGTGGGATGCGTGGCGGCAGTCTTAACCGGATATTTACAACTGCACGTCGCGCCGGAGAGCAGCTGGATGGTACTGCCAGCCTTCTTCCGGTTTGGTTTCGCCTTTGACTGGACTATCTTTCTGCCGATTGCACTCGTGTCGGTCATCGCCGTAATTGAAGCCGTTGGGGATCTCACGGCCAACTGCCTGATTTCACAGCAGCCCATCGCTGGCAAGCCTTTTCAGCAGCGGCTGCAGGGCGGTATTGTCGCTGATGGCCTGAGCTGTGTGCTGGCGGCGGTTTTCTCCGCCTTTCCTAACACCACGTTTGCGCAAAATAATGGGGTTATCCAGATGACGGGCGTTGCCAGTCGTTACGTAGGCATGCTCTTAGGCATTATGCTGGCGCTACTGGGGCTTTTTCCTTTTGTTGGCTCGCTGCTGCAGCAGATCCCGCCGCCAGTCCTTGGCGGAGCCACTATTGTGATGTTTGGCAGCGTCGTCGCTGCGGGTATCCGGGTGATGACACAGACGCCGCTGGGCCGCCGTGAGATGCTGATTGTCGCAATTTCATTCGGGATTGGTCTTGGCGTGGAAGCGGTGCCGGAGGTACTGAAGCAGTTCCCACCGCTAATTAACAGTCTGTTTGGTCATGCGGTAACGACCGGCGGTATTCTGGCGATTATGCTCAATCTGGTACTGCCAGACGAGGCATCTGCCGTGGAAGAGGTTGAGGCGGAAACACTGACTGAAAGTTAAAAGCTGAATAACGCACAACCGCTGAATAACGCACAACCGCTGAAGTTGCTCTGACAGACGGCTCAGAAATTCAAAGCGATGGGAGCATACGCCAGTAGCAAAGCATCGCGGACCAGGGATGGGAGCATACGCCAGTAGCAAAGCATCGCGGACCAGGGATGGGCCGCGCTGAGCCCGCCAGGGATGGCGTGGTTTGCGTCTTTGTCGAGGGCGTAAGCTCCCTGAGCTGGTAATAAATTAACAGTCATAATACGTCGTGACTTAACTGGCTTTAAGATGGAGTCGGCGAGGGGAATAGGGCCAGAGCGGCCCTTTTTCTGACTTATATCACTATTACGACATTATGGATTCAGACGACGACGGGTTCGACCCGAGCTGAGGTAATCCGCGATGTAATCCTGCGAAATCTCCCCGCTGTAGCGACCCTCTTCATCGACTATTGGCATCCAGACTGTATTGTGCTCATAGAGTTTGGACAACACCACGCGCAGGTTCTCTTCCGCTTTACCGGTGACCTTAAAGGTGTGCAGCTTCTCTTCACAACGGCCACTCACGTTACGCGCCTCGCGACGCTTCACGAAGCCCAGCGGCTTACCATCCTCATCGACCACGGTAATCGACCGCATATCGTTCTCATCCATGGTGCCAAAGGCTTCATCCAGTGGCGTTGAGCGGCGCACGGTGATGGTCGGCTGCTGATCGGTCACGTCTCCCGCCTGCACCAGTAACAGACGCTTAAGCGTGCGGTCCTGGCCCACAAACGAGCCAACGAAATCATTGGCCGGAGTCGCCAGCAACTCATCCGGGCTGGCGCACTGCACGATTTTACCCTGACCAAAGACGGCGATGCGGTCGCCGAGCTTGAGCGCCTCATCGATGTCGTGGCTCACCAGCATCACGGTTTTCTTCAACTGGCGCTGCATGTCGAGGAACTCGTTCTGGATCACTTCGCGGTTAATCGGGTCAACGGCACCAAACGGCTCATCCATCAGCAGCACCGGTGGATCCGCGGCCAGGGCGCGAATCACGCCGATACGTTGCTGCTGACCGCCGGACATCTCACGCGGATAGCGATGCAGGAACTTAGTCGGGTCCAGCGCGACCATGCTCATCAGCTCAGTGGCACGTTCACGACACTGCTTCTTGTCCCAGCCCAGCATGCGTGGCACTACAGTAATGTTCTCCTCAATGGTCATGTTGGGGAACAGACCTATCTGCTGGATAACATAGCCAATGTTGCGACGCAAAGTGGTGGTGTCCTGGGTACTGGTATCTTCGCCGTTGATCAGGATGCGGCCACTGGTGGCGGGGATCAGACGGTTAATCATTTTCAGCGTGGTTGTCTTACCGCAGCCCGATGGCCCCAGCAGTACACACATCTCACCGGCGGGTACGTGAAGGCTGACGTTATCGACGGCTTTGTTAGTAGTGCCGTTTTTCTGGGTAAAGGTTTTCGTCAGGTTTTCCAGCGTAATCATTATCGAATCCCCTTTGGAGTCAGCGCCTGCTGCAAACGGTGCAGCAGCCAGTCAAGAAAAATAGCCAGCAGACAAATCATCAGTGCCCCGGCAATCAACATACGAATATCACTGCCGCTGATCCCATCGAGCAGCAACTGGCCCAGACCGCCCGCGCCAATGACGGCAGCAATCGCCATCACGCCAACGTTCATCACCACGGCGGTACGGATGCCGCCAAAAATCACCGGCAGCGCCATCGGGATTTCAACCCAGCGCAGACGCTGCCAGAAGGTCATGCCGATGCCACGGCCCGCTTCACGCAGTCCATCCGGCAGATTCTCCAGCGCGGTGTGAGTGTTGCGCACAATCGGCAGCAGTGAGTAGAGGAACACCGCGGTGATCGCTGGCAGCGCGCCGATGCCCTGACCGATCAGCGAAAATACCGGAATCATCAGACCAAACAGCGCAATAGTAGGAATGGTCAGCACCACGGTAGCGATACCGAGTATCGGCGTTGCCAGCCATCTGACACGCACGATCAGAATGCCCAGCGGCACGCCAATCACAATGGCCAGGCCGACCGCCACCAGCACCAGCCAGCTGTGCTGCCAGCTCAGGGTGAGCAGGGTGCTCCAGTTATCCATGATGTAGTGAAGGGTATCCACAGTGCCTCCTTACAGCATGTTTTTGGATTGAAGGAAATCACGCGCCACGGTTTCCGGTGACTCATGATCGATATCGACCCGCTTGTTCAGCTCTGTGATCGCCTCATCAGTGATCTGAGCAGAAAGCTGATTAAGCGCGGTATCCAGCCCCGGATGGCTCGCCAGCACATCCTGACGCACGACCGGCGTCACGTTGTAGCTCGGGAAGAAGTGTTTATCATCCTCCAGCACTTTCAGGTTGAAGCCCTTAACCCGTCCATCGGTGGTGTAGATCAGACCGGCATCGACGAATCCATCGCGAATTGCGTTGTAAACCAGACCCGGGTCCATCTGGCGGATCTGCGGCCGATCGAGCGCCAGGTTATAGGTTTTCTGCAGGGGTTTCAGGCCGTCAGAACGACCGGCGAACTCCAGATCCAGCCCCAGACGCCAGTTATGGTCCGGGTCAGATTTCCGCACCTGCTCAATTTTCGCAACCAGCTGCGAGAGGGTGGTGATGCCTTCTTTTTCGGCCCGCTCACGGGTCATGGCAAAGGCATAGGTATTGTTCATCGGTGCCGGATTAAGCCACACCAGTCCCAGCTTTGCATCCAGCTTTTTGACCGTTTCATAGGCCTGCTGCGAAGACATCGGCTTGTTGATATGGTTGAAGATAATCAGTGAGGTGCCGGTATATTCCCAGGTCATATCAATCTGCTTGTTCAGCAGTGCATTACGACCAATGGTAGTGGCGATATTACGTTTAGGGACCACCTCAAAACCTTTCTTCTGCAACCACAGCACCGTCATCGCGGACAGGATATGCTGCTCGGTAAAACTTTTGGTTGCCATCACCAGCGGGGTGGCAGCCTGCGCCGTCTGGCTTAGCAGCAGCGTCGCAGTCAGCGCGACAACGCTTTTCTTAATCCACTTCGTTAGCATTACAAAGCTCCTTGTGGTCAGGCCGCAGCATGCGGACTCAGAAAGCGGCCCAGTGCGGCCAGCAGCATATCCAGAACCAGTGCCACCAGTGCGGTGGCAACGGCGCCCAGAATCAGCGTCGGAAAGTCATTCAGATAGATGCCCGGGAAGATCAGCTCACCAAAGCTGCTGGCACCAATCAGGAAGGCCAGTGGAGCGGTACCGACGTTGATGGCGGTGGCGATGCGCACCCCTGCGAGAATGACCGGCAGGGCGTTAGGCAGCTCAACCTGACGCAGACGTTGCCATTTGGTCATGCCGATGCCGTTGGCGGCCTCAATCAGCGACGGAGGAACCGCGCTCAGGCCAGAGAAGGTGTTTCGAACGATGGGCAGCAATGACGCCAGAAACAGCGCAATCAGCGCCGGACGATCGCCAATGCCGATGATTACCATCGCCAGCGCCAGCACCGCGAGCGGTGGCAGTGTGTTTCCCACATTGAAAATCTGCATCACATATTCGGCCCAGCGACGCGCAAACGGGCGACTGAGCAGGATGCCGCTGGGAATACCGACCAGCAGAGCGAACAACATTGACCAGAAAACTAAGAAGAGGTGCTGCTGCCCGAGATAGAGCAGATCGACTTTACGTGCGACCAGTTGATCCCAGCCTAAGCCCCAGATCAGTGCTGCGATCACCGCGACCACTGCAAGCACTGCCAGACCGGCGCGTTGGGCCAGTGAAGCATTTTGCATAGGAGAATCTCCCTGATGACGATCTCATTTGTTATAACAACCATAAACAGTCCGACAGGCGCGACAAAAACTGCCACCGCACCCAAAACCGAAACTGCGATAAAATGTAGATAAAATGACTGTTTACCCACTCTTTTTCAGCGAATACCGAATAAGATGGGGTAATGCTATAGCAGGCCTTTTTTGCACAAGCCAGCTTTTAAGCCATATATCAGGCAGATATAAACAGGTTAAAATGGTGTTAAAGCCGCATAGCCGCTGGGTTAATGCGACAATAAAAAAAATTCATCGACATTTGGTGACAACGTCACAGATGACGCAAAAGGTGCGCACGCGCGGGAAACTGCACTGGCTGTTTTTGAGCTAGCCTTGCAGATAAAAAAAGGAACCCTATGACTGAAAGCGCGCAACTCCAGACCGGACATCGCCACTGGATCTTAATTGCCTGCATGCTGGCGATGTTTATGGCGGCCATTGAAGTGACGATTGTGGCTACCGCAATGCCCACTATCATTGCTGACCTTGGCGGTTTTTCGCAGTTTGGCTGGGTCTTCTCCATCTATCTGCTGACTCAGGCGGTCAGCGTACCGCTCTATGGCCGGCTGGCGGATATGGTGGGGCGCAAAACAATGTTTTTTGTCGGGACCGCCATCTTCCTGGTGGGATCGGTGCTGTGTGGGTTTGCCCATACGATGACCTGGCTGATCCTGTTCCGGGCATTTCAGGGCCTGGGCGCGGGCGCGATTATGCCGCTCAGCTCCACCATCGTGGCGGATATCTATTCGCCGCGCGAACGGGCCAGCGTGCAGGGCTGGCTCTCCAGCGTCTGGGGTGTGGCGGCTATCGTCGGGCCACTGACCGGGGCCTGGCTGGTGCAGCACTTTAGCTGGTCGGTGATTTTCTGGGTTAACTTGCCGATTGGCCTGATGAGCATGCTGATGCTGGCGCGCTGGCTACCGGCGCACCAGAAGGAGGAGAAATCACAGCCGCTGAACCTGGCAGGAAGCGGCTGGCTGATGCTCTGCGTGACGGCCCTGCTGGTGGCGCTATTGCAGGCAGAACAGCTGGGCATCTGGCTGGTGCCGTTTCTGATGTTCTCGCTGTTTGCGGGCTGGCAGCTTAAACGCCATGAGCAACGTTCAGCAGCACCGCTGTTTCCGCTGATCATCTGGCGCAGCCGGCTTATCGTGGCGGGTAATGCGGGCAATCTGATTATCGGGGCGGCCATGATGGGCATCAGCGCGTTTTTACCCACCTGGATTCAGGGGATCCGCGGTGGCTCACCGTTGCAGGCGGGCAGTGTGCTGGCGATGATGTCGATTGGCTGGCCGCTGGCCAGTACCCTCAGCGGCAGACTGATGCTGCACACCTCCTACCGCTTTACCGCCCAGCTTGGCGCGCTCTTGCTGGTGACGGGCAGCGCCTTGCTACTGTTCTTACAGCCCGCAAGCTCTCTCTATCAGGCGGGCTTTACGGCGTTTCTGATCGGGACTGGCATGGGGATGACCAGCACCACGTTCCTGGTTTCTGTGCAGAATCAGGCGGACTATCAGATTCGTGGCATCTGCACCGCTTCAATCATGTTCAGCCGGATGATCGGCTCGGCGGTGGGAACGGCGATTATGGGCGCAGTGCTGAATCTGAATCTGCAATGGCGACTGCCACAGGTACAGGATCCGGTGCAGCAGATTATGTCAGAATCCAGTCGTCAGCATTTGCAGCCGGAAACGCTGCAACAGATGGTTGCGTCCATCGCGACGTCATTGCACTGGGTATTTGTGGTGGCACTGGTGATTGCGCTGTTTGCGGTGGGTGTGGCCTGGATGATGCCACGTCAGCGGCCGGAACAGGCGGACTAGCAGGCAGGGCGACAGGATGTCGCCCTGATTTGACGCTGACTACTGAGCAGGCGAGTCCTGTGAACTGCCGGCACTGGCGGGGACACTGGCTTCGTCGTCACGGCCTGTACGCTTATAAACAATCTTTTGTGTGTCGTTTTCACAATGTCCGACGACCTGACCGCCCGCCTGATCAACCTGATCGTTGGCGACCACGTCGAGACTAAAACCTGACTCAGGCACACCGTTCTGAATAATTTTCTGGCTGATGTCGGCTTTCACCGACTCACAGGATGCCTGTGCCATCAGCGGCAGAGCTAAAAACGCCGCGCTTAATAAAACCCTCTGTAGCTTCATCACGTCTTCCTTATGTTAGTCGTCCGTCATTACTATAGCTCAAAATTACGGCGCAACCGGGCGACCTGAACGGCGGTCCAGGCAACGCAGGGTGTTGGGTTCCCAGTAAGCGTTGAGATTAAGGCTCTGCTCGCATTTGTCGCGGGTGTCATAGGCGCGATCGGCCTTATCAAACTCTTTTTCGACGCGGGTGTTCACTTTGTTACGCAGCATGCGCGTGTCATTCCATTGCTCTTTATCCTGGCGCGCCGCTTCATTGCCCAGCGCGGTGCTGCCATCTTCAATGATCAGACGATTCGTATTCGCACTGGCAGTGAATGCCGCAGAGGAGATCAGAACCAACAGCACGGCAGGGATCATTTTTTTCATCACAATATCCTTTAGTTAACGCAAACATCGCCTTCCGGGACGTCTGTTGCAGCGGGTATGCTTTAAGCCTGGCCCACCAGCCGTCATTGTTGCTGTAAGTCCGGACAGGGAAAGCGCGAAGCAATCCGGCGTACATGCGTGGTGATGGTGAGCGCTGCCCGGGTTCAGGCTAAAAATAAAATAGCCCGATGACAGAGATTCTTATTATATCATCGCCGTTTCTTCGCTCACCAGTGGTGAGTCATTTGTTTACGTTCAGGAGAGGTTAGGGTGCTGATTAAAACCGCCTTGCTGTTTTTTATTACCGCGCTGGCGGAGATCATCGGCTGTTTTTTGCCCTGGTTATGGCTAAAAAAAGGGGGCTCAGCCTGGCTGTTACTGCCTGCAGCGGCGAGTCTTGCGCTGTTTGTCTGGCTGCTGACCCTGCATCCTGCCGCCAGTGGACGGGTCTATGCCGCTTACGGTGGCGTCTATGTGCTGACTGCGCTGCTTTGGTTGCGGGTAGTGGATGGCGTGAAGTTAAGCGCGTGGGACTGGAGCGGGGCAGTGATCGCCTTCAGCGGCATGCTGATCATCGTGATGGGCTGGGGGCGCGGGTAGCGCCAGCCGGACGGACTGGCGCTGCAGAGGCTTAAGGCTTATGGACTTTCAGGCCTGCCAGCGTCTGGCTGACCGGCATCATTTCAAGACTGTTGATGTTGACATGCTTAGGCAGCGTGGCAACCCACCAGACCGCTTCTGTGACATCTTCGGGTGTTAAAGCCTTTGCGCCTTCATAAACCTGGCCCGCTTTGTCATCATCGCCCTTAAAGCGCACATTGGAAAACTCCGTGCCGCCGACAAGGCCGGGTTCTATATCGGTGACGCGCAGTGCCGTACCGTGCAGATCGGTTCGCAGGTTAAGGCTGAACTGACGGACAAACGCTTTGGTTGCACCATACACGTTGCCGCCGGCATAAGGCCAGCTACCGGCAATCGAGCCAATGTTGATGATGTGGCCGACATCGCGCTCTACCATGTGGGGCAGCAGGGCGCGGGTCATGTAAACCAGGCCTTTGGTGTTGGTGTCGATCATGTTTTCCCAGTCTTCAACATTCGCTTTGTGCGCAGGTTCAATCCCCAGCGCCAGACCGGCGTTGTTAACCAGTACGTCAATATTGCGCCACTCTGCCGGTAAGTGCATGACCATCTCTTCAATGGCTGCACGGTTACGCACATCCAGCTGCACCGTATAAAGATTCTCGCCCAGCTCCTCCTTCAGCGCTTTTAAACGCTCGGCGCGGCGTCCGCTGGCAATGACTTTGTGACCATTCTCAATAAAGCGGCGGGTGATGCTTTCACCAAAACCGGCGGTCGCGCCGGTGACAAAAATAATCATCTCACTGTTCCTTATGCCATTTTCAGAGTCGATGACTTCACCATAGCATTTCATTTCCGCTTCTGCGCGTTGAAAAATCGCCAGGCCTGTAAATGGAATTTACCGGTTAACTGACTGCGCCTTTTCAGGGCAGGCTGCACCTAAAAAGGGCACGTTTCCCTCCGGCAGGCCATACTCAGTATGATCAGTTTACATAAAATTGAGTCGCAACCGTTTGCCTCCGTTCCGCAAACGGTTGCTAAGCCATCTATGGTGATTTATGTTGCGCAACAGGTAGTAAATGATTTATTTGATTGATTTATAAGGATTTTACGGCTCACCAGTTCTGGCACGCAGGTTGCAAGGCTATAACTGGAGATTTCCCTGCAACTATTCTATCGCGCTTTCAGAAAGGACAACCCATGCTATCAGCAACCGACACGGCGATTCGCGCCAGCTTCTTTGACTTTACTGGTGTCGTGGATCAGCCCGACGACCTGGCCGGTAAGGCGCGCTATCTGGAAGATGCGGTGCTGTTGCTGCGTGACGGACGCGTAGCAGGGCTGGATAGCTGGGAGAACAGCGAGGCGATGCTGGCAGGCCATCCGATTACCGATCTGCGCGGCAAACTGATCGTACCTGGCTTTGTCGATACGCATATTCACTATCCACAGACAGAGATGATTGGTGCGTTCGGCGAACAGCTGCTGGAGTGGCTGAATCACTACACTTTTCCGGTTGAAGCGCAGTATCACTGTCCTGACCATGCGGCCAAAATGTCCGCCTTTTTCCTGCATCAGCTGCTCTCAAATGGCACTACCAGCGCACTGGTGTTTGGTACTGTCCATCCGCAATCGGTGGAGGCGCTGTTCAGTGCCGCAGAAGCCCTGAACATGCGACTGATTGCCGGGAAGGTGATGATGGATCGCAATGCGCCCGACAATCTTACCGAAACCCCGGAGCAGAGCTACCAGCAGACACGGGCGCTGATTGAGCGCTGGCATAATCGTGGACGGCTGAGCTACGCCCTGACGCCGCGTTTTGCGCCGACCTCCTCCCCGCAACTGCTGGAAAAAGTGCAGCAGTTGCGCCAGGCATTTCCGGATACCTGGCTGCATACCCATCTCAGCGAAAATCCACAGGAGGTGGCCTGGGTAAAAGCGCTGTTCCCGGAGCGTGAGGGCTATCTGGATGTTTATCATCATCACCAGCTAACCGGGCGTCGCAGCGTCTTCGCGCACTGTCTGCATCTGGAGGATAAAGAGTGGCAGTGTCTGCACGATACCGATTCTTCTATTGCTTTTTGCCCAACCTCAAACCTCTTCCTCGGCAGCGGCCTGTTTAACATTAAACGCAGCTGGCAGCAGGGCGTGAAAGTGGGAATCGGCACGGATGTCGGCGCGGGCACCACCTTTAATATCCTGCAGACGCTGGGCGAGGCTTACAAAGTAGGCCAGTTGCAGCACTACCGGCTCAGTGCCGCTGAAGCCTTTTATCACGCCACGCTGGGCGGAGCGCGTGCACTGGATCTCGACCACGCCATCGGAAATTTTAACATCGGCAAAGAAGCCGATTTTGTCGTGCTCGATCCGGCGGTCTCTGCGCTGCAGCAGCTGCGTATTGGCAATAGCAAAGATATCTGGGAAAAGCTGTTTGTATTAATGACGCTAGGCGACGACCGCAATATTGCCCAGACCTGGGTAAATGGTCGTCCGGTCTGGCAGCGCGACGCACAGGAGCAAGCCGCATGATTGAGTTTTTGTTAAACAACCAGCTGGTCAGGGAAGAGGCACTTGACCCCAATCTTACGGTGCTCAACTATCTGCGCACCCGTCAGCATCGTCCTGGTACCAAAGAGGGCTGCGCCTCTGGTGACTGTGGCGCCTGCAGTGTCACCCTGGGAAAAGCCGTCAGGGGTGAGATGCAGTATGAAACGGTCAATAGCTGTCTGACGCTGGTCTCGTCATTACAAGGCAAACAGCTGATCACCGTAGAGGATCTGCGTCACGGTCGTGCACTGCACCCGGCGCAGCAGGCGATGGTCGACTGCCACGGCTCACAATGCGGATTCTGCACGCCGGGTTTTGTCATGTCGCTGTTCAGCCTGCAAAAAAACGCAGCGGGCTGGGATCGTCATCAGGCGGAAACGGCGCTGGCCGGTAATCTTTGCCGCTGCACCGGCTACCGGCCCATTATGGCTGCCGCAGAACAGCTCTGCTCCCAGCCGGTTACTGACCAGTTCGATCACAGTGCCGCCGCCACCGTGCAGCGGCTGGAGGCGCTGGCTACCCCGGACATGCAGGAGATAGACGGTGAAGGCCGCCGTTGTTTCCTGCCCAAAACGCCGGCTCAGCTGGCAGGGATCTACCTGGCGCATTCCGATGCGAAACTGATTGCCGGTGGTACCGACCTCAGCCTGCAGATTACCCAGCAGCATAAGAGAATACCGCTGCTGATTGCGCTGGAACAGGTGGCCGCGCTTAAGGTCTGCAGTGAATTTGACGATCATTACCTGCTGGGTGCAGGTGCCTCACTGCAGCAGGTCAGTGAGTTTCTTGCCACCCGCATTCCTGGTGTCAGCGAGATGCTGCAGCGGTTTGCCTCACTGCAAATTCGTCTGCAGGGCACACTGGGCGGTAATATCGCTAATGCGTCCCCGATAGGCGATGCGTCGCCGGTGCTGCTGGCCCTCAATGCAAGTTTGCTGCTGCAGCGCGGTGAAGAACAACGCAGCCTGCCGCTGGACCAGTTCTTTACCGGCTATCGGCAGACACAGCTGGAAAAAGGGGAGTTTATCCGCGCCATTCGCATTGATAAGGTGACGGTGTCACCTGATTTTGTCGCCTGGAAAGTCTCCAAACGGCTGGATGATGATATCTCCGCCGTCTTCGCTGCCTTTAACCTGCAAATCGAACAGGGCGTGGTGAGTGGTGCCCGCATCGCCTTTGGCGGTATGGCGGCGACGCCAAAACGCGCCCACCACTGTGAACAGGCGCTGATGGGTCAGCCACTGAATGCCGTGACGGTGTCACGTGCCGCTGCCGCGCTTGCGTCTGATTTCCAGCCGCTTTCCGATTTTCGCGCCAGCAGTGACTACCGTCTGCAGGTCGCCCGTAACCTGCTTCGCCGCTACTGGCATCGCCATAACGGCGAAATCACCTGCCTTGAGGTCTCTCGCTATGTCTCATAACCGCCCGGAACTCAACGAAGAGGTCATCAAGGCCCAGTATGCCGCCGATTTACAGAGCGGCGTAGGCCGGAGTAACCGCCATGAAAGCGCGGAGAAACATGTCTCTGGCGAGGCGCATTTTATCGACGATAAACCGGAGTTGCCGGGTTTACTGCATCTCTGCCCGCGTCTGAGTGAACACGCGCATGCGCGCATCGTGAATATTGATGTGCAGCCCTGTTATGCCGTGCCGGGTGTCGTCAGCGTATTAACCTGGCAGGATGTGCCGGGCATCAATGATGTCGGGCCGCTGGAGCCGGGCGATCCGCTGCTGGCGCATGACAAAGTCGAGTACCTGGGGCAGATCGTGATTGCCGTCGCGGCGGACTCCCCTGACGCTGCACGTCTTGGCGCGGCCGCAGCGGTGATCGAATATGAGGTGCTGGAACCGCTGCTGGATGTAGAGCAGGCGCTGGCGCAGGGCAGCTTTGTACAGGAACCGCACATCCATCAGCGCGGTGATGTGGACGCGGCACTGGCGCGTGCGCCGCATCGGGTGAGCGGGTCGTTTCATATTGGCGGCCAGGAGCATTTCTATCTGGAAACCCAGACGGCAATGGTCATCCCTGGTGAAGATCAGCAGCTGCAGGTCTTTTCTTCCACTCAAAACCCCACGGAAGTGCAGAAGCTGGTGGCGGAAGTCATGGGCATCAGCCTGAATAAGGTGACGATAGATATGCGCCGTATGGGCGGCGGCTTTGGTGGCAAAGAGACGCAGGCCGCCGGTGTCGCCTGTCTCTGCGCCATCGTAGCCCGTCAGACGGGGCGGGCGGCAAAGATGCGACTCTCACGCCGCGACGACATGCGCGTGACCGGCAAGCGCCATCCTTTCTTTGTGCGTTACGAGGCAGGCGTTGAGGAGGATGGCCGGCTGTGTGGCATCAAAATCGATCTGGCCGGTAACTGCGGTTATTCGCTGGATCTGAGCGGATCCATTGTCGATCGCGCCATGTTCCACGCCGATAATGCGTATTACCTCGGCGATGCGTTGGTCACGGGCTATCGCTGCCGCACGAATACCGCCTCCAACACCGCCTATCGCGGCTTTGGCGGACCGCAGGGTATGGTGGCGATTGAACAGATCATGGATCACATCGCCCGCCACCGTGGGCTGGATCCGCTGGCGCTGCGCAAGCGTAACTATTATGGCAAGCAGGATCGCAACATCACCCATTACCACCAGCAGGTCGAGGACAATCTGCTGGATGAGATTACCGAACAGCTGGAGCAGAGCAGCGACTATCAGGCGCGTCGCGCGGAAATCAGGGCGTTTAACGCCCGCAGTTCGCTACTGAAACGCGGTCTGGCGCTGACGCCGGTAAAATTTGGCATCTCATTTACCTCCAGCTTCCTTAATCAGGCGGGCGCGCTGATCCTGATTTACACCGATGGCACGGTGCAGCTGAATCATGGCGGCACCGAGATGGGCCAGGGCCTGAACACCAAGGTGATCCAGATTGTCGCCGAAGTACTGCAGATAGAGACCGATAAAATCCAGATTACCCCCACCGACACCGGTAAAGTGCCCAATACCTCGCCAACAGCGGCCTCCAGCGGTGCTGACCTCAACGGTAAGGCGGCGCAGAATGCGGCTGAAATCCTGCGCGATCGCATGACCGCCATGCTCTGCGAACTGCATCAGTGCGACGCAGCGGCGGTGAGCTTCCGCAATGGCGTGGTACGTGCCGGAGAAAAACATTACACCTTCGCTGAGGTGGCGAAACTGGCGTGGCTGAATCAGGTGCCGCTCTCTGCCACCGGCTACTATCGCGTACCAGGCATTCATTACGACCGCGTTGCCGGGCGCGGCACGCCATTCTATTACTACGCCTATGGCGCGGCCTGCTGCGAGGTCGTCATCGACACCTTAACCGGCGAATCCCGCCTGCTGCGCGCCGACATCCTGCATGACGTTGGTGCCTCGCTGAACCCGGCCATCGACATCGGTCAGGTCGAAGGAGGCTTTGTCCAGGGTGTCGGCTGGCTCACCTGCGAAGAGCTGGTGTGGAATGACAAAGGTCAGCTGCTGACCGACGGTCCCGCGAGCTATAAAATTCCCGCCATCAGTGACGTGCCGGCGGATCTGCGGGTCACACTGGTGGAGAACCGCAAAAACCCGAAAGACACAGTCTTCCACTCCAAGGCCGTTGGCGAACCGCCGTTTATGTTAGGGATAGCTGCCTGGTGTGCGCTGCAGGATGCGGTCGCCAGCGTGGCGGATTACCGCCAGCATCCGTTGCTGGATGCGCCCGCTACACCGGAGCGCATCTTCTGGGGCGTGCAGCGTCTGTCGGGAGCCATTGATGATCTATCATGACTGGATAGGCGTGCTTCACCAGTTGCGTGAAAAACGGCAAAGCTGCGTGCTGATTACCGTGCTTAGCGAGCACGGTTCGGTGCCCCGTGACAGCGGCAGCAAAATGGTCGTCACACAGCAGGAGAGTTTTCTCACCATCGGTGGCGGTCATCTGGAATTTGCGTGTATCGCCCAGGCCAGGGCGATGCTGCAGGATGGGGCGACCGCGCCCCATACCGATGATTTCAGCCTCGGCGCGCGGCTTGGACAATGCTGTGGTGGCAAAACGACGATTTTGTTTGAGCCGCTGCTGCAGGCGCAGCCGGAGATATTTCTGTTTGGTGCAGGTCATGTCGGACAGGCACTGGTTAACCTGCTGGCGACGTTACCCTGTCACATAAACTGGATTGACAGCCGTCCGGCGCAATTTTCCAGCGTCCCTGCGGGCGTAGTGACCTGGCAGCCCGATGATCCGCTCGATTGCGTGGCGCAGGCGCCTGCGGGCAGCTACTTTATTATCATGACCCACCATCATCCGCTGGACTTTGAACTGTGTGAAGCGGTGCTGAAACGCGGGGATTTCCGCTATGCCGGATTAATCGGTTCGTCGACGAAAAACCAGCGTTTTCGCTACCGGCTGGCAGGCAGGGGCGTTCAGAGCGAATCACTGGCGCGCCTGCGCTGCCCGATTGGTCTGCCGGATGTTAAAGGCAAGCTACCCGCCGAGATTGCGGTGGCGATTGCCGGTGAAATTATCTGCGTTTATCAGCAACATATCACCTGAGTTGTGGCCTGCGCGGCAACCTGTCAGGATAAGACTTTGCGATGCCCCATCAGGAGCGAACCATGAACGCCCGTCAGAATCCCTTCTTTAGCGTCAGCACACTGCCTTATCATGCTCCGCCTTTTGACCAGATAGAGGAGCAGGATTTCCTGCCTGCGCTGCAGGCGGGCATCGAAGAGAAGCGTCAGGAGATCGAGGCGATCGCCCTGAATAGCGAAGCGCCCACCTTTCTTAACACCTTTGAAGCACTGGAGAAGAGCGGACAGCTGCTTAACCGGGTCAATCTGGTCTTTGGTGCCATGACCTCGGCCCATACCAGCCCGTATCTGCAGCAGGTGGATGAGGAGATAGCGCCCCAGCTTACCGCGCTCAACGATGACATCATGCTGAACCGGCCGCTGTTTTCACGGCTCGACGCGGTCTATCTGCAGCGCGCTAAACTGGATGCTGAATCAAAACGTCTGGTTGAAGTGATCTGGCAGCGCTTCCAGCTGGCGGGGGCCAATCTGCCTGAGGCGCAAAAACAGCAGCTTAAAGCGCTGAATCAGGAGGCCGCACGCCTCGGTACGCGCTTCACCAACAGACTGCTGGCTGCCACCAAAGCGGGTGGACTTGTCGTCAATGATTTGCAGCAGCTGGCGGGTCTGTCGCCGGCCGATCTGGCCGTAGCACAGGCGGAAGCGCAGGCGCGCGGGCTGGAAAAAAGCGGGTTGCTGGTGCTGCAGAACACCACGCAGCAACCGGCGCTGCAGAGTCTCGCCGATCGCGCAACCCGTGAAGCGCTGTTTAAGGCGGGCGTGACGCGCACGGAAAAAGGGGATGAAAACGACACCCGCGAGCTGGTGTTAAGGCTGGCGCAGGTCAGGGCGGAGCAGGCCCGGCTGCTGGGATTTGCCAGCTATGCGGAGTGGAAACTGCAGGATCAGATGGCCAAAACCCCCAAAGCAGCGCTGGCCTTTATGCACAACATCGTGCCCGCTGCGCGCGCCCGTGCCGAACGCGAAGCCGCGGCTATCCAGCAGACTATCGATAAGCAGCAGGGCGGCTTTACCCTGCAGGCCTGGGACTGGCGTTTTTATGCTGAACAGGTGCGGCGCGCACGCTATGACCTCGATGAGAGCCAGATTAAGCCCTACTTTGAGCTTAACTCGGTGCTGCAGAACGGGGTGTTCTGGGCGGCGACACAGCTCTATGGCATCCGTTTTACCCCGCGACAGGATCTGCCGGTTTATCATCCTGACGTGCAGGTCTATGAAATTTTCGATGCGGACGAGACGCCGCTGGCGTTGTTCTATACCGACTTCTTTAAGCGTGACAGCAAAGGCGGCGGTGCCTGGATGAGCAACTTCGTCAACCAGTCGACGCTGCTCGACACCAAACCAGTGATCTATAACGTCTGTAACTACACCAAACCGCCCGCCGGTGAACCGGCGCTGCTGAGCTGGGACGACGTCATTACGATGTTTCATGAATTCGGCCACACGCTGCACGGCCTGTTTGCCAGCCAGCGCTATCCGAGCCTGTCAGGCACGGAGACCCCGCGCGATTTTGTCGAGTTTCCTTCGCAGATCAATGAGCACTGGGCCAGCGAGCCGGCGGTGTTCCGCAACTACGCTCGCCACTATCAGACGCATGAGCTGATGCCCGCTGAGCTGCATGAAAAGATTGTCCGGGCCGCAACGTTCAACAAAGGTTATGAGATGAGCGAGTTGCTGGCTGCCGCGCTGCTGGATCTGCACTGGCATAGCCTTAACCGTGATGCCGCGCCGCAAAGCGTGGAGGGATTCGAGCAGCAGGCGTTGCAGAGCGACAATATGGCGCTGACAGCGGTGCCGCCGCGCTATCGTTCCAGCTATTTCCAGCACATCTGGGGCGGCGGTTATGCCGCAGGGTATTACGCCTATATCTGGACGCAGATGCTCGCCGACGATGGCTATCAGTGGTTTGCGGAGCATGGCGGATTGACGCGTGAGAACGGCGATATCTTCCGACAGAAAATTCTGTCACGTGGGAACAGCAGCGATCTTAAAACGCTGTATGAAAGCTGGCGGGGCGCGGCCCCACAGCTTGAGCCGATGCTGAAAAATCGCGGTCTGGCGGATTCATAACAAAAGGGCTGTCACCATGACAGCCCTTTTGTTATTGGGGCTAGCCCAGCGGGCCACCTTCAATGGTTTCGCACATTCCGGCCAGCACCCGCTCACCGGTTTCGTTTTTCAGTGACTGATACCACTCTGCCGTGACCGCCGGGTCGCGAGCATGGGTGACATCACAGCGTTTGCGCGCTTTCAGCACCAGATCTTTGACCCGCTCAACGCGGCGCGCCTGATAGCGTAGCAGCGCATCTTCGATGCCCAGCGAATGTGAGGCCAGCGTCGACGCCAGCACCACAGCATCTTCCATCGCCGCGCAGCCGCCCTGACCAATATCGGGGGTGGTGCTGTGGGCTGCATCACCCAGCAGAGCAACGCGTCCTTTCACAAAGCGACTAAAGGGTTCAATGTCGTGGATCTCAACCCGGTTGGTGGTGTCGGGATTAATCGCCGCGATCAGCTGCTGTACCGACTCCGCCCAGCCCTGGAAGTAGCCGGTTAAATCGGCTTTCACGGTGCTGCGATCCTGCGGCAGACCTTTCGGCAGCGGCACATCAAAGAAGAAGTAGAAGCGATTACCGCTGACCGGCATCAGCGAAACGCGTTTGCCGTCACCGACAAAGGTAGTCCACTGATCGGCGGGTGCAATCCGCTCGTCAATGGTGACCAGCCCATTCCAGTTAACGTAACCGGCGTAACGGCGCTCCAGCTTCTCTTCCAGCACATATTCACGAATCACCGAATGGGTGCCATCGGCAGCAATCAGAAAATCGCCGGTGGCCTGACTGTTGTCAGAAAAGGTGGCGATCACGCCGTCTGCGGTCTGTTCAACCTGGATCACCCGCTTACCAAACTGCACCCGTTCACGGCCAAAGGTATCAATCAGCATCGCCTGCAGCTCTGCACGCGCTACCGGATAAGGGTATTCACCAACCTGTTGAACCAACGGCGCCATGCTGAAGCGGGTCAGAGGTACGCCGGTCGCGCCGTCGTGATAAGCCATAAAGGCCATGTTACCGCCCAGCTCACGCAGCGCGGCTTTCATTCCCAGCGCATTCAGGCATTTAACGCCGTTGGGCCAGATGGAAATCGCCGCGCCGACAGGCTTCATTTCCTGCACCGCTTCGTAAACTTCCACGTCAATTCCGGCTTTCTCCAGCGCAATGGCGCTGCTCATTCCGCCAATACCGCCACCAATCACGATTGCTTTCATAATGCTCTCCTGTCTGCATAGACTTTTCCTGCAACTTTTGTACCAGAGGGAGGCCTACAGGGAGAGTGAGTAGAAAAAACAGGTTAATCAGTACGTTGACATATAATCTCTGAGGTGGCTGCGTCGTCTGATTGCTGACCTCATGCACTTAAATGTGGCAAAAGGTCGAATCAAAAGGGTGCAGTGATCATTTTTTCTGCATCGATTGTTTCATCATTCATCAGGTGCAGTCGGTCAGTTTCAGAGCCATTTATCCTTCAGCGTGCATTGTCGGCGGCTTAGCCTTATACCCGTTTTAATTTGTTTAAAAATTATAAACTAAATCACCCGCTTCCCTGAAATCAGCCCGCCCGGGCAGCGTCATATTCTCATGACACACAGCACACCCTTTTCCGTGGCTTTGCCTCTTTATCGGACAATAATGCGCTGTGACGTTATCAGAAAGCCTTGTTCAGTACAGGCGCGCAGGCACGACGAAGGCCTTCCGGTTATGGCTTTTAATGATTAGTAAAGTTAATTATTTCGAGGCGAAACGGTCTTTTAGGATATTGCTCAAACGCATCTGGCACGATCGCGTGATATAGATCACTCTGGACATAAAGGACTCTGGAAAACGACCATGAAAGTTGGAATCACGAATAACCAGTATCCGGAGCAACGTAATATTTTAGTTAATCCGGAAAACCAGTACATCAATCTGAAAAAGAGCAATCTTTTCTATTTTATCAACCCGTTACGAACCCGATTGCTCAAGAAAAACAAAACCTTTGTCTTTCAGCCTGTGCCTTTTTCAGGGGCAGCGCGGGCTGACATCCTGCATCTGTTTAATGAGGTTGCGATTACCCGACAGAAGTGGGTCGCCTCATTTGAGACTGAGCTGCCGCGCGTGCTGCCGGTGGCTGGCGTAGCCAAGCAGGATAACCCTGAGCTGCAACGCCTGATCCCCTATCTGTTAAAAGACAATTGCCTGGGGCTGATTGCCATTTCCGACGCCACGCTGAACATTCAGATGAAGCTGTTCAAAGCGGATGTCGCCCGGCAGATTCAGCGTAAAACCGTGGTGCTGCATCCGCCACAGACGCTGTTTGTTCAGCAAAAAGCGCCACGCCAGTCAGGTACGCTCAGGCTGATTTTTGCCGGTAACGAGTTCTACCGCAAAGGCGGAGCCGAAGTGGTGCTGGCTATCAGTGAGCTGATTGAAGAGAAGCGGCTGGATGCGTCGCAGCTGGATGTGCAGCTGATTGGTGATCTCGCTAAGCGCCGCAACGTTGCTCACCGCCAGTTCCAGGATGACGAGGCTTTTTACCGCGACATTGAGAATCGCATCAAACGCCATCGCTGCTTTACGCATCATACCCAGATGGAAAACAGTGCGCTAATGCAGCTGTTCCGCCAGAGCGATGCCGGCCTGTTACCGACCTGGCAGGAAACCTACGGGTTTTCTGTACTGGAAATGCAGGCTAATGGCTGCCCGGTGATCACCAGCAACGTGCGTGCATTGCCAGAAATTAACCCGGATAGCGCGGGCTGGGTGCTGGCGAGTCCGCTGAACGCGGACCGTGAATACAGCATTACGTCAACAGAGCAGAAAACGCAGCTGCGACAGTCCCTGGTGGAAGGGCTTAAATCCACGCTGCTCGCCATCATCGAACGGCCTGAGATGCTGCAGGAGAAAGGCGAGGCGGCGATTCTGCGCATCAAAGAGCAGCATGATACCGGGCGCTACATTGCCCGGCTCAACGATATTTACCGTCGTGGCGTAGTGAATGCCACTTAACATCCTCCTGGTGTCTCAATTTGATTAGATTTCTCTGACGGCGCGCGCCAGACTAGCCATACTTAGCGCAGCGTCCCACTGGAGAACTCTTATGAAAATTATCCTCACTCTGCTGCTGTCCGGATTACTGGGCAGCAGCGCCTTCGCTCAGCCCGCACCGGTTTTTCCGGCCCGCGCGCCTCTGGTTCAGCTGACCCCTGCGGCAGCCCGCTGTGATGTCTCCGCCTGTCAGACCAACTGCTACGTCGAACAGTCACACTGCAACACCCGTGAAAACGGTGCCTGCAGTTCAGAGGCGCAGATGTGCGTACAGGCGTGTGCCAGCCAGTGTAAATAATTCATTTCAGTGAAGAAGCCTTTAGTTGCCAATGAAAAAGTCTGTGTTTTATTTTGCTTTACTGTCTCTTTCTGCCAGCTGTGTTGCCGCCGATCTCTCTTCACAGCAGGTCACTTCTCTGGTTAAAGCCGCGATCGAACCGCTGATGGAGCAGCAGGCGATCCCGGGCATGTCGGTGGCGGTGCTTTACAAGGGCCGGGCGCAGTTTGTGAACCTCGGCGTGGCCGATCTCGCATCAGGCCGCCAGGTGACGGAAAATACGCTGTTTGAGCTGGGTTCGGTGAGCAAAACGTTTACCGGTACGCTGGCAGGTATCCTGATCCGCAACGGTGACATTCGCCTCAATGATCCCGTACAGAAATACTGGCCGCAGCTGACCGGTGAACAATGGCGTCCGGTGAGGATGCTGCACCTGGCGACCTATACCGCCGGTGGCTTACCTTTACAGCTGCCGGATGAGGTTACCGATCAGACCTCACTGCTGCGCTTTTATCAGGAATGGCAGCCAAAAGCATCACCAGGCACGCTTCGTCAGTACTCTAACGCCAGTATCGGTCTGTTTGGCTCGCTGATGGTGAAGGGGGATTATGAGCAGGCGATGGCGCGTAATGTGTTTCAGCCGCTGCGGCTGACGCGCACTTATATCACCGTGCCGCCCTCAATGATGCTGGACTACGCGTGGGGCTATAAAAAGGGTCAGCCGGTTCGGGTTTCCCCCGGCATGCTGGATGCCGAAGCGTACGGCGTTAAATCCACCGCGCGTGACATGCTGACCTTTATGCAGGCCAACGTCGATCCTAATCGCCTCTCCTCGGGCAACACTGTGTTGCGTAATGCTATCCGCACCGCACAGTCGCGCTATTTCAAAATCGGCAGTTTCTGGCAGGGACTGGGCTGGGAGATCTATGATTTGCCTGCCACTGCCGACACCATCATCAGCGACAGCGACAATGGTGTTGCGTTACAACCGCGGCCAGCGACCCTGCTAAATCCGGTCGGGCCCTCACTGAACGCCAGTTGGGTGCATAAGACCGGTGCCACCAATGGATTCGGTGCTTATATCGCGTTTATCCCTGAGCAGAACAGCGGCATCGTGATGCTCGCCAACAAAAATTACCCCAATCCGCTGCGCATAAAGGCCGCCTGGCAGATTCTGCAGGCGTTACATCAGGGCACGCCTTAATACCTATCTGCTTACTCTGCGACGGGGTAAGGCTGGCACCTCCTGTTCATTTGAGCTAAAATAAAAATCAAATGAACAGGAGGGCTGCTATGTCCATCGCCATCTATACACCCGCTCAGCATCGTCGCGATACGTCGTTGCTGCATGCACTGAACCTGCCGGATACGCTGCCCGATGCGCACCAGCGAATTGCAGTGGGGTTCAGCAGCGGCGTGCTGAAACGCACGGCGTCATTGTCCACCTTTGACGAAGGCTGGCTATGCCGTCTGGCGGGCATTGACCGCACCACCTATAACCGCAAAGTGAAAGATCCTGATCAGACCTTTTCGCCCGACCAGAGCGGACGCATCTACATGCTGATTCGTGTTCTCTCTGCCGCCAGTAAACTGTTCCGCGACGACAGGCAGCGCCTGGTGCAGTGGCTGGAAACGCCGGCTAAAGCGCTGGGAGGTAAAAAACCGGCGGAAATGACCACCACGGTAGCGGGTGCAGAAGCGGTCATTAACCTGATTGGTCAGCTTGAGCATGGCGTGATTACCTGATGGCGGTGCCTTTTTACCGTCTGGTGAAGCGTGAATATGCAATGACCGCTTTTGATGGGTTTGGTGCCCGTACTTATGGCGGGCGCTGGAACTCTGTGGGCACGGTTTGTGTTTATATGGGATCGAGCCGGGCGCTGTGTGTGCTGGAGGCCTTAGTGCATCTCACCATTCAGGATCTGGCGCATGACTACGCTATGCTGGCGATTAGTGTGCCAGAGGCTCTGATCACCGAGCTCTCGCTGTCGGCATTGCCCGACGACTGGCAGACCGATCCTGCACCCGCCTCTACACGGCAGATTGGAGACGACTGGCTCGCCAGCCCGGACAACGGCCTGGTGCTCAAGGTGCCCAGCACGCTGACCGGTGAGTGGAATGCGTTGTTCAATCCCCGTCATCCGGCGGCGGCCGGCATCGTCAGCAAGGTGGTGGTGGAGCCGTTTTTCTTCGATCCCCGCTTCCGGCTGCAGTAGGGCGCTAACAGGCTTTCCCGGTCACCTCGCGCAATCTGAACAGGCACACCAATGCCATCCGGTTGCCACCGTGGCGGCTGGGTAACGAAACGAAAGAAAGCGGGACAAAAAAATGGCCGCATAACGCGGCCATCGGGATATTGTTACAGCGTGCCGGTACCGCCATCAGAGCACCAGACCTGACCGGAAGAGTAGCTGCTTTCGGTTGAGGCCAGCGTGACATAGAGCGGGGCGATTTCAACCGGCTGGCCCGGGCGACCCATCGGTGAATCGGCGCCAAACTGTTTCACTTTCTCCATTGGCTGTCCACCGCTGGATTGCAGCGGCGTCCAGTAAGGACCTGGGGCAACAGCATTGACCCGGATACCCTCGCCACCCAGCTGTTTAGCCAGTGATTTCGTAAAGGCGACAATGCAGGCTTTGGTCTGCGCATAATCCAGCAGAATATCGCTGGGTTTAAACGCCTGAACCGAAGAAGTATTAATAATGGATGCACCGCGTGGCAGATATTCCAGCGCCGCTTTGGTGATCCAGAACATGGCGTAAACGTTAGTTTTAAACGTCGCATCAAAATCTTCCGTACTCAGGGTACGGATGGACTCATTAAATTGCTGACGACCGGCGTTATTTACAAGAATATCCAGGCCGCCTAATTTATCGGCTGCGTCTTTAACCAATTGCTGACAAAATTCTTCAGAGCGAATATCGCCCGGAATAGCGAAAACTTTACGGCCTTCCGCTTCGATTAATTTAACCACTTCATCAGCGTCGGGCTGTTCTTCAGGCAGGTAATTGATCACTACGTCTGCGCCTTCGCGGGCATAAGCGATAGCTACCGCGCGGCCAATGCCGGAGTCACCACCGGTGATAAGCGCCTTACGGCCAGTCAGTCTGCCTGTGCCGCGATAGCTGGTTTCACCGTGATCGGGAACCGGGATCATTTTGCTGGCCAGGCCTGGTGCCTGTTGTGGCTGATCCTCAAAAGGAGGTTTAGGGAATTGATCCAGATCGAGCGTCTTGTTAGTGGGTGTCGCCATTGTATGCTCCTTGAACAACGTTATCTGAGACATTAAGCCTGGCACAAATGTGATATTTGTCACATCTGACTGCTGATTCATTGAGCAGGTAAAACCAGAAGAAATTAATAATGCTGATAAAGCGTAGTCATGAAATCAGAAAACTGTGCCGGAGCCTCCGATTATTTTTCTGCGCGGGAAGGGGATATTTAAAACGAAGCGTGGCGGGTTTTGGTTATTATTACAGCGAATAAAGCGCATCGGCAGAAAATAAAAAAAGGCGGTTATCCGCCGCGTACTGAACCCCGCCAGACGACATCCACCGGGTATATTCTGCGCTCCTGCTGCTGTTCATTCTTCGGCATCAGTGTCTCCGGTTGCGCTTCCGTCTCCACCAGCCAGGCAATCGCATCGCGGGCGAACTGCTCCACCGGCTGCGCGAAGGTGGTGAGGTTGTAAGAGGACCAGCCCGACTGCGGAATATTGTCGTGCCCCATGATGCAGAGATCCTCCGGAATACGCAGCGCAAAGCGGTGACGCGCTTCATCCATAAAGCCACAGGCGAGCAGGTCGGTGGCGCAGTAAACCGCGTCAGGGCGAACTTTTCGGGTCAGCAGACGCTGAGCCAGAATCTGTCCGCTTTCATAGGAGGTGGAGCCGAAGCGTTCGACCTGAACCGCGACGCCCGCTTTCTGCGCCGCGGCCAGAAAATCGGCTTCGCGCTTCAGCAGGCTGGGTGTTCCCGCCAGCGAATTCACGAAAGCGATGCGGTTGCAGCCCGCCCGCACAAATGCGTTGACCGCCATTTCCGCTGCCGGGCCGGAGTCGAGATTAATATTGAGCGTACCGGGCAAAGACTCATCGCGATTAATCAGCACCAGGTGCTGGCCATGTTTGTAGCAGAGGCGGGTAATGCCGCTGTCAGGCATACCTGAAAGAATAATGGAGGCGTCGGCGCGAAAATTAATCGCCTGTTGCAGCGCGGCGGAAACGCGCGCATCCGAGCGGTCGGTGTTAATCAGCATCGCCACTTTTCCCGCTTCCTGCAGGTACTGGGTCATCCAGCGCACCAGGCTGGCACGGTAGGGCGTATCCACTTCGGAGGCAATTAAACAGACAATGCCGCTGCGGTTGCGAACCAGACCCCGTGCCAGATGGTTGACGTGATAGCCCAGCTCTTCTGCCGCTTTCATCACCCGCTGACGGGTGGCCTCCGACACGCTGGCACCTGGCGTAAAGGTGCGGGAGACCGCTGAACGGGAAACGCCCGCCCGGTCTGCGACATCCTGTGCGCTTACCACCGCTTTAAGCTGCTGCATCTTATTTCCCCGTCCCACCGTTGTCTGCACTGAGTCTGCCTGAAATTGCAAGGCTGTGCAAAACATGGCTGCACGTAAAGTGTTTCAAATTTGTGACAGCGCCTGACAATTGCGTAACAACCGAATTGACAGTGTCAACAGCTCGCCGTACTACTTTGCGCATACGTTTGCACACATGTGCAATAGCTGGCGCACCTGCGTCATCCAGCCCCAGGAGAACATCATGCGTTATTCCTCTCTGCTCGCTGCTGTCATTGTCTGCCCTATGATGCCGTTTGCTGCCTCGGCGGCCGGCCTTAACATGATCTGCTCAGCGGATGTGGTGGTGTGTGAACAGATGACCACGCTGTTCAGCCAGAGCCATCCTGATATCAAACTCAGCATGGTGCGGCTCTCTGCCGGTGAAGCCTATGCCCGTATCCGCAGTGAAGCACGCAATCCCCGTACCGATATCTGGTGGGCCGGCACCGGGGATCCGCACATGCAGGCTGCCGAAGAGGGCTTAACCCAGGCCTATAAATCCCCTTTGCTCGATCAGCAACAACCCTGGTCACAAAAAGTGGCGGAAATCTCCGGTTATCGCACCGTGGGCGTCTACGCCGGTGCGCTGGGCTGGGGCTATAACACGAAGCTGCTGGCGGAGAAAAAGCTGAAGGTCCCGGCCTGCTGGGCTGACCTGCTCGACCCGGGTTTTAAAGGTGAGATTCAGATCGCCAATCCCAACTCCTCCGGCACGGCCTATAACACCCTGGCGACGCTGGTGCAGATTATGGGTGAAGACAAAGCCTTCGATTATCTGAAGAAGCTTAACGCCAACATCTCGCAATACACCAAGTCCGGCTCTGCGCCGGTCAAAGCCGCTGCGCGCGGTGAAACCACCCTCGGGATTGTCTTTATGCACGATGCCGTAGCGATGGAAGTGGATGGCTTCCCGATTAAGCCCGTCGCGCCCTGTGAAGGCACTGGCTATGAGATTGGTTCAATGTCGATCATCAAAGGAGCACGAAATCTGGCAAATGCCAAAGTCTGGTATGACTGGGCGCTGAGCGCTGAGGCGCAATCACACATGAAAGAGGCGAAATCGTTCCAGCTTCCTTCTAACCGTCAGGCGGAGATCTCTGAATACGCGCCGCGTTTCGAGAACATCAAACTGATCGATTATGACTTCAAAACCTATGGCGATTCGGCAAAACGTAAAGCGCTGCTGGGCCGCTGGGATAAAGAGATTGGTGCCAGCGCGCAATAACAGTGGGGTTGTCCCGGCCGCCTGAGCCGGGCCGTTGCCAGACCGCGGTGGCGTAAGCCTGATGCCCGCTTCCTGATCGAGGTAATTTATGAATGCGCACAATCGTCGCTTAACCGCGGCGCTGCTGGCGGGCGCCGTCGCGCTGACGCTGCTGCCCTGGTACAGCCTGGAGCAGGGCTTCTTCAGCGGGGAGTGGCTGTTCAGCTTATGGACCGATGAGAACAGTGCACCGGCGCTGGGGCAGCTCGCGTTACGCAGCTGGCTGAGTATTGCTGTCGCGCTGTGGCTGCTCTCTGCGGCCAGCGTCTTTCTGCCGCCGGGCCGCACGCGTAGCACGCTCCTGCTGCTGTTCAGCGTCACGGGCATCCTGTTTCTGGTGCTGGAAGGGCATGCCATTGGTTTCAGTGGCTGGAACTGGCTGTGGCTGGAACATATCGCGGGTCCGCAGGCATTGGGCCAGCCAGCAATGGGCGCGGGCGCGCTGCTGCTGCTGACCGTGTTTTTGCTGATCTTTGCGTTTGCCCTGGCGGAGCGGGGTGTGCTGAAAGGTGATGCCTTTGTCGTGGCGTCGATTGTACTGCTGGTGGCGCTGGTGACCACCTTTGTGCTCTATCCGGTGCTGAGCCTGTTTGTCGCCTCGGTGCAGGATATTGATGGCAGCTTCAAACCGGATGGGCTGATTGCCAATATGCAGGACCCTGCGATCTGGAGTCTCTCCTGTTTCACCGGTGGCACCTGCGGCACGGCGTGGCGCACGCTGGGACTGGCGCTGATGACCGCCAGCGGTTCGACGCTGCTGGGGCTGGCGTTTGCGCTGGCGGCTACGCGCACGTCGCTGCCGTGCAAGAAAGCGCTGCGGATGCTGACCATTCTGCCGATTATCACGCCACCGTTTGTTATCGGACTGGCGCTTATCCTGCTGTTTGGCCGCTCCGGTGTCGTAACAGAATCACTGGCAACGCTGTTCGGCATCGAACCGGGCCGCTGGCTCTATGGCCTGACCGGCATCTGGATTGCGCAGGTGCTGTCGTTTACCCCTATCGCTTTCCTGGTGCTGATTGGCGTGGTCGAGGGTGTCAGTCCGTCACTGGAAGAGGCCTCTCAGACGCTGCGCGCCAGTCGCTGGCGCACCTTCTCCCGCATCTCGCTGCCGCTGATGGCGCCCGGTCTGGCCAACGCCTTCCTGATCAGCTTTATCGAAAGCATGGCCGATTTCGGTAACCCGATGGTGCTGGGTGGCAGTCATGGCGTGCTCTCCACCGAAATCTTCTTCTCTGTGGTCGGCGCACAGAACGACCCGAGCCGCGCGGCGGTGCTGGCGATGATCCTGCTGGGCTTTACGCTGACCGCTTTTCTGGTGCAGCGCGTCTGGCTCGCCGGAAAAAGCTTTGCCACCGTCACCGGCAAAGGCGACGGTGGCCGTCACGTGATGCTGCCGCGTCCGGTGCGCTACAGCGTCTATGGCATGGTCATCCCGTGGGGACTCTTCACGCTGGTGATCTACGGCATGATCATGATTGGCGGCTTTGTACAGTCGTGGGGGCTGAATAACAACCTGACGCTGGATCACTACATTCGCGCCTTCAGCGTCAGCATCAATCAGGGGCAGCTGGTCTGGCGCGGCGTCGCCTGGAACTCCTTCTGGACCACGCTGGAGATTGCCCTTATCGCTGCGCCGCTCACGGCCATTGTGGGGCTGCTGACGGCCTGGCTGATTGTGCGGCAGAAGTTTGCCGGCCGTCAGACCTTTGAATTCATGCTGATGCTGAGCTTCGCCATTCCCGGCACGGTCATCGGCGTGAGTTATGTGATGGCGTATAACCTGCCGCCGCTGGAGATGACCGGTACCGCGATGATCCTGATCGCCTGCTTTGTCTTCCGCAATATGCCGGTCGGCGTGCGTGGCGGGATTGCGGCGATGAGCCAGCTGGATAAAAGCCTGGATGAAGCCTCATTAACCCTGGGTGCTAACAGTTTTCGGACGCTGCGCAAAGTGGTGCTGCCGCTGCTCAAACCGGCGATCAGCGCCGCGCTGGTCTATGCCTTTGTGCGGGCGATAACCTCGATCAGCGCGGTGATTTTCCTGGTCAGCGCCCAGTACAACATGGCGACCTCTTACATCGTCGGGCTGGTGGAGAACGGTGAGTATGGCGTCGCCATTGCCTACTCGTCGGTATTGATTGTCGTGATGCTGCTAATCATAGGCCTGTTCCAGCTGCTGGTGGGCGAACGTCGCCTGCGCCGTACAACCCAACCGGCGGTGATGGTTGCCGCACCCTCTGCCTCCACACTGACTCAGGAGAGAGCCCTATGACGACCATTAACGCCGGATCGGTGGTGTTTGAACATGTCGCGAAGCGTTTTGCTGGTTTTACCGCCGTGCCGGATCTGTCGCTCACCGTAGAGCCAGGCACGCTGGTGACGCTGCTCGGGCCGTCCGGCTGCGGCAAGACTACCACGCTGCGGCTGCTGGCCGGGCTGGAGCATCCCACCTCGGGAAGGATTCTGATTGGCGGCAAAGAGGTAACGCATCTGCCCGCTAACGAACGGGATGTGGCGATGGTGTTTCAGTCATACGCGCTGTTTCCCCACATGAACGCTATCGACAACATTCTTTACGGGCTGCTCTCCTCGGGCATGAACAAACGCGAAGCGCAGGACAGGGCGCGTGAGGGGCTGAAGCTGGTGGGGTTAGAGAGTCAGGGAGAGCGGTTGCCGTCTGAACTTTCTGGCGGACAGCAGCAGCGTATTGCGGTAGCGCGTGCGCTGGTGCTGGAACCGCAGGTGCTGCTGCTCGATGAGCCGTTGTCGAACCTTGATGAGCGTCTGCGCCGTCGGGTGCGCACCGATATCCGTGATTTGCAGCAGCGGCTCGGATTTACGGCGGTCTATGTCACCCATGATCAGGAAGAGGCGCTGGCAGTCTCCGATAAGATTATTGTCATGAAAGAGGGGGATATTGCCCAGCAGGGCGCGCCGGAGACGCTTTATCATTCGCCCAACTCGGTCTTTATTGCGGACTTTATGGGGGAAGCCAATATTCTGCCCTGTGAAGTGGAGCAGGCGGATGCAGATGACGCACTGGTTCGTCTGGGTAACCAGCGCTTTCGGGTGCGGGGTGCGGGCGCTAAAACCGGCAGTGCCCAGCTGGCGGTGAGACCCCAGTTTATTACGTTGTCTGGCGATGGCCAGGGCGCGTTGCAGGGTGAAGTGATCCACAGCACCTGGCTGGGTGACCATATTGAATATGAAGTCGCGACCGAGCTGGGCGCGTTGTTCATTATCGATCCGCAGATGGAACAGCGTCTGCCTCTCGCCACCCTGGTAGGCGTCAACTTTAAGCCGCAGGGCCTTGCCCTGATTGCCCGTTAATCTGATTAACCCGAGGAGATAGCATGGCATCGCATGATGAAATAATGGCGCGACTGGCTTTAGCGGAGGCTGTGGCCCGCGAAGGTGGCGCGACCGCGCTAGGCTGGTTTAACCGTCGCGACACGCTGGTGGTAGAGACCAAGTACGATTTGCAGGATGTGGTGTCAATTGCCGACCGTGAAGTAGAGCAGTTGATCGCCAGCCGCATAAAGGATGCGTTTCCCGATGATGGCTTTCTGGGTGAGGAGTCGGGGCTGCAGGCGGGACACTCTGACTACACCTGGGTGGTTGATCCGATCGATGGCACCAGCCCGTTTCTCAATGGGATGCCGAGCTGGTGCGTTTCGGTGGCAGTGCTGCGTGGCGATGTGCCGGTTATCGGTGTGATTTTCGCACCCACTTATGAGGAGTGCTATGTGGCGGCACTGGGGCAGGGCGCGACGCTGAACGGTCGTCGTCTGCAGGTTGATCCCACCCGCACACTGCAAAACCATGTTACCGGCTTTGGCGCTAACAGTTATGTCAGTCCGCAGCAGGTTGGCGAGATTGTGGCGGCGCTGCTGTCGGCGGGCGGTAACTTTATCCGCATTGGTTCGGGCGCGCTGATGCTGGCGTGGGTCGCCGCCGGTCGGGTTGTGGGATATTACGAACCCTATATGCACGCCTGGGATTGCCTGGCGGGTTACTGTCTGGTGAAAGAGGCGGGCGGCTGGTACCACCCGTTCAATACCGAAGGCGACCGCATCATCAAAGGGGCGCAGGTTCTGGCCGTTGCTCCCGGCGCCGAAGCAGACCTTAAGCGCATTGCGGGTTTGTGACCCTGTCACGCTGACTGCTTTAATGGTGGTCAGCATGAGTCTATTACCCTGAGCGTTTTCGTCAGATAGTGACGCTGCATGCCGGTTTCTGGAAAGTCGGGCAGGGACATCTGCTGCTGATACCCCTGCTTCTGATAAAACGGCAGAGCCTGAAAGCTGAAGGTATCCACCAGCGCAAAGAGACATCCCCTCTTAGCCGCCTCCTGTTCCGCGGCTTCCATCAGCGCGCGACCCAGACCACTGCCACGCACAGTTTCGTCCACCCAGAGAAAATCAATGCAGAGCCAGTTGCCTTTGCGCGAGGCGATGACTCCACCGCGCAACACGCCTTCTGCATCTTTATGATAAACCGACAGCGGGCCCCAGTTCTCGCGGCTGATAAACTGCCGGTTGTAAGCGCCTAATCCTGCCAGCAACGCGTCCCGATCATTATCGTTTTCCTGATAGGTAAGGGTAAATGTGTGCATTCTGTGTCTCTTCTATCTGTGTGTTTTTATCCCCTTAAAGGGATATTTTAGCGTTTATCCTCTGCAGGGTATAATAAGCAAATTATCCCTTTGCGGGTATAATCTCTTTTTATCCCCTGTAAAGGATAATGCATCTGCGTTATGCTGACAGCCTGTGATCCTTAAGGAGTCACCCCATGATATACAGCCCGATACAGCTGGCAAACCAGCTCAAGTTTATCCGCCAGCGCAATGGCTGGACGCAGAGTGAGCTGGCAAAAAAGGTCGGCCTGAAACAGGCTACCATTTCTCATTTTGAAAATGCGCCTGACAGCACCTCACTGGCCACGCTGTTTAAGCTGTTACAGGCGCTGGAAGTGAGTCTGGCCGTTCAGGAAAAAGAGGGGGTCACGGCGACTCATTTGCATGATGAGGATGAGTGGTAATGCAAAGGCTGATTGCGTGGATGAACGGCGAACGGGTGGGTGTACTGACACGGCAGCGAAACGGCACCCATGCGTTTCAGTATGATACTGGCTGGCTGAGTAATCCGCTCTCCCGGCCGCTGTCACTCTCAATGCCATTGCAGGTTAAGGCGATCACATCACACGCTGTGATTAACTTCTTCGATAACCTGCTGCCGGACAGCCCACTGATTCGTGAGAGAATCGCAGCGCGTTACCAGACTCAATCCTGTGAGCCCTTTGATTTACTGCAGGAGGTGGGACGTGACACCGTCGGAGCAATTATGTTGTTGCCGCCCGACAGGCCATTGCCTGCCGTGCAGGCTCGTTATGAGGTGCTGGATGAAGCCCGGCTCGAAAGCGTACTCTCGGCCAGGTACGATATTCCGCTGGGAATGGTGCATGAGGAGCCCGATTTCCGCCTCTCAGTTGCGGGTGCACAGGAGAAAACCGCGCTGCTGCTGACGCAGGAAGGCTGGAGCATTCCTGCCGGGGGCACGTCTGCCTCACACATCATTAAGCTGCCAGTCGGTGAGATTAAACAGCCGACCGCTACGCTGGATATGCGTGAAAGCGTAGAGAATGAGTATCTTTGTCTGACGCTGGCCCGCGCACTCGGTATCAATGTGCCGCAGGCGACCATTATCCGGGCCGGAAAGATGCGCGCCCTCGCCGTTGAGCGCTTTGATCGCCGCTGGTCACGTGACAAAACCCGGCTGATTCGCCTGCCACAGGAGGATTTCTGTCAGGCGCTGGGACTGACCTCGTCAACCCAATATGAATCGGATGGCGGGCCGGGCATCGCAGAGATCATGCAGATACTGATGGGATCACGTCACGCCATTGAAGATCGCTATCGCTTTATGATGTTCCAGGTATTTCAGTGGCTGATTGGTGCCACCGACGGTCACGCCAGGAATTTCTCACTGTTTATTGAGCGCGGCGGCAGTTACCGTCTGACCCCTTTTTATGATGTGATCTCCGCGTACCCGGTGCAGTCGGGTTCCGGCATGAACACGCAAACGCTGACACTGGCGATGGGGCTGGGTGCCACTCAGGAGAAGAGGACGGAGATCGACAAAATTTACCCGCGCCATTTTATCGCCACGGCGAAGCAGGTGAGTTTTGATCGTGACAGCCTGCAGCAGATCTTTGACTTCTTCATTAAAGCGCTTCCCCAGGCAATCGTTTTGGTGCGTGATGCGTTGCCGCCCGACTTTCCTCAGCATATCGCCGACGCCATTTTCAGCCATGCATTGATTATGCTGGAGCGGTTACGGCATGGAGAGTGAGGGCACGGAGCTGGCACTATGCTGAAAAGCCAGTCTGCCCATGTCTCGTTAAAAGCGGGTCAGCTATGCTTATCTGACAGGCATAACAAAGGAGTATGGGTATGAAGTGTCCGGGATGTGAAGGAGAGGCGTTTGTTTACGCCACGCGTGATGTCAGTCTCAATACCGGTAATCCGGATGATGTTGTGCACGATGTGAAGGGCGATCACTGCATCCGTTGCGGGGCTGTGATCATGAATGCCGGCACGGCAGAGCAGTATCCCGAAAAGGCTGAAGCGCTGGAGAATGCCGGCGTTCCCATCAAATAATATCAGGAGCCCGCGTAAAGCGGGCTCTGCTTATCGCTTTATGTACTCTTCTGATCGGCTCACTCTTATTGGGTCCTGCGTCGCTGACCATTTTTGTCGCCGGTCACAGCGAATAATGTCTCCTGCGACGAATCACCCATAAAAAAGCCTGCACAAGGCAGGCAAATCGTTATAAGGGAATGTCCATCTTTTGATAACACGCAACGAGTAAGTTGTGTGATGGTTGCACCCTACAGGAGAAACATTAGGTTTACCCCGGGAACGGGAACCTGACTCTGTCAATGCGGACACTGGAGTGCGTTATGGATGCCAATCGCTATGCCCTGGAAGTCATTGCTTCACCGCCGGTGTTTCCCGGTGTCGCCAGTCCTGTGTTGTCTGATGAAACGCTGCATCGTCGTCTGGCCGCTATTATTCAGCGCATGCAGGAGCAGAAGATTGCACAGCTGATTATCTATGCCGACAAAGAGCACGGCAGCAATTTTGAGTATCTGGCGGGATTCATTCCTCGCTTCGAGGAGGCGCTGCTGGTGGTGAATCAGCAGGGCGCTCTCACTTATATCATGGGTAATGAGAATCTAAAGCTGGTGCCTTTTGCCCGCAATCCGGGGCGCTGTCTGCATGCGCCGCTCTTTTCGTTGCCTAATCAGCCGATGCGCGGTGAGCAGCCACTGGATCAGCTGTTAAATGAGGCCGGGATTGTCGCGGGAGAACGCACCGGGCTGGTGGGCTGGAAGTTGTTTACCGGCAGGCAACAAGGAATGTGTGATTTGCCGCAGTTCGTTTACGCTGCAGCGGCGCAGGCGACGGGCAGTGATGCGCTGCTGGTTAACGCGACCGGGCTGTTTATTTCGCCGGATAACGGTGCGCGCTGCGTGAATTGCGCCGATGAAGTGGCGTTTTATGAGGCTGGGGCAAATCTTGCGTCAACCGCCATGCTGGCTGCGCTGGATAGCGTAGAGCCAGGCAACACGGAGAAGGCGTTAGGCGCACAGCTTAACGCAGAAGGTCAGCCTAATACGGTGGTGACGATTGCGGCAACCGGCGATCGTTTTGCGCATGCCCGGCTATATCCATCGGATAAACAGTTAGTCACTGGCGATAAGCTTTCTCTTACTACCGGCTATAAAGGCGGGCTGACAAGTCGTTCCGCTTATGTAGTCAGTGAGGCTTCTGAGTTACAGTGTAACGTTTCGGACTGGTTAACCCGTCTGGCGATCCCCTATTATCATGCGGTGGTCAGCTGGCTGGAACATCTGCACATCGGTATGACCGGCGGCGAACTCTATTCACTTATTGAGAGCGTGTTGCCCAAAGCAGAGTATGGCTGGCATCTGAATCCGGGGCATCTGGTGGCTGACGAAGAGTGGTTAAGCTCACCTGTCTATCCCGACTCTGCCGTGACACTGAAGAGCGGTATGCTGCTGCAGATTGATATCATTCCGTCGGTATCGGGTTACGGAGGCTGCAGTATTGAGGATACGGTCGGGCTGGCAGATGCGGCATTGCGTGATGAGCTGGCGCGCGCTTATCCGGATGTCTGGCAGCGTATGACGCAGCGCAAAACCTACCTGGCGGAGGTGCTGAGGATCCGGTTGCCGGAGGAGGTGATTTTGCTCTCAAATACGGTAGGGTATTTACGCCCTTTTTTACTGGATAAGCGCCGCGCGCTGGTGCGTCAGTAGACGATTACCCGGCCTGAGGAGGCCGGTAATAATTTGTAAAATTTAACTGAGAGTAAAACAGAGGCGCATCTGTCAGGATACGCGCCTCAGAAAGTTCCTGGTTGCTCTCATTCGATGAAATGGTTTACCAAAAACGCGGTTTTGTTTGCCTGCAAAACCTCTCTTGCCGCGTTTATCGCACTCTCTGTCGCACTCTTTCTTAACTTCGAAAAACCCGCCTGGGCGCTGACCACCGTTTTTGTCACGTCACAGCTTTATGCGGCATCGACCGTCTCGAAATCACTGTTTCGTCTGATGGGCACGCTGCTGGGCGGCATCTTCATTCTGCTGATCTATCCTGAAACCGTGCAGTCACCCGTATTGTTCAGTCTTTGTGTGTCACTGTGGGTAACGGTTTGCCTTTATCTTTCTCTGCATGACCGCACGCCGAAGAGTTATGTCTTTATGCTGGCGGGTTACAGTGCGGCGATAATGGGCTTTCCTGATGTGGATACGCCGTCTGCGATTATTAATACCGTCATTTCACGTATTGAGGAGATTACGCTGGGTATCCTCTGCAGTACGCTGGTTCACCGGCTGGTATTTCCGGTTTCGATGCACCATCTGCTGGGGCAGAGCGTTAATCACTGGTTTCTCAACGCGCGCAAACTCTGTGATGAACTGATCAGCGGGATGGCGAAGAACAAATCGCTGGAGCGGGAAGATATCCTGATTCAGATGGCGGGCTATCCGCTGAATGTTGAAACATTGCTGACACACTGTGTTTATGAGGACGAAGCGGCGCGTAATGTCATCCGTCTGGTCAGCGTGCAGTATCAGCATCTGAGTTATCTGCTGCCGACGCTGACCGCGATTGAGTCACGGCTGGGCGTACTGGCCGAACTGAACATTCGTTTTCCGCCGTGCGTCACCGACGTGTTTCAGGAATTTCTGTTGTGGCTGCATCATGACCGTATTAACGATATTGCCGGACTGCGTGAGGCGATTGCCTCCAGTCAGGCGACGCTGGAAGAGGAATGGCGGGCAGGGCGTCTGCTAACTGAAGAGAGTCTGCTGCTGATTGGTCTGCTGGAGCGGCTGGCTAACTTTGTACGTATTGCCGATGCCTATGAAAATGTCAGCGCGCGAGCCGGGGATCTCTACAGCCACGGGGATGGGGCGGCGATCCGCAATATCCGGGAACATCGTCATATTGATAAAGGCCTGCTGCGGTTGTCCGCGCTGACCGCTTTTCTGGCCACCTTTCTCTCCAGCCTGTTCTGGATTGGCAGCGGCTGGGCCGATGGGGCGAATGCGCCTTTGATGGCGGCGATTATCAGCTCTTTTTTCGCGGGTGTTGATTCCCCGGTGACGCCGATGAAGCTCTTCGTGAAAGGGGTGGTGATTGCACTGGTGGTCAGCCTGTTTTATATCGCGTTCCTGATTCCACAGGCCAATACCTTACAGGCGTTGATGATCTGTCTGCTGCCTGGCCTGATGCTGCTAAGTCTGGTGATCGCTAATCCGGCAACCAATATGGTGGGGCTGAGTGTCGCTATTCAGATCCCCGGCTTTATCGGCTTAAGCCATCACTATGTGCCAAACCTGATCGTCACGCTGAACGCGGCCATCTCCTCAATGGTGGGGATTATGTTTGCTGTGGTGCTGACGGCGTTGATCCGCAATAAGCGGCCCTCCTGGATTGCCAGAAGAGCGGTGCAACGGGGACTGCGCGACCTGTTAGGATTTATCAAAATGGTGGAACGTAATTCCGCCACGCTGCTGTCACGGCAACAATTTATTGCCCGAATGCTCGACAGGGTGAACATTATTTTGCCGCGTAAGCGTCTCGATCCTGTGCCGGATATCGTGGTGGGTGGGTATCTGATTACCGAAACCTGGCTGGGTGCTAACTGTTATGACTTTTACGCACGATACAGGGAAGTGCTGGAGAGCCATCGGATTGATAGCGGTCAGATGTTTCACGAGCTGGCGCTTTATCTGAAACGCAAAATGAAGTCACTGCAATTATCACCGCATCAGGATCTGCTGGATGAACTGGATCTGTTACTGTTGCGGATAGAGAAAATTGCCCGCGAGGAGAGTGCAGCTGTCGCGCCATTAATCCATCTTTTTAATATTCGGGTATCACTTTTTCCCCATCAGCGCTGGCCGGAGTAACAGGGGCTGGCTGGTGGTGTTTCGAACCGGGATTGAAGTGTAGTAAAGAGAATACCTTTTAGTTACATCATACATTAGATCTTAATTTAAAAAAGATGTCAGACAGGGTGCCTGTTTGTCATGTCTTACAGTAAAACGAGCCGGGATAATGGGAAAACGCTGGGGTGGATTGCTGAGTAAAGCGGACATTATACCCATTTAAAATCAGTGTGTTGCATACTTTTTCATGCCCGCCTGACACTGTTGCCGTCATTTGAGGATTCGTCAAATTCGCATCACGCAGCGGCTGAAACTCGCAATAAGAGCAGGGTGCGCCTGGCGCATTACAGGCTGAGAGAATTAGCTGTTTACCTGTGGCTGTAACTGATAAATCCACGCAGTGTAATACTGGTTATCCCCGGCAGTTACGCGAACTTCGACGCGATCATAGCCATCTTCAAACGCATCCAGCATTGGCCAGTGCGCATCCAGCTGCTCAGAGATAAACAAGTATCCTGGTACAGCGGGGCCATGTTCATCCAGAACAATGCCAGGAAAATCAGCCGCTGCACCCCAGCCACGCTCATAGAAGGTGCCGTTTACCGAGCCGGCCAGCCATTCGCCGCCAATGTTTTCAAGAATATGGGCATTCTCGCGGCCCGGACAGAGCGTGCCATAGACAAATAAGCGTTCCATTTTTCCTCATTTTTCCAGACTCAAAGCCGGTTACTTTAACGCGTTGTGATAAATTCTGCAGCCCTGACGTCACGCCAGTTATTCAGAATTGACGTAGCAGCGCCTGCGGAGCACAAAAATTCTACAGCTGGTGCCCGAATCCCGGTCCTGGAGCACACATTTAAAACAGGAAAGCCGTCGTTAACAGCCTGAAGGCTGTATTAGCAAATTACAGCTTTTAAGCTGTTATATTGCTTTAACAGCTTTTAGAGTGTATTTTGATTAAACAGCGTACAGGCTGTATCACCTGTTAAAGCGGTCAGCGCAAGATGAAAAATGTCTATCCGATAAAAACACTCAGCCAGTTGCGTCCTTTGCTTATTGGTTTTCGCAAAGCAAATGGACTGACGCAAAAAGATCTGTCTGAACGATTAGGCGTCACTCAGCAGACTTATGCGCGTCTGGAAGCCAACCCGGCCAGAGCCAGCATTGAACGCCTCTTCAAAATCTTCACACTGCTGGGCGTGGAGATGACTCTCTCTTCGGGAATAAGCTCATCCGCAGGAAAGCCGACAGAAGAAAAGGGGACGTTAGAAAATTCACCTGCGAGACGGGAGAAATGGTGACGCTATGAGCCGGAGACAGCAGCGTTTAGTGATATGGATGAACGGTATTCAGGTTGGATTCTGGAACAAAAGCAAAGGAGAAGACACGCTGCAATATCTTCCTGAATGGAGTGCCGACGCGCAAGGAAGACCGTTATCGCTCTCTTTGCCTTTTACCCCCGGCGATCAAATCTGGCGCGGAAATGTGGTACGTGACTATTTTGATAATTTATTACCAGACAGTGAAGGGATTCGCAGGCGTCTGGCTATGCGGTATCAGGCAGAAAGTCTCGACCCTTTTGACCTGTTGACCGAGCTGGGAAAAGATTGCGTAGGCGCGATACAGTTACTGAAAGAGGGCGATGAACCCACGGATTTATATTGCGTAAAATATCGGCCGCTCTCTGAATCAGAGATCGCAATGACATTGCGAAATACCACGGCGGCGTCATTACCCGGCAGACAGAGTGATACAGGCGACTTACGGCTGTCCATTGCCGGTGCGCAGGAAAAAACAGCGTTATTATGGCATGACGATCGGTGGTGCAGGCCTGAAGGGAATACGCCAACGACGCATATTTTCAAGTTACCGCTTGGCCTGGTCGGCAATATGAAAGCTGATATGAGTACATCCGTGGAAAACGAATGGCTCTGTTCGCTGCTACTTGAACAATTCGGCATCCCGGTCGCAAGAACAGAAATCGCTCAATTCGAAGATCAGAAAGTCCTGGTGGTTGAACGTTTTGACCGCAAATGGTCAGGTGATCAGCGTTGGATCATTCGTTTACCTCAGGAAGATATGTGTCAGGCTGCGGGGATGTCACCATTACGCAAATATCAAGCCGACGGCGGGCCAGGTATCTCTGAAATTATGGAGATTCTGAGTCATTCAGATCACGCAGAACAGGACAGATTGCATTTCTTTAAAGCACAGATAATTTTCTGGGTACTGGCGGCCACAGATGGCCATGCTAAAAATTTCAGTATTGCGATAGGGCCTCAGGGGCATTATTGCCTTACGCCACTTTATGATGTTTTATCGGCATGGCCGGTCATCGGAAATGGCAATAATCAGATAGCCTGGCAAAAATGCAAACTGGCGATGGCCGCTCGCGGCAGCAGCAACTATTACAAACTCTACAGAATACAAAGACGGCACTGGATTAACCACGGTGAGCAGACCGGCCTGAGTAAAAAGCAGGTTGAGATGATGATGGATGAAATAATTTCTGACGCACCGGACGTCATCGAGCGTGTTCGCGCTCAACTGCCAGATCAGTTCCCGTCAGAACTGGCAGAACGCGTGTTTGATGGCATAACGCAGCAATGCAGGCGTCTGGCCGGAAATTAGCGCCGATTAAAATTTCCCACTGAACACAGTGTCAGAAGAGAACAGGCTGAGAGGTGCAACACGGCAACGCAGATGTTTATCGATTACAGCCTGAATGATGAAAAGACGGAGAGATTCATTGTCAGACAGAATCATCAGGCATCCGCAGAGATTCCCTGGGAAAGGTGGAAAACAGGATAAGACAGACACATGACCAAAGAGCGCATAATGTATATTATGTTAAATAAGAGATTAACAGTGCACTTATCACTGTGATACTGCGTCATTCATTACTGTACTTCCGACCTGCTGTTACGTTACTGCCACTGCCCTGCACCTTCATAGTGATGCCTTCAAACAGATCGCCTGAAAACCCCGAACAACGATGCAGTCCGGGGTTTGTCATCAGATTATTTCAGATGCGAACGCAGTGCTTCACCCGCCTGGTCAATGGCTGTTCTGACTGTCGGTTCCTGGCTCAAGGCGTTCAGCAAACCGAAGTCATGAATCATGCCATTGTACCGTGTAACGGTCACCGGCACGCCTGCTGCATCCAGCTTACGACCGAATGCTTCACCTTCATCCCGTAATACATCCAGCTCTGCAGTCTGAATCAGCGTTGGCGGTAACCCCTTCAGCTGTTCAGTGCTGGCGCGCAACGGCGATGCCAGAATGTTATTACGATCTTTTTCCGACGTCGTGTAATTATCCCAGAACCACTTCATCATGTTCTTCGTCAGGAAATGTCCGTCAGCAAACTGCTCATATGACGGCGTGTCGAAACGCGCATCGGTAACCGGCCATAGCATCACATCATAACGGATAGCTGGCGTTTTAAACTGTTTCGCCTGTAACGCAACTGCCGCCACCATGTTACCGCCAACGCTGTTACCAACCAGCGCCAGACGTTTTCCGTCAACGCCAATTTCAGCACCATGGTCGGCGACCCATTTAGTGGCTTCATAGGCCTGAGTGATTGCCACCGGGAAATGGGCTTCTGGCGAAGGTTGATAGTTAACGAATACCGCTGCAGCACCGGATGCATTCACCATGTCACGAACCAGACGTTCATGGGTTGGAAAATCGCCCAGCACCCATCCGCCGCCGTGGAAGAACATAAACACCGGCAATGTGCTGCTGGCGTGCTCAGGTTTAACGATGGTCAGCGTCAGAGACTTGCCCAGTACAGTAATGATCTTCTGTGAAATCTGTGCCGGCGGCAGTTCTGCGCCCTTCTGTGCTCCGGTCAATACTGCCCGGGCATCGTTGACAGAGAGTTGCTCAATTGGTTTACCCGTTCCGCTGTTGAGCGCTTTCAGAAAGGCGGCGACACCTACGGTCGGTTGCGGACTGTTTTCAGTTGGCGCAGCAAACGCGCTACTTATCTGGCTGCTTAACAGTAATGCACTGGCGATCAGTTTCATTTTCATTACAGGACTCCGATTAACTTGCTATTTAATAGTGTGCTATCTGGTTGGCCGAACAATGACACGGCACCTCTTCATTGTAAACAACTAAATAGCGCGCCATTTAAATGGCAGAACCAGTCTTCCTGGAAATCATCGGGGTTAACGTGGCAAATTGCAGCTATCTGTATCGAATTGCAGTCATTGAGCGCGACATTTCAGAAGCGGAAAAATCCTGAATTGATCCAGCTCTCTGCTCAGCACTGAACACCTGGTGCCCTGCTTTGGCTGCCAATCGCGGTTAATTCAACCTGGCGGCACTTTTCTCTGATCAACTTTTATCGCATAAATGCCGGACTATTAATTAAAAAAACAACTCTTGTATGATGTAACTAAATAGATTAATTCCCTCAGAAATTTCACATTTACCGCGGCTGATTTTCGCTTTGGTCTCAGGCCCTTTACTCTCTCTGCACTGCTACACGACTTCAACCAATCAATAAAGGAAACATTGATGAAAACATCATACGCTTTGATCGCAACATTACTGATGGCCTCTGGCGCGTCCGCTATCGCAGCTCAGCCCGCTGCCGCTAAAAATCCGCTGAGCGTACACGTTCTTAATCTGCAAACCGGTCAGCCTACCGCGGGCATCGAAGTCGAGCTGGATCAAAAGCAGCAGGATAACTGGGTAAAACTGGCCTCCGGCGTTACCGACAACAACGGTCGTATCAGCGCCCTGTTCCCGCAGGACAAGATGGCCAGTGCGGGCAGCTACCGTGTGGTGTTTAAAACCGGTGACTTCTACAAAAAAACCAATCAGAAAACCTTCTTCCCGGAGATTCCGGTTGAATTCAACATGGAAGCCAGTGGCGAGCACTACCATATCCCGTTACTGCTGAGCCCGTTTGGTTACTCAACCTATCGCGGCAACTAATCTGCTAATCCGGCACTCAGGTGCCGGATTCCCCCGCGACGCGCGCCGGAAAACACGCCACCAGCCAGTCGATAAACACCCGCAGCCGTTGCGTTACGTGCCGGTTTTGCGGATAAACCAGATGAAACGGATAACCCGCAGGCCGCCAGTCGCGCAATATCTCCACCATATCGCCCTGCCGCAGAATCGACGACAGTGAATAACTGAACGTCTGAATGATCCCCAGCCCGGCCAGACCCGCCGCCAGGTGTGCATTACTTTCATTAACGCCAATGCGATGCGCGCTGGTGATCTCTATTTTCTCACCCTGACGTTCAAACTTTAGCGGAAACGGTTTGCCGGTTTGCGGCGAAAGATAACTCACCAGCCGGTGCCCGTTGCGCAATTCATCAGGGTAAGCAGGAATCCCAAATGCTTTGAGATAGGCGGGTGTCGCGCAGGTGATCAGCGTGGCGTGCCCTATCAGACGCGCCACCAGTGAGGAATCGGCCAAAGGACCGCCACGAATGACACAGTCAATGCTGTCGCTAATCAGATTAGCCGGGCGGTCCGAGACGCCAAGATCCAGCGTAATGTCCGGATAGCGGGCAAAGAAATCGGGCAGCAGCGGAATAAGAATATCCCGTGCGGTAGACCCGCCGATATCAACGCGTAACTGCCCGCGCGGTTTACTGCGCCGCGCATTAAAACAGGCATCAATATCCTCGAGATTGTGCAGGATACGCAGTGCTTTCTCATAGTATTCCTGCCCTTCTGCGGTGACGGTCACGCGCCGGGTGGTGCGTTGCAGTAGCCGCACGGAGAGATGTGCTTCCAGCTCCTGGACCAGCTTGCTCAGCGTCGCCTTTGGCATATTCAGCGAGTCCGCCGCGCGGGTAAAACTGCCGCTTTCCACTACTCGTGAAAACGCTTTTATCGCCAGTAGCTGATCCATTCAATCCCCCTATTATCCACCCACATGGACAGTCATTTCCATTTTAGCGGATTTATCCGTCAATCCCGCTCCCCTACAGTAGCAATCAGCCCGGCAGCACCACTGACCGAAAAAAAACTGTCAATGACACTAACCGGAGAAGCGCTAATGAATACATCACTCACAGGAAAAGTTGCCCTGGTGACAGGCGGAACAAGCGGAATTGGCCTGGCCACCGCACGGGAACTGGCGGCGCAGGGCGCGCAGGTTTTTATCACCGGCCGACGCCAGCCGGAACTGGATGCCGCAGTTGCTGAAATCGGTGGAACGGCCAGCGGGATCCGTGCCGATGCCTCACAACTGCACGATCTTGACGAGGTTTACGCACGTATCGCAGCCCAGGCCGGACGGCTGGACATTCTGTTTGCAAACGCCGGTGGCGGCGACATGCTGCCATTGGGGGCCATTACTGAAGAGCATTTTGATCGGATTTTTGGCACCAACGTGCGTGGCGTACTGTTTACCGTACAGAAAGCCCTGCCTCTGCTGGTTGATGGCGCGTCGGTGATTCTCACCGGTTCAACCGCCGGTGTACAAGGCACAGAGGCTTTTAGCGTTTACAGTGCCAGTAAAGCCGCGGTACGCAACTTTGCCCGTTCGTGGGCGCTGGATCTGAAAGATCGCGGCATCCGGGTTAATGTCGTGAGTCCTGGCCCGGTTCGCACGCCTGGGTTGGGTGATCTGGTGAGTGAAGAGCAGCGTCAGGGTCTGTTTGATGCGCTGGCGGCACAGATACCGCTTGGCCGTCTGGGTGAACCACAGGAGGTTGCCCGTACCGTTGCGTTTCTGGCGTCTGATGCCGCCAGCTTTATTAACGCGACAGAGCTGTTTGTCGATGGCGGCATGGCACAGGTCTGAGGTTTAAGCCAGCCTGAACGCTGCCACAACAGTGATAACCCGAAATCCCGGTTCAGCCAGACCAGCACAGCCTGGCTGGCTGGCTGACCGCTAGCCAGTCACTCCCTGTTTCATAACCCGAAGGAAAAGCTGCGATCTCTCCGTCGTCCGGCACGCAGTCATAAAATGTCACGTTGCAGTCATCCCGTCCGGTAAATCCCCCGCTATAGTTATTGCCTGTCACGTCCGTCATAACACCATGGAGATAACATGAGCCAACTTTTTTCCACTGTCTCGCTCGGCGAACTTACGCTGGATAACCGCATTGTGATTGCCCCGATGTGTCAGTACTCCGCTGAAGCAGGCAATGCGACCGCCTGGCATCGGATCCATCTTGGCCAGCTCTCCTTTTCCGGCGCCGGTCTGATGATTATTGAAGCCACTGCCGTTGAGGACATTGGCCGTATCTCTCCCGGCGATCTCGGTTTGTGGAATGATGATAATGAAGCCGCACTAAAAACAGTTCTGGATGATGTGCGCCGCTACTCCTCTATCCCGATTGGTATGCAGCTGGGCCATGCGGGACGTAAAGCGTCGTGTGCGGTTCCCTGGGAAGGCGGTAAGCAGATTGCACCCGATGCAGGCGGCTGGCAAACCGTAGCCCCGTCGGCACTGAGCTACAGCGCGGATGAAGTTAAACCGGTTGCCATGAGCATTGACGATCTGCAGCGGGTAAAAAAGGCTTTTGTTGAGAGTGCCCGCCGTGCAGTGCGCCTGGGTATTCAACTGATTGAAGTGCATGCCGCGCACGGCTATCTGCTGCATCAGTTTCTGTCACCGCTCTCGAATCAGCGCAGTGATGAATATGGCGGCTCGCTGGAAAACCGACTGCGTTTCCCGCTTGAGGTGTTCAAAGCCGTCCGTGAAGCCGTTCCCGCTGCCATTCCGGTGGGTGTGCGTATTTCCGCGACGGACTGGGTGGAAGGCGGCTGGGAAATCAAGCAGTCGATCGCCCTCTCACGTGAGCTGGAAGCGCTTAACTGCGCCTATATTCATGTTTCCAGTGGTGGTTTGTCGGAAAAACAGGAAATCAGCGTCGGACCCAATTATCAGGTGCCTTTCGCCCGCGATATTCGCGAGCAGGTGTCAATCCCGGTGATTGCTGTTGGCCTGATTACTGAACCTCAGCAGGCAGAAGGTGTTCTGCAACAGGGCGACGCTGACCTGGTGGCGCTGGCGCGCGGCATTCTCTATGATCCCCGCTGGCCGTGGCACGCCGCCGCCGCATTGGATGGCAAAGTGCAGGTTCCGCCGCAGTATCTGCGTTCTGAACCGCACGATGTCAAAGGCATCCTGACGCAGGATCAGTAATGCTAAACGGGCAGACCGCATAAACGGCGGCTGCCCGCTCTCTTATAAAATGCCTTTCAGCCGCAGATGCTGCAGTAGCATGATAGTTTTGGCATCCACAATCTCACCCTGATCAATCGCCTGTAAGGCCTTGTCGAAACCGATCTCCAGTACCTCGATATCTTCGCCCTCTTCCACTATTCCGCCGCCTTCACCGCTGCGCTGTTGATCGTCATACTCAGCAATAAAGAAGTAGAGTTTTTCCGTCACTGAACCGGGGCTCATAAAAGCCTCAAAAACCTTTTCTACGCGACTGACGCGAAAGCCCGTCTCCTCTTCCGCTTCGGCAACAATACGCGTCTCAGGCGAGGCGTTATCCAGCAGACCAGCTGCCGCTTCAATCAGAAAGCCATCATGCCCGTTCAGGAAAATGGGAAAGCGAAACTGCCGGGTCAACACGACTGTGCGTTTATCACGGTTATAGAGCAGAATCACCGCGCCGTTTCCCCGATCGTAGGCTTCACGGCTCTGCTCCTGCCAGCGTCCATCGCTGCGCAGTAGCGAGAAGGTGTACTTCTTCAGGGTATACCAGTTATCTGACAGCAACTGCTCGTTGATGATGCGTACGCGGGGATGATTCTGCTGCATGATACTCTCCAGGATAAGTGGACAGCCCACACGCTATCATGCACAATCGTGCAAATTCAAGAAAAAACATGCAGAATGGAATGATGCTATCCAGCCAACGAAAACAGACAATTCTCGCCCTGCTCGCCCAGGAAAAACAGGTTCAGTCGCGCGACCTGAGCCAGCGATTTGGTCTCTCCGAAGACTCTATCCGGCGTGACCTGCGTGAACTGGCGGCGGAAGGATTACTGCAACGGGTGCATGGCGGTGCGTTACCGGTATCCGCTGCACTGGGCACCTTTGAAACACGAAAAAGCGTGCAGACGGCGTCTAAACAGATTATCGCCAGAAAAGCGGCCTCATTGATCCAGCCAGGCCAGATTGTGCTGATTGATGGCGGGACCACCAGCGCAGAACTGGTACGACAGTTGCCGACAACGCTGAGCTTTACCGCCGTGACACACAGTCCCAGCGTGGCGCTGGCGTTAGCCGATCACCCACTCGTGGAGGTTATACTGATTGGCGGGCAACTTTATAAGCATTCGGTGGTGGCGGTAGGCGCAGCCATGCTGGAGTCGATAAACCGCATTAACGCCGATCTCTTTTTTATGGGTGTTACCGGTGTGCATCCGGCGGCGGGCCTGACAACCGGGAATTTTGAAGAAGCGACGGTGAAGCGGGCGCTGGCAGGACGCGCAGCAGAAACCGTGGTACTGGCGTCCGCCGAAAAGCTCAATTCAGCGTCGGCATTTGCCATTGGCGATCTGTCGCTGGCGAGTACGCTGGTAGTGGAAACAGAGCCGGACGAGGCGCTGAAAAAGGCGCTCAGCCAGCACGGTGTGACGATCATCTGAGATCGCAGCAAGCCTGCAGCGCAAGATACGGGCCGGTCAGCGGTCTCTGCGCAGGAGGAAACTGCTGTGCGACGGGTGTCATTGAACTTTGTGCCAGGGCAACGGCAACCGCGCCCTGCTGATAAGCCTGCTCTGCCGCCGCCGCAATCAGAGCAAAGTAGCGAGCTGTGTCTCCCGCTTTAAACGCTGCCCAGGCATCTTCCACCAGCATGACTTCTATCTGACTGTCTGGATGACAGAAGAGTGTCCGTGTCGCAGCCAGCGTCGATTCTGCTGCACACAGCGCCACCGTCGGCCCCGTAAGATGCCGCAGTGTCTCCGCTAACATCCGGTCAGTGCGCATTACCCCAGCATGCGTACTGAAATCATCAGCAACCGGCCCCAGCGTCGAACAGGTGATCAGAATCGCATCAAACTGCGGCAGCAGCGATTCAATCAGCTGTGCAATACGGCGGCGTAATTCCACTGTCATCCCGCCGCTTCGCTCCGCCTCAGTCAGCAGCGCAGGCATCACCAGATGATTCAGGGACGGAATGTCGAGAGCCAATACGCGGGCGGCATCATCAAAGATCGCGATATTACTGGCGGCGGTATGGAAGCAAAGAATGTTCAGGGTGAGCTCCGGTTCTTCATAAAGTTAGCGTGCGGGCGACCATGCGGCCTGCTGGATAACGACACGATAACCATCCCCATCCATAAATGTCACGCCCCGTTGATCCCAGTAGGGATTAAATGATGGCATCCGCTGAAATCCTGCCTCATCCGTGCTGTTACAGCGAGCCAGCCAGTCAGGCTGTTGTGGGATGTAGAGCACCAGCAGATCGTCATCCGTTGGCGATGGCCGGACGGGATGCGTGTGACAGAGCGTGAATTCGAGATGCCAGGCCAGCCCGTCAGCGCCCAGCATCACACCACTGAACCCCTGATGGTCAGTAAACTCACCGATTTTTTGCAACCCCAGCCCAAGGCAATAGATTTGGCAGCTTTGCGTCAGGTCAGTCACTGGACGGGCAATACGCAGATGCGGGATAGTCATGCTTCTCTCCTTGTTGAGTTCACTGATATTTATCACAATCCTCTGAGCTTCCCGTGACGCTGGATGCGTAACCACTTCCCCGGCACTTCCATCAAACCACCGTTTTTTGCAAAAAGATGTGAATACCCTTCCGCGCAGTCCTGACCCTGAAATCGCTCTGCAGTCGGCGTGCCGCTGCGGTCGGCACCCTGTTCCGGTTATCCGGAAAATCACCTTACCGCTCACAGCGCTAAATGCATTCCCGCTGCGGTCATCTACACTTTCCCGGTATTCATACGGCAATGTCCTGTGCATTGCCTGGCTATAAAAGGAAGACAATATGACTGAACACGCTACCCAGAACCACGCCTGGTTACTGGCATCACGCCCTCACGGTGAGCCGACCAAAGAGAATTTCCGCCATGTGGCTCAGCCCGTTCCGGAAATCAAAGAGGGTGAAGTGCTGCTGAAAACCATCTACCTCTCGCTTGACCCCTACATGCGTGGCCGGATGGATGAGGGTAAATCCTACGCTGCGCCCGCAGAGCTGGATGAGCCAATGGTGGGCGGCACCGTCTGTCAGGTTGCAGAATCGAAAAACAGCAACTTTAAAACCGGTGACTGGGTGCTGGCGCAGAGCGGCTGGCAGGAATATGCCGTTTCCGATGGCAAAGAGATTGCGAAGCTGGACAACGATATGCCACATCCTTCATGGGCGCTGGGCATTCTCGGTATGCCTGGCTTTACCGCCTATATGGGTCTGATGGATATCGGTCAGCCGAAAGCGGGCGAAACCCTGGTGGTTGCCGCCGCAACCGGTCCAGTGGGCGCAACGGTCGGTCAGTTGGGCAAACAGAAAGGGTGCCGCGTAGTCGGTGTCGCCGGTGGCGAAGAAAAATGCCGTTATGCGGTCGATACGCTGGGTTTTGATGCCTGCCTCGATCACCACAGCGCAGACTTTGAAGAGCAACTGAAAAACGCCTGCCCGGATGGCATCGATATTTACTTCGAAAACGTCGGTGGCAAAGTGTTTGATGCCGTATTCCCGCTGCTGAACACCGCGGCACGCGTGCCGGTCTGTGGTCTGGTCTCCGCGTACAGCCAGCGTGAGCTGCCGGACGGTCCGGACAGAACCTCGCTGATCATGGCAGGTATCCTTAAGCGTCGTATCCGTATGCAGGGCTTTATCATCTTCCAGGATTACGGTGACCGTTATCCTGAGTTCCTCAAAGCAATGAGCCCGCTGGTGGAGAGCAAAAAAATCCACTATCGCGAGCATATGATTGAGGGATTAGAGAATGCACCACAGGCGTTTATCGACATGCTGAATGGCAAAAACTTCGGTAAAACCGTGGTGAAGGTCAGCGAGTAATCGCGTTAGCGTGCCACGTCAGTGACGTGGCACGCATTTATCAATGCGGCTGCCGTGAAACGTGTTCGGCAGCCGCACGATTAGCGTCACTGACCGCCTCTCCCAGCGTTGCGCCAAGACTCAGGCGCTGACACAACACCCCGACAAAGCAATCCCCGGCACCGTGTGTACTGACCAGCGTCACCTTTTGCGCCGCCAGCGTGTGCGTCTCTCCTGCCTCGCTGTAAGCCACTCCGTGTTCACCTGCTGTCACCACCACGCGGGCAAAGCGTCCCGCCAGCGATGCCGCAGCAGCACGCGCTGAAGTCAGATCCTGCACGTTAATCCCGCACATATCGCGCGCTTCGATGGCGTTCACCACCAGCAGATCGATACAGCCCTCAAACCCCGCTGACAATGTCCGGGCAGGTGCAGCATTCACACAGACCGTAATCCCACGCCGCCGAGCCGCCTGTGCCGCGCAGAGATTTACCGCCTCCGGGACTTCGTTTTGCAGCACCAGCAGCGAAACATCCTGCCAGAAGCCTGGCTGTGCAAAGGTCTCAAGCGGGATTTGCTGATTGGCATTAGAGACCACTACCGCGCCGTAATCCCCTTCAGCATCGGTAATCGCCACGCTCATGCCGGAGGGAAGCGCATCGGTCACACTCACCTGCGTACAATCGACACCGGCCTGCTGCAGATGATCCAGCAGGAATTTCCCCTGCTGATCGCGCCCCACCGACCCGGCAAAACGCACTGCTGCGCCCGCACGGGCCGCCGCGACCGCCTGATTCCCGCCCTTGCCGCCGAACTTATAGTGACAGGCGCTGCCCATCACCGTTTCGCCTTTCTCCGGGCGATGGTGTGCGTCCAGCATAATGTCGTAATGAAGACTGCCGGTGACTGCAATTTTGCTCATAGCTAGAATTCCCGCAGATCCTGAACCGCATGCTGGGTTTTCATCAGGTTCTTCTCCGCCCGCTTCAGATCTTTCTTGGCGATAGCGACAAACAGCGCATCCAGAATATTGAGCTGGGCGATGCGTGACGCGGCGTTTTCACCCAACAGATGCGATCCCTGAGAGGTTGAATTGAGGACCACATGCGCACTCTGCGCGATCGGGGATTCGGCGTAGTTAGTAATGGCGATCACTTTCGCGCCATTCTTTCCCGCCAGTTTAACCGGATCGTTCACTGCACGTGTCGCACCCGAATGGCTGATGGCGATAACCACATCGTCATCAGATAACACGGCGGCTGACATCAGCATGATGTGGGCGTCGTCATAGGCGGTCGACTTGATGCCAATCTTCAGCATCTTGTGCGACAGGTCCCGCGCCACGGCGGCAGAGCCGCCGACGGCATAGAGATCGATATGACGCGCTTTAAAGATGATATCCGCCGCACGATTGAATTCAGAGACATCCAGAATCGATAATGTTTCTTCGATGGCCTGGATAGAGGTTCTGAAGACTTTGGCCAGCAACTGCTCCGACGAATCATCCGGCTCAATTTCCGCATGCAGTCCCGCCACTTCAGACTGGTTGTAATAGATCAGACCACTTCTGAAATGCCTGAAGCCGGTGAAGTTAAGTTTTTTCGTAATCTTAACGATCATCGCTTCAGAGACATTATTCTCCTGCGCAATCTCCTTTAAAGACGACTGCTCAGTCATGTCGGTTCGGGCCATTATCGCCTCCGCCACACGGCGTTCTAACGGCGTCAGTTGGGGCAAACGCATACGAATCTGAGCGCCAATGGCTCGCGGATCTTGCTTCATTACTTGCCTCGGGTCGCCCGGTCAATCAACATCGCTATGATAATAATAAGGCCGGTAGCGAGCAATTGGTAAAAGGCCTGAATGTTCAGTAAGGTCAGGCCATTACGTAACACCCCGAGGATCACCACGCCAATCAGCGTGCCGAAAATACTGCCCTTGCCGCCCATCAATGATGCACCGCCAATGGCCGCCGCCGCGATAGCGTCCAGCTCCCACAGGTTGCCGATAGTCGGCTCGGCAGCGCCCAGACGACCAATCAGAATCAGCGAAGCGAGTGACGCCAGCAGACCGGAGAAGATGTAAACCGTCACCTTGGTGCGCTTCACCGGCACACCCGCGACCCGCGCCGCCTCTTCATTACCACCGATCGCCAGAATATATTCCCCCAGCGGGGTCTTATTCATCACCGTCCAGAGCAGCAGCGCAATCACCGCCACAATCACAATCGGCGTCGGAATACCCAGCACCGTGCTATTGATCAGGCTGCGGAACGCCAGCGGAATGCCAAAGACCGGATTGCCGCCGGTATAAATCAGCGCGATAGCCCGGAACAGCGACAGGCCGCCCAGCGTAACGATAAACGGCTGCAGCCCGGCATAGGCAATCAGCGAACCGCTGAACAGCCCGCACATCGCGCCGACGCCCAGCGTCGCGAGAATCGCCAGCGGCACCGGCACACCCAGGGTCATCAGCGTGGCACCCAGCACCGCTGAGAGCGCCGCGGTGGGGCCAACCGAAAGGTCAATCCCGCCGGAGATAATCACCAGCGTCATGCCCAGAGCAATCAGGGCGTTGATCGAAGACTGCTGCAATATATTCAGCAGATTTGGCAGCGTGAAAAAGACCGGCGACAGAAACGAAAATGTCACCACGATAATCAACAGGCCAATTAAAGTACCGGCATCACGCACGTTAAATTTAAGCCGCAGCGCGGGTCGGGTACCTGGCGCGGTGGAGGTCTGAGTCGTCATAATATTAACCTTAAATAGTGTCAGGTAAGCGGTCAGGCGGTCTGGTCGATATCTTTAATGGCATAGCGGGCAATGTTCTCTTCGGTGATCGCGCTGCCAGTGAGCTCTTTGGTGATACGCCCCTCGCGCATCACCAGCACCCGGTCAGAGATGCGCATAATCTCGGTCATCTCTGACGACACCACGACAATGGCTTTGCCCGCCTGCGCCAGTTTCTCAATCAGGTGATAGATCTCAGACTTAGCGCCAATGTCGATGCCACGCGTCGGCTCATCAAACAGAAACACGTTGGCATCCGCCGCCACCCAGCGGCCAATAATCACTTTTTGCTGATTGCCGCCGCTCAGCGTGCCGATGGTTTTCTCAATGTCGAGCGGACGCAGTTTGAGGTCGCCCATCACCCTCAGCGCCTCACGGTCGAGCCGGGCATGGTTCATCAGCCCCGCCAGCGTGAAGCGGTGCATCGACGGCAGCGCCATGTTCATCTTCACCGCCCGCTCTTTAATGATGCCCTCTTTCTTGCGGTCCTCCGGCACCAGGCCAATACCTGCTTTGATCGCCGCACGCACGTTGTGGTTCTGCACTGCGGTGCCGTTGACGCTCACCGTGCCACCGGTACGCCTGTCGATGCCGGCAATCAGCTTGAGCAGTTCGGTCCGCCCCGCACCCACCAGCCCGGCAATGCCCAGCACTTCACCAGCTCGCACGCTGAAACTGGCGGCTACCACGTCATTGCCCCGCGTCAGATCCTCTACCCGCAGCACCTCGCGTTCGCTGACAAACGCCTGATGGTCGAGTTTGTCGATCTTCCGTCCGACCATTTTGGCGACAATGCTCTCTTCATCCTCATCACTGATGTTGACCACACCCACCTGCTTTCCGTCACGCATAATGGTGGCGCGGTCGCAGACCCGGAAAATCTCATTCATCTTGTGCGACACATAGATCAGCGAGACGCCGGTCGACTTCAGATCGCCTATCAGCTCCGCCAGCCGGTCGAACTCGCGGGGCGTCAGACTGGAAGTCGGCTCATCCATGGCGATGATTTTTGCGTCATCCAGCAGCGCACGGGCGATCTCAACAATCTGCTGCTGCGACACCTTGAGATTTCTGATCGGCGTATCGGGATCGATAGTGGGATCCAGCGTCTTCAGAATCAGCGTCGCCCGCGCCAGCTGCGCTTTTTTATCCACCCACCAGCCACCGGCACGGGTCAGCGGGCGACCCAGGAACATGTTCTGCGCCACGGAAAGCTCAGGAACATGCTGCAACTCCTGGTGAATCATGGCGATACCGGCCTGACGTGCACTGAGCGGGCTGCGAATCTGCACTCTGTTGCCATTAACGCTGATCTCTCCGCTGTCAGCGCCGCGCACGCCTGAGAGGATATTCAGCAGTGTCGATTTACCCGCGCCGTTTTCCCCAATCAGCGCATGCACCTCGCCGGGTCGCACTGAAAAATCGACCTCCTGCAGTGCGGCGGCGTTACCGTAACTTTTGTTGATGCCGCGCATCATTAAGCGAAACTGTTCCATACCCGCCTCCGCCGACTATTGCTGAGCCAGCAGCTCACGCAACCGGTTGTTGTCTTTGGTCGAGAACGCGTCGACGTTCTCTTTAGTGATCAACGCCTGTGGCGTGGAGATAACGCGCGACAGTTTCTGTCCATTGATCAGACGGATCATGACGTCCATCGCCACTTCACCGGTCAGCACCGGGAAGCTGTCCACCGTGCCGGTCAGCTCGCCGCGCTTGATTGAGGCGTACGCATCCGAAATGCCGTCAGTGCCAAAAATCGCCACCTGTGACGCTTTGTTCTGCGCCCTCACCGCTTCCACCACGCCCAGCGCCATGGTGTCGTTGTTCGCATAGAAGCCGATCAGGTCAGGATGCTGCTGAAGGATGGTTGACGCCGCATTAAAGGCCTGCTCGCGACTCCAGTTCGCCGGCACGCTGGCAACAATGGTGAACTTGCCATTTGCGTCCAGTGTCTCTTTGAAGCCACGGGTACGCTGTCCGGCGGCATACACGCCTGGCTGCCCTTCAATCACCGCGACTTTCCCGCCCTGCGGATGATGCTGAATAAACCACTTCGCGACCCGCACACCGTTATCTTTCTGCACGTTGCCGACGTAGTAACGCGCATTCGGCATCACCGCATCGTTGACGTTCACCACCGGGATATTCTTGCTGTTCGCACTCTCCAGCGCAGGCTGCAGGTTGATGTCGGTCTGCGGCGAAACCAGCAGGCCGTTAAAGCCCTGGGAGATCAGGGTCTCTGCAATCGACAGCTGACCAAGCTGATCGTCCTCATTGGCTGCCGCCTGGTACTCGACGGTAATGCCATACTTTTTCGCCGCGTCCTGGTAGCCCTGGCCGAGCAGGCGCCAGTACTCATTCGTGAGGGTTTTTGATACCCCGGCAATTTTCAGCGACTTGTCGACTTTCGGCAGCGCGCCATATTTAGTATCAAGCTGGGTCCAGTCGGTGCGATCCGGTTCAGTGTCGGATTGCAGCGGTGCCAGATCTGCCGCATAAACTGTGCTGCAGAGCAGTGAAGAAGCGATAAAGGCAAGCAGGCGTTTTTTCATTTTTATAGTCTCAGCATGTGGGTAGAGGTGTGATGTTCTTAGGATTAATCGACTGTCAGCGAGCCAGCATGATGTCGTTGACTATCTGCTGGGAAGCCACCGCATCCTGACGCGCAATGGCCGCCAGTAATGCCGCGTTACCGTGCAGCTGGTCACAGAGTCTGAGCAGGCGCTTAACGGTGGCGATGTTGCTCTCTGCTTCACGAATCGGGTCCAGACCGCTGGCATCCGGGAAGGTATCGAAGTAGTAAGCGCCACTGTAGCCGTCACGCTGCATCTGCCAGAGAAACTCCAGCGTGGCGCGCGGATTCACGGAGGCAACCATCAGTCCGTCGTCACGTTTGCCCCAGCCGTCATTCAGGTCCAGTCCCAGCAGCCGTGAGCGGCGTGCCACCATCGCAGCAGCGTAAGCCGGGATCTCATTGGCAAACAGGACGTGCGCGAAATCCAGCGTGATACCCAGATTGGCGCAGCCAGCCTCTTCCACTGCCAGCAGACAGGTGGTCGCGTTAGGGAAGATGCTGTAGGCGCGAGGCTCATTGGGTTTATATTCGATGCTGACGTCAACATCCGGCGCGTACTCTGCCACTTCACGTACAGCGCTGACCGCATCCTCCCAGATCTTTTTGTAGTCGGCCTGGAAGCAGTAATCAAATCCATCCTGCCCCATCCACAGGGTCATCAGTCGGGAACCAAACTCCCGACCCGCATCGATACCGCGCTTGGTCAGCTCGATCGCTTCACGACGCACTTTCGCATCCGGATGCGTAAATGCACCGATTTTGAACTGAGGTGCATCCCAGCGCATCTGCATGCCATTTACCGCCAGGCCCGCATCCTCAATCGCCTGGCGCAGAGTGGCGATGTCAGTGGTGAGATGCTGCGGAAAGTTAAGATCGAGATGTGTTAAGCCATTTACCTTTCCCGCACGGGCAACCATCTGGAGAACCGACGGCTTGCCCTGCAGGTCAGGCCAGTAGAGGTGTGCGCCCGAGGCGAACGAGTTGAGACGGGTAGCAAATTTCAGTTCCGACATGAGGCTCAATCCTTCAGAGTGCGTATTGTGAAGTACTTTTCATATTCACGATTAATTGTGAAGTTATATATTAATCTACGCCTCGCGGCTTAATGCGCAAGTCTGTCAGGATGGGGAAATCTCTAAACCGGGAGCACTGTCACGAAATAGTTTCGGTGTGTTATCAGATGAATAACAGGCAGTGGAGGGAGAATTTAATTGAAAGACAACGGGTTGTCGTGAGAAGCCGGGCATGGAATCTGGCAGAGAAAGAAATGAAAAAAGCTGAGCGCCAGGGCGGCGCTCAGCGGGACGAGATGACTTACTTCAGACGGAAAGCGACAACACTGTCGCCCTGCGTGGTGCCGAGCGAGCCGTGGCCGCCTGCGGCAATCACCACGTACTGCTTGCCATCTTTACCCATAAAGGTGGATGGCGTGGCCTGCGCTCCGGCGCTGAGTTCAGTCTGCCACAGCAGTTCGCCAGTGGTGCTGTCGTAAGCACGGAAGAAGTTATCTGCCGTTGCGCCGTGGAACACCAGATCACCCGCCGTCAGCAGCGGTCCGCCGTGCGCCACCATCCCCATCGGGAAACCGATCGGGAAGCGGCCAGGCAGGAAGCTGGTCTTGAGGTTTTTGGTGGTGCCGACGCGGCGCAGCCATTCGGTTTTGCCGGTGGTCAGATCCACACCCACCATCCGTCCCCACGGTGGCGCGATGCAGGGAATACCCAGTCCCGACGCCATCTGCTGGATGTGAATCGCGTAGTCACCGTGGAAGTTCTCATTCCAGTACGGCGTGCCATCTTTGGTGAAAGTACGCTGCGTTTCGGTTTCCGGCGTGCGCTTAATCAGGTTGTATTTGTAAGCCAGGCGTACCGGTGCCGCAATCAGCATCTGACGCTGTGGGTCAACAGCCACGGAACCCCAGTTAAACACCCCGATATTGCCCGGGAAGATCAGCGAGCCTTTCTCGGTGGGCGGCGTCCACGGGTTACCGTCATAGCGCAACTCACGGAAGGTGGTGCGGCAGGCCATCTGATCAAACGGCGTGATGCCCCACATCGACTTCTCAGTCAGTGGTTGCGGGATGAAGTTCAGGCTGGAGACCGGCTGGGTCGCCGCATACTGCTCGCCCTTAATGCCATCGGTAGAGACCTTAACCTGCTCTACCGGGTAAACCGGTTCGCCAGTCAGGCGATTCAGCACAAACAGGTTGCCGGTTTTGGTCGGCAGGATCACCGCAGGCTGCGGCTTGCCCTGATAGTTAATATCCACCAGCGAGGGCTGTGATGGGTTATCGCGATCCCACAGGTCGTGGTTCGAACTCTGATAGCGCCATTTGAACGCACCGGTTTTCAGATCAAGCGCCACCAGCGCATCACGGAATTTCTCGGTGTTGCTGGCTGGATCGCGTTCAATCCCTACTTCATCCGGCGAGGCATTACCAAACGGCACATAGACCAGGCCGTTTTTCAGGTCCGCGCTCAGGGTAGCCCAGGCGATCGGGGTATCCTGCGGATAGGTGGCTCCTGCAGCGACGGGCGCGGTGTTATCCGGGTTAGCCGGATCGAAGTTCCACACCAGACGACCACTGACGGCGTCATAGGCACGGATCACACCCGATGGGTTGCCGCTGTTGAAGCCGTTATCCATCACTGAGCCGCCGACAATCACCAGATTGCCTGCCACCAGCGGTGCTGAGGTCTGCATCAGCGCATGCGGACGCACCTCGCCCATGTTGGCGCGCAGGTTCACCACACCGTTGTCACCAAAGTCAGCGCACGGCTTGCCGGTGTCGGCATCCAGCGCCAGCAGGCGGGCATCGGTGGTCGCGTTAAAGATACGCTTGCGGCAGATGGCCGGTGCTGCGCCCGTCTGCTGTTGCACCTGCTGACCGGCATCGAAATAGCTCACGCCGCGACAGGTCTGATGCTGCTGCAGATAAGAGCGGTTTTTATCCGGCGCGGTTTTCCACTTCACCGCACCCGTTTCCGGGTCAAGCGCATGGACTTCGTTGTGCGGCGTACAGAAGTAAAGCATGCCGTTGGCTTTCAGCGGCGTCGCTTCAAAGGTGTATTCGGTCGCATCATCACCCTGACGCAGATCGCCGGTGTGATAGGTCCAGGCCACTTCCAGATCGTTGACGTTATCTTTGGTGATCTGCTTCAGCGCCGAGAAGCGCTGGCCATCCGCGGTTCCGCCATAGGCGCTCCACTCGTCAGCGGCACCACCGGTCGCAGAGGCGTTACGCGGTGTATTGATAGCGCCCTGCTGCGGCAACGGATCGTAGAAGCAGAGGCCAGCCACCAGCAATACCATCAGCACCACTGAACCGCCGAGGAACGGATGGAAGCGACGCTGTCCCTGATAAAGCGGACGCACCACCCACGGCAGAGCCAGCCAGACGCCCAGCACACCAAAGAGGTCACCGCGCGGGATCCACTGCCATTTGTCGAAGCCCACTTCCCAGATAGTCCAGAAGAGTGTGACCCACATCAGCAGCGCATAGAGGGTCAGCGCACTGCGCTTGTTCATTAATAGCAGAATAGCGCTGAGCAAAATGCCTGCACCCATCAGCGCATAGAACGCGCTGCCTCCTGCCAGCAGGAGTTGTCCTCCCATGTAAATCAGGGCGATAGCAAATATCACCATGATTATACTGGTTAATTTATTGATCATGATCCTTCCTCGGGTCATTAGCGATGATAGGTAAGTTAAGCTGGAAACATAAATTCAACGAGATTTTAACTTACGTGTGAAATATGTAAAAACGTGTACAGGCGTAAATCATTAGCAATATTTATTGTAAATGTTACCTGCAGAGGTATTCAGACCGCTTTTTTTACTTTCTGAAGGCAGAATAAGGAGATATACATCACAAAATGTTAACCATAGGCCGCTAACTATCGCACCTTTTGTTCAAAGGCGAACAAATATCAGACAAGCATCGCTTCTATAAAGCTGGCTTAAGTGTAATTGATGGACAATTTTTAACGTCAAATAATCATAATGGTTTGTTTGCACCGCCCTGCAATAACTCTTATTGCTGAAAGCGGGAATGTTATTCTTTTCCTTTTTTAAACAGAAAGAGTATCAGCACTCATGCGGTGTCAATGATTTTCACATTATTAAATCTGGCAGTTGACTTTACGCTGTCATGATTTCTGTCACTTTAACCTCAAAAATATATAGATTAATAAAAGAAGTCGTTCCGGGACTGAAGAGTAATTCAGACATTCCGTAGCATGACGCGAAATCTAATTGTGATATATTTCATTCTTCTCACTTCTCTTTATCCAGCCAGCAGGCAGGATTTTCTCTGGCAGCAATAACCCAGGCAGGTTGACTATGTCCGCACTCAACGCTATTTACCGCAAGTTTCGTTTTCCGTTTAAGTTTTTAAATGCAGCTATTCGCTACCCTGCTGCTCAGGCACGAGTAAAGCGTTATTCCGTAATGTCGATAGAAGAAACAATTGATCTGTTATTACGTAATCCACAATTATCTCTGGCCCGTTACGGCGACGGCGAACTTGAAATGACCTGGTATAAAAATATCGGTTTTCAGCCCTTTGATCCAAAACTGTCAGGGCGGCTCAAAGCCTTGCTGCAACAGGACGCTGCGGCTAATCCGAACTGCCTGATTTGTCTGCCGGATGCCTTTCGCACTACCCGTAATATGAAAAATGGATCGGCCCTGTTTTGGTTCTTCCATAAATCATTTTACTTTAAACATTATGAGACTCTGCTGAATCAACAGGTCCGGTATGGAAATACGTCTGTCACCCGCCCTTATCACGATTATAAAGAAAAAAAACTTTCCCGGACGATATTTGATAAATTCAAACAGCTTTATCAGGGCCGTCGGGTATTAATTGTTGAGGGCAGTGGCACACGTCTCGGTTTAGGCAATGATTTACTTGATGGCGCAAGCGACGTTAAACGTATTACCACGCTGAACCGTAATGCCTTTTCCGTTTATGACCGTCTTTTTGATACCGTATTAGAGAATGCCGTCAACTTTGATCTGGTCTTGATTTCTTTAGGGCCGACGGCAACGGTACTGGCGTATGATTTAAGTCAGCGAGGTATCCGCTGTATCGATAGCGGTCACGTTGACATTGAATATGAGTGGATGCTGGCCAGTGCCACTACAAAAATAAAAGTAGAAGGTAAAAACGTCAATGAGGCGGGCGTGCTGCTGAGTGAACAGACTACCGTGGCCGATGCAACTTACCAGCGGCAGATTTTGCAACACGTCGGCGAATCACTGAACAAAATGCCGGACACAGAAGCCGAAGCAGAAGCCGTGGTTATCCCACTGCCCCACGTCAGCCCGAGCCATCATAACGCCGCGTAAGACTCACCATTGTCAGGCAGCAACTGCACCGCATTGATGCGCAGGCAAATAATTAGCGAGATCAGCGAATACCGTTTCGGGCAGAGTAAACTGCCCGGGCACGCTACCTGCCAGTGTTAGCCGGGCAAATTTTCTTTCCGGCATCAATCTTGCTTGAGTCCTCCTGAGACACTTAATCAGGAGAAGTAAGATGAATACCCGTCGTTACCGTTACACCATATTTTCACTGCTGTTCCTGATCGCCCTGATCAATTACATCGATCGTGGCGCCCTGTCATTTGCAGCCAACGCCATTGCGACCGAGTACCACTTCAGCAAAGTCCAGCTTGGCGCAGTGCTGGGATATTTTGGCTTTGGGTATCTGTTTGGTTCGCTATGTGGCGGCTTCCTTGCCGATCGTATCGGCACGAAAAAGGTCTGGCTGCTGGCAGGTGTGCTCTGGTCGCTGCTGGAAATCGCGACCGCCTGGGCTGGAGAGTTAGGCATGGCGCTGTTTGGCGGCTCAGCCATTATGGGCTTTGCTGCCCTGCGCATCCTGTTTGGTTTTTCCGAAGGCCCGGCCTATGCGCTGATGAACAAGGCGATCGCCCACTGGGCACCCGATAACGAGCGCGGCTTTGCGCTGGGCATCGGCCTGCTCTCGACGCAGGTTGGCGCACTGCTGACAGCGCCGATTGCGGTAGGCCTGCTGCTTCTGACCCATGACTGGCGCATGATGTTTATCCTGCTTGGGGTGTTCTCTCTGCTGGCAATGCTGCTGTTTGCCCGCACGTTCAGCGACAGCCCGGATAAAAGTCCCCACACCAGCGCAGCAGAACGCACGCTGATCCTGAGCGGTCAGCGCCGCAGCGCCGGCGATGGCGTTCCACTGCCCTGGTGGCGCTTCTTTACCAGCCGCACGCTGGTCTGCAACGCACTCGGCTACTTCTCCTTCCTTTACATCACCTTTACCCTGGTGACCTGGATGCCGAAGTATCTGCAGGATAATTTTCATTATGACCTGCACTCGCTCTGGTACGTGGCGATGATTCCGTGGAGCGGTGCCTGTATTACAGTGCTGCTGGGCGGTCGCATTGCTGATGCCCTGCTGGCCCGCTTTCGTAATTTGCGTCTGGCGCGCAATCTCTTTGCCGCAGTCACGCTGTGCGGCACCGCCTGCTGCTTTATGGCCATTCCCTATGTCCAGTCGGCAGCCGGAATTATTGCACTGATGACCCTGGGCAATGCGCTGAATGCACTGGTGAATAATGTCTACTGGTCGGTGGTGATTGATGTCACCCCGAAGGCGTCGGTGGGTACCTACAGCGGTATGACACTGGCGATAGCCAATCTGGCGGCAATTATCTCCCCGATGCTTTGTGGCTGGCTGGCGGAATATTACGGCTATAACGCCATGTTTACCGTCACCGCAGTCATCGCCTTCGGCAGCATGCTGGCGATGACGCTGCTACAGCCTGAGAAGCCGCTGGTGGCTGAGGCGCAGACCGGCACGGCGGATGTTTCAGCAGCCTGATTTAAAACGCGCAGATTGCCTGACACGCGGGTGATCACTCACCCGCGCTGACTCTCCCTGAATGCCAGCCGCCCGGCGGCTTAATCTGTCACCCCGCAGGATAAACTGACTGTTCAGGTGTGCCACGGCGATCCCAGCGGCTGGCGACAAGCCACAACAGTGCCGTCGCAAACCAGCCGACGATCCACGAGACATCATTACCGGCAAAAATCCAGGTCAGCGATCCGTGATGCAGCGGATTATCGATAAACGGCAGTTGCACCAGCACCCCCAGAAAATAGACGGTAATACCGGCAAGGTTCCAGCGTCCATAGCGTCCGTCCGGCTGAGACAGCGCCGGGACATCAACGCTGCCTTTGGTGATCAGATAAAAATCGGTCAGGCTGATCGCGCTCCAGGGCACAAAGAAAGCCAGCAAAAAGAGCAGGAAGTGCGTGAAGGATTTCAGAAAGGCCGGTTCACTGAGGAGAGCAATAACGCAGGCCAGCGCCACCATCAGTACCACAAACAGTATGCGCCCGCCGCGACTCAGTGTGGTCTGCTGACGGAAGCCAGAGACAATAGTGGTCAGTGACATAAAACTGCCGTACGCATTCAGCGTGGTAAAGGTGATTTTCCCAAAGCAAATGGCGAAATAAATCACCATAGCCATGGTTGTTGTGCTGCCCATACTCACGATGTAACCGACCTCATTGCCTGCAAACGCACTTCCGGCAATGGCCGCGACGATCACGCCCAGCGTCATTGACGCCTGGGTGCCCAGTACGGTGCCCAAAAATACCGCGCTGAAGAGTTTCTTCGCAGAGACATCTGCTGGCAGGTAGCGCGAATAGTCCGAGACATAAGGACAGAAGGCAATCTGCCAGGAGGAAGAGAGAGAGACCGCCAGCAGAAAATTTGCCGGGGTAAAGTGCTGATTTTGCCACACGGCGGATAAATCATGCGTAGTGAACAGCGTGATAAACAGATAAGCAAAGGCTAACACGCCAATGACGCTCGCCACCTTCCCCAGTTGATGAATCACGCGATAGCCCAGCACCGCAATGATCACGATGAGGGTGCTGAACAGGATCATCCCGGTTGCATTGCTGACACCGACAAGTTTAGCCAGGGCCTGCCCCGCCAGGACCGTCCCGCTGGCTGAAAACCCCACATACATCATGCAGACCAGCACCAGAGGAATCACGGCACCGAAGACGCCAAACTGCATACGGCTGGTGATCATCTGCGGCAACCCAAGACGCGGACCCTGGATCGCATGCAACGACATGATCGCTGCACCCAGAATCTGTCCCACCAGTAAGCCGATTAGGGACCATATGACATCGCCGCCCAGTACCACGGCCAGCGCACCCGTAACAATCGCGGTAATTTGCAGGTTGCCACCAAACCAGAGCGTGAACTGGCTAAAAGGATGACCATGCCGTTCACGCAATGGGATGTAATCAATAGAACGGGTTTCTGACAGGCGCGGTTTCTCTGCGCCTGAATAATCTGATACGGATGATTTGACCGACATAGATTCCTCGCTGAAACGGTAAGAGACGCGTTAACGGAAAGCGTGATTTGCCCTATCCCTGGTTGCAATTACATGTCTATACAATTAGCGAGAATGTCATGCACATCTGAAAGTTACAAGGCAACCTGTCATTGGAAAATGTGATGATATCGACAGGCTGATAACGCCGATCGGGATCGCGTGCGATGCCAGGTAGGTCAGGCTCAGCGTGCAGGGAGGAGGCGATACTCCGACGGTTAACCCTCAGCAACGACCCGCTGACGATGGCAGTCGGCGGGATCCAGTTTCTGCCCCTGAGACGAGTAAACTTCAAGACGCGGCAGCGGTTTGCCTTCCGCATTATCCAGCAACACCGAGTGGGTCTCGCCCTTTTCAAACAGATAGCGTTCGCCCCACTGGCGCATAGCCACCACCACCGGAAACAGTGAACGGCCTCTTTCGGTCAGGACATATTCGCTGTAGGCGCTGCCATCCGAGGCCGGCGCAATCTCAAACACCCCAATCTCCACCAGCTGCTTCAGGCGCGACGCCAGGATATTTTTCGCCAGCCCTAAGTTGCGCTGGAAGTCACTGAATCTGCGGACGTCATCAAAGGCTTCACGCACGATCATCATGCACCAGCGCTCACCTATAGACTCCAGGGTTCTTGCAACCGGACACTCGCTGGTTCTCAGGGATTCCTGCTTAGCCATTTTTATTCTCTCACTCTGCCTGTCTGATGAACCCAGCTTAGCCACCTTGAAAAGAAGTTGCAAAAAAAAACCAGCTCGATTAATGATAATGTCAATCCAGTTTCAAATAAAAACCAGAAGGCATAATTATGACCACGACGACATGCAAGGCTCAGGAAGCCGATCCATCGCCCGCCGCGATGCCGGTGCTCTCACCCCGGATGATCTTTTTGTTCTCACTCACCTCTGCACTGGCGGTCGCCAATGTTTATTCGGCGCAGCCGTTGCTGGAATTGATAGCCACCAGCCTGCAGGTTTCTCCCGGCACCATTGGCACGGTGGTCACGGTCACTCAGACCGGCTACGCCCTCGGATTACTCTTTCTGGTGCCGTTAGGCGACTGCATCAACCGCAAAAAACTGGTGCTCACCCAGCTGGTGCTTTCCGTGCTGGCGTTAACCGCCGCGGCTTTCGCGCCCGACCTGATGACGCTGCTCTGTGCGATGCTGCTGGTGGGGTTAATGGCGGTAGTCACGCAGCTGATGGTGGCCTGGGCCGCCATGCTGGCGTCACCCACGCAGCGTGGACAGGTGGTGGGTAGCGTGACAAGTGGCATCGTGATCGGCATTCTGCTGGCGCGCTTTATTTCCGGGATGATTGCCGATCTGGCGGGCTGGCGGGCGGTCTTTCTGACGGCCGCCTGCCTGTTACTGCTGATCTCGCTGGTACTGGTGCAAGTGCTGCCCGCCACAACCGGCCAGCCGCAGCGCACCCCCTACACTCAGCTGTTACTGTCGGTTTTTCGGCTGTTCCGGACGGAACCGCTGTTGCGCAGGCGAGGCATCCTCGCGCTGCTGATTTTTGCGGCCTTTAGTATGCTCTGGTCTTCGATGGTACTGCCGCTGACGGACCTGTCGCTGACTCACACCGCGATTGGGATGTTCGGACTGGCGGGTCTGGCCGGGGCGCTGGCGGCCTCCAGAGCAGGCTCATGGGCTGACCAGGGACGGGGGCAGCAAGCCACCGGCTTCGCCCTGGTGCTGCTGACCTTCTCCTGGCTGCCGATAGCCGCGCTGCAAAGCTCGCTACTGCTGCTGATAGTCGGGGTGGTCCTGCTCGACTTCGCTATTCAGACGGTACATGTGATTAATCAGAGCCTGCTGGTGGCTGCCCGGCCCGAGGCAGCCAGTCGTCTGGTCGGTGCCTATATGTGCTTTTACTCGCTGGGCAGTGCACTGGGCGCGATTGCAGCTACCCAGCTTTACGCCCACTGGGGATGGCAGGCGGTCTGCTATGCCGGGGCAACTGCCAGCGCCTCTGCCTTTCTCTGCTGGTACGGTATGCGTCACTAATGACATTACCTCTGCAGGGCATTATTCCACAGATGGCTCGGTAAGACTCTCTGGTGTGGTGCGAGGGACAGACCGGCACAGCAGACCATTCAACAGCCTGGAAGTTATCATCCGTGACAGATATGCTTTGCGGTAAGCGACGCCAGTATTCAGAGTCTCAAGACTTCGCTATACAACGCGCGGCCGGTTCATATAGGTTATTTCTCACAGCCACCCTGTTCCAGGAGGAGCACATGCCGGAATATTGTTTTTTTAAGAATGGACGCCAGATTACCGTGCTGGAGAGAAGCGACAGCGCAGGCGCGGCTGAACTGTCTCAGCGCGGCTACGAGAAACAATTCGAAGAAGTGACCGCCCCTGATGAAAATCGTGCGCTGGCACGTTTTCATGACATTCATAATGACGATCAGCAGCGTGCGAATGCATTTGCTCGCGGGGAAGTGTTTGCCATTTTGACCGTGGGACTGCTTAGCGTGGCGGGCTGGCTCATTTTTAAATAGGCAGACGCGCCCTCAGTCAGCGGGATAATGAGCAAATTAACTATCGTGCCGCTGGCAGAACGCGTCGATGTCGCCGTGCTGAAAGTCGGGCAGATTCGCCATCAATTTCTCCAGCGGCCAGTTCCACCAGGCAATGCGCTGAAGGCGGGCCGCAATCGCTGGGGTAAACCGCACCCGCAGTGGCCGGGCCGGCACACCGCCAACCACGCTGTAAGGCGCAACGTTTTTCGTCACGACGGCGCCCGCAGCCAGCACCGCACCATCTCCAATCGTAACGCCAGGCAGCACAATGACACCGTGACCGATCCAGACATCATTTCCGATCACTACACGGTCGGCGCGACGGGCGGCAAAGAAGCCCTGGTCCCGTCGGGCATCGTGATGATAATACTCCGGGCAGTAGGTAAAGCGATGCTGAGAGGCGCGGTCCATGGGATGATTTGGCGCACCGATACGCACCTGATTGGCAATGGCGCAGAATCGCCCTACCTTGGTGTCGGCCAGGCAGCAGTGCTCGCCGACATAGGAGAAGTCACCCAGTTCGCTATATTCCAGTGAACTGTGCGCCAGGATCTCACACTGCTGACCCACGGTGGTTTCCCGCATCTTCACAGTGTCATCAATCCAGGTGTGCGCTAAACGGGCAGGTACAACGGCGGCAATGGACATATTACTCCCGGTCTGGATAAGCAGCGCCCCGGCGGCCTGCTTTTTGCCTTACCACCTTACACAACGCCGATGACAGAGAATTGACAAAGAAAAAAGGCGGAGTGGTTAGCTCCGCCTTGTTTCAAGTTCCGGTTAACCTGCGTGACCGGTCAGTTGCATAAGGGCAACGATGATCTGCAAGATGACCCGGATAAGATCCAGAATCAGCTTAGTCAGTTCCATCACTTTCCTTCTCCTTTTACAGGAGCGCGCTGTTCGGCAAACCAGGGCTTTGACTCTACCCGCCGGGTGCCTAAGCACATCTTTGTGGAGAGGGCTGAGCGGCACTCATGGTTAAAGCCACAGGCCAGCACCACCTGATGCCTGCCGGGATTTTAAAACCGTGCCCCTGGGAGCGGCCAGTCGACAATGAGGCGATGCTCAACACTCAACACCTGTATAAACATACAGCATTTTGGCGAAACTTGAAATCCTTAGCCGCACATTTTACAATCTTGTCTGTGGAGAGTGCTGAGCACCTCGTTCGCAGCGCGGTTACCAGCCGGGTAGCGAACAAAAAAATAAAGGATTTGGCGACATGCCAAATCCTTTTTTTATGCCTGCTTCCTGCTTAAAAAAGCAGCACGGAACTTACTTCGCGGCGCTGATTCGCCAGACGGTATTACCTGCATCGTCAGCAATCAGGACACCGCCCTGTTTGTCGCTGGCCAGACCCACCGGCAAACCGCGCACCTGCTTTTCGTCATCCGTCAGGAAGCCCGAGACCACCGTCTGCGGCTGCCCTACTGGCTTGCCATTCTCGAATTTCACCCACACCACTTTATAGCCATTCAGCGGTGTCCGGTTCCAGCTGCCATGCTCACTGATAAACGCGCCACCACGGTATTGCGGCATGTTATCGGCGCCATAAAACAGCAGACCCAGCGGCGCGACATGTGAACTCAGGGCATAATCGGGCTTGATCGCTTTCTCTACCAGATCGGGGCGCTGCGGTTCGGCACGGGTATCCACATGCTGGCCATAGTAGCTGTAGGGCCAGCCGTAGAAGCCTTTATCCTGCACTGAGGTCATGTAATCAGGCACCAGATCGGAGCCGATTTCATCACGCTCATTGACTACAGCCCACAGCTTGCCGCTCTGCGGCTCCCACTGTAAGCCGGTTGGATTGCGCAGTCCGCTGGCGAAGATACGGCTGGCACCACTGGCTGCGTCCACCTCCAGCACCGCCGCACGACGATATTCGGCACCAATGCCGTTCTCGGTGACGTTACTGTTGGAGCCGACACCGACATAGAGCTTGCTGCCATCGGGGCTGGCTAACAGCGCCTTGGTCCAGTGGTGGTTAATCGGTCCACCCGGCAATTCTGTCACCTCTTCTGGTGCGGTGCGAATCTCCGTTTCCCCTTCGCGATAGGGGAATTTCACCAGGCTGTCAGCGTTCGCGACATAGAGCGTATTACCAATCAGCTGCATACCAAACGGCGAATGCAGATTTTCAATAAAGCGATGCTGCTCCCATTTACCGTTAACATTGCGCAACAGCGTAATGCGATTGCCGCCTTCTCCCCCTTTGCCTGACGCTTTTTGCACAATGCCCATGATCAGCTGTTTAGGCCGTGTCGTTGGCTTCGGTGGTCCGTTGGATTCCGCCACCAGCACATCGTTATTTGGCAGCACATAGACCTGACGCGGATGCTGCAGATTCTCAGCAATTTTTTCAATCTTTAACCCGTCAGCCACTTTTGGCATTTCACCCGCTTTCCAGGGCGTGCCTTCCGGCACCTGCATTGGCGGCATAAAGAAATTCTTCGCCTGCGGCAGTTCAGGGTTCGGTCCCGTCTGCTTTTGCGGATCGACCAGCGCACCCTCATCACAGCCTGCCAGCAAGGCGGTCAGGGTCAGCGCGAGCAGCGTTTTATGCGGTATGTTCATGGTGGCTCCTCCTTAAGCGCTACGCTGACGTAACGCAAGTTGCACATTCGCCAGCAGCAGCAGTGCTACCACCAGCGTCGAAAGCGTCACACCCAGCGGGATCACAGCGGCGGCATCACGGCTGTGAATAAACGCATTGACGATAGCGATCGCAATCGCCACCAGCCAGAGCCAGAAATGGCCCTTTTCCGCACTGTCACTGCCACGAAACAGATAAACCAGCGCGATGAGTCGCGGCACAATCGCCAGTATCAGTCCCAGCGCAATCAGCCAGCTGGCGGCATCCGTCCAGAACTGTACAAAGGTCTGCATGTAGAGAATGTCGAACAGCCAGGCGGCGACAAAAAAGCCCAGCGGCACAGGCTCCAGCAAGGCATAAAGCGTCACGGCAAACGCCGATCTTCCCAGGGTATTGCGCATGTTTCTCTCCATTTTTAACGTGAATGCGGATCGGGTCAGACGTCGCGCTGCTCAGAGCAACCGACGCCGCGCCTGTAAAAGATTAGTAAATCTGAAGAGAAACAGAGGGTTTATTCGAAGGGAATTGCAAATCAGGCGGATGACGTCCCTGTCATCGCCGGTCTGTCAGGACTTATCCGCGGGTAACGTGACCCAGTATCCTGGCTGGTAAGGCAGCGGCAGAAACTTCTCGTGGAAGGTGCGGAACGTGGCGTCCGGATCCAAATCAGCAAACAGATCGGGGTGCAGCCATTTCGCCAGCGCCTGAATCGCCACAAACTGATACGGGCTATCATAGAACTGATGCCAGATGGCGTGGACGTTGCCGTTGTGCGCCACCGGCAGAGTTTTGAAAGCATCGCGCATCATCAGCGCTTTCAGACGCGCCGTGGCTTCAGTGACGTTGGCACCCGGACCCACGCCGACCCATTTGCCCACGGTATTGTAGTTCTTCCAGTTCGCGCCGGTCACCACCACCGCATCCGGCTGGCTGGCGATGATCTGCTCCGGGTTAACGGTGCCGAAGGTACCAGGAATCAGATCTTTAGCGATATTGCGACCGCCTGCTATCTCTACCATCTGACCAAAGTTCTCATTACCAAACGACATGCAGCACTCGTCGCTGTAGCCGCCTGCACGGTCAATCATCACTTTCGGCCGGTAGCCGGTAAAGTTTTTCAGACGCGAGGTGACAAGGTCAATCTGCTGCTGGCGGAAGGTAATAATTTCCTGCGCCCGCTCTGGTTTATTCACCAGTTCGCCCATGATGCGGATACTTTTCTCCGCGTTCTCCATCGGGGCTTCGCGGAAATCGATAAACACAACAGGCACACCCACCGCCTGCAGTTTTTCAATCAGCTTGCCTTCATCGGTGGCAGCTTTGGATTCCAGATTCATCAGCACCAGATCGGGCTTCAGGGTTAACGCCTGTTCCACGTTGAAGGTGCCATCTTTTGCGCCACCAAAGGTCGGTAATTTTTTAATTTCCGGATAGCGTTTTTCATAAGCCTGATAACCGTCCCAGTCCGCTTTATGCAGGTCATCACGCCAGCCAATCACCCGCTTAAACGGCGCACCCGTATCAAACGCCGCCAGCAGATAGATCTGACGCCCTTCGCCCAGAATGATGCGTTTTGCCTCCTGCGGCACCTCGACCTGACGGCCTGCAACATCGGTAATCATTTTGGCCGAAGCCGTCCCGGCTAACGTCAACAGCCCCAGCGCTAAAAACCATTTTTTCATTGTAAAAACCCGCACAAATGATAATGAGAATTATTAATGTAAAACGGCGTTACTATTACCTAAAACCGGGGTCAGGGGAAGTCATCCAAATAAATGTTTTTTGCAGCGCGGCGTTAACAGGCTGAGAAGAGGGTAAACAATGCTCCCTCCGGGCACAAAAAAGCGCAGCGTGTCGCGGCTCACAAAACGCGCATCTTTCGTGAATATGCTCACAACGGCCTGGGCGGCTGCACATATTTTAGCCATTAATCGTATCGTTTTGGCTAATGCGTTAATGAATTGTGATCGCTAAATTTAAAATGAAACAGCGTTTTAATAATTCATCAGGACAGCCTGCCACAGGAGCTTAACCGTGAAGATCAGCGCCATTGATGTCACCCTTTTTACTTATCCCACCCAGCGTTGCGCCGACAGCGCAGGACACTCTCATCCGGGTCCGGAGAATGATGCCCAGATGGCGTTACTGACCCTGACCAGCGAGGATGGCGACTGCGGTTACGCCTTTACGCCGCCGGAAGTGGTGCGTTCTCACGTGGTTAATGCCTTCTTCCGCAAGGTGCTGATCGGTCAGAACGCCTTTGACCGCGAGCGTCTGTGGCAGGACCTGGTGCACTGGCAGCGCGGCAGTGCCCACCAGCTCACCGAACGGGCGCTCTCCGCTGTGGAGCAGGCACTGTGGGATCTGATTGGGCGCAAACTGAAACAGCCGGTCCACAAGCTGCTGGGCGGCTATCGCGAGAAGATCCCGGCTTACGGCAGCACCATGTGTGGCGATGAGCTGAAAGGTGGTTTATCGACGCCCGATGAGTATGCACAGTTTGCTGAAAAGCTGGTGGCGCGCGGGTATCAGGCGATTAAGCTGCACACCTGGATGCCGCCGGTCTCCTTTGCGCCCAGCCCGGCCATGGATATCAAAGCCTGCGCGGCAGTGCGCGAAGCGGTCGGCCCTGATATCGCACTGATGCTGGATGGCTACCACTGGTATAGCCGAAGTGACGCGCTGACCATCGGCAAGGCACTGGAAAAACTTAATTTCGCCTGGTTTGAGGAGCCAATGGAAGAAGAGAGCATGGCCTCTTACGCCTGGCTGGCGGACAACCTCTCTATCGACGTGCTCGGCCCGGAAAGTCTGGGCGGTAAACATCACAGCCGTGCCGACTGGGTTCGCGCCGGCGCGTGCGACATTCTGCGTGCGGGTGCCAATGGCGTAGGCGGCATCTCTGCCACGCTGAAAGTGGCCAGTCTGGCTGAAGCCTTTGGTATGGATTGCGAAGTCCACGGCAACGGTGCAGCAAGCCTGGCGGTGGTCGGCGCGATTCGTAACTGCCGCTGGTATGAGCGCGGCCTGCTGCATCCCTTCCTGGATTATGAGACGCCGCCTGCCTACCTCAATAGCCTGATTGATCCGATGGACGATCAGGGCTTTGTCACCCTGTCCACGGGAAACGGACTGGGTGAAGATATTAATTTCAGCTGGATTGAGACTCATACGCTGAATCGCTGGTAAATCGCACTTCCGAAAGTACGGCACACAATAAGAACCCCGTTACCGCGCACCTCTGTCGATGCGGTAAACGGGGAAAAAACCTCTGACCTGCTGGACTTCACTTATGACCCTGACACAACGATGTGGCGCGTGGCTGATCACGCTGGTGGTGCTGACGGGCAGCGCGTCTATCCAGGCAAAAACGCCGGATGACCAGCTAATCGTCGGCATGAACATGAATAACCTGCTCACCCTGGATCCGGCCGCCATGACCGGCAACGAGGTGGTCGGCATAGTGGTGAATCTTTATGACGGCCTGGTTGAGCTGAACCCGCAGCAGCTCACCGAGGTGCGCCCGGCGCTGGCCGAACGCTGGTCAGTGAGCCCCGATAACCGCACCCTGACCTTTCACCTGCGTGACAACGTCAGGTTTCATTCCGGTAATCCGCTCACCAGCGCCGATGCGGTCTGGTCGATGCGGCGGGTGCTGCATCTGAATCTGGCGCAGGCGTCGGTGTGGAAATCGTACGGTTTCAGCCGCGACAACGTTGACCAGATGATCACCGCCCCCGACGACCGCACGCTGGTGATCACACTTCCTAAGCCAAACGATCCGCAACTGGTGATTTACTCGCTGGCGGCGCTGGGCAGCATGGTGGTCCTGGACCGCAAAACGGTGCAGCAGCATGAGGTTGATGGCGACTGGGGCAACCGCTGGCTGACCACGCATGAAGCGGGTTCCGGCCCGTTCCGGCTGGATGTCTGGCAGGCAAAAGATGTGCTGCGGATGAGTCGCGCGGCAGACTACTGGCGCGGAGAGGCAAAAATGTCGCGGGTGGTGTTCCGCCACCTTCAGGAGTCGCAGACCCTGCGGCTGATGATGGAGAAAGGCGACCTGGATATTGCCAGTAACATGGCGATCCCCGACGTGCGCGCCCTGCGCCACGATCCCGACCTCACCATCGACGCGGTCAGAAAAGGGACGATTTATTACCTGGCGATGAGCATGAAAGATCCGCACTTCGGGAATAGCAAAGTGCGTGAGGCGGTCCGCTATCTGGTCGATTATCAGGGCATCAATAAGAGCCTGATGACCGGCTACGGCGAACTCCATCAGCGCCCGATTCAGGCCGGGATGCCCGCCACGCTCCCCGACCCCGGTTACCGGCTCGATGTGCCGCGTGCCCGGGCATTGCTGGCTGAGGCGGGTTATCCGGACGGCTTCGACACCACGCTGCGGGTGCTGGCCGATCAGCCGTTCCTGAATATCGCCATCGCGGTGCAGTCAACGCTGCTGCAGGGCGGGATTCGCGCAAAAATCATTACCGGCACCGGCAACCAGATTTATGGCGCGATGCGCGATCGTCAGTTTAATCTGCTGGTCGGACGCGGCGGCAGCGGTGTAGAGCCGCATCCCCACTCCAGCCTGCGTTCGCTGGTCTACAACCCGAACAATGCGGACAGCGCCCGGCTGACTAACTTTCAGGGCTGGCGCACCGGTTTCTACGACGCGCAGCTTAACCGCATGATCGATCAGGCATTGGTTGAACGCGACAAATCCCGTCAGCAGCAGGACTATTTCGCCATCCAGCAACGCTATGACCAGCTGGTGCCTGCGCTGATGCCGATTTCACAAATGCTCGACTCCGTGGTGGTCAGTAACCGGGTGCAGGCGTATCAGCCCCATCCCTCCGCGACCACCTTTCTGCGCGACGTCTGGAAAACCCCTGAAGCCCTGGCGGGAGGCACCCCATGATTCTGACCCTGACCCGACATCAGTGCCGTCGCATCACCCATCGCGCGGTGCAGGTGCTGATTACCCTGTTCGGCCTGCTGCTGCTGACCTTTTTTATTGGCCGGGTAATGCCGCTGGATCCGGTGCTGGCGATTGTCGGCCCCGACGCCGATCAGGCCACTTACCAGCAGGTCTACCACCAGCTCGGCTTTGATAAACCGATGTGGGTACAGTTTGGCATCTACCTTAACGCGCTGCTGCATGGCGATCTCGGCCATGCGCTGCTCACCGGTCAGCCGGTGGTATACGACATTCTGCGCGTCTTTCCCGCCACAGTAGAGCTGGCCACGCTGGCAATTGTGATTGGTGCGGGCCTCGGCGTACCGCTGGGTGTGCTGGCGGCGGCACGCCGTAACAGCGTCATCGACTATGTGGTGCGGATGCTCAGTCTGGCCGGTTACTCCACGCCGATCTTCTGGGTCGGCATGATGGGCCTGCTGCTGTTTTATGCCCATCTCGGCTGGGTCGGCGGCGCAGGACGGGTGGATTTCAGCCTGGATGGCATTGTGCCCCATCGCACCGGCTTCATGCTGATCGACGCCCTGCTGGCCGGCAACAGCCAGGTATTCTGGAACGCACTCAACCATCTGGTACTGCCCGCCTCGCTGCTGGGTTTTCACTCTATGGCCTACATCAGCCGCATGACGCGCAGCTTTATGCTGGCGCAGCTCTCGCAGGAGTTCATCCTGACCGCACGGGTCAAAGGCCTGACCGAATGGCAGGTGATCTGGCAGCACGCCTTCCGCAACATCCTGGTGCAGCTACTGACCGTCGTGGCGCTGGCCTATGGCTCGCTGCTGGAGGGCGCGGTACTGATCGAAACGGTCTTCTCCTGGCCCGGCTTTGGTTCTTACCTCACCGGCAGCCTGATGCTGGGCGATATGAATGCGGTGATGGGCTGTGTGCTGGTGGTGGGCCTGATTTTTGTACTGCTTAACCTGATCTCCGACCTGCTCTATCAGGTGTTTGATCCGAGGACCAAAGTATGACGATCTCCTTTGACACTGCCTCTGTAAGTCACTCCCGCGAGCGTCTGGCACGCTGCCAGCGGTTTGCAGCCCGCTGCGGCTATTTCCTCTGGCGCATGGCCTGTAATCCCCTCACCGCCATTGGCGGCGGCATTGTGCTGCTGCTCTGCATCGTCGCACTGTTTGCGCCCTGGATCGCGCCATATCATCCGCTGATTCAGGATCTGAACAACGCCCTGACACCGCCCGGTGCAGCCCACTGGTTTGGCACCGACGAGTTTGGCCGCGATATTTTCAGCCGTCTGGTCTGGGGCGCGCGCATCACGCTTTACATTGTACTGCTGGTGTCGGTCACCGTCGGGCCACTGGGCCTGCTGCTGGGCGTCACCGCCGGTTACTTCGGCGGCAAAGTCGATAGCGTGCTGATGCGCGTCACCGATATCTTTATCTCCTTCCCGAGCCTGGTACTGGCGCTGGCGTTTGTTGCCGCCCTGGGCCCGGGTCTGGAGCATGTGGTGATTGCCATTACGCTCACCGCGTGGCCGCCTATCGCCCGTCTGGCGCGCGCCGAAACGCTGTCGCTGCGTCAGGCGGACTTTATCTCAGCGGTCCGTTTACAGGGCGCATCGCCGCTGCGGGTGCTGTGGAAACATATTATTCCGCTCTGCCTGCCGTCGGTGATTATCCGCATCACCATGAATATGGCGGGCATTATCCTCACTGCCGCCGGGCTGGGATTTCTCGGGCTGGGCGCACAGCCGCCCGATCCGGAATGGGGCGCGATGATCGCCAGCGGCCGCACCTACATGCTTGAGTGCTGGTGGGTGGTCACCGTGCCCGGTCTGGCGATCCTGATTAACAGCCTGGCATTTAATTTCTTAGGAGATGGCCTACGTGACCTGCTTGATCCCCGCAGTGAGTAACGCCACGCCGTTGCTCGACGTGCGCGATTTGCACGTGAACTTTATTAACGGACGCCAGGCAACCCCGGCGGTGCGCGGCGTCTCTTTTCAGCTCGGTCAGGAGAAGCTGGCGATAGTCGGCGAGTCTGGCTCCGGTAAATCGACCGTGGGTCGCGCCCTGCTGCAGCTGCATCCGGCGAAGGCGCGCATTGAGGCGAGCCGGATGCAGTTTGGCGATATCGACCTGCTGCACGCCAGCCCGGCGCAGATGCGCGCCATTCGTGGCAAACGCATCTCAATGATTATGCAGGACCCGAAATATTCGCTGAATCCGGTGATTCGGGTTGGTGAGCAGATCGCCGAGGCCTGGCGTAGTCATCATCGCGATCAGAAATCGGCAGCACGTCAGCGGGCGCTGGCAATGCTGGAGGAAGTGCAGATCCGCGATCCAGAACGGGTTTATCAGCTCTATCCTCATGAGATTTCCGGCGGTCAGGGTCAGCGCGTGATGATTGCCATGATGTTGATCACCGAACCGGAACTGGTGATTGCCGATGAGCCGACCTCTGCGCTGGATGTCTCAGTAAGACTGCAGGTGCTGGCACTGCTCGATGATCTGGTGAAAGCGCGCGGACTGGGGCTGATTTTTATCAGTCACGATATCAATCTGGTGCGCAGCTTTTGCGATCGGGTGCTGGTGATGTATGCCGGGCGCGTCGTGGAGTCACTGGCCGCCTGTGACCTCGATCGCGCACAGCATCCTTACACGCAGGGACTGCTGGCGGCGCTGCCCGACCTTGATCACCGCCGCACACGCCTGCCAGTGTTACAACGTCACGCAAGCTGGTTAACCGATTAAGGAGTGGTGATGATTAATGTAAAAAATCTCAACCTCAGCTTTGGCGATGAAGGCGCGCGGAATCAGGTGCTGTTCGACGTAAATCTGCAGGTTAATCAGGGTGAAATCTTCGGGCTGGTCGGTGAATCTGGCTCGGGCAAAACCACGGTGCTGAAGTGTCTGGCGGGGCTGTTCACTCACTGGCAGGGAGAGCTGATGATTGATGGTCAGCCACTGGCGCATCACATCGTTCGGGCGCGCTGTCGGCAGGTGCAGATGGTGTTTCAGGACCCTTACGGTTCGCTGCATCCGCGTCACACGCTGGGCGACATTCTGGAAGAGCCGTTGCAGATTCAGGGTATCGGGCAGCGTCAGCAGCGGGTCGTGGCGATGCTGGATAAAGTCGGATTGAACCGTGCCTGGCAGACGCGTTATCCCCACCAGCTATCCGGTGGTCAGCGTCAGCGCGTGGCAATTGCCAGGGCGCTGATTCTGGAGCCACGCGTGCTGCTGCTGGATGAGCCGACCTCCGCACTGGATGTTTCGGTGCAGGCAGAGATCCTGAATCTGCTCAGCGATCTGCAGCAGCAGGAGAACCTGACTTATCTGATGGTGACGCACGATCTTGGCGTGGTGGCGCATCTCTGCCATCGCGTAGCCGTCATGCAAAAGGGCAAAGTGCTGGAGACGCTGGATGTGCCGACGCTGGTGGCCGATCGCGCCGCAATGCCCTATACGCGGATGCTGGTGGAAGCGAGTCGCCACAATCATGCGGCGCTGGCGCAGCCGGGCTGAATATCAGCGGGTATCTGAAAAGAATCAAAAAAGGCCGGCTGGACCGGCCCTGTGATATCGAATGCGTTAGTGGGTCAGCTGACGCACAAAGGCAACGATCTCCTGGTTTTTGCCATGCTCAAACAGGCACTGCTGGAAACGCGGGCCGCTGACGGCGGTGCGAACCAGTTCAGGATCGATGGCACGCAGGGTATCAAGGTAGTTCTCTTTGATCACCGCAGCCTTGACCTGATTCAGCAGACCGGCGTTTCGCACCTGCGGCTCTTTGCGCTCTGGCGGATAGCCATTGCCCTTCTCGCCCGTGAACGCTTTTTCAAAGATAAAGCGCAGGTTCAGCTCAGCGCCCCAGCCAAAACCTTTAGCAAATGGCAGAGATAAGGCATTGCCGTTGTTGATTTGCGCGAACAGGTAAGCATCCGCCGGATCGATACAGTAGCCACAGACCACGCCCGGATGGATGTTAAGCGACATCAGCGCGCCCTGGCCGGTGCCACAGCCCGCAACGACAAAATCCACTGCCTGGCTGTTAAGCAGCACGCTGGCCTGGATGCCGAGGTGAATGTAGGTCAGATGATGATCCTGCTCATCGCTCATCCCGACGTTGAAGACCTGATGGCCCAGCGGCTGCGCGACGCCTTCCAGTTCTTTCAGCACGGTAACGTTTTTAGCGGCCTGACTGTTTTCCATCATTAACGCGATTTTCATGATCTACCCTCGTAAAATAAATGAAACACCGTTTCATTTTAGAGAAAAACCATTAAAGTGCATGGATTAATTCACCCTGGTGCTGTGAGGCCCATCACAAAACGGCCATTGCAGCGCCCACGACTGCGTGAGGACAATGATGTTTATCTACCACAAAGAGCGACCACTGGAAGATCTGGGTAACGGCGTGACCCGCCGCGTACTGGCACATGGCGGCACAATGATGGCAGTTGAAGTGCGTTTTGAAAAAGACGCCATCGGTCCGCTACATCATCATCCCCATGAGCAGCTGACCTATGTGCTGAGCGGACGCTTTGCCTTCACCATCAACAGTGAAACCCGGGAAGTTGGCGCTGGGGACACACTCTATAAAGCACCCAATGTGGTTCATGGCTGTGTCTGTCTTGAGGCTGGCGTGCTGCTGGATACCTTTACGCCACAGCGCGAAGATTTCCTGACCACGAAATAGTGCAGGCGGCCCGGCGGGCCGCCTCATGAACTGCCGCATGAATGCCCATTTTGCCTGCACGAAAAATTTGACTTAAAACGCGTACAATTTTTCCACCATTCCCTTCCCAGCTAACTGAATGATTCACCACAGTTTCCCCTCAGGCCGCGCTGCGCTTAGCTTCCTGTAAAAAATCATTCGGGCTCACTTCTGTACAAAATGAAGATCGTTGTATAAGTTTAATGACAACGCCAGTTCGTTTTTTAACCCGTAAAAGGATAATAATATGCCGATGCAAAACACCCTTACCTTGCCGCTGAATCACAACGCGCCGGTTAATAGTGAGTTCCGTTCATCCTTTGCTGCATCTGAGCAGGATAAACTTAATTTTCTAATCGAAGAGTTACTGGAAGCGGGCAAGGAAAAAAGCTGTATGGAGTTACTGCGTCATCTGGCCTCTGCGGACAGTGCTGAAGAAGAAGCCTGTTGCCGTGAACTGCTGACGTTGCTGATGGCCCAAAAATGAAGTCTGTGGCTGGCTGTTCAGCACAGATTCAACACCGGGCATTACCACGAAAACCCGCCTGACCGTATTTCCCCGTTCAGGCGCGTCACCTCTGCTGAAAAGCTGCCGCTTTTTTGCACCGTAATTTACACCGACGCGAATATTGATAGCTGATAGCTGATATACGTGTACGACCTTGTTAAACCGACCCGACGACTCTCATTGCTTCTCTTTCAACTCTTTTGTTAGCCTGAATCTTCCCGATTTATTATCAGGTTCCACAGGCGTGCTATGACCATGACCTCTTTCTCCGCCACGCTGCATCTGCTGTGTGGAAAAATAGCGTCCGGGAAATCGACGCTGGCAGCACAGCTGGGTGCTGCGCCCGGTTGCGTAGTGATCAGCGAAGATCAGTGGCTGGCCGCACTCTATAAGGATGAGATGCAATCGGTGGCTGATTACGTGCGTGTTGCGGCAAAGCTCAGGAAGGCGATGACGCCGCATCTGGTCGCATTGCTTAACGCAGGCGTATCGGTTGTGCTCGATTTTCCGGCCAACACCCGGGGGAATCGTGACTGGATGCGCTCGGTGATTGAGGCATCCTCTGCCGACCATCGCATGCATTACCTGGATGTGCCGGACGCGCTGTGTAAAGCGCGTCTGCACGCCCGTAATCAGAGCGGCGAACACGCCTTTGCCGCCACGGACGAGCAGTTCACGCTGATTACCCGCTATTTTGAACCGCCGCAGGAGGAGGAAGGCTTTAACCTGGTGCGGCACAGTTAACATCTTCTGCAAATTTACGAGAGATCGAGTGCCGCAAGCACCTCAGCAATCTGCTGGTTATCCGCATCAGAGAGTGGCAACAGCGGACGCGGCAGGCAGTCGCGTGCCGTCAGTCCCTGCAGACCTGCTGCGGCATTCATCACCCTGAAGCTGCCGCCGTGCTGGCGGAACAGCGACCACAAAGGCTGCAGGCGCTCCGACTGCGCCCTGACGCTCTCATGATCACCTGCTGCTGCTGCGTCGGTCATTGCTTTCGCGACACGTGGGAACAGCCCGCCGCACACGGAATACCAGCCATCACAGCCTGCAATCAACGCATTGGCAGCAGACGCGTCGCCGCTGATGCCAACCGACACGGAAGCAGGCAGTATGTCGCGCAGTTGGGCCAGGCGATCATTTGCTGCCGATTGCGCCGCCGGAACACCGGGAATTTTTACCGACCCGATACCGGGAAGTGAGGCAATCCGGCTCAGTAACGCATCGGAGAACGTAAAATGGGTGGTGCGCGGATTGTCATAAATGCAGACTGGCACCGAGGCGTGTCGCGTCACGGTTTCAAACAGCGTAAACACCTCATCTTCTTTCAACGTCTGATACCCCAGCGGTGGCAGCAGTAAAGCGGCTGCGCCCGCCTGCTGCGCATCCTCTGCCAGCGCCAGCACCTCATCAGTATTTATCGCGCCAATGCAGATCATCACTGGAATCGCCTCCGCATTTTCAACGGCCCGCTCAGCAATGCGCCTGCGCTGTGCCCGTGTCAGCCAGGCGTAGCTGCCGGTGGACCCCAGCACGCCCAGAGAATCGACTTTTGCCTCCGTCAGCCTGCGCAGGATCCGAAGAAAGGCCGCTTCATCGGGTTTGCCATCGGCAAAAGGAGTAAGGGGAAAGGCACTGAGTCCGCTGAACATACGCTTTGCTCCATCATGAGACTGTTCGGGCTGGTTATCACCTGTACAGTCATATTTCGTCACTGGCCGAAGCATGGCTTTGCCCCGCCCGCTATTTTTGCGCTACAGCCCTTTTTGATCTTACCCAAAGGAAATAGCGATGATTGCCGTACTGTTTGAAGCCGAGGCACGACCCGAACATCAGATGCGCTACCTGCAACTCTACGTACGTTTTTCGACATCACCGTTGCCTGATGCCTCCACGCCACCTCGGTCCTGAACCTCTTTGCCCCCAGCATCGCTGACCTCTGGTCACGCCAGAATCTCCGTTTTAGACGGTAACACGCATATGAAATCCGTCACAATTCCGCAAACTTATCTCACGCACGTTAACACGAGCAGAAAAACAGCCATCCGCTTCAACTTGCTGAATAAAATAGGTTTTATATGATAACCCCCAGAAATCATGTTCCCCACACATCAATCAATGCCTTTTTTGCACTTATTTAGCGACGGGCGCTGATCCACTCTTCAGTAACAGGCGCGGCAAAAAGCGTCAAACCTTACTGGAGTTACTGATGCAAACGACCTCACCCATGACTCATCGCGCCAGGATTGGCGCCATATTTCGTGTTACCTCCGGCAATTTCCTCGAACAGTTCGATTTCTTCCTGTTTGGTTTCTATGCCACTTACATCGCCCATACCTTTTTCCCGGCCAGCAGTGAGTTCGCCTCACTGATGATGACCTTTGCCGTGTTCGGCGCAGGATTCCTGATGCGCCCGATTGGCGCAGTGGTACTGGGAGCGTACATCGATAAGGTCGGTCGCCGTAAGGGCCTGATTGTCACGCTCTCCATCATGGCGGCAGGCACCTTTATGATCGTGCTGATCCCCTCCTACCAGAGCATTGGCCTGTGGGCGCCGATGCTGGTGCTGATCGGTCGGTTGTTACAGGGCTTCTCCGCCGGCGCGGAGCTGGGCGGCGTGTCGGTCTATCTGGCGGAGATCGCTACGCCGGGCCGCAAGGGCTTCTACACCAGCTGGCAGTCGGGTAGCCAGCAGGTCGCCATTATGGTGGCGGCGGCGATGGGCTTTATCCTCAACGCCGTGCTGGAAGAGAGCGCCATCCGTGAATGGGGCTGGCGTATTCCGTTCCTGTTTGGCTGTCTGATTGTGCCGTTTATCTTCATATTGCGTCGCAAACTTGAAGAGACACAGGCGTTCAACAACCGTCGCAGCCATCCCGATGTGAAGCAGGTGTTCCGCATCCTGCTGGCTAACTGGCAGGTGGTGATTGCCGGGATGCTGATGGTGGCGATGACCACCACGGCGTTTTACCTGATTACGGTTTATGCGCCGACCTTTGGCAAAAAAGTGCTGCTGCTCAGCGCCTCTGACAGCCTGCTGGTGACCTTGCTGGTAGCAGTGTCGAACTTTAGCTGGCTGCCGATTGGCGGCGCGATCTCCGACCGCTTTGGCCGTAAGCCTGTACTGGTCGCCATGACACTGCTGGCGATCGTCACCACCTATCCGGCCCTGAGCATGCTGGCGGCGGCACCAGGCTTTTCGATGATGCTGGGTGTACTGCTGTGGCTGTCGATGATCTACGGGCTCTACAACGGCGCGATGATCCCGGCGCTGACCGAAATTATGCCCGCGGAAGTCCGTGTTGCGGGCTTCTCACTGGCCTACAGCCTGGCAACAGCGCTGTTCGGTGGTTTTACCCCGGTGATGTCAACCGGCCTGATTGAGATGACCGGCGATAAAGCCTCGCCAGGTTACTGGATGAGTTTTGCGGCAGTTTGCGCTCTGGGCGCGACACTCTACCTCTATCGTCGTACCCGCAGTGCCGTCACGCCTGCCCATGAAACTGTTAGCTGAGGAACGGAAGATGAAACTGAAAACGATGTCGATTTATGCTGCCCTGCTGTTTAGCGTGGCAGGCAGCGCCACGGCGCAGGCAAAAGAACTGACGGTAATGATCTCCGGCGGGTTTAAAGCGGCGTGGGATACGCTGTCGCCACAATTCGCAAAACAGGAAGGGATCACCATCAACACCGTTGCTGGTCCGTCAATGGGTAAAACACCGCAAGCCATTCCAGCCCGGCTGGCACGCGGTGAACCGGCTGATGTGGTCATCATGGTTGGCGATGCGCTAAGCAATCTGCAAAAAGAGGGCGCGACGCTGCCAGGCTCACGGGTTGAACTGGCGGACTCCCGCATTGGCGCCGTCATTAAAAAGGGTGCCACACCCATTAAAATCGGCAGCGAAAGTGAGTTGCGTACTGCCCTGCTGAATGCCTCTTCCATCGCCTATTCTGACAGCGCCAGCGGCAAATATGTCAGCAGTCAGCTGTTCAAACGGCTGGGCATTGAGGATCAGGTTAAAGGCAAGGCGGTAGAAGTTGAACGCATCCCGGTCGCTTCCCAGGTTGCTGAAGGTAAATACGCCATCGGGTTTCAGCAGGTCAGTGAGCTGTTGCCTGTTTCAGGCGTAACCTTCATTGGTGAACTGCCGGACAAGCTGCAATACACCACTCGTTTTGCCGGTGCCGTGGTGCGCAGGTCAGCACAGCCAGATGAGGCAGCGAAGCTGCTGCACTGGCTCGCCTCGCCCGAGGCTCAGCAGGCTGTCCACGCCAGCGGCCTGCACACCGTGAAAGCGTCAAAACCGGTTAAAGTCGCTGATACTGTTCAATGATCAGGTTCTCCAGTTCGCTGGCGATATGTGACAGTATCCGGCCATTTTTGCGCAGCAGGCCCACAGTGCGTTTCACCGGTGGATCGGTTAACGGCACCGCCGTCAGCAGCGCGTGCTCGTAGCCAGGTAGCGACATGGCGGGGACGGCAGCAATGCCGAGCCCCGCCTCAACCATCCCCAGCATAGTTGTCACGTGCCGGGTTTCACAGACACAGGGCTTCTCCGGCATAACAGCCTGTAACGCCTGATCGAGCAGGTTACGGTTGCCGGAGGTTTTATCCAGCCCAATCCATTCATGCTGATAAAACGCCTGCCAGCTCAGGCTCTTTTTGCCTGCTATCGGATGGTCTCGCCTGCAGGCCGCCAGGTACGGGTCATCCATCAGCGGCTGAAAATGCACATCCGGCTGCGAGCGGCTGGAAAAACTGATGCCGAAGTCAGCCTGCCCGCCAATCACCGCGTCATAGACGTTAGCCGCACTGCTGTCGATCAGTTTCACGCGTACGCGGGGATAGCGCACCTGAAACAGCCGGATGATGTTGGGCATGAAATAGTAGGCCGCTGACGGCACGCAGGCCACAGTAATCAGTCCGGTGCGGGCTAAGCTCACCTCACTCAGATCGGCCATGACCTCTTCAAAATCGGCCAGCAGCTTTTCCGAACGCTGAGCAAACGCATGCCCTTTCAGCGTCAGCGTGACGCGGCGTGTGGTCCGCTCAAACAGCTTAATACCCAGCGTGGTTTCCAGCTTATCGATGCGGCGGCTTAGCGCCGACTGTGAAAGGCAGATCGATTCCGCCGCCAGGCGAAAATTACCAAACTCCACCAGCGCGCGAAAGGCGTAGAGATCGTTGAGATCGAAATTAACCGGCATGGTTTTCTCTTCCCTTAACCTGCATCAGACTTTTGTTCATCATTTTCATCGCCTTCCGTTTGACCAAAGTCGGACACGAATCTGCTGAGCAGTTGTTCCAGCGTTTCACGATCGCTTTCCGGCCAGTGCCGGAAGACGCGCTGATAAACCTGCACACGTTGCGCATCGATTTTATCCGTCATCTCTCTGCCATCCGGGGTGATTGCTGCCTCATTAATTCTTTTGTCCTGCCGGTTTTTCTGCCGCCGGACCAGTCCGGTCTCTTCCAGTTTCGCGACCTGACGACTGACCGTGCTGTAGTCACGCCCTACCCGATCGGCCAGTTCACCCACGCCGATCGGCCCGAACCGGCTGACCTGCACCAGAAGCGGAAACAGCGCCCGATCGAGGTCGATACCCGCCGCTTTAATCATCGCTACATCGCGCTGGGGCCGGTTAAGCGCGCCAGCAATCGTCAGCAGACAATTGTGCAGCGCATCGTATTTATGTGTATTTTGCACACTTTTCATTGACGCCATCCAGAGGCAGGAATAATGTGTGTACTTTACACTTAATTGCTTATTATTAGAAGGACAGCAACCTATGAAAGCAGCCATCATTAGTCAGGCCGGTCAGAAACCACACTATGGAGATTTCCCCACTCCTCAGCCCGCTGAAAACCAACTGCTGGTTCGCGTGAAAGCCGCCGCCATGAGCCAGCTGGTCAAAGCACGGGCGGCAGGCACGCATTACAGCGCCACTGCGCCCTATCCTCTGGTGCCAGGCATTGACGGCACCGGTTACCTCGAAAACGGCGATGCCGTTTACTTTCTGACCTTTGGTACCGCGTCGGGCAGCATGGCGGAAAGTGTGGTGGTCAATGCCCGCTGCGTCATTCCGCTTCCTCCAGCGCTGGACCCCGTGGTCGCCGCCGCGCTTGCCAATCCAGGCATGTCTTCATGGGCCGCACTCACCCGCCGGGCTGAACTGCGCAAAGGCGAAACCGTGTTGATTAACGGCGCAACCGGCACATCCGGCCGCCTGGCGATTCGCATCGCCCGCAGTCTTGGCGCGGGCAAAATTATTGCGACCGGCCGGAACCCGGAGATACTGCAGCAACTGCTTAATGAGGGCGCAGACAGCGTCATGACACTGGATGCTCTGGCCGCTGAACTTCCTGCCCTGATGGCAGACGGCATTGATGTGGTGCTGGATTATCTCTGGGGTGAGAGCGCGCTGGCGATCATGGAAGCGGCGGTGCGAGGCGGTGATCATATCGTTCGCTTCGTTCAGATTGGCTCACTCAGCGCACAGGAGATCCCTTTGCACAGTCATTTGCTGCGTGCATCCGGGCTGACACTGATGGGGAGTGGTCTGGGCAGCGTATCCAACGCAGACCTGATTGACTCACTGGCAGAACTACTACAGGCTGCCGGGCAGCACGGCTTTTCGGTGCCTTTTAAACCACGGCCTCTTTCTGAGGTGGATACAGCATGGGATGAAGATGACAGCCGCTGTCGAACAGTGTTTACGCTGTAGTCTCCCGCGGCATCAACAGCGCGGGCCTGCCTGTCGGACAAGCCGCCACTAACCTTCGGACGGCATCGGATGCAGAAAACGTTCAGGATAATCGGGCGTGAGAACGTGCTGCTCACTGTAACGGCCAAACAGCTTATAGCGGTTTAACGCGATGCGGTCGTAAGCCGCGTTACTGATCACGTCCGGAAAGTGACGCAGCACCGCCAGCCCGCGCCAGGGTGCTGGCAGGTGCTGCATAACACGGAAAACCGCCTGCGCCCGCAGCCAGTGCTGATTACCGTCAATGTAGACAAGGGTGGTGATATTCTCCTCCGGCAGTCCGGCCCAGCGCAGCAACGCTTTGCCCTGCTCGCTCTGCACCGAGGCAAAACGGACCTGCCGCGCCAGATGGTGGCGCAGCAGAAACTGAACCCAACCGTTACACAGCTTACAGACGCCATCATAAAGCACGGCGCTTTCACCGGTTTGCAGATACGGGGGCGACGACATCCTGCAACTCCTCACTCCTCTGATGATGAGCTGAAGTGTAGCGGGTTCTGGTCAGTTGCTGTTGCAGCCAGTGGATAACGGCAGCGTGATCCTGGGCGCAGGCATCCACCTCAAACAACGGCCCCAGCGTCATTGGCCTGGCCTGTTGTGCCAGCTGATGAAGTTCAGGCAGGTACTCAGCGCCTGGATGCCCCGGCAGTCGCTGGGTCAGTCGCGCCTGATAGCGCGCCACCGCCACCTCCGGTTCAATCTTCAGCCACAGCTCAAGCACCTCTTCGACGCCCGCCTGTTGCAGTCCCTGCTCCAGCAGCGCGCGCGGCTGAAAACCAAACCAGGCATCGATCAGCCAGACCTGACTGGCGGGTGCCTGTTCGACGATGTTCCAGATCGCCTGATAGGCCGCGCAGCCCAGTTGCCGGTTACGCTGCCGATCGACCGGCGCAAAAGCGTGCATAAAAGGCTCTTTCAGGCTGTCCAGCGTCAGCACAGGCCAGCCAAAGTGTTGTGATAGCGCGTGCGTCAGGGTGCTCTTACCCGATGCCGGAATGCCGTTAACCAGCACCACGCGTTTAGGGGGGATGTTTTGTGTCATAGGATATCAATAACCTCCGCGACACTGCTGGCCCGACGTAAACGGACCAGCGTCTCCTCATCCTCCAGCAGCGACACAATCGCGCGGATCCCCTCTTCAATGTGGGCGTTGCTGTCGCGCGCGCCAAACATAATCACAATGTCCGCTTTATCACTGCCCTCAAACGAGATCGGTTCATTCAGCAGGATCATACTGAAACAGTCGCGGATCACCCCCGCTTCCGGCCGTGCATGAGGAATGGCAATTCCCTCCTCAAACACATAATACGCCCCATGGGCCAGGGTGTTCGCGATCACCGCATCCGGATAGGTGGCATTGAGATAGCCGCCGCTAACCAGCGGTTCGGCGGCCAGCGCGATAACCTGACGCCAGTCCGTGGCGTCGATGCCAATCTGAATGGCGTTGGCCTCTTGCAATAACTGCTTAATCGTCATCAGCTCTCCTTAAATCGACTGGCGAACCACATTGCGTAATTCATCGATTTTGACAAACAGCGCATCAATTTCATTACGATAGCGACGGCTTTTCGCAAATAAACTTAATGCCCGGTTATATTCCAGCATTAATTGTTTTTGCGTTTCACCATCACGCGGATTAATTGCGAGCTGCTGCTCCAGTTGCGTTATTTTCTCGCGACTGACTTCCGCCAGATGATCCTGCTGCTGCTCGCTGGGTTGTTCCGCAGCCGGAGACTTTTTTAAGAATCCAAACATAGGCTCTCCTGCCCCCTATATGCCGGGGTGTCTCAGATTAATAGTGATGATAAAAACGTTTAACGCAATAATTCGGTGATGGCGACGCGGGTAATTAACGGAATAACTGCATCTTCTCTACCAGCACATTGGTCACTGCATCATTGGCGGGCACCAGGAAATTACGCACGCTGTCATTGACCTTGCCTTTCTCAAAGGTCGATTTGCACTGCGCCACCCACTGCACATTCATTTCGGTGCCGACATTGACCTTCTCAATCCCGCTGCTTACCGCCAGTCGCATATCTTCATCGCTGACGCCGGTGCCACCGTGCAGCACCAGTGGCGTGTGGGTTGCCGCCGTAATATCCGCCAGGCGCTGATGCTGAATATGCGCCTTCCCGGTGTAAAGGCCATGTACGGTGCCGATTGAGATTGCCAGCATATCAACGCCGGTCTCTTCAACGAAACGGCGTGCATCTTCCACCGGCGTAAACGCGATCGCCTCCATCTCCACACATTTACCATCTTCCGAACCGCCAATCGCACCCAGTTCCGCTTCAACTGAAACATTATGCGGACGCGCCATATCAATCACCCGGCGGGTATTGGCAATATTCTCTTCAATCGGCAGATGTGACCCGTCATACATCACGGAACTGAATCCGGCATCTATCGCCGTCTGAATCGCCGCTAAATCGGAACAGTGATCGAGATGCAAACAGGTCGGCACATTCATACTCTCCGACAGCGATTTAATGGCATCGACCAGCAACTTATGACCGAGATATTTCGCCGTGCCGGTGGAGATCTGAATCATTAAGGGACTGTTGGTCTTCTCTGCCGCTTTAAAATAAGCGGGCAACATTTCCAGGCAGTGAAGATTAAAAGAACCCACCGCTTTAAAGTCACGCTGTTTAGCCAGCTTTAACAGGTCGGCGAAATTATAAAGTTTCATGGATTTTTTCCTCTTGAGGTTTGGTGGATTTGCCGTTAACAAACCAGGCAAGCGCGGTAACAAAAGCAATAAACAGGGCGACGAACAGCCAGTTATTCTGGAAGGCGTGGCCGAGCACCAGGCCGGTACTGATGACGTCCGAGTCACTGAAGGTCACGCCGGTGAAGCCGTAGCTCTCCAGCATTGGCACCAGGATGGCGGGCAGAATGGTGATAAAGAGTCCGTGGACGAAGCCGCCGATCATCGCGCCGCGTCGTCCGCCCATGGCATTACCAAAGACCCCGGCGGTGCCCCCGGCAAAGAAGTTGGTCAGCAGTCCCGGCAGGATCATCGCCAGTCCAAACATCGGGAAGACGAGCATGCCAACGATGGAGCCGAGCGTGGTGGCGAGGAAGCCGACAATCACCGCGTTCGGGGCGTAAGGAAACATCACCGGGCAGTCCAGCGCCGGTTTGGCATCGGGTACCACGCGCATGGCGATGCCCCGGAAGGCAGGCACCAGCTCGTTGAGCAGCAGGCGGACACCGCTGTAGAGCACAAAGACCCCGGCCACGAACTGAATCGACTGCATAAAGGCGTACATCAGGTAGTTCATGCCGTTGCTGTACTGGGCAATGAATGCCGGACCGGCCGCCACGGCGGGGATCAGGTACATCGGCACCATCACCAGCGCCATCGACAGATAGGTATCCTGCAGAAACTTAAAGTTATCGGGCAGCTTCAGGTCTTCGGTGGAGCGCGATCCTTTGCCCACCACTTTGGCGACCGCCGCCGTGACCAGATAGCCAATGGTGCAGAAGTGACCCAGCGCCACATCGTCGGAGTCGGTGATACGCCGCACCACCGGCTGTGCCAGCGCGGGCATCACGACCGCCATGATCCCGCCGAAGATGCCGCCGGTCAGGATCAGCGGCAGGCCAGTCAGCCCCGCTTTGTAGCCGATGACAGCGCCAATCGTCGCCATCCACAGCAGGGCCTGGCCCGTCAGGAAGATGTACTTAAACGGTGTCAGCCGCGCGATGATGATATTGACGATAAAGATCACCAGCAGCGTCAGCGCCACTTCAGATCCCAGCTCACGGTTAGCCAGTCCGGCGATAGCGGCTACATCGGTGATATAGCCGCGCATACCAAAGCCGTGGGTAAAAATGGTATTGAGGAACGTCAGCGTCCCCACAATAATATTGATACCCGCCATCATAATTAAAAAGCCGAGCAGGGTTTTAAAGGTGCCTTCCACCACCTTGCCTGCTGATTTCTTCTGCAGCAGCAGACCAATCAGCGCAATAAACGCGATCAGAATTGAGGCCTGCCCCAGCAGATCTTTTACCAGGAAGTCGATCACACTATTCATGGGCAGCGACCTTCTCGTTACGTTCTTTTAAAAAGGCCAGGATCTTCTGCTCTATTTCCACTTTATCGGTGAGCCGGTTAAGAATAATGACCCGTTTAATCTGCTCCGGACTGGCGTCGGCATTTAATACATCGGCAAAGGCTTTTTGCGTCAGGATCATATCTGACTTAAATGCATTCGCTTCTGAAATGGTGGTGTGATCGATATCGGCCTCAATTTCCAGTTTTTTTAATACTGCTTTTGCGCTCATCTCAATCGCAAAACTGGATCCTAATCCACAACCACAGACACATAATATTTTCAGCATGGTTTTTCCTCACACTATATTGAGTTGTTTAGCGAGTTTGTAATGGTGCCCGTCAATATCGACCAGGCGTTTTTGCATGCTTATTAAATCAATCGGGATCGGTTTATTGCTGCCATTAATAATGACCGCTTTATTCCGCATGCCTGACTGAATACAACGCACCACTTCACTGGCCATAATGGTGCCCTGATAAATTTCTTCGCAGGTGGGATCACCATTGCGCAGTCCGTAACCGAGAATAGTTTTACGGATGCGTACGCCAATAAGCGGCTCAAGCTGTTTGATTAAGGTGTCGATCGCCCCCTGAAAACCGGGCGAATATTCACGGGTGTAGCCTTCTGAACAGAGGATGACCACGCTGTTCTGTTCGGCCAGCCGTCCGGTAATACGCTGCGCCAGTTGTGGCAAAGGAATCTGGCACTCCGGAATCAGGGCGATATCCGCATTGGATTTAATCGCCGATTGCAGCGTTAATTCGCCGCAATAGCCGCCGAGTAACTCCAGCATAAAAACCCGGCCCGGTAAGGCGCGCCCGGTATTACGCAGTTTTGCGACCTCTTTTAATACCTGCTCGCAGGCGGTAGAAAATCCCAGCGTGTAATCACTGCCGAAGACATCATTGTCGATGGTCATACCGACGCCGAAACAATTAACGCCAGACTCCGACAGGATGTGGAGAAACTGCAGCGATCCGTCACCGCCTGCCATGATTAATACGTCAATACGTGCGCTTTTAAGCTGGCGCGCAATTAAATCATATTCGCTGCGCACCAGTTTCTTTTGCGTCCTTCCGGACTGCATCACCGGAATCGGGGCGATGGCAAAGTCGAGCAGATCGCGCTGGCTGATATCACGATGGTTATTTGCCAGAAGGCCGGGAATGCCGCCGTCAAATATCACCATCTCAGCCTGCGCGAGACGCCCTATCTGGAAGACAAAGTTATTTATTCCGGTGACATCCCCGCCACTGATCACCATTCCAATGCGCATTTCCCTCACCCCGCTGGCTTACTCTGCTGAGGGCCATTCTTCCGGTTCACGGGGTTGCTATTTGCAGAGGAGATCACAGTTACGCGCGGTATTTTTCGGGCAGGCGTGTTGACAGCAGTAGCTTAAGGCCTTTATTTGTGAGCTGAGTCACTCTATTCCAACTTATTACTTCACGGACGAATCAATACAAATCATCAGCTTAGGTTGCCGAACAGGTTTTTGATTTGGCCAACAGAATAACGAATGATCGGGCATAAAAATGGCATTGCGAATTTGTGACTTTCACCTCATTTTTCCCGGTTCTGGCCCGGTTCAGGCGATTAAAATAGTTTTTATCGGGAGGGCTGGATTATTCAGTGCACGTAAAAAAGGGAATATTTCAGGAGAGGCAGGAAAGGAAGAAAAATGAATCAGGGGCGCAGCGAGCTGCTGCGCCCCACACACTTATTTCGCGTAAGCTTCGGTAGACAGCGTCAGGGTGACGTCGTCGCTTACCGCCGGGACATATTTGTCCAGCCTGAAGTCAGAACGCTTGATGGTGCCGGTGGCATCAAAACCAATCGCCTGCTTCTTCACCATCGGATGCTCGCCCTGCTTGTTCAGCGTGGCGTGCAGCGTAACAGGCTTAGTGATCCCTTTCAGGGTCAGGTTACCTTCAACGTCAAATTTGTTGTCGCCCTTTGCAACCACTTTGGTGCTGTGGAAGGTCGCAGTTGGGTATTTGGCCGTGTCGAAATACTCAGCGCCTTTGAACTCTTTGGTCAGCGCCGCAACATGGCTGTCGATTTTGCTGACTGGCAGGGTTACGTCAACGCGTGATGCTTCCGGATGATCTTTATCAAACACCAGCGTACCGGTTGCATCCGGAATATCCGCGGTAGGATTTGAGAAGCCAAAATGGTTCCAGGCCACAATGACAGACGTATGCTCAGGATTCAGCTGGTAGTGCATCGCCTCAGCCTGAGATAACGGGGCGTAAAGGGTAGCAGCGGCTAACAGGGGCAGTGCGATACGTTTGAAGTTCTTCACAGTCAATTCCTTATCCGGACAAAAGTGAACTGAGTGTGGTTCAGTTAGCCCGGAATAGACAGTGAAGAGATTTGTCCGTAATTTTCAAATAAATTCAGCAACTTTATATCGGGCGCTATACATTTTCTCCCCCGGTAAACAGCACGCGCCAGCGGCGGCGATCCTGAATCAGTGTGCGGTGCAGCTGTTGCAGATCGGTAAGGGTCAGCGCCTCTATCTGCGCCGCATCCGGTTCTGCCAGACCATTTTCACGGCGTAACTGCGCCAGTGGCTGCGCCACTTCCCGGCTCAGCAGACGCGTTTTCAGTGCCACCAGGTCACACTCTGCCAGCGTCTCGTTAAGGGAACGCAGGAAGTTGCGGCAGTAGCGCAACAGTGACAGCGCGCTGTAATCGGGCGACTGCAGCGCAAACACTACGCCGTCTTCATCGGCACAGCGCATATAGCGGCTGTTAACGACATACCCTATAGGTTGTTCAACCCGATAGCGCTGGAAGAAACGCGGCTCGTAGATCAGCGCCAGCGCACGTAATGCCGCAAGCTGTTCAGGACGGTGCAGTGGAATAAACAGCAACAGCGCGTTATCCGTACTGGCGTGCAGCAGACGCGTCATGCCCGTTTGTGTGGTCATACGTTTTGGTGGCGTGTCAGGGTTAACCGGCAGCGACAGCGCGCTCAGCCGCCGGGCAATCAGCGAATGCAGCGCCGCGTTGCCGCCTTTAAGCGCCGCCCGCCAGCAATCCGGCGCAAAGGTCGCTGCCAGCTGATAAGGCAGCTGCTGCTGCAGCGCGCGGATTGCGATGCTTTCGACAGGTGACGGCAGGTTTGCCTCAACCGGCAGCGACAGTGCACAGACAATCTGGCTCAGCGCCTGATCAGTGACCGCCTCATCTGTCGTCAGCTGAAGCGTGAGCTGCCATACGCCCTCTACTTCCTGCCAGCAGCCGTTACCGCCCTGGTGACGCAGCGCAGCAAACAGCGGACGCAACCGCCGCCCCAGCGCTTCGCCCACCTCGGCGGTAAACGTTGAGTAAAACTCGGGTCGCAGAATCAGCACGGGGTTCGGGTTATCTGACTGATAATGCGGTAACGCCACCGACTCTTCGGGCAGGGGATCAGGCGTAATGGCGGCATCAAGCGGATAGAATGTGAAATTCACCGCGGGCAGCGCGTCAGGTGGTGCTGGCTGCCAGTGGGTCAGTGCCAGACTGTAACCCTGTGTGATGAGGTTTTCTGATGGCGGTTGCGGCGTACAGCAGAGCAGCGTGCCCGGCGCGCTGTTAAGCCTCTCCAGCAACAGTAGCAGTACAGGCAGCGTTTCATCAGGCGCAAAGCCAACGGCGCGCTGACGGAGTTGCTCCATAAGTGACAACGTCACAAATCGTTGCTGACTAAGCTCATGATAGTGCTGATGCTGTGCCTCACCGATCTGGCTCAGTGCCTGCAGGTAGCTATCAATTAGCGCATTCACGGTTTCTGGCATCTCAGTTTCGACACCCAGCGCCAGCCAGAGCGCACCGCCTGCCTGATAGATCCACTTCAGCTCCAGCGTCTCCGCCAGCCCCTGCTCGCGCAGCGTTGCCAGCAGCGATCCGGGTGCCTCATCCAGCAAAAATTCACGCCACAAAGTGACACCGTCACTACTTTCAATCAGCCAGGTGCGCCATAACGCTGGCGAGGCGCTATCCGCCAGTCGCCAGCAGGTCTGGCTGTTCAGCTGCGGCGGTGGCAGATCCTGTTGCCACTGACCAGCAGGCAGCGCGGCGGCAAACTGACGTGCCAGCTGCTCCAGTTCATCCAGTGACTGCGGTCCCTGTAGCCAGAGCCGCATATTACTGGCGAAATAGTAACGCTGATGGAACTGACGCAGCGCCCGTTGCAGCGCAGACATCTCGTCGCCAAAGCTCGCCCGGCTGCCGATATGGAAGCGCTGAAATTCCGCAGGTGATTGCGCGGCATGCAGCAGTGCCGCTTCGATGCGGGATGGCTCATGGCGCTGCAACAGCTGATACTCGGCGTCAATCACCGCCACTTCCTGCGCGATGGCCTGATTATCCAGCAGCGGAGAGACGAGCATATCCTGAAGTCGGGCCAGCCCGTCAGCCAGCAACGACGGCGTCACCTCAAAGAAAAACGCGCTGCGCCGGGCCAGCGTGGTGGCGTTGACCTTCCCGCCCTGGGTCTGAATCCAGCTCATCAGCCGGCCCTCATCAGGCCAGCCGCTGCTGCCGGTGAACAGCAGATGCTCCAGCAGATGCGCCAGTCCGGGCCAGCGTTCTGGCTCATCGTGGCTCCCTGCACCCACCTGAATCAGGGCAGCGGCCTGGCTGGCATCTGCCTGATGCACCAGTTCAATCATCAGACCGTTTATCACCAGGCCGCGCGTTTTCATCAGAGGTTCCGTGTTTTGTAGATCAGTTGCGAGTTGCTGCGGTTACGGAACTGCAGCTGACCAATTTTAATGTCGCTGCAATCCGCCTCACGCCGGGCTTCAAGGATTTTGCCGTGATGCGGCGATTTGCTGCAGACCGGATCGGTGTTGTCGGCATTGCCGGTCAGCATGAAAGCCTGACAGCGACAGCCGCCAAAATCTTTCTCTTTCTCATCACAGGAGCGGCACGGCTCCGGCATCCAGTCGAAACCGCGATAACGGTTAAAGCCAAACGAGTTATACCAGATATCGTCCAGGCTTTGCGTCAGTACAGAGGGAAATTCCACCGGCAGCTGGCGCGCACTGTGACACGGCAGCGCCGTGCCCTCTGGCGTCACGCTGAGGAAGATAGCGCCCCAGCCACCCATGCAGGGCTTGGGTCGCTCTTCGTAGTAGTCTGGCGTCACAAACAGCAGGTTGGTCAGATTGCCGGTGGTGCTCATCCGCTCACGGTAGGTTTTCACCACGGCTTCCGCATGGGCGATCTGCTCACGTGTCGGCAGCAGACCTTCACGGTTAAGCTGCGCCCAGCCGTAGAACTGACAGGTCGCCAGTTCAACGTCATCTGCCTCCAGCTCAATACAGAGGTCAATGATTTTATCGATCTGATCGATGTTATGACGATGCAGCACGAAGTTCAGCACCATCGGATAGCCGTGGGCTTTCACCGCTTTCGCCATCTCCAGCTTCTGCTGAAACGCTTTTTTCGATCCCGCCAGCGCCGCATTCAGGGTTTCGTCACTCGCCTGGAAGCTGATCTGGATATGATCCAGACCCGCTTCGCTGAACGCATCCAGCTTCTTCTCGGTCAGGCCAATGCCGGAGGTGATCAGGTTGGTATAGAAGCCAAGGTCGCGCGCCGCCTTGATCAGCTCAGGCAGATCTTTTCGCACCAGCGGCTCGCCGCCGGAAAATCCGAGCTGAACGCTGCCCATCGCGCGCGCCTGACGAAAGACTTCGATCCACTGCTCAGTCGTCAGCTCCTTCTCCTGCTGGGCGAAATCCAGCGGGTTAGAGCAGTAGGGACACTGCAGCGGACAGCGATAGGTCAGCTCTGCCAGCAGCCAGAGCGGCGGATTCACACCAGGTTTATGCGGGGTCACGGAACTGTATCCACTTCTGTTCATAGGCTGACTGCAGGAATTCTAAGACGTCCGGACCCACGCCGCCCGCTTCCGGAAAACGGTTATCCAGGGTCGCGATAATCGCGGCGATATTCTGTTTGCCATCCACCAGCTCAAGAATGGCGGCGGCGGTTTCGTTCAGCTTTGCCATGCCTTCAGGATAAAGCACCACGTGCGTATCCTGAGCAGCTTCCCACTGCATACGGTAGCCGCGACGAAACGCGGCAATCGAGTTTTCATTCATCTGTTATACCAGTCGGGTGGTGTGCCACGCCGCCTTGTCTGTGACGGTGTGATAAGGCGGACGTTTCAGCTCGTAAGCCATGGTCATGGCGTCCAGCATGCTCCATAAAATATCGAGCTTAAACTGCAAAATTTCCAGCATCCGGTTCTGCGTTTCAGCGGTAGTGAAGTACTCCAGCGCCAGCGCCAGACCATGTTCCACATCGCGGTTCGCCTGACCCAGGCGGCTGCGGAAGTAGAAATAGCCCTCTTCTTTGATCCACGGATAGTGCTGCGGCCAGCTCTCAAGCCGTGACTGGTGGATCTGCGGAGCGAACAGTTCGGTGAGCGAGCTGCAGGCCGCCTCCTGCCAGTTGGCGCGGCGGGCGAAGTTAATGTAAGCATCCACCGCAAAACGCACGCCCGGCAGCACATGCTGCTCTGACAAGAGTTCTTCGCGCGTCAGACCGACCGCCTCGCCCAGCCGCAGCCAGGCCTCAATGCCGCCCTCTTCGCCATTGCTGCCGTCGTGGTCAAGGATGCGCTGAACCCATTTGCGGCGGGTCGCCGGATCGGGACAGTTAGCCATGATCGCCGCATCTTTTAGCGGAATGGTGGTCTGGTAATAGAAGCGGTTTGCCACCCAGCCCTGAATCTGCTCGCGCGTGGCCTGACCGTTATGCATCGCAATGTGATACGGGTGATGGATATGGTAGTAAGCGCCTTTGTCGCGCAGGGCCTGTTCAAAAGCCTGTGGTGACAGCGTGTCAGTGATCTGCATGATTTAGCCCTGAAGATGGATCGCCATCCCGTCCCAGCTCACCTCTATTCCCTGCCCCGTCAGAAACTGACGCTGCGGTGACTGCTCGTTAAGGATCGGATTGGTGTTGTTAATGTGGATCAGAATTTTGCGTCTGGCCGGCAGAGACGCCAGCAACGCCATCAGTCCCTGCTCTTCCGCCAGCGCCAGATGGCCCATCGCCTTGCCGGTGTTGTGACCCACGCCGGTAGCCAGCAGCTCATCATCCTGCCAGACGGTGCCATCAATCAGCAGGCAATCCGCTTTTTGCAGCCACGGCAATATCACCGCATCGGGCTCGCCCAGACCGGGTGCGTAGAGCAGCGTCTGGCCATTCGCCCGGTTTTCAATAAACAGCGCCACGTTGTGGCCGGCAAGCGGCCTGTCGCGGAAGGGCGAGTAAGGCGGTGCATTGCTGATAATGGGAATCGCCGTGAACTTCAGATCTGTGCAGACATCGACGCTGAACGGCGTCAGTGGCGCAATCGGCCGGTGCTGTAAGCCGCCATTCCAGTGGGTGAGCATCGGAAAGATCGGGAAGCCGGTGCTGAGGTCAGCATGCACTTCCGGCGTACACCACACCTGATGCGGGCAGCCTTCACGCAGGCTCAGTAGCCCGGTGGTGTGATCGATCTGGCTGTCGGTGAGGATAATCCCCCCAATCGCCGTGCCGCGCAGCACGCCCTGGCGGGTCAGTTCTGGCGTATGCAGGATCTGCTGGCTGATATCGGGTGAAGCGTTGCATAGCACCCAGTCTTCGCCGTTATCGCTCAGGATAATTGACGATTGCGTGCGTGCCTGGGCCTGAATCGTGCCATTACGCACGCCGTGGCAGTTGGCGCAGTTACAGTTCCACTGCGGAAATCCGCCACCCGCGGCTGAACCGAGGATTTTGATAAACATAGAGGAAAACCAGAAGTTGAAAAAAAATGCCCGCTCAGAGGGCGGGCAGAACGATTAACGGTTGGAGATGTACAGAGTGACTTCCAGACCGAGACGCATATCAACGAAAGATGGTTTTTTCCACATGAGTTACTTCCTCTTGGTTAACAGTAAAAAAGCTGTCTGAAATCAGCGTGACAGGCAATGAATGAGACGGCCGTCACAATTTCCAGGCAGATGTTGCGCCAATGGCGCGTCGGGATCAAGTCCGGAACGTAAGGAAATTGTTATCACAGCCCGGTCAGTTGTAAAACCCGCTGCCAGTTTCCCCATGCCAGTTTCTCAGTCAGTGTCTGATCATAGTCTGCTTCCTGAAAAGCAGCGAGCAATCGCGGCATTCCGCTGACATCGCCCAGCGCTGCTGGCGGGGTAATTCCGTCGAAATCGGAGCCAAACGCCACATGGTCGCTGCCCATTATCTTCAGGAGGTGATCACAATGCTTAACAATTTCTGTTAATGGCGTGTCAGCGTCGCGTTTACCGTCGGCGCGCAAAAACGCATTGCCAAAATTAATGCCGACCAGACCGCCGCTGTCGCGGATCGCCAGCAGCTGGTCATCGGTCAGATTGCGCGGCTGCGGACAGAGGGCGTGCGCGTTGGAGTGGCTGGCGACCAGCGGCGCAGTGGAAAGCCGGGCGGTTTCCTGGAACGTCTTCATGTTCATGTGCGACACGTCGATCATCATCTTCAGTTCACCCGCCTGCTGAATCAACCTTTCGCCGGCAGCGGTCAGGCCCGGTCCGGTGTCGGGCGAGCCGGGAAAACTGCCGCTGACGCCTTCACCAAAGCGACTGCGCAGATTCCAGAATGGCCCGATGCTGCGCACCCCCGCCTGCCAGAAGGCGTGCAGCTGTTCGCCCTCCTCGTCCAGCGCATCAGCACCTTCAATGTGAGCCACCATCGCCAGTACACCGTCGGCGCGACAGGCAATAATATCTACACTGCTGCGGCAGAGTCGCGCCCGCCCGCCTGACGCATCGGCCAGCTGCTGCAGGATCTCAAGCTGTTGCCACATGATCTCCAGCGGGCGATACGGCTCATCGGCCCGAACCGGAACGGTGCGGGCGATATATTCCTGCGGCGGCACAAAGATCGCAAACAGCCCGCCACCCATTCCGCCCTGCTGAATGCGCGGAAAGTCGAGATGCCCCCGCTCAATACCCTGATAAAACGCCTGCGCGGGCGCATCACGATGATGCAGCCAGAGGTTAAGCAACAGATCGTTGTGACCGTCAAAAATCAGCATAAGCGTCCACCCAGTTAAACAGGCGACCATGCTAACCCCACCAGGCGGATTCATCAAACCAGAGCGCACGGAGGGTGTTGTCACTTTTGCACATCAGGTTGTCAGCGTTGCGCGCGCGGTTTGCAGGGCTTGTCGTCAGACTGGTAAAAAACACAAGGAGAATACTATGCTGACCCAACCTGCTGATAAATATCGTGCCTCTCCGGTCGTGTCTCTGCCCGATCGCCAGTGGCCTTCACGCCAGCTCACCCAGGCCCCGCGCTGGCTCTCCACCGATTTGCGTGACGGCAATCAGGCGCTGGCAGAACCGATGGATCGGGAGCGGAAGATGGCATTCTGGGATCTGCTGCTGCGCTGCGGGTTCCGCGAAATTGAGGTCGCCTTTCCCTCGGCGTCACAAACGGATTTCGATTTTGTGCGCGACCTGATTGAGCAGCAACGCATCCCGGCGGATGTGACGTTACAGGTGCTGACTCAGGCACGCGAGGATCTGATTACCCGCACGTTTGCGTCATTACAGGGTGTTCCGCGTGCCATCGTACATCTCTACAATGCTACCGCGCCGCTGTTTCGTGAGCGGGTATTTAAACAGAGCAAAGCGGAAATCGTAGAGCTGGCCACCGCGGGCGCACGCCAGATCCGCGCGGAATGCGAGGCGCAACCCGGGACTGACTGGACCTTTGAATATTCGCCTGAGACCTTCTGCTTTACCGAGCCGGAGTTTGTGCTGGAGATTTGCGAGGCGGTAGCCGATGTCTGGCAGCCTGACGCGCAGCGGCCGATGATTATTAATCTGCCCGCCACGGTGGAGGTGCACACACCCAATGTCTATGCCGATCAGATTGAATTTTTCTGCCGTCACTTCAGCCGTCGTGACGCCGTCTGTATCAGCGTGCATCCGCACAACGATCGCGGCACCGGCATAGCCTGTGCCGAACTGGCCCTGCTGGCGGGCGCTGACCGGGTCGAGGGCTGTCTGTTTGGTAACGGTGAGCGTACTGGCAATGTGGACCTGGTGACGCTGGCGCTGAATCTCTATACCCAGGGCATTTCGCCGCAGCTCAATTTCAGCCAGATGCATGAGGTGATTGAGGTGGTGACACGCTGCAACCAGTTGCCGGTTCATCCCCGTCATCCCTATGCGGGTGAACTGGTCTATACTGCCTTCTCGGGTTCTCATCAGGATGCAATAAAAAAAGGCTTCGCCATCCGCGCCGAACGGCAGGAGAAAGTGTGGCAGATGCCCTACCTGCCGCTGGATCCAGCCGACATTGGCTGCAGCTATGAGGCGGTGATCCGTGTGAACAGCCAGTCGGGAAAAAGCGGTGCTGCCTGGCTGCTGGAGCAGAATCATGGATTACAAATGCCACGTTCGCTGCAGCAGGATTTCAGCCGCTGTGTTCAGCATGAGACAGACCGGCACGGTGGCGAGATGACGCACTACGCGCTGTGGCAGCTCTTCTGCCATCAGTATGGTGTCACACGGCCCATGGTGGCGTTACAGCGGGCGGACAGCCAGAGTGACAGCGGCGGGCAGACGCAGATCAGCGCCAGCGTAGTGGTTCAGGACCGCTCACTGACACTGACCGGCAGCGGCAATGGCTGGCTTTCTGCGGCGGTGAATGCCCTGCGCAGCGCGTTTGATTTGCATCTGACCATTGAGGACTATCACGAGCACACGCTGGGACGGCGCAGTGACAGCCGCTCGGTGGCCTATATCAGCTGCGTGGATGTCCGTGGTGTGCGGGCCTGGGGAGTGAGTATTGATAACGACACGGCCCGTGCCGCATTGCAGGCGCTGCTCAGCGCGGCAGGCCAGTTTCTAGAGGGGGAAAATAGTCCGTGGGCGCAACGCCCAGCAGACGACGAAACATCGCACTAAACGCACTGGGGCTTTCATAGCCCAGCTCCAGTGCCACCCGCAGCACGGAGTCGCCCTGCGCCAGTCGCGTCAGGGCGATGGCCAGACGGGCGCGCCGCACCCAGTCACTGAACTGCAGGCCAGTTTCGCGCATGAAATGACGGGCCAGGGTGCGGCCCGAAACGTTAAGGTGGGCGCTGGCGCGCAGCAGCGTCCAGTTTTCACCGGGTGTCTGCTTGATCTGCTCGCACAGCGCCTGTAAACGGGGGCTGTTGGGTGTCGGCAGTGCAAAAGGCAGCACATCCATGCCGCGAATCTCATCCAGAATTAACTCCATCACCCGCTCAGCCCGGCTCCCGGCGCTGTAGTGCTCCGGCAGGCTGAGGGCCGTGACGATTAACTCACGCAGCAGCGACGAGATCTGTACCACCTGACAACTGGCGGGCAGATCGGCGCGCGCCAGTGGGTCGATAAACAGGGTACGTGCCGCCACGCTGCCGGTAATCTGCAGCGCATGGCGGGTAAAAGCCGGGAGCCAGACGCCGCGACTCGGCGGCACAACCCAGCTGCCAAACTCTGTCTCGACCCGCACCACGCCGCTCAGAGTATGGATCAGCTGGGCGCAGGCGTGATGATGCCAGGGTTCGCTGGCCCCGTGCAGGTAGTCGTGCGCCAGCGGCACCAGCGGGCGCGTACTGAAGTCAAAATGCTGCTGACTCATTGCGCCTTCAGGTAGCGGTAGATGACCGCCAGATCCTCTTCGCCGTGTCCGGCATCTACCGCCTGCTGCCAGAACTGCGCGATGTTCTCCAGCGCCGGTAATGGCGTCTCTGCCGCATCCAGCGCCAGGCGGGCATCTTTGAGCGCCCAGATCAGATGCATCTGCGGTGTATAGTCGTCGCTGGCGATCATCCCAAGCTTCATTTTCGCATAAGGCGCAGCCAGTGGACCGCCCTCCAGCACCTGCCAGAGATCGTCGGTGGAAAAGCCGAACTGCCCGGCCAGTTGGGTACTCTCCGCCAGGCTCTGCATCATGCCGATCAGCCAGCTGTTGATGACCAGTTTCATGCGGCTGCTCTTGCCCGCCTCACCCAGCCACTTTGTCCCTTTACTGATGGCGGCAAACACCGCTTCTGCCGCCTGCGCCCGGCTCTGATCGCCGCTGGCCAGCACCAGAATCTGTGCGTTCTCTGCGGGCGCTTTGGTGCCGGAGACCGGTGCGTCGATCAGTAAAAGATCGGGCCGTTTTTCTGCGAAAAAGGCGATCAGCGCGTCGGTTTTCTCGATGCCAATGGTACCCATCTGGCACAGCGTCGCGCCCTGCTTAAACGCCTCTTTCGCCTGATGCAGCACCTGCTCGGTGGTGTCGCCATCGGAGAGCATGGCAATCACCACATCCGCCTGGCGCACCGCCTCTTCCGGCGAGTCAGCCAGCTGTAAACCGGCCTCCAGCAGATCCTCACCGCGTGCGCGGGTACGGTTCCAGCCGTGTACGCGAAAGCCTTTTTTCAGCAGGTTGGCGGCAAATGCGTGCCCCATTGCGCCTAATCCCAGAACCGCCACTTCAGGTTGTTGCATGTTGACTCCCCTGGTTTATCTGTCTGTATCCGACCCTGTCGGATGATTTATCACGGAAAAGCTGAATTCCAGCCTGGCGGTAAACCGAAAAAAAATCCAGCCCGAAACGGTGTACCCCATCGCATCAAACCCTTACCATACGCGGCGATTGTTCCACCTGATTCATTTACGCTTCTTTTTTAGGCCTCTGATAATGAAAATAATCTCTCTGCGTCAGGCGACGCTGCTGATGTTGCCTGCCATTTTGCCGCTGCCGCTGCTGGCGGCAGATAATCAAAATACGCTGGTCGTAACGGCCGCGCCGCCGGAAACGGGCCTTAACGAACTCGACACGCCTGCCGCCCTGAGTGTGGTCAGCGGCGACGATATGCGTCAGGCAGCACCGCGCGTTAATCTGTCGGAAAACCTCAGCAGCGTGCCGGGTCTGCAGATCCAGAACAGGCAGAATTACGCACAGGACCTGCAGCTGTCGATGCGTGGCTTCGGCTCCCGTTCAACCTACGGCGTGCGAGGTCTGCGCATCTACGTGGATGGCATTCCGGCCACCATGCCAGATGGGCAGGCACAAACCTCCAATATTGATATCGGCTCAATTGATCATGTCGAAGTGCTGCGCGGCCCCTTTTCTGCGCTGTATGGCAACGCCTCGGGCGGCGTGATCAACGTGACGACCCAGCAGGGACAGCAGCCAACCACGCTTGAAGCCAGCAGCTGGTACGGCAGTTATGGCAGCTGGCGCAACAGTGTCAAAGCCAATGGTGCGACCGGTGACGGCAGCCACGCCGGGGATGTGAACTACACGGTCTCCGCCTCCCGCTTCACCACTCACGGCTATCGCGATCACAGTGCTGCCCAAAAGAACCTCGGCAATGCCCGGCTGGGCGTGCGAATCGATGATGTCAGTACCCTGACGCTGCTGTTTAACAGCGTTCACATTGATGCACAGGATCCTGGCGGTTTAACCGAAGCGCAATGGCGTGACAATCCGCGTCAGGTGGTGAGTAACGTTTCGCTCTATAACACCCGTAAAACGGTGGATCAGACTCAGGGTGGCCTGCGTTATCAGCGCCAGATGAGTGAAAACGACGACCTCAGCGTGATGCTCTATGCCGGGATGCGCGAAACCACGCAGTTCCAGTCAATTCCTGCCGCTATTCAGCGCACTCCGTCTCATCCGGGTGGCGTCATCGCCCTGACCCGCCACTATCAGGGCGTCGATACCCGCTGGACCCATAGCGACACGCTGCTGTCGATTCCGGTGGCGGTGACCGGCGGCCTCGACTACGAAACCATGACCGAGCGCCGCAAGGGCTATGAGAACTTCACGGTCAGCAACGGCGTGACGCAGTTGGGTGAACAGGGCAATCTGCGCCGCAATGAACGCAATCTGATGTGGACGCTTGATCCTTATCTGCAGACCGCCTGGCAGCTGACCGATAAGCTGTCGCTGGATGCCGGCGTGCGCTTCAGCACCGTGAACTTTGACTCCAATGACTTCTATATCCGGCCTGGTAACGGTGACGACAGCGGTGAGGCGCGCTATCACAAATGGCTGCCCGCTGCGGCGCTGAAATATGCCTTTGACCCGGGCTGGAATGCCTATGTTTCTGCCGGTCGCGGCTTTGAAACTCCGACCATTAATGAGCTGTCTTACCGTTCAGATGACGCGACGGGCCTGAATCTGGGCCTGAAACCGGCCACCAGCGACACGCTGGAGATCGGCAGCAAAAAACGCATCGGCAATGGCCTGGTCAGCGCGGCGCTGTTCCAGACCGACACCCGTGATGAGATTGTGGCGGATGCCAGCAGCGGCGGCCGCACGACCTATAAAAATGCCGGTCAGACCCGTCGTCGCGGTCTGGAGTTAAGCCTGGATCAACAGTTCGCCTGGGACTGGCGGCTGAAGATGGCCTATACGCTGCTGGATGCTCGCTACCGCAGTAACGCCTGTGGCAGCGACAGCTGTGACGGCAATCGCATCCCTGGCATCGCCCGCAACATGGCCTATGCCGGACTCGGCTATCTGCCGGAACAGGGATTTTACGCAGGCAGTGAGGTTCGCTATCTGAGCCAGATCGCCGCTGAAGATCAGAACAACGTGAATACCCCGTCTTACACCGTGGCGGCGGTGAACAGTGGCTATAAGTGGCTGGTTGAGAACTGGACGCTGGATCTGTTTGGCCGGGTCGATAACCTGTTTGACCGGCACTATGTGGGTTCAGTGATTGTGAATGAGAGTAATGGTCGCTACTTCGAGTCAGCACCTGGCCGTAACTACAGTGTCGGTTTAACGCTGGGTTACGCCTTCCGCTAAAAGCATCCGGGCCACCCTGGCGGTGGCCCCGATCTACTCGCTAATCAGCCGCGTGTTTTCAACTGCGCCTTAATATCCTCACAGCTGCCGGTTTCACCCAGACGCGGGAAGATCAATTTTACGCTGTTGTTGTGGGTATCCATGTTCAGATCGGTCATCGCATCCGTTGCTAACGTGACGTTGTAACCCAGCTCATACGCCTGACGCGCGGTCGATTCCACGCCGATGCTGGTCGCAATACCGCAAATCACCACCTGAGTGATGCCGCGCTGTTGCAGCTCATCGTGCAGTGACGTGGCATGAAACGCGCCCCAGGTTTTTTTGGTGACGGTGAGGTCATTCTGCTGCGGGGTCATCGCCGGAACCAGCGTCGCCCAGTCGGCAGGGAATTCGCCGCTGTGACGCCCCTGCTCGTTGCGGCCTGGCGCTCCACCGGCCACGTTAACCAGCACGACCGGCAGATCGTGTGCGCGAAACGCTTCGGCCAGATCGGCACAACGTTCGATCACTGGCTGCGATTCGTGAACCAGCGGCAGCGCCACAATGCCATGTTGCAGGTCGATAACAATCAGCGCAGTTTTTGCATCAAGTGTGGTGACAGCCATGTTGAATCCTCGGGGTTAATCGTCAGTAAGTCGTTGCAATAGAGGGAGAATGTCGGTCAGCTGCTGCTGTTCTGCCGGGCTAAGCCGCGCATCCAGCGTCCGGACCAGCCAGTCATCGCGCATCGCGCGACTTGAGCTAATCACCGCGAGGCTTGATTCGGTGGGCCGATAGCGGGTTTTACGACCATCGTGGGGATCCGGCTCGCCGGTCACCAGTTCTGCCGCCACCAGCCCAGCGACAGTTGTGCCCATTGACTGAGTACGTACGCCCTCGGCAGCCGCCAGTTGCGTTACCGTCATTGCCCCGTCGCGCACCAGATGGCCCAACACCGCCACCTGCGACCAGGTGAGTTCGCCAGGCGGTGCCGACTCGCGTAACCGGCGGCCCAGTTTGCCCACCAGCATCCGCAGCATGGCAGCAGATTCAGTCAGATCGCTCATTACTCGTCTCCATCGATAAGCGAAAGTATAAAGATAGGAAGGTAAACTGTGTAGTTTGCTGCGGTATCAATTTGTAACGTCCGGGCGTTGCAGGTAGTGAATCAGGCTGTGGAAGCGCAGCGGTGTGCTGAGCGGGTTCCGGTAGCTGTGCGGCACGTCGGCCCTGAACTGAAAGGCTTCACCGGTAAGCAGACGCCGCCAGACATCCCCGACACCCAGCAGCAGTTCACCTTCAATCACCACTACCTGCTCCACGCAGCCTGCTTCATGGGGCGAAGAATGACTCTGCGCGCCCGCTGCCAGCTCCACTGCCAGCAGATCAAATCGGAGGTGTGGATCGTAAGGCAGCAGCGAGCGCACGGACATTTCGGCATTAGTCTGACTGAATCCTGTCGCTGTGCCGGGAGGTAGTGCGCTGCCGTCGATAAAAAAGGAAAAAGGCACGTTAAAACCGGTGGCGATCTTCCATAGTGTCGCCACAGTGGGACTCGATTCACCTCGCTCAATCTGCCCCAGCATCGCTTTACTGACGCCGGTTCGCTCCGCCGTGAGTGTCAGGCTCCAGCCATTGGCCTGGCGCAACTGTCTGAGCGCGCCGCTCAGGTGTTGCTGAAAATCTGCCATTTTCTCTCCTGAATTCCGGTCACGGGTCTATGACACCAGGGTAATAGTGTAACACTTGTGCGTTATAGCGCATCATGCGACTATGTGCGCTATAACGCACAACCTTACTGAGAGTCTGATCATGACGAGAGCGGAATCGTCCCGTTTTACCCTGCCGATGCTGGTCTCGGGTTTTGTTGCTGTGCTGGTGGGCTACAGCAGCAGCGGCGCAATCATCTATCAGATGTTTCAGGCGGCAGGTGCCTCGCCCGCACAGATTGGGGGCTGGCTGTCAGTGCTGGGCCTCGCGCAGGGAATTGTCTCAATAGGGCTGTCATTGCGTTATCGCATGCCGGTGCTGGCCGCCTGGTCCACGCCGGGCGCCGCACTGCTGGCGACCAGTTTCCACGGCATTTCGCTGAATGAGGCGGTTGGCGTCTTTGTTTTCGCCAACCTGCTGATTGTCGTGTCGGGTGTGACGGGTCTGTTTGCCCGGCTGATGAACCACATTCCCGCTTCACTGGCAGCGGCGATGCTGGCGGGTATTCTGCTGCGCTTCGGACTTCAGACCTTTGCCGATTTACAGAGCAATTTTGTGCTGTGCGGCAGCATGTGCCTGGCCTGGCTGCTGGCGCGTCGCTGGCTTACCCGCTATGCCATTCTGGTGACGCTGCTGGTGGGCGTTGTGATTGCGCTGGCGCAGCACGCTATCCACTTTCCGCAGCAGTCGATTATGCTGGCTCTGCCGGAGCCGGTGATGCCGCACTTTACCCTGGCCACGCTGCTGGGGATGGGCGTGCCCTACTTCCTGGTGACGATGGCCTCGCAGAATGCCCCCGGCATCGCCACATTACAGGCGCACGGCTACCGACCGCCGGTCTCGTCACTGATGAGCTGGACCGGATTGGCTGGCCTGCTGCTGTCGCCGTTTGGAGGCTTTTCGGTCTGCGTGGCGGCGATTACGGCGGCGATCTGCATGAGCGATGAGGTCGACGAAAATCCTCAGCAGCGCTGGCGGGCGGCGGTGCTGGCCGGCATATTTTATTTGCTGGCGGGCGTGTCCGGTGCGCTCATTGCCGTGCTGTTCAGTGCGCTGCCTGCGGTGCTGATCGAGGCGCTGGCGGGTCTGGCACTCCTGGCAACGCTGGGCGGCAGCCTGCATCGCGCACTCGATGTGCCTGCCGAACGAGACAGCGCGTTAGTGACTTTTTTGATCACGGCGTCGGGTGTTTCGCTGCTGGGTATTGGTCCGGCATTTTGGGGACTGGCAGGCGGCATCATCGCTCACCTGGTGCTGGTGCGCAGAACCGTCTGATGACGTGATACCCGCTGAAATATCGGTTATTTTTCCACCCGCCGATGAAAAAAACACTGGATTTACCTCCTTTTCTGCCGTTTGATTTGTCATTGCCCCGCGTAAAATCAACCTAATCGTCGATAACACGCGATTTTCTGCCTCAGACAACGACCGATAAGGGCCCAACAGGTGGCAAAAACTATTCTGCGCAGCGGTAATCTGGATGCGGTTCTGGCGTTAGGTGAAAATGGCCAGCCGGTCTTCGCCTCCGCACTGCAAATTCGTGAAACCCTGCGTCTGCGCCGTCAGGGCGCACTGGCAGATTGCCTGGCGATACCCCAGGCTAATGATCGGGGCGATCGCCTCGACTGGTATTCCCCTATTAACGGCCGGGTGAAATCCTGGCTGGGCGCCAGCGATCATGAACGTCGCGCCGCACTGCAGCAGCTTACCGCCTGTCAGCAGGATATGCAGGCACTCAGTACGCGCGCGCGCGCGGCAGAGAACCCGTCGATGCGCCTGTTTGGTGCCCTGCTGAGCAAAACCCTGCAATTCCCCGACCAGCAGTATGTCTATCTGGTTGATGGTAAACCGGTTATCACCTTCTGGGGCTTTGTCGATGCCCAGGCACGCAGTCGTGATGATGCACTGGCCTGCCTGCGTGAGACGCTGGATGAAAACCTGCCGGCTACACTGGTTGAACCGCTGCCTGAGCTGCCTGCCACGCCCGTGGTCGCTGAGCCGATCATTATCGCTGAGCCCGAACCTGAACCCGAAGCGGCGGCTGAACCGCTGCCGGTTGTGGTGCCTGCAGAACCTCAGCCAGCCGCGCCTGTAGCGGCTCGCCGCCCTTTCCGCATCTGGTATCTGTTACCGCCCGTGGCGATTGCCGCTGCCGTGACGGTGGCCGTGCTGCTGCATAAGCCTGAGCCTGTGGTTACACCGGTTGCGACAACGAAGCCCGCCACAGCGACGATTACAACGCCAGCACCGGTATCTACTCCAACACCGGTTGCGAGTCAGGCACCAGTTGCGGCAACACCGTCAGCTGCGACGCCTCCTGCGGAGACAGTAACGGCCGAGAAACCACCCGAGTCGCTGCCTCAGGTCCCGGCAAACGCGGGCACCACCGACGCCGCGCCTGCTGCCTCATCTGCTACCCTTGCCAGTATGGTAACGCCGCCGGTGCCAGCTAAAGCTGATGATCTGATTGTAACGCCGGACGCCGTGCGTGAAGGCCAGGTACAGGTGATTGATGGCCGCTGGCGGGTCACTATCGACCAGATGCAAACGCCAACCGGTAAGCCGCCTGTGATGCGCTTCCAGTTTAAAAATGGCAAAGGCAGCGTGCAGGTCGCTCAGGGTAATACCACCTGTAAAGCCGATGTCAGCGCCGCCATGACCAGCGCGGGTAACCTGGTTATTGAGAGCCGCTATACGGCGAAGTGCCAGAACAATTCGCGCTACCGTATGCCGCTGCTGGTCTGCCATGCGAGTATAGGCGCCGCTGTGTGTGAAGCGCAGTATGCTGAAGACCGGGTTTTCCCGATGACGATTAAGCGTGAGAGTAAATAACGATGCTGGCTCCCCTGATCGATGACAAACAAAAAATTACGCTGATTGAAAACAGCGGTGTGCAGTTTCTGGATTTTGGCCTGCAACTCTCCGATACCCCGGCGCGCCGCCAGTTTGTGCGCCAGACCGCCAATGGCCCGCTGCTGCGCCTGAAGGTCGATGGCAACAGCGGTAAGTTTCTGCTCTATCCGGAAGATGGGGGTGCCGCTGAAGTGGTGCGCCCGGAGTCCGATATCGCCCTGGCAGACTCCCTGACCCTGCTGTCAGCCTGCTGGCTGCCCTTGCCGATGCTGCGCTGTGCCAGCGGACGTCGCTTTATTGGTGGCCCTGAAAACTGGGCGCGGATGCGCCTGGTTGCCCTGCCCACTCCTGATGCGGCGGGCAATACCCATCGCGTCAGCCTGGCTTTCGACACCCGCTGCGTGGCGGAACAGGACGGTGGCGAGCAGCTCGGCCTGAGCCCTGCTGATGCACAAAATGGCGTGACCTTTGCGCTCGCCTGGCACAACTACGAGCTGGGCGAATTTCTTGATCTGACCTGGGTTGACGGCTGGCTGCGCGAATCCTTTACCGACCGCGTGTCCGATCGCCGCGAACAGGCGATTAATCAGGCACTGCGCGAGTTTGAGTATCAGGCGCACTACCTCAATCTGCTGGAGCTGCTGGGCGAACAGCTCGACCTCAGCGAAATTCACATTCAGGCCGCTACATTGCAGACCCCCGCGGTCAATGTCGATATCATTCTGGATGTCGGCAACTCCCATACCTGCGGCGTTCTGGTGGAAGATCACCCGGAAGAGAGCAACGGCCTGAAGCAGACCTATGAGCTGCAGCTGCGCGATCTCTCCGAGCCGCATCAGGTTTATAACGAGCTGTTTGACAGCCGTCTGGAGTTTGCCGAAACCCGTTTTGGTAAAGCGAATTTCTCGCTGGAAAGCGGTCGTGAACAGGCCTTTATGTGGCCGTCTCTGACGCGCGTTGGACGTGAAGCAAGCCGTCTGGCCCTGCAGCGTGTGGGACTGGAAGGCAGCACCGGCCTCTCCAGCCCGCGCCGCTATCTGTGGGATGAAGCGCGCTATCAGCCAGGCTGGCGCTTTAACACCCCTGGCGATCAGGCTGAACCGCTGGCCTACGCCGCACCCTTTACCACATTGCTGAACGACGAAGGCCAGCCGCTCTCTACGCTGGCACCGGACGATCGTCTGCCGGTCTTTTCGCCGCACTACAGCCGCAGTTCGCTAATGACCTTTATGCTGTGTGAGCTGCTGGCTCAGGCGCTGATGCAGATGAACAGCGCGGCACAGCGTCAGCGCATGCCACAGAGCCACGCGCCGCGTCAGCTGCGCCATGTGATCCTGACGCTGCCATCGGCGATGCCAAAGCCGGAGCGTGAAATTTTCCGCCGCCGGATGCAGGAAGCGCTGGCGCTGGTCTGGAAAGCGGAAGGCTGGCTGGCGGACGAAGATGAATTTACCCCCTCGCTGTCGCGTCAGACCCCGAAACCGCTGCCGGATGTGCAGATGGAGTGGGATGAAGCGACCTGTGGTCAGATGGTCTGGCTGTTCAATGAAACCCAGGTCAACTTTGCCGGTCGTGCCGAAGACTTCTTCAGCAGCATGGCGCGTCCGGACCGTCCGCGTGAGGCCGACGAACTGCCAGGAAAAAGCCTGCGTATCGCCTCGATTGATATCGGCGGCGGCACCACTGACCTCGCCATCACCCAGTATCGTCTGGACGATGGTCAGGGCAACAATGTCAAAATCACCCCGCGCCTGCTGTTCCGCGAAGGCTTTAAAGTGGCAGGCGACGATATCCTGCTGGATGTGATTCAGCTGTGGATTTTACCGGCGCTGCAGCAGCATCTTCAGAAAGCAGGTCTGACGCTGGCAGAACCGCTGATGAACAAGCTGTTTGGTCACGACAGCCGCATGGACGGTCAGGCGACACTGCGTCAGCAGGTCACCTTACAGCTGTTTATTCCGCTGGCGCAGGCAGTGCTGGAGCGTTACGAAAACTGGGATCCGCTGGAAAGTCACGCCGAGATCAACGCGCTGTTTGGCGAGCTGGTCGATCAGCCTCCGGGCGACGCGGTGCTGGCGTTTGTTAACGGTGAGATCCAACGTGAACTGGGTGGCAATAGCCGTTTTGACCTGCTGCAGGTGCCGCTGGTGGTCAGTCTGGCCCAGTTGCATGGCGAATTTATGCAGCACCGGATGGCAATTATTCCGGCGCTGCGCTCAATGTGTGAAGTGGTGTCGCTCTATCAGTGCGACGTGCTGCTGCTGACCGGTCGCCCGTCGCGCTTCCCGGGTATTCAGGCGCTGGTCCGTCATCTGCAGCCGCTGCCGGGCAGCCGTATTCTGTCGCTGGAAGGCTATCACACCAGCGACTGGTATCCGTTTAACAAACATGGCCGCATCGACAACCCGAAATCTACAGCGGCAGTCGGCGCGATGCTCTGTCTGCTGGCGCTGGATCTCCGCCTCAGCAGCTTCTGGTTCCGCGCAGGCGATTTTGAACCCTATTCGACCATTCGCTATCTTGGCATGCTTGACGAAAACCAGGCGCTAACGGATGAGAACCTGTGCTACAGCGAAATTGACCTCGACAATCCTGGCTATGCGCTGGATAAAAAAAGCAGTTTTCGTATTCGTGGTAACGTCTGTCTCGGCTTCCGTCAGCTTGATAACGAGCGCTGGCCCGCCTCGCCGCTCTATAGCCTGACGCTGAACGACACCACGCTGGCGCGTAAAGTGGCCGGTGAGAGCGTGCTGCGCATCAAACTGGCCGTAAAAGCCGGCCCCGATGCCTCCGGCCCGGAAACCCTGGTGCTGAGCGATGCGCGCCTGGATGATGGCACCCGCGTGCCGCTGGAGCAGTTAAGTCTGAAGTTGAATACCCTGTCGGCGACCGGCAATGCCAATGCGCAATACTGGATTGACAGCGGGAGCGTGTGTAAACGATGAAAGCTTTGAAACCTCGTCAGCCGCAAACGCTGGCAAAACGCCTTAGCCTGCTGCAGGACGCCCTGAATAACAGCCTGACGTGGATTGAAACTACCCGCGAGCAGTCACCACGTCTGGCGCTGGAAGCCGAAACCCTGACGCTGCAGCTGCGTCAGGCGCGCGTGCAGGCGCAGGCACTGGCGCAGCAGGTCGCACGTCCGGTGACGCTGGCACTGTTTGGTCAGTCACAGGCGGGCAAAGCCTGGCTGCTGAACGAAATGGTGGCCGATGCGCAGGGCCAGCTCGTGACCCGCATGGGCGATAAACAGCTGAGCTGGTTTCAGCACATCAATCCCGGCAATCTCGACTTTGCTACCGCGACCCGTTTCAGCCATCAGCGCGAGCCGCTCTCAAATGAGTGGCCGGTTGAACTGACGCTGCTGAGCGAAGCGGAGATTGTGCGGCTGATGGTCGCGTGTGCCGGAGAGACGTCGCCTGACACCGCGCAGATTGACAGCGCACTGCAGCGCCTGCAGCGTCATCGCCTCGCTACGCCGCTGGCCGGTCTTGACGGTGATGCACTGGTCACGCTCTGGTCCTGGTGCCGTCGTCGTTCACACCACGATGTGCGGCTGGACCGTCACTTCTGGCCGCAGGCGGTTGAGCTGGCGCCGTGGCTCAGCGTTGACGACCGGGTGCAGCTCTTTTCACTGCTGTGGCCTGCTCAGCCGGAACTGAACGAAATGCTGCGCAGCCTGCTGCATCTTCGTCATCAGCTGCGTAACAGCACCCGCGTAATCGCGCCACTGAGCCTGCTGACCGACGCCTCGCTGCTGCCGGCTGAACAGCTGATTGTGCCAGCCAGCGAGCAGGATCAGCAGCAGCTGGTCGAAGTCTGCCCGCTGAACGGTAACCGCATCGGCAAGGCGCAAAACGTGCCGCTGGGATTACTGGCGCTGCTGACGCTGGAAGTGCTGGTGCCGCTGAGCTCCACACCGCGCACTGCGCTCTATGATGATGCCGACATGCTGGAGCTGCCCGCGCCGGGTCAGTCCGGTGATGCGGCCACCCAGGAAGATCGTCAGCGTCTGCAACAGCAGGATCCCCTGCGTGCGGAGCTGCTGGCGCAGAAACGCGCCCTGCTGCCTGGTCTTTATGCCGCGCGTCAGGCGATTGACCTGCTGCTGGTTTGTACCGCAGCCAGTCACCGTCAGGATGTGGATCTCGCCAGCGAAACGCTGCGCGAATGGCAGCGTCAGCAGCCCGCTCAGGAATCGGCAGAGAAACCGCGCCTGATCTGGGCGATTACCCCGTTCGATGCCCGTCATCAGCTGGTCAATGTGGATGAAGCGGTGCAGCGTCAGATGGGACAACCGGGTCAGCACTGGGGATCGATGCTGGCACTGGATCGTGCGGGCGTCGACCGCATGGCAAGCTGGTTACAGGATGAGATGCAGCCGGAAGCCCGCCGCGACCTGCTGCTGGCTCAGCTGGCGCAGATTCAGCACACCGTGGTTGAGCGGCGTTTACTGCCCTGGACCGAAGCGGGTGCCAGTCCGGAACAGGCGGCACGCAAACAGAACATCGCCGACACGCTGCTGAAGTGTTTGCAGCATCGTACTGGCCTGCATGGCGAACTGCTGGAACGCCTGCAGCCGCCGCGTGAGGCGCTGCGCCAGCTCTGGCTTAATCAGTCAGCATTACAGGGCAGCAAACCCGCGAACAGCCAGGCACCGGAAAATCAGTTCGGCATCGGGTTCGAATTTGACCTGTTCAGTGAAAGCCCGGCCGAAGCACCGGTTCAGCCGCGTCAGAGCCTGCAAAGCGCTCAGCAGTTCCCGCGTCAGGTGCTGCTGCTGTGGCTGGATCATCTGCGTCAGCTGCCGGAAAACCGCAGCCTGCTGGCGTTGCTCAACGTGGACAAGGCGACGATGGAGTGGCTGGTTGAAGAGTTAATTACGGCCGGTTTCCGTACCGATATCGCGCAGAAACTGCAGCAGGCGCTGCATGAACCCGATTCGCAGAGCGTCAGCCATGAATCACGCGCCGATCGTCAGGTGACGCGGGCGATGACGGTGCTGGGGGATTTTGTTGCCTGGCTCGGCTTTTTACAGCGCCCTGAAAGCGAACGCCCCGACAGCCGCGTTAACCGGGGTCAGGTGATATTCTCACGTCCTCCGGCGCCCAGCGTCAGCTTCAGTGCCGGTCAGCGTCTGACCAAACTCTCAGCGGCCCCGGCTAACCATACTGCCTATTATATCTACGACTGGCTGGTGGGGCTGAATCAGGTCATCATTGAGAACAATGGTTATACCGGCGGCGGCGATCTGCCACTGGCAGCCCGTGAAGCGCTGGTTGCCCTGCTCAGGCCACTGCGCGCTTAATCAATGATCAGGCGCAGTTCGCCCTCCAGCGACTGCGCCGCCTCTTCCAGCAGCGCCAGCACTGGCGCTAAATCGGCCTGATGCGCAGCATAGTGCTGCAGCCAGACCGTGGCTGGCAGCGCCATCCCACCCGTCAGCCAGTCCCATAACGCATCAAGATTATGTCCGAACGTCTGCGGACAGCCGCTCTGATCAGCAAGCGCCTGATAAAAGGCCGCGCGCGTGGTGAGTTGACGCAGGTCAAAGGTCAGATTAAGCATGATCAGGGTACCTGTCTGAAGCTGCGGTAGTGATCGGTGGAGAGAAACACCAGCCCGTCAGTGGAGTAGACCAGACGATCGGCGTCGCGATGACCACAGCGATAATTCACATCCGCTTCATACCACTGACGACCTGCACGCGATGGCAGACGTTTTTCACGGTTGGTAAATCGATCGCCGCCGATAGCTTTTCCTGGCAGAACTTCGCAAAGATTGCCTTTGGCTGGATTCCAGCCACGCTTACGCGCATCGCTTTTAGTGAGGTAGTAGTCCGGCAATTGCTGATGCTGCAGCACCCAGCGGGCCACGGTATGGGCATCGGTCAGGGTGGCGATATCCGCCTGGGCAGGTGTAGAACCCGTGTTCAGATAAGGTTTCAGGCCGTAGAAACAGGCCGCGAGGACAAGGAAAAGTCCAATCCAGAGTTTTTTTGACATGATGGCATCCGAGACAACAGGACGCAGATGATACCAGTTTTATGCACAGAGAAAAGCGCGGGCCAGACAAGCTGGCCCTGGCGAGGTTAAGCTGCGTGCGATTCCCCGCTGTGACGACGCCATGCACCCGGCGCGACACCATACTGACGTTTGAAACTGCGGTTAAAGGATTGCTGCGAGTCGAAACCTAACGAGATCGCCACATTGAGAATCGGCTCATCGGTGGTGGTCAGGCGATCGGCTGATTTTTTCAGCTTCTTAACGCGGATATATTCACCCAATGGATAACCGGTGTGCTCTTTGAACATACGCTGCAGGTGCCATTTGGAGTAACCCGCACGCTCTGAAACGGTATCCAGATCCAGACGTGCTTCGATGTTGTTATCAATCCAGTCGATTAAATCGTGAATAAAGGCATCACTCATCATTCCAGTCTCTCCTGTCGCCGTGGCGAAAAGTATTAGTATCAGTTGCAGTTACACTTAAGGGTGGCTGACTATGCCATTTAATGCAAGTTTTATTAGTACATTAAATGCCGCACTCTTTGTAGGGTTTATGCTGATCTGTTCAGGTCTTCATCGCCCTGCCCTAAACCGCACATAAAGTGTATCTGTTATTCTTGCAGTTGCCAGCCCCGCAAGCCTACACTCACCGCGATTAATTGCAATCTTAAAAGTTGCAAATATTGGCCTGCAGGCCGCCTGTTTATATCTATCGCGGAATAACAACAATGATTACGAACCGGGTTCGTCAGGGTTTAACCCTCTTAGGGATGGTACTGCTCATCACTCAACTGAGCGGCTGCGACAAGGGTGTGGCGCAAAACGCCCCGCCGCCACCGCCTGAAGTGAGCGCCGCACCCGTGCTGATCAAGCCAGTCAGTCAGTGGGACAACTTCAATGGACGGGTTGAAGCAGTGCAAAGCGTGCAGTTGCGTCCGCGCGTCTCGGGCTACATCGACTCGGTTAACTATCGGGAAGGCGATGAAGTCAAAAAAGGTCAGGTGTTGTTTACCATTGATGACCGGAGTTACCGCGCGGCGCTGGAGCAGGCCAAAGCGGAACTGGCTCGTGCACGCAGCCAGGCGAGTCTGGCCCGCAGTGAGTCCGGCCGCAGCGAGAAGCTGATCGGCACACAGGCGATTTCCCGCGAGGCGTGGGAACAGCGTCGTTCTGCTGCCAGTCAGGCGCAGGCCGATGTGCTGGCCGCAGAAGCCGCGGTCGATATGGCGCAGCTTAACCTGGACTTTACCCGCGTCACCGCACCGATTGATGGTCGCGCCAGCCGCGCGCAGATCACCGCTGGTAACCTGGTCACCGCTGGCGACAGCGCCAGCGTGCTGACCACGCTGGTGTCGCAGCAGCAGATGTATGTCTACTTCGATGTCGATGAGAACACGTTCCTCAACTATCAGGCGATGGCGCGTCAGGGCCAGCAGCGTCATGCGTTGCCGGTCGAGATTGCGCTGGTTGGCGAACAGGGTTTTCCGCATCAGGGCAAAATCGATTTCACGGATAACCAGCTGACCGCCAGCACGGGCACTATTCGGATGCGCGCCCTGCTCGACAATCAACAGCGTCAGTTTACGCCGGGTCTGTTTGCCCGCGTGCGTCTGCCAGGCAGCGCGCAGTTCGAGGCGGTGCTGATCGATGATAAAGCGGTGTTAACCGACCAGGATCGGAAATATGTCTACGTGGTGGATGGAGAAGGCAAAGCGCAGCGGCGCGATATCCAGCCCGGCGCGATGATAGATGGCCTGCGTATTGTTAAGTCGGGTCTGCACGCCGGTGACAAGGTAATCATCGCCGGTCTGCAAAAAGTGTTTATGCCCGGCATGCCGGTCACTGCTCAGCAGGTCGCCATGCGTGCGGCAGCCGCTCAATAATTCGAGGCCGCTATGGACTTTTCCCGCTTTTTTATCGACCGGCCAATTTTTGCTGCGGTGCTGTCGATCCTGATTTTTGTCACCGGCGTCATTTCCATCCCGTTACTGCCGATCAGTGAATATCCCGACGTCGTGCCACCCAGTGTGCAGGTGCGTGCTGAGTATCCTGGCGCTAACCCGAAGGTGATTGCAGACTCCGTGGCGACGCCACTGGAAGAGGCGATTAACGGCGTCGAGAACATGATGTACATGAAGTCTGTGGCCGGTTCGGACGGCGTGCTGGTGACTACCGTCACCTTCCGTCCAGGCACCGATCCCGATCAGGCACAGGTGCAGGTGCAGAACCGCGTGGCACAGGCGGAAGCCCGTCTGCCGGAAGATGTGCGTCGTCTGGGGGTAACAACCCAGAAGATGTCGCCGACCCTGACGCTGGTCGTTCACATGTTCTCACCCAACAATACCTATGATTCGCTCTACCTGCGTAACTACGCCACGCTGAAGGTGAAAGATGAGCTTGCGCGTCTGCCGGGCGTCGGTCAGATCCAGATTTTCGGCGCAGGCGAATATGCGATGCGCGTCTGGCTTGATCCCAATAAAGTCGCGGCGCGTGGTCTGACCGCCTCTGATGTGGTGACGGCGATGCAGGAGCAGAACGTGCAGGTTTCTGCCGGTCAGCTGGGTGCCGAGCCACTGAAAAAGCAGAGCGATTTCCTGCTGTCGATCAACACGCAGGGACGACTGGAGAGCGAGCAGGAATTCGGCGACATCATCCTGAAAACCTCAGAAGATGGCTCGCTGGTGCGCCTGCGTGATGTGGCGCGGATTGAGATGGGTTCAGGCAGTTATGCCCTGCGCTCGCAGCTGAATAACAAAGACGCCGTTGGTATTGGTATCTTCCAGGCGCCTGGTGCTAACGCCATTGACCTCTCCAATGCGGTTCGCGCCAAAATGGATGAGCTGGCGACCCGCTTCCCCAACGATGTGAAATGGGCCGCGCCTTATGACCCGACGGTGTTTGTCCGGGACTCTATTAAAGCGGTGGTTCAGACTCTGCTTGAAGCGGTGATCCTGGTCGTGCTGGTGGTGATTCTGTTCCTGCAGACCTGGCGCGCCTCGATCATTCCGTTGCTGGCGGTGCCGGTTTCTATCGTCGGTACGTTTAGCGTGCTCTATCTGCTCGGCTTCTCGCTGAACACCCTGAGCCTGTTCGGACTGGTGCTGGCGATTGGTATCGTGGTGGATGACGCCATTGTGGTGGTGGAGAACGTCGAACGTAATATTGAGATGGGACTTTCGCCACGCGCAGCGGCGCATCAGGCAATGCGAGAGGTCTCCGGGCCGATCATTGCGATTGCGCTGGTGCTTTGCGCGGTGTTTGTGCCGATGGCGTTTCTGTCGGGCGTTACCGGGCAGTTCTACAAGCAGTTTGCCACCACCATTGCGATCTCCACGGTCATCTCGGCTATAAACTCACTGACGCTCTCGCCTGCGCTGGCAGCGATGCTGCTGAAAGGTCATGATGCGCCGAAAGATCGGTTAACGCGGATCATTGACGCGCTGTTTGGCTGGCTGTTCCGTCCGTTTAACCGCTTCTTCCAGCGCAGTGCGCATGGCTATGAATCACTGGTTGGTCGCACGCTGCGTCGCCGTGGTGCGGTGTTTGGTGTGTATGTGCTGCTGCTGGCCGGTGCTGGTTTTATGTTCCACACCGTGCCAGGTGGATTTATCCCAACACAGGATAAGCTCTACCTGATTGGCGGCGTGAAGATGCCGGAAGGCTCGTCACTGGCGCGCACCGATGAAGTGATTCGTAAGATGAGTGAAATCGGTATGCAGACCGAAGGCGTCGCCTATGCGGTGGCGTTCCCCGGCCTGAATGCGTTGCAGTTCACTAATACGCCAAACAGCGGAACGGTCTTCTTCGGCCTGAAACCGTTTAATGAGCGCAAACATACGGCAGCGGAGATCAACGCGGAGATCAATGCGAAGATCTCGCAAATCCAGCAGGGGTTTGGCTTCTCAATTATGCCACCGCCGATTCTGGGGCTAGGTCAGGGTTCCGGTTATTCGCTCTATGTGCAGGACCGTGCCGGTCTGGGCTATGGCGCATTGCAGACGGCAATCAATACGCTGTCGGGCAGCATCATGCAGACTCCAGGGATGCACTTCCCTATCTCCTCCTATCAGGCCAACGTTCCGCAGCTTGATGTGAAGGTTGATCGGGATAAAGCCAAGGCACAGGGCGTGTCGCTGACTGCCCTGTTCAGCACGTTGCAGACCTATCTTGGCTCATCGTATGTGAATGACTTCAACCGCTTTGGCCGCACCTGGCGTGTAATGGCGCAGGCGGATGGCGATTTCCGCGACAGCGTGGAAGATATTGCTAACCTGCGCACCCGAAACGACCGCGGTGAGATGGTGCCGATTGGCAGCATGGTTAACATCACCACCACCTATGGCCCCGACCCGGTGATCCGCTATAACGGCTATCCGGCGGCGGATTTGATTGGTGATGCCGACCCGCGCGTGCTCTCTTCAGCGCAGGCAATGAGCCAGCTTGAGGCGATGTCCGGTCAGCTGTTGCCGAACGGCATGAACATCGAGTGGACTGACCTGAGTTATCAGCAGTCAACTCAGGGCAATACCGCGCTGATTGTCTTCCCGATGGCTGTCCTGCTGGCGTTCCTGGTGCTGGCGGCGCTTTATGAGAGCTGGACGCTGCCGCTGGCAGTGATCCTGATTGTCCCTATGACGATGCTCTCTGCGCTGTTTGGCGTCTGGCTGACCGGCGGTGACAACAACGTCTTCGTGCAGGTCGGACTGGTGGTGCTGATGGGGCTGGCCTGTAAGAACGCGATTCTTATCGTGGAGTTCGCACGGGAGCTGGAGATTCAGGGCAAAGGCATTGTGGAAGCGGCGCTGGAAGCGTGTCGCCTGCGTCTGCGTCCGATTGTGATGACCTCCATCGCCTTTATCGCTGGCACCATACCGCTGATTCTGGGTGAAGGCGCAGGTGCAGAAGTGCGCGGCGTGACCGGCATCACCGTTTTCTCCGGTATGCTCGGCGTGACGTTGTTCGGCCTGTTCCTGACGCCGGTGTTCTATGTCGCCCTGCGCAAACTGGTGACGCGCCGGTCTGGCAATGCAGAGTCAGTGACGGTGTAAACCACAGAAGTTAATCAGGGCGATCAACTGATCGCCCTTTTTTTATTTGTGATTCATTGATTGCCTGTCAATCCGGCTTCGCGGGTTAACGCTGACCTAATTTTTCATTCAGCGTTTCAATGATAAACGCATTGAGTGAGGTTTCATTTTCAGCTGCCGCCTGAGTCAGGCGCTCTCCCAGCGATTCAGGGTATCGCAGCGTGAAGGTTTTGATTTTTTCCTGCTCAGCGTAAGGATTGATGCCGGAGGCTGCACAATCTTCCAGGTATTCGCGCAGCGAAATGTCGCCCTCTTTGTAGAGGCCCTGTACGCTGTCAGAGACAAAATCACAGTAACCTGACAGGCCAGTAAAGCGTCCACGGAACATATTGAGTTCGGGGACATAGGTGATCACCGCGGGTTGCCCGGCGACGTTAGCCAGATCTGAATGATTATCCATCTTTGGCCTCCTGCATTCTAATTACCTGAATATCAGCAATGGATTTTCTAAATAATAAATTGATTAATAATATAAAACTTACCATACATATATCGGTACACTTCAGTGGAAGCGAACGTGATCTGACTCATCTTACGCTCCCTCATTTCATTCGCTATTCACTAGGGCAAAAACTCTACTCACAGTCATTAACCACATGACCCGTTAATCATGAGAGTTAAAGTCTGGCACTTAAATGACTTTTTATCTTTTCCAGAAAAGTTCGCACCGTTTCCCCCCAGGGTTCAGGATAGAACTCTCCCTGGCTGATGGATTCAAACGTCTCTGTAAGTACCTGATCATTCGACGATAGTAAATACTCTGCTTCCTGACAGACTTTTGCTGCTGTTTTTGGATTCTCAGTTTCTAAATAACTGTCCAGTATTTCTTCTACCGTTTCCCCAAAAAGATCATAATCCTGACCAAAAAAAAACCCGAATAAGCGTTCCAGTATTTTTATAGCTTTTATTCATTGATAGCCTCAGAAAGAAGGATATGAAGTCAGAAAATAATAGGGTTTTCCGTTAATTTTCTCTTCCCCTCAAATTTTACTTCCATCAAAAGCCAGAAAACAGATTTTCGTGAACGTGTTCTCTTGTCATTTCAGAAAACGAAAACAACATTTATATTTTGATGGATGCTGAACTTTCAAATGTTCCCTCAGGTTCAGCGTGATAACCGCCCCAGGAAGTGAGTTATTGGCTTATGGTGGTTTTGAGGCAGGCTGTTACGGCTCAGCAGGCATAAAAAAAGCCGCTATCAGCGGCTCTTTTTGCAGAGGTCATCAATCTCTTCGGGTTCAGGCTCTGGCACGGCAGTGCAGTTGCTGGTATCGCGTACCTTCAGCTCATTCAGCGCGTCTGCCACGGTGCGTTTTGCCAGCACATCCAGCGACGCCTGCTCGGCTTCATCAGCTATCGACTTAAAGTACCAGCAGAGGTTGGCACTGACCAGACAACGCGGTGCGACATCAGGACGCGCGGCCCAGATTTTTTTGTCTTCAATGACGGAGACATAGATATCCCGCAGGGTAATTTCCGCAGCAGGACGGCCCAGGTGAATGGAGCCTGTACGGCCCAGCGTCGAGACGATAATGCCGTCACGGGTCAGCGGAACCATTAATTTTCGTATGAAACTGGGATTCGCTTCAAGCCCGTAGGCCAGAATCGCGCTGGTAGAGCGTTTACCCATTTGCTCCGCCATCGCTACGCTCAGAACCATTTGCAAAGCTGTCGGGAAGCGATAATCAAGCATTTCTTTATCCTGAGTTGCGGTGGATCTTATTGTTTTATTGCCGCATAAGTGAACAATCAATGAGCAATAAATATAACAAACACTGTTGCTTTTTTGAAGCAAGCCAGCGGTGACAAGGCACGTATTCACCAAAGGCGGAGGCCCGATAGCACAAGGTGCTTAGCCTGCTAACGGCCCGCTTCTCTCAAAACTTAATGGCCCCTGCTATCGGGCGGTGGTGACCGATACCGCCGGTAATCGCTGCTTCAGCGCCATAACCAGTACCACGTTAAAGATTGCTAAGGTGCAAAGCAACCACAGCGTCGCCGGCGCGCCCATTCTTTCAAACACATATCCACCAATCAGCGGTGTCAGCGCCTGTCCCATTAATGCCGGGCGGGCCATTTTGCCCACCACGATTGCGTAAGACTCTGGTTTGACCATCACCAGCGGCAAAGTTCCGCGCACGATGGCACGTAAGCCATTTCCTGCGCCATACAACACCATGCTCAGTATCGCCATCTGTGGAAAGATCGCCAGCAACAGCAAGCCTGCGGCGACCAGTCCGACGGAGAAAAAGGTGGTTCGAATGGGATGACTGCGCTTAAAGGCGATGTCGACGAGTCGGGATCCCACCTGACACGGACCCATCACAGCACTGATCGCCAGCGCCGAGGTCAGCGTATGGCCCGTCGCCTGCAACAAAGCGATGAGCTGGACCGAAATCGCTGTCATGATCACGGACGCCAGCGTAAAAATGGCGCACAGTAGCCAGAACAGCGCAGGTTCGATCTCCGCTGAGGCAGGCTCCCTGCTCCGTCTTTTCACAGGCTGCTTCGCGTGGTTTGCCGGTATGGCAAACAGATAAGCAGGCAAAACGCAGACCACCATCATGGCTGCAATAATCAACGTGGCATCCCGCCAGCCAAAGCCGTGAATTAACAACGCCGTGCCTGGCCAGACCAGCGTGGTGCAGAAGCCCGAAATCAGTGTAATGCTGGTAATCGCGGAACGCGCCTTACCGCCATAGCAGGTGCCGAGGGTGGCAAACAGCGCATCATAGAGGCCCATCGCCATTCCGATGCCAATAATTACCCATGCGAACAGAAACAGCGGCAGCGTGACGCTGTAAGCCATTATCACCAGCCCCACCGCCATCACGACGCCACTCAGTGCCAGCAGCAGGCGGCCACCGGTTCGGGCGATAATTCTGCCCGCCAGCGGTGACAGCAGGCCCGACACCAGAATGCCGGTTGATAGCGCGCCGTAAATCCACTGCTGTGACCAGCCGGTCTCTGCGGCAATCGGATTCGCCATTACCGCCATCAGGTAGAACGACCCGCCCCAGGAAAGTATCTGTACCCAGCCAAGGGTAAAAATGGCGGCGATGCCGGGTTTGATGTTCTGATTCACAAGGGGTCTCTTCATTAGCAGGCGAACCGTTTTATAACATGTTCTGCGATAAGCCAAAATGCGTGATCTCCTTTTCGCTGGCAGGCCAGACAGACCGCACGGTTTTTTGATTAAACCTTATAGTATGTTGTAACTATATAGCGCTTGCATCCTTCCGAAGCTTCTGCCACATTGTGGACGTTGTAACTATGGAGGCACAACATGACGCGCTATGACTTAGTGGCTGATATGCATCAGTGTGTTAACGATCTGGAACTGGCACTGGGTGAATTGCGTCAGCAGATTGAAGCGACACCCTTGCTGATCGCCCGTGTCTTCAGCCTGCCGCCCGTGGTTAAAGGCCGCGAACATGAGGCGATTACCCGGATTGCCGTTGAGCAGCATCTCGGTGAGCGCGCGTTAAAGATGGCGCTTGACCACTACTGCCGCCTTTTTATGCAGCACCAGTCTGAACAGCTGAGCACGAAAGCAGCCGTACGCTTACCCGGCGCACTCTGTATTGAATGTGATGCGCAACAGGAAGCGGAAATCGTCTCGCTGGTCGAACTTATCAACCAGCTGAAAGCAAGGCTGGAGCAGCTGATTACCGTGGATTCAGGGCTGCCGAGTGAAGCGCGTTTTGAGTTTGTCCACCAGCACCTGCGCGGGCTGATTACCCTGAATGCCTATCGCACCATTACCCTGCTGAGCGCGCCAGACAGCCTGCGTTTCGGCTGGGCCAACAAGCACATTATCAAGAATCTCAGGCGCGAAGAGGTGATCGCCCAGCTGGAAAAAAGCCTGAAGTCGGGACGGGCGAAGGCACCGTGGTCACGGGAACAGTGGGCGGAAAAAGTGCAGGAAGAGCTGGCAAGCGTACGCGCCCTGCCCGCTTCGGCACGGCTGAAAATCAAGCGTCCCGTAAAAGTTCAGCCGGTGGCTCGTGTCTGGCGCGCGGATGAACAGAAGCAAACGCAACTCGCCTGCCCGTCGCCAATACTGGTGATCTGTCGCGATCGCACTCAGGTTCCGGCGCTGGGCGAGTTACTCAATTACGACGCCGATAACATAACGCATCGTCATAAACCGGCCGCTGAGCCACTGAATCTGCTGATACCCCGCCTGCATCTGTGGGTTGATTGCCCCCTCTGAATAAAAAAGGCCAGCATCTGCTGGCCTCTGACTCATCCTGAATATCAGGACTTCATGCTGCCGACCATCTCTTCCGGCCGGACCCAGGCATCAAACTCTTCTTCGGTAAGATAACCCAGCTTCAGCGCGGAGCCTTTTAACGTCAGCCCCTCTTTGTGCGCCTTCTTGGCAATTTCTGCCGCTTTGTCATAGCCAATATGAGTATTGAGCGCCGTCACCAGCATCAGTGACTCGTTCAGCAGCTGGTCGATACGCTCGCGCACCGGCTCAATGCCGACAGCGCAATGATGATTAAAGCTGTCCATGCCATCTGCCAGCAGACGAATCGATTGCAGGAAGTTATGGATCACCATCGGACGGAACACATTGAGCTCAAAGTTACCGGACGCGCCGCCCATATTAATGGCGACATCGTTGCCCATCACCTGGCAGCAGAGCATGGTCATCGCTTCACACTGCGTTGGATTCACTTTGCCTGGCATGATGGAGCTACCCGGTTCATTTTCAGGAATAGCAATTTCGCCGATGCCGCAGCGCGGACCGGATGAGAGCCAGCGCACATCGTTGGCGATCTTCATCAGTGAAGCAGCCAGCCCTTTCAACGCGCCATGCGCATGCACCAGCGCATCACAGGTGGCCAGCGCTTCAAACTTGTTAGGCGCAGTGACAAACGGTTGCTGCGTGAGGTCGGCCAGCGCCTTCGCCACGCGCACTGCATATTCCGGGTGGGTATTCAGGCCGGTGCCAACTGCGGTTCCGCCCAGCGCCAGTTCCGCCACGTGCGGAATGCTCTGTTCGATATGCTTCAGATTATGCTCCAGCATCGCCACCCAGCCGGAAATCTCCTGGCCCAGCGTCAGCGGCGTCGCATCCTGCAGGTGAGTACGGCCAATTTTGACGATATCTTTAAAGGCGTCAGACTTCTGGCTCAACGTCTTTTTCAGTACCTGAATTTGTGGGATCAGCTGTTCGCGCAGGGCAATCACGGCGGCGACATGCATCGCCGTCGGGAAGACATCGTTGGAGCTCTGGCTCTTGTTCACATCGTCGTTGGGATGGACCAGGCGCGACATACCGCGCTCGCCGCCGAGGATTTCACTTGCGCGATTCGCCAGCACTTCGTTCATGTTCATATTGGTCTGCGTGCCGGAACCGGTTTGCCAGATTGCCAGCGGGAATTCATCCGCATGCTTGTCCGCCAGCACTTCATCCGCCGCGCTGATAATCGCATCGGCGCGATCTGCGGGCAGCAGGCCCAGATCGCGGTTCACGCTGGCGGCGGCGCGCTTGGTCAGTGCCAGTGCATGCACCAGCGCGGTCGGCATTTTTTCAGTTGAGATGCGGAAGTGTTCCAGTGAGCGCTGCGTCTGCGCGCCCCACAGTTTGTCTACCGGTACGTCGATGGGGCCCATTGAATCTTTCTCAATGCGGTTGGCTGCCATGAATACGTCTCCTTCACCTTGTTTTAAAGAATGACCGCCTGGTCCGTGATCACGATCGGCTGCCAGGCAGTCAGAATAGTAATATACAATAATTTAACATTATCAGAGCTTAGCGTCCTTTTGCGCTGGATATGTATTTTTACCGGTAGTTTCTGCTTTAATAGCCGCAATAATTTCCCGTGATAAAGGATTATGCGATGCAAAAAATGAACAATTCGCTGCAAAACTACGCGTGGGGCAGCAAAACTGCGTTGACTGAACTTTATGGGGTTGAGAACCCAAAAGGGCTGCCGATGGCGGAACTCTGGATGGGCGCACATCCGAAAAGCCCTTCAACCGTTATTGATCAGGGCAGCGAGCGTTCTTTGCGTGACGTGATTGATGCTTCGCCTGCGGCGATGCTGGGCGATGCGGTGGCGCAGCGTTTTGGTGAATTGCCTTTCCTGTTCAAAGTGTTATGTGCCGATCAACCGCTGTCGATTCAGGTTCATCCCAGCAAGCATGCCGCCGAAGTGGGTTTTGCGCGTGAGAATGCAGCGGGTATTCCACTGGCTGCGGCTGAGCGCAATTATAAAGATGCCAACCACAAGCCAGAGCTGGTCTACGCGCTGACTGCGTTTCAGGCGATGAATGGCTTTCGCACACTGACGCAGATGGTTTCACTGCTGGAACCGGTGGCGGGCGCACATCCACAGATTGCGCATTTTTTGCAGCACCCTGAAAAGGATACGCTGGCCGCGCTGTTCTCTACCCTGCTGTCACTGGAGGGCGAGGCGAAATCGCTGGCGCTGGGCGTGCTGAAATCTGCGCTTGACGTGCAACAGGGCGAGCCATGGGAAACCATCCGTATGATTGCGGCAGAGTATCCTGACGACAGTGGCCTGTTTTCACCGCTGCTGCTGAATGTCATTACCCTGCAACCTGGCGAGGCGATGTTCCTCTACGCGGAAACCCCGCACGCCTATCTGAAAGGCGTGGCACTGGAGGTGATGGCAAACTCCGATAACGTCCTGCGGGCCGGTTTAACCCCGAAATATATCGATATTGCCGAGTTGATGGCTAATCTGAAATTCGATGAGAAGCCCGCTAATGCGTTGCTGACAGCGCCGGAGCACCAGGGCAACACACTGCGCTTCCCGATTCCGGTCGACGATTTTGCCTTTGCTATTCACAGTCTCAATGCACAACCCCAGTCGCTGGCGCAGCAGAGCGCCGCGATAATGTTCTGCATCGAAGGCCAGGCCGTGATCGCCAAAGGCGAGCAGCAGGTGACGCTGAAGCCTGGCGAGTCCTGCTTCATTGCCGCCAGCGAATCACCGGTTACGGCGGCTGGCACGGGCCGACTGGCGCGGGTGTTTAACGACTTAGGGTGAAGCGGCTGACGGCATGCCTGTTAACTGCTATTATTTCAACCTATTAGCTTTTAAACGCCTGCGGGCGTTTTTCTTCGGTCGCCAGGCTAAACCTGCGGCATAAGCGGACTCAAGGATAAGGACGAATCAGCAATGAAAAAGACCAATGTTGCCGTAGGTGTGATCATCGCACTGGGCGTAGTCTGGACTGGCGCGGCATGGTTCACCGGCAAGCAGATTGAAAGCCACAGGGACCAGCTGGTGCAAAACGCCAACGCTCAGCTGAATGCTTATGCCCCGAACAGCCGACTGAAGATCAGCTATCAGGACTATCAGCGCGGCGTGTTCAGCAGCAAAGTAAATCTGGTGGTTCAGGCCAGCTCACAGACGGAAGATAATCCGCTGCTGAAACCGGGTCAGAGCATCATCCTGAATGAGACTATCGATCATGGTCCTTTCCCGTTCGCGCAGCTGAAGCATTTCAATCTGATCCCAAGCATGGCGTCCGTTCATACCGAACTGGCTAACACCGATGCGGTGAAAAAACTGTTTGAACTGACCGGGAACAAGTCTCTGATTAACGCAGACACCCGCATTGGTTACAGCGGCGCCACGGATACCGCGCTGCGCGTCTTGCCGGTTGACTATCAGAATGCCCAAACCGGCGAACGCCTGGCCACCAATGGCGGCACCTTCAACGTCAGTGCAGATAACAAAGGCGATAAAGTGTCGCTGGACGGTGACGTTGATAGCCTCGCGCTGACCAGCAAAAATGAGATGGGCCAGCCTGTCCTCTTCACCATTAATGGTCTGAAGCTAAGCGGTAACACACATCTCAGCCCGGAAGGCGTGCGTATCGGCGACCAGTCGGTAGACATTGAGAAGGTGAATGCCAGCATCAATGGTCAGGATGCCCTGACGCTGAATAAAATGAAAGGCACCTCCTCGTTCGATAATAGTGCCGGTAAGATTGGCGGCAATATCGATTACAAGGTTGAAGGCGTTCAGCTGCAGAAACAGGATTTTGGTCAGGCAGCCCTGAAAATGAAGCTGTCCCAGTTTGATGCCCAGGCAGTCAAAGCCTTCTCCGATCGTTACAACGCGCAGATGCAGGAACTGCTGAGCCAGCCTGGCGTTGCGGAAGACCCTATTCGCTATCAGGCGGGCGTTCATCAGATTCTGATGAACAACCTGTCGATGCTGCTGAAAGGCTCGCCATCCATCAGCATCGCTCCGCTGAGCTGGAAAAACGATAAAGGTGAAAGTACCTTCAATCTGACCGCCAGCTTCAACGATCCGTCCACCGTCACCGGCGAAGCGCAGACCCTCAGCGCCATGGTTGATCGGGTGCTGAAAAGCCTGGATAGCAAACTGGTCATCAACATGCCGATGGCCACCGAAACCATGCGTAAGGTAGGTCTGGCTGAAGGTTATCAGGCCGACGACGCGCAAAAGCTGGCGGATCAGCAGGTGAAGGGTCTGGCGGCGATGGGTCAGATGTTCCGCCTGACTCAGCAGCAGGATAACAACATCGTGACCAGCCTGCAGTATGCCAACGGTCAGGTGAACATGAACGGCGACAAGATGACGCTGGAGCAGTTCATGTCCCGCTATATGCTGGGCATGCCCACCAGCGAAGGCATGCCACAGTAATTGCGCTGTCTTCCATCAAAGGCGACCTCCGGGTCGCCTTTTTTATGCCGACCCGCGAATAACCAGCTGTGGCGGCATAATCACGTTTTGCCGGGCGGCGTCAGGATGCGCCATCCGCTGCAGGATACGATCTGCGGCCACGCGGCCAATCTCCCGTGCGGAACTGGTGACAAACGTCAGAGGGGGATCGGTGAGTTCCGCCTGCGGTTCATCGCCAAACCCCATTAAAGCCAGTTGTTGATCGTAATAGCTGTCGACTGCACCACGGGAAAATGTGCGCCCGGTGCGCATCAGCCCAAAATAACACCCCAGCGCGGTAGTGGCATTGTAAGCCAGCACGGCGGTCAATCGGGGATGGTGCTGAAACAACTGGACCGCCGCTTCGGCAGCCTCTTTCTGGGTACTGCCGCATTCAATAATCCATTCAGGCCTGAACGGCAGACCATATTGCAGCAGTGTGGCGCAATAGCCGCCAAGCCGTTCCGCCCGCGTCAGTGAAGCGCTATGGCCGCCCAGCCAGGCAATCCGCTGATGTCCCTGACGAATCAGGTATTCAGTGGCAAGACGCGCAGCCTGAGCATTATCGGGACGGATAGCGTCCACCTCTTCCAGGCTACTGGCGCGCGCGGCGCAGACTAACGCCATATTCAGTTCGCTGGCTCTCGTCACAATCTGGCTGGCCTTGTCGGCACCGCCTCCCAGCACTATACCATCCACCCCATGAGCGATCAGTGACTCAAAGCAGCGATGCAGATGCTGCCCCTGAGCACCGCTTTGCGTCAGGAACAGCAATTTGCCCTGCTTCTCCAGCGCTTCGCTCAGACCTGCCGTCATCTCGGCATAAAACGGCTGACTGAGATCGCGGACAATCAATCCAATCACACCACTCTCACCGCCACGCAGCATGGTCGCTGAACGGTTACGGACGAAGCCGAGTTGCTCAATGGCCTCATTCACGCGTGCCATGGTGGCCACAGAGATCCGTCCTTTACCGGATAACACCAGCGATACCGTGGTCACCGAGACGCCCGCCGCCGCCGCAACATCATTGATGGTGATTTTACTCATCAGATTACTCAACTGAACTACAGCATTAGAAAACAAGGTAAAACGTTACACCTTATGACGTCAGAATAATATCACCCATGACCTGAGGATTGTGATTCAGCGCGCATAAGATCCAGGTAAAACGTTTTATCATCCCGCCACTTTACTCAATGGTCCTTTTATCCAGGAGCGTTCATGTCACCCTCTCACCAAAAAATGTCCGTCTGGGAATTTTTCCAGAGTCTGGGGAAAACCTTTATGCTGCCGGTTGCCCTGCTCTCATTCTGCGGCATCATGCTCGGGATTGGCAGTTCACTGAGCAGCCATGACGTTCTGACTCTGTTACCTGTGCTTGATCACTCCTGGCTCCAATATCTCTTTCTGTGGATGGCCAAGCTGGGATCGTTTGCCTTCAGCTATCTGCCGCTGATGTTCGCTATTGCGATTCCGCTGGGTATGGCGCGCGAGAACAAAGGTGTTGCAGCGTTTGCCGGTTTCGTGGGTTATGCTGTATTAAACCTCAGCATCAACTTCTGGCTAAATATCAATGGCATTCTGCCGACCACTGATGCCGCCCTGCTTAAAGCGAATAACGTTCAGCCGATCATGGGGATTCCGTCGATCGATACAGGCATACTGGGTGCGGTGATTGTGGGTATCGTCGTGTTCTGGCTACACGAGCGCTTCCATAACATCCGACTACCCGATGCGCTGGCCTTTTTTGGCGGCACCCGGTTTGTCCCGATTATCACCACGCTGGTGATTGGGTTAATGGGGCTGGTCGTGCCGCTGATCTGGCCATTTTTCGCACGGGGCATTACCGGATTAGGCTGGATGATTAATAGCGCGGGTGACTTTGGCCCGATGATTTTTGGTACCGGCGAACGCCTGCTACTGCCGTTTGGCCTGCAGCATATTCTGGTGGCGATCATGCGCTTTACCGATGCAGGCGGCACACTGGATGTGTGTGGCAGGAGCGTCAGCGGTGCGTTAACCATTTTCCAGGCGCAGCTCGCCTGCCCGGAAACCCACGGTTTTGCTGAAAGCGCGACCCGCTTCCTGTCTCAGGGCAAAATGCCGGCCTTCCTCGGTGGTCTGCCTGGTGCCGCCCTGGCCATCTATCACTGCGCCCGGCCGGAGAATCGCCATAAGATTAAAGGTCTGTTAATCTCTGGCGTAGTGGCCTGCGTGGTCGGCGGCACCACTGAACCGATCGAATTTCTGTTTCTGTTTGTCGCCCCCTTCCTCTATCTTATCCACGCTCTGCTGACCGGTGTTGGCTTCACCATCATGGCGATACTCGGGGTTACTATCGGCAATACAGATGGCAATATCATCGACTTTGTCGTGTTTGGTGTACTACACGGCCTGTCGACAAAGTGGTACTGGGTACCGGTTGTTGCAGCGATATGGTTTGCCGGTTACTACCTGATTTTCCGTTTCGCCATTCTGCACTTCAACATCAAAACGCCGGGCCGGGAAGTAGAAAATACCAGTGCGGTTGCGCAGCAGGTCAGCAATGCCGGTAAAGGTAAATCGGGCTATAACTCACCGGCTATCCTGGCGGCGCTGGGCGGCGTTGAGAATATTACCTCGCTGGACAACTGCCTGACACGTCTGCGTTTAACCATGGCGGATATGAGTAAGGTGGACGATGCGGCGCTGAAAGCCAACGGCGCGATTGGGGTTGTGCATCTCAATCAGACCAGCCTGCAGGTGGTCATTGGCCCGCAGGTGCAGTCGGTGAAAGATGAACTGTCACACCTGATGAATGTGACTGCATGATGCGCTGGAGCCGATAATGTTTAACTTTGACGAAGTCATCGATCGCCGTGGCAGCTGGTCTACGCAGTGGGATTTTGTGGCTGACCGCTTTGGCGTATCCGATCTGTTGCCATTTACCATTTCCGATATGGACTTCAGAACAGCACCAGCGGTTCAGCAGGCGCTGGCGCAGCGCGTGGCACACGGCGTGTTGGGTTATAGTCGCTGGCAGCATGACGATTTTCTTTCCGCCTGCTGTCACTGGATGTCCAGTCGTTTCGGCTACCAGCCCGATGCTGACACGCTGGTTTATGGCCCGTCAGTGATCTATATGGTGGCGCAGATGCTGCGTCGCTGGAGTCACCTGGATGATGAAGTGGTACTTCATACTCCCGCCTACGATGCCTTTTATAAAACTGTACGCGGCAATCAGCGACAGGTGCTGGAGATGCCGTTGCAGCGGGATCGCGGGCGCTGGCGATGTGATATGGCCGCGCTGGAGACGCGACTGGCGCGCCCGCGCTGCAAAATCCTGTTGCTCTGCAGCCCCCACAATCCCACCGGCAAAGTCTGGACGACAACGGAGCTGCAACAGATGGCGGCGCTCTGCGATCGTCACGGCGTGCGGGTGATCAGCGATGAAATCCATATGGATATGATCATGGGTAATCAACCCCATACTCCGTGGGCCAGCGTGGCACGCAGTGACTGGGCGCTGTTTACCTCGGCGTCTAAAAGCTTCAACGTGCCGGGCCTGACGGGTGCGTGGGGCATCATCCCGGATGCGGCGGACAGAGCAGCCTGGTTTCAGGCGCTGAAAAATGCTGACGGCCTTTCGTCTCCGGCGGTGCTGGCCGTCACGGCACACGTTGCCGCCTACCGACATGGCGAGCCGTGGCTGGATGCGCTACGCAGCTATCTTTACGGCAATTTCACGCGGGTTGCCGATCGCCTCAACACTGAGTTTCCCGGACTTGACTGGCACATCCCTGAAGCGACCTATCTCGCCTGGATCGATATGAATGCGCTGGGTATTCCTGAAGAGGCACTGCAACAGGCGCTGATCCAGCAACTGGTGGCGATTATGCCCGGCTCAACCTACGGCGACGCAGGCAGCGGGTTTCTGCGTCTTAACGTTGGCTGTCCGCGTAGTAAGATTGAAGATGGCATTTCGCGCCTTATTGCGGCGATACATCAGTTGCAGGGCTGACATCCATCGGCGAAGTGGCTCTCACTCGCTGGTTATGGGTAATTAAGCAGCATCCGGCGAGGCTGTTGCGCAAATAGCTGGCGCTGTTGCGCAAGATATTTTTATAATGCTCTGCACTTCACCGACAACTGAGCGAGTGCGCCATGATCGATTCAAAAATCCCACTGACTGATATTCACCGCCACCTTGATGGCAACATTCGTGCACAAACCATTCTCGATTTAGGTCGCCAGTTTAACCTTACCCTGCCCGCCACCACGCTTGAGACTCTGCTTCCGCACGTGCAGGTCGGCGAGAATGAACCTGACCTGGTGAGCTTCCTGCAGAAGCTCGACTGGGGCGTGAAAGTGTTGGGCGATCTGGATGCCTGCCGCCGGATCGCGCAGGAGAATGTCGAAGATGCCGCGCGCGCCGGCATTCACTACACTGAACTGCGTTTTTCCCCTGGTTATATGGCGATGACCCACAACCTGCCGATTGCCGGTGTGGTCGAAGCGGTGATCGAGGGCGTACGCGCAGGTCGGCAGCAACACGATATCGACGTGCGTCTGATTGGTATTATGAGCCGTACCTTTGGCGAAGATGCCTGCCTCGGCGAGCTGGAAGGTTTGCTTGCCCATCGCGATCACATCACTGGGGTCGATCTGGCGGGAGATGAGCTGGGCTTCCCGGGCAGCGAGTTCCTGAGCCACTTTACCCAGGCGCGCGATGCCGGCTTCCGCGTTACCGTACATGCGGGCGAAGCGGCTGGACCAGAGAGCATCTGGCAGGCGATTCGGGAGCTGGGCGCTGAACGTATTGGTCACGGTGTGAAAGCGATCGAAGATCGCGCGCTGATGGATTTCCTGGCGGAGCACCGGATTGGTATTGAATCCTGCCTGACCTCCAATATTCAGACCAGCACTGTGCCCTCACTGGCGCAGCATCCGCTGAAAACCTTCCTGGAGCATGGCATTCTGGCGACCATCAACACGGATGATCCGGCGGTTCAGGGCATTGAACTGGCGCATGAGTATCAGCACGCCGCACCGGCTGCCGGTCTGAGCGCAGCGCAGATGCGTCAGGCGCAGGAGAATGGTCTGACGATTGCCTTCCTCAGCGAGGCTGAGAAAGCGGCTATCCGCGCACGCGTGCAGTAATCCTGAAGCGTAGCGACAAAAAACGGGCCGGATAACCGGCCCGTCACTCTGCTGCCCCAACACACTCCGGGCAATTCTGACAGCCACGCATATGCTTGACGCGCAGGGAACACGGTCAGAAGTGGAAAGCGTCCCGCGCCAGGACGGCGAGGGCCGAGCATGCCATGGATGGCGGCTTTTGCGTCTTTCCGATCTGGCCGTGCTCCCTTCGCTGGCTCGGTCTTGCAGTTGGCGCTGCTAATAAAACGGGCCGGATAACCGGCCCGTTCTGCTTTCTGCATTAAGCACCTACAGATCAGACGCGCTTCAGCGACATCGTCTGGCGTTTCTCAGCGGATTGCAGACCCAGTTCAATCAGCTCCATCACCTGAATCGCCTCTTCCGCCGTCACCGGATTGTTACCGCGTCCGGCAATCGCATCGCGGATGCCCGCATAGTAAGCGGGATAGTTGCCCGGCTGAGTCAGTTGAGTAGTTTCCGTCAGTGAATCACCGTCAACTAACGTCAGCGTGCCGTCGCGCATGTCATAACCCCAGTCCTCCTGCGGCGGGAAATCCCCCGACTTCAGGCGATCTTCCTGTGGGTCCAGACCATATTTGACGTAACTGCCGCGCGTGCCGTGGACGGTATAACGGGCAGATTCTGCTGCCACCAGCATGCTGGCGTGCAGCACCACGCGGCGCTGCGGGTAGGTCAGCGTGGCATGGAAGTAGTCGGTGGTCTGCGCGCCCGGACGCATCTCGGCCAGGTCGACATTAATAGCGACCGGCGGGCCAAACAGCTGCAGCGCCTGGTCCAGCAGATGTGGCCCCAGGTCATACCAGATTCCGCTGCCTGCGCCCTTCATTTCGCGCCAGCGATTACGCACTTCCAGACGGAAGCGGTCAAAGTGCGATTCGAAATAGCGCACTTCACCCAGTGAGCCTGTCTCAAGGAGGGATTTCAGTGTCAGAAAGTCACTGTCCCAGCGGCGGTTATGGAACACCGATAGCAGCAAACCTTTGGCTTTCGCCAGCGCATCCAGTTCGCGCGCCTGTGACAACGTCACGGTAAACGGCTTGTCGACCACCACATGTTTACCGGCGTTCAGCGCCGCTTTTGCCAGCGGGAAGTGGGTGTCGTTGGGGGTAGGAATAACAATCAGTTGCAGCGTAGGGTCGTCCAGCAGCGCCTGAGGATCGGCCACCACTTTAACAGCAGGCCAGTCGGCGTGGACTTTGCTGGCGTCGCTACTGGAAATGGCTGCCAGCTCGACGTCCGGTGTCCCTGCAATCAGCGGGGCGTGAAACGTTTTACTGGCAAAACCGTAGCCGATCAGACCAACACGTAATTTATCGCTCATTTTGATTCCTCTTTGTCGCTAACCTGAATGATTTAAGACTATTAACCAGGTGAGGACAAGGCGGAATCTCCCGAAAAAACTAAGAGATAGCACTCCGCGCCAGGGGCCAGGCCGTCTGCGCCGCCAGGCTGTCGTGTGCGTCCTGATTGCGGCGGCGGAAATCGCTGGGACTGACACCAACACGCTTGCGAAACACGCGCGAGAAGTAGAGCTGGTCGTCGTAACCCACTTCACGCCCTACCGAGGCGATCGGTTCCTGGGTGGTCTGCAGCAACAGTTTGGCGCGAATAACGCGCTGATCTTCACGCCAGCGCAGCAGATTGACCCCCATCTGCTCGCGGAACAGGTGTGCCAGCCGCGACGGTGACAGGCAGACGTGACGCGCCACCTCTTCAATCTTCACTTCGCTGGCAAGATGGTTGGTCACATACTGGCAGGCTTCAATTACGCGTGGATCGCGGATGAGCTGATGACTACGCGGATCTTCTTCAACGGCACGTAGCAGTAGTCGCTCCAGCAGGTTCATCGCCAGCTCTTCCGCAAAGCGCCGACCCGAATTATGGGTCTGTTCGATACTGGCAAACAGTCGGTCAAATTCGCCACGCAGTGACTCAGGCAGCAGCAGTCGTCCCACACCCTCCTGCTCATCCTGCCAGCGCAGCCAGTCGTGCCAGTAGGCGCGCGGACGGAAATAGACCCAGCGGTGGAACCACTGCGGACTGTCCGGCGCGCGACCATAGTAGTGGGCGGTTTTTGGCTGAAACAGCAGCATTTCGCCAGGCTCGCAGTCAAATGCCCGCTCGCCGTCGAATACCCGCCCTTTGCCTTTAATGGTGAGATTCAGAATGTAACCTTTCATGCCGTGCGGGCGGTCGATAAAAAAATCGAGCGGACCATCGGCAGTGATGGGCGTCAGCCCTGCCACCAGCCAGGCATTGAATGAATAGCCCGGCAACAAGGGGTTTTGCTGCTCAGCCGGTAATTCGCGGTGATACATAGCGTCCTCACTCAGTCTGTTATTGTTCGGATAGCCTGCAGACACCTCTGCGTCCGCAGGCCAACGGCTCGCTCAATCAGGCTTTTTTCTGTTTGTAACGGTCAAAAATCACCGCAGCTAACAGTATCAGACCGCGCACCACATACTGTGAGAATGGCGAGATATTCAATAAATTCATCGCATTCTCTACCGTGCCGAGGATCAATACCCCCGCCACCACGTAAGAGATCTTGCCGATGCCGCCCTTCAGTGAAACACCACCCAGTACGCAGGCAGAAATCACCACCAGTTCATAGCCGATGGAGGTCATCGGCTGGCCGCTGGTCATACGTGACGCCAGAATAATGCCCGCCGCCGCTGAGACCAGGCCGGAGAGGATAAAGATGATGATACGGGTGCGCACTACCGGTACACCCGCCAGGCGCGCCGCCTCTTCATTGCCACCAATCGCGAGCGTATTACGACCAAAGGTGGTTTTGTTGAGCAGGAAGCCGAAGATCACCATGGTGGCCAGAGTCAGCCAGATCGGCGCGGGCACACCCAGCCAGTTGGCAAAGCCCAGTTCAAAGAAGCGCTCATCTTCAATACCAACCGCTTTACCGTCAGAGAAGATATAAGCCAGGCCGCGTACGATCTGCATCGTCGCCAGCGTGGTGATCAGCGCATTGATCTTCAGTCGCGCAATCACAAAGCCGTTGATAAAGCCGGTGATCATGCCGAGCACCAGTCCGGCACCCACACCAATCCACAGGCTTTCCGTCATATTGATGACCACGGCGGTGACGACACCCGCACAGGCGATGACGGAAGCGACCGACAGGTCAAAATCACCGGAGGCCAGACAGAACAGCATGCCGCAGGCGACCATGCCGGACATCGACATCGCCAGCCCTAAGCCTTTCATATTGATAAACGAGCCGAAGTTCGGCACAAAAATCGCACAGACAATAAACAGCAGTGCAAATACCACCAGCATGCCGAAGTTGTCCCAGATGCGACCTAACTGCAGGCCGCCGCGTGAAGCGGGCTGCGGTGTATTTGAGGTCGTAGATGAAGCCATGATGATCTCCTGTCAGGCCACGGCGGCCGCTTGAGTGGTTTTGGGCATCGCCAGGCTCAGCGTCTGCTGCTCCGTGGCGTCGTCGTGCAGCAGTTCACCGGCAATGGCACCTTCACGCATCACAACGATGCGATCGGCCAGGCCCATCACTTCCGGTAAATCGCTCGAGGCGAACAGCACCGCAATGCCCCGGTTCGCCAGCTGATAAATCAGGTTATAAATTTCATGTTTGGCACCGACATCGATGCCGCGCGTTGGCTCATCCAGCAGGATCACTTTCATATCCTCAGAGAGCCAGCGTCCCAGGATCGCTTTCTGCTGATTACCGCCAGAAAGGTTCATGATCAGCTGATCGGCGCTGGGTGTTTTAATATTCAGCGAGCGGATATGGCTGTCGGCGTTCTTGTTTTCCCAGCCGTTTTTTATCAGGCAACCGGCAGTCAGGTTGTGACGGCGGGCGCTGATGTTGATGTTGTCGCGCACCGAGTGCACCGGAATAATGCCCTCAGCTTTACGATCTTCCGGGCAGAGCATGATGCCGGCACGAATGGCGTCAATCGGCTCACGCAGCGGCAGTGGCTTGCCGTCCAGGATGACCTGACCGCCACGCAAACGCGTGCCGCCGAACAGGCCCTTCAGCAGTTCACTGCGTCCGGCACCGACCAGTCCAAACAGTCCAACGATTTCACCGGCATGGACTTTCAGTGAAATTGGCGTACGCACGCCCTTCGCTTCAACCTTGTCCAGCTCCAGCCGCACTTCCCCTTTGGGACGCGGTGAGTAGCCATAGATATCGCCCAGGTTGCGCCCAACCATCGCCTGCACCAGATCGTCGTGATGGGTGTTCGCCATGTCAGTAAACGTCCGCACGTAGCGGCCATCTTTAAACACGGTGATGGCATCGCTAAGGGCGAAAATCTCTTCCATACGGTGTGAAACGTAGAGCACCACCCGGCCCTCCTCGCGGAGCTGGCGAATGACGCGGAACAGGTTGTCGATTTCACGCGCCGACAGGGAGCTGGTTGGCTCATCAAAGGCGATAATACGTGCGTTGCGCGCCAGCGCTTTGGCAATCTCCACCATCTGCCACTGGCCCAGCGACAGGTATTTCAGCGGCATATCGGGATCGATATCCATGCCGAGATTTTTCAGCTGTACGCCCGCCTCAAAACGCATCAGCTTACGGTTGACCAGTCCATGTTTGTGCGGAATCTGACCGAGATAGATGTTCTCCGCCACGCTCATTTCCGGCACCAGATGCAGTTCCTGGTAAATAATGGCGACGCCCGCGTCCAGTGCATCCGTCGTGCGCTGAAAACTCATCGGCTTGCCTTTAATACGAATCTCACCGCCGCTCGGCTGATAACTGCCGCTGAGTATTTTTAACAGCGTCGATTTGCCTGCGCCGTTCTCGCCCATCAGAGCGTGAACTTCACCGCCACGGCAGTCGAAGGAGATATCCTGCAACGCTTTCACGCCAGGGAAAGTTTTACTGATGCCATGAAACGACAGAAATGCTGAATCAGTGTTCATGTTAATCCTCACTCTTTCGCGCCACCGGCCGGTTATGGCGGGCGACGCGAAATGGGCTATTAAGGATGCCGGGCGACGAACAGCCCGGCAGGCTCACAGTTACATCAGTCCTTTTTTCGCCAGTTCAGTTTTGAAGTTGTCACGGGTGATCAGCACCACATCAGTAACTTCGGTGAATTTAGGTGGCTCTTCACCTTTGCTGACCCAGTTGTAGAGCATCTGGCTGCTTTTGTAGCCGTGGATATCCGGGCTTGGCAGCAGCGAACCGTAGAAGCCGGTCGCCTTGTCTTTCGACAGTTCGCTGATGGCATCGACGCCGTTGATGCCGATACCGATGACGTCAGCCGCTTTAAAGCCCTGACCTTCAGTCGCACGTACGCCGCCCAGCACGGTGTTGTCGTTCATGCCGACAATCAGCCAGTGTTTGACTTCAGGATGCTGCACCAGCAGGGAGTTACCGGCATCAAACGCGCCAGGGATGTCGTTAGATTTGGTTGGGACCTGGTAGATCTGGGCTGCCGGGAAGCCAGCGGCTTTGATCGCGTCCATTGAGCCGCCAGTACGACGACGAGCGGTGTCGAGTTCGTTGGCGGTAATGGCCATCACGCCGGTGGTTTTCACATCCCAGCCGCGTTTCTGCATCTCTTTATAAAGCTCCTGACCCTGACGCTCACCAATTTTAGTGGCCGCCATCATCACCAGTGGCACGGTATCCATTGGCTTGCCTTTGGCGGTGACGAACTGATCATCCACTGCGATGACTTTCAGGCCGTAGCCGCGCGCTTTTGCCATGATGGCGGAACCGAGTTTTGGATCGGGCGTACAGATGACAAAACCTTTTGCGCCGTTCGCCGCCAGGCTGTCGATGGCATTCAGGGTTTTTTCACCATCCGGCACGGCAATTTTAATGACATCAAAGCCAAGATCTTTGCCCGCTTTATCGGCGAATTTCCATTCAGTCTGGAACCAGGGTTCTTCTGGTTGCTTGACTAAAAAACCCAGCTTCATGGTCTCGGCGATAGCGGATTGTGACATAACCGCTGCCAGGCCGATGGCCGCGAATGCTTTAGTGAATTTATGCATGATGCTCTCCGGTACCAGGTTATTTTTCGCTGCTAATAACGAATCGGTGTAAACGCTACCAGTAAGTTTTGTTTTGTGGGTACAGCCATAAATCAGTGCGTTAGGCTGGCATGTGCTGACAGAGTGTCCAGACGCTGGGCTAGTTTTAGCGGTATTAGCGAAGAAAAATGTAGAGCGGTATCACATCTTAAAATCACGGCAAAATCATCCATATATTCAGCAAATTTAACCGGTCCTTAACTTATGCAATGGATCACAAAATCACTGCCGATGACAGAAAAGTGCATATTGTCAGCCAGCCATGACTAACTGATTTGGCGCACCGAACCCAGGATAAAGGCGTTAACTAACTACAGGAGATTCCGATGCGTGCTGGAGCCATCACCCTTGGGCTGGACTTTGGTAGTGATTCGGTGCGTGCGCTGGCCGTGGATTGTCATAGCGGCAAAGAGCTGCAGAGTGCGGTGTTCAGCTATCCGCGCTGGCAACAGGGCTTATACAGCGATCCGCACACCAACCGTTTTCGCCACCATCCACAGGATTATATTGACGCTATGGAGCAGGCGCTGCTCGGCGTTCTGAATGCACTGAGTGAAGATCAGCGCAACGCCGTGGTCGGCATTGGCGTTGACAGCACCGGTTCTACCCCGGCGCCTATTGACCGCGACGGCAACGTGCTGGCGCTGCGTCCGGAGTTCGCTGAGAACCCCAACGCGATGTTCGTGTTGTGGAAAGATCACACGGCTATAGAAGAAGCGGAAGAGATTAATCAGCTTTGCCACAGTGGCCGCTTCCAGGATTACAGCCGCTATATCGGCGGCATTTATTCTTCGGAGTGGTTCTGGGCGAAGATTCTGCACGTGTCGCGTGAAGATTCGGCTGTGCGCGAAGCCGCCGTCTCCTGGGTGGAGCTGTGCGACTGGGTGCCCGCCCTGTTAAGCGGCACCACCGCACCAGATAAGCTGCGTCGCGGCCGTTGTGCCGCCGGACATAAAGCGTTGTGGCACGGCGACTGGAACGGCCTGCCCGATGTCGATTTCCTGAATGCGCTCGACCCGCTGTTAACGCAGCAGCTCGACTCCCCGCTGTTTACTGACACCTGGACCGCTGATATGCCGGTGGGCACCCTCAGCCCGGAATGGGCGCAGCGTCTTGGTCTGACGCAGACCGTGACACTTTCCGGTGGCGCGTTTGACTGTCACATGGGCGCGGTAGGCGGCGGAGCTAAACCTTATACGCTGGTAAAAGTCATCGGCACCTCAACCTGCGACATTCTGATTGCTGACGCAGAAAAGGTCGGCGATCGCGATATCAAAGGCATCTGCGGTCAGGTTGATGGCAGCGTGGTACCTGGCGCTATCGGACTGGAGGCGGGTCAGTCTGCCTTTGGTGATATCTACGCCTGGTTCAGCCGTTTGCTGGGCTGGCCATTACAGCTGGCGGCGCAGCAGCATCCGGAACTGAAGCCTCAGCTGGCTGAGATGCAAAAAACGCTGATTAAGGATTTAACCGAGGCCTGGGCTGCCAATCCGCAGCTCGATCACCTGCCGGTGGTACTGGACTGGTTTAACGGGCGCCGCACACCGAATGCAAATCAGCGTCTGAAAGGGGTGATTACCGACCTGAATCTGGGCACTGATGCCCCTGCATTGTTTGGTGGTCTGGTCGCAGCAACCGCGTTTGGCGCGCGCGCCATTATGGAGTGCTTTGAGCAGCAGCAGATCCCGGTCGGGAGCATTCTGACTCTCGGCGGCATCGCGCGAAAATCTCCGGCGATTATGCAGGCCTGCTGCGATGTGATGAACCGGCCACTGGATATCGTCGCCTCTGACGAGTGCTGTGCATTGGGTGCGGCCATTTTCGCCGCCGTTGCCGCCGGTGTTCACGCCAGCGTCCCGGATGCTCAGCAGGTCATGGCCAGTCCGATTGCCGTGACGCTGCAGCCCGATCCGGCGCGCGTTGCCCGCTATCAACAACTGTATCAACGCTATCAACAATGGTGCGTGACGGCTGAACCGCAATACGCCGCCCGCCCCGCTTCCGCGACGAGCCTCTCCCATCAGGCGTAATTGTTGCAGGCAGTCTGGACACGGACAGTGCGGAGCAACCGGAGCGTAGAGGGCGTACGTGAGGATTACTCGCTGCGCTCGCCCCTTCAGGGCCGCCCTGACGGGCGTTCAGGTTGCTAAAGCAGCCTGTGTGAGCGCTGCCCAGGTTCGGAATGACAAATAAAATAGCCTATCAGGTAGGCGCTAAGTGAAGGAGTGGTTTTATGGAACAGTCAAACAATTACAGCGTGTGGTTTGTTATCGGCACGCAGCATCTCTATGGGGCGGAAACGTTACGCCAGGTTGAACAGAATGCACGTCAGGTCGTCGAGGGTTTAAATCAGGCCGGTTTACCACTGCGTCTGGAGCTGAAACCGCTGGTGAAGTCACCGGATGAAGCGCTGGCCCTGTGTCGCGATGCTAATTATGACAAGCAGTGCGTTGGGATCATTACCTGGCTGCACACTTTCTCCCCGGCCAAAATGTGGATCGGCGGCCTGAGCGTACTGAATAAGCCGCTGCTGCAATTCCATACCCAGTTCAATGCCGAGATCCCGTGGGACAGCATGGACATGGACTTTATGAACCTGAACCAGACCGCACATGGCGGCCGTGAGTTCGGTTTCATCGGCGCGCGCATGGGTCTGCAGCACAGCGTGGTGACAGGTCACTGGAAAGACAGCGCCAGCCAGCAGCGCCTGGGCAACTGGATGCGTGCAGCACTGGCTAAACAGGCCAGCCAGCAGCTGAAAGTCGCTCGCTTTGGCGACAACATGCGTGAAGTGGCCGTAACCGAAGGCGATAAAGTCGCCGCGCAGATTCAGTTCGGCTATTCAGTGAATGGCTGGGGCGTTGGCGATCTGGTTGAGGTGATCAATGGCGTCAGCGATGGCGACGTGAATGCGCTGATCGACGAATATGAAAGTCTTTATCGCTTTACCGATGTCGCCGCATCTGGCGGTGAGAAACGTCAGAACGTGCTGGATGCTGCACGCATCGAACTCGGTCTGAAGCGTTTTCTGGAAGCAGAAGGCTGCCACGCCTTTACTACTAACTTCCAGACGCTGCACGGCATGACGCAGTTGCCCGGTCTGGCGGTTCAGCGTCTGATGGGTCAGGGTTATGGCTTCGCCGGCGAAGGCGACTGGAAAACCGCTGCCCTGCTGCGCATCTTCAAAGTGCTGGCCGGTGACCGCAAAGGTGGCACCTCCTTTATGGAGGATTACACCTATCACTTCTCACCAGGCAACGATTTAGTGCTTGGCTCGCACATGCTGGAAGTCTGCCCGTCAATTGCCATTGAAGAGAAACCATTGATCGATGTGCAGTTCCTGGGCATTGGTGATAAAGCCGATCCGGCGCGTATGATTTTCTCCACCCCAGCGGGCCGTGCGGTTAACGCCAGCGTGATCGATATGGGCGACCGTTTCCGTCTGCTGGTTAACGTGGTGGATGCTATCGAACAGCCGAAACCGCTGCCGAAGTTGCCGGTTGCGCGCGCACTGTGGAAAGCGCAGCCATCACTGGCGACCGCCTCTGAAGCATGGATTCTGGGCGGCGGTGCACACCATACGGTGTTCAGCCAGGCGCTGACGCTGGAGGATATGTATCTGTACGGTGAGATGAACGATATTGAAGTGCTGGTGATTGATGAGCACACCACCTTGCCTGCGTTTAAAGACGCGCTGCGCTGGAACGAAGCGTACTACCGTCTGAAACGTTAATAAGTGATTAAACGGCGCTTTAGGGGTTCTGAAAAGAAATCAATTCAGGATCGATAAAGCGCCGTTTGTTTGCAGGTTCGTGCTATTCAGTCGGGAATGGCGGGCGTTCCGTAAAGTCGCCGTAAATACATCCCTGTAGGCTCGGCCGCCGCGTCCCTGCGGCGGACGCTTTACTCCACTGCCCGCCATCCCCTCCTTAATTTTGCATTTTTGCGAATATTCAAAAGCTCAGCATGTAATAAAAGCCCTTACTGCGAAAGTCCCATTTCGCTGCAACTGTGCACTCCATTCTTTCAATCTCGCACTGTCCATTACAGCAATGATCAAGCCCAACCGGGAAGGAATGGTATGCCTGAAGAGCAAAGCGTCCGCGCCAGGGATGGCGCGGCCGATCCGCAGGGATGCGGGAATCCTTTGCGATCAGGCAGTCATTTCCTGACCTTGCATCAACATTCAATAGCGATTGTTTTCCCGGTAATACATGAGAGCACCGGTCTCTTTGCTAAAACTCAACTCTTTCATCATCTTGCACTTTCCCCCACCAGCCTGTATTGCTTGTAGACTGACAAAACGAAGGTAGCCAGCGCCATGCAAGTTGTCGATCTGAACCAACATCCCGACTACGCCAGACAAACAGCACAACTGCTGCACACTGAATGGTCACATCATCCAGCCTGGTCACATCAACCCACCATCCTTGCGCATTTACACCAAAGGAACCAGACAGGCTCGGCGGAATTTACCCTTGTTGCCACGCCGGATGGCGAAACGGTCATCGCGACCTGTAGCGTCATCCGCTATGAACTGGACGACATCCCGGCAAGAGAATACTGGATGGGTGAAGTGGTGACGGACAAAAAATTTCGCGGTCAGGGCGTAGCAAACGCGTTGATCCAGCAGGTAATTGCGCGGGCCAGACAAAAGCGAATTAGTGAACTCTGGCTCTATACTCCCGATCAGCAGGCGTACTATCAGCGTTCAGGATGGCAGGCGGTGGAACAGCGGCACATAGCGGGAGAAGAAGTCACGGTGATGGTCCTGCATCTGGCGCAGTAAAAGGCGGCTCCTGAGAGCCGCCATTAACCGGGATACGCAATACTCAGGTTGGGATGCGTTTAACCGGTGCGTTCTGCTGACGATCCCAGATCACCGTCAGTAACCGCTGCAGCGCGATAAACGCAAACAGCAGAATCCCGATGGCGATCTTGGTCCACCACGAACTCAGCGTGCCGTCAAAATTAATCCACGTCTGAATCAGCCCCTGAATCAACACACCAAACAGCGTACCCAGCACCGTACCGACACCACCCGACAACAACGTGCCGCCAATCACCACCGATGCAATCGCATCCAGCTCCACACCCAACCCGGCCAGCGCATAACCTGCCGAGGTATAGATCGAGAACACGATGCCAGCCAGCGTCGCCAGCGTGGTGGAAAGCATATAAATCTTAATGGTGGTCGCACGGGTTGAAACACCCATCAGCTGAGCGGAGGTCAGATTCCCGCCAATAGCATAAACCCGATTACCAAAGCGCGTGCGGTGCGCCAGAATAATCCCGCCAATCACCACCACCAGCATAATCACGGCCAGCAGGCTCAGACGCCCACCACCCGGCACTTTCCACGCCAGACTGGAAAGCATGGTATAAAGCGGATGATCAATAGGAATCGAGTTCTCAGACACCAGATAAGAACAGCCACGCAGGAAAAACATTCCTGCCAGCGTAATAATAAACGCCGGGATCTTAAGCGCATCGATCAACCAGCCCATCATGGCACCAAACAGCGCGCCCATTGACAGAATCAACGCAAAGGCCAGCAGCGGATCGACATGGAAATCACCAATTGCCCGCGCCAGAAACACACCGGTAAAAGCAATCACTGCGCCGACCGACAGATCGATACCGCCAGATAAAATCACAAAAGTCATGCCGACGGCGATAATGCCAAGGAACGCGTTATCGGTCAGGATATTGCAAATTACCCGGGTAGAAGCAAAACCCGGAAACTGACTCAGACAAAACAGATAACCCGCCACAAACACCAGCAAGGTAATCATCAGCGGAAGATGACGTTTAATCATGTCGGACGCCTCCGTTTTAACATCGCAATAAATCGCGGTGACTGCAGTAACAACACGCACATCACCACCACCGCTTTCACCACCTGATTCAGCTCAGGCGGGAAGCCGGAGAGCAGAATCCCGGTATTCATCGACTGAATAATCAGCGCACCAATCAGCGACAGCACCAGATTAAAACGGCCACCCATCAGGGATGCACCGCCTATCACCACGGCGAGAATCGCGTCCAGCTCCAGCCACAAACCGGCGTTATTGGCATCTGCACCGCGAATATCCGCCGCGACGATGAGCCCGGCCACTGCCGCACAGACGCCACTGATCGCGTAGGTGGACATCACCACCAGCCAGCCCGTCACACCCGCATTGCGGGCAGCGCGCAGGTTAATCCCCACCGCTTCGATAAACAGACCCAGCGCGGTTTTGCGCGTCAGCAGCCAGACGGCCAGCGCGACCACCAGCGTGATCCAGACCGGCACCGGCAACATCCACAGCGAGCCGTTACCAAACCAGCCAAGACTGTCACTGTCGAACGTCACAATCTGACCCTGGGTAATCAGCTGAGCAATACCGCGCCCGGCAACCATCAGAATCAGCGTCGCAACAAATGGCTGAATACGCAGCAGCGCCACCAGCACCCCGTTCCACAAACCACAGGCTAAACCGGTTGCCAGCGTGCAGAGAATAATAAACGGCACACCGTGCCCGGCGACGGTCAGTGTGGCGGCCGTTGCGCCCGCTATCGCCATCACCGCCCCTACGGAAAGATCGATGCCGCCAGTCGCGATCACCAGCGTCATCCCTATCGCCAGCAGGGCAACCGGTGCCGCACGGTTAAGAATATCGATCGGACTGCCGAACAGACGGCCATCCTGCAGATGCACTGCAAAAAAGTTATTGGCCACCAGACTGTCGATTAACAGCACCAACAGCAGCGCGGCGATTTGCGGCATCCCCGGCGGGAGTTTCAGCTTACGACGTGGCGTTTTTTCAGATGTCATAGGTGACTCAAGCATGTTTTGCCCCTCCGTCCGCGATAGCATTCACGATCGACGCCACCGAAAGCTGCTCCAGCGGAATTTCTGCCACCTGCTTCAGATCGCGCATGATCAGCACCCGATCGGCATAACCGACCAGCTCTTCGAGTTCAGAGGAGATCACCAGCAGCGCCAGACCATCGGCGCAAAGGGATTCGATTAAACGGATAATCTCGGCGTGCGCACCCACATCAATACCGCGCGTCGGCTCGTCGAGGATCAAAAACTGCGGTTTGGTCACCAGCCAGCGCGACAGCAACACCTTCTGCTGATTGCCACCCGATAACAGCTCTACCGGCTGCTCAGCGTGCGGCGTGCGAATGCCCAGACTTTTGATGAAACGATCGGCAATCGCCTGCTGCTCGCGTTTTTTAATGGGCCGTAACCAGCCGCGCTGCGCCTGCAATGCCAGAATAATATTTTCGCGCACGGAGGCCGCGCCAATAATCCCGTCTGTCTTACGATCTTCCGGGCAAAACCCCATGCCAAGCTGTGAGGCTTTCGCCGGGTTGGTAATACGCTGCACTTTACCTTTGATCTTCGCGGTTCCGCGATCGGCGCGACGAATACCAAACAACACTTCTGCGGTTTCGGTGCGGCCTGAGCCCAGCAGCCCCGCCAGTCCCACCACCTCACCGGGACGCACAGCCAGGTTAAAAGGCTCAATGGTGCCCTTTCTGCCGTAATCTTCAAATGACACCACCGGCTGATTGCTGCGCAGCGTGCTGCCCTGACGCTGTAACGCCGTCTCAAGCAGTTCACGTCCTAACATCAGCTTAATCAGTTCAATCTGTGGCAGCGTGGCGGTCTCACGAGTCGCGATAAATTGCCCGTTACGCAGCACGGTAATCCGGTCAGTAATTCGGTACACCTGGTCAAGAAAATGGGTCACAAAAATCAGGCTCATCCCTTTGGCTTTTAACTGCGCCATCAGGGTAAACAGCATCTCGACTTCACTGGCATCCAGACTGGCTGTTGGCTCGTCGAGGATCAACACCTGAGCAGAAAGGTCGACCGCGCGACAGATGGCAATAATCTGCTGCATTGCCACCGAGTAGTGGCCCAGCGGACGCGTGACATCAAGGGAAAAACCGTAATTCCGCATCAGCGCATCGGCATCACGCACCATCTTCCGACGGTCAATCATGCCAAAACGACGCGGCTCACGCCCTATATAGAGGTTATCTGCCACCGACATGTTCGGCAGCATATTCACTTCCTGATAAACGGTGCCGATACCCATCTCCTGCGCCTGCGCCGTATTGTGCGGTGTAATCGGCTCGCCGTTCAGTGTAATGGTGCCGGCGTCGCGGCTGTAAACACCGGTCAGCACTTTAATCAGCGTGGATTTACCGGCACCGTTCTCGCCCAGCAGCGCCATGATCTCCCCTTTGCGTATATCAAAGGAAACATTATTCAGCGCTTTGACGCCGGGAAAACCTTTGCTAATGCCGCTGATGGATAGCAGCGGTGTTTCATTTTGCGTGGTCATTCTGCTCACTCCGCCTTACGTCATGAAAAACCGCCCCGGAGGGCGGTCTGCGGCTGGTCTTTGACGGGTCGGTGAATCAGTAACCCATACCGTTTTTCTTATCCAGCTCCGCCTGTGCATCAGCAGGCAGGAACAGCTTCGATTCGGTCTTGATCACTTTTGGCGGCAGCGTGCCATCTTTTTTGAATTTTTCCAGCGCATCAAACGCCGGACCCGCCATATTTGGCGTCAGTTCCACGTTGGCGTTAGCCTCACCCGCCAGCATCGCTTTGTAGATATCCGGTACGCCATCAATTGAGCCAGTCAGAATATCTTTGCCCGGTTTCAGGCCGGCTTCCTTAATGGCCTGAATGGCACCGATCGCCATGTCATCGTTATGCGCGTAAACCATGCAGATGTTTTTGCCGTTGTTTTCCGCCTTGATAAAGCTCTCCATCACCTCTTTACCTTTACTGCGGGTAAAGTCACCGGACTGAGAACGGATCACTTTAATGTTAGGGTGGTTGCTGATTGCCTCGGCAAAGCCTTTCTTGCGGTCGATTGCCACGCTGGCACCGACCGTGCCCTGCAGTTCGACCACGTTACATTTTTTGTCGCCTACGGTTTTTACCAGCCAGTCGCCAATCAGCTTGCCTTCCAGCACGTTGTCAGCTGTCACCACCGCCTGATAGAGCGATTTGTCTTTCACCACGATGGCGCGATCCAGCAGGTAAACCGGTATTTTGGCATCTTTGGCTTCTTCCAGTACCGGCTCCCAGCCGGTCTGTACCACAGGCGCGATAAAGATGGCATCAACGCCCTGAGCAATGAACGAACGCACGGCTTTGATCTGATTCTCTTGTTTCTGCTGTCCGTCGGCGATTTTCAGGGTGATTCCGCGTTTTTTGGCTTCGCTTTTCGCTACGTTAGTTTCCGCTGAGCGCCAGCCAGATTCTGAACCGACCTGCGAGAAGCCGACCGTCATATCAGCAGCGAGTACCGGGCCGGTTAACGCGGCGCTGACCAGCGTGGTCAGAAGTAAACGTTTCCACATAGTTTTTAATCCTCTGAAAGGCGTTTGCTGTTTAGGGTAGAGAGCCTGCTTAGACTGGACTAAAAAAGCGTGCATAATGGCGACACACTTCACAAAACAGAGCAATTTAAAGGAGTTACGTGCAGAGCGAGCAGTTTTCCAACAGGGGTGTTATGGATAAAATCGCTGAGTAAAATTACAATGCCGGTTAAATAAATGTAATAAACAGAATCGCTTATGTTTAATGCCACTGGAAACGATTACAGGCAGGCGTACAAAACGGGTTATCCGGTTTGCGGTGAACAAAAAATGGGATTTGTGATTGTCCGCACAATCGATGATGAAGACGAATCAGGCGCGAAACGTTTCTATGGCATTCGTTATTTAACGGTTAAATTTCCTGCGGTTAAAGTGTAATAAATAAGGTATTCATGTGCTGTCAGGGTCAAATGGAATAAAAAATAATATTGTGCTGCTTATTTTTAACGTTTAATTGCCGCAGTAACCCGAACCAGTCAGGCTGACGTAGTAAACTAAGGCGCTGAGTTACCAACATCGTGCATAATCAGAACGAGGAATATGGACTTTTAGTGACTAATAAGGTGATTTTGTCTGATTTTCGGCTTTTTTCACCTGCATGATCTGGACAGACCAAGCCCGCCCCCTATACTGAGCACTCCTTTGTTACTTCTATCTATTATGGCAATGATGACTGCGCACGATTACCTGCTTAAATTCCGCAAAGTAAATAATTCAGACAGTCTGGAAAAGCTTTTCGATCATCTTAATTACTCCCTGACCAATGATCTGGAAATTATCAATATGTACCGGGCTGCCGACCATCGACGCGCTGAACTGGTCTCTGGCGGACGGTTATATGATCTGGGCTGCGTACCAAAAACGGTGTGGCGCTACGTGGTCTGATTTCTCACTGATTTATCGCTTCGTTTACTGCTGACGTTGTCCGGATGGGCGTGCCTCTCTGGACATGTTATTCTGCTGCGCTTTGACTCTCCGAGACAGGAATAACTACGATGAATGAACAGGTTGCTGCGCCGCGCATTGGTGGCTGGCTTTTGCTGCCTCTGGCCTGGCTGATAATGACCCTGTTAACCACCGTTCTGGTGCTGGCGATGTATCTGACTCCCCTGTTTAATCCGGCGTGGCGTGTGGCGCTGTTTTCTCACGGCAGCACCCTCTTCTCATACTGGGCCATTTCCCTGCTTACCGCCGTGGCGGTCTGGGCCTATAGTCTTTGGATCAGCTGGCTGTTCCTGAAGCGCTCCCGACGCCTGCCGCGCCATTATCTGCTCTGGCTGCTGATTACCGTGCTACTGGCGCTGAAAACCTTTGCTTTCACACCCGTCGCTGATAGCCGAGCCCTTCAGACATTACTGCTGTCGCTGCTGGCCGCGGCGGTGTTTGTGCCCTATTTCAAACGCTCAGAACGGGTAAAAAAGACCTTTATCGCGCCGTAACGCGGTGAGTTGTGTCAGGAATTTAATTCTGAGTGCGGTCTGCCGCCTTGCGGGTGGCGCGGGTGTTGAGATACGTCGCGCTATCAATGATAATAAGCCGCTTTCTGGCTCCCAGGCGAAAAAATGACCGATTATCTGCTTCTCTTTGTTGGCACTGTGCTGGTGAATAACTTCGTATTAGTGAAGTTTCTCGGCCTTTGTCCTTTTATGGGCGTTTCCAAAAAACTGGAAACGGCAATTGGCATGGGCCTCGCCACGACATTCGTCATCACGCTGGCGTCGATCTGCGCCTGGCTGGTCAATCATCTGATCCTGCTGCCGCTGGATCTGGTCTATCTGCGCACCATGGCGTATATCCTGGTGATCGCGGTTGTCGTGCAGTTCACCGAGATGGTAGTACGTAAGACCAGCCCGTCGCTCTATCGCCTGCTGGGTATTTTTCTGCCGCTAATTACCACCAACTGTGCGGTGCTGGGCGTGCCGCTGCTGAGTGTTAACCTCAACCACACCTTTATGCAGGCTGCGCTGTATGGTTTCAGTGCTTCCATCGGTTTTTCGCTGGTGATGGTCCTGTTCGCCGGTATGCGTGAGCGCCTGGTGCTGGCGAATGTTCCGGCCCCGTTCAAAGGCAACTCCATCGCTCTGATCACTGCGGGCCTGATGGCGCTGGCATTTATGGGCTTCAGCGGTCTGGTGAAATTCTGATGACCGCGATCTGGATTGCTGTTGCCGTATTAAGTGCGCTGAGCCTGGTGTTCGGCGCGCTGCTGGGTTACGCCTCGCGCCGCTTTGAAGTCGAAGAAGATCCTATCGTTGAGCAGATTGATGCCATTCTGCCGCAGAGCCAGTGTGGTCAGTGTGGCTATCCAGGCTGCCGTCCCTATGCGGATGCGGTCGGCAACAACGGCGAAGCGATCAATAAATGCGCGCCAGGCGGCGAGCAGACCATGCTCAAACTGGCTGCGCTGCTTAACGTTGATCCGCAGCCGATTGATGGCGATGAATCGGCGAAAGAGCCGGTGCGCACGGTGGCGTTCATTGACGAAGCCAACTGTATTGGCTGCACCAAATGTATTCAGGCCTGTCCGGTGGATGCGATTGTCGGGGCAACCCGCGCCATGCACACCGTGCTGAGCGATGTCTGTACCGGCTGCGATCTCTGCGTCGCACCCTGCCCGACAGACTGTATTGAAATGCGTCCGGTTGCCACCACACCAGCTAACTGGAAGTGGGATTTGAATACCATTCCTGTACGGGTGATTCCGGTAGATACTCATGCTTAATCTGTTTAACTTCCTGAAAAAAGAGAAGGTCTGGGATTTTCAGGGCGGTATTCATCCGCCGGAAATGAAAACCCAGTCTAACGGTACGCCGCTCAGCGAACTGCCGTTGCCACACCGTTTTATTATCCCGCTGAAACAGCATATCGGACATGAAGGTGAGATCTGCGTTGCGCCTGGCGACAAGGTGTTGCGCGGTCAGCCCCTGACGTTTGGCACGGGCCGTATGCTGCCGGTCCATGCACCCACTTCTGGTGTCATTGATGATATTGGTCAGCATATGACCGCGCATCCTTCGGGTTTGTCAGAACTGTGTATTTTTCTGACGCCCGACGGCGACGACCGCTGGATACCGCTTGATCCTCTGCCTGACTACCGTCAGCATCCGCGCGCCGACATTGTGCAACGTATTCACGACGCCGGCGTTGCGGGCCTGGGTGGCGCGGGCTTCCCTACCGCCACCAAACTCAAAGGCGGCCTGCGCGGGGTGAAAACCCTGATTATTAATGCGGCCGAGTGCGAGCCCTACATCACCGCGGACGATCGTCTGATGCAGGATTACGCCGCCGAAGTGCTGGAAGGCAGTCGCATTCTCGCATGGGTGTTGCAGGCTGAGCGGGTTTTGATTGGTATTGAAGATAATAAACCAGAGGCGATTGCCGCGCTGAAACAGGCATTGGGTAACGAACGCGATCTGCACATTCGCGTCATCCCGACTAAATACCCTTCTGGCGGCGCAAAGCAGCTGACCCGTATTCTGACCGGCATGGAAGTGCCACACGGCGGACGTTCCACCGATATCGGTGTGCTGATGCAAAACGTTGGCACCGCCTGGGCGGTTAAACGCGCCATAATTAATGGTGAGCCGATTACCGAACGTGTCGTGACGCTGACTGGCGAGTCAATTGCCCAGCCGCGTAACGTCTGGAGTCGTCTCGGCACCCCAATCAGCCATCTCTTGCACCATGTCGGTTTTACACCAGCACCGCGTCAGATGGTGATCATGGGCGGCCCGCTGATGGGCTTTACCCTGCCGTCGCTGGATGTGCCGGTGGTGAAGATCACCAACTGTATTCTCGCCCCCTCTCCCAGTGAGATGGGTAACAACGATGAAGAGCAGTCCTGCATTCGCTGTTCCGCCTGCGCCGATGCCTGTCCGGCTAAGCTGCTGCCTCAGCAGCTTTACTGGTTCAGCCAGGGCGGCGATCACGATAAAGCGCGCTCACACCACATTGATGACTGTATTGAATGTGGCGCCTGCGCCTATGTCTGCCCGAGCAATATTCCGCTGGTGCAATATTATCGCCAGGAAAAAGCGGAGCTGCGCGCCATCGATCTGGAAGCGAAACGCACGCTGGAAGCCAAAGCTCGCTTCGAAGCCCGTCAGGCAAGGCTGGAGCGCGAGAAACAGGCCCGTGAAGCGCGTCATGAGGAGGCAAAACAGCGTGTAGCCCGTACCGATACCAGTGAGCTGGCGGCTGCGAAAGCGCGGGTGAAAGCCCGCCAGGCCGCTGAACCGGATGAAGCGACGCTTGAAGCGCAACGTGAAGCCCGTCATGCGCAGGCGCGTCTGCGTCAGGCCGAGGCTCAGGCGGAAACCCAACCGGTAACGCGTCAGACTGTCGATCCGCGCAAAGCAGCGGTTGAAGCGGCCATTGCCCGAGCTAAGGTGAAGAAAGTGTCACCGGTTGATGCGGTGGAGACCGTGGCTGAAGCCAGCGTCGATCCGCGCAAAGCCGCTGTCGAAGCGGCGGTAGCCCGCGCTAAGGCGAAGAAAGCTGCACAGGCTGAAGCCGCGGCTCCGGCTGACACGGCGAACGTTAGTGAAGTCGCGCCAGACGCCGCTGCTGAAACTGACCCGCGCAAAGCTGCGGTGCAGGCCGCCATTGCCCGCGCCAAAGCGAAGAAAGCCGCGCAGGCTGAAGCCGCGACTCCGGCTGACACGGCGAGCTTTTCTGAAGCCGCGCCAGACGCCGCTGCCGAAACTGACCCGCGCAAAGCTGCGGTGCAGGCCGCGATTGCCCGCGCCAAAGCGAAGAAAGCCGCACAGGCTGAAGGCGCGGATGCGACGACTCTGGCTGACACGGTGAGCGTTACTGAAGCCGCGCCAGACGCTCCTGCCGAAACCGACCCGCGCAAAGCTGCCATTCAGGCGGCGATTGCCCGTGCCAAAGCGAAGAAAGCCGCGCAGGCTGAAAATGACGCGGAGACAGCTTCACGCGATGCCGCAGCAGTCGCTACTGCCGCGCATTTTGCGGTGGAGAAAGCTGAAGAGGCGCAGGAGCAGGCAAACAATGCGAATGCTGAACCTGAACAGGCACCTGAACTGAATCAACCCGATGATGCGCGCAAGGCCGCTATTGCTGCCGCCATCGCCCGTGCCAAAGCGCGTAAAGCGCAGTCGTCTAAGACGCTTGAGGATTAAATGGCTTTTCGTATCGCAAGTTCTCCTTACACCCATAACCGCCGCAGCACAGGCAACATCATGCTGCTGGTGGTGCTGGCTGCAGTGCCGGGTTTTGCTGCACAATGTTATTTCTTTGGTTACGGCACCTTTTTGCAGGTCCTGCTTGCGACGCTCACCGCCTGGCTGACCGAGGCGGCCATTCTGCGGCTGCGTAAAGCGCCCGTTGGCAGCACCCTGGCGGATAACTCTGCGTTACTGACTGCTGTGCTGATTGGTATCAGCCTGCCCCCGCTGGCGCCCTGGTGGCTGGTGGTGATCGGTACGCTGTTTGCTGTGGTCATTGCTAAACAGCTTTATGGCGGTCTGGGACAGAACCCGTTTAACCCGGCGATGGTCGGCTATGTGGTGCTGCTGATCTCCTTCCCGGTGCAAATGACCAGCTGGCTGCCGCCTGACACCCTTCAGGCGATCAAACCGGGGCTGATGGACAGTCTTAGCATGGTGTTCAGTGGCCATACGCTGGCGGGCGAAACCATGCAGCAGTTGCAGATGGGAGTGGATGGCATCAGCCAGGCGACGCCGCTTGATACCTTTAAAACCGGTTTACGCGCCGGTCACAGCGCAGAGCATTTGCTGGCCCAGCCGATCTACAGCGGCGTGCTGGCGGGCCTGGGCTGGCAGTGGGTCAATGTCGGATATCTGGTGGGCGGCCTGTTCCTGCTGTGGAAAAGTGCGATTCGCTGGCATATCCCTGCAGCCATGCTGCTGTCACTGGCGTTCTGCGCCACGCTGGGCTGGTTCTTCTCACCGGAATCACTCAACAGTCCGCTGATTCACCTGTTCTCCGGTGCCACCATGCTGGGGGCGTTCTTTATTGCCACCGATCCGGTGACCGCCTCCACCACCAATCGGGGTCGCCTGATCTATGGTGCGCTGATTGGATTGCTGGTCTGGCTGATTCGCAGCTTTGGCGGCTATCCTGATGGCGTGGCATTTGCTGTGCTGTTGGCAAACATCTGCGTGCCGCTCATCGATTACTACACCCAGCCGCGCGTTTACGGCCATCAGAAGGATTAAGCGATGCTGGAGACGATTCGCAAAAATGGTGTGACGCTGGCGATTTTCGCCGCAATTACCACGGCTGCTACTGCAGTAGTTAATACGGTCACTAAACCGACCGTAGAGCATCAGACCCTGCTTCAGCAGAAAAATTTGCTGGATCAGGTGGTGCCTGAAGACCTTTATGACAACAATATTCAGCAGGATTGTTACGTTGTCACAGATGCTGCACTGGGGAATAGCGCCCCGCACCATCTCTTCCTGGCGCGTAAAGGCGGCCAGCCGGTCGCTGCCGCACTGGAGACAACTGCGCCTGACGGCTACTCTGGTGCGATACAGATGCTGGTCGGTGCTGATTTCCAGGGTAAAGTACTGGGCGTGCGGGTGATCGAACACCATGAGACGCCTGGTCTGGGCGATAAGATTGAATTACGCATTTCTGACTGGATCAACAGCTTTAATGGCAAAGTGGTTCATGGTCCGGCGGATAAAGCGTTTGCGGTTAAGAAAGATGGCGGCGACTTCGATCAGTTCACCGGCGCCACCATTACCCCACGCGCGGTGGTCAATGCGACCAAACGCACCGCGCTGTTGATGAAAACGCTTCCGGAGAAACTCTCTTCGTTACCGGCATGTGGAGACGCAAATGAGTGAAGCTAAAAGTCTGCTGGTGGGTGGACTGTGGAAAAACAACTCGGCACTGGTGCAGCTGCTGGGCCTGTGCCCACTGCTGGCGGTTACGGCGACGGCAACGAATGCGCTGGGTTTAGGGCTGGCCACCACGCTGGTGCTGACCCTGACCAACAGTTTTATTTCGGCCTCGCGCCGTTGGGTGCCGTCTGAAATTCGTATCCCGATTTATGTGATGATCATCGCCTCCGTGGTGAGCTGCGTGCAGATGCTGATCAACGCCTACGCCTATGGTCTCTATCAGTCGCTGGGGATTTTTATCCCGCTCATTGTCACCAACTGTATTGTGGTCGGTCGTGCTGAAGCGGTCGCCTCTAAAAGCAGCATCCCGCTTGCCGCGCTGGACGGCTTTGCCATCGGCATGGGCGCGACCTGCGCCATGGTGGTGCTGGGTTCGCTGCGTGAAATTATCGGCAGTGGCACACTGTTTAACGGTGCCGATCAGCTGCTCGGCCCATGGGCGAAATCGCTGCGTATCGAAGTGGTCCATTTCGATTCACCGATGCTGCTGGCAATGCTGCCGCCAGGCGCCTTTATCGGCCTCGGCATGATGCTGGCGGGTAAATACCTGATCGATCAGAAGATGAAACAGCGGGCAGCTCTGCGTGCTCAGGCAGCTGAAAACGCGGCACCTCAGAACGCCGTCGGGAAGCCGGTGTGAACCAGACTAAACGCACCGAGATTCTTCATCGCCTGCAGCAGAACAATCCGCATCCCACCACCGAGCTGAACTTCAGCTCGCCGTTTGAGCTGCTGATTGCGGTACTGCTGTCGGCGCAGGCGACCGATGTCAGCGTCAACAAAGCCACCGCAAAGCTCTATCCGGTGGCGAATACGCCTGCCGCGATGCTGGCGCTGGGTGTGGATGGCGTAAAGGAATACATCAAGACTATCGGCCTGTTTAACAGCAAAGCGGAAAATGTGATTAAGACCTGCCGCATTCTGCTTGAGCAGCACAACGGAGAAGTGCCGGAAGATCGTGCGGCGCTGGAAGCCCTGCCTGGTGTTGGCCGTAAAACGGCCAATGTGGTGCTGAATACCGCCTTTGGCTGGCCGACAATTGCCGTTGATACTCACATCTTCCGCGTCAGCAACCGGACAAAATTTGCGCCGGGTAAGAATGTGGAAGAGGTGGAGCAGAAGCTGCTGAAGGTGGTTCCGGCTGCCTATAAAGTTGACTGCCACCACTGGCTGATTCTGCATGGCCGTTACACCTGCGTGGCGCGCAAGCCCCGTTGCGGCTCATGCCTGATTGAAGACCTCTGCGAGTATCCCGACAAAGTCGAGTGATTCGCCTGACTAACCCGCTGCGGCGGGTTTTTTATTGTCTGGTTGAACCCTCTGTAACCTTCTTTCCAGTCCGGTTCCCCCTTTTCGCCGCACGCTCTGGCTCGTCTGAATACCTCCACTGTTTGTCGGGTTGTTACATTGAGGTTGATGATGGAAAATCGCCGCCCCTGACGATAAGAAAATGTTATGACACGGTGAGTAAAGTAATGATCAAAGGTTCTTCTGCGGAGAGACATCCGCTGCGCCTGTTTCTGGCACGATTCTGGCCACATCCGTTGACAGTAAGTAAAAAGCATGTGGTGATTGCCGGACTGGGTGCGGGCATTGGCCTGGTACTCACCAGTCTGCTGAGTCACTGGATGCTGGGGGAGCTGAATCTGTGGTTTGTTGCCCCGGTGGGTGCTTCGGCCGTTTTACTCTTTGGTCTGCCCGCCAGTCCGCTGGCGCAGCCGTGGGCCATCGTCGGCGGCAACACCCTGTCCGCGCTGGCGGGCGTCACCGTCAGCCAGCTCATCCCCGATCCGGCGATTGCCTGCGGCGTCGCGGCCTGCGTGGCGATCCTGTTGATGTTTCAACTGCGCTGTCTGCATCCACCCGGCGGCGCAGTCGCGCTAACCGCTATTCTGGGCGGACCTTCCGTGGAGCAACTGGGTTATCAGTTTGTCCTTACGCCGATCATGCTTAACTCACTGACACTGGCGCTGCTTGCATTGCTGTTTAATAATCTGGCCGGTCGCCGCTATCCCCACCCACTGGCGCCGCAGGAGGTTAAACCGGAGCCGATCGCGATGCCGGTCTCGCTGACGCGCGCCGATCTGCATCAGGCTTTACAGGACGGTGAACTGCTGGATATTGATGAAGACGATCTGCAGGAATTGCTGCTGCGAGCCGAAGAGATTGCCGGATGCCGTCAGGTTAACGGCTGAAACCTGCCTGTTGTGGCTGTCGGTCCTCCGCTTTTCTCCTTGCGGAGGCGGGGATGCCGACATTGATCGCTGCCACACTTTTGCTTAGCCGCTGCGCCAGCCATATCCAATAACATATTGATAACACAGCCACCCAGGCCGGACGCCCATCGGGTCCTGGGCGAATGCCCATAGAGCTGCCCTTTTGCGCGCCCTACACTTTGCTCTTCTTTACGTTTCTTACGAGGAAGACCGATGGATAGCGCCTTGTCCCCCCAGCAAGATGAGCTGATCGCCTCCGCCATCAAAAAATTCTTCACCCATATCATCCCCATGCTGGTGGTGATGCTGATCATTAACCAGATCGATCGCGCCAATATTGGCTTTATCAAGGCGGAACTGCGTACCGATGCCGGGATCAGCGCGGCGGCTTTTGGTCTGGGTGCGGGCCTGTTTTTTATCGGCTATGCGCTGTTTGAAGTTCCCAGTAATCTGATGATGAAGCGCTTTGGCGCCCGCGTCTGGCTGACACGCATTATGATTACCTGGGGACTGGTGGTGGTCATGACGGGTTTCGTCACCTCACCCATCCAGTTTTACCTGCTGCGTTTTTTACTCGGCGTGGCTGAAGCAGGTTTCTTTCCCGGCGTACTGTTCTATTTCCGTCAGTGGGTCCCGAATGCCTGGCGCGGCCGGGCCACTGCGATGGTGCTGAGTGCAACTGCGGGCGCCTTCCTCTTCTCCGGGCCAATCACTGGCGCCATTCTGATGATGCACGATTTTTCAGGCATTGCCGGCTGGAAATGGGTGATGTTTCTTGAAGGCGGTGCTTCCGTGCTGGTCGGTATTCTCGCCGCATGGGTACTGGTGTCACGCCCCGGCGACGCACGCTGGCTGAGCGATGCGGAGAAACAGGCCCTGATACAGCAGCTGAATAGTGAAGAGGCACAGCGTGACGAGCTTAACCGCGCGCCCGGTAAAATGTCGCTGTTACGTAATCGCAGCCTGCTGTTCTTCTGCGCGATCTTCTTCACCATGACCATGACAGGCTATACCCTGGTGTTCTGGCTACCGCAGATTATTCAGCGTATTCAGGGCTTCAGCAGTTTTGGCATCGGCATTCTCACCGCCGTACCCTGGCTTTGCGCCATTATTGCCATCAACCTGCTGAGTCGCTTTTCAGACCGCCACCGCGACAAACTCGATAAAGCGCTGGGCGTCGCCATGCTGGTCGCGGCCTGCGGCACCTTTATGGCTACGCTGGGTTCTCCATGGTTTGGCTTCCTGGCGATGATCGTGGCCTGTATCGGCTCGAAAGTCAGCGCCACCTTTTTCTGGCCGATGCCGCAGGGAGAACTGCCTGCCTCAATTGTTGCGCCTGGGATTGCGCTGGTGAACTCTGTTGGCAACCTTGGCGGCTTCTTCGCACCGACGGTGTTTGGCTATCTGGAGATGAAGACAGGCTCCACCACCGGCGGTCTCTATGCCCTGACCAGCGTCTCGCTGCTGACCGGGCTGTGGCTGCTGCTGCGCCGCAAGCCCTCCCCGCCTTCCCTTGATCCTATGGAGAATCACAATGTCAGACAGTCCAGTCATTAAAACAATGCGGGTGGTGCCTGTCGCCGGATATGACAGCATGCTGCTGAACATTGGCGGCGCGCACAACTGCTATTTTACCCGCATTCTGGTGATCCTGACCGATTCCGCTGGCCGTACCGGCGTCGGCGAAAGTCCCTGCCACGCCTCAACACTGGCGCTGCTGGCGCGCTTTCGTCCGCAGATTGAGGGCAGCGATCTGCTGCGGCTGAATGCCACCGTCGCGACGCTGTTTGCCAGCGACGCACGACACCAGCAGACCGCGCACACCGACGACATTCATATTCCGCAGATGAATCCCGAGAAGTTTTACAACGCCACCGCAGCCATTGAAGCTGCGCTACTTGACCTGCTGGGCCAGCACCTGAATCTGCCGGTTGCCGAGTTACTTGCCAGCGGCAAGCAGCGCGATCGCGTGCCGGTACTTGGCTATCTGTTCTATATCGCCGACCGTAACCTGACCAGCATGGACTATCAGGCGGGCCACGCTGGTGGTGATGCCTGGCTGCAACTGCGTCATGAGAAAGCGATGGATGCGGATAGCGTGGTGCGGCTGGCGGAGGCGGCAGCCGATCGCTATGGCTTCCGGGATTTTAAACTGAAGGGCGGCGTTCATCATGCCGAAGTGGAAGTGGAGACGGTTAACGCCCTGCTGACACGTTTTCCTCAGGCACGGGTAACGGTTGATCCCAATGCCAGCTGGTCGCTGGATGAGGCCATTTATTATGGTAAACAGCTGGCGGGCCGGATTCCCTATCTGGAAGATCCCTGCGGCGCGGAGCAGGGCTATTCCGGCAGGGAAACGCTGGCGGAGTTTAAGCGAGCCACGGGTATTCCGGTCGCCACCAATATGATCGCCAATGACTGGCGACAGTTGCAGCATGCCTTACAGCTTAATGCCATCGACATCCCCCTGGCCGACCCGCATTTCTGGACGATGCGTAATGCACATACCGTGGCGCAGTTGTGCCATGAATGGGGCCTGACAACCGGCTGCCACTCAAACAACCATTTTGATGTATCACTGGCAATGGTGGCGCATCTGGGAGCCGCGGCACCGGGCGACAGACTGACTGCGTTTGATACCCACTGGATCTGGCAGGATGGTCAGCAGCTGACGCAGCATGCGCCGCAGATTCGGGATGGCTTTCTGGAACTGCCTGAGGGGCCAGGATTGGGTATTACCCTGGACATGGCGCGGGTCGAAGCTGCCCATGAACTCTACCATTCGCTACCTGATAAAAACCGAAACGACGCGTTGGGCATGCAGTTTCTGATTGATAACTGGACGTTCAACGCGAAACGACCGGCCCTGTTGCGCTGATGACCGCCATCCTGTGACAGTGTCACAGGATGGCTTTGTTTAGCGTTGCGCCAGTGCCGCCTGCATCCATGCAATCACCAGCGGAGAGTCTTTTTCCTGCAGTGCCGCGCGCTCAGACTGGAACAGCGTAGCCACATAGAAAGGATGATCCGGTAACTCCACGCCGCGAACGTCACCGGCATCATCCCTGGCGGTAATGCGCAGCGTATTATCGCCCAGCGCGTCACTGAATTCCGGGTTAACGCCAAAGTTACAGTGGTAGCCCTCGTCGCTCTCCAGCGTCCCGTAAGCCAGAGCAATACGGGAACCCGCTTCAAACCTCACCTTGCCACGCTGCTCCACCAAAGAGCAACTCAGCGGGGCAATGACCATCCGTCCGCCGGTATCCGTTTCAGCATGACGGGCATCGTGCCAGCCCAGGACGTTGCGCGCATACTCGATCACCGCATACTGGAATCCCCCACAGGAACCCAGGAAAGGTTTACCGCTCTCCCGCGCCCAGCGTAGGGTTTCAAATACGCCATTATCGTTGCGGTAAGGACTGCCAGGAACAACCCAGACCGCATCACTGCGCGTCAGGTCTGTCTGTTCGAGGTGGTCAGTAGCGATCCAGTTCGTTTCAACGATAAGATTTAGCCGACGTGAAGCACGTTCAATAGCAAGGGGGATAGCCTGATGGGCAACCGCATCGGCGCGGTAGTCACCGACGAGAGATAAATGCAGTGGAGACGACATGAACAGATCCTTCCTGGAGAAATTGAGAGGTTACAGTAATGTTAATTTTCTGTCGAGGGTGACATTGCGCTTCCGCGTATTGATAAGATTTTAATATGACTGCGCGGTTTTTCACCGGCGGTCTGAGGTCATTTTAACTTCCTGCTGGCCGCCCCATGACCTCCACTTCCCCTCCCGATCTCACGACGCAATCGGTTTCTTTTTTTGCTTTCTGAAATAAATCATCTGATTGTGCGCCGGATCGCCTTTTGACTCTTTTTTCGCCAGTGCCGGGCAGGTAATGTCTGATAATTCGTCAGATTGACTGTGATTCAGCCAGTAACCTGTCATTAGCACTGTCTGATTATTATTCAACAACCGATTTATCTGGTTAGCTTCGATTTAGCAGTTAATATCATTACTCGCTAGTGCAAGGTGCTCATTCAGAGTATCTGTACTAATATTTTTTGCTGCTTCAACATTTAAAACCAATTAACGATTTGTTATAAGTTTTTTAACCCAACATCCCTGGATTCAACGGGTTGCCAGAAAATTCTTGCCCTGACGCCCGTAATCAGCCAAATTAGTCGCCGCTTTTCCCTTCTAATAACAATCTTGCGCATGGAAAACTCACATGACGCGGACTTAATTCCTGTCCCGAAACAGGGTATGAAAAAACTGAGGTACATGTGTCAACTGCAAACAAACACACTGATGAGGCTGTCAGTCTCAATGCGTTTAAACAGCCGAAGGCGTTCTATTTAATCTTCTCGATCGAATTATGGGAACGTTTTGGATTCTATGGCCTGCAGGCCATTATGGCGGTTTACCTGGTGAAGCAACTGGGATTGTCTGAATCAGACTCCATTACCCTGTTCTCTTCATTCAGTGCGCTGGTTTATGGGCTGGTCGCGATTGGCGGCTGGCTCGGTGATAAAGTGCTGGGCACCAAACGCGTCATCGTGTTGGGCGTGCTGGTGCTGGCATTGGGTTATGCGCTGGTCGCGTTCTCCGGTCATAACGTCAGCATTGTCTATATTGGCATGGCGACCATCGCGGTTGGTAGCGGCCTGTTCAAGGCAAACCCCTCTTCGCTGCTCTCGACCTGTTACGACAAAGATGATCCGCGTCTCGACGGTGCGTTCACCATGTTCTATATGTCGATCAACATCGGTTCCCTGTTTTCGATGATGCTGACACCGTGGTTAGCCGCGAAATATGGCTACAGCGTCGCCTTCTCACTGTGCGTCATTGGCCTGGTTATTACCCTGTTTAACTTCCTGTTCTGTAAACATATGGTCAAGGATTACGGCTCTAAGCCAGACTTTGCGCCGTTGCAGATCGGTAAACTGCTGATGACTCTTATGGGCGTCGTTGTGCTGATCGCGCTGGCCAACTGGATGCTGCATCATCAGGTTATTGCACGACTGGTGCTGGCGGTGATTGCGCTGGGTATTTTGCTGGTGTTTGCCAAAGAAGCCTTTGCGCTGCACGGCGCGGCGCGTCGTAAGATGATTGTGGCCTTCCTGCTGATGGTCGAAGCGATTCTGTTCTTCGTCCTCTATATGCAGATGCCAACATCGCTCAACTTCTTCGCTATCCGTAACGTTGAACACACCATTCTTGGTATTACGTTTGCGCCAGAGCAGTTCCAGGCACTGAACCCGTTCTGGATCATGCTGGCCAGTCCGCTGCTGGCGGCGCTCTATAACAAGCTGGGCGATAAACTGCCCATGCCGCACAAGTTTGCCTTTGGTATGGTGCTCTGCTCCGCTGCGTTCCTGGTGCTGCCGGTGGGTGCAAAGTTCGCCAGTGATGCAGGCATCGTTTCTGTAAACTGGCTGATCCTGAGCTATGCGCTGCAGAGTATTGGTGAGCTGATGATCTCCGGCCTCGGCCTGGCGATGGTCGCGCAGCTCGTGCCACAGCGCCTGATGGGCTTCATTATGGGTTCCTGGTTCCTGACCACGGCAGGTGCAGCTGTGATTGCAGGTAAAGTAGCAAACCTGATGGCCGTGCCTGAAAACGTAACCGATCCGCTGATTTCGCTGGCAACCTACAGTCGCGTATTCCAGCAGATTGGTATCGTGACGGCGGTGATTGCTCTGCTGATGCTGATTACGGCGCCGTTGCTGAACCGCATGACACAGGCGCAGGATAGCGACGCCAGATCAAACGATGTGAAAGCGTAATCGCTGCCACGTGACAAATCAGCCGGGCTCTGCCCGGCTTTTTTATGCCTCACACTTCCCCCTTAACAGATCCCTGATCCTTATCACTGGTAATTCCATCCTGAGTCTTTACTATGCTGTGATCCCACTGCAACAAGGAGTACATGGTCATGAAACTGTTTTGCAAAGCAGGAGCCTGCTCTCTCTCTCCCCACATTGTTATGCGCGAATGCGGGCTGGACTTCACGCAGGTGAATGTTGATCTGGCAACCAAACTCACCGAACGGGGCGACGATTTTCGCCAAATCAACCCTAAAGGTCAGGTGCCCGCGCTGCAGCTCAGCGATGGTACCGTGCTGACGGAAGGCGCCGCGATTGTACAGTATCTGGCAGACCTCAAACCCGATCGCCATCTTCTGGCGCCGGTTGGCAGCCTGACGCGTTATCACACTCTGGAGTGGCTGAGCTACATCGGCAGCGAGCTGCACAAAAGCTTTGGGCCGCTGTTTCGCCCCGGATACTCCGATGAGGTGAAAGCGCAGACCCGCAACCAGCTGGAAGCGAAATTCCGCTATGTCGATGAGTCATTACGTGACAGGCAGTGGCTGATCGGGATGCATTTCAGCGTCGCGGATGCTTATCTGTTTGTGGTGACGCGCTGGGCAAAAGCGCTGGGGCTGGATTTGTCCGGCTTTACGGCACTTGGGGCATGGTTTGATCGTGTCGCGGAACGTCCTGCGGTGCAGGCGGCGCTGAAAGCGGAAGGCTTAGCCTGAGAGAACAGGGCCGGTTAACCGGCCCTGATGCGTTACAGCTTTTCTGCCGTGAAGTGCTGCGTCGGACGGGCAATGGCATCCTGTGCCGCCACCAGCTGCAGCTCATACTCGCCCATCTCATGAGTTTTCAGCATCACCTCATACACCGCTGCAGTGACGTGCTCCAGCGCATCCTGCAGTGATTTGCCGTGCAGCAGATTAACCAGCAGCAAACCACTGGTAAGATCGCCCACGCCGACGGGCTGACGGACACCGAAATCGACCAGCGGACGGCTGATGTGCCACGCGTCTTCTGCTGTTACCAGCAGCATCTCAAAACGGTCGCTGCGACGCCCTGCGCGTGCCAGATGCTTCACCAGCACCACACGTGGTCCCTGGGCAATCAGTGCCCGCGCAGCGTCTACCGCCGCGTCGACGTCAGTGATTGTACGTTCACTTAGCATCTCCAGCTCAAGCAGGTTCGGGGCGATAATGTCGCTGGCTGGCATCGCCATCTTGCAGTGGAACTCCGCCACACCCGGTGCCACGATGCAGCCTTTTTCCGGATGACCCATCACCGGGTCGCAGAAATACCAGGCCTGTGGGTTAGCCGCTTTGACCTGACGAACAATCTGCAGAATCTGCTCGCCCTGCTCCGCCGAGCCCAGATAACCGCTCAGCACCGCGTCACAGGTCTTCAGGCGGTCGATATCCGCAATGCCTTTAACGATGTCGGTTAAATGCGTTGCAGGCATGACCGTGCCGGTCCAGTGGCCATACTGCGTATGGTTGGAAAACTGCACGGTGTTCAGCGGCCAGACGTTTGCACCCAGGCGACGCATCGGAAATTCAGCTGCCGCGTTACCTGCATGACCAAATACAACGTGCGACTGAATCGCTAAGATATTTTTCACTAGTTTGCCCTGTCCTGCCTTGCCATAAAAAAGGGCCGGAAACCGGCCCTAAATCTTACTGCCAGTTAATCAGGCAGTAATGTTTCTTACCGCGACGCAGCAGCGTGTAGCGGTTAAACAGTTTGTCGCTGTCGCTGAAGCGGTATTCCGCATCGGACTGTTTTTCACCGTTCAGCGAGACGGCATTCGAACCGATCATGGTGCGAGCCTGGCCGCGAGACGGCACGAGCTCCGCTTTCACCAGCGCCTGCTGCAGGTCATCGTCTGCGCCCAGCGCGATAGTTGGCATACCATCCTGCGCCAGTTGCTCAAAGTCAGCTTCCGTCATTTCGCTTACAGAACCGGAGAAGAGGCTGGCGGTGATGCGTTTCGCCGCCGTCAGGCCCGCTTCGCCATGCACCAGACGCGTGACCTGCTCAGCCAGCACATACTGCGCGCGTGGCGCGGTACCGCTGTTTTTGTCCTCTTCTTCCAGCGCGTTGATCTCTTCTATGCTCAGGAAGGTGAAGAACTTCAGGAAACGATAGACGTCAGCATCCGCGGTGTTGATCCAGAACTGATAGAACTTGTACGGACTGGTTTTCTTCGCATCCAGCCAGACTGCGCCGCCTTCCGTTTTACCGAATTTGGTGCCGTCAGACTTGGTGATCAGCGGAACGGTCAGGCCAAAGACCTGGTTCTGATGCAGACGACGGGTCAGATCGATACCAGAGGTGATGTTACCCCACTGATCGGAGCCGCCGATCTGCAGCGATACGCCGTGCAGTTCATTCAGGCAGGCAAAGTCATAACCCTGCAGCAGATTGTAGGAGAACTCGGTAAAGGAGATGCCCTGATCGTCACGGTTCAAACGCTGCTTCACTGCTTCTTTGTTAATCATCTGGTTAACAGAGAAGTGCTTGCCGATATCACGCAGGAAGGTCAGCACGTTCATGCTGCCGAACCAGTCGTAGTTGTTGGCGGCGATGGCGCTGTTGCTGCCGCAATCGAAGTCGAGGAATGGCGCCACCTGCTGGCGGATCTTTTCAACCCATTCGTTGACGGTGTCACTGGTATTAAGTTTACGCTCTGCGGCTTTAAAGCTTGGATCGCCAATCAGGCCGGTTGCACCCCCGACCAGGGCTACCGGCTTGTGGCCGGCATCCTGAAAACGCTTCAGGCAGAGCAGCGGTACCAGATGACCCAAATGCAAGCTGTCAGCAGTGGGGTCGAAGCCGCAATAGAGCGAAATTGGCCCCTGTGCCAGTTTCTCTGTTAACGCGGCTTCATCCGTCACCTGGGCGATAAGGCCCCTCTCCTGCAATTGTTGTATCAGGTTACTGCTGGTCATTACTGACTCCAAATTGATCAGACTGCACCTATGCTGGTACACAGCTTTCCGCTGACTTGCGGAATCGAAAAAAATCAGGGCTATAGCATAAAGCGCTGGCGCTTTCTGTGCCAGCGCTGATAGGGAGAAATCGTGCAGATTCAGGGAGCCAGACGGTCGATTTTCCAGCCGTCATTGTCGCGCTGGTAGATGAAACGATCGTGCAGACGATGTTCGCCCCCCTGCCAGAACTCCATTGTGTGAAATTTCACCCGGTAACCGCCCCAGAAGCTGGGCAGCGGCACCTCGCCCTGCTGAAACTTCTGTTTAAGCTCAAGGAACTTCCCTTCCAGAATCCCGCGCGCCGAAATCCGGCTCGACTGCTTCGATACCCAGGCACCAATCTGACTGTCACGCGGGCGGCTGTGGAAATATTTCAGCACCTCCAGCGGCGACAGTTTTTCCACTTCGCCCAGCACCATCACCTGACGTTCCAGAAAGTGCCACGGGAAGTGCAGGCAAATGCGCGGATTGTGCGCCAGCTGTAACGCCTTACGGCTGCCGAGGTTGGTGTAAAACACCATGCCCTGCGCATCAAAGTGTTTCAGCAGCACAATACGCTGCCACGGCTGACCCTGCTCATCCACGGTGGCCACGGTCATGGCAGTAGGATCGGGCAGTTTTGCCTCACAGGCCTGGCTCAGCCACTGTTCAAACAGCGCGATCGGATTGTCCGGCAGATCCTTGCGACGCAATCCGCCGCGGGTATATTCACGCCGCAGATGGGCAATGGTGTGTAGCGTTTCGCTGTCGCTCATTAATGCTCGCCTATTCAGAGATAAAGTCAGCTGGCAGGTTGCAGCTCACAATCATTCACGACAATTTTATCGTTACGTTCGATAAATGCGCCGTTTCCTTTGGACCAGAAAACATAGGTGTCATCGCTGTAGCGCGCGCCGGAGGCGGAGACGGTCTGCTTCAACGTTAAAGGCTTGCCATCCATAATGAAACTTACCTGCTCCTGCGCCTCGTCCAGCGTCACGGTCAGGGGCATTGTTCCGCAGCGATAATGCAGGGTCTGTGGCGATGCCGGCTGTTTATGCATCAGGCTACAGCCTGACAATAGCAGCACCGCGACAACGGTTAATCCTTTCAACATAAGCGGGTCTCCTTCACGAGTGAAGCTGGCATTATAAGAAGGATTTGTCGCGAAGTAAGTGGGAATCCGCGCCAATCTGGAGGATGCTGTCAGCCAGGCTGAATTATTGCGCCTTTTCAGACGGTTGTCTGAATGCACAGGCCGTGTTATCAGGCTACGCTCTATAGATCTTAAGCGAGGAAGACAAACATGAAATTTGATAACGAAGATGCATTTAAGCTGGCCGTGGCGTTTATGAACCATAAAGAGAATGCCACCATCGCCAGCAGCTACTTTAAAACCTTTATCGACACCTACCAGAAGTTTGACCGCTGGCTGAGCGCATCTGACCCGGTCAGCGCCATGAAAGCGGAAAAAGCGGCCGCCAAAGCGGGCGAAGACTCTATTCTCTGATCCTTTTTCACGGGTCCGATAGCCCTTCAGGCGTCGGACCCGCGAATAGCGCCAGGTGCCGCCATCGATGTGGCATCCTGCATGCGATTCTTCCGCGTTAACGGAATTATCTGCGCTCTCTATTTCCCGCTTTTGCTCCGTTTTTTATTTCGATGCGGTCAGGGCTCAGCTGAAACGCATAAACAGCCGCATGCATTTGCAATAAATGCTATTCGCCGGCGCCATGCCTGCTAATTAACGCAATACACTCTGTTTTTGTATAAAAAACAGGCATCGACGCGCGACAGAGCCAGCAAAATTTATAAAGCCGTCTATGCTGTAAACGTCTGGATATACTTCATGGAGCAGAAAAATGAAAATGAAAACCCTGTCAGCCATCGCGCTGCTGGCACTCTCTTTAGGTACACTTGCAGGTTGCGCCTCGAATCAGTCTATTAAGACGACCGATGGCCGCACGATTGTGACTGACGGCAAACCGCAGATTGATTCAGATACCGGTCTTGTTTCTTACCGTGATGCTCAGACAGGAAAAACTGAGCAGATCAATCGTAATGAAATCAGTAATATGAGCGAACTCGACAACTAATATAAGGTGAAGACGATGAAAAAAGCGCTGATTTTACCTCTCGCCGCATTGATTGGTATGACCGTATTAACTGGCTGCACCCGTACCAGTTATGCGATTCAGACTAACGATGGACGCACCATTATTAGTGATGGCAAGCCTTCTGAATCGGACGCTGGCCTGCTGGCCTATACCGATGCCAATGGTGTGAAGCAGCAGATTAATAAAGCAGACGTTAAAGCCGTCTCTGAAGTTCCGCACAAATAATCGCAATGCTGTTCTCGCGTTAATAAAGTCGCTTAAGAGCGGCTTTATTTTTGCCTTTTTTTCGCCTTTTACCTGATATAGCCCCACTCTCAGAGCGGGCTTTTTTAAAGCAGAAATATCCGATGCGATATGGCAATAATATTGCAAAGCATTATAAGGAACTGTGCAATTTATCGTTTATACAGGCGTAAAAAACCGACTGGAAAATGCTGTTGCGCACAGGCCACATCACTTATCTGAATTTCAGGCAAACGTCTGCTTCTTTAACCAGAACAATAGTTCAACCTGTTCACTTCAAAAATAATCTATTGTTTTTTATTATTTACTATCATGAAGTTATATCATGACACAAAGGTTCCCTTTATTTTTAACAAAATTATCTGATGCCGTCTGTAAATTGTAACCTTTTACTCCACTGCCTCTTTAACTAGACTATTTATATCGCTATCAATCAGGAGGCTATAAATGATTTATCACGATACAACGACTGGTCATATGATTCTTGGTGAAGCAGCAATTAATCTGGCATTTGAAGAACAGGATATTACACTGGTATCGCTGATTCGTCAGTTGGGCGAAATGGCCGAAAAGGAGTGCAGCGATGAACGTGTAGAGCAGATTGCTGATGCACGACACTGGCTCAAAGGTTTCATTGAAGATTCGCCTCGTGACCGCGCCGAATTATACTGGCTGGTCGAGACCGGGCAGGCACCGGTTTCCCTGAAAGATTATCGGTAGTCATAAGGCTTCGACGTTCATTTCTCATGAGAGCCGGACGCCCTTCTGGCTCTCATGCGCTTCATACTGCTGTCCCTTTGCTTCTCTTTACGGCCGCTCTCTCGCTGCCCGGCATCCTGACCAAAAAACGTCATTCATCATTACGCTGAAATAACTGTACAGATTCACTTTTTGCGTATAACTTCGCGGCTATTCGATCGTTTTTACATCAACAGCCAGGAAACGCACCATGTACCCGAACCCGAGACTGCCGCGGACGGCAGACGATATCGCCCGTTATTTCAATGCGGCAAGCCTGCCCTCACAGCAGGAGACACTGGGACAGGTAGTCGTGGAAATTTTGCATGCCGGCGGGAATGTGAACCGTAAGTCGATCTGTACCAAACTCCTGCGTCGCCTCGAAACAGCGTCCACTGAGGAAGAAGAGCGCCACTATCGCGCGCTCATCAGCCTGCTGTTTGGTCGTTAATCATCGCCACGCTTCGCCCCGGTCAGCGCGTCAGTGGCTCCCCACTCTCCGTCACCCGCTGTGCCTGAGGATGTTTCGCTGTCTGGGTTTCAAACCCACCACGGGCGGCAAAAACAGAACAGCCAATGGCTGCCACGAGTGTCAGTAAGATTGAAGTTTTCACGAAACGGGCCTTAATTTTCCACGCAATAGAATAAAGCGTAAAAGCCTGGCACATAATCAGACCCGGGGAAAGGAAGCGGAAGAATTTCTCTGTCCGGAAAGCGTATATCAGAGAAGCGCCTGTTTACGGATGCTGCTGTCCCCACTCAGAACACTTATCCCAGTATTTTCAGTGCCAGCGCCAGCGTCTGCTCTTCATGGATCACATCACTGACTTTGCCCGACACGCGCATACCGTATGCGATGCAGAGAATTAAACCGGCTGCCGCTTCACTGTCCAGCGTGCGATTGATAGAGCCATCCTGTTGTCCCAACTCCAGCAATGAAACCAGGAAGCGCTGACTACGCTTGATGACATCATCAATGCGCTGCGCAAGATCTTCATCCATCGTCTGCAGCGCAATGGCGCTGGACACCACCAGACAGCCGCATCGCCCCTCAATGGCACGCGCCGAATCCAGGTAGAACTGTAACAACTCCGTGATTTTATCCCGTCCGCTGACACAGGGTGCCAGACGGCGGCGCAGTTCGGTATTTCTCAGCAACAGATAACGTTCGAACACCAGCAGAAAGAGGGAGCGTTTGTCTTTAAACGCTTTATAGATGCTGCCTGCGGAGAGGTTCATCGCCTCCCCCAGATCGCCTATTGATGCCGCGTGATAGCCTTTTTGCCGGAAAACGATCATGGCACGATCCAGAGCCTGTTCAATGTCGAACTCCCTGGGCCGTCCCCGCTCTTTGTTTTTATGCGCTGTCGCTGTCGTGCTCATTAATTACCGGCCTGAAGAAGTGCGTTCCTGTCAGAATCAACAGGGATTCTATCCCAGGCTCGGGTAACAAGTATAGCTGGCGGCGATCAGCCCGCAGCATACATTCGGACAGATCTCTGTTCCTGTCGCTGAATGGCAGAGGGGGTTTAACCGGTTGTGACCTGCAATCCGGCTCAGGTTACAGGACAAACCGCTCATGATTCACTCAGGTAGTAACGCGTTTTTTTTGCGGCAATCAGCCCGTTGCTGTGTGTTTATTATGGTCAGCCATAATCTGAGCGGCTTAATTAACAGCCTGGCGTGGTTCTCATTGTCAGCAACATATAAAAAGAGTCGGTTTTTTATATCGCTGTTATCGTCGACCGCGTAAAGCTCATATTCATGATGATGGCGGACCAGCATCTACTTCAGCACAACCACCGGCAAATCCGTTACCCGCGTGGTATAGGCAGGTGACAGCATCTCGCGCTTCATCGCCCAGGCCTTGTTGATCCCCTGCCCGGCAAACCAGAGTTTTCTGCTGCCAGGTTTGTTAATTTTATTAATCAGCGGCATCAGACGACGAGTGGTGTATTCCTCAATAGCAAAATGATGCGAAGCACGGCTTTGCTGACCGAGACAGTCAGTCAGTTGATGTGATTTTAAGCGTCCATTCGCTGGTCCTCAGACCGGCCTGGGAGGAATCAGGCACGGTCTGATTCTGAATTAGTCGCGTTTTTCCATCTTTATCCAAAATACCGCGATGCTCAGCAGTAGACAGATAACAGCACCGACGCTGAACAGCAAATCAACAGCCAGATTCAGGCTGGCATGATCCACCACCGCACCTAACAGCACGGGCACCCAGTTAGCGATATAGGCAATGACGTAGAACAATGAAATCAGTTTTGCGTGACTGGCTGCAGGAGAGATCATATTTAGCAGGGTCGCACTTCCCACAAAGATGGCGCCATAGGAATATCCAGCCACAAGCAGTCCTGTGCATGCCCATACTAAAGAGTGGGTGCTAATAGCCCAGGTAAAAAACACAATCGAAATGGCCTGAGTAAGACAGCCGGCAGCAAGAGATGTGCGAGCGCTAATCCGGCGGCTCAAAATCTGACTGATACCGGCCACCATTAAGTATACCGCAATCACATAGCCATAAACGCCCTGACTATGAATGCCGAGCAGATGCTCCGATACTGCCGGTCCAATCGACAAAATACTGGCGGCAAACGCCCAGCTCATAAACAGAGCGCCAGCGCACAGGAAAAAACGTATGCCAGTCGCTTTCAGTCCGGCTTTAAGTGTCGTACCCGCTGAAATGGCAGACGAGGATGGCGCAGCCTTGGGTTGGTCGTGATGACGCGCTGGCCAGCTAAAACGTAATCCGATCAGGGCAATCGCAGCCGTGATCATAATCAGCAGAAACGGCAACGTCTGGCTGTGGAAATTTGTCTGAATCGCCACGCCGCTAAAAACTGGCCCCAGTGCCAGACCGGTGGTGAAAGAAAGCGTTGCGAGCAGAGCTGCAGCTTTACCGCCATCTTTAGGGCCAAAACGCAAAAGGGCAATATTAGCTGCGCCGGTTAATGCCCCGGTTCCTACGCCCGCCAGCAGGCGTGCCATAAACAGACAGGCAAACGAATCGGCGAGTGAAAACAGCAATGCACCTGCGAAGACGGCCAGTAGTGCAGGCATCATCAGGCTGCGCAGGTCAGCAACTTTCCCTGCAAGATTTCCTACACTGAACAACGCAATCAAAACACCTGCCGCATACGCGCCATAAATGATTGTCAGGCTGACGGCGGTTAAGCCCAACTGCTGTTGATAGAGGGGATAAAGCGGCGTTGGTGCACTGCTGTTCAATAAGGCAGCGACTAGCGCCAGTGCAAGAAAGAATAAAACGCTCTTTTTGGAAGCAGAATTCTTTTTGTCTGTCGGACGACTATCAATAGTTAACACTTCTGACATTTTTATTTCCTGAGCTGTAGATAAATCAACTCTGTGCAGCGAATGCGAATACCACAGAGCAGCAAACAAAGTGATGATAAAACCTGCTTATTCCCTATGGTAGAGACAAGATTGCATCACAAGCATTCATTTATGCAGCTTGATAATCCGCACTGAATGTGTCGTGTTACGCTGGATACGGGTTATAGCAATGCAAATCGCTAATAAGGCCTGCCCATGAAAAATGATTAATTAGCGCTGCTATTAATCATTTATAACTACCGCTTTTCGATCCCCATAAGCTCAAACATATGGAAGGATAGATAACCACTCGTATAAATGTGACTGATTTGCTTATTCTGTAATTGAGCAATAAGGGCCTCGGCATAATTCAAAGCAACATCTGCTTTGATAGTTTCTCTTCCAACAACTTTATCTGAGGTAAACGCCGGGCAGGTAGTGTTAAAAAAATCATCTTCAAAAAATTTCATTTTCTAAATCCATTAGAATAAAAATAAAGATAATCAGAAGTAATGAGGAAAAAATGTGCGTTATATGAAAGGCTTCACATAACAAAGCACATCGCGCCTATATCCAAAAAACGGCCCATCATAGTCACAATTCGAAATTTTTAAAGTTGCATTAATGCTTCACAACAATGCAGAAATACTTATAATTTTATGGTGCTGTTTATGATATGGCTTATGAGTTTTGATAATTTTTTAGCCACGTTGAAGATATCCGTTTAGTTAAAAATAACATGGAGCAGTGGATGAACTGGGATGATGTTCGCTTTTTCCTCGCATTAGCGAGACAAAAAACGTTGCGGGGTGCCTCAAAATCGTTGAACGTCGATCAGGCGACAGTCGGGCGCCGTATCGCCGCGTTCGAAAGCGCGCTCAGTTCCCGGTTATTTATACGTACGCCCCGCGCTTTTATGCTGAGCGAGTTTGGCGAACAGGTGATGGCAGAAGCCAGTGCTATGGAAAGCGCTATGCAGGCGATGAGTCGTAAAGCCGCCTGCGGCGATAGCATCCCTGCAGGTAACGTTCGCATCGCCAGCACAGACACACTCGCCACTGTGTTTGTCATACCTGCCATTCAGCGCCTGCGCGAACAATACCCGGATATCACCGTAACCTTATTGACCGGAATAGGCTTCTCCGATATCTCTTACCGTAGTGTGGATATAGCCATTCGTGGTGCCCGACCCGATTCTGAAGAGTTAATAGTTAAACGACTAGCGACCATTGATATGGGGCTTTACGCCAGCCAGCGTTATTTTGATCGGCTCGGAGAACCGCAGCAAGAAAGCGGATTGACTGATCATCAACTGGTCATGTTTCCGGCAGACATGGTGCCTCGTCATCGACAAAACCTGTGTGGCTTTGCAGTAAACAGCCAGCAAGTCGTGCTGGAATGTAATACACAACTGCTGATGCAATCCGCTATTAAACGCGGGATTGGCATCGGCCTGCTTTCGACATTTTTAGCTAACTGCGATCCGCAATTAATCCCGGTATTTCCTGAAAAGCGCGACCCGGTTGATATCTGGCTGGTGCTCCATCCGGATCTGCAAAAAGTCGCACGTATCAGGGCAGTGATTACGGCGCTGGAGCAGTGCTTTGCGGAAGAAACCAGGTTAAAAGAAATTTAGCAGACCTTGCGGTTTCAGTAGCTGAGGAAAACCACCCAACCTACTTAACCGCCGCCACCGGCAAATCCGTTACCCGCGTAGTATAGGCAGGTGACAGCATCTCGCGCTTCATCGCCCAGGCCTTGTTGATCCCCTGCCCGGCAAACCAGAGTTTGCCGCTGCCGCTTTTGTTAATCTTATCGATCAGCGTCATCAGCTCTTCGCTATTGCGGCGTGGCTGATGTTCGTCAAACAGATCAAGCTGGGCCACGCCATGGCTGAAAAAATCTCCCAGTACGATGCCCGCTTTCATGTAGCGATGCCCCTCAATCCAGATGTTATCCAGACACGCCATCGCAACGCCGACAATGTCGCGCGTGTCCTGCGTCGGGATCAGCAACTGACCGGTAGACTGATTACCATAAAAGGGTTCATCCGTAGCATGGGGGCTGGTACGCACAAAGACCCCTACCTGACGGCAATATTGATTGTCACGACGTAGTTTCTCTGCCGCACGTTCAGCATAGGCGCAGACGGCTTCGCGCATCTGGTCGTAGCTGGAAATACGGCTGCCGAACGAACGCGAACACATGATCTGCTGTTTATCCGGTATCACCGACTCCAGCTCCAGGCAGGATTCACCACGCAGCTCTCTGACGGTACGTTCCAGCACTACGCTGAACTGTTTGCGAATAGACTCGGTGCTTTGGCAGGCCAGATCTTTCGCCGTCGTAATGCCCATGGCGTTGAGCCGCTTGCCGATACGGTGACCGACACCCCAGACCTCAGCCACATCGACGAGGGCCAGTAGCTTTTTCTGCCGTTCGGGATCCGACAGATCGACAATGCCGCCGGTTTTGCTCCACTTTTTGGCCGCAAAATTCGCCAGTTTGGCCAGCGTTTTGGTCTGTGCAATGCCAACGCCCACCGTCAGATGGGTCTCTTTGCGTATCCGCTCTCTGACCTGGTGACCAAAGCTCTCCAGCGCCATACAGTTCTGCACGCCGGTGAGATCCATAAAGGCCTCATCGATCGAGTAGATCTCCACCGACGGCGCCATCTCTTCCAGAATCGTCATCACCCGAAGGCTCATGTCGGCGTAAAGCGCGTAATTTGAGCTGAAAACCTGTACATTGTGATGGGTCAGCGCTTCGCGCATTTTGAAATAGGGCGCGCCCATTTTGATGCCGGCTTTCTTCGCCTCGGCGCTGCGCGCAATCACACAGCCGTCGTTGTTCGATAGCACGACGACGGGCTTGCCTTTAAGGTCAGGCCGGAAAACGGTTTCGCACGACGCATAAAAGCAGTTCACATCCACCAGCGCGAACATGCTCAATGTGTCGCTTTAATCACAAACGTCACTACGCCAAACACCTCCAGCGCATCTTCGGTCTGGATAGCGATCGGTTTAAATTTGGTGTTCATCGGCATCAGTTGCAGGCAGGGATGAAGCTGAAGACGTTTAACGGTGAATTCACCGTCGACGGCAGCGACCACGATATCGCCGTGTGAGGCGGTGAGCGAGCTGTCGACGACCAGCATGTCACCATCATTGATGCCCGCCTCAATCATTGATTCACCGCTGACCCGCACAAAATAGGTGGCGCTGGGATGCTGAACCATGAGCGCATTGAGATCGATACGTTGTTCGACATAATCCTGCGCCGGTGAGGGAAATCCACACGGCACACGTTCGATATAAAGCGGTAAAGACATGACGGCGCGGACGTCCGCAGGTTTAATGAATTCCACAATTTCACTCCTTTTTCAGATTACTGTATATAAATACAGTAATAGCTAATCCCCCTTTTAATCAAGTGACGTGGACCCCTTTTACGCGAAGAGATTGATGGTAATGCACTTTTTTTTTAACCGTTTTTCTCTTACTGGTGTGAGAATAAACGGAAACAGGTTACTTTCGCCGCACTGCGGTAATAGTCTCGCTTTTTACTTACAGTCACGCCTCTTATAAATTAATCCGCCGATTATTTTGACTTAAGGAAAATCCGACAACGACTCTCTGGCATGGGGTGAGGTTTGAATATTTAGCGCGGGCTGGTTATTCTGCCTTTTTAAAGCATGGAGGGGTTATGGCAGACGACGATCGCATCAAACATCTGGAAGAGGCAGTCGCACAGTTAACCGTTGAGACGACGGTATTAAAAGCGATACTCGGTCAGCAAATTGCACTGAATAATCTCAATTACAAAGGGAAGTTTGACGATGTACTGGCGGCGCTGGCGAAAGAATATGCCGAACGCGGTCTGGAGGAAGGTAATAATCAGGCCATCCATGATGCCCTGCGTGAATATATTAAATATGAACCGCCCGCAATGGAATAAGCAAACGTTGGGCAACGTTCGCTTGCCGACGACGTTATCGGCTCCTGAACGCTGCCCTTCCCTGATCGGCCTGCTTCAGCAGCCGTTTCAGGCGAAGCGGTCAGAGATTAAGGCTGGCTGTCACTCTCCAGCGCATCCTGAATCGCATCGGCCAGATTACCAATTTCATTCGCCACAGCCTGCAGGTCCCAGGAGGTTTTTGAGCCGGTTGCCGACGTAGAAGCGCTGACGGACTCCTTTGCCACTGACAGCGCGGCCGCCACAGCAACTGAACGTTTATGTTGTTCCTGAGTCACGCCCGCAGGCGGAATCGCGAAATAGTCGTGAACCATGATCATTTCCTTGTGATGAATAAGAGGCCACCTTAGCTTTCTGCATCAGGCGTGGGAAGTGAATTATGCAGCCTGTGCCGTCAGAAGCACAAGATTGCAGCAGCCTGCCACCGCACTCTGACACTGCTCTCCATTTGTGGTGTAAAAAGCTGTACAGCTTTTGCTAAAATTCTCCTGAAAAACCGTTTTCACCCCGTCAGACAATCCGGGTAAAAAACGCAGAAACGGCCGCCTCAAAAAAACCCGCCTGACAAAAAAACTCATAACTTATTGTATTAGTTTAATTAAATAAAAAAATCGCATTCAGCGCACTTTACCACGGCTTATACCAGGCTAAAAAAATGAAATATTCTGTCAAAGTTTCTTGTACAACTTTTAAATTCCTGTATAACTTTATCTCGTGATGTTAAATCACTTGTAACGAGGTGCTTTGCACCGCATCTGAAGGTGTTGTGGATTTCCACCTTCAGATGCAATTTTTTTGCGTCAGCCGGCAACCGGCTATCAACCGACGCACACTCCCCAATTCTTTATGAGGCCTGACATGCAAACAACAATGAATACAGAGTCTCAGATTTCTGATTACTTTATGAACTCTGGCGCCGCGATGACGACAGAAAAACAGGTTATCGCTGCGGTTCACGCTGAACTCGCCCATTCAAAAGCCCATGTCTCAGATAAAGACATTGTGCTGGGCCTGATTCATCGCCTGGAGAGCGAGCGTGACGTAGTTAAGCAGGATATTTACCGTCAGGCTCTGGAACACGTTTTGCAACGTGCAACGGCCACCAGTGAAAGCTGAATTGTTAAACAGCTATAGCGGAAGTGAGGATGCTTTCCCGTACTGAATCAGCCCCTTTTAATGGGGGCTTTTTTATCTCTTCTGCACTGAGTCATATGTCACTTTCTCATCGTTGATATTGCCTGTCCTGTCGTACCAGATATAGCTCCGAAAATGACCTATTTCCCCGCTTTTTTTACCGTAAATTCCGATTAATTGCTCTCGTTTCGCTTTATTTATCCGATATCTGTGTCCAGGCTTTTCCTGCATCTACTGCAAACACAGGCGAGGAAAATAGCTATGTTTCATCATTCATCAAAACTTCAATTCCCGGTTCGTGTAGAGAAGCCCGACCCAGAGTTTGCCATGCTGTTACAGCAAGCCATCGGCGGCGTCGAAGGTGAGATTCGTGTAGCGATGCAATACTTTTTCCAGGCGATGGGCGCGCGAGGTGATGCGCGGATTCGGGATCTGCTGATCTCCACCGCCACCGAAGAGCTGAGTCATATCGAAATGCTGGGCTACGCTGTGGCGCTGAACCTTGAAGGCGCACCGCTCTCTTACCAGGAAGCATCAGCCAAAGACCCTGTGGTTAATGCCATTCTGGGCGGCATGAACCCACGCCATATTCTCTCTTCCGGTCTGGCCGCGATGCCGGTAAACGCCAACGGCATGCCGTTCGACATGAGCCACATCTACGCGTCCGGCAACGTGGCCGCCGATATGCTGGCTAATGTCACCGCAGAAGCCACCGGTCGTGTTCTGGCGACCCGCCTCTACAACATGACCGAAGACAAAGGCATGAAGGATTTCCTCTCCTTCCTGATTGCCCGTGACACCATGCACCAGCAGCAGTGGCTGGCGGTGATCGAAGAGATGGGCGGACTGAACGCGTCGCTGCCGATCCCCAACAGCTTCCCGCAGGAACATGAAGCGCAGGAGCACGCTTACTACTGCCTGAATACCTCGCTGGATAAACCGCTGCCGGAAGGTCGCTGGAGCAGTGGTCCAGCTTACGATGGTCATGGTCAGTTCAGCGCGAAACAGCAGCCCGATATTCTGGGTGATGAGCCGGTGCTGGGCAATGCCCGTCCCGGTTCCGGTGCACAGTCAGAACAGATCGATGGCGTCACACCACCAAAACCTTAATCCCTCGCCTGTCAGGGTCCAATGCCCTGACAGGGTTGATCCCTTTTTACGGAGGAAAAGTCATGTCATCCACTCAGCGTCCACTCCCCCCTTTTGCCGCGCAGCAGCAGACGTGGCCAGGCAGTACTGCCGCGATGCAGCCACAGCCCGATCACGGCGAAGAGAGCTATCAGGGTTCCGGCCGTCTGGCGGGTAAAAAAGCGATTATTACCGGCGGGGATTCTGGCATTGGCCGGGCCGTGGCCATTGCCTTTGCCCGGGAAGGTGCCGATGTGCTGATCTCTTATCTTGATGAGCATGAGGATGCGCAGGACACCGCCCGGCTTGTCGAGGCCGCCGGTCAGAAAGCGCTGCTGGTGCCAGGCGACATCACCGATGCCTCACACTGTAATGCGCTGGTTGATAAAGCCGTTGAAGCCTTTGGTGAGATTAACATTGTGGTCAATAATGCGGCATATCAGATGACACGCGAGTCGCTGGAGGAGATCAGCGACGACGAGTTTGATCGCACCATGAAAACGAATCTTTACGCGATGTTCTACATCACTAAAGCGGCCACAAAGCACATGCCAGCGGGCGGATCGATCATCAACACCGCCTCGATCAATGCCGACCAGCCGAAACCGAAGCTGCTCGCCTACTCCGCGACTAAAGCCGCCATTATTAACTTCTCCGGAGGCCTGGCTGCCCTGCTGGCAGAGAAAGGTATCCGAGCTAATGTGGTCGCGCCCGGTCCTATCTGGACACCGCTAATCCCCTCGACCATGCCGGTTGAACAGGTGAAAAACTTTGGCAGTGAAGTGCCGCTGCAGCGTGCCGGTCAACCTGCTGAGCTGGCACCCACCTACGTGATGCTGGCCAGTGACGAAGCCAGCTACATTTCCGGCGCGACTATCGCCGTTACGGGCGGCGTGGCTATTATTTAACGTTCGCCGCTTCCCTGGTCTCTTCGGCCAGGGAATTTCCTATCAGTTTCTGCGCGATCCCCCACTGATAAAGCGGTTCCCGCGCCAGATTCTTCATTTTCACTTCGCACATGATATCGAAATCCTGGAACGACAGTGCCCACGCATTCAGCGTCGGATTAAAGAAGTAGTCGGAGTGCGCCCGCAGTTTGCTTTTGCTCACACCCAGCTGCTGCTGATCGGGCCAGCCCTCCTCCGGAATAATTCCCTCCTGAGAAATCGAATAGTGCAGCACCGGCCGCACACCCCGCCATGAGTCAATGACGCTGGCAACACGCGCGTCATCCGGCTGAATAAACTCACTCTCTTTTACCCAGTGATGGTGAATATCCAGCACCACCGGACAGAGGGGTGCCGCCTGCAGCACATCATCCAGCGAGCAGGAAATCTCATCATTTTCAACCGTCAGCATCCGCCGCGCTTCCGGGCTGAGCTGAGTAAACGCGCGTTTAAAACCGTCGAATCCCGCCCTGCCATTCATATGAATGTTGATTTTAAAATCCTGGAAGGTCTTACCGTAGCCCATGAGACAGGCGCAAAGCGCGTGATACTCCACATCTTCCAGTGCGCGCGTCACCACATCCGGATTATCGGAAGCCAGCACCGTATATTGTCCCGGATGGAATGAGAGCCGGATTTGATGCGTCCGCGCCAGCTCGCCACAGCGGGCAAAGAGTGGATAAAGCTCAGGCAGAAACTCCGCAAAGAGCGGCGTGGCTTCGGGAACCGTATAGAGCGGCAGCAGGTCGCTGCCGATACGCATCATTCTGAGTGGCGCCGGTAACGTAGCCAGATGCTCCAGTGTCAGGTAGAGATTATTAAGGTTAGTAACGGTAATCTCATGAATCAGCTGATGACGTTCAGCCTGAGGTAAACTCAGAAATCGTTTACGGGTGGTGGCGCGAAACGGGAAAAACTGTTTACCGTCGCTATTGAGATACTTACATGCAAAACCTAATTTCATGTCTGCTCCTGATTTATGCTTATCAGAAGTGTAACAGGCCTCTGGCGACCAGCCAGTCGCGGGCCACAGAGATCGGGGTTAACCATGACAGGGAGAATCACTATGCAGGGTCACGAGATCCAGCGCACCGCTATCGACGCGGCTGAACGGCTGCCCGCCGCCGAATCAGGCTATCCCTTCGGGCCGGAACATCAGGTTTATAAAGTGTGTGAAAAAGTGTTTTTACTGCTGACGGAACTGCGGGGCGTGCCGATTATCACCCTGAAGTGTGAACCGCAGCAGGCAGAGCTGCACCGGGTGATCTATCCCTCGATCACCGCCGGTTATCATATGAATAAACGTCACTGGATCACGGTGTATCCGGGTGACGGCCTCTCACCCGGCCTGATTCAGCAACTGGTTGAAGAGTCGTATCAGCGAGTAGTGCGCGGCATCCCCGCCTCACGCCGTCCGGCCTGGGTGGGATGACGGCGGTGGCAGCGCGTCACAGAAACCCCGCTGTCATCAGCGGGCCATCCGATCCCGGCCCTTCACTTAATGGTGCAGCATCTCTTCCACGACCTGTGGATTTGTCATCTGGTAAGGGTAATAAGTTGGCCAGTTGTCCATTTCAGCCAGCAACGTCTGCTGAGACTGATTACCCATAAAGATGTGGAAGTGAGCAGACTTGCGTGGGCCGATGGTATGATCGCTGAACTGCACATATTTCGGGGCGTTGCTGCTGGCGTCCTGACACTCAAACAGGTAACGCACCCCTTTTTTACCCGAGGTATAGGTCAGGATTTTGTGGCCTGCATAGCGATAGTGGCAGGCGCTGACCCGATCACCGACATGGAACTCCATTACCCCGTTTTCAATACCGATAGTATCGACGTCGGTGGCGTAGCCTTTGCGATAATAAGCTTTAATCTCCTCTGCCGTTTTGCTCTTGTCCTGCTGCGCTTTCTTCTGCCAGACCGGATCCAGCTCGCCGCTTTGCAGCAGCGGATAAACTGACTGCCACAGCCCGTCCCAGTCAGAGAGTGGGCGATCTTTCACGTCGCTGTCAGCAAAAACCCCTTCGGCTGCTTTCTGCTCCATTACTGATAGCGGTTTGCCATGTGTATGCGTGCTATGTGCCAGCGCCTGCTGGCTGATGAGCAGCGCGCCCATGATTCCCATCCATTTACCTGCATGATTCGTCAAAGCCTGATCCTCAGTCAAAATTACAAAATGAAATGTTATGATATAACATTTCTAAACTCAATCAGGAATGACACCTCTCCCTATTAATTTTATTTATAGATTTTCACCCTCTCGCGGAATATCACGCAGTCCGGCGAGAGGCGAATCTGACAGGGTTACAAAGCAGGTAGCCAGCATAGCGGGTGCGGGCTGACACGCCGCTAAGCCAGACGGCACAAGGCGTGGATAAGCGAAGCGATAACAGACATTCAGACGTAAGCGTGGTTTTTCTGCCGGACAAAAAAGGGACAGTGACAGCGGTTAAATGGCCGGTTTACCCTCAGTATTGTTCAGGTTGTTCTATATTTAGTGTCGTCGAAAGTAAAATAACAGCTGGAGCATAGATTCATGTCGAAAGAAACAGAGAAGAAACCCCTGAGCGAACACGCCCCCACCACCGGTCCGGAATCATCAGAACCGGGTCTGGGATCGCTGGCACCGAAAGATGGTTCGCATCAGCCCCCAGCCGAACCGACCCCGCCAGGCAAACAGCCCACCGCCCCGGGCAGTCTGAAAGCGCCGCAGACACACAGCGCCAAACTTGACCAGCTTGAAGCCAGCCGTAAAAACGGCACCCATCAGGCTCTCACCACGAATCAGGGCACGCGCATCGCCAATGACCAAAGCTCACTGCTCGCGGGTTCGCGAGGTCCGACGCTGCTGGAAGACTTTATACTGCGTGAGAAAATCACGCATTTTGACCATGAACGTATCCCGGAGCGTATCGTTCACGCCCGTGGTTCTGCCGCACACGGCTATTTTCAGCCTTACCGCTCACTGAAAGATCTGACCAAAGCGCAGTTCCTGAGCGACCCCGAGCAGACCACGCCGGTGTTCGTGCGTTTCTCCACGGTTCAGGGTGGCGCTGGCTCTGCGGATACCGTACGTGATATCCGCGGTTTCGCCGCCAAGTTCTACACCGAAGAAGGTGTCTTTGACCTGGTCGGTAACAACACGCCGGTATTCTTTATTCAGGATGCCCATAAATTCCCTGACTTTGTGCACGCCGTTAAGCCGGAGCCGCACAATGAAATCCCGCAGGGTCAGAGTGCCCATGACACCTTCTGGGATTACGTCTCTCTTCAGCCGGAAACCATGCACAACGTCATCTGGGCGATGTCTGACCGGGGTATTCCGCGCAGCTATCGCACCATGGAAGGTTTTGGCATTCACACCTTCCGCCTGATCAACGCCGAAGGCAAAGCGACCTTTGTCCGCTTCCACTGGAAGCCGGTGGCCGGTAAAGCTTCGCTGCTGTGGGATGAGTCGCAGAAACTGACCGGTCGCGATCCCGACTTCCATCGCCGCGATCTGTGGGAAGCGATTGAAGCCGGTGATTTCCCGGAATATGAACTGGGTCTGCAGCTAATCCCGGAAGAGGATGAATTCAAATTCGACTTCGATATTCTGGATGCCACCAAGCTGATCCCGGAAGCGCTGGTGCCGGTTGAGATTGTCGGCAAGATGGTGCTGAACCGTAACCCGGATAACTTCTTTGCGGAAACCGAGCAGGTGGCGTTCCACCCGGGCCATATCGTGCCGGGCCTGGATTTCTCCAACGATCCACTGCTGCAGGGCCGTCTGTTCTCCTATACCGACACGCAGATCAGTCGTCTGGGCGGACCGAACTTCCATGAGATCCCGATTAACCGTCCAACCTGCCCGTACCATAACTTCCAGCGTCAGGGCATGCATCGCCAGGACATCGACACCAACCCGGCGAACTACGAGCCAAACTCGATCAACGACAACTGGCCGCGCGAAACGCCACCGGCTGCGAAAGGCGGCGGTTTCGAGAGCTATCAGGAGCGGGTTGAGGGCCACAAAGTGCGCGAGCGCAGCCCGTCATTTGGTGAATATTATTCCCAGCCGCGCCTGTTCTGGAACAGCCAGACAGAAGTCGAACAGCAGCACATCATTGGTGCCTACTCGTTTGAACTGAGTAAAGTGGGCCGTGCCTACATCCGTGAGCGCGTGGTGGATCTTCTGGCGCGTATCGATACTAAACTGGCACAGGGCGTAGCGGATAATCTGGGACTCGCCCTGACCGATGAGCAGCGCAATATCCAGCCTCCTGCGGCGGTGAATGGCCTGACGAAAGATGACAGCCTGAGCCTCTACGCTATCCCGGATGGTGAGATTAAAGGCCGTCAGGTGGCGCTGCTGTTGAGCGATGGTGTGAAGGCGGCGGATGTGCTGGCGATTCTGCAGGCGCTGAAAGCGGAAGGTGTGCACACAAAACTGCTGGCGCCGCATATGGGCCAGGTGCGCGCGGATGACGGTTCTGTGCTGCCGATCGATGCCACCTTCGCCGGCCTGCCGTCTCTGACTTTTGATGCGGTGATGGTGCCGAATGGTAATATTGATGCCCTGCTGTTAAGCGGCGATGCCCGCTACTTCCTGCTGGAAGCCTACAAACACCTCAAGGTGATTGGTCTGGTGGGCGACGCGCGTCGCTTTAAAGCGCAGTTCGGTCTGGAAGATGCCGATCAGGAAGAAGGCATTGTGCAGGGCGACGCGGTGGAGGACGCACTGATGTCTGATTTTACGCAGGCGATGAAAGCGCACCGCGTCTGGTCACGCAGCCAGAAGGCACAGTCCGTTCCTGCCTGATGCGTTAAGTGAATAAAAAACCGCCCCTGGGGGCGGTTTTTTTATGCTGAAACTGTAGCACGGCCGCGTGCGCAGTGATCCGTCAGATATTCCGTTATCAGAAAGTCTGCCAGTTCTCATTGTCTGTCACGGCGACAGGCTGACGTTTGGGCACGGCAATCGCCTTCGCAACCGGTGCGGCGGAGAACGCGGCGTGCATGCTGCCGGTTTTAAAGACCGATACCGTTTTACGCAGGTAGCTCGCCTGCTCTTCCAGTGAGGCAGCAGCAGTCGCAGACTCCTCCACCAGCGCGGCGTTCTGCTGCGTTACACCATCCATCTCAGAAACCGCAATGCAGACCTGCTCAATGCCGCGGGTCTGTTCAGTGGAGGAGGCAGCGATCTCTTCGATCAGCTGCGTCACCCGGCTCACCGACTTCACGATGCTCTCCATGGCGATGCCCGCCTGGGAAGCGTGACCGGCACCGGTTTTAATGCGCTCGGCTGAGCGGTCAATCAATCCACGAATCTCCTGCGCGGCACTGGCGCTGCGTCCGGCCAGCGAGCGTACTTCACCTGCGACAACGGCGAATCCACGCCCCTGCTCACCGGCACGCGCGGCTTCAACCGCAGCGTTCAGCGCCAGAATATTGGTCTGGAAGGCGATGCTGTCGATAATGGCGATAATACCGGCGATCTGATTCGAGCTTTCGCTGATCTGATCCATGTTGGCGATAACGCGGGCAACGGTTTCGCCGCCCTGCAGGGCGGTGGCTGACGCCTCTTTCGACACCGTTGTCGCCTGCTGCGCATTGTCTGCGTTGAGCTTCACCGTTGAGGTGAGCTGCTCCATGCTGGCGGCGGTCTGTTCCAGTGCGGCAGCCTGCTGTTCAGTACGGGAAGAGAGATCGGTGCTGCCAGCGGAAATTTCCGCTGCACCGGTAAAAATAGAGCGGGTCGCGTCATCGACCGAGGTAATGGTCACCACCAGCGCATCGCGCATCTGTTGCAGCTCCTGAATCAGCAGGCCCATCTCATTGCGGCCTTCGTGCTGAATATCAGAGGTTAAATCACCTGCCGAAATGGTGCGCATATGCCCTGTCAGCCTGGCCAGCGGACTAATCAGCAATTTTTGCAGTCCCAACCAGACCGCCACGCCAATCACGCCAGTGATCAGGCTAATCGTCAGCAGCGCCCAGAGCGCATCTGTCAGACTACGCTGGTTATGTTCTGAAGTATCTTTCATCAGCTGGATGTTCACCGCACGCCAGGCCTCATAGGCACTGTCGAGCTGGTCCTGCGCCGCCTGTGCTTCGAGGTTGCCATAGGCCGCGTAATTACCCTGCTTTAAAAAGGTAATTGAGGCCAGCATGGTCTCATGCATCTGCTGATAGGCGGTCTGAACCTGCGCCGACTGCGCTTCGCTCTGCCCCTCTTTGCGTGGCATCGCCTGCCAGGCTTTAAAGTCGGCATCGGCTCTGTCCGCAGACTGGCCCGCCTGCTCCAGCAGCGTGGCGATGGCGGCCAGTGATTTAGGATCCTGCTGGTTTTTCAGGAAACGGATAGCGACGCGGTTGATGGTAACGCGGGTTTTAATCAGGGTTTTCACCGCATCGCTCAGGTGCTGCTGCTGCAGGGTCAGCTGTTCTGCTGCCACGAAGTTTTTGTCGGCGTTTGAGACGCCGTTGTAAAACAGAAATCCGGTCAGGGTCAGTAACGTAATAAAGACGGCAAGCACCGCCAGAATACCGTGGGTTATTTTAAGATTTTTAAGCATGTCTGCAGGCTCATATCAGAGAAGTTAGAGTGGTTATCGGCTGGCTTGAGATTTATCTGAGTCTGCGAACAAAGAAGTTAACAAGACGCCACCTGCCGGGCGCAGCCAGCGCGCCGCTCAGGACAGAATAAAGTTGCGGCTCTGCCTGAACGCATTTGACGCTTAACAACCGACCCTGTGCTGTGGTTGAATTCGCCCCTTACTTTTTCGCACGTGGTTAACATGCATTACATTCAGAGTCTGATGAGTTTTATAGAGGGAAACAGAGTGCTGTCGATCAGCTTTAGCCTGTTGCTGCTGATCGTGGCCGGGCTGGTCACTCACCTGATCTGCAAATTCTTCATCGTCAAAGTGATCAGGAAGGTCTTTTTCAGCAGCCATAAAAAGGGTGTGCCACTGGATAAGGACATTCGCCTCTCTCAGAAGCTGTCAAATTTTGTGCCGGTAATTGTGGTCTACAACTTTCTGCAATTTATGCCAGGCCTGCCTGAAAACCTGAAAGTGGCGATTCAGACCATCTGCGGCATCCTGTTTTTTGTCTATCTGTCGATCTTCTTCAACGAAGTGCTGGAGATTGTTAACAACTCCTATACGCGCAAATCCAAGCGCAAGAATCACTCGATCAAGGGCTATATCCAGATTGGCAAAATCCTGGTGCATATCATCGCCGCAATCATGATTCTGGCGATTATGTCCAATAAGTCACCTGCCATTATTATCTCCTCGCTGGGTGCGGTTGCCGCGGTGCTGATGCTGATCTTCCAGCATACGCTCCTGTCGCTGGTGGCGAACATTCAGCTCTCCTCCAACGATGTCCTGCAACTGGGCGACTGGATTGAGATGCCGGACAGAAACATCAGCGGTGAGGTGATCGACATTGCGCTGCATACCATCACCATCCGCAACTGGGATAACACTATTTCACGTATTCCGACCAAGAACTTCCTGACCGAAACCTACACCAACTGGCAGGCGATGTTCTCGTCGGGTGCGCGCCGCATCATGCGCAGCTTTCATCTGGATCAGAAGTCGATCACCTTTGTGAATCAGGAGATGCTGCAATCGATGAGCCAGATCCGCCTTGCAGGTGAAACGATCACTGAACTGCTGGATGGACGCGATATCAATGCCGTCGGCGAACGCTGGTTTATGGAGAACGGCATCACCAATCTGATGGTGTTCCGCAAATACCTGTCTGCCTGGCTGGCCCAACGCGATGACATTATGAAAGAGATGTATATCGTGGTACGGCCGCTGAAGCCGTCGCCGGATGGGCTGCCGGTGGAGATCTACTGCTTCACCTCATCGATTTTCTGGGCGGATTATGAAAATACCCAGGCGGCGATTTTTGAGTATATCTATGCAATAGCCCGCGTGTTTGAACTGCAAATCTACCAGCATCCGGCAGGTTCCGATTTCGCCCGACTGGCTCAGCCACGGCCCGAGAGCCGGGATGCGCAGCAGAGCGGCATACAGTAACCGATGATGCGCGGTGGCAATCTCCTGCCACCGCCGTAGTAAACTTAGCTAAGCCTTAGCTCTTGCTGAGCGCATAGTTCAGCACTTTGTCATTTTTCATCTGCACGGTCAGCGTCTGCCCCTCGGTGGTGTTCAGGGTGCGCGCCTCGCTGTAGGTCCATTTCAGCAGCCGCTGCCCGTCCGGGTAAGGCGTTTCACTGTCAGGCTGACCAAACAGCGCAATCAACTGAGCTTTGGTGGTCTGACCGGCATGAATCTGCTGCAGATTACTGTTGTCCAGCCGATGTCCGACCCGATTAGAACAGGCGGCGAGCAGTAAAAGCGTGGCTAACAGAACGCGTTTCCTCACGTAACATCCTTTTGAAGTGTTCAGCGCCGCAGGTCATCCAGTACGACCTGCGCGATCGCGCTTAAGCTTATAGCGAATCCTCGCTATCCGGCAGGGTTTTCTGCGCCTGCACCGTCTCCTTTCCCCAGGCAGAGGCCGATTCAGGGTAATTAACGCAAATTAATGCCACCAGACACCTCGCCGCCCTGCGATTGCAACATCTTAGTCTATGATTACTTTCTGTATGCCGCGTGGAAGCGGTCTCACTCCCCCCTTCCCGCCGCATAACGCTGAACATCAGTCCTGCGTTCTGGCTGAAGAGACGCGCCAGCCCACCTGGCATCCTGGTCTCGCTGCACGGTTTATGATTTCTGACGCTTACGTCATCGACATCCTTTTCACGCGGTGGCCGCCATCGCGTATTTCCAGGCTAAATGAGGCAACTGAATGGAATCCAAATCTTTTTTTAAAAGTTGGGGCGCTGAACGGGTTGCCAGTGATGAGGTGCGTTTCCGCCTCTGGGCAACCGGTCAGCAACGCGTGACGCTGCGGCTCTCCGGTAAAGACATTGAAATGACACCGCAGGCGGATGGCTGGTTTGAAACCCAGGTCGCGGGTGTGGCAGCAAATGCCGAATATGATTTTGTGCTGGCGGATGGCACGGCCGTGCCCGATCCCGCCGCCCGCGCTCAGAAAGCGGAGGTTAACGGCCCGTCGCTGGTGATCGATCCTGATGCGTATCAGTGGCAAAACACAGGCTGGAAGGGCCGTCCGTGGCAGGAGTCGGTAGTGTATGAACTGCACATCGGCACCTTTACGCCTGAAGGCACCTTCCGGGCGGCAATTGAAAAACTGCCGATGCTGGCTGAAACCGGCATCACCATGATTGAAGTGCTGCCGGTGTCGCAGTTTGGCGGTAATCGCGGCTGGGGCTACGATGGCGTGCTGCTCTATGCACCCCATGCTGCCTACGGTTCGCCCGATGATTTCAAAGCCTTTATCGATGCGGCGCACGGCCATGGTCTGTCTGTTGTGCTGGATATCGTGCTGAACCACTTCGGCCCGGAGGGCAACTATCTGCCGCTGCTGGCGCCAGACTTCTTCCACAAAGAGCGCCAGACGCCGTGGGGCGCGGGTATCGCCTATGACGTGGATGCGGTACGCCGCTATATCGTGGAAGCGCCGCTCTACTGGCTGCAGGAGTTTAATCTGGATGGCCTGCGCTTTGACGCCATCGATCAGATTGATGACCCGAGCGAAAAACATGTGCTGATTGAGATTGCTGAGCGCATCCGCGCCACCATTACCGACCGCCCTGTTCATCTCACTACCGAAGACTGCCGTAACGTCACCTTCCTGCATCCGCGTGATGAAAACGGAGAAGCGCCGCTGTTCACCGGCGAATGGAACGATGACTTCCATAACGCCGTGCATGTGCTGGCAACCGGTGAAACGCACGCTTATTACCAGGATTTCGCCGACCAGCCGGAACAGCGGGTCGCGCGGGCGCTGGCCGAAGGCTTTGTCTATCAGGGCGAGGTTTCACCGCAGTCGGGTGAGCCACGCGGCGTGAAAAGCAGCCGTCAGCCGCCTGTCGCCTTTGTCGACTTTATCCAGAACCATGATCAGACGGGTAACCGTGCACAGGGCGAAAGGCTGGTCTCGCTGGCAGGTGCAGAGCGGACGCAGGTGCTGCTGGCCATGTTACTGGCCTCGCCGCACATCCCGCTGCTGTTTATGGGGGAAGAGTATGGTGAAACCCGGCCGTTCCTGTTCTTTACCGATTTCCACGGCGATCTGGCGAAAGCTGTGCGTGAAGGTCGCGCCCGCGAGTTTGAAGGCCATGCCGGTCACGGTGAAACGGTGCCGGATCCCAATGATGTCACCACCTTTGAACAGTCGAAGCTTAACTGGCCGCGCACAGAAACGCCGGAAGGTCAGCAGTGGCTGGCGCTGACGCGTCATCTGCTGGCGCTGCGTCAGGAACATATTGTGCCGCTGCTGCAGACGGCCGGGGGTGATGCCGGTCAGATAGTGAAAACGTCAGAAGGTTTCCTGGCCGTTCGCTGGGACTTCCCGCTGGGTACACTGTCACTGGCGCTGAACGTCGGCGACAGCACGCAGCCGATCCCGGATTTACCGGGCGAAACCCTGTTTGCCTGGCCGCAGACCGCCACCGAACTGATTCCCAACGCGATTGTCGTGCGTCTGGAAAAGAGAGAAGCAGAATGAATATTCCAACCGCAACGTACCGCATTCAGTTCCGCAACGGCATGACCTTTGACCGTGCGGCGGCGCTGGTGCCCTACCTGAAACAGCTGGGTATCAGCCACCTCTATGCGTCGCCGATCTTCAGCGCGACCGCAGAGTCGACTCACGGCTATGACGTGACCGACGTTAACCAGATCGAGCCGTCGATTGGCGGCCGTGAAGGCTTTGATCGCATGGCTGCCGCGCTGAAAACCGCCGGTCTGGGGCTGATTCTCGATATCGTCCCTAACCATATGGCCGCCTCGCTGGAGAACACCTGGTGGCGTGACGTTATTGAGCATGGCGAACAGAGTCGCTATGCCCGTTATTTCGATATCGACTGGTCGCGCCGCCTGACGCTGCCGTTCCTCGGTGACACTTTTGAGGCGGTGCTGGAAAAAGGTGAAATCAGCGTGCAGCGCGATCCGCAAACCGGCAAACCGGCGCTGGCCTACTTCGATAATTACTATCCGCTGAAGCCGGAGACCTGGCAGGATCAGGAAGAGGCCGTACTGGCCCTGCGTGATGCCGCACAGATTGCTGAACTGCATGACCAGCAGCCGTGGCAACTGATCTCCTGGCGTGATGCGCCCAACAATCTCTCCTACCGTCGCTTCTTCGAAGTGACCGGTCTGGTGGGCGTGCGTGTGGAAGATAAAACGGTCTTTGATGCCGCACATCAGCTGATCCTCGAACTGGTCCACAGCGGCGCGGTGCAGGGATTGCGCGTTGACCACGTGGATGGTCTGGCCGACCCGCGCGGCTATCTGGAGCAGTTACGTCAGGCTGCCGGTCCCGACTGCTATCTTACCGTGGAGAAAATCCTCGGCGACAATGAACAGCTGCCTGACGAGTGGCCGGTTTCCGGCACTACCGGGTATGAGTTTATGGCTGCCCTCGCCAATCTGCTGGTCGACAGCGATCGCCTGAGCGGACTGCGCAAGGCGTATCAGGCCGTCATCGGCAAAACCGTTGACATGAAAGCAGAGCTGCGTGCCGCCAAACTGCTGATGGCGAACCGCAATTTCGCCGGTGAATTTAACCGGTTACAGCAACTGGCACTGAAGATTGCCGATGCAGACGGCAAACCACAGCCGGAGGCGGAACTGAAAAATGCGCTGCGGGAACTGCTGGTTGCCTTTCCGGTTTATCGCACCTATGGCACGCCAGAAGGCCTGACACCCGCCGACACCGCGCTGCTGCAACAGGTGGTCAGCGAGGTCAAAGCCAGCGACCACGCGCCAGACACCCAGACGCTCGACTTCCTGACGCGTATTCTGCGCGCTGACGTTGCCGACGCTGCTCGCGACGATGCCACGCAGTTCCGCACCCGCTTCCAGCAGCTGACCGGGCCGTTGATGGCGAAATCAGTCGAGGACACCCTCTTCTTCCGTCAGCATATGGCGCTGGCGCTGAATGAAGTCGGCGCTGAACCGCTGGCACGTCACTTCTCGCTGGATCAGTTTCATGCCGAGATGCAGGCGCGGCGCGAACATCAGCCCGATGCGCTGTCAGGCACCTCAACGCACGATACCAAGCGCGGTGAAGATGCCCGTGCGCGTCTCTATACGCTGACCGAAGCGCCGCAGCGCTGGGCCGAGTGCGTCAGCCGCTGGCGGGAGATCAATCAGGACCATGTCGTTCGGCTGAAAGATGGTCCGGCACCGGAGCCGGCCGTCGAGTGGATGCTGTATGAAGCACTGGCCGGGGTCTGGCCCACGACGCTTCAGCCGCAGGATGCCGACGGCCTGGCGGCGCTGGAAGCCCGCTTTGTGGTCTATGTGGAGAAAGCGCTGCGTGAAGCCAAACTCCGCACCGACTGGGCCGATAACAACGACGCCTATGAAGAGGCGGTGCTGGGTTATGCCCGTCACCTGCTCGCGCCCGCTAACAGCGCATTCCTCAATGACTTCTGCCAGTCGCTGCAACCCTTTATGCGTGCCGGACTGGTTAACAGTCTGACCCAGACCGTGGTGAAACTTACCGCACCTGGCGTACCCGATATTTACCAGGGCAGCGAGGCGCTGGACTTCAGCCTGGTCGATCCCGATAACCGCCGCGAGCCTGATTTCGATGCCCTGGCGGCGATGCTTACGGCGCCACAGCACGACGGCAGCGAAGCGCACTGGCTGCATGGTCAGGTCAATCAGCAGGCAATTGTGAAGCTGCTGGCGTTGCGTCAGCAGCAGCCTGAGCTGTTCCGTCGCGGCGACTATCTGGCGCTGTCGGCGGAGGGCGAGCAGCAGGATAAGGTGCTGGCTTTTGCCCGCACGCTTCAGGATCAGGCGGTGATTGTAATTGTGTCACGCCGGGTGTTTAACGCGCTGCCAGAGAATCTCGATCAGCCACCTGCCGCGCGCTGGGCTGATACGGTCATCGCCCTGCCTGCGGCACTGAGCCAGCGTAAGTATCAGGATGTCCTGAGCGGTAAAACGCTTGATGCAGGCGACCAGTTGCCGCTTACAGCGCTGGCGGCACAGTGGTGCGCTGTGCTGGTCGCAAAATGACAACCGGCATTAATGTTTTATACGCGTCAATCTGTTCATTGAATAACGAGGCATAAATGTCAAACAGTCAGCGTTTTGAAATTACGGCGGGTTACAGCCATTTACTGGGGGCCAACTTTGATGGTCAGGGCGTGAACTTCGCCCTGTTCAGCGCCCACGCCGAGCGGGTTGAACTCTGTCTGTACGATCCCAGCGGCAAAACGGAAATTGCCCGGCTGGAACTGCCGGAATATACCCACGAAGTATGGCACGGCTACATTCCGGGGCTGAAACCCGGCGCGCTCTATGGCTATCGCGTCTATGGCCCTTATGATCCGGAAAATGGTCATCGCTTTAACCCGAACAAGTTACTGCTCGACCCGTACGCGCGTGAACTGGCGGGTGATATCGCCTGGAACGAGGCACACTTCGCGTACGATCTCTACCACGACGATAAAGATCTGACGTTCGACACCCGCGACAGCGCACCGTTTACACCAAAGTGCCGGGTTATCGATCCTAATGAATTCGACTGGCACGATCAAAACCGCCCGAACGTGCCGTGGCCGAAAACCGTCATCTATGAAACCCACGTCAAAGGCTTCACGCAGCTCAACACGGCACTGCCACCGGAGATGCGCGGCACCTTTGACGGCATGAGCCATAAATCGACCGTCAACTACATTAAAAGCCTGGGCATTACCTCGGTTGAACTGCTGCCAGTGCACTGGTTCCCGGATGATCAGCATCTGCTGGATAAAGGGCTGAAAAACTTCTGGGGTTACAACACGCTGGGCTTCTTTGCGCCCGCGACACGCTATTTCGGGCCGCGCGGCATTCAGGGCTTCCGTGACATGGTGCGTGCCTTCCATGATGCCGGTATCGAAGTGATCCTCGACGTGGTCTACAACCACACCGCCGAAGGCAATGAGCTGGGCCCGACGCTGTCGTTTAAGGGCATCGATAACTTCTCCTATTACCGTACGATGCCAGACCAGCATCGTTACTACATCAACGACACCGGCACCGGCAATACCGTCAACACCTCACATCCGCGCGTGCTGCAGATGGTGCTCGACTCCCTGCGTTACTGGTCAGAGTCGATGCATATCGACGGTTTCCGTTTTGACCTCGGCACCATTCTCGGTCGTGAGCCCGATGGATTCGACCCGCGCGGCGGCTTCTTCGATGCCATCATGCAGGACCCAATCCTGTCGCAGAAAAAGCTGATTGGCGAACCCTGGGATATCGGTCCGGGCGGCTACCAGGTGGGCAGCTTCCCGCCTGGCTGGGCAGAATGGAACGATCAGTACCGCGATACCGTGCGTGATTACTGGAAAGGCAACAACGTCTCTACCGACTTTGCCGCCCGCCTGCTGGGGTCTGGCGACCTTTACGATCAGCACGGCCGTCGTCCGTGGGCCAGCGTCAATTTCATTACCGCACACGATGGTTTCACCCTCAACGATCTGGTGTCGTACAACGACAAACATAACGATGAGAATGGCGAAGATAATAACGACGGTCACAACGACAACCGCTCATACAACTACGGCGTTGAAGGCCCGACCGATGACGAAGGCATTAACGCGGTGCGTGAGCGTCAGAAACGTAACTTCCTTGCAACGCTGATCTTCTCTCACGGCACGCCGATGCTGCTGGCAGGCGACGAATTTGGCCGCAGCCAGATGGGCAACAACAACGGCTACTGTCAGGACAGCGAAATCTCCTGGGTACACTGGGATAACCTGCCCGAGTCTGCTGAGGCACTGCGCGAGTTCACTCGTCAGATCCTGACGCTGCGTGCTCAACAGCCGTTGCTGCGCCGCGAAAACTGGCGCGACGGTATGGATATCAAATGGTTTAACGCCGGTGGCGGCTTCCAGCAGTCTGAGCAGTGGGATGAAGGCTCAACGCTGGGGGTTTATATCGGCCGGCCGGATCTGCAGACCGAGGAAGGCATCTGGCATGACGTACTGATGCTGCTTAACCCGTTTGAAGGCAATGTGCCGTTCCGCATTCCGCAGTTCGGTGAAGGTGGCTGGGTGCTGGAGCTGACCACCAGCGACACCGCGAAGCGCGGTCTGGTGATCACCAAAGAGAAGGATTTCGAACTGGAAGGACGCAGTTTCGCCCTTTTCAGACGTCCCTAGCCGTTAACTCCGGTTAAAAAGCCGTCATCTGGCGCAGCGCATTTCGCGCTGCGCTTGTGTTTCTGCCAATGGGTGCCAGGCTTAACCGGTTGTTAATAGTAAGAATTGATGCTGATAAGGAGGCATGATGTCCAGATTTACGCAGAAAGTTGTGGTTGTGACAGGTGCCGGGTCCGGCATTGGCGAAGCCAGCGCGAAGCGCTTCGCTGAAGAAGGGGCATCAGTGGTGCTGGTGGGACGTACCGCACAGAAACTGGAAGAGACGCTGGCTGGGATGACACCGGGCGACCACCTGGTGGCAGCATGCGACGTCTCAGAAGCCGAACAGGTTAAGCAGTTGTCAGAAACCGTGCTGAAGAAATATGGCCGTGTTGACGTGCTGGTGAATAATGCAGGTGTTATCGTGCAGGGCCGCGTTCATGAAGTCGGACTCGACGCATGGAAAACCCTGATGAAAACCGACCTTGATGGCGTTTTCCATGGTGTGCACTATTTCATGCCTGCCCTGCTAAAAAGCAAAGGCAACGTGGTCAACATCTCTTCCGTTTCCGGCTTAGGCGGCGACTGGGGCATGAGCATTTATAATGCAGCCAAAGGGGCGATTACCAACTTCACCCGTGCGCTGGCTATGGACTACGGCGCAGATGGCGTAAGGGTCAATGCAATCTGTCCTGGCTTTACCTTAACCGATCTGACTGAAGATGCCAGTCAGGACCAGGAGTTGATGGAGCGCTTTTACGATCGTATTCCGCTGCAGCGCGCCGGGAAAGCCGATGATATCGCCCATGCCATTCTGTTTATTGCCAGCGAAGAAGCCAGTTATATTACAGGTGTTAATTTGCCGGTCGATGGCGGAATTACCGCATCAAATGGTCAGCCTAAGCAGGCATAAATATCAGGGCAGCGTTATTACGCTGCCTGTATATTCTGAGCACCTGTCCTGATTAATTCGCTTTATTCTCTTTTTTATACAGCAAATTAATGTGAATACATTAATGTCTTGGCGTATGACGGGTTGGCGTTGCCGCACGCGCCGTTTTAATTGCCGTACTGCTACTGGTCGGGCAAATAAACGTGCTCAGGCAGGCATTACAGAGCATAGCATTTGCGTGATGAACTTTTGCCACGGCCAGCGCCTGCTGGCGGGTATAAAGTGAACCAATAAAAATGCGTTTGTCGTTCTTTGACAGATTAACGCAACCTTCTTTGTGTAAAATCCATCCACCCATGGGGCGCGGGCACAGATAATAATAGCTGGCTTTAAGCATGGTAGTCATCCTGATAGTTGCTGTATGTATCTTAAAAACGAACCAAAATTCGTAAGAGGTTTTTGTTGTAATCTGAAGTGTTATTAAACTAACTGAGAATTATCCCTAAAACCACTTTATTGCGTAACTCAAACTGACTTTGAGAATATACCCTTTTTTGCCGTTTACATCGCTTCAGGCATTCGACGCACTGAAACATTCCTACCCGTTTTACACCCCCGATTGTATTTGTAATGCTAATGCATCAATAAATCAGCAAAACTTAAAATAATGCATTAAAAACAACAGTCTAATGATTAAACCGGCAAGCATTCCCTGTAAGTACCCTCCGTTATGATTAGAGTCACAACTAACAAAATTAACCCCCGCCGGGGTAAGTATGAGTATTGATAAACAGAGACTGAAAAAGAAAAAAAGCAGCCTCCAGCGCCCCTTTAAGCGAAGCGCCAGTGTGCCCGCCGTCGGGGATTTATCAATACCGCCGTGTGCAAAGAATAGGAATGGGCTTGAAAAAGTAAAACGATCGGTTTACTTTTGAGTCATGAAAAAGAGAAACGATATCATTCAGGCTGCCGAGCGGCTCTTCTACACACATGGCTTTCACGCCACCAGCACCGATCAACTCTGTCGGGAAGCCGGCGTCTCTACGCGTACGTTTTATCATCATTTCGCTTCACGCGAAGCACTGACCTCTGCCGTGCTGAGTGCGCGCGAGCAGCGTTTTATGGCTGAACTGCTGCCACCGCAACAGCCAGAGGCGATAGAGCAGCTGTTTGTGGTGCTGGGCGACTGGACCAGGGCGAACGGTGCCCACGGCTGCTTCTTCCTGAAAGCCTGGGGGGAATACGCTGAGCGTGACAGTGAGCTGGCCGCTCAGGCACTGGCCTTCCGTGCCACAATGCGCCACTACATAACACAGTGTGTGACGCATCTGTACGGTGCTGAAGATCGGCAACTGAGTGATGCCATCTGGATACTCTTCGAAGGCGCGATTACTACGGCGCTGCTCACCGGTCCCGCCGCAGCCCGACAGGCGGCTCAGGTCGCCCGTCAGCTACTGCGTCAAAACGGCGTGACCGGATGAGATCGTCTACCGCCCTGGCACTCACCGGCTTCAGTCTGATCGCCGCGACTTATGGCATGGCCCGCTTCTCATGGGGATTGATGCTGCCCGCTATCTCGTCAGATATCCCGTTTACCCCACAGCAGGCGGGGTTGCTGTCGGCATGCAGCTTTGCGGCTTACTGCTTCACTATTCTCACTTCAGCCGCGCTGACAGATCGCTATGGCACACGCGTGACCGCGCTGCTGGCCTCACTCAGTGCAACGGCAGGTCTGCTTCTGCTCGCCAGTGCCTCGTCAGTACTGATGCTGGCGGCCGGACTGTTTATCGCCGGATTGAGTTCTGGTCTGGCTTCACCCGCACTGGCCGCGGCAGTCAGTCACAGAATTCCTGCAGCACGTCAGCCGCGCATAAATACGCTGATTAATGCAGGTACCAGCGCGGGCATTATCCTGACGGTAGTGATCCTGAGCATGCTGCCAGGCGGCTGGCGCGCGGCCTGCCTGCTGTTTGCCCTGCTATCACTGTTCTGTGTGCTGCCGGTAATACGCGTGTTAAAGGATCAAGCGGCGGAACGTACCTCCAGAGTGCGTCACTGGCAGCAGCGATTGTATCGCCGCGCTATGCGTCAGCTGATGGGTATCGCGCTGACGTCGGGCCTGGTCAGTGCAGCCTGGTGGAGCTTTGGGTCGGCGCTTCTGCGTCAGCATGTCGGTGTTGATGCAGATACCGCCCGCTTACTCTGGCTGATTGCGGGAAGTGCAGGCATTGTGGGTGCGGCAACCGGCCTGGTCGCTGCCCGTATAGGGCTAAATGGCGTTTACCGGCTGTCATTGTGTGGTATGGCACTGCCGCTGCTTGTGCTGGCGTTGAGTCAGGGTGAATCTATCGGCTTAGGTATCGCGGTTGCCTGTTGCGGCGCAGGTTACGTTACCCTGTCGGGCGTGCTGTTGGTCTGGGGCGCTCGCGCCACCGCCGAAGACCCGGCGACTGGCGTCGGCATCCTGTTTTTTATGCTGGCGGTAGGTCAGGTTGTGGGATCGCTGCTGTTTGGCCAGCTCTACGCCTGCTGGGGTGCCACTACGGCCTTAACGCTCTTTGTGATCGTTGCTCTGCTGTTGCTGTTTGTTTTACCGGCAGAGAACAGCGGTGAGGCGGTTAAATAAACAGGCGGAGATGAAAGAAATAAAAGCGCCGGCAAACGTAATTAATAGTCGCTAACGTGCCATGCCAGACAGCCCGAAAATAGGTATCCGGAGAATGAGGCGTAATAATTTTACGCGGCGGACTCTATCGCGTGATAACAATCACCCGCGCGAATCAGATAGCGCGGATATTTTTAATGCGAGGATTAATTTGCTGCTGGAGTAAATCGTCTTCAGGACCCAGGTAATAAGGCACAGCGCACTGCTTACCGTCTTTAGTGAAAATAATCTGATTGTCGTGCAGAAATAGCGCCGTGAAATGGCCCAGCACCACGCCATTTAATTCAAAGCAGTGATTTCTGGCTGCATGCAGCCCCTGCTTACTATTCAGAAAATCCACAAATCGCATCACGCCACGCCTCCAGATAAATAATCGCCCCTGCCCTGATTGCAAAGATAATAACGTTAACTCTGGCCCGGATCATCTGACGAACACCGTTTTCAGAATAGGCTTAACCGCCATTGAGTCGTGGCACTAAATCCACCTGTTTTATTTAACTATACCTGCCAGGACTTTTCCTGGAGAACGGCGCTATAAAAAATCATTGAAAGGCGAAATATTTATATTGCGACCTCTTACCTCTCGCTATACCGTTGTTTTTTCACCAGGTGCAGATTTTTGGGGTAAAACCAGATAATGGAATTTTTTGAGGCTGATGAGCGCCACATCACAGCGATTCAGCAAATCTACGCCTGGCATGTCATTAACGGAACCGGCTCCTTTGAGACCGTGCCGCCCGACGCTGACGCGATTGGCGAGCGGATAGGTAAAGTTCAGCAGGCGGGCCTGCCGTGGTTCGTCGCTGTCAGTGAGGGTGACGTCCGTGGGTTTTGCTATCTGGCCCCCTATCGTCCACGGCACGCCTACAGGCATACGCTGGAAGACTCTATTTATATCGATCCCGGATTTCAAAAGCGTGGAGCCGGTTCACATCTGTTAGCACATGCCATCAGGTGGGCTGAGCAGGCAGGATATCGCCAGTTGATCGCTAACATTGGTGACAGCGAGAATCAGGGTTCGATTGCCCTGCATCGCGCCGCGGGCTTTGAAATGACCGGCATTCTGCGATCGGTGGGTTTTAAACAGGGCCGCTGGCTGGATACCGTTTTTATGCAGCGTACTCTGGGACTGGGCGATTCAGCGTTACCGAGTAAAGACTAAATATTGCGCTGGCGAGAAAGGCACACGGCCCCACGTTCTCCCGTAGAGAACCTTCTGGTAAAGTGTGTTAACAAAAATTAAAAATTCCGGAAAACTTTATGTTGTCGACAATCATTTATCGCAGCCACATTACAGAGAATGTGCCGCTGAAAACCCTGAATGATCTGGCGTTAAAAGCGAATAAAATCAATAAATCATCCAATGTCACCGGAATTTTGCTGTTCAATGGCACGCACTTTTTCCAACTGCTCGAAGGTCCAGAGGCGGCGGTTAAGGCGGTCTACAGCCGGATTTGCCAGGACCCGCGCCATCATAATCTGGTCGAACTGCTGCGTGACTACGCCCCAGCGCGTCGTTTTGGTCACGTCGGAATGGAGCTGTTCGATCTGCGGCTGCATGATAAAGAGACGGTGCTGGAAGCGGTGCTGGCAAAATGCACCACGAAATATCAACTGACCTACGCTGATCGTGCCCTGCAGTTCCTGCGAACTTTTGTCGAAGCGCGGGAAAAAGAGAACTATTTTGAAATTCCAGCCACCAGCGGCTGGACGTTTATCCGTAACGAATCAGAACAGCGCGAAGGCGACGCGGCACTGTTGGCTGAGAATGCCGTCAGCTTTGCTTTTCAGCCTATCGTCGATCCTTTTGCCTGCGAAATTGTCTCGCTGGAGGCCCTGCTGCGTGGCCCACAGGGTGAATCCCCGCTGGCCTATTTTTCCCGATTGTCTCGGGAGCAGCTCTATCAGGTTGATCTGACCTCTAAAAAGGTCGCGTTTGCCCAGGCAAAGCAGTTGGGGATCGAGGGGATGACCTTGTCGATCAATCTGCTGCCGATGACTCTGGTGGAAATGCCCGACGCGGTGCCGTTTTTGCTGGCTGAGATTGCTGCCCAGGGGCTGGTACCGGAGCAGATTATGGTGGAATTCACCGAGAATGAAATCATCTCGCAACCTGAGGCATTTGAAGCCGCTATCAGGCAGCTGAAAGCCGCCGGCATCAGCCTGGCGCTGGATGATTTTGGTGCCGGCTTTGCCGGGCTTTCGCTGCTGACCCGCATTCAGCCCGACAAGATTAAGATTGATCGTGCCATCATTTCGGATGTGCATAAAAGCGGGCCCAAGCAGGCGATCATTCATGCCATTCTGAAATGCTGCTCCTCGCTGGAGATCGGCGTTATCGCCGAGGGCATTGAAAAGCCAGAAGAGTGGATGTGGCTTGAAGCGGCAGGCGTGACTCAGTTCCAGGGTTTCCTGTTCTCACAACCGCAACTTAATGGCCTTGCAGCCGTCGCCTGGCCCGAGCTGGTTTAATTCCACTGCGATTTGGATGAATTTTCAATCCCCTGCCTTGCTGGATTTCCCGGCGGCTGCTAAATAATTAACAGCGCCGGGGGATCATCTTTCTGTCATCTTCCCGCGTCACAGTCAGACCTTACCCAGTCAGTGATTAAATGTTTAGCAGTCAGATGTTCAGTGTTTAGGCCAGCGCTACGCGCCATGCGTGCGACGTGACTCCAGGGACAGCATTTGAGGAACTGAATGAAGCAAATCATCCGCGGTGATAAAGAGCCCTCCCATATCCTGGCAGCGACCCGTGCGCTTGAAGCGCACTACTCACGCTACGGAGAAGGTAATAAGTACCATCCCATTATCTATTCTATCGCCTACCGCAGCCGGTTTTACCAGGTTGAGGTGATTACCCGACGCGAAACCATGGTTGCTACGGTCATTACCGGAGTCCGCAATCTGACGCACCTCTCCGGCGCCGCCTGACGGCCGCTTGTCATAGCGCGGGGGCAAAGTGCCCCCGCCATCCCCGCTTAACGGCGATAGAGAGAATTGGCCGGATAGATTGCGCCAATCACACTCTTTTCCCGTGCGCCCGTTACCGCAGGCAGATTGCCCGGCAGGCCGGAGAGTGTGCGAAACGCCAGCCACGCAAATGCCAGCGCTTCCATGTCATCGCCACTGATTCCCGCCGCATCAGTAGGGGTGACTTCCGTTCCAGGAAGATGCGCCGCCAGGCGCGCCATCAGCTGGGGATTACGACTCCCGCCGCCACACACCAGCAGACGGTCGCAGCCATCATTGAGTAACACCTGCTGCGTGATAGTGATGGCGCTCAGCTCAACCAGTGTGGCCTGCACATCCTGTGGGGCCAGCCCCGGGAAATAGCGCAGATGCTGTTCAAGCCAGCCAAGATTGAAGTGTTCGCGCCCGGTGCTTTTCGGCGGCGGCAACGCAAACCATGGCTCACGCAACAGCGCCTCCAGCAGTGGCTGAATCACGGTTCCGCTGCGCGCCCACTGTGCATCTTTGTCATACGGCTGCCCCTGATTGCGCCAGATCCAGGCATCCAGCAGCATATTCCCAGGGCCGGTATCAAAGCCGCGCACTGGCTGACCCGGGATGAGCAGCGAGAGATTGGCAATGCCACCAATATTCAGCACCATGCGGCGTTCAGTGGCATCCATCAGCAGCGCCTGATGAAAGGCAGGCACCAGCGGCGCACCCTGCCCACCCAGCGCCATGTCACGGCGGCGGAAGTCACCCACCACCGTCACGCCGGTCGCCGCGACAATCTGATTATTGTCACCTATCTGCAGCGTATTAGGTGCGTCACTCTGGGGCTCATGCCAGACGGTCTGACCATGACAGCCAATCGCCGTGATGTCACTGGCCTCCAGCGCTTCACGCTTCATCAATGTCACCACGGCTTCAGCAAAGAGCTGGCCGAGGCGGGTATCAAGCTGGCCAAGCTGCGACAGCGTCAGAGTTTGCCCCTGACACACTCCCAGAATCGCCTGACGCAGCGCGGCTGGCATCGGATGGCAGTAGCTTGCCTGCTGTGCCACCATATTTTCATCAATGGCAGCCAGCACCACATCCACCCCATCCAGGCTGGTGCCTGACATCACACCGATATAGCGTCCTGATTTCATAGCTATTCCTTACTTCCGGCAGGAAGTGCAATTCGTCTGCGGCTAGCCTGACAAATAATGATCGCTAATTCTATGATTAAATTGTTTTTATCCAATCGTGCTCACTGATAACGTTATGGGACTATTTTTAGACCACGATTGAATTATTGTTAATCCTGCATAGTCTATGCTTCGTTCAACCGTGTTTTATTCGGACAGGGATTAATTTGCCAGGTTTGTGTCTTATACTGTGTGCAGGATACAGCGGTAAACGTGGCGCCTTCTCGACTAAAGGAGTTTCAAATGATTAAGCGTGTAATTGTGGTCGCTCTGACCGGTGCTATGCTCGCAGGTTGTAGCAATACCAGTACGCTGTCGGGTGATACCTACAGTGCCAGTGAAGCAAAGCAAATCCAGAGCGTTTCGTACGGTACCTTAGTCTCCGTTCGTCCTGTGAAGATCCAGGGCGGCGATGAGAGCAACGTCATCGGTGCCATTGGTGGTGCGGTGTTAGGTGGCTTCCTGGGTAATACCATTGGTGGCGGCACCGGACGTAGCCTGGCGACAGCCGGTGGTGCCGTTCTGGGTGGCGTTGCGGGTCAGGGCGTTCAGGGCGCAGTGAATAAAACGGATGGCGTAGAGCTGGAAATCCGTAAGGATGATGGCAACACCATCATGGTGGTTCAGAAGCAGGCCGCCTCGCGCTATTCTGTTGGCCAGCGTGTTGCAATGGCATCCAACGGCAGCCAGGTGACGGTTTCACCTCGCTGATGTTGTGAAACAAAAAACCGACGCCTGTGCGTCGGTTTTTTTATTTCTCTTTGTTCTGAAGTTCGAGAATATTTTTCTCAAGCCGGGCGATCAGCGTCACCATCTGACGGATCTCTTCCTGGCTGATGCCGGAAAGAATGTCATCCCGCGTCTCATCAATTACCGTCTCAACCTGTTCGATAATCGGCTCAGCCTGCTGCGTCAGCTTAATTCGCTTGGCACGACGATCGTTAGCGCAGGTCGAACGGGTTATAAGTCCTTTCTCTTCCAGTTGATCCAGCGTGCGCACCAGCGAAGGTTGTTCAATCCCAATTGCTTTGGCTAACTGAATCTGCGACTGTTCTGGCGGCAGTTGATGAATATTGTGCAACGTCACCCAGTGTGTCTGAGTCAGCTCAAGCGGTTTCAGCCGCTGATCAATCAACGCGCGCCAGATGCGCACCAGGCGAGATAAATCCGTTCCGAGGGGCGTATCCATTTCATCTCCTTATAATTAGCTTGCTAGCTATCAAGCCAGATTTTACACTATTCTGCGAGTTTACAGGACAAATTACAAATCCCGGGCCAGGCCACGATAACGCGGCAGCGCATCCCGTCTGCTGTTTGGGTTAACGAAGGATGTTATCACGTGCTCACTCCTGCTTTTTCAGGTGAGAACCCGCTGACCGATCTGGTGGTTGGCGCCTCACTCTTTTTCCCGCCGATGTTCAAGGCGGTGATCCTCGGTTTCTTTTTCTGGCTGCTGATTCACCCGCTGGTGCGCGGCTGGATCTACTCCGGTGATATCTGGCATCCCACCCTGTTTGATCTCTCGCTGTTTGTGCTGTGCGTAACCGCCGCTCTCTGGCTCATCGGTCATGGATAATCGATATGAAATTTAACGCGGTAAAATATTTTTCAACGCTCATTGTCTTTGCACTGGCGTTACTGGCCGGCGGCTGGCTGTGGAACTACTACATGCAGTCGCCCTGGACCCGTGACGGGAAAGTGCGGGCAGAGCTGGTGGATATCACGCCTCAGGTCTCGGGCCGGGTTACGGAACTGAAGGTCAAAGACAATCAATTTGTGCACAAGGGCGAGCTGCTGGTCACGCTGGACACGGTGCCGTGGCAGATTGCGCTCGACAACGCCGCCGCTCAGCTCAGCAAAGCGCAAGCGGACCTGGCGAAAGCGCAGCACGAGTTTAACCGGCGCAGCAGCCTGCCGCGCAACATCATCTCTGCCGAGGATCTCGATGCGGCACGCTTAAGCGCCGGAGCTGCGGCTGCCAGCACTAAAGCCGCGCAGGCGGAGTGGGAACGGGCGCGCTGGAATCTGCAACAGACAACGCTGACCGCACCGGCGGATGGCTGGATCACTAATCTCACGCTTCGGCCCGGCAGCTATGCCACTGCGGGTTCGCCTCTGTTTGCCCTGGTCGACAGCCACTCTTACTACGTCATGGGCTATTTCGAAGAGACCAAGCTGCGCCATATTCATCCAGGCGCAACGGCACAGGTGGTGCTCTTCAGCAGTAGCATGCGGCTGCAGGGCAAGGTAGACAGCATTGGCCGCGCCATCTATGACCAGAGCATTGAGACTGACAGCGGCCTGGTGCCCGATATCAAGCCAAACGTGCCCTGGGTGCGGCTGGCGCAGCGGGTACCGGTACGCATTCGTCTCGATTCGCTTCCGGCCAATGCTGATCTGGTGGCCGGCACCAGCTGCACCATCACTATCCAGCCATGAATGTTCAGTGGCTGGCCTGGGATCAACTGCCCTGGATTAAAGCGAACAGAGGCCAGTGGCGCTATGCGTTACGTAACGCGATCGCCATGTGTCTGGCACTGAGCATCGCCTATGGACTGGATCTCGATGAACCCTACTGGGCGATGACCTCTGCCGCCGTGATCAGCTTTCCCACCGTTGGCGGCGCGATCAGCAAAAGTCTTGGCCGCATTGTCGGCAGCCTGCTGGGGGCCACCGCCGCACTGCTGATCGCCGGCCACACCCTGAACGAGCCCTGGCTGTTTACCTTTGCCATTGCCGGCTGGCTGGCGCTCTGCACCGGCATTTCGAACCACTACCAGAACAACGTCGCTTACGCGTTTTCACTGGCGGGTTACACCGCTGCCATCATCGCTTTCAGCAGCGTGAATATCACCGATATCACCACGCTGTGGACGATTGCGCAGGCACGCGTCTGCGAGGTGATCTCCGGCATTCTCTGCGCCGGATTGATGATGATGGTGCTGCCGAGTACCTCGGATGGCGAGGCGCTGATTACCTCACTGAAGCAGATGCATGCCCGTTTGCTGGAGCATGCGGTGTTACTGCTGCAGCCCTCGGCCAGTGATACCATTCGTGTCGCGCATGAAAACGTCATCAGCCAGATCCTGACCATGAATCTGCTGCGGATTCAGGCGTTCTGGAGCCACTACCGCTTTCGCCGACAGAACAACGTCCTGAACTATGTGCTGCATCAGCAGCTGCGACTCACCAGCGTGCTTTCGAGCCTGCGGCGCATGTTGCTGAACTGGCCCGATGCGCCAGAGCCGCTGTTTGAAGCCTTGCAGCGCCTGCTGGCTGAGCTGGCGAAACCGGCGTGTGATAAATATCGTCTTGCGCAAATCCTGCGCAGCGTGACGCCTGGCGCAGACGGCGACTACCGGCAGCGCGCGTTTTGTCAGCGGCTGCGCTACTTCTGCTGGATGTACCTCAACGTACTGCGCTGGATTCGTCTGCTGGATCGTGCCGATGCCGATACCCGCTTTCAACCCCCGCCGGTTCCGGCGCTGGCGCGCGACAGTGACAGTGCCGAAGCGGGCTGGAGCGCCCTGCGCACCTTCTGCGTGATCGTGCTGGGCTGCGCCTTCTGGATCAATACACAATGGTCTTCCGGCGCTTCCGCGCTCACCCTGACCGCTATTGCCTGCGTGCTTTACGCCTCCGTGCCCTCACCCGGCGGCAGCGTCACGTTGCTGCTGAAAACCCTGCTGTGGCTGTTTGCGTTCAGTTTTGTGATGAAGTTTGGCCTGATGGTGCAGATCAGTCAGCTGTGGCCGTTTTTACTGTTTCTCTTTCCGCTGCTGGTGACGTTACAACTCTTCAAGCTGCAGCAGAAACAGCGCGCCGGGATGTGGGGACAGTTCATCGTCTTTATGGGCTCGTTTATCGCAGTGACAAACCCACCGACCTGGGATTATCAGGACTTTTTCAACGATAACATTGCCAAAGTCTGCGGGGTGCTGCTCGCCTGGCTAGCGTTCCAGATTCTGCGGCCCAGCTCTGATGCGCGGCGCAGCCGACGCCATATCCGCGCGCTGCGGCTGGCATTTCTCGATCAGCTGCGGCAGCGGCCCCGACTCAGTGAGAGTCGCTTCGAATCGCAGATTTACCACCGCATCAGCCAGCTCAGCCATAGCCGGGATGAGCAGGCGCGCACCTGGCTACTTCGCTGGGGCGTAGTGCTACTCAACTGCTCACATATTGTCTGGCAACTGCGTGAATGGCGCGCCGGTTCGGCGGCCCTGACAGGGTTTCGTGATAGCAGTCTGCACAATCTGCAGCAGATCATCAGCAGCCGTGGCGTGCGCCACACCTCGCTGGATCAGATGCTAAGGGAACTGGAGGAGAGTATCACCGCATTACTGGCGCTGGAAAACAACGAAGCCAGCGAACTGGCTGGCATTATCTGGCGTCTGCGCTGTTCGCTCGCACAACTGAAACAGGCGGTGCCGGCGTGATTACTGGCAATATTGCTGTTGCTGCCGGTTAAAATCTTCCTGCAACTGCTGCAGCGTTTTATGACCTTCAAAGCGGGTTTTATCCATCTCGGTCATCGGTTCAATGACCAGCGCTTTCTCGTCGGGTGAAAAGATGAACCGGCGTGTCAGTTCAGTGCCGGTAAAACTTTGACCGTGGATGCCACCACACACCATCGTCATGGTGCGACGATAGATGGTGGTATCCGTGAAATTGGTTTCGGTTGCGCTACGAAAAACCTGATCACAACCCTGTGCCTCCAGCTTACGCACCCTGCTGCGACTCAGCCATTCACGACCCTGAGCAATCTTTTCACAGGTGGCACGCATCGGGCTGGTATCAATGGTGCGCTGAAGTTCCCGACCGGTTTCGGTCACCAGCTGCGTATCATTGGGTTTATCGCATCCCACCAGCAGCAGACATAGCAGTAATGCGCCCTTGAATTTCATTATCCTGCTCCTTTCCCCATCACGCTTTCTTACCTGAATCAACATCATAGGGGGGAAATGTCAGGGATGGTACAACATTTCATAAACAGTCAGGAGAAAATCGGGCGGCCATTATCTGCCGCCCTGACACTCAGATTACACCGCAGGCATAACGCGCCCCGCCGCCGCCCAGCGGTTTAGGATGATCGGCGTGGTTATCCCCGCCAGCATGCACCATCAGCGCTTTTCCTTTGATCTCGTTTAAGGATTTCAGACGAGGTGCCAGCACCGGATAGGTTGCATTGCCTTTGTCATCGACATAAATCGCAGGCAAATCCCCGAGATGTCCCTCAGCGTAAGGCCCCAGATGTTTGCCACTGTTGGCAGGATCAAGGTGACCGCCCGCAGCACCGGCGGCGACCACTTTCCCTTCAGACTCGCCCGGCTCACAGCTGCCTTTAGCATGGACATGGAAACCATGAATGCCTGGCTGAAGGCCTTTCAGATCGGGCGTGAACTGCAGACCATACTGTGTCTCGTCAATTTTTACCGTGCCAACCGATTTTCCGATGCCTTCAGCGGTAACCTGATGGACCGTAACCTGCTCGCTGGCAGCCTGTGCTGCACCGCAGGCGATCAGGGCGAATAGCGCAACAGCTTTCATTTTCATGATGACTCCTTTTTCATCCCAGGGATTGAGGTAAGTCTGGTCGCTGTTGCGCTATTTTGCTGAAGATTGACGCACTTTTACGCTTCAGGGCACATCAAAACCCAGCGCCGCCTTACGAATGCGGAACCACTGCTGACGTGTCAGCATGACATTCAGTGCACCAGCGGCTTCGCTGACCCGGGATGTTTTACCTGAACCGATAATGGGCAGTGGGCGCGACGGCAGCATCAGTATCCAGGCATAAACGACCTGATCCAGGCTGGTGGCGCCGGTTTCCTGCCGCACAGCTTCCAGTTCGTTACGCAGTGGCTGATAGTGCGGATCGTTAAACAGGCGGCCTCCTCCCAGACAGGACCAGGCCATCGGACGAATGCGCAGTTGCTGGCATTGATCCAGCGATCCATCCAGCAGCACGCTTTGCTGAACCGGTGAAATCTCCAGCTGATTGGTGACCAGCGAGAACGGCAAGCGGGATTGCAGCAGGGAGAACTGAGAGGGTGTGAAGTTTGAGACGCCAAAATGCAGAACCTTGCCGCTCTGATGCAATGCCATAAAGGCTTCAGCCACGTCGTCAGCCGCCATCAGCGGATCGGGGCGATGGATCAGGAGCAAATCAAGGCGATCGGTGTGGAGATGGCGCAGCGAGTTTTCAGCGCTCTGCAGGATATGGTTTTTATCGGTGATGTAGTGGCCAATCTGATGCTCAGGCCGGGCGCGGGTAGCAATACCGCATTTGGTCACAATCTGCAGCTGGTCGCGCAGTCCGGGTGCCAGTTTCAGCGCCTCGCCAAATGCCGCTTCACACTGGTAGTCACCGTAGATGTCGGCATGGTCAACGGTGGTAATGCCAAGCCGCAGATGGTGCTCAATAAACGCGACGCGCTCCTGAGGTGACATGCCCCACTCCATCAGGCGCCAGTACCCCATAACCAGCGGTGAAAATTCTGGCCCCTGTGAAGCGATGGCTTGCGGTTCTAACATGACGTTCTCCCTGTTGCGCGTGGGCTGTAATTAATGTGTCAGAGAGTATAACGGAAAGCGCAAAGTCGTCAGAATAACTCTGGCTGTTGTGGCTCGGGTGGCTCGTCGCCTTTCTGTTGACGCTGCAGACGCTGTCGACGCTGCTGACAAAGGCGTATCACCTCACGCTTTTGCGCATCACTAAAGCGCAGCCAGTTGAACCGCTCATCGCGGCTGCGTAAACATCCCAGGCAGTAACCGCGTGCATCCGTCTGGCAGATGCCGCGACAGGGGCTGGGAACCGGAAAAAACTCAAGCTGCTCGGCCACCACGACTCCAGATTCATTAAATAAAAAGCAAAATCAGTCCACTCAAAAGCGTAGCCTGGTTGCGCAGGAAGAAAATCCTGACCGGTCAGAATTATCCTTTTCTTTCTCTCTGGGGTGAACACTCTGTGCCAAATGCAACAGACTGAGTTGCGTTAGACCGACTGGTCTACTAATCTCAGAGCCATGAATAAGACGCTGCAACGTAATGAAACCCGTGAACACCTGCTCCAGACAGGGGAGACACTCTGTCTTCAGCGCGGCTTTGCCGGAATGGGCCTCAGTGAGCTGCTGACGCAGGCGGCGGTGCCGAAAGGCTCCTTCTACTACTATTTCCGCTCTAAAGAAGCGTTTGGCGTGGCGTTACTGGAACGTTACTTTGCGCGTTTCCTGCAGGATGTCGAGCTGCAGCTCAACCAGACCAGCGGCACCCCGCGTGAGCGTCTGCTGAACCACTTTCGTGCGGCCGTTGAGCTGTTTGTGCAGCAGGGTCACATTATGGGTTGTCTGGGCGTTAAGATCTCCGCTGAGGTATGCGATCTTTCTGAGCCAATGCGTGACGCACTGCAGCAGGGCGCAGCGAAAATCACGGCCCTCTACGCCCGGACGCTGATCGCTGCAGAACAGCAGGAGTCGATGAACCTGCCACAGCCTCCCGCGCAGATGGCGGAATTACTGTCGTTGCTGTGGCTTGGCGCCAGCCTGCAGAGCAAAATTTCCCGCGAGGCGCAGCCACTGCGCCTGGCATTGAGTACCATCGAACAGTGGCTTAAGAGCCACTGATTTTTAAAAAACGCATTTGTAGACGACTGGTCTACTAATCAGGAGCTATTATGGCGAGTACCCAGCTGTTTAATCCGCTGAAAGTCGGCGCAATTACCGTCCCAAACCGCGTATTCATGGCACCGCTGACCCGTCTGCGCAGCATCGAGCCTGGCGACATCCCTACCCCGATGATGGCGGAATATTACCGTCAGCGCGCCAGCGCCGGTCTGATCATCACTGAAGCAACCCAGATCTCTTTCCAGGCGAAAGGCTATGCTGGTGCACCAGGCTTACATACGCAGCCACAGATTGCAGCGTGGAAAGCGATTAACGAAGGCGTGCATCAGGCTGGCGGCCACACCGCCGTGCAGCTTTGGCATACCGGTCGTATCTCTCATAACAGCGTGCAGCCGGAAGGTAAAGCACCGGTGGCTCCCTCGGCGATTGCTGCAGGCACCCGTACTTCACTGCGTGCGGAAGATGGCAGCGTTTATCGCGAAGATACCTCAACACCGCGTGAACTGACCGTGCCGGAGATCAAGCAGATCGTGGCCGATTTCGGTCAGGCTGCGGCCAACGCACGTGAAGCGGACTTTGATCTGCTTGAGCTGCACTCGGCGCACGGTTATCTGATTCACCAGTTCCTGGCACCAGACTCCAACCAGCGTACCGATGAATACGGTGGCAGCATTGAAAAACGCGGTCGCTTTGCGCTTGAAGTAGTTGATGCGGTCATTGCTAACTGGTCTGCCGATCGCATTGGTATTCGCGTATCACCTATCGGTAGCTTCCAGAATCTGGATAACGGTCCGGACGAAGAAGAAGCGGCGTTGTGGTACATCGGCGAGCTGGCAAAACGCAATATCGCCTATCTGCACCTCTCTGAGCCAGACTGGGCCGGTGGTCAGCCTTACACCGACGCTTTCCGCCAGAAAGTGCGTGATCTCTTCCCGGGTGCCATCATCGGTGCGGGTGCCTACACCGTTGAGAAAGCCGATGACCTGATTGGTCGTGGTCTGATCGATGCCGTTGCCTTTGGTCGCGATTACATAGCTAACCCGGACCTGGTTGAGCGTCTGCAGCAGGATGCGCCGCTCAATCCACAGCGCCCGGAAAGCTTCTACGGCGGCGGCGCTGAAGGGTATATCGACTACCCGACGCTGTAATCGTTTTGGGCTGCCGTCCGGGACGATGACGGCAGCCATTATTCAATGGCGATTTTCATCGCTATACTTATCGCCTGGGTCATCCGGCGATGGCGTTTTATTTAAAAGAGGATGTTATGCGTTTACTTCATACCATGCTGCGCGTTGGCGATCTGCAACGTTCAATCGATTTCTACACTCGTGTGCTCGGCATGCGCGTGCTGCGTCAGAGCGAAAACACCGAATATAAATATACCCTGGCCTTTGTGGGCTACACCGACGAGAGCGAAGGTGCGGTAATCGAACTGACCTATAACTGGGGCGTCGATAAGTATGACCTCGGTAATGCGTATGGTCACATTGCACTGGGCGTGGATGACGCGGCAGCTGCCTGCGAACGCATCCGTAAAGATGGCGGCAACGTGACGCGTGAGGCTGGCCCGGTCAAAGGCGGCTCTACCATTATTGCCTTTGTTGAAGATCCCGATGGTTACAAAATCGAGCTGATCGAAAACAAAGATGCCGGCAACGGCCTGGGCAACTAAACCTGCCCCTCAGCCTGCCCGTTCGGGTGGGCTGAATCCCCTTCTCTGCGCTTCATCTGCTGCACCCGGCCCCGTTTTTTGCCATAATACGCGCTGCCCTTTTTCTGCAACGAGATCCTGATGTCTGAATCGAATTCCCCTAATGCACTCAATCAACGTTTCCGTGGCTTCTATCCGGTGGTGATCGACGTTGAAACCGCAGGTTTCAACGCGCAAACCGATGCGTTACTGGAGATTGCTGCCATCACGCTGAAAATGGATGAAGAGGGCTGGATTCAGATTGACCAGACGCTGCATTTCAACGTCGAACCTTTTGTCGGTTCGCTGCTGCATCCTGAAGCGCTGGCGTTTACCGGTATCGATCCCAGCAATCCGCTGCGCGGAGCAGTCAGTGAATATGAAGCGCTGCATGCCATTTTCAAAATGGTGCGCAAGGGGATTAAGGACAGTGGCTGCAATCGCGCCATTATGGTGGCGCACAATGCCACTTTTGACCTGAACTTTATGTCAGCAGCGGCAGAGCGTGCCAGCCTGAAGCGCAATCCGTTTCACCCCTTTGCCACCTTTGACACCGCGGCACTCAGCGGACTGGTGCTGGGTCAGACGGTTCTGGCGAAAGCCTGTATTGCGGCGGGAATGGAGTTTGACAGTACCCAGGCGCATTCGGCGCTTTATGACACGCAGCAGACAGCAACACTGTTCTGCGAGCTGGTGAACCGCTGGAAACGCTTAGGCGGCTGGCCACTGCCTTTCGCGGAAGGCGATGCAGAAGCCAGTGCATCCGCATAAGGGATGCTGCAATGGAAAAGGCCGACGTGATGTCGGCCTTTTTTTATTCTGCTTCTTTAAATTTTTCTGCAGTCTCTTTGATCAGCGTCTGCAGTTCACCACGCTGCAACATCTCAACGATGATGTCGCAGCCACCGACCAGCTCGCCATCAACCCACAGCTGCGGGAAGGTTGGCCAGTTAGCGAATTTCGGCATCTCGGCACGAATGTCCGGGTTCTGCAGAATATCCACGTAAGCAAAACGCTCACCACAGGCTGACAGCGCCTGTACCGCCTGTGCAGAGAAACCGCAGCTAGGCAGTTTCGGGGAACCTTTCATGTACAGCAGGATCGGATTTTCTGCGATCTGGCGCTGAATTTTTTCTACAGTACTCATAATTGCCTTCCTTAAATCGTGACTTCGTGTTTGTTTATTGTAGCGACTTCGCAGCGTGACTGAAAACGAGATTTTGTCCGCTACCGATTATACCGCCATCATTGTTAAGTCCTGCAGCGGGATGCACGACCCTCTGATTATTAACAGCGGGTAACAGTTTAATAATTCGTAATAATTTCGCTGATATAAGACGCTGAAAATGTTCATTTTCAGCGCGATTACGTGGGTTGCACAGATTAATATTAAAAGGCATTACAGTTTTTAAACGAACTGGACTAGAATGGCCTGGGCCCTGATCCTGGATCAGATTAATCTCAACTTTGTCGCGGTGCGTAGTGGCCCTGACAACTTAACTAATCAACGGACTATGCGTTTAATCATTACGCTTTTCATGCTGGCCATTGCGCAACTGTTTTTCAACGTCGCTGCTGCTTCGCCGCACACGCCGGTGAACGTCAGTACGCATAAAGCAGAAAAAAAGAGTGCGCGCGACGATGAACGCCGCAAACGTCGCCAGGTAAAAACGGTGACGAAAAAGACTCGCCTCAGCCCTGTTCAAAAACTTAAAACGAAAAAACAGAAAAAAGTCGAACTCACTGCCAAACAGACGCCTGCTAAGAAGACCTCGCTTAAAACCGCCCGTATAAGCAAAAGCCAGCAAAAGAACAAAGAGAAGAAACGCTATGGCCATCAGCGCCTGCTAAAAACCGCTGAGGTCACCACCAGCGAGCCGGGCACGATTAAAATGAGCAAATCCCACCGTCAGCGTTATCAGAAGGCTCGCGAAACCGCGATGACCAAACTGATGGGCCAGCTGGGTAAACCCTACCAGTGGGGCGGCACTTCGCCGCATACCGGCTTCGATTGCAGCGGCCTGGTCTGGTACGCCTATAAAGATCTGGTGAAGTTTAAGATTCCGCGTACCGCTAATGAGATGTATCACCTGCGTGACGCCGCACCCATCAAGCGTGAGTCGCTGGAGAAAGGCGATCTGGTCTTCTTCCGTATTAATAGTCGCGGTACAGCGGATCACGTTGGCGTGTACCTGGGAGATGGCAAGTTTATCCAGTCACCGCGTACCGGAAAAGACATTCAGATTAGCGCATTAGGGGAAGATTACTGGCAGCGTCATTACATTGGTGCCCGTCGTGTGATGACGCCGAAAACCATACGCTAACCAGAAAACAGTCGTAAAAAGCCGGGAGATTCCCGGCTTTTTTTTAGTGCAGAATGGCGGTAAAACTAAAGGCTACAATCATCAGCAGACAGCCCGCAGTCGTCATTAAAGCCAGTTTAAGATCGGTACTCATTGTTTGCTCCTTAGTCACACAATTTGTGGGGATATCGCATTTTCCCACAGGGCCCGGTAAAAATCTCGTTTTATCCGTTCAGCCTTGTTAGAATCCCGCCTTTGTTGCGCAACGCGCGCAATCCTGATTCCGTTTGCGCCGGTTTTCAGGCGTTTTATTTCCGCCAGCGGCCTGTAAACCGGCCAAAAACGCGGCATTTTTGCGGAAAAAACCCTGAGCAGACGCAAACGTTTAACACTACGCTTATCATAGAGTTAGATAAGCACTGGAGTCCGATTTTCATGGCAACAATTAAAGATGTGGCGAAACGCGCTGGCGTCTCAACGACGACGGTTTCGCACGTCATCAATAAAACCCGCTTTGTCGCAGAAGAGACGCGTAACGCGGTCTGGCAGGCGATAAAAGAACTGCACTATTCGCCAAGCGCCGTGGCGCGCAGCCTGAAAGTGAATCACACCAGAACGCTGGGCCTGCTGGCGACATCCAGCGAAGCCCCCTATTTCGCAGAGATTATTGAAGCGATTGAGAATCACTGTTTTGACAAAGGCTATACGCTGATTCTGGGGAATTCGCATAACGATCTGCAAAAACAGCGCGCCTATCTCAGCATGATGGCGCAGAAGCGTGTCGATGGTCTGCTGGTGATGTGCTCAGAATATCCAGACGACCTGCTGCAGATGCTGGAAGAGAACCGTAACATCCCGATGGTGGTAATGGACTGGGGCGAATCGCGCGCCGACTTCACCGACACGGTTCTGGATAACGCGTTCCAGGGCGGCTATCTGGCAGGACGCTATCTGATTGAACGCGGTCACCGCGACATTGGTGCTATCCCCGGTCAGATGGAGCGTAATACCGGTGGCGGACGTCATGCCGGTTTCCTGAAGGCGCTGGAAGAAGCCAGCATTCAGCCGCGCGCCGAGTGGATTGTCCAGGGTGACTTTGAGCCGGAGTCGGGCTATCAGGCGATGCAGCAGATCCTGTCACAGAAACAGCGCCCGACGGCGGTGTTCTGCGGTGGTGATATCATGGCAATGGGTGCAATTTGCGCCGCCGACGAAATGGGTTTGCGCGTACCGCAGGATATTTCGGTGATCGGTTATGATAATGTGCGCAACGCCCGCTATTTCGCACCGGCCCTGACCACCGTGCATCAGCCTAAAGCTCAGTTAGGTGAAAAAGCGCTGGATATGCTGCTGGACCGCATCACCAGTAAGCGTGAAGTGTCACAGACGATTGAAGTACACCCTACGCTGATTGAGCGCCGCTCGGTGGCCGACGGTCCATTCCGCGACTATCGCCGTTAATCCTCGCTTAACCACTCCTGATTAAGCGTTTGCGCATCACCCAGGTAGCTGAGCAACCAGCCAGTCGCCGGTGATGCGCGATCCTCAGCCCAGCTGACACAGCAGGGACTGTCCCGAAACGCCACCGGCAGAGTCAGTTCAACCAGATCGCCGCTGTCGAGCAGTGGCCTGGCAAGATGACCGGGCACCATCGCCACACACAATCCCGCCTGCACGCACTCCAGCCCGGTTTGCCATTCCGGCACCACCAGCCTGCGCTGGTTATCCAGCGTCCATGTCATTCGGCGCGGCAGTGCGCGTGAAGTATCTTCCAGCACCAGTGACGGCCAGCTACGCAGCGTGTCGTCATCGATCTGGCTCGCCTGCGTCAGGGGATGATCGGGCGCGACCACGCAGCGCCAGTTGAGTGTGCCCATATCGCGAAACGCAAAACGTCCGCCCACCGGAATCGCCTGGGTGGCCCCAATGGCCACTTCTACCCGGCCATCGGCCAGCGCATCCCAGACGCCGTTAAAAACTTCATAACTGATGATCAGCTCCATGTCGGGGAAATGGCGATAGAAATCTTTAACCAGTTGCCGGGTGCGCTGAGGTTTAGCGATACGGTCAACAGCGATGCTGAGCTGACCGCGCCAGCCGTTGGCCAGCTGCTGACACTGTCGTCGTGTGGCTAGCATTTTTTTGATGACGCTGCGCCCTTCACGGACAAAATGCTCGCCTGCCGGAGTCAGTACCACTTCACGGTGCTGACGCTCAAACAGCGGCACCGCCAGCCAGCTCTCCAGCTGCCGCACCGTGTAACTGATGGCAGAGGGCACCCGATGTAACTCCTGCGCAGCAGCGCTAAAGCTGCCGCCACGGGCGACTGCGTCAACCACTTCTAATGCATATTCTGACCACATAATCTGCCTTCAAAATTTTTAACAGCAAGCGGCAAATATTACCGTTTCACAGCAGCAAACGCACCTTTTACACTCTGCCGCGTTTATCCTGCAAAAATGAGAATGAGATGTTGTCGAATAAAGGATTTATGCCTTACCTTGCCCTGCTGAGCATGCTCGGCTTTTTAGCCACCGATATGTACCTGCCCGCCTTCGGCGCGATGCAGCAAACGTTTAACACCTCACCCGGCCTGATCAGCGCCAGTATGAGTCTCTTTCTGGGAGGCTTCGCTGTGGGTCAGCTCTTCTGGGGACCCCTCTCCGATCGCATCGGCCGTAAACCTGTGCTGCTGACCGGGCTGGCCATGTTTGGGGTCGGTTGTGCAGGCATGCTGTGGGTCAATGATATCTATCTGATGCTGGCGCTGCGTTTTGTTCAGGCGATTGGCGTCTGTGCTGCTGCTGTTAGCTGGCAGGCACTGGTCGTGGATCGCTACCCTGCCGCACGTGCAAACAAAGTCTTTGCCACCATTATGCCGCTGGTTGCACTCTCTCCGGCACTGGCCCCGTTGCTGGGCGCCTGGCTGATTGGTCATTTCCACTGGCGTTCAATCTTCCTGGTGCTGACCCTGATTGCGGTAGCGCTGATTCTGACCACGTTGCGTCTGCCCACTGTTCGCAAAGTCGCAGGTGAAAAAAAGGCACAGCCGGGTTTCTTTACTCTGCTCAAATCGCGGGTTTATAGCGGCAACGTGCTGATTTACTCTGCCTGTTCTGCCAGCTTCTTTGCCTGGCTGACGGGTTCGCCGTTTATTCTGGCAGATTTGGGTCTCTCGCCTGCCGACATCGGCCTGAGTTATGTGCCACAGACCCTCGCCTTTTTAATAGGTGGCTTCGGCTGTCGCGCCCTGCTCAACCGCTTTAACGGTTCACAGTTGCTGCCCTGGTTACTGGGTATCTACAGCCTGAGCATTCTGGCGCTGTTTGCTGTTGCGCTTGCCGGCAACAGCACGCTGGTTAGCCTGATGGTTCCATTCTGCGGCATGGCGCTGGCGAACGGCGCGATCTATCCGATTGTGGTCTCCAGTGCATTAATGCCCTTCCCGAATGCTACCGGCAAAGCGGCCGCATTGCAGAACACACTGCAGTTAGGTCTGTGCTTCGCCGCAAGCCTGGCAGTATCAGCCGGATTAACTCAGGCGCTGTTTACCACCACACTCACGATGACGGCGACCATTGTGCTCGCGCTGTTCGGCTTCGCCATGCAGCGTGCCGCCAGCGCACAAAGTGTTGTTGCCTCAGCGCAACCTGCCTGCCAGGATAATCACTGACACACTGACTTCTTAGTTAGCATCCTAACAATAAGTCATTGAATATTGACCCGCGTGAGAATATACTCATTCGGGTCAACAAATCTGTAATAAATCAACAATATAATAACGTAATAATCTGATTGGCACCCTGTTGCCGGGACGGTATTCGCGCGCGTTATTCTCATCTTGCCCGTCCAGCTGCAGGCTATTCCAGTCCTCTGTATCACACAATAACCGGTGTGCGGAGTCATCCGTAACGTTTCTCAATGCCTGACGAAATTGGCTACTCTTTGTTCAGGTTCAGATTGGACAGGTGGTGGAAAAGCTATGAGTTCATCTTATGCTGAAGTAGTGAGCCCGGAAGAGAACCATTGGTATCGCATCGTTCATGAACTGCTGGAATCAGCGGATGTCGAAATCAATGGTTCACGTCCATGGGATATTCATGTTACGCATCCAGGTTTTTTTAAACGTGTTCTGCAGGAGGGTTCACTTGGGCTCGGTGAGAGCTATATGGATGGATGGTGGGAGTGTGACCGGCTGGATATGTTCTTTCACCACGTACTTAAACATAAACTCGATCAGCAATTGCCTCACCACTTTAAAGATACGTTGCGCATTGCCGCCGCTCGCTTAACGAATCTGCAATCAAAAAAACGGGCCTGGATTGTCGGTAAAGAACATTACGATCTCGGCAACGATCTTTTTTCACTGATGCTTGATCCTTATATGCAATATTCCTGTGGCTACTGGAAAGAGGCCACGACGCTGGCGACAGCACAGGAAGCCAAGCTGGATATGATCTGCCGGAAATTAGCGCTGGAACCCGGGATGTCGCTGCTGGATATTGGCTGTGGCTGGGGCGGACTCGCGGAATTTGCTGCACGTCATTACGGCGTCAAAGTGCATGGCGTGACGATTTCCGCCGAACAGCAAAAACTGGCGCAGCAGCGCTGTAACGGATTAGACGTCACAATTCTGTTGCAGGATTATCGCGATCTGAATGAGCAGTTTGATCGTATTGTTTCAGTGGGAATGTTCGAACATGTCGGGCCAAAAAATTACGCCACCTATTTTGATGTGGTCGATCGTAATTTAAAACCTGACGGTATTTTCCTGCTTCACACTATTGGTGCAATTAAGACCGATATGAGCGTCGATCCCTGGATCGATAAATATATCTTCCCCAATGGTTGTCTGCCGTCAGTGCGTCATGTAGCGGATGCCAGCGAGCCCCACTTTATTCTGGAAGACTGGCATAACTTTGGTGCTGATTACGACAAAACATTGATGGCCTGGCATGAACGCTTTGTGCAGGCCTGGCCAGAACTGGCTGATAAATATGGTGAACGCTTTAAGCGGATGTTCTCTTATTATCTCAATGCCTGTGCCGGTGCCTTCCGGGCGCGTGATATTCAGCTGTGGCAGATTGTGTTCAGTCGCGGTGTTGAGGGCGGATTACGGGTGGCGCGGTAGGGTCATGTTAAGAAGATGCTGCCGCGCTAAAGGCTTTAAAAAGGGGCCTGTTCAGTTTTGAGCGTGTAACAGCACAGGAACACAGAAAGATTTGAAAGAGACAAACCCGTTATCCGTGGCGGGGGACGCTTTCCTCTTCTGACTGTGTTCCCTGTGCTTCAGGCTATTATATCGCTGCCAGATTCACCCGGATGGGCTCCCCAGCAATCTTTGACGCTTATTAGCTCTCGGCGTCAGTCTGGCCGGTCAGCATGCTCATCGCTGCCGCGGCATCGCGCTGTGCTAATACCCGCTCAACGGTCTCTACGATTGCCTGCGTGTGTGGATCGATCTCAATATTAACCCGATCGCCAAACGTCTTCGCGCCCAGCGTGGTGCGCTCCAGCGTTTCCGGGATCAGATAGACGCAGAATTTGGTCTTCGTCACATCGCCGACTGTCAGGCTGATACCGTCGATGCCGACAAAACCTTTATGCAGAATATATTTCATCTGCGTCGGGTCCTGGATTTTAAACCAGACTTCGCGGTTATGTTCTGACTGGATAATCTTGCAGATCTCAGCGGTGGTCATAATATGACCTGACATCAGATGACCGCCTATTTCATCGCTGAATCGGGCTGCACGCTCAATATTGACCACATCACCCTGACGTAAATCACCCAGGTTAGTTACCCGCAAGGTCTCTTTAATTAAATCAAAACTGACCCAGTCGCCGTCAATTGCCGTCACGGTTAAACAGCAACCGTTGTGCGCGACAGATGCGCCCAGCGCCAGACCCGGTAAAAGCGCTTCCGGCAGTCGGACAGTGTGGGTACGAAACAGTTCTTTCTCTTCAATGGACACGATTTCTGCGGTGCCCTGCACAATACCGGTAAACATAGTCTTTGCCTCTGCGAAGTTTGCGCTAGTTTATCACAGCTCAGGTCAGGTGTTAGATTTCAGCCGACGCCCTCTATTTAATGACGGCGTAAAACGCATTGTGTGACAAAGATTGGCGAATGCTATTGCGCCAGTTACACTAGCCCGCGCAATTTCCTGGGCTTTTCTGCCCTTTTAATTCTTTCAACAAGTCAGGTGTTAACGTGCAGAAGTATTTAACAGAAGCGCGTCAATTGCTGGCCCTTGCGATTCCAGTCATCCTTGCTCAGGTGGCGCAAACCGCAATGGGATTTGTGGATACCATTATGGCCGGTGCAGTCAGCGCCACGGATATGGCCGCCGTTGCTGTCGGCACCTCTGTCTGGCTTCCGGCCATCCTGTTTGGTCATGGTCTTCTGCTTGCATTGACGCCCACCGTTGCGCAACTCAACGGTTCAGGTCGCCGCGAACGCATCGGCGAACAGATTCGCCAGGGATACTGGCTCGCTTTCTTCGTCTCGCTGCTGATTATGTTGCTGTTATGGCATGCAGGCTATCTCATCCGGGCGATGCATGACATCGATCCTGCGCTGGCGCTGAAAGCAGAAGGCTATCTTCATGCCCTGCTGTTTGGCGCGCCTGGCTACCTCTTCTTCCAGGTGCTGCGCAACCAGTGCGAGGGGCTGTCGAAAACCAAACCCGGCATGGTGCTGGGCTTTCTGGGCTTGATGTTCAACATCCCGCTCAACTATGTCTTTATTTATGGGCACTTCGGCATGCCTGCCCTGGGTGGTGTCGGCTGTGGTGTAGCGACCGCCTCTGTTTACTGGGTGATGTTTATCTGTATGCGCTTCTGGGTGCGCCGGATGGGCAGCATGCGTGATATCCGGCTTGAGAGCCGCTGGTCGCCTCCTTCGCGTCCGATTCTGAGCCGCCTGATGACGCTGGGATTGCCAGTGGCATTGGCACTCTTTTTTGAGGTCACCTTGTTTGCCGTTGTTGCTCTGCTGGTCTCGCCACTGGGTATCGTCAATGTGGCGGGTCACCAGATTGCGCTGAACTTCAGTTCACTGATGTTTGTGTTGCCGCTGTCGCTGGGTGTCGCGACCACCATTCGCGTCGGTTATCGTCTGGGTCAGGGGTCCACCGAGCAGGCACGGGTCGCGGCCTGGACCGCTCAGGGTGTGGGCATCAGCATGGCCGCGCTGACCGCGATTTTTACCGTCACGTTTCGTCATCAGATCGCCCTGCTCTATAACGATAATCCCGAGGTGGTGACACTGGCGGCACAGCTGATGCTGCTGGCGGCCATTTATCAGTTTTCGGACTCGATTCAGGTGATTGGCAGCGGGATCCTGCGCGGCTATAAAGATACGCGGTCGATTTTCTTTATTACCTTTATTGCTTACTGGCTGCTGGGACTGCCCGCTGGCTACCTGCTGGCACTGACCGACTGGATTGTGCCGCGGATGGGTCCGGCGGGTTTCTGGTGCGGTTTTATTATCGGTCTGACTTCAGCGGCGCTGATGATGCTCTGGCGTATCAGACGGTTACAGCAGTTACCGGCGGACATCATCCTGACACGTGCAGCACGATAGCTTTAAACGCGGGTCATTCGTGGCCCGCAATGTCGAAAAAAACGACGGTTAGCACAGTTGCTGCTCAGTCATGGCGAAAAAACTATTTTCCCCTTGCCAGGCTTACACACTGCCGTTAATATTCGTCCCCGCTGTCGCCCTGACAGCATGTTGCGCTCTTAGCTCAGTTGGTTAGAGCACCACCTTGACATGGTGGGGGTCGATGGTTCGAGTCCATTAGAGCGCACCAAGTGCGTCCGTAGCTCAGTTGGTTAGAGCACCACCTTGACATGGTGGGGGTCGGTGGTTCGAGTCCACTCGGACGCACCAATATTTAGTATGCGCTCTTAGCTCAGTTGGTTAGAGCACCACCTTGACATGGTGGGGGTCGATGGTTCGAGTCCATTAGAGCGCACCACTTTCAGAATTCCTTCAGTTTGCGCAACGCCTCCTTTTATTGATCTGCATCGCTTCTCCCCTCTGCTTTTTGATTGGTTTTCGCATACTTAGCGTCTATACTGTCCCGCGTTGCTTACTTGAAAGGTTTCAGCGATCACGTGCTTACTGCGATAACTCAAATGATTTGCGCAACAACAGCGTGGTGGTTACCAACCGTAACCGCACAACTTCCCTGCACGCCTGGCCTTCGTCACCTATTCTTACTCAGTACTGCCCTTTTCAGTCTCAATCAGAAATTTCACTTCGATGCGCTGCCATCGAATTCCGCCCTTATTCATCCATCACAACTTACAGAAAATCCGTCATGAAAAAGACTAAAATCGTTTGTACAATCGGCCCGAAAACCGAATCCGAAGAGATGCTGACTCAGCTCCTCGAAGCTGGCATGAATGTCATGCGTCTTAACTTCTCGCACGGCGACTATGCCGAACATGGTCAGCGCATCACCAATATGCGTGCCGTTATGCAAAAAACCGGTCGTCAGGCCGCGATCCTGCTGGATACCAAAGGCCCTGAAATCCGCACCATGAAGCTGGAAGGCGGTAACGATGCAGCGTTGAAAGCCGGCCAGACATTTACCTTTACGACTGATCAGAGCGTGATCGGTAACAGCGAACGCGTTGCAATTACCTATCCAGGCTTCACGGCTGACCTGAAAATCGGCAACACAGTGCTGGTCGATGATGGCCTGATCGGCATGGAAGTCACCGAAGTCACTGAAAATACCGTGGTGTGTAAAGTCCTGAACAATGGCGATCTGGGCGAGAACAAAGGCGTTAACCTGCCAGGTGTTTCTATCCAGCTGCCCGCTCTGGCTGAAAAAGATAAGCGCGATCTGATTTTTGGTTGTGAGCAGGGCGTTGACTTTGTCGCTGCCTCTTTCATCCGTAAACGTTCAGACGTGCTGGAAATTCGTGAGCACCTGAAACAGAACGGTGGCGAACACATCCAGATCATCTCCAAAATTGAAAACCAGGAAGGCCTGAATAACTTCGACGAAATCCTCGAAGCGTCAGACGGCATCATGGTTGCACGTGGCGACCTGGGCGTTGAGATCCCGGTTGAAGAAGTGATCTTCGCGCAGAAGATGATGATCAAAAAATGTAATAAAGCACGCAAAGTGGTTATCACAGCCACCCAGATGCTTGATTCCATGATCAAGAACCCGCGCCCTACCCGCGCAGAAGCCGGTGACGTCGCCAACGCCATCCTTGATGGGACTGATGCTGTCATGCTGTCAGGTGAGAGCGCCAAAGGCCGTTATCCGCTGGAGTCAGTCACCATTATGGCGACCATCTGCGAACGTACCGACCGTGTGATGAAGTCACGCATCGACAGCCAGAGTGATAACCGCAAAATGCGTATCACAGAAGCCGTCTGCCGTGGTGCTGTTGAGACCGCTGAGAAGCTGGAAGCGCCTCTGATTGTGGTGGCTACCGAAGGCGGTAAGTCGGCGAAATCTGTACGTAAATATTTCCCGAACGCAACTATCCTGGCGCTGACTACCAATCCGACCACTGCACGTCAGCTGATCCTGAGTAAAGGCATTGAGACGCGTCTGGTGACTGAGATCGCATCAACCGACGATTTCTATCGTCTGGGTAAAGAAGCGGCGCTGGAAAGTGGCTTTGGCCAGAAAGGTGATGTCGTGGTTCTGGTGTCCGGTGCATTAGTACCAAGCGGAACTACCAACACCGCTTCCGTTCACGTCCTGTAAAACTTTCTTAAGCCATTATTTTGAAGCGCCTGAGTCAGGCGCTTTTTTTATTTCTACCTAAACCAAATACCAGAAAATTCCAATCGAAAATAACTATTCAAATACTCTTAATATTAAGGTTAATCCGATTAAATCTCTCTGTTTTCCCTTAATTTTTTTATCATATTCTGTGATCCGCTGCTTCTTTGAGCGAACGATCAAATTTAAGCATCTTCTCATCAAAAATTTATTCTCAACTTAAAAAGCTTTGTGTAATACTTGTAACGCTACATGGAGATTAACTCAATCTAGAGGGTATAAATAATGAATCGTACTAAACTGGTACTGGGCGCGGTAGTTCTGGCTTCAACTATGCTGGCTGGTTGCTCAAGCAACGCTAAAATCGACCAGCTGTCTTCAGACGTTCAGACTCTGAACGCTAAAGTTGACCAGCTGAGCAACGACGTGAACGCAGTGCGTTCAGACGTTCAGGCTGCTAAAGATGACGCAGCTCGCGCTAACCAGCGTCTGGACAACCAGGCTCACTCTTACCGTAAGTAAGAGTTCTGGTTTAAAAATGGCGCCTTTATGGCGCCATTTTTTTTGCCTGAATTCAGCACCCTTTCGGGTACGTGTTGCTTCAGGGTTGAACCGCTTTACCTTCAGTCTGTGAAACCGGATTCTCCGCGCTCGCAGAGGCACTCTCCAGCCCCGCAGGCAGCACGGTGTCACTCTGTACCGGCTCTCCACTGCTCACCAGCACAGGCATGCCTGAGCGGCGCGTTAAGCTGGCTTTAATCAGCGCGCTATCACTCTTCTCACTTTTCATAAACTTCTTCAGGTCACCGGTGATCGCAATCGGCATGGTCTGGGGATCGTCTTTGTCGCTATGGGATAGCGGCTGGTGTACTTCCACGTAGCGTTTCCCATCCGGCTCCACGGCGTACTTCACCGGCTGATTGATGATCTGAACACGCGTGCCTTTTGGCGCCGCGTTAAACAGCGCTTCAATATCCTCTGAGCGCAGGCGGATGCAGCCTGAACTGACGCGCATGCCGATGCCAAACTTCGCATTGGTGCCGTGGATCAGGTACTGGCCAGTGCCGCGCGCCAGACGCATGGCAAACTGTCCCATCGGGTTATCCGGTCCGGCCGGGACCACGCCGGGTAGCGTAATGCCCTCTTTGGCGTAACGCTTGCGGATGTTCGGAGTGGGCGTCCAGGTAGGATTCGGGATTTTCTGGCTGATTTGCGTCACCATGACGGGTGTTGCTGCGCCCAGCTGGCCAATGCCGATGGGATAGACGATGACTTTATCTTCCCCTTTGGGATAGTAGTAGAGGCGAAGCTCGGCGAGATTCACCACAATCCCTTCGCGCGGCGTATCGGGCAGGATCATCTGCAGCGGCACCGTCAGCTGGGTGCCCGCTTTGGGCAGCCAGGGATCGGTTCCGGGATTTGCCTCCAGCAGACCCAGCAGGCCGACCTGGTAACGGGACGCGATCGATTCCAGGGGTTGTTTATCATCGGGAACCTGTGTCAGGACGTTCTCGCCAATCAGGCGACTGTCAGGCGGTGGCAGCGGATATTCGGTGGCGAACGCGGGTGCAGAGAGCCCAAAACAGGTCAGCAGCAATGCACCGGCTAAACGTAAAGCAGGTTTCATGCAATTTTCTCGTCAGATAAAAAACAGACGCCGGATGGCGTCTGTGGAGTGTAACTTAGCTGAGGTTCTGAGCGGTATGGCGAATAGACCGAATCATCGCCTCCAGCCCCTGCGACCGGGTGGGCGTCAGGTGCTGCATCAGGGCCAGTTCGCCAAACCAGTGGCGCACATCCAGCGCCAGAATGTCGGCGGGCTGAAGGTTCTGATAAAGACTAAATACGATAGCAATCAGTCCTTTAACGATAGCGGCATCGCTGTCGCCTTCAAACGCAATCGAACCATCTTCCTGCGGGGTCATTCTGATCCACACCTGACTCTGACAACCCGAAATCACGTTTTCCGGCTGGTGTAAGGTTTCAGAAGATTCCGGAAGCTTTGAACCCAGTTCGATAATGTAGAGGTACTTCTCTTCCCAGTTGGCGCAACGATTAAAGTTGCGAACCAGTTTCTCTTTTTCAGGCAAAGTCGCCATCACTCACTCCGTTAAAACTGTTCAGCCGCCCAGCAGACGATGAATGCGCGTCAGACCGGCAGCCAGACGATCCACTTCCTCTTCACTGTTATAGAAGGTGAAGGAGGCACGGCACATCGCCGGAACATTGTAGTGCTGCATCAGCGGCATCGCACAGTGATGTCCGGTGCGAATCGCAATACCATATTGATCCAGGAAGCTGCCGACGTCGTAGGCGTGATGTTTACCCAGATTAAAGGCAATCACACCGGCACGTGACTGCGGGCCGTAAATCTGAATATCGGGTACGGTGCCCAGCTTATCGAGCGCGTAGTTCATCAGTGCAGTTTCACGCTGATGAATGGTGTCCAGCCCCAGCGCCTGTACATAGTCCAGTGCCGCACCAAAGCCGATGATACCGCCGGTATTCGGCGTACCCGCTTCAAAACGCCACGGCGCACTGTTCCAGGTGGTGCCGGTGGGCAGCATGACCTGACCAATCATCGAACCGCCGCCTTCCCACGGTGGCATCTCATCCAGCAGCGCTTTGCGGCCGTAAAGAATACCCACGCCGTTCGGGCCATAGAGTTTATGGCTGGAGAATACATAGAAGTCGCAGCCGATATCCTGCATGTCGACCTTGTCATGCATCACCGCCTGTGCGCCATCCACCAGTGTGACGACGCCAGCGGCTTTGGCCTGGGCAACAATCGCTTTAACCGGGTTAACGGTGCCGAGTACGTTTGAAACGTGCGTGACGGCCAGTAACCGGGTGCGGCTGTCAATCAGACCCGCCAGATGCTCCAGCGCCAGCTCACCATTGTCATTTAATGGCAGCACGCGCACTTCTGCACCCGTACGCTGTGCCAGCATTTGCCAGGGAACGATATTGGCGTGATGCTCCATCTCGGTGATGATCAGGTTGTCGCCCGCCTGGAGGTTACTGCTACCCCAGGTGTTCGCCACCAGATTGATACCTTCGGTGGTGCCTTTGACAAAGACGATCTCTTCCTGCGACTGCGCATTGATGAAACGGGCAGCCTGTTCGCGCACATTCTCCATGTCGCTGGTTGCCTGCTGGCTCAGCGTATGAATGCCGCGATGCACGGCCGCATAGCCATGCTGGTAGAAATGACTCTCGGCGTTAATCACCGAGAGTGGACGCTGTGCGCTGGCTGCACTGTCAAGATAGGCCAGCGGATGACCGTTGACCTCACGCTTCAGGATAGGAAAATCAGCCCTGATGCGTTCGAGATCGAAGTTCATCATACGTCGCCTCCGGGAAAGCGTTCAGCAATACGCTGCAGCACGGCCTGACGCATCACACTGTTTTCCAGCGTTTCTGTCAGTTCTGCGGCAAATGCATGAATGATCATGGTCTGCGCCGCATCCTGTTCAATACCGCGCGAACGCAGGTAGAACATCTGCTCATCATCGATGCGACCAATGGTGGCACCGTGACTGCATTTCACGTCATCCGCATAAATTTCCAGCTGCGGTTTGGTATCGACTTCAGAGAGTTTGCCCAGCAACAGGTTGTTGTTGGTCATCTGCCCGTCAGTTTTCAGCGCATGCTGAGCCACTTTGATGTGACCATTAAACACCGCGCGGCCTTTATCACGCACGATGGTTTTATGCATCTGGCGGCTCATACAGTGGCCTTTATTGTGCTCCAGGTAGGTGCGGGTGTCCGCCACTTCCTGTTTCACCGGCAGCACCAGGCTGTTAATCGCCAGCGTGGTATTTTCGCCGTTCAGCTGCGTACTGGTGTTGTGACGCGACAGGCCGGCACCCAGCAGGAAGCTGGTGCTGCTGACCTGGCCATCGTTACCAATAACCAGATCGTTGTGCGCGAAGTGGTAGCTGGCACTGCTTTCAAAGGCCAGCTTAGTGTGGGTCAGCTTTGCATTGTCGCCGACCGCAAAGGTAAAGCGCGTGCCAGTGAAATGGGCGCGCTCATCCAGGGAAACGTAGTGCTCAATGACTTCCGCTTCTGCACTCTCTTCAAGCTGCAGATGATGACGATAGTGAACCGTATTCATGCCCGTCTGCTGGCCGCTGGTGATATGCAGCAGGTAGATCGGACGCGCAGCGGATTTACCGCGTGCCAGACGCAGGGTCGTCACCTCTTCCGCCAGACTTTCTGTCAGATGCAGGAAAATTTCCGGCTGAACCGCAGCGGGGAGCGGAGGACGCTCAGCGGCCATGCTGTGCTGAACCTCGAACAGTTCGACGTCGCGGCTGCTGAATTCAGGCTGAAACTGACCGTCAACATACACCAGACGGATCGCATCCAGCGGCAGTGCCAGCGCATCAACCTGTTCAGCGCTCAGGGTCTGAGGCGCATCGGGCAGCACAAATTGCTGAGACAGCAGCGTATCCAGCGGCGTGTACTTCCAGTTTTCATGCTTGCGGGTTGGCAGGCCAACGCGCATCAGTTGCTGCCAGTGCTGCTGAGCCTGCAGAGAACGCACGTCGCCGCGTGATTCAAACAGGTGATGCCACTGTTGCAGCACAGAATCACTCTTCGTCGGTAAGCCAGCCATAACCTTGCTCCTCCAGCTGTTTCACCAGCGAGAAGTCGCCAGATTTCACGATTTTGCCCTGATACAGCACATGAACGAAGTCTGGCTTGATGTAGTCCAGAATACGCTGGTAGTGCGTCACGATGATAAAGGCGCGCTTCTCGTCGCGCAGGCTGTTCACGCCATTCGCAACAATTTTCAGGGCATCAATATCCAGACCGGAGTCGGTCTCATCCAGGATGCAGAGTTCCGGCTCCAGCGCCGCCATCTGCAGAATATCGTTACGCTTCTTCTCACCACCGGAGAAGCCGACGTTAACTGAACGGGTCAGCAAATCTTCCGGCATCTTCAGCAGCTGAATTTTCTCTTCAATGAAGTCCTGGAAATCGAAGCGATCCAGCTCTTCCTGCTGACGATATTTGCGCACCGCGTTGACCGAGGTTTGCAGGAAAAACTGGTTGCTGACGCCCGGAATCTCTACCGGATACTGGAAGGCCATAAAGATACCTTCACCGGCACGCTCTTCAGGCGCCAGTTCCAGCAAATCTTTGCCTTTGAAGGTCACCGAACCGCCCGTGACTTCATAATCTTCGCGGCCTGCCAGCGTAGCCGACAGCGTACTTTTACCTGAGCCGTTCGGGCCCATGATGGCATGCACTTCGCCTGGTTTAATTTCGAGATTCAGGCCACGCAGAATGGCTTTATCTTCAACACTGACCTGCAAATCTTTAATGCTTAACATTCTTATTCCTTCACATTGCTTCCGGCAAGGCGTGTGACGGCATCAGCCCACACTGTGCTCAAGGCTGATGGCTAACAATTTCTGGGCTTCCACGGCAAATTCCAGTGGCAGCTCCGAGAATACGTCTTTACAGAAGCCGTTCACGATCATTGAGATGGCATCTTCTTCACTGATACCGCGTTGCAGACAGTAGAACATCTGATCTTCGCCGATACGTGAGGTAGTAGCTTCATGCTCCAGCTGGGCGGTATTGTTGCGGGTTTCGACATACGGGAAAGTATGCGCACCGCAATCCGGACCGATCAGCATCGAGTCACACTGCGTAAAGTTACGGGCATTGGTGGCGGTTGGCATGATCTTCACCAGCCCGCGATAGGTGTTCTGACTTTTACCGGCCGAGATCCCCTTAGAGATAATGGTCGATTTTGTGTTTTTACCAATGTGGATCATCTTGGTGCCGGTGTCGGCCTGCTGACGACCGCTGGTCAATGCCACTGAATAGAATTCGCCTACCGAGTAGTCCCCGCGCAGAATGCAGCTCGGATACTTCCAGGTGATAGCAGAACCGGTTTCAGACTGCGTCCAGGACATTTTGCTGTGGTCACCTTCACACAGCGCACGCTTGGTCACGAAGTTAAGGATACCGCCCTCACCTTCGCCGCCAGGGAACCAGTTCTGAACAGTCGAATATTTCACTTCAGCATTTTTATGGATAATCACTTCCACCACGGCCGCGTGCAGCTGGTAAGTATCACGTACTGGCGCGGAACAGCCTTCAATGTAGCTGACGTAGCTGTCTTCATCGGCAATGAGGATGGTGCGCTCGAACTGACCGGTTTTCGCCGCGTTAATACGGAAATAGGTCGACAGCTCCATCGGGCAACGCACCCCTTTCGGGATGTAGACGAAGGTGCCGTCTGAGGCGACCGCTGAGTTCAGCGCAGCAAAGAAGTTATCATTCGCCGGAACCACCGTGCCGAGGTACTGCTTCACCAGCTCAGGATGTTCCTGAATGGCTTCGCCGAATGAACAGAAGATAATCCCCTGCTCCGCCAGCTTGCCACGATAGGTGGTCGCGACCGACACGGAGTCGAAAATGGCGTCAACCGCCACTTCACGGCCTTCACGTACCGGTACACCCAGCTGATTAAACGCATTTTCCACTTCCTGCGTCAGATAGTCGCTGGCTGGCGCGCTGCCTGAAGCCTGCATGGCACCCGGCTCGGAAGCACAGCTGTCATCGCAGTTGCCGCAGGAGGGCGCGGAGTAGTAGCTGTAATCCTGGTAGTCGAGTTTTTCGTAGTGGGCTTTCAGCCAGTGTGGCTCTTCCATTTCAAGCCAGGCACGAAAAGCCTTTAGACGAAACTCCAGCATCCACTCTGGCTCGTTACGCTTGGCCGAGATCGCCCTCACCACATCTTCATTGATGCCGTTGGCAAATTCTTCGGTCTGCAGTTGGGTAAAGAAGCCCTCTTTATAGTTGAGCTTGCCTTCCCAGATTTGTACATCGTCAGATGTTTCGCTGTGTCGTGACATATTTCACTTACTCGACGCCAAAGCTTTCACCGCACCCGCAGGCGTGCTGAGCTTTAGGGTTATTGAATTTAAAAATCTGATTCAGGCCTTCGCGAACGTAATCCAGCTCGGTGCCATCAACGAATGGCATCGCCTGAAGCGGCACAAACAGCGTTGCGCCGTGGAATGAGAACTGCAAATCGTCTTCGACAGGCTCTTTAACCAGATCCATGACGTAGCCAAACCCGGCGCAACCGGATTGTTTCACGCCAAGCCGCAGACCCTTGACTTCAGGATCCTGAGCCGCCAGATTGAGAATTTGTTGTGCTGCGGTTTCAGTCAGCGTCAACCCTTTCCAGACAAAATCGTCGGGTGAGAAAGAGTCTGTATTAACGGATGCCATGTTGATACCTCTTGAGTCCGGACCTTTTCAGGCTATCCCCCTATGGTAGTGATCTGTACAATCACTTCAACCTCTTGTTTTGCAGGGATAATCATCTAGTGCTGTTTTATCTGCTTATTTATTAAGCATAGCTGCTCCCGCTCACCCTGCGGTAAGAGAATCAGCGTCAATAAGCGGGTGATAACCTATTAATAAATCACTCTTTTTAAAAAAACCATTTTTGATCAAAGTGCTTATTGATAGGTTACGCCTTTCTTTGATGTAAACAGATTGTTATTTCCGATTATACCGACAGGCAGGATAAATCGATAAATTTTTCTGCCCACCCGTTGCAATCACGGCCGGGATGAATATGATAATTATTATCATTAACATTCAGGGCGACGCGATGACCCTTTCTGTCTCAGCCTGGCTGCAGCATAAAATCGACGAATACCAGTTTTCGATGCGGGATATCACCGTCGACTTTTATATGGCACAGGCAAAACTTGACCGGGCCGACTGCACGATCCATCAGCTACGTCAGTTCAATGATGCCTGTCAGGATATGGCAGAAATCTGCCAGATGAACGGTGACGATCAGAGTTACCTGCACGCCATGGGTAAACTGCATCACCGACTGCTGCAGGAGATGGGAAACAACGATCGCGATCGCCTGTTTCGCCTTCAGGCTTATCAACTGGCGCGATTGTCCCTGACCCGACTCTGCCATCAACTGGCCATGGTCGGAGAATGGAACAAAGCCACCGTGCTGCAAAGTGACTTTATGCGTCACGCAGGCTGGATATTCTAATCCAGCCACGGCGTGACGTCGCGCACAATTTTTTTACATTATCTCTAACAATGCCTGAAGCGGATGGCGCATGCCATTGCCTTCTACACGCTTGACCTGACTACGGCATGAATAACCCGTGGCCAGGCAGCGCTGACGAGGCAGTCGCTGAAGCTGTGGATGCCAGGAGAGTGCATAGATTCCCAGCGAATTTTCGAGGTTTTTACTTTCGTGGCCGTAGGTGCCCGCCATGCCGCAGCAGCCGACATTGATGTTTTCAAGCTTTGCACCAAACCGGGCAAAGATCCCCTGCCACTCATTCGGTGTGGAGGGCTGCGCGGTCACCTCAGTGCAGTGCGCGAAGAGATACCAGGATTCCCCGCCTGTTGCCTGCACGTCACGTTCTGACAGCGCACGCGCTAACCACTCATGCACCAGCAATACGCTGAAGTCGCCGCGCGACTCACCCAGCGTCTGACGATACTCATCGCGATAGCAGAGCACGGTAGCGGGATCCACACCCACCATAGGCAGTTCCAGTTTTGCTACCCGATTAAGAAAATCGGCGGTGCGAGCTGCCGTGCGTGCAAAACGCTGCAGGAAACCTTTCACATGCTGCGCTTTGCCGTTAGGCAAGAATGGCAGCAGTACCGGACGGTAGCCCAGCTTCTCAATCAGCCTGACAAAATCATTTACCAACTGGGCTTCATAAAAGCTGGTAAACGGATCCTGCACCACCAGCACACAGTTTGCGCGATCGGCAGCTGGCAACGCTTCCAGCTGTTCCAGCGTCATGTTCATGGCGGGATGACCGCTGAGCTGCTGTTTCAGATTTGGCGCCGAGAGCAGAGGCAGATCGACCATGCCGATATGCGTTTTACTTAACTCTTTCACCCAGGGCTGACGCAGGAAGAAATTGAACACCTTCGGCGCTTTCGCCATCAGTGGTGCATAGCTTTCAACCGCCGCCACCAGATGATCGCTGACCGGCCGCAGATAGCGGGTGTGGTAAAGCTGGAGGAAGCGCGAACGGAACGCGGGTACGTCAATTTTGATCGGACACTGGGTCGAGCAGGCCTTACAGGCCAGACAGCCCGACATCGCCTCCTTTACCTCGTGAGAGAAGTCATACTCCCCTTTGCTGGCGTGCCAGCTGTTGCGTGTGCGGGTAATCAAGCCGCGCAGCGACAGCGTGTTTTCCGGCAGCTGCTTTTCCAGTACAAGGGGATCGACACCCTGTTCAGCCAGCAGCCGCAGCCATTCCCGCGTCAGCGTCGCCCGTCCCTTAGGAGAGTGAATGCGGTTGCGGGTAATCTTCATGGAAGGACACATCGGGCTGCGGGCATCAAAGTTAAAACACAACCCGTTGCCGTTACACTCCATCGCCCCACGCCATTCATCCCGCACCGTGACCGGAATCTGCCGATCAAAGGTGCCGCGCTTCACTGCATCCACCTGCATCATCTCGTCGTTGCGGTTAAAGGGCGTGCAGATTTTACCTGGGTTAAGACGGTTTAACGGGTCAAAGGCGGCTTTGATGCGGCGCAGTTCGTTAAACAATGTTTCGCCAAAGAATGCCGGACTATACTGGGCGCGGAAACCTTTGCCATGTTCGCCCCACAGCAGGCCGCCGTAGCGCGCAGTCAGCGCCACCACATCGTCGGAGATCTGCTTCATCATCATCTCCTGCTGCGGATCGCACATATCCAGCGCCGGACGCACGTGCAGGACGCCTGCATCGACGTGACCAAACATGCCGTAACTCAAACCGTGGCTATCCAGCAGGGCGCGAAATTCGACAATATAGTCCGCCAGTTTTTCCGGCGGAACGGCAGTGTCTTCCACAAACGGAATCGGCTTAGCGCGGCCTTTGGCATTCCCCAGCAGACCCACCGCTTTTTTACGCATGTTATAAATGCGCTCAATGCCATCCAGATCGTTACAGAACTGATAGCCAATGACGCCTCCCTGCTGCTGCGCCATCAGCGCGTCAAGGCGGTCGCAAAGTTGTTCAATCTGCTGATCGATCAGCGCTGCGTTGTCACCGGCGAATTCAACAATATTGAGACCCAGCATCGCTTTGTCGGGTACGTCAGTAATTAATTCACTCACCGAGTGCCAGACGATATCTTCACGTGCCAGATTCAGTACTTTAGAGTCAACAGTCTCGACTGAGAGCGCCTGCGCTTCCACCATCAATGGCGCGTTGCGCAGGGCCGAGTCAAAAGAGTCATATTTAATGTTCACCAGCCGCCGCACTTTTGGCAGCGGGGTGATATCGAGTCGCGCTTCGGTGATAAAGGCCAGCGTTCCTTCAGCGCCGCACAACAGGCGTGTCAGGTCAAAGGTCTGCATATCGTCACTGAAAACGTGGCGCAGATCATAGCCGGTCAGGAACCGATTCAGCTTTGGAAACTTTTCCAGAATCAGCGCACGATGCTCGCGGCAACGCGTCAGCACCTGCTGATAGATCCGCCCTTCCGGGGTGGCCGTCTGTGCCAGTGTTTCTGCCAGCGCCGTCGCCATGGGCCGCGTATCAAGCATATCGCCGCCCAGCAACACAGCCCGCAAGCCCAGAACGTGATCCGACGTTTTGCCGTAAACCAGCGAGCCCTGACCAGACGCATCGGTATTGATCATTCCGCCCAGTGTCGCACGGTTACTGGTCGATAATTCTGGCGAGAAGAAAAAGCCAAATGGTTTCAGCCAGGCATTCAGCTGATCTTTAATCACCCCGGCTTCAACCCGAACCCAGCCCTCATCCGTATTAATCTCCAGGATGCGGTTCATGTAGCGCGACATATCCACCACGATCCCCTGATTCAGCGACTGCCCGTTGGTGCCAGTGCCGCCGCCACGTGGGGTAAAGACCAGACTGGCAAAGCGCGCTTCGCCGGCCACGCGGGCGAGCAGTGCAACATCGGCGGTTGAACGTGGAAAGAGCGCCGCGTCGGGCAGCAACTGATAGATGCTGTTATCGGTAGAGAGTGAAAGACGATCGGCATAGCTGGTTGCCATGTCACCGGTAAAACCCTGCTCTTTCAGTGACTCAAGGAACGTCAGCACCAGTTGAACGAGGCCCGGCGCCTGCGAAATCTGTGGGATCATGATTGTCTGACCGAAGGTGTTGTAAACGTTTGCGTTTATACGTTAGCGATTTCTCGTTTTATCATATTTTTCCTGCGTCTGCCCTTTTTTCAGAAAAGGCAAAAACCTTTCACCACGACGCTGTTTAATCCCTGGCAAATAGATCATGATAAAAACGGGCATCCGAATGCCCGAAAATGAAGGATTAAGACGAGGTTATGAGTCAATGATGAAAAGCCAGTACCGGGATATGGATTTACCGCAAATACTCTTCACCCTGATGTTCATTCTGCTGCTGATCGTCGCCTGTTTATGGGTGGTGCAGCCGTTTATTCTGGGCTTTGCCTGGGCCAGCATGGTAGTGATTGCCACCTGGCCATTGATGCTGAAATTCCAGCGACTGTTATGGGGACGCCGTTCACTCGCGGTGATCGTCATGACACTGCTGCTGCTCTTGCTGTTTATTATTCCTATTGCCCTGCTGGTCAGCAGCCTGATCGATAACAGTGCGCCTGTGATTGCCTGGGTGACCCAGGGCCACACGATGCCGAAACTGACGTGGCTCAGGGAAATCCCGATGGTGGGTAAAAAGCTGTATGTCAGTTATGACACGCTGGTGGCGAGTGGCGGTGCCGGCGTGATGGCGAAAATACAGCCTTACATCGGCCGCACCACAGGCTTTTTTGTGGCTCAGGCCGGTCATTTCGGGCGCTTTATGATCCATCTGGGCGTGATGTTACTGTTCAGCGTGCTGCTTTACTGGCGTGGCGAACAGGCTGCCCAGGGCATCCGTCACTTCGCGTTTCGTATGGCGGGACGACGCGGTGATGCTGCGGTGCTGCTGGCGGCACAGTCCATTCGTGCCGTAGCGCTGGGTGTGGTGGTGACGGCGCTGGTGCAGGGTGTGCTGGGCGGCATCGGTCTGGCGATTTCCGGTATTCCTTATGCCACGCTGTTAACGGTACTGATGATCCTCTGCTGCCTGGTACAGCTCGGTCCACTGCTGGTGCTGGTTCCTGCCATCATCTATCTCTACTGGAGCGGCGATACCACCTGGGGCACCGTGCTGCTGGTCTGGAGCTGTGTGGTCGGCACGATGGATAACGTTCTGCGCCCGATGTTAATCCGTATGGGTGCAGACCTGCCGATGATTCTGATCCTCTCAGGCGTGATTGGTGGCCTGTTCGCGTTCGGCATGATTGGTCTGTTTATCGGCCCGGTGGTTCTGGCGGTTTCCTACCGTCTGGTTTCGGTCTGGGTACATGAAGCGCCCGCCCCGGATAAAGACCCGATGGCCTCGGCTGATGCACTGGCCGATCACGAGGGTACCCCACCAGCTGTATAATGCGGTGCAATGGCACTTTGCGCCAATCCCCCTGATGTACATTGATTAGTGCGGTTAATGATGATTAACCGCACCTCTCTTCATCATTCAGATAAATTCTGTTTTTCATTAGCGATTTTTAATAAAAAAGCCATCTTTGACCTAAAAACGACCATTCAGGGCTAAAAAAGATTACTTTCTGCACTGTTTCTTAAGCCAAATGACCAGGTAAAGATGACAAAAGATTATCGGCTTTAAACTAATAAGAGGATTCTTAAAGACGACAGCCAGCCGTATGAATAACATGTTTCCTATGTTCGAAATCAACCTGATGATTTTCAGACAAACTTATTCCCCTGAGTAGAGTAAAGAATTGCTGTGTGTAGTCTTTGCCCATCCCCTGTGATGGGCTTTTTTTTGCCTGAAATAAGCCAGCTATAAATAGAAAAGGCCCGCAATGCGGGCCTTTATGCTTGCTACAACCGGGGATCAGGCGGTTTTATTTAACTGCGCCAGACTCACCCAGGTTTCCACTACGGTATCCGGGTTCAGCGACAGGCTGTCGATGCCCTCTTCCATCAGCCATGCGGCAAAATCCTGATGGTCGGACGGTCCCTGCCCACAGATTCCGACATATTTACCCTGTTTTTTGGCCGCTTTGATCGCCATGGAAAGCAGCGCTTTCACGGCTTCATTACGCTCGTCAAACAGTGCAGAGACAACGCCGGAGTCGCGGTCCAGCCCCAGCGTCAGCTGGGTCATGTCGTTAGATCCAATTGAGAAGCCATCAAAGTGCTGCAGGAACTGATCCGCCAGTAGCGCATTGGACGGAATCTCGCACATCATAATGATTTTCAGTCCGTTTTCGCCGCGCTTCAGTCCCTGACGTGCCAGCTCTTCCACCACCGCCTGCGCCTGATCCACGGTACGGACAAACGGAACCATGATCTCAACGTTCGTAAGGCCCATCTCATTGCGAACACGCTTCACCGCTTCACACTCAAGCGCAAAACAGTCCCGGAAGCTGTCCGCTACGTAGCGGCCGGCCCCACGGAATCCCAGCATCGGGTTTTCTTCTTCAGGCTCGTAGCGCTCACCGCCCACGAGATTGGCATATTCGTTCGTTTTGAAGTCGGAAAGTCGGACAATTACACGTTTCGGTGCAAATGCCGCGCCAAGTGTGGCAATTCCTTCAGTCAGGCGGCCAATGTAAAACTCGACCGGATTATCAAATCCTTTCATCATTTTACGGATCTGCTGCTGCAGTTCCGGTGTCTGTTGATCGAATTCCAGTAGCGCTTTAGGGTGGACGCCAATCATACGGTTAATGATAAATTCCAGACGCGCCAGACCGACACCTTCGTTAGGCAGACAGGCGAAATCAAAGGCACGATCGGGGTTGCCCACATTCATCATAATTTTCAGCGGCAGTTCAGGCAGCGAATCGACCTGAGAACTGGTGACATCAAAATCAAGCAGCTGATCGTAGACGTAGCCGGTGTCGCCCTCAGCACAGGAAACCGTGACCTGATGACCCTCCTTCAAACGATCGGTTGCATCGCCACAGCCAACGACAGCAGGGATACCCAGTTCACGCGCGATGATTGCCGCATGACAGGTTCGTCCGCCACGGTTAGTGACAATCGCTGACGCCTTTTTCATGATCGGTTCCCAGTCCGGATCGGTCATATCCGTCACCAGCACATCACCTTTTTCAATGCGGTGCATTTCGCTGATATCGTGGATGACCTTCACCACGCCTGCGCCAATACGATGACCGATAGCACGGCCTTCCACCACCACGCTGCCCTGACCCTGCAGCGTATAACGTTCCATGACCTGACCATTTGAGCGCACAGTTTCAGGACGCGCCTGAACGATGAACAACTTACCGGTGTGCCCATCTTTGGCCCACTCAATATCCATCGGACGCTGATAATGCTGTTCAATTAAGACAGCCTGTTTAGCCAGGGCCTGCACTTCCTCATCACTTAAGCAAAAACGATCGCGTTCGGCTTCAGGCACATCTTCGATCTGAACCTGCTCGCCATGCGCCTGAGAATCGGCATAGACCATGCGAACCTTTTTCGACCCCATATTGCGGCGCACGATAGCGGGACGATCCGCTGCCAGCGTGGGCTTGTGGACGTAGAATTCGTCCGGGTTAACGGCACCCTGCACCACCATTTCACCCAGTCCCAGCGCAGCAGTAATAAAGACCACCTGATCAAAGCCAGACTCCGTATCAATGGTGAACATCACACCTGAAGAGGCCAGGTCAGAGCGCACCATACGCTGAATACCCGCAGAGAGCGCCACGCCACGGTGATCATAGCCCTGGTGCACGCGGTAAGAGATAGCGCGGTCATTAAACAGCGAAGCAAAGACATGCTTCACCGCCACCATCACGGCGTCGATACCCTGCACATTCAGGAAGGTTTCCTGCTGACCAGCAAAGGAGGCATCGGGCATATCTTCCGCGGTGGCCGAGGAGCGGACAGCAAACGACGCGGCCTCATCATCGGCAGAAAGTTGCTGATAGGCATCCAGAATGGCGGACTCCAGTTCCGGCAGAAAAGGGGTCTCCACCACCCACTGACGAATCTGCTTACCCGCTGATGCCAGCGCATTCACATCATCAATATCGGTCTTGTCCAGCAGCGCGTAAATTCGCTGATTGAGCCCGCTTTGATCAAGAAACAGGTTAAAGGCATAGGATGTCGTCGCGAATCCATTGGGTACAGATACACCCAGCGAAGAGAGATTAGTAATCATTTCACCCAGAGAGGCATTCTTACCGCCTACCCGATCAACATCATGCATACCAAGCTGGTTATACCAGAGCACGAGTGGCTGTTCGCCATTAATGGACATTGCGCTTATCCTTTATCAATTAACAATGAATGGACACAGGGAGTTATCTCTTTTCAGCCTGGCATATCACCCCCTCAATAACGATGTGTTGAATCGTTAAAGCAGAATTTCAGCAACAGTTTCGGAATTGTGAGCGAAATTTTTTGCTGTTGCGCAATGACACTATTTTTCGCTAACTGATTGATGCGGCAGGAAATGACAGATTTTCAGCCATTTAATCCCTCTGTTTTGTTGCGCAACAGTTGCGTGGCTATTTGCAGCGTAATAAGGGTTTAAAGCATCCCGGTGAAGTGAAACCGCGGTTAGTTTTTAATTATCCTGATGAAACAGCAGACAAAAAATCCGGACAGGCATTACAGAAACTAAAATCAGAGATGAATTATTTAAGCGCATGGCTCATGCTAACGGCTCACTCTTGTCTGAGGCTGATTACGTTATGACAACTGACAGAAGCGTTTTTTATATCTCCGATGGTACGGCCATTACGGCTGAAGTACTGGGTCATGCGGTGCTGTCACAATTTCCGGTTAATATCACCAGTCTGACGCTGCCCTTCGTAGAAAATGTCCAGCGTGCGCTGGCGGTTAAAGCCCAGATTAACGCCCTTTATCAGCAGAGCGGTGTGCGGCCACTGGTGTTTTTCTCGATCGTCACCCCGGAAGTGCGCGACATCATCGTGCAGAGCGACGGCTTTTGTCAGGATATCGTGCAGGCGCTGGTGGCACCGCTGCAGCAGGAGCTGGGTTTGTCCCCCGCACCGGTTGCTCACCGTACTCACGGACTGGATGCCAGTAATCTGGGTAAATATGATGCGCGTATTGCGGCGATCGATTATGCACTGGCGCATGATGACGGTATCTCGCTGCGCGGACTCGAGGATGCGCAGGTTATTCTGTTGGGTGTCTCGCGCTGTGGTAAAACCCCCACCAGCCTCTATCTGGCGATGCAATTTGGTGTGCGCGCCGCCAACTACCCGTTCATCGCAGATGACATGGATAACCTCAAACTGCCGCCCGCGCTGCGCGCGCATCAGAATAAACTGTTCGGGCTGACTATCGATCCGGAACGCCTTGCAGCGATACGTCAGGAGCGGGCGGAAAATACCCGTTACGCCTCAATGCGTCAGTGCCGACTGGAAGTGGGCGAAGTAGAAGCGTTGTTTCGCACCCATCAGATCCGCTATCTCAACAGCACCAACTACTCGGTGGAAGAAATTGCCACCAAAATTCTCGACATCATGGGTCTGACGCGCCGCATGTACTGAGAGTGTTATCGATGCTGAGTTGTAAAGCGATGCTGCCGTCGCTTTTGATTTCATTATCAAATCCCGGGTTGAATTCGCAGGCTAATGGTTTATTGTGACCACCATCACTTCCCGGTATTTCACCGCTGCGAAGAACCGTTTTCGAGAAACTCATGAACAAAACCGACGAACTGCGTACCGCACGCATTGGTAGTCTGATTACTCCCGCCAGCCTGGCGGCTGACCATCCCGTTTCCCCGGCCATTGCCGACAATGTCACGGCTGCCCGTAAACGTATAGCCCGTATTCTGACCGGTGAAGATCCCCGCCTGCTGGTGGTGATTGGCCCCTGCTCACTGCACGACCCGAAAGCGGCTCTGGAGTATGCAGAGCGTCTTAACGCATTGCGCAGCCGCTATGACGATCGGCTGGAAATTGTGATGCGCGCCTACTTCGAGAAGCCGCGCACCGTGGTGGGCTGGAAAGGCTTAATCTCTGATCCGAACCTGGATGGCAGCTACGATGTAAACCGGGGCATTGGTATCGCCCGCAAACTGCTGATTGATATCAACGCGCTGGGATTGCCTACCGCCACAGAGTTCCTGGATATGGTGATCGGCCAGTTTATTGCCGACCTGATCAGCTGGGGAGCGATTGGCGCACGCACCACCGAAAGCCAGATCCACCGAGAAATGGCGTCGGCCCTCTCCTGCCCGGTCGGCTTTAAAAACGGCACCGACGGTAACGTTCAGATTGCCGTGGATGCGATTCGCGCCGCACGCGCCAGCCATATGTTCCTGTCGCCGGACAAGCTGGGACAGATGACGATCTATCAGACCAGCGGCAACCCGCATGGACATGTGATCCTGCGTGGTGGCAAGCAGCCTAACTATCATGCCAGTGATGTCGCTGCCGCGGCGGAGAGTCTGTCTGCCTTTAATCTGCCAGAGCAGCTGGTAATCGACTTCAGTCACGGCAACTGCCTGAAGCAGCATCGTCGTCAGATGGATGTGGCGGCAGAGGTAGCGGAGCAGATTAAAGCAGGATCGCGGGCTGTTGCCGGTGTGATGATTGAGAGCTTCCTGGAAGAGGGTAATCAGAAAGTGGTGAGCGGCGAACCGCTGGTTTACGGCAAGTCGATTACCGATCCCTGCCTCGGCTGGCAGGAGAGCGAAAAAGTGCTCGCCCTGCTGGCCGAGGCGGTTTCTCATCGCCTCTGATTTTCAGTTAGCTGGAGCAGCTCACCTCTAACGTTTTGCCCCAGTCTGGCGGCCGCTGACGATATTCAGCGGCCGTCTTATCGCTAAAGGGCTGCTGTAACGCCTGATGCAGGCGTGCCAGCGCACCCTGCTCGCCCCGCTCCGCCTCTTCAATCGCCTGCTGTGCCAGATAGTTGCGCAGAATCACCGCCGGATTAGCGGCCTTCATCACTGCCTGACGTTCCGTATCACTGACCTGCTCGTCCATCAGACGGCTGCGATAGCGCTGATACCAGCCATCAAACGCCTCACGATCGATAAACTCATCGCGCAACGGTGAGCGGCTTTCAGCCTGTTGAGTCTCACTTAGCAGCCGGAACGTCAGCGTGTAATCGCTGTGCTCCTGGGTCATCAGGGCCAGCAGATCGGTCAGAATCTCATTATCGTTGCTCTGCTGTGTCAACAGACCGAGCTTCGCACGCATCCGCTCGCCCCAGACCCGCATCAGTTCAGGTTCATAGGCGCTCAGTGCCGTCCGCAACTGCTCCGTGGTCAGCAGACCCGAAAGCGCGTGCGCCAGCCGGTTAAGATTCCACAGGCCAATCATCGGCTGATTTTCAAAGCTGTAGCGACCCTGATAGTCGCTGTGATTGCAGATGAAGTCAGGCTGATAATCATCCAGAAAACCAAAGGGGCCATAGTCGATGGTCAGGCCAAGAATCGACATGTTGTCGGTGTTCATCACCCCATGCGCAAAGCCCACGCTCTGCCACAGGGCAATCAGCCGCGCGGTACGTAACACAATGTCGGTAAACCATTGCTGATAGCGGTCCGCTTCCGCTTCCAGATGCGGCCAGTGATGACGAATCGCGTAGTCGGCCAGCTGCTGCACTTTCTCCTGCTGCTGACTATAAAAGAAATGCTCGAAATGCCCGAACCGCAGATGGCTCGGTGAGATACGCATCAGCATTGCGCCACGTTCGGTGGTTTCGCGGTAGACCGGCTCATCGCCTATCGACAGGGTCAATGCTCGCGTGGTGGGAATGCCAAGATGGTGCAGCGCCTCTGAGGCGAGGAACTCTCGCACGCTGGAACGGATGACAGCGCGACCATCCCCCATCCTTGAGTAAGGCGTCAGGCCTGCGCCCTTGAGATGCCAGTCAAGTTTACTGCCATCATCAAGGCGCTGTTCACCCAGCAGAATGCCGCGCCCGTCACCAAGCTGGCCCGCCCAGACGCCAAACTGATGGCCACTGTAGACCTGCGCCAGCGGCTGCATGCCGGGTAACAGGGCTGCGCCGTGCCAGACGTCATGACCGTTACCGGCAAAGAGTTCGGGATCCAGACCCATTGAGGTTGCAAGCGGTGCGTTGTGATACAGCAGGCGTCCGCCAGTCAGCGGTGTGGGGTTTAGCGCGGTGTAACACCCTGTCAGTTCCCGAAACCAGGTGTTGTCAAAAGTGGCCTTACCAGAAGACATTATTTCTCCCATGCGCTGCTCAGCGGTACGTAGATGAGTCCTCTAGTGTAACGCTGATAGCGGGGATTAACAGAGGGTATCAACCAGGATGCTGAGAAGATGGCATACGATCATCGGCGCAGAGCAGTGAACGCAGTGCATCCGATTTTACTACCGGGAAGAGCGCACCCTGGAAGTCGACACCGTTCAGCTGGCTGACTTTATCGAACAACACTTCATCGTCAATGCCACAAATAATGAGTCGGTCACAATGGGCGCGAAAATTATCGATAATGCTCTGAATAAACGGCACGAATGACGCGCGTTTTGCCAGCGAATGAATAAACTCTTTATCCAGACAGATACAACTGAATAAATTATCGTAGACTGCATTAGAGGGTGTCTTACCCGCGCCGAAATGTGAAAGTGCTAAATTAAATTCAGCGTGCAGGTCAGCCAGTAAGGGATTATTTTTGCCCAGTTTCAGTTGCGGAAACGTTTCAGTGATATTCAACAGAATGAACGGCAGCTGCTTTATTTTCCGCATAACTAATTCACTGGCCAGCAGTGTCCGGGCCATCCCTTCATCAATACGGATAAATGCTGACACAGAATGCGCTTCAAATAACGCGCGATTCTGCTCCAGCAATCCAATCTGACTTTGCAGAAGGCGCAGCTGCTGCGACTCATCAAGCTGCGGCAGCAACAGATCCTGCGGCAGAGTGATGGGAGCACTTTCATGCACCAACTGCGTTACCAGCTCGACAGCGGTCAACCGTCCGTGAACATCACAGACAGGATAGAACCAGATTTCCGACTGATAGTCGGCCGAGAGATGAATTTTCATTTTGATGCCAGAATAAGCGGCGATGGAGATATCGTATAGTAATGGTTGGGTACAGGCAATAGTGCCAAATCATTGAAGAGACGGACTTCTTTGCCCTTCCACCGCCGTTTGACAACAGGCAGTCACGCTTAAGCCAAATAATAGCGATAAAATACCGCTTATTAGTGGAATTAAAAAAGCATTTATTCTGGTTATTAAAACCCACAGTCAATAACTGTCATTTAAAATAAAGCTTTTACTCTCTGTTGCGGCTCTATTTAAAATTGGACTTAAGTCAGATTTGGCGAACGGCGTTTAAATACGGCGCGCCTGCCAGAACACTTTCCGCCAGTAGACATTGTCGAGCGAAGAGCGGACTACGCCCTGGCTGGTTGACGCGTGGATGAAGGCATTATCGGTGTCATAAATACCCACATGCAGGCCATTTTCGCCACGTCCGGTTTTGAAAAAGACCAGATCGCCTGGCAGCAGTTCATCTTTACTGATTCGGGTGCCGATATCGCTTTGGGCTGAGGTGGTGCGCGGCAGCTGTAGCGAAAATTTGTCGCGGAAGGTCAGATAGACAAAGCCAGAGCAGTCAACGCCATTACGACTCATGCCGCCATAGCGATAAGGCGTGCCACGCCAGTGACCGAGCTGATCGTTCAGTTCCGCTATCACAGTGATCGAATCGGAAAGACGGCCATTAATCGGCGGAGCGTGATGACTGCATCCCGTCAGCAGCAGAACTAAAATCAGCAAACCCAGGCGCATCGCCAAATGTCCTTATCAGAAGTTACAACCGGCTTAATGTAGCGGTAAAGCCCGCCATGTAGCAAGTGTCAGGGCAGGACGGTCAGTAGCGTGCGTCCTTCGAGTTGAATCTGCCGGAAAGTTATCTGGTAAAGCGGAGTCAGGCGCTGCGGCGTCAGGACCTTTGCCGGTTCGCCCTGCGCAACCACCTGTCCCCTGTTCATCAGCCAGACCCGATCGGCGTGTTGCAGGCTATGGTTGAGGTCGTGACTACTGGCGATAACGCTGATACCTGCCGCGCACAGCGCCGCAATCAGATCGTCTGCCGCTTTCTGCTGGCCGATATCCAGCGCCGTCATTGGCTCATCGAGAATTAACAATCGCCCGTGGGGATTGATGAGAGGATCAATCTGCGCGCAGACTGCCGCCAGCCTGACGCGCTGCCATTCACCGCCGGAGAGTCTGGTCAGGGAACGGGTTAATTTATCCTGCAGCTGCAGCTGTTGCAGCAGCGTACTGAGCCGGACATCGGAGTGCGACCCCGCCGGCTTCAGATGCAGACGTAAATAGTGCCAGACCGGCATCTGGCTCAGCGGCGCCTGCTGCTGGGGCAGCCAGCCCCGAACCCTGGAGAGTGCCGCGCCGTTCCAGTCACGCAGTGGCTTTTCATCCAGCAGCACCCTCCCTGAGGCGGGTTGCAGACCCGCCATCACACTCAGTAAGGTGCTTTTACCTGCGCCATTCGGGCCTGCCACGTGCAGCAGCTGACCGGCGGCAAGCTCACCGTTCATTGTCAGCAGCCGCCCGGGAACAGCAGCCTGATGCAGGCGTAACAGCATCTATTTTGCCAGCGCCTGCTTAATGGTTTCCAGAATGATTGGATCTTCCGGCGTCATATCAGGTGCAAAACGCTGGATCACGCTGCCGTCACGGCCAATCAGGAATTTTTCGAAATTCCACAGAATGTCGCCCTGCGCTTTCGGCGCGCGGCCTTTACTCTCCATACGCTCGTAAAAGCCGCTGCCTTCCGGACGCACCGCATCAGGACGGGCCGCGATCATCTGCGCATAAAGTGGATGACGACCTTCGCCGTTGACCTCGGTTTTGGCAAACATCGGGAACGTGACGCCATAGGTCGTGCTGCAGAAGGTTTTGATCTCCTCACTGCTGCCCGGCTCCTGCTCCAGAAACTGATTGCAGGGGAAACCGAGTACGCTGAAGCCCTGATCCTTCCAGGCTTTCTGCAGGCTTTCCAGCTCTTCATATTGCGGCGTCAGACCACATTTAGAGGCCACATTGACCACCAGCAGAACCTTGCCCTGCCACTGTGACAGCGTGGTTTTTTCCCCATCGAGCGTAACCAGTTCAGTCTCATAAATGTTCATGCTATTTCCTTTGTGGATGCTGTTGTGGATCCAGAATAACCAGCCGAAGCTAGCGCGAAGATTTCACCAGTAAAATAATAAACAGCGGCGCGCCCAGTGTCGCGGTCACGACACCTATCGGCAATTCCGCCGAGGTCAGCGCCAGACGTGCCACGATATCGGCGGCCAGAAGCACCGCCGCGCCCGCCAGCGCCGAGGCCGGCAGCAGATAACGGTGATCGCTGATACCGCTCAGGCGCAGGAGATGCGGGATGACCAGCCCGACAAAACCAATGGCACCGGCCATCGCGACGCTGATACCCACCAGCCATCCCATCGCCAGCACCAGCAGGTTACGCCAGTAAAAGAGGGACAGTCCGAGCTGACGGGCGGATGTCTCGCCCAGCGCCAGCAGATTGAGGATTGGCCCGGTCGCTCCCAGGGCCAGCATCACCGGCAGCAGCGCCAGCATCATCCAGCCATAGCGCCAGTCAATCCCGCTGAATCCCCCCATCATCCAGTACATCAACTGACGCAGATCGAGACTGGTGCTGAAGTAGACCGCCCAGGTCATGATGGCGCTGCAAATAATCCCCAGCGCCACACCGGTCAGCAACAGCCGGGTGACCGAAAGCTGACGATGCGCAAAATGCAGCAGAATCAGCGTAATAATCAACGCACCGGCCATCGCCGCCAACCCGAGGCTCCACAGCGAGCCGCTGCCCAGCAGCACGCCGAGCACCAGGCCAATACCGGCGCCGTTCGAGACGCCAAGGAGGCCAGGCTCTGCCAGCGGATTGGTAAACAGCGCCTGCATCACCACACCGCATATCGCCAGAGACGCCCCCACCAGCACCACCGCCAGGCTGCGGGGCAACCGCAACTGCCAGACAAAGAGTCTGCCGCTCTCGGTGAACCACGCTGCGGGCGCGATCCAGCTGTCTCCGGCACAGAGGCTGAGACAGAGCAGTGCACAGAGCGTAAGAGCCAGCGCAATCAGCCATTTCTGGCCGCGCTGGTCGGACTGGCGCGCGAACGTGTCGAGCAGAGACATAAGCAGGATTAGCTGAGAAAACAGTGATTTGATTGTAGAGAGATTGCAGAAAAAAGAAAGGCTGATGAGGCGGTTTGCGCAGGCCTGACGTGGCGATTAACGGCGCGGGGAGCGGTGATGTTGTGTGCCGGAACCATGAAAAAAGGCCGCTTTCGCGGCCTTTTTGAAACGCTGAAATTCAGTCAGTCTCTTTGGGTGTAGCGTTCTCTACGCGGCTTTTCAGCTTCTGTCCTGGGCGGAACGTTACTACGCGACGCGCAGTAATCGGAATATCTTCACCCGTTTTCGGGTTTCTGCCAGGACGCTGGTTTTTGTCACGCAGGTCGAAATTACCAAACCCAGACAGTTTAACCTGTTCTCCATTTTCCAAAGCGCGGCGAACCTCTTCGAAAAACAGCTCCACTAACTCTTTGGCATCGCGTTTGCTTAACCCGAGTTTCTCAAACAGGTACTCTGACATCTCAGCTTTTGTAAGCGCCATAGGTTCAATCCCTCAAGGTTGCCTGGAATCGCTCTTTTAATGCCGCAACGCATTTGCCAACGGTCGCGGCAATCTCCTCTTCTTCGAGTGTCCGGCTGGTATCCTGCAAAATCAGGCTGATTCCGAGGCTCTTGTAGCCCTCAGAAACGCCCTTACCGCGGTACACGTCAAACAAGTTTACGCCAACTACCTGATTTACGCCAACTTTCTTACACTCTGCGATGATATCTGCTGCAGGGACGTTTTCAGCCACCACAACAGCAATATCACGACGGTTCGCCGGGAAGCGAGAAATCTCGCGCGCGTCAGGCAGGACGCGGTCTGCGACCTTATTCCAAAGCAGTTCAAAGACTAAGGTGCGGCCATTAAGATCAAGCTTACGTTCCAGCTCAGGATGAACCACGCCGATAAAACCGATATGTTCATCATGCAAATAAATCGCCGCGCTCTGTCCTGGATGCAACGCCGGATTCACTTCAGCACGGAAGCTGATGTTATCCAGTTTGCCGGTTAAATCGAGCAGCGACTCTAAATCGCCTTTCAAATCATAGAAGTCAACGGTCTGACGCGCCAGATCCCAGTGCTCTTCAACGCGGTTGCCACTGATCACGCCAGCCAGCATAAGATCCTGACGGATACCTAAATCCGCCTGGGTATCGGGTACAAAACGTAAGCCGCTCTCGAACAGGCGTACGCGACTCTGCTGACGGTTCTGGTTGTAAACCACTGCACTGAGCAGGCCAGTCCAGAGTGACAGACGCATCGTCGACATGTCGCTGGAGATCGGGCTTGGCAGTAGCAGCGCCTCTTCACCCGGATGAAGCAGCTGCTGGATTTTTGGATCAACGAAGCTGTAGGTAATCGCTTCCTGATAACCTTTATCCACCAGCATGTTTTTAGCGCGTTTCAGCGACAGGTTCGCTTCGCGGTGCTGGGTCATTACCAGCCCGGCCTGTACTGGCACATCCGGAATGTTGTTGTAGCCGTAAATACGCGCCACTTCTTCGACCAGATCTTCTTCGATCGCCATATCGAAGCGCCAGCTCGGGGCCACAGCCTGCCACTGCCCTTCACCCACAGTGACTTCACAGCCCAGGCGGGTAAGGATGTCAGTGACCTGATCATCCGCAATGACGTGACCAATCAGACGGTCCAGTTTTTCACGGCGCAGGGTGATTGTCGCCGGTACAGGCAGGGCTGTCTGATGGGTCTGATCGATGACTGGGCCCGCTTCACCGCCGCAGATTGACAGCAGCAGCTCGGTCGCACGCTCCAGCGCGGTGTGTTGCAGCGCCGGGTCAACGCCACGCTCGTAGCGATGTGACGCGTCGGTATGCAGACCGTGACGACGTGCGCGACCGGTGATAGAAAGCGGGTCAAAGTATGCGCACTCGAACAGGATGTTTTGCGTTTCGCCGTTCACACCTGAATGTTCGCCACCAAAAATACCGGCCATGGCCAGCGCTTTCTGGTGATCGGCGATCACTAAGGTATCACTTTGCAGACTGGCTTCAGTGCCATCCAGCAGTGTCAGCTTTTCGCCCTCTTTCGCCATGCGCACCACGATACCGCCGTCAATGCGGTCGAGGTCGAAGGCGTGCATCGGCTGACCCAGTTCCAGCAGAACGTAGTTAGTGATGTCTACAACCGGATCGATTGAGCGAATGCCGCAGCGACGCAGCTTCTCTTTCATCCACAGTGGCGTCGCCGCCGCAACGTTAATCCCTTTCACTACGCGGCCCAGATAGCGCGGACAGGCTTCTGTTGCGTCAACCTGGATCGGGAATGTCTCGTTGAGCGTAGCCGTGACCGGCTGCATCTGCGGCTTGTTCAGCGGTAAACCGTTCAGCACAGCGACATCACGGGCGATACCGATCAGACCCAGGCAGTCGGCGCGGTTAGGCGTGACGCTGATTTCGATGGTGTTGTCATCCAGCTGCAGGTATGTGCGGATGTCGGTGCCAATGGGCGCATCGGCAGGCAGTTCGATAATGCCGTTGTGGTCGTCGGAAATGCCCAGCTCGGAGAACGAGCAGAGCATACCTTCAGACGGCTCGCCACGCAGTTTGGCCGCTTTGATTTTGAAATCACCTGGCAGCACGGCACCCACGGTCGCGACGGCGACTTTCAGTCCCTGACGGCAGTTCGGCGCGCCACAGACGATATCCAGCAGACGCTCGCCGCCCACATTGATTTTGGTCACACGCAGCTTGTCGGCATTGGGGTGCTGACCGCACTCCACCACTTCACCGACCACGACGCCATGAAACGCACCCGCAACCGGCTCAACGCCGTCCACTTCCAGGCCAGCCATGGTGATTTGTTCAGACAACGCAGCGCTGTCCAGGGCTGGATTTACCCATTCGCGTAACCAGAGTTCACTGAATTTCATTGGATATCCTGCCCTTACTTAAATTGTTTGAGGAAACGTAAATCATTTTCGAAGAAAGCACGCAGATCGGTCACGCCGTAGCGCAACATGGTCAGACGCTCCATGCCCATACCAAAGGCGAAGCCGGAATAGACTTCCGGATCGATGCCGACATTACGCAGCACATTTGGATGTACCATGCCGCAACCCAGCACTTCGAGCCATTTACCGTTTTTACCCATCACGTCCACTTCTGCGGACGGCTCAGTAAACGGGAAATAAGAAGGACGGAAACGGATCTGCAAATCTTCTTCGAAGAAGTTATTCAGGAAATCGTGCAGCGTCCCTTTCAGATTGGTAAAGCTGATGTTTTTATCAACAATCAGCCCTTCCATCTGATGGAACATCGGCGTATGCGTCTGATCGTAATCGTTACGGTAGACGCGGCCTGGCGCGATAATGCGGATTGGCGGCTGCTGCGCCTGCATAGTACGGATCTGCACACCAGAGGTCTGGGTGCGCAGCAGGCGGGTAGCGTCGAACCAGAAGGTATCATGATCGGCACGCGCCGGATGATGGGCAGGAATATTCAGCGCATCGAAGTTATGATAATCATCTTCAATTTCTGGTCCGGTCACGACAGCAAAGCCTAACTCACCGAAGAAAGTCTCAATGCGATCCATGGTGCGGGTCACCGGATGCAGACCGCCATTCTCAATACGACGGCCCGGCAGAGAAACATCAATGGTCTCTTCCGCAAGACGGGCGTTCAGCACTGCGGATTCCAGCGCATCTTTGCGTGCATTGAGACGCTCGGTGACCTGCTGTTTCGCTTCGTTGATAACAGCGCCCGCTGCAGGACGCTCTTCGGCTGGCAGCTCGCGTAATGTGGTCATCTGCAGTGTCAGATGTCCTTTCTTACCCAGGTATTCGACGCGCACCGCGTCAAGGGCGGCGATATCCGTCGCCCCGTCGATGGCCGCCGTGGCGCTGGCCACCAGTTCTGCGAGTTGGAACATAATTTCCTCTTTTTCCAGTCAGGCTGGTCAGTTCTCGTTGGGACCTGCCGGTCCAATATGCTAGCGCCAGAAACAAAAAAGCCTCCACGAGGGAGGCTTTCAGCGCGATTTTTCGTTTCTTCTCTTATGCGCAAAAGCCCCCGAATGTCAGGCGCTAAAGTAAAAAAAGAAACGGAAAATAGCAGCATTCATGCTTGCGGTTACCTTGTGATGCTATACAGGGGTACTATTGAAATGCTCAGCGACTAAAATGTCAATCATTTGCGTAAGTTACAGGCAATAAAAAAGGGAGCAAGCTCCCTTTTCCATCTGACTTACGCCAGGGCTGATTTCGCTTTTTCGACCAGTGCAGAGAATGCCACTTTGTCGAATACAGCGATGTCGGCCAGGATCTTACGGTCAATCTCAATGGCTGCTTTCTTCAGACCATTGATGAAACGGCTGTATGACATGCCGTTCTGACGTGCCGCTGCGTTAATACGCGCGATCCACAGCTGACGGAACTGACGCTTACGCTGACGACGGTCACGGTAAGCATACTGACCAGCTTTGATAACAGCCTGGAAAGCAACACGGTAAACACGTGAACGTGCACCGTAATAGCCTTTAGCTTGTTTTAAGATTTTTTTGTGACGTGCGCGAGCAACTACACCACGTTTTACACGAGCCATTTAGCTCTCCTGTTTAATATTCTGAATTAAAGAAAAAAATTTACTTATGCGTACGGCAGGCAGGCAATAACCAGACCCAGATCGCCTTTAGACACCATGCCTTTCGGACGCAGGTGACGTTTACGCTTAGTAGATTTTTTAGTCAGAATATGACGCAGGTTTGCGTGTTTACGCTTGAAGCCGCCAGAAGCGGTCTTCTTGAAGCGCTTAGCCGCGCCACGTACAGTTTTAATCTTTGGCATTTTAAAAATATCCACTTCGCATTGTTAATAACATGACCCAGACAGGCGAACAGACAATCGCACAACGCAAGCGTTGCGCGATTACTGCTACTTGAAAGCCTACTGTTTCTTCTTAGGAGCGAGCACCATGATCATCTGGCGGCCTTCGATCTTCGAAGGGAAGGATTCGACAATGGCCAAATCCAGATCTTCACACAGGTCTTTACGGACGCGGTTAAGCACTTCCATACCGATCTGCTGGTGCGCCATCTCACGACCGCGGAAACGCAGCGTGATTTTGGCTTTATCGCCATCTTCCAGAAAGCGAATCAGGTTGCGTAGTTTGACCTGATAGTCGCCATCATCGGTTCCAGGACGGAATTTGATTTCCTTGACCTGAATAACTTTCTGCTTCTTCTTCTGTTCCTTAGAAGATTTGCTTTTTTCATAGAGGAACTTGCCGTAATCCATAATACGGCAGACCGGCGGTTCGGCATTCGGGCTGATTTCGACTAAGTCGCCGCCCGCTTCCTCAGCTTTTTCCAAAGCTTCGCGTAATGTGACAATGCCAATCGGCTCGCCATCCATGCCTGTTAAGCGCACTTCAGTTGCGCGAATTTCACTGTTAATCTTGTTCGGACGCGTAGGTAGTACTCGTTTTCCGCCTTTAATACTTTATTCCTCCAATTGTTGAAGATTTCGGCTGCGAACCTCTTGTTGCAATTTCGCAACAAACACATCGACATCCATCGACCCAAGGTCTTTACCACGGCGGGTGCGAACGGCAACTTTGCCAGCTTCCACCTCTTTATCACCGCAGACCAACATATAAGGGACGCGACGTAATGTGTGCTCGCGGATTTTAAAGCCTATCTTCTCATTTCTCAAGTCTGCTTTCACACGAATGCCAGCATTCTGCAGCTTACGCGTCAAAGACTCAACATATTCCGCTTGTCCATCGGTAATATTCATTACCACGACTTGCAGCGGTGCCAGCCAGGTTGGGAAGAAACCGGCAAATTCTTCGGTAAGAATACCGATGAAACGCTCCATTGATCCCAGAATCGCACGGTGAATCATCACTGGCGTCTGACGATCATTGTTTTCACCCACATACGTTGCTTCAAGGCGTTTTGGCAGGGAGAAGTCTAGCTGAACTGTGCCGCACTGCCAGGCGCGATCAAGGCAATCATACAACGTGAACTCAATTTTAGGACCGTAGAACGCACCTTCGCCAGGCTGGAACTCAAACTCAATATTGTTTTCGTTCAGCGCGGCAGCCAGGTCTTCCTCGGCACGATCCCACATTTCATCTGTACCGATGCGCTTCTCAGGACGGGTGGATAACTTCACCACGATCTTTTCAAAGCCGAAGGTGCTGTACATGTCATAAACCATGCGGATACAGCTGTTTACTTCGTCACGTACCTGCTCTTCAGTACAGAAGACGTGCGCATCATCCTGGGTAAAGCCACGTACACGCATCAGACCGTGCAGCGCACCTGATGGTTCATTACGGTGACAGCTACCGAACTCCGCCATACGCAATGGCAGGTCACGGTAAGATTTCAGACCCTGATTGAAGATCTGAACATGCCCAGGACAGTTCATCGGTTTGATGCAATATTCACGGTTCTCAGACGAGGTCGTGAACATCGCTTCTTTGTAGTTTTCCCAGTGCCCGGTTTTTTCCCACAGGACGCGGTCCATCATGAAGGGACCTTTCACTTCCTGGTACTGGTACTCTTTTAATTTGCTGCGGACAAACACTTCCAGTTCGCGGAAGATGGTCCAGCCGTCATTATGCCAGAAGACCATGCCTGGTGCTTCTTCCTGCATATGGTAGAGATCCAGCTGCTTACCAATCTTACGATGGTCACGCTTCGCCGCCTCTTCCAGACGCTGCAGATAGGCTGCCAGCTGCTTTTTGTCTGCCCATGCGGTGCCATAAATACGCTGCAGCATTTTGTTGTTGCTGTCGCCGCGCCAGTAGGCACCGGAGATCTTCTGCAGTTTAAAATGATGGCAGAACCGCATGTTCGGCACGTGCGGACCGCGGCACATGTCGACATATTCTTCGTGATGATACAGGCCAGGTTTATCGTCATGGCTGATGTTTTCATCAAGTATGGTGGTCTTGTAAATTTCGCCGCGCGCCGCAAAGACGTCACGTGCTTCCTGCCAGCTGACCTTTTTCTTCACCACATCGTAGTTGGTTTCAGCCAACTGATGCATGCGTTTTTCCAGCAGGTCGATATCTTCCTGAGTCAGGGTACGATCGATGTCGACATCATAATAGAAGCCGTTATCAATGACCGGACCGATCGCCATTTTGGTATCCGGCCACAGCTGTTTAATCGCATGCCCTAACAGGTGCGCACAGGAGTGACGGATGATTTCCAGGCCCGCTTCATCTTTAGCGGTAATAATCGCAACAGCAGCATCTTCGGTAATGGGATCGACAGCATCAACCAGTTCACCGTTAACGCGGCCAGCGATGCAGGCTTTTGCCAGACCCGGACCGATGTCCAGCGCAATATCCATCACACTGACGGGGCGGTCAAAGACACGCTGGCTGCCATCAGGAAGCGTAATTACAGGCATTTCATATCCTTATTTGCAGTGGTAAGCCACACGAAAGCCTACATGCAATGTAATGTAGAATGAGTGACCTGGCGTGATATCAGACCCACATTGTCGGAATGTCGCCAGGATTTTAGTGCGGGGCAGATAATAGCAGTTTTCCCCGTTGAGAAAAACCCATCCCCTTTTCCCTAAGCCATGGAGAGGACAAAAAAAAGCGGCCTGACACACTGTCAGGCCGCCGGATACACCCCAGGCAAAAATGCGCTTACATGGCGTAAGAGAGCATGATTGAGGTTTTGGTATCCGTACGATCCGGCGCAGATTCAGCCGGATGGTTGTTCCAGCTCACGTTGTAAGCCAGTTTCAGCGCGAAATGGCTGTTGATCGCTACCTGCAGACCGGTTTCGGAGTTCACCGTGGTGTCTTCTCCGAAGGTACTCAGCACGGAGACACCCTGAATGAATTTAGTGGTATCGGTCAGCTGCCACTGATAGCTGACTGCGCCATAGCCCAGCGCCTTGGTCTCATGGCCACCGGCGTGGTAATCATCATAACGTACGCCCGGACCGAATTCCGCACGCAGCGAGTGTACCGGGCCATTCAGAATCTGACGACCGTAACCGGCAGTCAGGACGTCGCGTGAATCGTAACCGTTGAAACGATCGCTTAACCAGCTCGCCTGTCCAAACAGGTAGTCATACGAGTTAAGGTTGTAACGTGAACGACCACCAATGTTGTAGGTCTCAGAAGAGCGCTCATCATTTGAAGAGGTATTAGCTGCGTTACCCCACAAGCTGTATGCCATAGATGACTGATACCAGGTCATATTGGTCTGGGCCGTTGTGGATGAGCTGGTCGTGTTACCGGTTTGCGCCAGGTATCCCGCAGCAGCAGAACCTTCAAATGGCTTTTTAGCGGTAGAAGGGTCATCCATTGATGTAAATACGGCGTTATCGGCCAGTGCCTGGTGACAAAAAGCTCCGGCGGAGAGCAAAAGAACAGCAGACAGCTTGTTATAGGCTTTCATTAAATGTGATCCGTGCGACTGTTTAAAAAACGGAGAGTCTGAAGCGTTTTGCCAGGCATTCAATGCAATTTACGGTAAGTTTTGTAAAAAATTATTAACTTACACAAAATGCCTGGAATTGCCCTGACAACCCCTGTTAATTGGGACTCATCTTATTAACGTCGCGCATTATAGTGCTGCACAAATGAAAAGCCAGACGTAACGGCAGAAGAATTTTTCATCATCCTCCTGGCTCCTTACACAGATTTACGCTGTGCGTCACGTCCGATACCCGGCATCTCCTTCATAATTCGCCTGATTTTTCGCCATGGTCTACGCTCAGTTCAGTTTCTTTTCCCCTGGAGGTACCGCATGAGCAGCAATGATTTAACCCGCTACATTGTGACCTTTCATTATCAGGAGTCGGGATTGAGTGACATCCTGGAACTGACCAGCGCAATGACCGCCGCCGGTTTTACCACCACGCTGACTGACAACGACGGTCACCCCCATGAGCTGGGAACGAACAGCTATGGCATTGTCAGTTCACTGGAGGCTGAAGATCTGCGACAACAGGTTACGGCGGCCGGTGAAAGCGCGTTGGGTCAGAAACCTGAAGTGACTGTCATGACCGTTGAAGAGTATCTGCGCAACACGGCGGATTCTCGCCCCGCCACCTCCGCGCCAGAATAAGAGGTGCAATCGTGCGCGTTTTGGTGAATATTTAGGCAATACAATCGTTCTTACGCAGCGAATAACGAGGATAGCCCAATGTGGTCAGCCATTAGTCGTCTGTTAAGCGAGCAGTTAGGCAACGCCGAAATCACTCAACGTCACGCCCTTGCGGGTGGTGATATCCATCCTGCCTGGCATATCCGCTACGGTGAACATGACGTCTTTGTTAAAAGTAACAGCCGCGATATGCTTTCGCTTTTTACCTGGGAAGCCGATCAGCTGGCCTTGCTGGCGCGCACCGGCACAGTTCGGGTGCCTAAAGTCTATGGTGTGGGTCATCACCGTGAGGAGAGCTTTCTGCTGCTGGAATATATCCGGCCACAGCCGCTGGATGAACAGAGCGCGTTTCAGTTGGGACAGCAACTGGCTCGCCTGCACCAGTGGAGCGAGCAGACCCAGTTCGGACTGGATTTCGACAATAATATTACCACCACGCCACAACCTAACAGCTGGCTGCGGCGCTGGTCGGTGTTTTTTGCCGAACAGCGCATTGGCTGGCAATTGCAGCTGGCGGCGGAAAAAGGCATTCAGTACGGCGATACGGAGTTGATTATCGCCTCCGTGCAGCGGGTGCTCGCGTCCCATCATCCGCAACCGTCGCTGCTGCATGGCGATCTCTGGCCCGCTAACTGCGCCAGCAGCGACCAGGGCCCCTGGCTGTTCGATCCCGCCTGCTACTGGGGTGACCGTGAATGTGATTTAGCGATGCTAAGCTGGTACCCCGACCTGCCCCGCCAGATTTACGACGGTTATCAGTCGGTGTGGCCGTTACCCGATGGGTTTTCACAGCGCCTGCCCGTTTATCAGCTTTACTATCTGCTGAACCGGGCTAACGTGTTTGGCGGGCACTGGCCTGGCGATGCACAGTTCGCTATTGGCGAGTTGCTGGATGAAGATGCACTCGGCAACAGTCAGGCCAGGCCGGCCTGACGAGGTTTACCGTCAGATAAAACCCAGCAGCGACAGTGCAAAATAACCGGCTATCGCAATCACCACTGGCAGCACATAAAGCGGGAAAATCTGCAGGAAGATGGTGTGGCGGGGGACGCGCACCTTCTCTTCCAGTTGCTGACGGGTGCGCCCTTCCGGGCCCTTTGCCTGTTCCAGAATCATCTGGTCCTCAATGCCCTCTTTAACGTGACGCGCCTGACGTCCCATCCGCGCGCCTGACGACTCCAGCGCCAGCCCGACAAAAATCAGAATGTAGATCAGCCAGAAGCCCAGGTTCATCTGACCGTTAAATTCGGGTACCGGCGAGTTATGCCAGAAAACGTTCAGGAACGGCGTATTGAAGCGCAGCATATCGACAATGACATGAACGAAATCAAGCATAACGGCATCAATGCCGGGCTGCTTTTCGCTGTGCTTAAACATAAAGCTCAGCACAGAAATAATGGTCGACATCAGCGCCACTAAAAAGAGCACCCAGCCCGCCACGCGCTTAAGGATGGCGATACGGCCAGCCTGTTGATAGGTCATGATATCTCCTGAACCTGGAATCCAATTTGCCGTCAGTCTACCTGCCAACGGTGAAATTTCCCAAATAAAGCGTGGTCGATCGGGCAGAGAGTGCGCCCGCAGAGAATGATGTTAAGGTAAAGCCGACTTTATAAGGAGAACTCTGATGCCGTATCACCGCCCTGTCCTCGCCGCCCTGTTTGATATGGATGGTTTACTGATCGATTCTGAGCCGCTGTGGGATCAGGCTGAGCTGGATATCTTTTCAACGCTGGATGTTGACCTGTCACGTCGCAGTGAAATGCCCGACACTCTGGGTCTGCGCATCGATCAGACTGTACGGATGTGGTACGAAACACTGCCCTGGCAGGGTCCTTCGCAGCAGGAGGTTACTGACCGTATTATTGCCCGTGCGATGACGCTGGTGGATCAGACGCGGCCCCTGCTGCCAGGCGTGGAAACGGCGCTGCAACTGTGCCGCGAACAGGGACTGAAAATCGGCCTTGCCTCAGCCTCACCGCTCAGGATGCTTGAGCAGGTGCTGGAGATGTTCAATCTGCGCCACTATTTCGATGTGCTCTCTTCCGCAGAAGCCCTGCCCTACAGTAAGCCTCATCCGCAGGTCTATCTCAACGCAGCCGACAGCCTGGCAATCGATCCGCTTAACTGTGTCACGCTGGAAGATTCCTTTAACGGCATGATCGCCACCAAAGCGGCGCGTATGCGGTCAATTGTGGTACCCGCCGCTGAACACCGTGACGACCCTCGCTGGGCGCTGGCGGATGTCCGGCTGGATGCTCTGACACAGCTCAGCCTGCAGCATCTGCAGGGATGAAGAACCGCCCGCCTGATGCGGGCTTTTTTTTGCCTGGCAATCTTCTCACTTGATCTCACTCGCAATAAAATAAAACAACGTTTCATTTTTATTGAATTCCAGTACCACTCTGCCTAAGATGCCCGAAGCGTCCCCATTCGGGGCATAAAAACCTGACCTGCAGAGAGGCCTGAGATGGACATTCGTCAAAGCATTCACAGCGATCACGCTAAACAACTCGACACCGATGCGTTGCGCCGTGAGTTCCTGATTGAAACGATTTTCACTGCCGATGACTACGCCCTGACTTACAGCCACATCGACCGCATCATCATTGGCGGCGTCATGCCGGTAAACGCGCCCGTGACGATGGGTGATGAAATGGGAAAACAGCTGGGCGTCAGCTATTTCCTCGAGCGCCGCGAGCTGGGCATGATCAATATTGGCGGACCGGGGCGTGTGGAAGTGGACGGTAAAGCGTGGGAAATCGGTCACGAAGAGGCGCTTTACATCGGCAAAGGTGCCCGCAACCTGCTGTTCCGCAGTCTGAATCCGTCTCAGCCCGCCAAATTCTATTTCAACAGTGCACCCGCACACAGCACCTTCCCGGACAGGAAAATCACGCTGCAGGAGGCGGCTACCGCCACGCTGGGCGATGCCGCGACCTCGAACCGCCGAACCATTCATAAATTCATCGTGCCGGATGTGCTGCCCACCTGTCAGCTCACCATGGGCTTGACCAAACTGGATGAAGGCAGCCTGTGGAACACCATGCCCTGCCACACCCACGAACGTCGCATGGAAGTCTATTTCTACTTCGATATGAGCGAAGAGAGCGCCGTCTTCCACATGATGGGGCAACCGCAGCAGACCCGTCATCTGCTGGTACATAACGAGCAGGCGGTGATCTCACCCAGCTGGTCAATTCACGCCGGTGTCGGTACCCAGCGTTACACCTTTATCTGGGGCATGGTGGGTGAGAATCAGGTCTTTGATGACATGGATCACGTCAAAATCAGTGAACTGCGCTAAGCAGAGGAGAAATACTATGGTACTGAATACGTTTAGCCTGGAAGGTAAAGTGGCAATGGTAACCGGCTGCAACACCGGTTTAGGTCAGGGCATGGCGCTGGGTCTGGCACAGGCGGGCTGCGATATTGTCGGCGTTAACCGTAACGGCCCGGATGACACCCAAAGCAAGGTGGAGGCGCTGGGTCGCCGCTTCTGGCCGGTGCAGGCCGATCTGTTGCAGACCAGCGTAGTAGCCTCTGTGGTTGAGCAGGCGCTGGCCGCTGCAGGTAAAATTGACATTCTGGTCAATAATGCCGGTATTATTCGCCGGGAAGACGCCCTGGACTTCAGCGAGCAGGACTGGGATGACGTGATGAATATCAATAGCAAGAGCCTGTTTTTCCTGTCTCAGCAGGTTGCCCGTCAATTTATCGCGCAGGGACACGGCGGCAAGATTATCAATATCGCGTCCATGCTCTCCTTCCAGGGCGGAATTCGGGTGCCCTCTTATACCGCCTCGAAAAGTGCCGTGATGGGCCTGACCCGTCTCATGGCAAACGAGTGGGCAAAGCATGGCATTAACGTCAATGCCATCGCACCCGGCTATATGGCGACCAACAATACCGAGCAGTTGAGAAATGACGCGTCCCGCAGCGAAGAGATCCTGGGCCGGATACCGGCCGGACGCTGGGGCGTGCCTGATGACATGATGGGCCCGATAGTCTTCATGGCTTCTGCTGCGTCTGATTATGTCAACGGCTACACCCTGGCCGTCGATGGCGGCTGGCTGGCGCGTTAATTTCCCCAACGGGCAGTGTCCTGGCACTGTCCATTTTATTAATAAAATTCACGCTTCGTTACAGCGTCACATGTTCTCATTTACTGGATAAATCCCTATACTGGATGCATCGACAGTTTTCTTTGTAACCAGGTTCTATCATGACGGGCGAAGGCCACATCATTTTTGCCATTGCCAGCGCTATTTTTGCCAAGCGTGCTGAGCTGACACCCGTGCTGGCACAGGCCGACTGGTGGCATCTTGTTCCCTCAGCCCTGCTGACCTGTCTGCTGCCCGACATCGATCATCCTAAATCTCTGCTGGGACAGCGACTCAGCTGGCTCTCTCATCCTATTGCACGGGCGTTCGGCCATCGGGGATTTACCCACAGTCTGCTGGCGATTGCCGCCGGTTTATGGCTTTTTCAGATTAACCTGCCTCAGTCGTCACCGATTCCACCGGATGTGCTGCAGGGTCTGACGCTCGGCTACCTGAGCCATATAGTGGCCGATATGCTGACGCCCGCCGGGGTTCCGCTGCTGTGGCCCTGCCGCTGGCGCTTCCGCCTGCCGATTCTGCGCAGCCAGAAGGGCAATCAGCTGGAGCGGGCATTGTGTCTGGGACTGGTAGGCTATGCGCTGTGGTTCCCGGTAGGGATGCCATCTTTTGGTGCAAACGGCTGGCCATCTCAGCTGTTCGATACGCTACAAAATGGCGTCGGGCGATTAATTTCCAGTCATACTGCGCAATAAAAACGCGCAAAACGCCATTTGGTTATAAACAATGCCATTTGGATATAAGGCACCCTCTGCACCTGCTGTTACCATTCCTGCTGTCTTAATTCGTGATTAACATTATGCGGCCTTCCCATGACGGAAGGCCGCATTACTCTGGAGTTTCAGCATGGACCTTCCTCTTACGCTTAATATCGTGGCCTTTGTGGTGCTGCTGGTATTGCTCTCCCGCTTCAGCCGTCATAACTGGAGCCTGTCGAAAAAAGTGCTGACCGGTCTGGTGATCGGCGTACTGTTCGGCCTGGTGTTGCAGTTGATCTACGGCGAAAACAGCGCAGTGGTTAAAGAGTCGATTAGCTGGTTTAACATCGTCGGTAATGGCTATGTCCAGTTGCTGCAGATGGTCGTCATGCCGCTGGTGTTCGTTTCCATTCTGAGTGCGGTCGCTCGTCTGCATAACGCCTCTTCGCTGGGAAAAATCAGCGTGCTGACCATCGGCGTTCTGCTGTTTACCACCGCCATCTCAGCACTGGTCGGCGTCTTCGTCACCGGCCTGTTTGGTCTGAGCGCAGAAGGTCTGGTACAGGGCGTGCAGGAGACCGCGCGTCTCAGTGCGATCCAGAGCAACTATGTCGGCAAAGTGGCTGACCTGACCGTGCCACAGCTGGTGCTCTCCTTTATCCCGAAAAACCCGTTTGCCGATCTGACGGGCGCCAGTCCGACCTCAATCATCAGCGTCGTGATCTTTGCCGCGTTCCTGGGTGTGGCTGCACTGCAGTTGCTTAAAGATGATGAAGTGAAAGGTCAGCGCGTGCTGGTGGCGATCGATACGCTGCAGTCGTGGGTGATGAAGCTGGTGCGTTTAGTGATGAAGCTGACGCCGTATGGTGTGCTGGCGCTGATGACTAAAGTGGTTGCCGGTTCAAACCTGCAGGACATCATCAAACTGGGCAGCTTTGTGGTCGCCTCATACCTCGGTCTGGCCATCATGTTTGGTGTCCACGCCCTGCTGCTGTCGGTTAATGGTATCAACCCAATGCGCTTCTTCCGTAAAGTGTGGCCGGTTATCACCTTCGCCTTCACCAGCCGTTCCAGCGCAGCCAGCATTCCGCTGAGCGTTGAAACCCAGACCCGTCGTCTTGGCGTGCCGGAGTCGATTGCCAGCTTCGCGGCATCCTTTGGTGCCACAATCGGCCAGAATGGCTGTGCCGGTCTTTATCCGACCATGCTGGCCGTGATGGTTGCGCCAACCGTCGGGATTAACCCGTTTGATCCACTGTGGATTGCCACGCTGGTTGGGATAGTCACGCTGAGCTCAGCCGGTGTGGCCGGCGTCGGTGGAGGTGCAACGTTTGCTGCACTGATTGTCCTGCCTGCGATGGGCCTGCCGGTGACCCTGGTGGCGCTGCTGATCTCCATTGAGCCGCTGATTGATATGGGCCGTACAGCGCTGAACGTCAACGGTTCAATGACCGCAGGTTCCCTGACCAGCCGCTGGTTAGGCATGACCGATAAACGCGTACTGGAAAGTGACGACAACGCCGAGCTGGCGCACCGTTAATCTGCCTTAAACCTGGCGCGCCCGCGCCAGGTTTTTTCCGTCTCTCTTCTCCATAATCTCTCCCATTGATGGCGACGCCGTTAAGAAAGCGTTAAGCATGGTAAACAGGCGAAAAATCCGCGCTTTAGTGCTTGTCTTTGCCCGGTAAAAGGCGAATTCTTCATCCAGTCTTATGAGGAGAACACCTGATGAAAAAGATAATCGCCTCGCTTCTGACGCTAACGCTTCTGACACCCGCTCTGGCTTTCGCCCATCCTGGCGACTGGGGCCCGGGATGGGGTCGACATGGCGGACCGGATCCACACTGGGTCGGTCCCGGACATCACTGGGGCGGACCTGGACCGATTCGCTTTCTGCCTGAAGCCGCAACGGCGGTGCTGATCGGCGGACTGACCTACTACCTGCTCAATGGCAGTTACTATCAGCGCCACGGCGATGAATATGTGGTGGTAGAGCCGCCAGCAGAGTCGCGGGTCAGCAGTGAGATGCGGGTACTCGACTTTAACGGCAAACGCTTCTATGTGCAGGCAGGTCATTTCTACCAGCGGCAGATAGACGGTGATTATGTTGAGGTGCCGCGCCCGGCAGGATTGTAGTCAGCGCCACAACGAAAAACGGCCCGTCAAATGACGGGCCGTTAACTATTCAGAGAGACGAAAACTTACTGCTGAACCTGCGGGTCGGTATCATATTCCGCACAGCTCTGGAAGCCGTAGTTCATCACACGGCCCGTGTCGTTGTAGCTCACGAAATAAGTCTGTGCTTTACCATCGCGCTGACCCAGAACATAAGTCTGGCAGGTGCCGCGCGCGTGGACCATGGTGATTTCAGTAGAAGGTGCACCCGCGATCTGACGAACCTGATCACGTGTCATACCCTTTTTAACATCCTTTACCACTGGCTTAGTCACGTAGCTTTCCGCACGATCGTAAGTCGTACAACCAGACAGTGCAGCCAGTGTCAGCGCCGCAGCGATACATCCCATCACTTTATTCATCTTGTTGTTCCTCATTTATTGTCCATGTGGAAACAAGCCTGGAACATAAATGCTGATTTATCAAGTTTATGAGGAACAATTAGTGGTGCATCAAATGTCAGGATTTCGTAAAGAAGGCTGTTTTGTTGTCAATGCGGCCGTATACTTTCCGCCAAAACAGGTTTTGGATAGCCCCGCCGATTCAGACACCCTCTGCCTTATGGGTATCCGCGCAGAGCGGTGAGATTATCGCCCTTCGGACGCTGTTCGCTTGTCATGCCCGCTTCTGTTCACCCATCGCTGACTATCCCGAGGAACAATGACCCCTGCTCACTCTGACCGCCTGGTTTATGCGATTACACTGGGCCTGCTGGCCGCACTGGGCCCGCTCTGTATCGACCTTTATCTGCCAGCCCTGCCACAAATGGCGCAGGATCTGCACACCGAAACTGCGACCGCGCAGTTGAGTCTGACCGCCGGTCTGTTGGGCCTGGGCTTTGGGCAGCTGCTGTTTGGCCCGATGAGTGACAAATTCGGTCGCCTGCGTCCGCTAACCCTGTCACTGATACTGCTGTTTATCGCCTCAATCGGCTGTGCGCTGGCGCAGGACATCCACCAACTGCTGGTGGCGCGGCTGTTTGAAGGATTAGCGGGGGCGGGCGGCGCGGTATTGTCGCGGGCGATTGCACGCGATATGTACAGTGGTCATGAGCTGACGCGCTTCTTCGCGCTGCTGATGCTGGTTAACGGTCTGGCTCCAGTCGGCGCGCCGGTACTGGGTGGTGTGCTGATGACGATAGTCGACTGGCGCGGCATCTTCATGGTACTGGGCGGCATTGCCATTCTGCTGATCCTGCTGGCGCGCTGGAAGCTGCATGAAACCCTGCCTGAAGCCCGCCGCAACCAGGGCTCGATTTTCTCCGCCTACGCGGCACTCGGTCAGGTGGTCACCCATCGACCCTTTATGGGCTTCTGTCTGACCCAGGGCTTTATGATGTCCGGCATGTTCGCCTATATCGGTGCCTCGCCGTTTGTGCTGCAACAACTCTATGGCCTGTCGCCCCAGGCCTTTAGCTTCTGCTTTGCGGCCAACGGGTTTGGCCTGATCATTGCTTCGCAGACCAGCGCTCGCCTCTGTCCGTTGTGGGGCGAATATCGGGTGCTGAAAGGCGGTCTGACACTGGCTTTTGTCGCCTCTAGCCTGCTGCTGCTGGCCGCGCTACTACACGCACCGTTAGCGCTGCTGCTGCTGGCGCTGTTCTTTACCATCGCCAGCAACGGCGTGATCGCTACCACTGCCTCGTCACTGGCGATGCAGAGTCAGGGCCACCGTGCTGGCAGCGCCTCTGCAGTCATTGGCGTCACCATGTTCACGCTGGGTGCGATTACCGTGCCGCTCACCGGCATTGGCGGCACGTCGGTACTGAGCATGTGCGCCACCATTTTTGGCTGCTTTATGATGGCGATTCTGATGTTTAACGTGCTGGCGAAAAAACCGCTGTCGTAATTAAAAACTCACTGATTTCGCAACGTTTAGCCGCAATCAGTTGCCGCTTAAGCTTGTTGTTTTCGCTTCGGCACGTTAGCTTTACTAAAACGTTCGCATCGAGCCGACTGGCCACTGACCTGAGGAGAAGTTCATGTCACTGCAGCAGGAAATTATTGAAGCACTGGGTGTCAAGCCCGTTATCGACGCCGACCAGGAAGTGCGTGTCAGCGTCGATTTTCTTAAAGCCTATCTGAAACGTCACAGCGGACTGAAAACGCTGGTGCTGGGGATTAGCGGCGGTCAGGATTCAACCCTTGCGGGCAAGCTGGCGCAAACGGCGATCAGCGAGCTGCGTCAGGAGAGCGGCGATAACGACTACACCTTTATTGCGGTGCGTCTGCCGTATGGCGTGCAGGCGGATGAGCAGGATTGTCAGGACGCGCTGGCCTTTATTCAGCCCGACCGTTCGCTGGCGGTGAACATCAAAGAGTCCGTGCTGGCCAGTGAGCGCGCGTTGAAAGATGCCGGTATCACGTTGTCTGATTTCGTGCGCGGCAATGAAAAAGCGCGCGAGCGAATGAAGGCGCAATACAGCATCGCCGGCATGACCAAAGGGGTGGTGGTCGGCACCGACCATGCCGCTGAAGCGGTCACCGGGTTCTTCACCAAATATGGCGATGGCGGTACTGACATCAATCCCCTTTTCCGCCTGAATAAGCGTCAGGGCAAACAGCTGCTGAAGCATCTTGGCTGCCCGGAACATCTTTATCTGAAGAAACCGACTGCCGATCTGGAAGATGATCGTCCAGGCCTGCAGGATGAAGTGGCGCTGGGTGTCACCTACGAGATGATTGATGACTATCTGGAAGGCAAAAGCATCGATCCTGACAACGCCCGTATTATCGAAGGCTGGTATCTGAAAACTGAGCACAAACGTCGTCCGCCGATCACTGTGTTCGACGACTTCTGGAAGTAATCCTGCGCCTCCTTTGCTCCGGCAAAGGAGGCTTCACTCATTTAATTTGTTGAACGCTGCATGCCTCCCACCGTCTCGCGCGCTACCCTCATCGGGCTTATCGCCATTTTGCTCTGGAGCACCACCGTGGGTCTGCTGCGCAGCGTCAGTGAAGCCTTCGGTGCCACTGGCGGCGCGGCGCTGATCTACACCACCACGGCGATCCTGCTTTGCCTGACCCGCGGTTTGCCCATACCTGGCGCACTGCCCGCGCTCTACCTGTGGCTGGGCGGTGCCCTCTTTGTCGGTTACGAGATCTGCCTGGCGCTGGCTATCGGGCTGGCCAGCGATCGCACCCAGTCGCTGGAGCTGGGAATGATCAATTATCTCTGGCCCTGCCTGACCATCGTGCTGGCGATTCCGTTTAATCAGCAGCGCTTCCGTGTCTGGCTCTGGCCAGGGCTGCTGCTGTCGCTGCTGGGGATCGTCTGGGTGATGAAAGGCAGTGGCAGCAGTTCGCCCGCGCTACTGTGGCAGAATATACTGCGCAACCCTGTCGCCTATGCACTCGCCTTTATCGCCGCCCTGACATGGGCGGTCTACAACAACCTTACCCGCCGTTTTGCCCGCGGCTCGAACGGCGTCACGCTGTTTTTTATACTGACCGCACTGGCGCTGTGGCTGAAATATGCCTTCAGCGATCGTCCTGTGCCGTTAACGTTCGATCTGATACCGATAATGGAGGTGCTGTTTGTCGGCCTCTCCACTGCTATCGCCTATTCCGCCTGGAATCATGGGATTCAGCAGGGCAATCTGACGCTGCTGGCCACCGCGTCCTACTTCACGCCAGTGCTGTCGGCTCTGCTGGGATCGCTGTGGCTGGGTCTGACGCCGCCGCTGGCTTTCTGGCAGGGCGTTGCGATGATTACACTGGGCTCGCTGATTTGCTGGCTGGCGACACGGCGTCTTTAACAGACAGCTGGCGATCATTTCACCTGCCTGTTATGCTGTATGGACAACCAGTAAATGGAGTCCATTTTGGTCAGACGTGCTGCCATTCTTCGCCCCGAACCCGACGCGAATACAATTTATCAATATCCCGAACACCTGCGTGAATGGCTGGAAGGCCTGCCGAATCATCCTGGCGTCTACACCTTTCATGGCGAAAGTGAGTCACTGCCGCTTTATATCGGTAAAAGTGTCAATCTGCGTTCGCGAGTGATGTCCCATTTCCGCACGCCGGACGAGGCGAAAATGCTGCGCCAGTCACGGCGCGTAAGCTGGATCCCCACAGCAGGCGATCTCGGTGCGCTGCTGCTGGAAGCGCAGATGATCAAAACCCAGCAGCCGCTGTTCAATAAGCGACTGCGCAAAAATCGCCAGCTCTGTTCGCTGCAGATTACCGACGGCAAACCGAATGTGGTTTACGCAAAAGATCTCGATTTCAGTCAGTCACCCAACCTGTTTGGACTTTATCGCAGCCGCTTTGCGGCGCTGGAACGGCTCAAGCAACTGGCGGATGAGTATCAGCTCTGTCATGGGCTGCTGGGTCTGGAAGCGCTGAGTGCGGGACGCGGCTGCTTCCGCTCGGCTCTGCGTCGTTGCGCCGGAGCCTGTTGCGGTAAAGAGCCGGTCAGCGACCATCAGGATCGGCTGCTGGAGGCACTGGAAAATGTGCGGGTTTTCTGCTGGCCGTGGCAGGGTGCCGTAGGTCTGGTGGAGGAAGGCAAAGAGATGACGCAGATCCATGTTATCGATCACTGGTTCTATCTCGGTTCGGTGAGCAGCATGGATGAGGCCAGAAAACTCCAGCGGCCCAAAGGCGGTTTTGATCACGACGGCTATAAAATCCTCTGCCGCCCGATTCTGTCGGGTGTCTACCCTATTCTTCCGCTATAAAAAAAACCGCCGACGCTGCCCACTCACGTTCAGTGGACAGCGTCGGCGGTCTCAGACCGTTCGCTTAACGAATATTATTCAGCCGGTTCTGCTGGGGGCGCCATTTTGCCGTCGTGCGGGGCTTTCTCAGTCAGACGCTTTTCAAAGTTCGCGTTGTACTGTTTCTTCTGCTCCGGCGTCAGCACGTTATAGAGCTTGTTCTGAGTTTCCAGCATCTTCAGCGCATGCTCTTTCGCGTTGGCGGACATCTTCTCTGCCTGCGCTTCGGCTTTGCTCTGGTCAAAGCTGTCAGACGCAATAATGCTGTGAGCCGCGCGACGCTCGTCCAGTGACGGACGTTTCATCTCTTTGTGGCTCTCTTTCATGATGTCGCGCATCTGGGTTTTCTGCGCGTCGGTCAGGTTCAGACCTTTAAACATCATCTCCATGCCGTGGCGCATTGGCGGTTTGTGCATCGCCTTTTCGCTGCCCGCTGGCGGTGGAGTCAGGTTATCTGCTGCTGCATGGACGGCGCTGGCTGCACCAAACGCCAGCGAAGAAGCCAGTAAAAGGGAAGTCAGTTTGCGCATAATAGTGTCCTTATAATTCATGATAATGACGACAGCACTCTGTCGCGTCTTCGGAAACAAGCATACGACGCTGAACGTCAACTACTCAGAGCCTGAGTAAAGCCGTGAAAGCATAAAAGATAAAAAACGGGCAATCATGAAGAGAATAAGAAGAAAGGCGTGAGGAATTGAAAAAGTTTATGAATTTAAAGCGAATTTGGCAGAAATCATGGAGGAGTGTAATGGTTACGACTGGAAAGCGGAAGGCGATCTCCCGCTTTCCTGTCGATTTTTTTAGCGCCGATGAACTGCAACAGTAAGAACGGTTATCACACCGGCAGCGCCTGAGTCTGTTCACCCTCTTCAATCAGCATCAGTCCGGCACGCAGCCCGGCGGCCACGTTGGGATTGGGGAACAGCACATATTCCCGCGCCTGCTGCACGTAATAGCGCGTATTACCATCTTCCGCCAGCAACGTCCCTTGAGGAAACGCGGTAAAGTTCAGCGTTTCCGGCGACATATGCAGCGTAAAGTGCTCACTCAGTCGGGTGATCTGCTGCGCAACCCGATAGTGACGCGGTTTCACCCTCGCGACAGGCATCGCTTCGCCATAGAGCAGAGAAGCCAGCGCCTGCTGCGCCGCGCTGAACTGGCTGAGATCGTTCTCGCCAAACGGCAGCGCCTTGCCCAGTTCAAGCGTGCAGCTGGCCGCACCGAAGTGCTCGCAGCTGAAATGCGTGAAGGTACCGCCTGGCGAGCGATGAAACACCAGCGCTTCCAGCCCGGCAGCGGCCAGCCAGTCCAAAAATGCAGGCGGCCAGGGACGCTCGTTATGCGGCATCACCCCGAACTGAGGGTGATAAGAGCCGCGAATGGCGGTGTGCATGTCGAGGTGCCAGCGCGTCTCATCGCACTCACCCAACTGCCAGAAGGTTTCCAGCGCCTGCTCCAGCCGCAACACGCGGCGGGCCTCATCACCATCATCAATCTGCTGCCAGCGTCCGCCAAATAGCCGGTTGATGTCATAACGCACATAGCGCTTACCGGCGCGTAGCGCTGAGGGATTACCCAGAATGACCAGCATGCGCTGCTGTAACGGCTTTTCGCCTCGCAGCAGCGGGTTAACCAGCTGGTTTACGATTTCTACCGGGGCCGTTTCATTGCCGTGGATCCCGGCAGAGAGCACCAGCGCCTGTTTAACCGGCACCGTCGGCTCCATCAACAGTATGCCGTGATACAACCACTGCCAGCGAAGATGCGCCGTTTCACCACTACGCTTACGCGGCACCTCGCCGGAAAGCGTTTGCTGTAAAAAGTCCTGCATCATTCCTCCTTTGCGCCCTGAGCAGACGGCAGACTGTGCTGCCTCCTGCTTCACTGCTGAAATGCGTAAACATTTCCTAAGTCTAGCAGCTTCGTCAGTTCATCCAGCGCGTCACGTCCCTCACGCAGCAACTGTGGGTCGACCAGATCGGCCTGGGTCAGGCGATCACGGTAATGACGGTCAACCCAGCTATTCAGTGTGCTGAAGAGGTTATCGTTCATCAGCACCGCCGGATTTACTGCCTGCTGCTCCTCTGGCGTCAGCACGACCCGCAAACGCAGGCAGGCTGGCCCCCCTCCGTTATACATGCTTTCGCGTAGATCAAACACCTTCAGTGATTTCAGTGGTGTATCCGCCTCGACCTGTTCACACAGATAGCGCCACACACCCGGATGCTGGCGTGACTCTTCCGGCAATACCAGCATCATCGTGCCGTCGGGACGGCTCAGCAGCTGGCTGTTAAACAGATAAGTCTCTACCGCATCTTTCACCGAGACACGGTCTGCCGGCACTTCCAGAGCGACAAAGCCGGGGATGCGCGCCCGAAGCTGCGCGAGCAGTTCAGGCTGATCAACAAAGGCGTGCTGATGACAGAACAGCATCTGCTGGTTACTGACCGCAATCACATCATTATGAAATACGCCCTGATCGATCACCGCAGGATTCTGTTGGGCGAACAGTACGCTTTCGGGTGAGAGCTGATGAAGGCGGGCAATCGCCTCGCTGGCCTCACGGGTTTGCCGCGCCGGATAGCGCTGCGGCGCTTTGCCTTCGTGGCTGCTGTCGCGGCCATACACAAACAGCTGCACGCCGCGCTCGCCATAGGCACCGCCGAGACGGTTGTGGTTAGCCGCCCCTTCATCACCAAACATCGCCACCTGCGGCAGCGCATCGTGCACGGCAAAATGGCGATCGTCGCGGAAGATGGAACGCAGCAGCCAGGCGGTTTCTGGCGCTTCTATCGCCCGATGAAACTTGTTGTTCAGGTTCGCCACCGTCAGGTGAACCCGGCCATCCAGACTGTCTGCGGACGGCGAAACCGTAGCGGCATTAGCGACCCACATCGCCGACGCGGAGCTGGCGGCGGAGAGTAATCCCGGCGCGGTTTTCCCGGCTGACGCCAGCACCTGCTCATCACTGCCGCTAAAGCCGAGCTGACGCAGCACCGCAATGTTGGGTCGCTCGTGCGGCGGGATCACGCCCTGCACGTAGCCCATATCAGCCAGCGCTTTCATCTTCAGCAACCCCTGCTTTGCCGCCAGACGGGGATTCGACGGCTGCAGCTGGTTGCGGGTCGAGGCTTCGTTCCCAAAAGAGAGCCCGGCATAGTGGTGCGTTAATCCTACCAGCCCATCAAAGTTGGCTTCGGTTGCCTTCATGAGCGCTTCTCCGGCGCGGAGAAATCGAGTCCCGGCGACAATGTGGCGGGCAGCGTCAGGTCCGGCGTCTCCAGTGAGGCCATTGGCCAGGCACAGTAATCAGCCGCATACCAGGCACTGGCGCGATGGTTGCCCGAAGCGCCGATGCCACCAAATGGCGCGGTGCTGGCTGCGCCGGTCAGCGGTTTGTTCCAGTTGACGATACCGGCACGGGCTTCCAGCAGCAGCTGATCGAACTGCTGACGTGAAGGCGAGATTAAACCACACGACAGGCCGTAACGGGTCTGGTTCGCCAGTGCTATCGCCTCGTCAAAGGTGTCATAGCGGATTACGCCGAGCAGCGGGCCAAAGACCTCTTCATCCGGAATGCCCTGCACACCGGTTAAATCGATAATGCCCGGTGTAAGAATGGCACTGTGACGATCCGGCCAGCGCATCGCCAGCAGCACCTCGCCACCCGCATCAACCCGCCGTTGCCACTCACCTATAATCTTCTCTGCCGCGCCGGTAGAGATCACGCTTCCCATAAAGGGTTGCGGTTCAGCATTCCAGGCGGCCGGCTGCAGTCGCCCCGCCACCTCTGTCAGCCGCTGCAGAAAGGCATCGCCCGCATCACCACGTTTAACCAGCAGACGCCGGGCGCAGGTGCAGCGCTGACCCGCAGTAATAAAGGCTGACTGCACGGTAATATTGACGGCGGCATCCAGGTCAGCCGGATCTTCCACTATCAGGGCGTTGTTCCCGCCCATTTCCAGCGCCAGCATCTTCTCAGGCTGACCGGCAAACTGGCGATGCAGCTGATAGCCGGTATGGGCGCTGCCGGTAAACAGCAGGCCATCGATCTGGCTGCAGGTTGCCAGCGCCTGACCGGTCTCCCGACCACCCTGTAACAGCGCCAGTACACCTGCAGGCAAACCCGCAGCCAGCCAGATCTCAACCGTTTTTTCGGCGGTCAGCGGCGTCAGTTCACTGGGTTTAAAGACCACGCAGTTGCCCGCCAGCAGCGCCGGAACAATATGACCGTTTGGCAGATGGCCGGGGAAGTTGTAAGGGCCAAATACCGCCAGCACGCCGTGCGGACGATGGCGCAGCGAGCTTTCGCCCTCATGCTGCTCACCGGTGCGGCTATGGTACGCCTTCACCGAAAAGCCAATTTTGTTGATCATCGCACCGACTTCGGTCAGTGCTTCCCAGCGTGGCTTGCCGGTTTCACGGGCAATGGTTTCTGCCAGGTCTGTTTTGTGAGCCTCAAGCCCGTCCGCAAATTTCTCAATAATCGCCTGCCGTTCCGCCAGCGGGCGTCTGGCCCAGCCCGGAAAGGCAGCGCGCGCCGCGTCACAGGCTGCCGTGACCTGTGCGACTGATGCCGCCTTGCCCTGCCATAACGTCTCGCCGCTGACCGGATCCGCTTTCGTCAGGACCTCCGCGTCACCGTCTACCCATTCTCCCTTTATCAGGTGCGTCATGCTGTTTTCTCCTCTTTGCAGAGCGTCACTACGCGCAGGCTGTCGCCCGGCTGACAGTGGAGCGCCCGCATCTGTTCATCCGTCAGTTGCACGCTGTCGCTGTCGGCATGGGCCGGGATCAGCACCACACGGAACTGGCGGTAATTGTTATTGGCAACCAGACAGAGTGGCGCATCCGCCGGATTTTCACCCCGTTCAGCGCTGCGCAGACGACTTTTACGCACGGCGCGGATGTGGTCGATATCGCACTCCAGCGTCGGGCCGCCATCAAAAATGTCGACATAGTTAAGGTAGCGGAAGCCCTCCGCCTCCAGCACGGCACGGGCAGGTGCCGTTTGTGGATGCACCTGTCCGATGACCGCCTGCGCCTCTGGCGTCAGGTAATCAATATAGAGCGGATGCTTCGGCATCAGCTCAGCAATAAAGGATTTCTGGCCGGTGCCGCTGAGGAAATCGGCTTTGCTGAATTCCATTGAGAAGAAGCGGCTGCCCACGCTCTCCCAGAATGGCGAATGCCCCTGCTCATCGCTGACGCCACGCATCTCAGCTACAACCCGATTCGTGAAGTGCTCACGGAAATTAGCCATAAAGAGGAAGCGGGATTTCGACAACAGGTAGCCATTTTTGCCGTCACGGTAATCGGGATCGAGAAATAGCGTGCAGAGTTCACTGCTGCCAGTGTGATCGTTACTCAGTGACAGGGTTGGCAGCGCGGCATAGACATTCAGTTCTTTTGAGGCATGCACCTGCGTGCCGACACGAAAGTTATACCAGGGCTCCTGCAGGCCGACAGCCACTTCAATGGCACAGATGCCGACGGCGCGGTTATCTTCGCTGTCCGCCAGCACAAAGACATAGCCCTGTTCAGCGCGGGGCAGCGTACCCTCCCAGGTCTGCAGCGATCGATCAATACGCGCCTGTAACGTTGCGCTATCGACGGGCAGCGAGGTCAGCCCGCCACCGGTTTTGCCGGCCAGTGCCATCAGCTGACTTAAGTCATCGCGTTCAACGGGACGGATTACCATCATGATGCGGACCCTCGGACCAGACGCTCACACACCTCGGCAAAGCGAGCCATGCCCAGCTTCACTTCCTGCTCACTGATATTCAGTGCCGGGGCAAAACGCACCACGTTGGCACCGGCAATCAGCACCATCACGCCCATCTCAGCGGCGGCCAGGTTGATCTCTTTGGCTTTACCGGCAAAGTTGTCGCTCAGTACGGCACCAATCAGCAGCCCCAGACCGCGCACTTCTTTAAACAGATGCAGACGCTGGTTGATCTCATCCAGTGCCGCAACAATCCACGCGTGACGTTGTGTGACACCGGTCATCATCTCAGGCTGATTGATCAGCTCCATCACTTTACCGGCCACCGCACCCGCCAGCGGATTGCCGCCATAAGTGGTGCCGTGGGTGCCAACGCCCATCACCATTGCGAGATCTTCGCGGGTCAGCATCGCACCAATCGGGAAGCCGCCGCCCAGCGCTTTAGCGCTGGTGAGTACATCCGGCGTGACACCATAATGCATGTAGGCGTAAAGCGAGCCGGTGCGGCCAACGCCGCTCTGCACCTCATCAAAAATCAGCACGGCCTGATGCTTATCACAAAGTTCACGCAGTCCGCGCAGAAACGCCGGATCGGCAGGCAACACGCCGCCCTCACCCTGAATCGGTTCAACAATCACCGCGCAGGTGTGGTCATTAATCAGTTCAGCCGCAGCGGCCAGATCGTTAAATGGCGCATGCTGAATCTCTGGCGGCAGCGGTGCAAAATCTTTTGAGTAAGCGGGCTGCCCTCCGGCTGACACAGTAAACAGGGTGCGTCCGTGAAACGCATTTTTGAACGCCACGATACCACTTTTATGCGGCCCGACCCGGTCATGCGCCACTTTACGCGCCAGTTTCAGGGCTGCTTCGTTCGCTTCCGCGCCGGAGTTACAGAAGAACACACGGTCAGCAAAAGTGGCGTCAATTAACTGTTTCGCCAGCCGCAGGATCGGTTCGTTGGTGTAGCCATTCCCGGTGTGCCATAACCGTGCGGCCTGGTCCTGCAACGCCTGTTGTAAAGCCGGATGCGCATGTCCTAACGCATTGACGGCAATGCCACCAGCAAAGTCGATATAATCCTTGCCGTTTTGATCCCAGACGGTGGAGCCTTCCGCGCGAACCGGTATAAAGGTCGCAGGTGCATAAACCGGCATCATCCATTGATCGAAATCGTGACGTGAAACGTGCAGTGCCATAACCCATTCTCCTGCGTGACTTTACCGGCTGGGTAAAGCTTATGTTTTAAAATTGTTAAAAGATGTTGTAATGCTGCCCTACTGTAGAGTGCAGTTAACGTGCCAGCCAGAGAATTAATGCATAAAATGGTCTTCACAACGTAATATCAATAACTTACAACCAATCAATATTCACTTAATTTGCATATATAGTGAATAATTGTCTGATTGCAGCGGCATAGCCGGGTTTTAAACAGCGGAATTATGCATTCACGGGATGAAATATCGCTTTTGTGATCGCTGATAAATTATCTCTCCAGAAAACCCCCGCCGGCGCCCTGTTTTAGCGCGGTTTGCCTCACACTGGTGCAGCGCGGGATCGATGAGTAATCCTTCCAAAAGACGCTGATCGTTTAGATTTAACAAAATAATTTCATTTATCGCGACTGACGCAGAGATCCGTGCATCTGAACCTGATTAATTAATCAGCAACCAGACGATAATTTGATCAGTGACTGGAAAGATTATTTCTGGCGTGATTATATGGAATAAAAATATTATTCATTAAAATATGTTCAGATATTAATATGCACGCTAATGGTTAGAATAAAAACATTACAATTTTATTCTTCTACACCTGTTACTCATAATTAATGCATTGAACGCGTTGATTTAAAAATGAACAGACGGGATTTGTTAATGTCACCCTGGAACAAATCAAACCCATGATTATAAAGGATTAAGTTAAAATTACCCATAATTTTATATAAGAAGAAAATCTTATTATCTTTTCAGTTAATCTCCTTCTCTATCGCTTTCCTGCCTGCGGAATATCTAAATCACATTTTGTTACTTATATTCCACTTTGTAAATTTATCTTTTTGTGTCATTTTCTTTTCGCCCCGCATCAGGGGAATAATAATTAATGAAGACAGGATAATAATTAAATGATGAAGCGCACTTCACTGGCGGTTGTTATGCCGTTACTGATCGGTCTCTCCTCCGCACAGGCCGCAGAAGTTTATAACAAGGATGGCAATAAGCTGGATCTGGTCGGCAAGATTAACGTATCTCACCTTTTTTCAGATGATAATAATAACAACGGTGATACCTCCTCTTATGCCCGCTTTGGTTTTAAAGGTGAGACAAAGATTACTGATCAACTCACTGGCTATGGTTTCTGGCAGTATCAGTACAGCCTTCACAACTCCGAAGGCAGTGATGCGCAGGCGACCAACCGTACCCGTCTGGGTTATGCAGGCCTGAAGTTTGGCCAGGCGGGATCGCTGGATTATGGCCGCAACTATGGCCTGGTGTATGACGTGTTGAGCTATACGGATATGCTGCCATTCTTCGGCGGCGACTCCGGTTATACCGATGCCTTCCTCTCTGGCCGCTCAACCGGCGTGCTCACCTGGCGTAATAGTGATTTCTTTGGTCTGGTAGACGGATTAAACCTTGCAGCGCAGTATCAGGGCAAAAACGACCGCAGCAATAATATCGATGGCGTACGTCGCTCCAACGGTGATGGTTTCGCCCTGTCCGCGTCTTATGACTTTGATTTCGGTCTGAGCTTCGCTGGCGCGTTTGCCAGTCTTGATCGCACGACCGCGCAAAACAGAGCCGCACGTGGTGAAGGCGAGAAAGCCCAGCACTGGGCGACGTCGGTCAAATATGATGCGAACCAGGTTTATCTGGCCGCCATGTACGGTGAGACCCTGAATGCCACCCCAATTAGCGGCGGCTTCGCTAACAAAGCGCAGAATTTTGAAGCTGTGGCGCAGTACCAGTTCCTGAACGGTTTCCGTCCATCCCTGGGTTACGTCTCATCAAAGGGCAAGGACATTGAGAATATCGGCGATGCCGACATCATTAAATACACCGCAGTGGGTGCGACTTACTACTTCAACAAGAACATGTCGGTTTATGGTGAATACCGCATTAACCTGCTGAAAGATAACAATCCGCTGGGTCTGGCAACCGACGACATTACCGCGCTGGGTCTGATTTACCAGTTCTGATGTCATTATGGGCCTGGCACTTCACGCCAGGCCCGTTTATTGTCTCACGCCACACTTCAGACACCGTCACGCGGCGTTAACCCAGTGCCCTGACTAAGCTGACGGCTACCGTCGCTTCCTGCATCAGTTCTTCCACATTGGCAGACGCCAGCAGCGTGGTTGCCTGTCCGGCAGGCACCGGACGACTGAAAAGATAGCCCTGACCGTAATCACAGCCGCGTTTTCTCAGCCATCTCAGCGTGGCGACATCTTCTATCCCCTCTGCCGTGATCACCACATTCAACCCCTGACAGAGCGCCAGTAGCGTTTCAACGACTTTCCGCTGCTCCGATCCGGTCACGATGCCGGCGATAAATGACTGATCAATTTTGATTTTGGTAATACCCAGCCCCAGCAATACCGACAGGTTGGAATAGCCGGTGCCAAAATCATCCAGTACCACGCCGATACCTGTCTCTTTCAGCTGACGAATCGCCTCGCGGGCATCATCGGAAATGGCCATAACATTTTGTTCGGTGATTTCGAGTTCCAGCATTACCGGTCCGGCATGCTGCATAATGCGAGACAGACAGCTGGTGAGTGACGGTCTCAGCAGCTGTTCCGGAGTGATGTTCAGCGACAGGCAGAGCCCGGCGGGCCATGCACGGGTGGCACTGACCGCATCCTGCAGAAGCGCCACGGTCATACTGTCCATAAGCCCCAGTCGCTCCACCACCGGCAGAAACTCTGCGGGTGAAACCGTCTGGCCTGACGCAGTGATCCAGCGTGCCAGTATCTCAAAACCGGTAATGTTTCCGGTGCGCAAAGAGACCAGCGGCTGGAGAAAGGGAACGATGGCGTGACCGCTGACGGCGGCCACCACCTCCTGCTCCAGCCATTCACGCTGGCGAAAGCGCAGCTCCATGTCCGGGGAGAATCGTGCCAGATGAGAGCACTTATCCTGCTTCGCTTCATATAACGCCAGGTCGGCCGCCCGCATGACATCAGCCTGCCCCGTACAGGCGGAACTTGCAATGCCTGCTGAGAGGCTCAGAAAGGTGTGCGGCCCTGTCCGTATCGATGCTGCCTGTTCGCATAAACTTTCGGCGAAAGTCTGCGCCTGCTCAGCCTGTGAATCTTCGGCAACAATGGCGAATTCATCCCCGCCCACACGAAACACCTTGCTCGTGCTGCCTGCCGAAGCGGTCAGCAGATCAGCCAGTGCGATCAGGGTCGCGTCACCCTGACGATGGCCATTCAGATCATTGATACTCTTGAAGTGATTAACGTTCAGCAGAGTCAGAGTGTAGGCCGCGCCGCATGCTTTAAGCGAAGCAATGTGTGCATTGAAGGATCGGCGGTTCATAACACCGGTCAGCTCATCGGTTCCGGCTAGCCTGAGTGCGTTTTTTTCCGCCCTTCGGGTTTTGCGAATCAGCCCCGCGATAAGCAGCGCAGGAACAACCATCGCCAGCCCGGCAAACGAGGAGGAGGTGAGAATAAACCGCAATCGCTCGCTGATTTCAAAACTTGTATCGTAGCCCAGGCCTAGCAGGCGGCAAATCCGCGCTTCAAGCCCAAACTCCCACAGTGTGGAGAGTAAAATAATGGTCGCAATATTCAGCATTGCGAGCCAGAAAAGTTTCAGGCGCATGCGTTAGTTCCCGGTGATGGCAAGTTTCAGAGTTTTGTTTTAATGATCAGTAAAAAAACCGGGGCGTACTTCTCATACCCTGTCAGTTAAGCCGTCTGCAATAAGCCCGCCTCCGCTATGTCTGGACATAGCATTCGCCCGTTCTCAGCCTTACGGCAGCAAGACAAACGATCGGCGGAGCCCCGAACATGTCGGTTCCGTCATCAATCCTGCTGAGTGTTCTATCGGCAGCGCGGGCAAAATTAACAGGCCAGTCCAGTTATATTTGTGAACACGGACGGCTTTAACCGCTTAAGCAGTATGAACAGCCTGCGGGTATTCTGAGGAAAGCAAGCCCTGGCATCAGACGATAAAAACAGGTTTATCAATCTATTGGCCTCTTATTTCTATCCACGCTATTACAACAGGGTGAACGCATGAGACAGAGGGACGGAAAACCTCTCATTTCTCTGGACACTCGTGCGCAGTGGTCCTTAACGGAAATAATAAAATCGCCAGCAGCTGGACGCCGCGCCCTGACGCGTTAAAAGCACACCCGATTCCCGGAAATGCTGACACCGAAGGTCGATTACACGGGCAATGTGCTCCTGTCAGCCCGCCAAAGTGCTTAAATTTTGCAGTCGATTTACTCTGTATTACATCAATAAGCGCGAGGTAAGCCGGAAGGTACATCCGGTTATATTGACTTCAATTTAGTTTGACTCAATACTGTGCTTTCTTTCAGTCAGACGTGCACTGTAGCCTGCTCCCTCCGTCGCGATAGCGCCTGAACATCTGATGTCTGACACCAGCAAAGAGAGGCTGCAACAAGCCATTTCTCCTGAGACACTTAGCGAGAATTCAAGGCTGGCAAACTGCCCGTCATCGGGCTTTATCTCCCCCGACTCAGAATGAGTAAAAGTATGAATGACGAAATCGCGGGGAACTCTGAAACGCCTCCCGCCAGCGCAGCGCCTGAAACCATTGATCAGTTTCTCTGCTTTGCGCTCTATTCCGCCTCACTTGCCATGACAAAGCTCTATCAATCCCGGCTAAAACCGCTGGGACTCACTTATCCGCAATATCTTGTGCTGCTGGTGTTGTGGGAAAAAGATGGCCTGACCGTCTCTGAGATTGGTGCCCGCGTTCGGCTCGATTCCGGCACGCTTAGCCAGCTTCTGAAGCGGCTGGAAGGTGCGGGCATCCTCTGCCGCCAGCGTGACACCGGTAACGATGAGCGCCGGGTGTTCATCTCTCTGACAGAACAGGGCCACCAGCTTAAAATCGACGCGGCTGGCGTCCCGGCGGATATGGTGTCGGTAATGGATACTGACTGTAGTGAGCTCGGCCTGCTGACAACCCAGGTCGCCATGCTGCGCGAAAAATTGCTCAGGGCTCTGCCATGAAAGGGGCTTTTGATAAACGAATGAACATGTTAAATAATCAGCGTATTTCGTTATGCGCAATTCAGCCAACCAGTTACCGCTGGAGTTTCTTTTGAGTAGCGATAAACCGGGGGATATGGATGATGTCCATGCCGTTGTCGGCCATGCTGTATCAAGCCTGCTGAAGTCAGGCCAGACTGCGGGTGTACTGGAAATCATCGCATTTCTGCAATCTCAACAGGCGCGATCGTTCAACGGCCAGAGAGAAATTTACGCTAAAGCCGTTCGCGTTGTGACAAAACTGGTTAACTGATCATCAGATCACTCTGCCTGACGGCGTTCCAGACCGCCCTCCTTCCTCTCTTTTAGCAGAACTTACCCGCTAAAGTGCTGCACCAGCAGGCGCCATCAAATCATAGCGATCGTTCTGCGGAGCCGTGTCCAGGCCCATGGGCGGCTCAACTTTTAAGGTAATCCAGTTAGAGGTCACACGCTGCTGCTTGCTGTCCTCAAGGGTTACCGACAGGCGGTATTCATTGCTGGCCTCTGGTGAGGGATCCCATTGCGGTAAGATGACACTCCAGCCCTGCGGATCGGCATTATTGGCCGGTGGCGTCAGGCTCAGCGCCTGCGTATCACCCTGCCAGCTTACCGCCCTGATGTCATTGCTGGCCCGCACCTGCAGCTTCAGCGGCAGACTCTCGCCACTGCTCAGTTGCCATGGCGGCGTTGCCAGAAATACGGAGAGCGTTTTGCGCTGACGGAATGAGAGCACCGGCGTATCACTGCGGGTCACGGTATCATAACGGCTGCCGCGCAGGGAGCGCGCCTCTGCGACATTACCGGCATCAAGCTGACGGCTCAGCGCCACGCCGAAGCGATAATTGAGTTTAAGCCCCAGCTGATCCTGGCTTTCACCAGCGCTACTGGCTTTGTGAGTGGCTGAAAAGGTGACCAGCGGCACCGGCGTGTAGGAGAGGCCAAACGACATGGCGGAGGGGTTGTGATAACGGTTGCCGCTATTAAACAGATCGACATTCTCACCCAGATATTGCTGATAGCTCACCGAGACACCCAGCTGGCGATAAAAAGGCAGATAGCTCTGGCTGGTGATGTCATAGCCGCGCGCCATGCGCTGCTGCTGTGAATCATTCAGGTTTTTCCAGCCGGAAAGCGGCTGATAGTAGTTGGCAGAAAAGCGCATCGAATCGCTCCACGCCTCTGTGCCCACCGATGCACGTTGCAGGCCGCTGCTGAAGGTGCGATCAATAAAACCGTTATAGCCCAGCAGCCAGTCACCCGCGTCCCAGCGTTGTCCCAGCCCCGCGTTGCCAACCAGACCATCATCGGTATCGTGCAGGCCAAGCTGGCTGAAGGTGAGCAGGCTGTTCTCATCGGACAGGGCGCTAAAGAGATCGCCACCGGTGCCCGCGAAGTTCCCGTTCATATCGACTTTCAGGTCCAGCTGCGCGTTGCCGTATGGGGAAAGCAGTGACTGCCCTTCGCTCTCAACCCGGCCCGCCACTTCATCCCGCAGATGATTGAACGCCCAGACACCCGCCTGTTGACCAAACGTGACATTGCTGTCGCTGTTGTTACTGGCTTCACCGATACTTTTGGCCACGGCCGCCAGCTTTTTGCTCCACTCTTCATCCTGATCGCTGGCACCGCCCAGCGTCGGCAGCGATTCACTGTAGCGCGCCGGATCATCGAAGGGCGTTTCGGACACCGCTGTTTCAGTCTGGAAAGCGCGAGCACTCTGCGTCGCAGTCAGCGACAGCGCAATCAAAGAGAGAACTCCTGTTTTCCGTATCATGTCACCCGGCACATTGATCAGTTCGTTGCTGTGATTAAAGACAAATCATTAGCACTTACCTTAACATATTGTGACGGTGATGCAGGACAGCAGCGGCAAATTGTGCATATAACAGAAAAATCCGCACTCAATAAGGCCTGCATTTAACGCAGGCCCAACGCAGAAAAGCCTCTGTCAGGAGAAGATTAACCCGCCATCCACGTTAATGGTCTGCCCGGTGATATAGCGCGCATCGTCCGAGGCAAGAAAGGCCACCAGTCCCGCCACGTCTTCCGGCTGACCGGCGCGCTTCAGCGGAATGTTTTTAACCCACTCCGCCATCAGCTCACCTTTGCCGTAGGTTTTCTCCTCGCTGCTGAGGATCTCACCCCAGACACGATCGTTGTAATCCCACATCTCACTTTCGATGATGCCGGGACAGAAAGCGTTGACGGTGATATTCCACGGCGCCAGCTCCAGCGCCAGACTCTGGGTAATGCCAATCACGCCCATTTTGCTGGCGGCATAGTGCGGCGTGTAGATAAAGCCCTGCCGTCCCTGCCCGGATGACGTGTTGATCAGGCTGCCGCTGCGTTGCTGCACCATATATTTTGCCGCTTCACGACAACAGAGCCAGACGCCGGTCGTATTCACCGCCAGAATCCGTTCAAAGTCGCTCTTCGGCATGGTGTCAAAGCGGTCGATGGTGATCACACCCGCATTCTGTATTGAGACGTCAATCTGACCAAAGCGCTCAGATGCCTGCTGATAGAGCTGCTGCACCGCCGCTTCATCCGTGACATCGACCTGCAGCGCCAGAATCTCACTGCCGTATTGCTGCTGAATCTGGTCGGCGGTCGTGAAGACCCGGTCAGCATTTGACACCATCACCAGCCTGGCCCCGTCGCGGGCGAAACGCGCCGCAATCCCGGCACCAATGCCGCGACAGGCACCGGTAATCACCACTGTTTTTCCACGTTGTTCGCGGCTCATAATTGCTCCTGTTATGTGTGACGGACATCAGTGAGAGACGCTGCCTGCTGCTTTTTTTCATGGCGACGCAGCAGCACCACTTTGCTTTGCAGACGTTGCTGGAACTGGTCGATCACCACCGCAGTCACAATCACCAGGCCTTTAATGACCATCTGCCAGAAATCGCTGACGCCCATCATCACCATGCCATCCGCCAGAAAGACGATAACGAACGCGCCAATAATCGAGCCGGAAACCCGCCCACGGCCGCCTGCCAGCGCTGTGCCGCCCAGCACCGTGGCACCAATGGCGTCCATCTCAAACATATTGCCGGTCATCGGATGTGCGGTCTGTAATTGCGAGGCGACTACCAGCCCGACCAGACCGGCGCAAAGGCCAGAAAAGGCGTAGACGAAGACTTTCACTTTGATAATCGGTACGCCCGCCAGACGTGCGGCGGACTCATTGCCGCCGATGGCATAGATATAACGACCCAGCGGGGTTTTGCGCGTCAGGTAGAGGCCGAGCAGTAAAAAGCCGAGCATCAGCCAGATCGGCAGATAAACACCCAGTACAGTGCCGGAGCCAAGCAGCGCAAAACCGGTGTTGCCCAGTGCGGGCAGCCCTATCAGGTTGGCGTAAGTGCCGCCGTCGTTGAACAGCAACGCTGCACCGCGCGCCACATACATCATTCCCAGGGTGCAGATAAAGGGCGCCACGCCCAGACGGGTGATCACCGTGCCGTTAATCAGCCCCACCAGCACGCCAAAGATGGCCACCACCAGAATGACTTCAGGCACGTTGAGAAATAGCGTATTGCCGCCCCACAACGGAATGCCATTGGTCAGCAGCGCACCCGCCACCATGCCGCAAATCCCCGCGACCGCGCCCACCGAAAGGTCGATACCGCCGGTGAGGATCACCAGCGTCATACCAATCGCCAGCAGTCCGGTAATCGCCACGTGCTGCGTCATGATCAGCAGGTTGGAGGGCGTCAGAAAGTTTGGCACCATCACGCTGAAAAAGCCGACCACTATCAGCAATGCAATAAAAGTGCGCGCTTTAAGCAAATACATATAAAGCAGATATTTTTGGTTCATGACATTCTCCGGCCAGCTTAGAGCCTGTTCCAGTTCGCGTAATCGTTGCAGGCAGTCGGGACAGGGACAGCGCATAACAACCGAAACGTACACGCAGTACGTGAGGATGGTGAGCACTGCCCCGCTTCAGACTGACAAATAAAATAAGGCGCTTAATCCTGCGGGGTTGATGCCGCGATCAGATGTTCCCGCGTCGCCGCTGCGCGCGGCAGATCGGCCGTGATCCTGCCATCGGCCATCACTAAAATGCGGTCTGCCAGCGCCATGACCTCATCCAGTTCGGACGATGAAAACATCACGGCCAGCCCCTGCTGCGCCAGGTTGCCAATAAGGTGATAGACGTCGGTTTTAGCGCCCACATCAATGCCGCGCGTTGGCTCATCGAGTAACACCACCTGCGGTCCGGTCATCAGCGCTTTACCCAGCACCACCTTCTGCTGATTACCGCCGCTCAGCGCCGTCACCGGCAGGTCAGGATCGCTGACCTTGATCGCCAGATGGCCGATCATCTCATTCACCCGCTGATGCTCCCGGCCCGGATTCAGCAGCCCAAGCGCCCGGCGAAAACCACGCAGACTGAAGTCAGAAAGCGTCATGTTGGCCGTCACCGACATCAGTTCAATGACCCCTTCGCCTTTGCGATCTTCAGGCACCAGCGCGATGCCACTTTTCAGCCGCTGCTGAAAACTGCGTTTCGCCAGATCTTTACCGGCCAGCCGAACCCGGCCCGACTGACAAGGCATCAGGCCAATCAGCCCCTTGAACAACTCAGTACGTCCTGCCCCCAGCAGTCCATAAATGCCAATCACCTCGCCTTTGCGCAGGGTAAAACTGACTTCATTCAGCTTGTAGCCGCCGTTCTGATGCAGCGCGGTCAGTCCCTCGACCTCCAGCACCGTTTCCCCTTGTGGCGCAGGCTGATAGTCGAACTGTTTTTTCTTATCACCCACCATCTGAGCGATGATCTAGGGCACGCTGGCGTCGCGCACCTCACGCTCACTGATGAAGCGGCCATCGCGGAAAATGGTGATGTGGTCGCCAATCTCCATCAGCTCTTCCAGCCGGTGAGAGATGTAGATGATGGTGACGCCGCGCCGCTTCAGCTGGTCGATAACGCTGAACAGCACTTTGACTTCCGACTGGCTCAGGGCGCTGGTCGGCTCATCCATGATCAACACCCGGGTATCCTTCGACAGCGCGCGGGCGATCTCCACCAGCTGCTGATGACCAATGCCCAGCTCGCCCAGCGGCGCATAGGGATCGACATCCAGTTGCAGCCGGTCCAGCAGCGACTTCGCCAGCGCGTATTGATACTTTTCATTGATTAGACCGCGCTGGAAAAACTCATTGGCGATAAAAATGTTGTCCATCACGTTCATGTTCGGAAACAGGTTTAGCTCCTGAAAAATGATGCTGATACCCTGTTTTTCCGCCTGATGTGTGGAATTGAGTGAGACTACTTTGCCATCCAGCAGAATCTCACCCGACGACGGTGTTTCCACTCCCGCCAGCATCTTCATCATGGTGGACTTACCGGCCCCGTTCTCACCAATCAGGACATTCACTTTGTTGCGGTAAACCCGATAGCTGACCTGATCGAGCGCAGTCACACCGGGATAGAGGCGCGACACATTGCGCGTTTCGATAATCACGTCGCCGGACGGTTGCGGTTGAGGGTTTTGCATCTGCCGCTCCTTATTGCCGGGTAATCGCAGCCGGGGTGATATCCGGCAACTGCTGCGGAATATCCCAGCTACTGAACACACCGGAAACACTCACTTTATCGCCCACTTTCGGCGCGAACTGCTGCATCAGGGTGGAAGCGTGCTGGTTGATCGCCTTACCGTAGTCACCAAACAGCACCTGGTCATTAAAGTCCTGATAGCTCGCACCTTTATAGGCATCGCGCAACGCGGTCCCGCGAATAATCGGCCCGGTCTGAATAGTGACACTGTCACCTGATTCGTCTTTCACCGTCATTTTTCCGCTGCGCGACGTTGTGTTTACCGCGGTCACCTCACCGCGAACCGAGACGCTAAAGACACACGGATTCTCAGCCTGACTGCGATAGCCATAAGTCTGACAGGCGCTGTCAAAGTCTTTGGCAGACTGCAGCGACTTCATCAGCGTCGCCAGCGGTTTCGCCTCTGCCTGGACCTGCGGCACCAGTTTTTGCTGCCACAGCTGGTCGATGTTAGCCATTTTTGGATTGGGTGGATTTTTCAGGTCAGCCAGCTCCTGCTGCGACACAATTTTGCAGCCGCTTAACAGTAAGACCACCAGCGTCAGCCAGACTCTTCGGGACATCTTCTTCTCCCTGGCGCCCGCTAATGCAGGCGCGGCAGCGTTTAGTTACGACTTGTAGTTGAAGTCCTGGACGTTTTTGGCATTTTCCGGGGTAATCAGAATGCCGCGGAACATCACACGCTGTTTTTCCGGCTTCACGCCCTTCTGAATGAAATTATCGAGATCGGTGACACCTTCGGCGGCAATCGCCTGGGCCTGCAACATCACGGTGGCTTTCAGCGTGCCCGCTTTCACTGCATCGCGTTCATCGTTACTGCCATCAATGCCCACCACAATCACATCGTTGCGCCCGGCCGCCTTGAGCGCAGCGATCGCGCCCAGCGCAACCGGGCCGTTGCCGCAGATCACCCCTTTTACATCCGGATGCGCCTGCAGAATACTGTCCATAATGCGCTTGCCGTCGATCAGTGTGCCTTTCGCATCCTGACGCGCCACGCTCTGCATATCAGGATATTGATCCAGCACCTGATGAAACGATTTTGAGCGGGTGACGCAGTTATTGTCGGCCAGGTTGCAGGCCAGCTCGGCGTATTTGCCCTTTTCGCCCATCTTCTCAACAAAGACGTTGGCCACATCGGAACCTGCCTGGAAGTTGTTATGGGTAATCTGCGCCAGTGCCACGTCATCGACCGGGATTTCACGGTTAATTAAAACCACCGGAATGCCGGCATCTTTAGCCTTTTTAATTGCCGCCACGCTGGCGGTGGAGTCGGCGTTATCCAGTACGATACCCTGCACTTTCTTACCGATAGCGGCATCAATCAGTTCGCTCTGCTTCTTCACATCTTCGCCATGCGACAGCACCGTGGTCTTGTAACCCAGTTCCTGCGCTTTGAGATTGGCGCCTTTGGCTTCGGAGGCGTAGTAGGGATTATCGAGTGAGTTAACCAGAATCATAATGGTGCCTTTTTCGGCGGCAAACGCCGCCTGCGAAACCAGACAGGCAGCCACGGCAGTGCAAAGCAGGGTACGTTTTTTCATGATGTTCTCTCTTATCGTTATGGCAGGGTATGAAGTCCCGGATGTTGGGCTGGCATTACCAGATAGTGAATCCACCATCGATCATTAAATCGGCACCGGTAATCATGTCGCTGCCGTTACTGGCGAAGAACAGAACGGCGGCGGCAATTTCATCGGTATAGGCAAAGCGGCCCAGCGGAATCAGTTTTTTCATCTGCTCGCCCTTTTCGCCGCGCCAGGCTTTCTCGCCCATAGGCGTCAGCACCACGGTGGGCGACAGGGTGTTCACGTTGATGCGATGCGGCGCAAACTCTTTGGCCATCACTTTGGTCATGCCCAGCAGACCTGCTTTGGCGGAGGTGTAGGCGACATGGTTATCGATAGCGATGGACGCCGCCTGAGAGGCGATATTAATAATTTTGCCGCCCGCACCGGCACGGATCATCAGCTTTGCAGCTGCCTGCGAGCAGAGAAAAGGCCCGGTAAGATTCACCGCGATCTGCTTCTGCCACTCGGCAAAATCGGTTTCAATCACGGGTTGCAGCATCACGTAGCCCGCGCAGTTCACCAGGATATCGATGCGGCCATAATGTGAAACGACCGCGTCAAACGCCTCTTCCACCGATGCGGGATCGGTGACATCACAGCAGACAAACTGCACCCGATCGGCCGCAAAATCCGCCTGCAGACTGGCAACCTTCTCCGCTTCAAACGGCGGATAGAGCAGAGCCAGACGCGCACCCTTCTCCAGCAACATGCCATTCGTCGCCATGGCGATACCGCCCAGACCACCGGTCACCACCGCCACTTTGTCAGCCAGATTCATTGCGGTATCTACGCCGTAGCGCAGGTTTACGTCATATTCGCCACTCATCCCACTCTTCCCCTCAGATTTTTGCTGATGCGGTTGATTCATTCATTTTCGAACAAAAATATATGCTATCGAAAAGAAATGATGTGTGGGGCAGATCAAATTTCGACCATCTGCCTCTCAAAGCCGCTTATCTGATTGAAAAGACGTGATCTGGCTTCCAGTCCCAAAATAAAGCTGTAATGCTGCAATCGGGAAAGCCTGAAAGATTCAATAACATGCGGATTGATAATTTTCGTTCGAAAACCAATGGCCTATCTGGCTATCTCGCATTCATAAAAATGGCGCGTTAAACTCAGCCACAGAGACCTTGTTTGCCCGACCTCTCAGGTTATTGGAAAAGGGAGCATTTCGATTGAAAAGCAAAAGTGAGCAGTTCGCTGACATGCAGCAACGCCGCGAGAAAATTCTGGAGATGATCCGTGAGGATGGCACGGTCACGGTCAAAGCACTGACGGAGACCTTTGGCCTGACCGAAGCCACATTACGCAGCGACCTGCGCATGCTGCAGAAACAGGGCTTTGTGCAGCGCTACCACGGTGGCGCAACGCTGATGACGGGCAAGCAGAATACCGGGGCGATGCTGCTGGAGCGGCAGACCCATCTGGAAGAGAAAGAGGCAATTGGCCGGCTGGCGGCGCAGCATATCGAAAATGGCGACACGGTGATTTTCGATTCCGGTACCACGACCACCGCGATTACTGACGCCATCAGCCACATCCGCCGTCTGTCAGTGGTGACCACGGCAGTCAATATCGCCCTGAAACTGGGTGGCGAGCCGGGGATCAATATCCTGCTGACCGGCGGCACCTTTAAATTTCCGACGCTCTCCACCTCAGGCGAGAAAGCGGCCAGCTTTTTTGAAAACGTGCTGGCTGAAAAACTCTTCCTGGCGACCGCCTGCATCTCGCCGCGTCTGGGCCTGAGTTTCCCCAGTGAAACGGATATCAAAGTAAAACTGGCGATGATCAAATCCGCCAGCACAGTGTATGTGGTGGCCGACTCCAGTAAAATCGACAAGGTATCCATGTTCGCGCTCCCCTGTGACTGGAGCAACATCCACTACCTGATCACCGACAGCGGCATCAGCCCCGCGCAGGTCAAAGCGTTTGAAGCTCTGGGCGTAAAAGTGCTGGTGGCCCCACTGCCGCTGAAGCGGGCGATGTAATTTAAAATTCGTACCCCGCTAAAGTGAGTGATTCCAGAGCGGTGAGACCCGAAAATGTGAGGCACAGGTAAGCGCGGACATTTCAGTTAGCCACTAAAAACCCCGCACCATCGCCAACAATGCAGGTAAGGCCTGCCTGAAGAGCAACGTGTGCGAGCCAGGGAAGGCGAGCCCAATCCGCAGGGATGCGGGATCCCTTTGCGATCAGGCAGGCCTTTCCTGCACGACGCACCGGCTCACCCAAACAATCCAGCATACTCGCAGACCTGCTCCAGCAAAACGCCGCACCATCGCCAGCAGTGCAGGTAAGGCCTGCCTGAAGAGCAAAGTGTGCGAGCCAGGGAGGGCGAGCCCAGTCCGCAGGGATGCGGGATCCCTTTGCGATCAGGCAGGCCTTTCCTGCACGACGCACCGGCTCACCAAACCCTCCCAGCCTGTTCACCCGAACAATCCCGCACACTCTCCAGATCTGCTCCAGCAAAACGCCGCACCATCGCCAACAGTGCAGGCAAGGCCTGCCTGAAGAGCAAAGTGTGCGAGCCATGGAAGGCGAGCCCAGTCCGCAGGGATGCGGGATCCCTTTGCGATCAGGCAGGCCTTTCCTGCACGACGCACCGGCTCACCCGCTCACCCGCTCACCAAACCCTCCCAGTCTGCTCACCCGAACAAACCGCAAGGATGCAGGATCCCTTTGCGATCAGGCAGGCCTTTCCTCCGCAACGCACCTCTCCCCAACTCCCCCACCCCGAACCTGCAAATCCGCCCGATAAAACCGCACCACCTCACCCACCACCAGCAGCGACGGCGACACCGGCTGATCCCGCGCGACCGTCTCCGCCAGCCCACCCAATGTGGTAATCAGCACCCGCTGATCCGGCCGGGTTCCCTTCTCAATAATCGCCACCGGCGTCTCCGCATCCCGTCCCTGCGCCTGCAACTGCGCACTGATCGACGCACTCCAGCTCAACCCCATATAAAACACCAGTGTCTGATTCTCTGCCGACAACGCAGCCGCATCCAGCTGCGGCTCGCCACTCCGCCCATGCCCGGTAATCAACCGCAACGACTGCGCACAATCCCGGTGCGTCAACGGAATGCCGCTGGCCGCCGCACAGCCCACCGCCGCGGTAATCCCTGGCACCACCTCACAGCGAATCCCGGCCTCCTGCAGGCTCACCATCTCCTCGCCACCCCGCCCAAAAATAAACGGGTCGCCTCCCTTCAGGCGGATCACATTGCGCCCGCTACGCGCCAGATCCACCAGCAACTGATTAATCTGCGCCTGCTTCAGCCCATGCTGCCCCGGCTGCTTACCCACATCAATGCATAACGCACTCTCCGGCACCTCTGCCATCACCGCTTCACTCACCAGCCGGTCATACACCACCACCTCAGCCCGCTGCAGTAAACGCAATGCTTTCACCGTCAGCAACTCCACATCGCCAGGGCCTGCACCCACCAGCCATACTGCACCCTGCGGCTTTGTCACACCGGCCGGAGCCAGTAACTTATCCAGAGAATCAATTGCTCGCGTCATCATTCCTCCACAACCACATCGGACAGCAATAACTGCTTCAGCTCCGGAATACAGGAGCCGCACTGTGTGCCGCACTTTAGCTTCTCGCCTAACGCCTGAGTAGTGCGACACCCCTGCGCCATCGCCTGCAAAATCGTCTGCTCACCCACCGACATACAGCTACAGATAATCCGTCCCGCTGCACGCCGCTGCATAGCCTGCCCCGCCAGCACGCTGTGCCGCCCGGCTGCATCCTGCGGCGCATCCGCAAACGCCGCCGCAACAAACGCACTATCCAGCGACGGCAAGGCGCTACCGGCATAAAACGCCAGCTGCAATGCACCGTCGCGCCATGCCAGCAACCGGTAATCAGCGCCGCTGCCAGTGGCGACCTGCACGTCACAGCCTGACAGATCAATCTGCTCTGCCAGCCACGCCTGCGGCGATCCCGCACCCGCCACGGCATAGCGCTGCACCGCCGGATAAGGCGCGCGCGACCAGTAACGTAATCCCGCGAGCGGCGCAATCTCACGCTGCCAGAGCCAGCCCTGCCAGGTCACCGCCAGCGGACGAATCCGTACCGGCGTCTGCTTCAGCGCAGGCTGCCCAGAAAACGAACAGGCCTGGCCGGCGATCAGCATATCGACGTGACTCTGCTGACTGAACTGCCGGTTCCAGTGCATCGGCACAAACAACTCGCCGCGCCGCATCCCCGCATCAATACGCACCCGGGCGCTGATCCAGCCCTGCGCAGACTGCACCCGCGCCAGAACGCCCACCGTCACGCCATACTGCGCGGCGTCAGCAGGATGCAGCGCCACAAAGGGCTCATCGCAATGCTGCATCAGACGCGGCACCAGCCCGGTACGCGTCATGGTATGCCACTGATCGCGCACCCGACCGCTATTCATCAGCAGCGGGTAAGCAGAATCTCGCCGCGGCAGGAGAGGCGTGGCCGGGACAAGCAGACGGGCTTTACCGTCCGGATGGAAAAAGCGGCGATCGCCAAACAGTCGGGCGCAACCCTGCGGAAAATTACAGTTCACCGGCCACTGCACCGGACGCAATGCATCCCATTCAGCCTGACTCAACTGCGCCAGCCCGCTGATATCAAACGCGCGCTGGCCATGATTTTCAAAGCCCGACAGCGCGGCATGCTCGCGGAAAATCTCCGACGGATGCTGCCAGTTGAAGCCCTCACCAAAGCCCAGCCGCTGCGCCACCTGCGCCAGCAGCCACCAGTCAGGCCGTGCATCACCTGGCGCGGCGGCAAAAGCGCGCTGACGCGAAATACGCCGTTCTGAATTTGTCACCGTGCCGTTCTTCTCACCCCATCCCTGGGCCGGCAGCAGAATATCGGCAAAGGCGCTGGTATCGGTCTGCGCCATCACATCCGACACAATCACCAGCGGGCAGGCCGCCAGCGCCTGCGCTACGCGATTCCCCTCCGGCATCGACACCGCCGGATTAGTGCCCATAATCCACACCGCTTTCACCGCGCCTGCCGCAATTGCCCTGAAAAGGTCCAGTGCGGTCAGCCCCGGCTCGCGGGCAATCGTCGGGCTGCGCCAGAAGCGCTGCACCCGATCGCATTCTGCTGCCGTAAAACTCATGTGCGCCGCCAGCTGATTTGCCAGACCACCCACTTCACGTCCGCCCATCGCATTCGGCTGTCCGGTCAGCGAAAAAGGTCCGCAGCCCACGCGCCCTATTTTACCCGTCAGCAGATGCAGATTAAGAATCGCCTGGTTATTGTCGCTGCCGGTGACGGACTGATTAATCCCCATACACCACAGCGTAAGTACACGCTCATGCTGGCTGAACAGCTGGAAAAAATGCGCGACCTGCTGCTCCGTTAAATCACAGGTATCAGCCACCCGCACCACATCCCACTGCGCAGCAGCGGCCAGCGTTTCATTCACGCCATTAAGGTGAGGCAACATGCTGCTATCAAGGCCATCGTGCTGAGCCAGCCAGTGCAGCAGACCGGAGAACAACGCCGAATCACTGCCGGGCCGGAGCGGCAGGTGGAGATCGGCCTGGTCACAACTTGCCGTGCGGCGCGGATCAATCACCACAATTTGCATTGCAGGTCGTTGCTGCTTTGCCTGCATCAGCCGCTGCCAGACCACAGGATGCGCCCAGGCAGCATTGGAGCCAACCAGCAACACCAGATCGGTCTGCTCCAGATCCTCATAGCAGCAGGGCACCGCATCGGCTCCCAGCGCCCGCTTATAGCCGACCACCGCCGACGCCATACAGAGCCGTGAATTGGTATCGATGTTGGCGGCACCGATGTAGCCTTTCATCAGCTTATTGGCGACGTAGTAATCCTCTGTCAGCAGCTGGCCGGAGCCATAAAATGCCACTGCCTGCGGACCATATTGATCGATCACCGCACGCAATCCCGCCGCCGCCGCATCCAGCGCCGCATCAAGGCTGACCGGCTGGCCGTTAACTTCGGCGGTCAGCAGACGCCCCTGCGACGTCAGCGTCTCACCCAGCGCCGCCCCCTTAACGCACAACCGGCCCGCATTGGCCGGATGCTGCGGTTCGCCAGTCACGGTTGCCTGATGAGGTCCCTGCGGCGTGACGCAGACGCCACAGCCGACGCCGCAATAGGGACAGGTGCTGTTCATGATGCCTGCGCCAGCTGATTGAGCGGACGATTTGCCAGCCAGATCTGCCCCGCTTCGAGCTTCACCGGCCAGCAGCGCAGCTGGTGCTGCGGATTATCCAGACTCTGGCCGTCACGCAACCGTATCCGCTGCTTGTAAAGCGGAGAGATCACCACCGGCTCACCGCCGACATCGCCCAGGATCCCGCGCGACAGCACGCTGGCGTCGCTGCCAGGTTCGCGATCTTCCAGCGCAAACAGCGCGTCACCCAGACGGAACAGCGCGACACGCTCACTGCCAAGTCGTGCGCCAATCCCTGCCTCCGGCGGAATCGCCTCCAGTGCGCAGATTGCGCTCCAGGGCTCAGCGGGCAGTTGCAGCAGCGGACGCGCAGGTACGGATTCAGGCTGACGCTGACCGCGTACCCGGCTGTAGTACAGCGATTCATCAGGCTGGTCGCTGTTGATCGTCGGCGTAAACAGCGCAAGTCTCGACGGGTCCGCCAGCGTGGTCTGCCACTCACACTGGTACGCGTCAACCACCCGCTGCATCTCCTGCTCCAGCGTCGCGCCCAGCCCGAGGCTATCCTCAATCACGACCTGCCGCAGATAATCCAGACCACCTTCCAGATTGTCCATCCAGACACTGGTACGCTGCAGCCGATCGGCGGTACGGATGTAAAACATCAGCAGGCGATCGACATAGCGCAGCAGCGTCGCGTCGTCGAGATCGCTGGCGAACAGATCAGCATGGCGCGGCTTCATCCCGCCATTCCCGCAGACGTAGAGGTTCCATCCCTTTTCAGTGGCGATCACTCCGATATCTTTGCTCTGCGCTTCTGCACACTCTCGGGTACAGCCCGAAACCGCCATCTTGATCTTGTGCGGTGCGCGCAGCCCCTTGTAGCGGTTCTCCAGCGCAATGGCGAAGGCGGTCGAATCCTGCACGCCGTAGCGGCACCAGGTTGATCCCACACAGGACTTCACCGTTCGCAGCGATTTGCCGTAGGCGTGACCGGTTTCAAAACCCGCTTCCAGCAGCGTCTGCCAGATATCCGGCAACTGGTCGAGCCGCGCACCTAACAGGTCGATACGCTGACCGCCGGTGATTTTTGTGTAGAGGTCGTAACGCGCCGCCACCTCGCCAATGGCGATCAGCCCCTGCGGCGTGATCTCACCCGCCGGAACGCGCGGCACCACGGAATAGGTGCCATCTTTCTGGATGTTGGCGAAGTAGCGGTCGTTGGTGTCCTGCAGCGGCAGATGCGCCGGTTTCAGCAGATAATCATTCCAGCAGGAGGCGAGCAATGACGCCACCAGCGGCTTGCACACTTCACAGCCGTTCCCCCGACCGTGCGATGCCAGCAGCGCATCGAAGGTTTTAAACTCGCCAGCCCGCACCAGGTGATACAGCTCCTGGCGTGAATAGCCGAAGTGGTCGCAGACATCTTTTTTCACCTCAACGCCGAGATTTTCCAGCTGAAACTCCATCACCTGCTTCACCAGCGCCGCACAGCCGCCACAGCCGGTGGCCGCTTTGGTGCAGCTCCTGATGCTGCTCATCTCACCGCAGCCCCCTTTCACCGCCGCGCAGATATCGCCCTTGCTGACGTTGTGGCAGGAGCAGACCTGGGCGCTGTCCGGCAACGCCGCGACGCCTGGCGCTTTTGGCGCACCGGCAAGTGCAGGCAGAATCAGGCTTTCCGGTGCGGCAGGCAGCGGTAAGTCATTAAGCATCATCTGCAACAGCGTGGCGTAATCGCTACTGTCACCCACCAGCACGCCGCCCAGCAGCCGGGTGCCCTCCGCAGAGACCACGATTTTCTTGTAGATGCCTTTTGGCCCGTCGGTCCAGTGATAGTGCTGGCTGCCCGGCGTGCGGCCGTGAGCGTCACCAAACGAGGCGACCTCCACGCCCAGTAGTTTCAGCTTAGTGCTCATGTCTGCACCGCTGAATGCGGTGGGTTCAGCCGCCAGATGTCCGGCCAGCACCCGCGCCATCTGATAACCCGGCGCGACCAGGCCAAAGATCTGACCGTTCCACAGCGCGCATTCGCCGATGGCAAACACGTCGTCATCGCTGGTCTGGCAGCGATCGTTAATCTCAATGCCGCCGCGCGGTCCCAGCGTCAGACCCGCCTCACGCGCCAGCTCATCGCGCGGCCGGATACCGGCGGAAAACAGCACCAGATCGCCGGGTAAACTGCTGCCGTCGGCAAAGCGCAGCACCACGCTGCCGTCAGGCTGTCGCTCAATCAGTTCGGTCTGTTTCGAGGTGTGAACCGTCACGCCCAGCGCATCGATCTTCTGACGCAGCATCAGCGCACCGCCCTCATCAAGCTGCACCGCCATCAGGCGCGGCGCAAACTCCACCACGTGCGTTTCGACCCCGAGCTGCCGCAGCGCATTCGCCGCCTCCAGACCCAGCAGGCCGCCGCCAATCACGATGCCGCGCTGGCTATGGCGGGCGCAGGTGGCAATGGCATCAAGGTCGTCCAGCGTGCGATAGACAAAGCAGCGATCGCCGTCGTGGCCCGGCACCGGGGGGACAAACGCGCGTGAGCCAGTCGCCAGCACCAGCTTATCCCAGGCCAGTTCACTGCCCGTGCTGTCACGCAGGCTGCGCTGCTGGCGGTCGATCGCGACAACCGAATAGCCACTCCGCAGTTCGATACCGTGCCGGGCAAAGAAGTCCCCGTCGACCAGCGACAGGTCGTCGGCCGTTTTGCCGTTGAAATAGTCCGACAGATGCACCCGATCGTAAGCCTGCTGGCGCTCCTCGCCATAAACCACGATGTGATAGTGCTGATGCATTTCGCGGGCAACCAGCTGCTCAAGAAAATGGTGACTGACCATGCCGTGACCCACCACGGCTAAAACCGGTTTACTCATTTCAGGACTCTCTGCAGCCTGTGGCTGCGGTTCAGGTTGATCGTGATCGAACAGGGCAGCGAACGTGACAGGTTCGGCGTGCTGAAGACGCTCCATCAGCGCAGGCCCTTGCCGGGTGTCGCCAGAAAGCAGCACGCCACAGAGGCGGCCATGACGAAGAAAAAGACGGCGATAGTCGCCAGAGATCGGGTCAAAACTGCTGATAGAGGGCGCCTCACTGACGTCGCCCGCGCTGAACAGTGAAATGCCACTCACTTTGAGGCGTGTCGCCAGCGGCTGGCTGACAAAATCCGCCAGCGGCGATCCGGCCAGTTGCGCCGCCAGAATCTGTGCCTGCGCCAGGCAGGGTGCGACCAGACCAAAGGTTTCGCCCGCGATTTCACAGCACTCACCCACCGCGTAAACTCCAGGAATGGCACTGCGCAGCTGACCATCCACCAGAATGCCGCGCTGACACGGCAGACCCGCCGCCTGCGCCAGCGTTATCCCGGGCTGAACGCCGATGGCGATGACCACCTGTGTGGCGGCAACGTGGTGGCCGCTGGTCAGCGTCACGCCCGTCTCGTCAATCGCCACAAGTCCGCTGTTGAGTTCACAGCGGATGCCGCGCTGCGCTAATGCCGTCAGCAAGAGCTCGCCCGCTTTTGCATCCAGCTGGCGATCCAGCAGCCAGGGTTTGTGGTGGACCAGCGTGACATCACGGCCACGGGCGCGGAGTGCTGCTGCCGCTTCAATACCCAGAAAGCCGCCGCCCAACACCACCACCGGTCCCTGACCTGCCAGCAGTTGCCGGACGTCAGCAATGCTGCGAAAAACCCGGACGCAATCCGCATCGATGCCAGGAATCGCGGGCAGACGAGGCTGCGAACCGGTGGCAAACACCAGTTGATCCCAGCTGAGCTGGCGCCGATCGGTCTGCACAGTACGCGCGGCAAGATCGACCTGCAGGACGGTTTCACCGTTCAGGAGCGTGACGCCGTGCCGCTGATACCACGCCTGATCGTGGATCAGGGTGTCACTGAAGGATTTTTCACCGGCCAGCACCGGCGACAACAGCACGCGGTTGTAGTTGCCGTGCGGCTCGCGGCCAATGACCGTGATGGCGTAACGCTGCGGCGCACGTTGCAGCAGGCTCTCCACCATCTGCATCCCCGCCATGCCATTACCTATCACCAGCAACCGTTGCCTCATGGTCTGCTCCTTATGCCGCCGTGGTCTGTTTTTCATAAAGAAAATGCAGCACTTTCTGGCGCAGCTGGTGGTAGCGCGGCTCATCCGCCAGCGCGACCCGCGAGCGCGGACGCGGCAGATCGACAGTCAGAATTTCGCCGACCTGCGCTGCCGGCCCGTTAGTCATCATCAGTACCCGGTCGGAGAGCAGCACCGCTTCATCCACGTCATGGGTGATTAGCACGATAGTGGTATTCAGCTCCTGCTGGATACGCATCACGCTGTCCTGCAGGTGGGCGCGGGTTAACGCATCCAGCGCGCCAAACGGCTCATCCAGCAGCAACACTCGCGGCTTCATCGCCAGGGCACGCGCAATGCCAACGCGCTGCTTCATGCCACCCGAGATTTCGCCAGGCCGCTTGTGCATGGCGTGGCTCATCTGTACCCGATTGAGGTTGTGTTCGATCCAGTCGCGCATCTCCGCTTTGCTGAAGCGCCCTTTAAACACCTGCTGCACCGCCAGTTCAACGTTCTGAAATGCCGTCAGCCACGGCAGCAGCGAATGGTTCTGAAACACCACCGCACGCTCCGGACCCGGTCCGGTGATTTCGCGGTTATCACACAGCAGTACGCCGCTGCTGGGACGGGTTAATCCGGCAATCAGGTTCAGCAGCGTCGATTTGCCGCAGCCCGAATGGCCGATCAGGCTCAGGGTTTCCCCTTCGTGGATATCAAAACTGACGTTGTCCAGGGCCAGGAACTCGCCGCTGGCGGTATTGAAACGCTGGCTCACCTGCTGAACGCGAATAATGTGTTGCTGCATGATGTTCTCCTTATTTTTCCCAGCTGAAACGACGCACCAGCAGCATCAGACCCTGCTCCAGCAGCAGCCCGACGACACCGATAATCAGAATGGCGATCAGAATGTTTGCCACGTTGAGGTTGTTCCACTCGTTCCAGATCCAGAAGCCGATGCCCAGACCACCGGTCAGCATTTCGGCGGCGACGATCACCAGCCATGCGATGCCGATAGAGAGACGTACGCCGGTGAGCACCGCAGGCAGCACGGCGGGCAGCAGAATCCGGCGCATTACCGTCCATTCAGAGAGCTGTAACACCCGCGCGACGTTGAGGTAATCCTGCGGAATGCGCTGCACCCCTTCGGCGGTGTTGATAATCATTGGCCAGATTGAACAGATGAAAATGGTCCAGCTGGCGGCTGGCTCGGCGCGCTGAAACAGCAGCAGTCCAATCGGCAGCCAGGCCAGCGGGCTGACCGGGCGCAGCAGAGCGATAATCGGATTGAACATCCGCGCCATAAAGGTAAAGCGTCCCAGCAGAAAACCGGCCGGAATGCCCACCAGCGCGGCCAGGCCGAAGCCGATGGCGACGCGCTGCAGCGAGGCCATTACATTCCAGCCGATGCCCTGATCGTTGGGGCCATTGCTGTAGAACGGGTCAGCGAACAGAACCTGTGCAGCCTGCCAGGTCGCGTAAGGCGAAGGAAACGAGGGTTCAAACAAGGCGGCGATCTGCCACACCAGCAACATCAGCAGCAGGCCGCCCGCAGCCGGAATGCAGCGCTGCAAAAACGGACGCAGACGTGCCGGACGAACGGCGGCTTTCGGGGTGACCTGTAACGGAATTACGGTGGCACTGTCGGGGGTTTGCTCCGGCTGAGCCAGCGCGCGCGCGTCAGTTCTCATAACAACCTCTCTTATCGTTTGATAGCGAAACTGGCGGCGTAGGCGGCAGGATTGCTGCCATCCCAGACTTTGCCGTCGATCAGGGTGCTGCTGCGCATCTCACTGGCGGGCAGTGCAATCTGCCCGACTGCGCTGGCGGCCTGTTTATAGATATCAATGCGGTTGATCTGGCGGGCCACGGCAAGGTAGTCGGGATCGCTGGCGAGCAGACCCCAGCGTTTCATCTGCGTCAGGAACCACATGCCGTCGGAGAGCCACGGAAAACTGACGTTGCCGTTGTCGAAGAAGCGCATCGGGTGCGCGTCCTGCCAGGACTGCCCCAACCCGTTCTGATACTGGCCGAGCATTCGCCCCTGTAGCGTCTCCACGTTGGTGTTGATCCAGGCCCGCCCGGCTAACACCTGCGCGGTTTCACGGCGGTTATCGTCTGAGGCATCAATCCAGCGCGCCGCCTCCAGCACCGCGGCGGTCAGCGCGCGGGCCGTATTAGGATTCTCTTTCACCCACTGCGCGCGGGTGCCGAGCACTTTTTCCGGATGCTCCGGCCAGATCTGCTGGCTGGTGGCGGCGGTGAAACCGATGTTGTCGCTGATGGCACGCTGGTTCCACGGCTCACCGACGCAGAAGCCGCTCATGTTGCCAATCTTCATGTTCATCACCATCTGCGGCGGCGGCACGACCACGGTGCGCACATCGTTAAACGGATGAATGCCGGCATTAGCCAGCCAGTAGTAGAGCCACATAGCGTGCGTGCTGGTGGGAAAGGTATGCGCGAAAGTCAGGCTGCCTTTGGGACTGCCATCCACGGCTTTTTTCAGGCTGACCGCATCGGTGACGCCACTGGCTTTCAGCTGGTTCGAGAGGGTGATCGCCTGGCCGTTGTGATTGAGCGTCATCAGGTTCGCCATGTCGTGCTGCGGTCCCGCCACACCCAGCTGCAGTGCGTAGATCATGCCGTAGAGCACATGCGCCGCATCCAGTTCACCGGAGGTCAGCTTGTCGCGCACCGCCGCCCAGCTCGCCTCTTTGCTGACCGCCAGCGTCAGGCCATACTTCTTGTCGAAGCCTTTGACCGACGCCATGACCACGGGCGCGCAGTCGGTAAGCGGAATAAAGCCCACCCGCACCTGTGACTTTTCTGGCGCATCGGAACCTGCCGCCCAGACTGCATTTCGTAATCCCGGAACGATCCAGGCCGCACCCAGTGCAGCACCGGAGATCAGCGCCTGACGTCGTGTCAGTGAAAAAGGCGTTTTGCTCATCATGTTGCCCCTGAACAGAAATAAAAAAAGGCGTCCTCCGACAAGCCGAAGCCTGCGGATGGACGCCTTTATCCAAAGCACTGACCCCACCGCCATTGGCGGGAGCAATGCGTACTCTCTGTAAGGTTAAAGCAAAGGGTGTGCCAGATCGCCGAAGCCGCGTGAATGCCGATCTGCGGGGGTGAGCTGGTGATAAATTAACCGTTTTTGCACATTTCTGACGCAGATCACGCACAAACGCTGTGCAGCTACCTCATCCGGGTTAGGTGTTCAGGGTGTTTGCTACCGCCAGCACCGCCTGCGCGATCTCCAGTACGCGCTTATTCTGATTCATCGCACTTTTGCGCAGCGCCTGCCAGGCCGCCTCTTCGGTGAAACCCTGCTGCTGCATCAGCCAGTGCTTGGCCTGATCGATCACCCGACGTTCGTCGAGTGAGGCACGCATTGACGCCAGCTCATTCGTCTGCTGCTGCAAACGCTGCGACTGTTCTCCAATCAGCGACAGCACCGAGCGCCCGAGCTGCGGGGCAAGGCCGTCACTGTTGAGCGCAGCTGCACCATGCAGCCAGTCAGCGCCGGAGACATAAAGCGAAAAGTTGCTGTCGCCCTGTACCATCGTGAACATCGGCTGTTGGTGCGCCTGATCAATCGCTTCACGACAGCGCTGCATCAGCGTAGCTGTCAGGGCATCCTCAAGGGTTTTCATCTGATCGAGCCGCCTGGAGAGCAGAGAAAACCAGTGGAGTGCGCCGGTCTCATCACAGGGCCCTCCGGTACAGGCGATGCGCCGCAGACGTTCAATGTCCCGGCTGGCCTGAGACAGCGGCTGCCAGCGTTCGCAGGTCGCGCTGTCAGCAAATTCCTGGAAAGTGGCAAAACTCTGCTCCTGGGCCGCAATCAGGGCCACCAGCTGGCTACGCTGATCGGGTGTGAAATGACGCGCCGCAAAGCCCGCAGCTCCGATTGCCCGTTCCTGCCCGGCCAGCTCTTTGCCCTGCATAAAACTGAACAGCGCGATAAGCGCACGGGAAATCGCGGGATAGCTTGCCGTGTCGGCGGCTTCAAAGACCAGATTAAGTAAGGTGCGAATAACCTGATTAAACGCGGACATCGCTGCAGCCTGATCATGCTCTCGCTGGCTGATCTGCTCACGCAGCGCGGGTAATCCGTCCAGCGCCTGCAGGGCCGAAGCAATCAGATTGCAAAAGCGGCTAAAGCCAGGCTGCGCAACGGCGGGCGGTAGCGCCCGGTAAAAATGCTGCAGGCTGGCACTGACCTCCTGCTGACGGGCGTGACGTTCGGCGCTGAAGAGCGCGCCATTTGAGCAGATCCAGAGGTTGTTTGCGCCACGTTCCCGCTGCAGTCGATGAACCAGTTCACTGATAGCGGTTATCAACTCACCTGTCTCAAGCAACCGTTGCAGACTGGCAATATCGCTATCACGCGATGCCTGCAGCCATGTCATGGCATTACCCATTGCTCACCTCTGTGCGGTTAAAAGCTTTGAGAAGCAAAAGGCGTGCCGCTTTCGGTAAAAACGCGGACCAGAACAGGGCGTAAATTCTGATTTTGATAATATTCTTAACGCAAATCGATAAAATTTTTCGACAACAAGTTATTAGTAAAACTTAATAGTTTCCAATCGGATTAATTGCATGTCAGAATGCGCGGCACTGTTCTCAGGCAGTTTGTTGCCGCGATAATTCAGTTAGCTTTAACTATCATATCTGCTGGCGCTTTTCTGGCTTCAAAACCCGCACGTAAAGTGCCCACTATCACGCATCGGCAGTGGGTGCAATGGTTTGAATTCTCAAAAGTCTTAGGTAGACTAAAAGCGTTACTATCCCGATGTAAACTGACCTTTTTTTGAAACACAGAATTTTGGCACGATGCGGCGCGACAAACAGCGCCTCATGACATCGGGTCCGGCAACATGCAGTTACTTTGATGAGATCACGAGGAACATGGTGAAAAAGAGTCTTGCGTTAACACTGCTGGCGGTCCTTACCCTGGCAGGCTGTAAGGCCCCGCCGCCGCCCGTCACTGACGATACGCTGGTCACCAGCGAAATTAACGGCGTCAAACTGGTCCATCGACACGCTGTCGCGGCACCGACTGAATTTGAACCCGTTAACCAGACCTGGCGCGCGCTCTATGGTGCATCAGTGATGACCTCGCCTGACTACGGCGGCAAAGTCGTTCGTTATCTCGAAACGGGTAAACCCTTTGAAGTATTGGGTAATGTGGAACACAGCTGGCTGGCCATTGCCGACCAGGCTGACGGTCCACTGATCGGCTATGTGCCGCTAAAAGCAGGCGTCGCGAGCGATCGTTATGATGCGACCGTGCAGAGCGACCGTCCCCGTCCCCGCAAAACCAAGCAGGTCTGCGTAGCCGTTGGCGGTGACAGCAAAGCCTGTCGGACTAACGATACCGCGACCTGGATCTTAGACTGAATATGAAATCCGGCGCATATTGCCTGCAGCACCGTCCCGGGCTGTGGGTACAGGGATTAGCCATTGGCTGGAAGATCACTAATTAATGACTGTGGAATCCCCTGCGCGTGAGGCGCCCCCCTCAGGCAATGAGAATCTATTACTTCAGGCTGCGGCGCCACTACTGAACGCGGTAGTACAAATTCGTCAGGCAGCCACACATGACGACCCTGCGGGTCTGCGCCAGTCTCTGATCGATGAAATCCGCCAGTTTGAACAACGCTGTAAACAGGCAGGGCTGCCTTTTGAGATGATTATCGGCGCGCGTTACTGCATCTGCACTGCGCTGGATGAAGCCGCGGCGCAGACCCCATGGGGCACGCGCGGGGTCTGGTCTGGCAACGGCATGCTGGTCACCTTCCACAATGAAAGCTGGGGCGGTGAAAAATTCTTTCAGCTACTGTCACGCATTTCACAGAGCCCGCAGCAGCATCTCTGGCTGCTGGAAGTCGTGCAGTACTGCCTGCTACTGGGCTATGAGGGCCGCTATCGCGGCAGCGAAAATGGTCGCAACCAGTGCGACGGCATCCGTAATCGCCTGAAAAGCCTGATTGATGAAACGCGCGCTCAGCGCCAGACGCCGCAACCGCCACTGGTAGAAGTTCATCCGCTGGTGAGCACTCTTGCCCGTCCCATGGTACCGCTCTGGGCCTGTGCCATGCTGGTCGCGCTGATTGGCTGCCTGATCTACAGTGGACTAAACTGGCGGCTTGGCAATGCCGCCGAACCCCTGCTGCGCGCCATCTATCAGACCCCCCTGCCGCAAATTACCGCGGGCCGCCGACCCTCTTCGCCACAGGCATTGCTGGACCTCCGTCAGCGCCTGAATGATGTGATTGCGGCCGGACAGCTTGAAGTCAGTGACGGCGCCTTTGGCAGCAAAGTGATTATTCCGGCGGACAAACTGTTTGCTGAGCAAGGTACGGTGATCAATCCGGTGGGCCGGGCGCTGCTGGCGCGCGTCTCAAACGCGATGAAAGATGTCAAAGGGACCATCCTGGTCTCGGTGTTTACCGACGATCATCCGGTGGATAACAGCCGCTTTGCCTCCAGCTATGAGTTTTCCTTTGCCCGCGCCCGCACGATCACTCAGCTGTTACAGGTTCAGCTGAACGACGGTCATACCGTTCGCTCTGAAGGCCGTGGCGATAGCGATCCGCTGCTGCCTAATGACAGCAGCGAAAACCGGACCCGCAACCGTCGCGTTGAAATTACCCTGTTTGCCGCGCCTGAAACGCTCAGTAATCATCAAGGAGCACAATAATGCGCGCCTCACTTCGCCTGCTGTTAACACATCGCCTGCTGTGGAGTTTTATTGGCGTTACGGCGCTGAGCTGCCTGGTCTGGATGCTCGGCCCGTTCTGGTCATGGGGCCAGTCACGCCCCCTGGAACCGGTTCTGCCCCGCCAGCTCACCGTAGGTGCGCTCTATTTTCTCTGGATCCTGTTTCAACTCATTCCGTCGCTTTATCGTGCCTGGTTTAACAGTCGCTTACTGACCCAACTTCAGCTGTCGGATAACGACGATCCTGCCGAGCGCCAGATGACAGATGAGCGGCTCAACCAGCGCTTCAGCGAAGCCGCGTTGCAGCTGAAACGCACGCAGTTTGGACGCCGTCACAGCGGCAGTTTACTGTCTCGCTTTAACGCCAATTATCTCTACCAGCTCCCCTGGTATCTGGTGATGGGTGCGCCCGGTGCCGGTAAAACTACCGCGCTGTTTAATGCCGGTCTTGAGTTTCCGCTCACTGACACCCTGGGCCAGCAGGCGATTCGTGGCGTTGGCGGCACCCGCAACTGCGACTGGTGGTTTACTGACAGTGCAGTGCTGATCGATACCGCCGGACGGTATGCGTTGCAGGAAAGCCAGCGCGTGCGCGATGCTGCGGAGTGGCACAGCTTTATCAATCTGCTGAAACGCTATCGCACCCGTCAGCCGATCAACGGTGTCATCATGACCATTAGCGTTGCCGATCTGCTGAGTGATTCCGCCGAGGCGCGTTTCGCCCAGGCCAGCGCGCTGCGCGAGCGGATGGCGGAACTGCATCAGCAGACCGGCATTCACTTCCCGGTCTATGTGATGGTCACTAAAACCGACCTGCTGAAAGGTTTTATGAGCTACTTTGGCTCTATGGATAAAGCGCGGCGTGACGCTATCTGGGGCTTCACCTTTAACTGGGATTCGGGTAAGCCGCACAAAGATGACTGGCACCGCAATTTTGGCGAGCAGTTCCAGCGGCTGGAAGAGAATCTCCAGCAGCATCTGTCAGGACAGATGACCCAGGAGCGCGATCTGAACGCGCGTGCAGAGTGCTTCCTCTTCCCGCAGGAGTTTGCCTCACTGCGTCCACTCCTGAACGAATATCTGGATATCGTTTTTTCTGAGCATCAGGATGCGGTCGCCTGGAGCCCGCGTGGCCTGTTTTTCACCAGTGGCACGCAGGAAGGCCTGCCGTTTGACCGGGTGATGGGAGAACTGAGCCGCAAACTGCAGTTACGTCAGGCGGGCGATCACTCCATTGCGGCCTGGGACAGTGTTAACCGCAACAGTCCGATTCCCGGCAACAAAGGCCAGAGCTTCTTTATTCGTGACCTGCTCAGCGATCTGATTTTCAAAGAAAGCGGTCTGGCGGGCAGTAATCGTCGCTGGGAGTACCGTAATCAGCTGTTCCACTGGATTGGCTATGGCGTACTGGCCGGCGCACTTCTGATCGCCTCCAGCCTTTGGGGCTTCAGCTACTATCAGAATCAACATTATCTGCAACAGGTTGCCGCGCGGGTACCGGCGATACGCGAGCAGAGTCAGCAGGTGATTCATCAGCCTGCTGATAATATTTTTGATCTGCTACCCTTTCTGAACAACCTGGTAAAGCTACCGCTCTCAGAACGTTTTTCTCTCGATAATCCACCGCTTACCATGCGGGCGGGTTTATATCGCGGTAGCCAGGTCAGCGATGCCGCCTGGGTGCTTTATCAAAATGCGCTTAAGTCTTTATTGCTGCCGCGGGTAGCACAGCAGATCACTAACATTCTGCGTAACGATCCCGGTGATGATAACGCTTACAGCCGCAATGCGCTGCGCGCCTATCAGATGCTTTATCAGCCGCGAAACTACGATGGCGAATTTTTGCGGGCCTGGCTGCTGCAAAATTTACAGCGTTCACTGCCCGACACAGTAAGCGCCCGCGATCTGCAGCAACTCGACTGGCACCTGAGCCAGTTGCTGGACCAACAGATTCAGTCATCGCCTTATGCACGGGATAATGCATTAATGATGCGTAAGCTGGCGGAGAATCTGAACATTGCGGGCCAGAAAGGTGACATGCTGGCGGTTACGCCGCTGCACCAGGCCCCGCCATCACACTCGCAAAGCGAGTAACGGTGAGGTGAATATGGCTGCTTACATCGCCCCCGGCTGGTATGGCAAACTGCCATCGACCGGTGACTTTTTGCACCGTCGGCTGAGCGAGCAACAGATTAGCCCCTGGAATCACTGGTTCCAGCAGGGATTGATGCACTGGCATCAGCAGGCGTGGTCCAGTAGCGCGAACTTCCTTCACGCGCCAGTGTGGAATTTTGTCCTGCCGGTGACCGCGACCCGACCCCAGATACAGATGGGCTGTTTACTGCCCTCCTGTGACCGTGTTGGACGCGCCTGGCCGCTTCTGGCACTGCACAGCTTTTCACTGGCGCAGTGGCATCCGGCCCAACTGACCATCTCTGGTGACTGGTTTCAGGATCTGGGCGCGACGCTGTTACAGGCTGTTCAGACCCCGCTGGATGGTGAGCAGTTAGAGCAGCAGATTCAGGCATTGCCGCCGCTGCTGGTTCCCGCCAGAAAGCCTTCTGAAATTATGGATGTGCTCGGCTTTCAGGATCTGCCCTGCACGCTGAGCTGGCGTGAAGTGGCTGAACGCTTTGACCCTCAGCAGCACATGAGCTACTGGTGGAGTAATCGTAGTGATGGGTTTGTCCATGCGACCCACAAGCACAGCGGCAATCTCACTGCGCAACTGTTTTCGTTACTGTTCAACCCGGCGGCAGGTTCACTGCCGGGACGTAATGGCCTCTATCCTCCGATGTTCGAGTGAGGCCGGATGCGTTTGCTGTTTAATCTGGGATAACTCATGCAATTTACCATTGTGCAAAGCACCGCGGATTTTCCGGTCAAAAGCGTTGCGTTTCAACCGCCTGGGGGCACCATTGGCCGCAGTCAGGACAACGATCTGGTGCTGCCTGATGAGACGCGGGCTATTTCGCGTCTGCAGGCACTGGTTCACCTGTCACATGACGGAGAGTGTCGCCTGACCAATCAGGGCAGCGTGACGCCGGTAGAACATAACGGCATCGCCCTGGGGCGCGGCATGCAGGTGCTTCTGAAGCATGGCGATGCGTTGCGCATCGGTGACTATGCCCTGGAAGTGCGTGATCCCGCCTGCAATGACGCGCGAAACGATCCCCTGGCGCTGTTTGCTGGCGACAGCGCCGAGCCTGCAAACCCGCTGGGCATTCACGAACATCATGAAGTTGAGGATCGGCTGCTGGTCAACGATTCTCCTCCTTTACGCCACGAGCGCCACAACGATGCGCGTCTGGCCATCGATCCGCAGGCCAGTGAGCCGCAGAAAGCGTTCATGACACAGCCGGTGGATCAGGATCGGCTCATCGCCGCACTGCTGGACGGCATGGGGCTCAGCAATGTGCATGCCACACCGATTGACGAAGAGCAGATGCGGATTACTGGCCGGATGCTGAGCCTGTTTTCTCAGGGCACCGTGGCACTGCTCTCGTCGCGATCCATTCTCAAGCGTGGCGTAAAAGCAGACATGACGATGATCCTGAACGAAGCCAATAATCCGTTCAAGATCCTGCCCTCCGGTAAAACTGTATTGATGCAGATGTACCAGAGCCAGATGCCCGGTTTTATGCCGCCGGAACAGGCAGTACGTGATGCACTGGTCGATTTGCAGGCCCACCAGCTGGGCATGATTGCCGGTATCCGCGCCATTATTGCGGCAATGCTGCAATCCTTTAATCCACAGCGTCTGGAAGAGCAGGCGCGTGCCGATGGCGTGGTATCAAAGCTGCCATTTTCCACCGTCAAAAAGGCGGCGCTGTGGGACTACTTCATGCGTAATTACCAGCGAACTGCCGGGGAGATTGAAGATGATTTCCACACGCTGTTTGGCGAGGCCTTTCTTCATGCCTATGACATGGAGGTGAATCAGTACAAGGACTCGCAGACGCGGGTAGATGAAACATGAAAATTGTTTTTGCCAGCCGCTGCCAGCAGGGCTTACGCGATGAAAATCAGGATCGCACCGGCACAGCGCTGGATGAGCATAAAGCCTGTTTTGTGGTCTGCGATGGCGTAGCCGGTTTGCCTGGCGGGGAGATCGCGGCGCAGCTGGTGCGCGACACCCTGCTCAGCCAGATAGAGGCGCATGACGGTTTTACGCCGGAAATGACCCGTCAGGCGATTGAGCAGTGCCGCCTGGCGCTGCACGAGGCACAGGGTAAAAATCCGAAATATTCACGCATGAGTACGACGCTGGCGGCCCTGTTTATTGACCGCCATAAACAACGTGCATGGTGGGCGCATGCGGGTGACAGCCGGGTTTACCACTTCCGCCGCGGCGCGCTTCATGAGGTCACCCGCGATCACAGTCTGGCCCAGCAACTGAAAGATGCAGGCTATGAAAATACCGGCATTAACAGTAATTTACTCTATAATGCGCTCGGCGCTGAGCCGTCTCGCTTAGTGAGCTTTTCAGAAGAGATTGCGCTGGAAGATGGCGATGCTTTTCTGGTCTGTACCGACGGCTTCTGGCTGAATCTGACCAGTGATGAAATGGAACAGGCGCTGCGCATGGTGAATGCGTGTGAAGAGTGGCTGGCTTTGATGGAACAGGCGGTGAGCCGCAACGTGAAGAAAGATAATCTCAGCGCACTGGCGGTCTGGATTGGTGAGCCGGAAGAAGCAACATTGCTTTATTCACTGGCTGATTCGGCGCGCTTTCTGCCGCCTCGTTTTTGATTCCAAGGATCCTTATGAAACTGTGGTTGCCCGGCATCATCACCCTGCTGATTGCCTTTAATGCCCAGGCTGAAAATTATCGGGTGGTCTACTCCCCCAGCCTGGCGCTGGAGGTCTACATCGATAATGTGGTGAGCAAAGCGCCCGACGACTGGTGTAAAGAGACGCTGCCGCTGCGCATCGTCTCCGGTAAAAGTAAGGATTCCGCCGTGCTGACCACCTTTTTACCGCGCGTCGGCACCCTGCTCGCCAATCAGTGCGGATTACTGGATGAACTGCCCTGGCAGATGACCAACAAAGAAGGTGGCGTCATGGCCAGCGGCAGCGCAAGCAAGTTGCAGAACTGGCGCCCTATTGTGATGGCGGATGCCACCGTTAGCGCCAGTGACAGCAACGCCGCACCACTTGACCTGTCACGGCCTGCCAATAGCACGCCGCTGCAACATTTTGATCTCCCCAGCGGCTGTCACTTCCGCACCGCCTGGAATGAAAATGCTCAGACGCTGTTTATACCGGACGTCAGTAAGCAGCACTGCTCGCCGGATGGCTGGGCTGAGGGCAAGAGTGAGCTGACGCTGGTGACCCCGGAACATCCCACACCGGTCGCTGTCACCTTCTATCAGGGCTATCCCATCGCCAACCTGGCGATTCCGGACAGCAAGCTTGAGGTCATCGCCGCTAATAATCAGCGCATGATTGTGACCCGCCCGGACGCCTCAGATAGCTGGCTGGTCCTGCCCTTTGATGCACGACAACATGTCTGGCGCTTCAATGGCGCACTGTTGATTAAAATGGATAAGAATGCTGCGCAGCAGAATGCTGACGCGGTGAAATCGCGAGTCGATACCTTGCGCAGCCAGTGGGCGCCCTATTTCATGCCACAGCAAAAAGTGAATGTGTTACTTATCGACACCCTGCACGCGGATCTGGTTGATCCTGCCATTGGTGCCTGGCGTAACATCAATTAATTACCGCGCAGCCTGGCAATCAGGCCGTGTACAGAGAGTTCACTATGTCGGCAAATGATAATACGAAAACTGTTCCGAATGCCCTGCCTGACGGCTACCGTTTTAATGAGTTTGAGATCAAGGAAGTCATCGGAGGCGGTGGCTTCGGCATTGTCTATCGCGCCTGGGATCACCAGCTCGAACGCACAATTGCTATAAAAGAGTATATGCCGGTGTCGCTGGCGGTTCGTGCCGCCGATTTGTCACTGGAACTGCGCGGAGAGCGTTTTCAGAAACTGTTTAATGCCGGACTGAACAGCTTTATTCAGGAGGCGCGTCTGCTGGCCCGATTTAATCATCCGGGACTGCTGCACGTGCTGCGCTTCTGGGAGCAGAACGGCACGGCCTATATGGGCACGCTCTACTACAGTGGCATGACGCTCAAAGAGTGGCAGGTTACCAGCCCGGCGTCGATTTCTGAAGCCTGGATCCGCCGTCTGCTGCCGCCGCTGCTGGGTGCTATCAGCACGATTCATCAGGCTGGCTATCTGCATCGCGATATCTCCCTCGACAACATTCAGCTTCAGGAGAATCAGCTGCCCGTACTGCTGGACTTCGGCTCGGCGCGTAAGGAGATCGGCAACCTCTCTGACGAAACGGAGATCATGCTTAAGCCTGGCTTTGCACCCATCGAACAGTACAGCGAAGAGGGTGAAGTTGAACAGGGACCCTGGACGGATATCTACGCCCTGGGCGCGGTGCTGCATAGCCTGATTACCGGTAATCCCCCGCCGGTGAGCGTGGTGCGCTGCATTGAAGATAATTATCAGCCGCTGGTGGAACGCCAGCCGGAAGGCTACTCGCTGCCGCTGCTGCACGCCATTGACTGCGCGCTGGCCATGAAACCTGGTGATCGCCCGCAAACCATCGACGCCTTTGCCGCACTGATCGATCTGCCGGTCAGTGATGTTGAGGCCGTGGTCAACAGTTTCCCGGTGCCGGGCGAGCCGCCGGTTATGCCGATCGAAGAGGTCGTTGAGGCGGCTCCGCCGGTTGTGATGGCGATGAATCATGCAGCCGCCGCAGCGGAGCCTGTTACCCCGCGTGCGGTGCGCAAATTGTCACCTGTCTTGCTGAGCCTGGCGGCCGTGGCTATCCTGGCGGTGGTCGTCGCCATCTGGCTGGCTAATCGCCACACGGCAATGCCAGATGTGGTCAGCAACAGCTCAGCCGTGACGCATCCGGCACCTGCATCGACGCCGCCAGCCGCAGCCGTTCCTGCCGCGCTGGCGACGGTCTATCTGAAGCTGGAAAGCGGTGAAAGCGTAGTGCTCAACGGACAGCAGGTCGAGGTGAAGCCTGGCAGCAGCGGATTTGCCGCGCTGAATCTGGCGGCCGGGCAGTACAAAATAGACGTTCAAAATGGCAGTGAGACGCATACCCAATCCCTGACCATTGATAAGCCTGGAACCTGGCTTATCAATCCGGGCAAGTAATCCCCGGATCGATCGTAAAAGGGCGCGACAGTGTCGCGCCCTTTTCTATGCGGCTTCTGCGCTGCTGATTCGCCTGTGGCCTGATTCAGGCCTGTTTGAGACAGGATTGCTGCAGCGTCCGCACCTGATGCGCCAGCCGGCTCAGGCTCTCTTCCTCCATGCCACGACGGGTGAGTTCCTCTTCCAGTGCAAACAGATACTGCGCATTCGAACCCAGCGGGCCGCTGGCCGCAGCAATGAGCGGCGCAATCGCCTCCGGGCAGGAGTCCGATTCATAAAGCGGATGACGTGGATCCATAATAAAGGTCAGCGCAGTCACGCTGCGGCCATCCTCCAGCTGTAATTCGCACCAGGTCGGTAAATAGCAGCCGGTGATCATCTCACGCTTCCACAGCAGCGCCAGCTCTTCATGTAAGCGCGCTTCCGGCAGACGAAATGCCAGTCCGGTTGTGCGGCCACCCTGTTTCAGCGCCAGCATGCGCCCCGGATGCGTGGCAGTGCCACGTCCCGCGATCAGCCGCAGGCAGAAAGCACGATGCCAGCCCTCCAGCGAACCGGATGCAACTTCATCCGCCTCAAAAATCGGGTTCCACATCAGTGAGCCGTAACCAAAGATCCAGACAGGGCTGTGATCGGGACGGCAGGCCAGCGTGGCGGCCAGCGAGGCGGCGCGCTGCTCGCAACTCCAGAGTAGCGTCTCATCGATATCCCCGAATGATGTTTTACAATCCGCTTTTAATAGAAATTCCCGGGTAAGCAATGCGACCTCCTCAACGTCATCGGCGTCCTGCGAAAGTGCTCCTGTAACATGATCTCCAAAACGGCGCTGCGTTTCGTTCATTAAATTGACATTAATCTATTTACGCGCGGGGTTTCAAGCGTGATTCCGGTCGCAGGTTAAAAAAAACCAGATAAACCTGATAGCGAAGTCGAAAAAAAGGGCTGGATAATCCTGGCCCTTTGACGTGAACAGACTAGCAAGGCGATTACGCTTTAGGATGCCACTTATCGTCATTCCCTTTTTCATACTCTTTTTTCACGGCTGACCAGGCGACCTTATGCGCCACTTCTTCCCGCGAATCATCGCCGCGTCGATCTTCCGCCTCTTTATATTGATCCCACGCACTGTTAAATGCCTGCTGATAGATATCCTGCGCATGCGCAGGAAGCACGTGCTTAACGTTGTCGGGTAAGTCGGTTCGTTTATCGTAAGGCATAATTTTTCCTCTGTTTATCGTCGCGGTTTAGTGTTTCTGGTTAAGCCTGGCGCAACAGTAAAAAAACGCAAACCTGTACTTATCGTCACTTCAGTTTAAAAATATGAGCCCATCCCTGAAATTTAGATTAAAATGCCATTTTTGTGACATATATCGTCAGGATAGGTGCATAGGTCAAACTTGTTGTATCCTGATTAATATTGCAATATTCCAGATAACATCAGGTTAATATCATTTCAAAAGGTTATTGCAGTTAAGTAAAAACCAGTAAATTTCTCCTGTCAGGGCCGGTGAAAAGATAAACTGCGCACTGCCCTAAAACTGATTATATTTCTAACAGCAGCCCCCGCTGTGTCCGGATAATCATTAACCAGAGAGGATGGTGAATGCCTTCACATGAAAAAACTCGTCACAAGGAATTCTCGCTGATATTTCCCCTTATCACGCTGGGTATACTCTATTTTTTTGGTGCTAACACCGCATTTCCCGTTGTCGTCGGTATCAACTTAGTGGCATTGATTGCCATTCTGAGCAGCGCGTTTAGCGTGGTGAGACATGCAGATGTGCTGGCCCACCGGCTGGGCGAACCCTATGGCTCACTGATTCTGAGCCTCTCTGTCGTCATTCTGGAAGTGAGTCTGATCTCGGCGCTGATGGCGACAGGCGATGCCGCACCCGGCCTGATGCGCGATACGCTTTATTCGATTGTGATGATTGTGACCGGCGGGCTGGTCGGCTTTGCGCTGCTGCTGGGTGGTAATAAGTTTGCGACGCAGTACGTCAATCTGGCGGGCGTGAAACAATATCTGATCGCTATCTTTCCCCTCGCGATTCTGGTGCTGGTATTTCCTAACGCGCTGCCGGGCGGTAATTTCTCCGTCACCCAGGCCCTGCTCATCGCGGCGATCTCAGCCGCAATGTATGGCGTTTTCCTGCTGATTCAGACCAAAACCCACCAGAGCCTGTTTGTTTATGAGCATGAAGATGAGAGTGATGATGGGGATCCGCATCATGGCAAACCTTCGGCGCACAGCAGCGTCTGGCACACTATCTGGCTGATCGTGCATTTGATTGCGGTCATTGCCGTGACCAAGATGAACGCCAATACGCTGGAAAGCCTGCTGACAGACCTGAATGCACCGGCACAGTTTACCGGCTTCCTGGTGGCGTTGCTTATCCTCTCGCCGGAAGGGCTCGGCGCAATTAAGGCTGTGCTGATGAATCAGGTACAGCGCGCCATGAACCTGTTCTTTGGTTCGGTGCTGGCGACTATCTCCCTGACGGTACCGGCAGTAACCATTATCGCCACCCTGACCGGACAGGAGCTGATATTCGGTCTGGAGCCGCCACAGATGGTGATTATGATGGCGTCGCTGATTCTCTGTCAGCTCTCCTTCTCGACCGGACGCACCAATGTATTGAATGGTGCCGCCCATCTGGCGTTGTTTATCGGATATCTGATGACCATCATGCTGTAACGGCAGCGGGCTTCAGACGAAAAAAAAGAGCGAGTAATCGCTCTTTTTTTTTTCAGCAAACTTATTTGCTGGTATCGAGTTCCGGGAAGCTTTTCACCAGATCGTCAATCGCTTTCATCTGCACCAGGAATGGCTCCAGCTTATCCAGCGGCAACGCGGATGGGCCATCACACAGGGCATGTTCCGGATCCGGATGCGCTTCGATAAACAGACCGGCAATGCCGACCGCCATGCCGGCACGCGCCAGCTCAGCCACCTGAGCACGACGACCGCCTGATGCTGCACCGAACGGATCGCGCGTCTGCAGCGCATGGGTCACATCGAAAATCACCGGGCTGTTTTTGGTGACTTTCTTCATCACGTTAAAGCCGAGCATATCGACAACCAGATTGTCATAGCCAAAGTTGCTGCCGCGATCGCACAGGATAACCTGCTCGTTGCCACCTTCAGCGAACTTATCAACGATGTTGCCCATCTGACCCGGGCTGACAAACTGCGGCTTCTTAACGTTGATAACTGCGCCGGTTTTTGCCATCGCTTCTACCAGATCAGTCTGACGCGCCAGGAAAGCTGGCAACTGAATCACATCCACCACTTCAGACACTGGCTGCGCCTGTGACGCTTCATGAACATCGGTGATGATCTTCACGCCAAAAGTCTGCTTCAGCTCCTGGAAAATCTTCATCCCTTCTTCCAGGCCCGGGCCACGATAAGAGTGAATTGAGGAGCGGTTCGCTTTATCAAACGACGCCTTAAAGACGTAAGGGATACCGAGTTTCGTGGTCACGTTGACGTAGTGTTCGCAGATGCGCATCGCCAGGTCGCGTGACTCCAGCACGTTCATCCCGCCAAACAGTACAAATGGCAGATCGTTTGCGACGTTGATATCGCCAATACTCACGACTTTCTGTGTCATGCCCTTTCCTTTTCAGTGGGTCCGCTTAGTGCAGCGTGACCTGTTTTTGTTCGATTGCGTGAATCTGAACTTTGATCATTTCGCTGACCGGGTCTTCAGGACACTGCTCAACGAAGTAAGTTAAATCATTCAGCGCGATATGTTCGCACTCCAGCTGCGCGTAGATCAAACCGCGGTCGCGAATTTCATAGGGATCATCCGGATCAATACGCAACAGCACCTGACTGACGTTCAGTGCCAGTTCCATCTTCTGCTCTTCCATCAATGCCGCTTTAAGCGTGTCGAGCATTTTGCGCATCACGGTGACGGTCTTCGCTTCGTCGAGGTCATCATCATACAGACGCGCGGTCGGGCTGATGTTGCCTTTGAGCCACACTTCCAGCGTGTGCCGGTCAAGGGTTTCTCCATTGAACGGATTGATCATCCACTTGTCGCCATCAATCCAGTCCGCACGCAGAATCAACTGCGTCGGGAAAATCACCGGCATCAGCGGCAGTTCCAGCTCGGCGGCAATATGTAGCAGGATAACGCCCAGTGACACTGCCGTGCCCTGACGCGTCTTCAGCACATTGTCGATCCAGAGCGCATCAGAAAGCTTGTAGACACCGCTGGCGCCGCGAAATCCCCACTGGCGATAAAACAGCTCAAGCAGCTTTTCCAGCTGCATATCCGCATCTTCAGCGTGGCTGACATAGTCACGCGCTTCGGCGACTAACGCCGCAAGCTGCGCTTCCACCGACAACGCCGGAAAATCGGCGCGGATGGCAAGCGTAGCGCCAATCACCGCTTCACACAGCGGTGTCTGGCTGAAATCTAATTGTTCGGTCGAGGTCATACTATCCCCATAACGGCATTTTAGTCAGCGCCAGCGTAATGATGGTCACCAGGGCGAGTAACGCCACCAGAAAAGCGATCCAGCGGGTGCGATCAGTGCGTGGACGGCGACTCAATGCCACAAATCCTAAGGCGATGTAGATGATAACCGCTAAAAGCTTCTCCGTCAGCCAGCTTCCTTGCGGCGTGAAGGGATAGAAGTGAGTAATCATCACCAGCGAGACGCCGGTCACCAGTAACAGCGTGTCATTAATGTGCGGCAGAATGCGGACCCAGCGTTTCGTCATCATTGCCGAACCACAGCGCAGCCAGTAAAACCGCAGCAGGAACAGCGTCACGGTCAGCACGACGGTTAAGATGTGCAGATTTTTAATCAGAGGATAAAAGGCGACCATTATAAATCCTTTTTAAAGCGCTTTTATTAGGGGAACTGACCTAAGGTGACTCGTGGATTGCCACCGTAATCGTTGACGGTTTCAACGGCGTGATAGCCATTCTGCCGCATCAGCGTAGCCACCGCTTCGCCCTGCTGCCAGCCATGCTCCAGCAGCAGCCAGCCGCCGGGTAGCAGCCACGCAGGTGCCTGCTCGATCAGCGTGCGCAGATCCGCCAGTCCCGCCTCATCGGCCACCAGCGCGCTGCGCGGTTCGAAACGCACGTCACCCTGCTCCAGATGACTATCGCTGGCATCAATATAGGGCGGATTGCTGACGATGAGACTAAAGCGCTGCGGCGTGAGAGCCTGGAACCAGTGACTGAGCAGAAAGCGAGTGTTGCTGAGGCTGAGCTGCTGCGCATTACTGCCTGCCAGCTCAACGGCGGCCTGAATGCGATCCACGCCGGTCACCTGACAGTCGGGGCGCTCGCTGGCCAGTGCCAGCGCAATCGCTCCGGTGCCGGTGCCCATATCCAGAATGGTCGAAGGTGTCGCAGGCAGATGCGCCAGCGCCTGTTCAACCAGCAGTTCGGTATCCGGACGCGGAATCAGCGTGGCATCAGTGACGCGTAAGGGCAGCGACCAGAACTCGCGCTCGCCCACCAGATGCGCTACCGGTTCGCCCCGGGCACGACGCGCCAGCAGGCTATTCAGCTGCGCCAGCTGTTCATCGCTGAGCACCGTTTCATCAAAGGCAATTAACCAGCTGCGTGACTTGCCGGTCACGTAACCCAACAGGATCTCTGCGTCACGCTTCGGGCTGTCACCACCATACAGCGTGGCAACCGCCTGTTTCAGCCAGTGACGAAAATCCATTAATCCTGACCAGCCAGCGCCGCCAGCTGATCCGCCTGGTATTCCTGCACAATCGGCTCGATCAGGCTGTCAAGTTTGCCTTCCATCACTTCATCCAGACGGTAGATCGTCAGGTTGATACGGTGATCGGTCACGCGGCCCTGCGGGAAGTTATAGGTACGGTTGCGGTCAGAGCGGTCGCCGCTGCCCAGCAGGTTGCGGCGGGTACTGGCTTCGGCAGCGTGACGGCGGGCCATCTCTGCCGCGTGAATACGCGAACCCAGCACCGCCAGCGCTTTGGCTTTGTTTTTATGCTGTGAACGTTCATCCTGACACTCCACCACGATGCCGGTGGGCAGGTGGGTAATACGAATCGCGGAGTCGGTGGTGTTAACGTGCTGACCGCCTGCACCAGAAGAACGGAAAGTATCGATTTTCAGGTCACCGGCATTGATCTCCGGCAGTTCTGCTTCCGGAATTTCCGGCATCACGGCAACGGTACAGGCTGAGGTATGAATACGGCCCTGAGATTCGGTCTCCGGTACACGCTGCACACGGTGGCCGCCTGACTCAAACTTCAGGCGCCCATAGGCACCGTCGCCGGTCACGCGAGCAATGACTTCTTTGTAACCGCCATGCTCGCCTTCGTTGGCGCTGATGATCTCCACGCGCCAGCGACGCGCTTCGGCATAGCGGCTGTACATACGGAACAGATCGCCGGCGAAGATCGCGGCTTCGTCGCCGCCGGTGCCGGCGCGCACTTCAATAAAGCAGGCGCGCTCATCATCGGGATCTTTCGGCAGTAACAGAACCTGCAACTGCTGCTCCAGCACGTCGTTTTTCTCACGCGCTTCCTGCAACTCTTCCTGCGCCATATCACGCATTTCAGGGTCGTCGAGCATCTGCTGCGCCGTTTCGATATCTTCCTGTACCTGCTGCCAGTCGCGGAAGCAACGGGTCACATCGGTCAGTTGGGCATATTCGCGTGACAGCGCACGGAAACGCTCCTGATCGGCGATCACGCCAGCATCGCCCAGCATCGCTTCCACTTCTTCGTGGCGCTCCTGCAGGGCTTCCAGTTTGGCAACTATAGAGGTCTTCATTTAAATGTGGGATTCCCGTAACAGGTGGCGACAGCGGTGTACCTAATCGAGACCCAGGCTGTCGCGTAAAATCTGCAGGCGTTCATTATCGCCATCGCGGGCGGCCTGCTGAAGTGATTTGGTTGGAGCATGTATTAAACGGTTGGTCAGCTTGTGCGCCAGTTCCTGCATGACTTTCTGCGGATCGGCACCCTGCTGCAGCGCCTGCAGCGCACGGCCTTCCAGCTCAGCGCGGATTTCATCCGCCTGAGAACGATATTCACGGATCGTATTCACCGCGCCCTGTGAGCGCAGCCACGCCATGAATTCGCTGCTTTCCTGAACCACGATGCTTTCGGCCTGAACCGCGGCCGCTTTGCGCTGCGCCAGGTTCTGTTCGATGATCGCCTGCAGGTCATCCACGCTGTAGAGATAAGCGTTAGGCAGATCGCCCACCTCCGGCTCTACGTCGCGCGGCACCGCAATATCGACCAGCAGCATCGGTTTGTTGCGGCGCGCTTTCAGGGCGCGCTCCATCATTCCCTTGCCGATAATCGGTAACGGACTGGAGGTTGACGAAATAATGATGTCGGCTTCAGCCAGACGGGCATCGATCTCCGCCAGCGTGATCACTTCCGCACCCACTTCCGCCGCCAGCGTTTCAGCGCGCTCGCGGGTACGGTTGGCGATGATGAGATTTTTGACCTGATGCTCACGCAGATGACGCGCCACCAGCTCAATGGTTTCGCCTGCGCCGACCAGCAGTACATTGACGGAAGAGAGAGATTCGAAGATCTGGCGGGCCAGCGTACAGGCGGCAAACGCCACCGAGACCGCGTTAGCACCGATATCGGTTTCTGTGCGCACGCGTTTGGCCACAGAGAAGGTTTTCTGGAACATGCGCTCCAGTTCACTGCTCAGTGCCTGACCGCGCGAGGAGTCAGCAAACGCTTTTTTTACCTGACCGAGGATCTGGGGTTCACCGAGTACCAGGGAGTCGAGTCCGCTGGCGACGCGCATCAGATGGCTGACCGCCTCGTTATCCTGATGCCAGTAGAGGCTGTTGCGTACATCCTCTTCATCCAGCTGATGATAATTACATAACCAGCTCACCAGACGCGCCTGTAAGTCGGCCTGTTGCTCTACACTCAGGTAAAGTTCAGTCCGGTTACAGGTGGACAACACCACGCCGCTCTGCACCATGGGCTGTGATAACAGGCTGTTTAACGCCTGCTCAAGCGTCTCCGGCCCGAACGAGACGCGTTCGCGCAGAGCAATGGGGGCTGTCTTGTGATTGATTCCGAGAGCGAGCAGCGTCATGGCGGTTTTAGTTGGGATGTCCCAATAATGTCAGGGTTTTGTGATGCGCATTCTACAAGATGCGGCAGATCAAGAAAAGCCATACAAAGGCTATGACTGTAATAAGATTAACCCGATCGTGCGCAATTTGCTGCATAACAGCATTGACGGTTAAAACCGGGACGGTTAGCGTTATCCGTTACGAAAAATACATGTGTCCGAGGAGATGACCACTTGATGCTTAATACACCACGCAATCTGTTGCGCCTTTTGCCCCTTGCCAGCGTCCTGCTGGCGGCCTGTAGCGTCAACAAACCGCAAGGCCCGGGCCCCAGCGTTACCGCGCCACAGTGGCAACAGCATCAGCAGGCGGTCTCAAAGGTTACGCACTATCAGACCCGCGGTGCCTTTGCCTACCTCTCTGACAAGCAGAAAGTCTATGCCCGCTTCAACTGGCAACAGACCGCGCCTGATCGCTATCGCCTGCTGCTGACCAATCCACTGGGCAGTACCGAACTGCAGCTTGATGCACAGGGCTCGGTGGTGCAGATCGTCGATAACAAAGGCAAGCGTTACGTCAGCAATGATGCACAGAAGATGATTTCGCAACTTACTGGCATGAACATTCCGCTGGCAAACCTGCGCCAGTGGATGATGGGTCTGCCTGGCGATGCCACCGATTATCAGCTTAACGAGAACTATCAGCTAAGCAGCCTGAACTACAGCCGCGACGGCCAGAACTGGCAGGTGTCTATTGCGGGTTACGATAGCAAAGTTACCCCACCGCTGCCGTCCAGCCTGGAGCTGAAAGAGGGTGATCAGCGAATTAAACTGCGTATGGACGGCTGGACCGTTCAATGATCACCCACTGGCCTGCCCCGGCAAAACTGAATCTTTTTCTCTACATCACTGGCCGTCGTCCCGACGGCTATCACAACCTGCAGACGCTGTTTCAGTTTCTGGATTACGGTGACCAGTTGCAGATTACCGTTGATGACAGCGATTCCATTAAGCTGTTAACGCCGGTGGCAGGCGTCGCGGATGCAGATAACCTGATTGTGCGCGCCGCAAATAGGCTGAAACAGGCAGCCCTGAATAAGCATTGCCTGCCTGCTCGTGCTGGCGCACAGATCGCCATTGAGAAGCATCTGCCCATGGGGGGCGGCCTCGGTGGAGGTTCATCGGATGCTGCTACCGTACTGGTGGCGCTGAATCATCTGTGGCAAACCGGCTTCACACCGGATGAGCTGGCAGCAATTGGCGTGAAACTGGGCGCGGATGTGCCGGTGTTTGTGCACGGCTTCGCGGCTTTTGCGCAGGGAGTGGGTGAACAACTTCAGCCCGCAGAGCCGGAAGAAAAGTGGTATCTTGTCGCTCATCCCGGCGTGAACATCAGCACACCAGTGGTATTCAACGACCCCGAACTGACGCGTGATACCCCATCGCGCAGTTTATCGACGCTTTTAGCTGCACCCTTCACCAATGATTGTGAAGCAGTGGTAAGAAAACGTTTTCGTAAGGTTGATGAGCTTGTTTCCTGGCTGCTAGAATACGCGCCGTCACGCCTGACTGGCACGGGCGCTTGTGTGTTTGCTGAATTCGACACTGAGTCTGCTGCCCGTCAGGTGCTGGAGCTTGCCCCGAATGGGGTGCGCGGATTTGTAGCCCGGGGCGTAAATGTTTCGCCGCTACAGCGTACCCTGCGAGGCGATTAGCGATTGCGTGACAGTGTCACCACGTTCCAGACACTGCACGTTTCGCATCAACACACCCGTGTGAACGCACATGACTGTACGCGCCGGTTACTGTCATGCCGTTCATTCTCTGGACGCAAAGCCTGAGGTTCTTCTCGTGCCTGATATGAAGCTATTTGCTGGTAACGCCACCCCGGAACTAGCACAACGTATTGCCAACCGCCTTTACACCAGCCTGGGAGACGCCGCTGTAGGACGTTTCAGTGATGGTGAAGTGAGCGTACAGATTAACGAAAATGTACGCGGTGGTGATATTTTCATCATCCAGTCCACCTGTGCCCCCACCAACGATAATCTGATGGAACTGGTTGTGATGGTCGACGCGCTGCGTCGTGCTTCTGCTGGTCGTATTACCGCAGTCATTCCCTACTTTGGTTATGCCCGTCAGGATCGCCGCGTGCGTTCCGCGCGTGTGCCAATCACCGCAAAAGTAGTGGCAGACTTCCTTTCCAGCGTCGGTGTTGACCGTGTTCTGACGGTTGACCTGCACGCCGAGCAGATCCAGGGCTTCTTCGACGTCCCGGTTGATAACGTATTTGGCAGTCCGATCCTGCTGGAAGATATGATGCAGATCGGTCTGGAAAACCCGATTGTTGTTTCTCCCGATATTGGTGGCGTAGTACGTGCCCGTGCTATCGCTAAACTGCTGAACGACACCGATATGGCTATCATTGATAAACGCCGCCCTCGCGCGAACGTTTCTCAGGTGATGCACATTATTGGTGACGTTGCTGGCCGCGACTGTGTGCTGGTCGACGACATGATCGACACCGGCGGCACGCTGTGCAAAGCGGCTGAAGCGCTGAAAGAGCGTGGTGCTAAACGCGTGTTTGCTTACGCGACGCACCCGATCTTCTCCGGCAATGCGGTTGAAAACCTGCGTAAATCCGTTCTGGACCAGGTGATCGTCTGCGATACCATCCCACTGTCTGACGAGATTAAGTCACTGCCGAATGTGCGCACGCTGACTTTATCTGGCATGCTGGCCGAAGCGATTCGCCGCATCAGTAACGAAGAATCGATCTCGGCGATGTTCGAGCATTAATTCTTCGCGGAACCGGGCCCTGTGCCCGGTTTTTTTAAGCCAGCCAGTCGCCCGACTAACGCACTTCTTTTTCTGATTTTTCCGCGATAAATTTCCCCACTATCCCCTATTTTCAACGCCACTCACTCTTTTAGTAAAACGCTGCGTTCCCCGCTTCTGCCCGATGCCGTTAAGTGGTAATTTGCAACGCAATTTTAATAAGAACCCGGCCCTCATGAACCTCGATATCTATACCTTATTTATTTGCGAGCTTTATGTACTGGGGTTTCTGAGCATCATCATGGTCTTTGCCTGGATTGGATCGCAGTATGACCGCGTTCTGGGCTTCACCTGCCTGTCGCTGATATTTACCCTGATTTCCGTGTTCTTAAGTAGCCTGCGCAGCAGTGGTCTGCATTTTCTGCCGATTGCGGTGGGCAATGTTTTAGTGATGCTGGCTTATGGCGGATTGTTAAATGCGTTGCGGCGCTTGAGTGGCAAACCCATCGGTACCCACTGGCTGCTGGGCGCGCTGCTCTGGGCACTCCTCTGCTGCTTTCCGGCCTTCTATTACAGCTTGCCCAGGCGAGTATTTGTGCTGTGTATCGCCTGTATGGCCTATACCGCAGCATTTATTCAACTGGTCTGGCTGGCTCGTGACTCGCTAAAATCGACTTTCTGGCCTGCACAGTTGCTGCTGTGGATTCACCTGCTGTTTCATCTGGCGCGCATTTTTCTGGATAGCGCCATTGCCAGTACCAGGCATGGTGCCATTGGCGGATCGGACTTCTCGGTTTACGTGATTCTGGAGTCCATTCTGTTTGTCATTGGCCTGACATTTACCATTCTGGCCATGGTGAATGAGCGGATGCAGAGCGTGTTGAAACACACTTCCCTGCACGATCCGCTGACCAGCGCCTGGAATCGCCGTGCTTTATTTAACGAAGCAGAAAAAATTGTGGCGCATTGCCGCCGTCAGAACCGGCCTTATAGTGCAATCCTGTTCGATCTTGATCACTTCAAGAGCATTAATGATCGGTATGGGCATCAGCAGGGTGACCAGATTTTGATCCACTTTTGCGGCATTGTCAGAGAGCTGATGCCTGCTGACGGGCGCTTTGCAAGGCTGGGTGGAGAGGAGTTTGCGGCGATAATCCCGGCCGGAGCAAAGGAGACGGAAGCCTGGTGTGAAGCGACACGACTGGCGGTTTGTAAGTCACAGCCCAATGAGATTACCTATTCAGTCAGCATTGGATTCGCAACGCTGACCCAACCGCATCAGGGCTTTGAGGATTTACTGGCACTGGCAGATGCGGCGCTTTATCACGCGAAAGCCAGTGGCCGGAACTGCACTGCGCAGCATCCGGTCCCGGCTGCACTCACTTAATGATGTGAGTTGTGCGATCTGCGGCAGCGTTTGTCATAGTGACGCAGCCAGTAATAACGATCTTCTACCTTTTCACGACCACTCAGACCGGCGCCCACCAGCCATAGCAGCGCACCAATAAAGATGCCTAAAATCGCCCCCTGAGCCAGAAGTTGTGGCAGATCAAGTGAGGGGAGCTGATTAATAATTGAGAAGCCGACGCCCAGCACCATTGTCACTAATCCCAGTACCATCAAGCTGTTACCTGCTACACGGCAGTGTTGGTATTTCATGCTGCACCCCCATCCTTATGAGAAAATGACCGCACACAATGTTAAGTGCCATAAGTTTAGGCAATGGGTAAAGATTACGTTGCGGACTGGATCACACATCAGTCATAAAGCATTCCCTGGCCCTGAGTCCAGCCTGTTGATTTAGATAGAAAATGATTAATCACTTCACTGAACCATTTCGGCGCTTGTGCTTTGTCATCCTGGCTGTGGCGAAGTAAACTAACGCCCTTTCGCAATAACAGCAGGATAATCATTGTGAGCAGCATTAAACTGATTGTGGGCCTTGCCAATCCGGGCGCTGAATATGCCGCCACGCGCCACAATGCGGGTGCCTGGTATCTTGATTTACTGGCTGAGCGCCACAATCAGTCATTGAAAGAGGAAGGCAAATTCTACGGCTACACCGCCCGCCTGATGATCGCCGGAGAGGATGTGCGCCTGCTGGTGCCGACCACCTTTATGAACCTGAGCGGTAAAGCGGTTGCTGCGATGGCGACCTTTTATCGCATCGCGCCGGAAGAGATTCTGGTGGCACACGATGAACTTGATCTGCCACCCGGCGTGGCGAAATTCAAGCAGGGCGGCGGCCATGGCGGTCACAACGGTCTGAAAGACATCATCAGCAAACTGGGCAACAACAACAATTTTCATCGGCTCCGCATCGGCATCGGGCATCCCGGCGATCGCAATAAGGTAACCGGATTTGTACTGGGCAAGCCGCCTGCCAGTGAGCAGAAGCTGATTGATGATGCCATTGATGAAGCGGTGCGCTGCACCGAACTGTGGCTGAAAGAGGATCGCATCAAGGCGATGAACCGGCTGCACGCCTTCAAGCCTGCTTAAACGCCCGAATCGTCGTGATTCCGTGTATAATGCGCGAAATTTTTCTATTCGTCTCCGACAGTCCGTCGCCTGACGTGCTGTCCATCCAGTTATAAAGGGTATCAAACCATGGGATTCAAATGCGGTATCGTGGGCCTGCCGAACGTCGGTAAATCCACTCTGTTCAACGCGCTGACTAAAGCGGGCATCGAAGCGGCTAACTTCCCTTTCTGCACCATTGAGCCAAACACCGGTGTGGTGCCAATGCCTGACCTGCGTCTCGACCAGCTTTCTGAGATTGTTAAGCCACAGCGCGTGGTGCCGACTACCATGGAATTCGTCGATATCGCGGGCCTGGTGAAAGGCGCGTCAAAAGGTGAAGGCCTGGGCAACCAGTTCCTGACCAACATCCGCGAAACCGAAGCGATCGGCCACGTGGTGCGCTGCTTTGAAAACGACAACATCATCCACGTGGCGGGTAAAGTGAACCCGGCTGAAGATATTGATGTGATCAACACCGAACTGGCCCTGTCCGATCTTGAGACCTGTGAACGTGCGATTCAGCGTGTGCAGAAGAAAGCCAAAGGCGGCGACAAAGATGCCAAAGCCGAGCTGGCTGCACTGGAAAAATGCCTGCCGCATCTTTCTGAAGCAGGCATGCTGCGTTCACTGGATCTGGATGCAGACGACAAAGCGGCCATCCGCTATCTGAGCTTCCTGACCCTGAAACCCACCATGTACATTGCTAACGTCAATGAAGATGGTTTCGAGAACAACCCGTACCTGGATCAGGTGCGCGCTATCGCCGAAGCAGAAGGTTCTGTGGTGGTGCCTGTGTGTGCCGCTGTTGAGTCTGACATTGCTGAGCTGGAAGATGAAGACCGTGACGAGTTCATGGCTGAACTGGGACTGGAAGAGCCGGGCCTGAACCGCGTGATCCGCGCAGGTTACTCGCTGCTGAACCTGCAGACCTATTTCACCGCTGGCGTGAAAGAAGTGCGTGCATGGACCATCCCGGTTGGCGCAACAGCCCCACAGGCAGCCGGTAAAATCCATACCGACTTTGAGAAAGGTTTTATCCGCGCCCAGACCATCGCGTTTGAAGACTTTATCGCCTATAAAGGCGAGCAAGGTGCGAAAGAAGCCGGCAAGATGCGTTCAGAAGGTAAAGAGTACATCGTGAAAGATGGCGATGTGATGAACTTCCTGTTTAACGTCTGATTTTTTCATGCGGTTTTAGCAACCCCATAAAACCTGACAGACTCGCTAAAACCTACGCAATAGCGTGGGTTTTTCTTTTTAACGCTCTCACAGTAGTGTCTGTCAGCAGATTCCCGCAACGCTGGAATCATGACCTAAAAGTTTACTGCTTTAGCTCCTCTCCTTCTTCTGCAAAACCCGCCAAAAGAATCTAAAGCTACCTGAGCGCACTCTCTTCCCCTTCTCTTCACCTGAAACGGCACCTGTTCAGCCACGGATAAACTGCGCCTCACACTGCCGGGCGATCTCCCACAGCCTGTTACGGATGACCTGCTTAAGTTGCAGAGTGGACTGCGACTGCGGCTGGTCACGGCGGCTGATCAGCATCACTTCAAACGGCAGAGGTTGTGCTATGGGCAGCAGCTTTAACTGTTCGGCATAGCGGCAGGCGGTGAAGAGATCCACGACGCCCGTGCCGCCGCCTGCCAGCACCATATCTGCAATGACCGAATAGGTTTTAATCGACAATGACACGGCGGGGTTCAGTTTCTTATCGCGCAGCGCACGGTGAAGTACGCGTCCAAGCGGATCCTGCGCCTGCATCATCAGTAAATTATTGTTGCACAACCACTCCAGCGTAACGGGTTCATGCCAGTGATGAGTGAGCGGTAGCAGCGCCACCATGGAGGACTGAAACAGAGGCTCGGCCAGAAGAACCGCATCGACCTGCTGACCAAAGACCAGCGCGAAATCGAGCTGATTATCCAGAATCATCTGGCATAAGGTACTGAAGTGCTCGGTGACCAGTTCCACACTGACCGAGGCCATCTGTTGCCGCCAGGTGACCAGCGCTGGAGCCATCACCATCTGACCAAACGCGTGAGCGGCGCCAACGCGAACGAGTTGCCCTTCGCCACGCCTTAGCTGTTCGGTGAGCTGGGTAATGGATTGCAGGCGCTGGCAGAGATCCTCTATTTCAGGCAGCAGACGTCGCCCTTCTGCCGTCACACTCATTCCCTGTAGCCGTCGCTCAAACAGCGCAAATCCCAGCTGCTGTTCAGCGTGATTCAGCACACGGCTGATATTCGGCTGCGACACATTCAGCAGGCGCGCCGCTGCGCTGATGCTGCCGGTCTGTACGATGGCCTGAAAGACTTCTATATGGCGGAGCCGCATGATGATTTACCCTGGATGGAATACCGGACACGGAGGCCTCTTCAACCAGCTGTACCGGCGGAGAGTGAGAGCAATCATTATCCTGCTGCAAAAACTGTACCGCAAAACCAGTGCAGCCCCGGCATAAAGTTGCTACGACTGCGTACTCGCCAGATAGGAGAATGCACTGAGTAAGCTGATCAACGTTTCCATTTTCTCCGCCTGATACGCCACGGTAACGGCATCAAGGCGCGTGACGCCGGGGATAAGACTGAACAGATCGGCCAGTACAGGTTTAGTGGCCTGAAGCCGCATCGTGTAAGGTGCCGTCAGGCGGGTTGTGCTCACCTGATGGAGATGTTGCAGTGCGGCACTTGCTGCGGCAGCGATCGCATGCTGTGCCGCCTGCGGACTGACCGATTCCGCGCAGGTATGCGAAATAGCGCGCTTTACACAGACGTAATCGACCGCTGGGTAATATTCCGCTATCCAGCTCTGTAACTGATCGTCACCCGTGACCAGCAGCAATGGCGTGCCCTGTTCAGCAGCGGCAGCCGCATAAATATCGGTTTCGCCCATCACCAGATCATTAATATGGATACGCCAGAATGCCCGACCGTTAATGGTATGCGCCAGTACGCCAGATTCACCTGCTGCGCTGTGAAATCCCACCAGAAACAGCCCGTCGAACGTCTGCTGTTCTATCCCCTCCACCATCGACAGGCAGCGGGGTTTGCCCTGCACCAGTCGGGCGCGGGGATCGATATTTTCCGCACGCAAATTGGTCATCTGAGCATGGCTGTCTGCAACCACCACTTCGGTTGCCCCACCCGCAAACGCACCCGCAATCGCGGCATTCACTTCCTGCTCCATCAGACCACGGGCGATCTGATGCTCCGGGTGGCCGGGTGAACATTGCTCCGGGCGCATGACCCCCGCGATACCTTCAATGTCGGCCGAGATAAAAATTTTCATGAGGTTAATTTATCCAGAATCTGCGTCAGTGAGGGACGATGATGACCGCGAAAGCCAGTAACAGCCTCTGCGCTCAACAAGGCATCGAGTACAGCCTGTTCCGTTGCATCCGCTGCGGCAGCAAACAGCGGCTCCAGCGTGTCGTCCTGTGGCGGCAGTGGCAGCGGTTGCGTGGAAAACGCCACGGCAATATCGCCCGAGCCGTGTCCCCAGTAACTGCCCAGCCTTCCAAGACCGGCACCGGCTCGCTTCGCGATGCGCTTTAGCTGCCGTGTGTCCAGCGGGGCATCTGTTGCCATGATGATGATGACAGAGCCGGCATCACGCTGCGGCGCATCTCCTGCGAGCAGCGGCGCAATCATCTCGCCCGCCCGGAAGCCATCCAGTGTGAGTGCCTCCAGCGCGCCGAAATTGGCCAATACCAGCACGCCAAGCGTGGCGTTGAGTGAAGGAATTACCCGTGAGGCGGTTCCGATGCCCCCTTTCAGACCGAAACAGCTCATCCCGCGTCCCGCGCCGACGCTGCCACGCGCGAAGTCTGCGGAGGCCGTCTGCAGCGCCGCCTTAGCCATATCCTCACTGATTGCCAGCGCCTGGATATCATTCAGCCAGCCATCGTTGCACTCCAGCACCAGTGGGTTCACCGTGGGCAACGTCCGGCCCAGTTCCGGATTATGACAGATGGCATCGCGCACCAGCGCCGTAAACAGCGTGCCAACCGCCAGCGTGTTACTGAGCAGAATCGGCGTCTGAAGCACGCCAAGTTCCTCTATCTGAACCAGTCCGACGGGTTTCGCAAAGCCGTTCAGCACCTCAGCCCCACACGGCAGCGGCGTGAGAAACAGATTATCGCCCGGCGGCAGGATAGCGGTGACGCCAGTCTGCTTTTCGCCTTCATTCAGCGTGTAATGTCCGACACGCACGCCCGCAACATCGCTGATGCGATTAGTGGGTCCGCAGGCGCTTCGTGGCTGCCCAAGCTGACGCAGGTTACGCCAACGATCAAGCAGCAGATCGCGCTGTAGTTGTTGGTAATCCATCGTCAGCCCTTGAGTTTGGGATCGAGTGTATCGCGCAACGCGTCGCCAAGCAGATTGAATGCCAGCACGGTGATAAAAATCGCCAGCCCTGGAAATACGCTCATGTGCCAGGATCCGGCCATCATCATGCTGCGGCTCATCGCCAGAATATTGCCCCATTCCGGCACGTCTGGCTCCGGACCCAGTCCGATAAAACTCAGGCCCGCCGCAGTCAGAATACTGGTACCAATGCGCATGGTAAAATAGACAATTACGCTGGAGAGCGTGCCGGGCAGAATATGCCGCAGAATAATCACGCGGTCTGGCGCACCGGCACAGCGTACGGCTTCAACATAGGCAGCCTGCTTCAGAGAGAGCGTCGATGCCCGCACGATGCGGGCAAATACCGGCACGCTGAATACCGCGACCGCGATAATGACATTGTTCAGGCCCGTCCCCAGCAGCGCCACCACCGCAATGGCCAGCAACATGCCGGGAAACGCGAATAAGACGTCGGCACCGCGCATGATCAACATATCAACCCAACCGCCGTAATAGCCCGCCAGTAACCCGAACATGACCCCGACCAGCATGCCGATCGTCACCGACAGCACGCCGATATAGAGCGAGATACGCGCGCCATAGATAATGCGACTGAGCAGGTCGCGTCCCAGTTCATCGGTCCCCATCCAGTGTGCCGCCGTTGGCGGTGACGACAGCGCCATCCAGTCCGGGGCCATAGGATCCCAGGGCGCCAGCCAGGGCGCAAAGATCGCCACCACAATCAACAGCAGCACAAAGCCGCCTGAGACCAGTGCCAGAGGGTTACGCACGAAGGCATGCAGGAAATCACGCCACGGCGAACGAATGATCTGAGGCGGGTTGTCAGTCAGCAATTGACTACTCATTTCGGCTCCTGTCGCAGGCGAATGGCTGGGTTAACTACCGCGTAAAGCAGATCGACCAGCAGATTAATCACAATAAATTCAAACACGAACAGCATCACGAGTGCCTGAATCACCGGCTGATCCTGCGCTTTGATCGACTCAATCAATAACCAGCCTAACCCTGGCCAGTTGAAAACACTCTCGACGACGATGGAGCCACCCAGCAGAAAACCGAACTGCAGACCCAGCATGGTAATCACCGGAATGAGCGCATTGCGCATCACATGCTTCCACGTTACCAGCCGGTTACGCAGTCCTTTGGCTTTGGCGGTGCGCACGTAATCTTCCTGCGCCACCTCAAGAAAGGCCGAACGGGTAAAGCGCGCCATGACCGCCGCAACCGACGAACCCAGCGTAATGGCGGGCAGGACAATATCGCTGGCCTGGTTGAAACCGCTGACCGAAAACAGCCCAAAAGGCATCGCGACGAACTGAATAAGCAACAGCCCCAGCCAGAAGGCGGGCATCGAAATACCGCCTACCGCCACGCTCATCAGCGTCCAGTCCTGCCATCTTCCCCGTTTCAGGGCCGCCATCACGCCGAATAGCAACCCGAGAATAACGGACCAGGTGAAACCTGCTAAGGCCAGCCACAGCGTCGGCATAAAGCCCTGTCGGATCACCTCCCGCACCGGTTGCTGAGTGCGATAGGTGGTGCCCAGATCGCCCTGCAACAGGCTGCCGATCCAGTGGAGATACTGTTGCGGCAGCGGATCGTTAAGCCCGAGATGCTGACGCGCCGCCTCGATGGCCTCGATGGGCGCATCCGGTCCGGCATAAGCGCGCGCCGGGTCGCCCGGCATGAGCTTGATAAAACCGAATACCAGCAACGAGACCACCAGCAAAACCGGGATCATCTCCAGTAATCGGCGAATGATGTATGCAAACATGCCATTCCCTGAAATGAGGTGTGACTGGCCTCCTCACGTCTCCCCTCCTTTCGGGAGTGGTGACGAGAGAAGAACCGTCTTATTTAAAGGACGCCTGAGTGAACAGGAAATTGCCATCAGGCAGCATTGAAACGCCGCTCAGGGTGCTACGCTTGCCCACCAGGTTGTCTGGCGTACCAAGGAACGCCACCGGCGCTTCTTTCCACAAGACCTTTTGCGCCTGTGCATAGGCAATGCCGCGCTTTGCCGGATCGGCCGTCGCCAGCCCGGCTGCAATCGCTTTGTCTGCGTCAGGATTACTGAAGTAGGAGACGTTATAGGAGGTTGGCACCCAGGATTCGGTGGCAAACAGCGGACGCAGCGCCCAGTCGGCATCGCCTGTTGAGGTCGACCAGCCACCATAATAGAGGTCAAACTCGGCCTTTTTCGGGTCCTGTACACCCCACAACTTAGCGTTGCGCGTGCCGGAATCCATCGGCGTCACCGTGGCCCGAATGCCTGCCGTGGCCAGTTGCGCTTTCAGCACCTGAGCGGCACGCACGCTGGCCGTGGCATTGGTCACCCAGAGCTTAAGATCAAGACCATTCGGATATCCTGCCGCTTTCAGCAAAGCTTTGGCCTTGTCCGGCGCATAACTGTACTCAGGATCGGTTTGTTTCTGGTAGAACTGTACGCCTTCCGGTATAGCGGATGTGGCAGGTTTACCCAGACCGGCAAAGGCCACTTTCAGCCACAGATTACGGTCAATCGCATAGTTGATGGCCTGACGCACCCGAACATCCGCCAGCGGCTTGTGCTGCGTGTTGATCGCCATGTAATAGAGATAAATGCTCGGATCGCGCTGAATGGAGAGATGGCTGTCCTGTTTCACGGCGGCGATCAGGTCTGAAGGCAGTGGCCAGATGGCATCCACCTGCCCCGATTTTAATGCGGCGACGCGTGTCGCATCTTCCGGACTCGGCGAGAAGATGACATGGTCAACTTTAGGCCATCCCTTCTGCCAGTAACCGTCATACTTCGCCAGCGTGACCGCTTTGCCCGGTGTCCAGTTAACAAATTTAAACGGACCGGTGCCGACCGGATGCAGTCGCAACTGCGCTTCGTCCGGGTATTGCTTAAGAATGGATGGACTCCACATCACCGCCGAAGGATGCGCCAGCGTGTTGATAAAGGCCCCGAACGACTGATTCAGATCGATTTTTACCTGGTCGGGTGCCATTACCGTGACCTTATCGATCATTTTGTAGAGGCTATTACGCTTCAGCCCTTTTTTCTGATCTGCCAGACGATCAAGGTTTGCTTTGACCGCATCGGCATCAAACGGGGTACCGTCCTGGAAAGTGACACCTTTGCGCAGCGTCAGCGTAAATTCGGTGGCACTGTCATTAGAGGTATAACCGGTCGCCAGCCAGGGCTGCAGCTTCATCGCGGGATCAAACTGGAACAACCGCTCAAAGATGCCGCTCTGCACCGAGTAGCTGACATTATCCGAGGTGTCATGTGGATCCAGCCCCGTGATATCGGCATACATTGAAATGCGCAGATCCTGTGCCTGCGCAGTCATGACCAGCGTCGTCGTCAATGCGAGGGTTAGCGAAGTACGGCGAAACAGCGTTTTCATAGATTCTCCTGGTCGTTGAGGATAATTACAATGCAATGCCGTCAGCGACCCAATGCTGGGGCGCAACCTGGCGATAACGGGGTTTAGTGACCGTTTCACCCACCTTACGCAGCGGCGAGGGAATTTCGCTGTCATCGAAAAGACGGGGCTGACGGTTCTCTGGATCGGCGACCGGAACGGAAGCCAGCAGACGTTGGGTATAGGGATGTTGCGGCTGATTAAAGACCGACTGACGTGGTCCAAGCTCCACAATCTGGCCGAGGTACATCACCGCGACGCGATTCGCAATACGCTCCACGACCGCCATATCGTGAGAGATGAAAATCCATGCCACGCCCGTTTGCTGCTGCAGGTCCATCATCAGATTGACCACCTGCGCCTGAATTGAGACATCAAGGGCCGATACCGCCTCATCCGCAATAATCACTTTCGGTTTCAGCGCCATAGCGCGGGCAATGGCAATACGCTGACGCTGACCACCCGAAAATTCGTGCGGATAACGACGCGCATGCTCTGGCAGGAGACCGACGCTCTTCAGCAGCGCATCAATCTGTGGGGAAGCCTGTTCAAGTGAAGAGACCATGCCATGTAATAGCAATGGCTCGGCAATGGTAAAACCCACTGTCAGGCGGGGATTCAGTGAGGCATAAGGATCCTGAAACACCATCTGGATTTCACGGCGCAGCGGCTGGAACGCGGCCTCTTTCAGGTCAGAGATTTCCTTTCCTTCAAAATGAATACTTTCAGCGTCACTGTTGATGAGGCGCATCAGCGCCCGTCCGGTGGTCGATTTGCCGCAGCCGCTTTCACCCACGATGGCCAGGGTTTCACCGGGCCACAGACTGAAATCAATCTGTTCCACTGCATGCACATGATGCGTAAGGCTTGAAAAGATGCCGCTGCGGATCGGGTAATAGACTTTCAGGCCGCGCACATCCAGCAGCGGCGCGACATCATAGCGAGCGGTTTGCTGTTCGCTTTGCACAGCCTCGCCCGCACCCGGCAGAGGAAAGCGTTGTGGCCACGTGTGTTCCCGCATATCGCCGAGTTTTGGCACTGCCGCCAGTAACGCCTGGGTATAAGCGTGCTTCGGGGCGGCAAAAATCTCAGATACGGTTCCCTGCTCGACCACTTCGCCTCGCAGCATGACCACCACGCGATCGGCGATTTCCGCTACCACGCCCATATCATGGGTGATAAACAGCACCGCCATCTGTTTCTCGCGTTGCAGGTCACGCAGAATATGGAGAATGCGCGCCTGAACGGTGACATCCAGCGCAGTGGTCGGCTCATCAGCAATCAGGAGTTGCGGGTCACAGGCAAGGGCCTGCGCAATCATCACACGCTGCCGCATGCCGCCTGACAGCGAGTGCGGATAGCTTTTCATAACGCGATCCACATCGGCGATTCGCACCTGTCGCAGCAGTTCACGCACGCGTGCATAGGCCTGCTTTTTGTCACACAGATGGTGATCGCGTAATGCCTCTGTAAGCTGATCATCAACGCGCAGCACCGGATTCAGCGACGTCATGGGCTCCTGAAAGATCATCGCCATTTCACGGCCACGCAGTGTGCGGCGCTGAGCGTCATCCAGCGTTTCTAACGCATGCACGTTTCCGCCCCGGTCGCAAAACTGCATACTGCCGCGATCGACACGGCCGTTATTTGCCAGCAGGCCCATCACCGCCAGCGACGTGACCGATTTACCGGAGCCGCTTTCGCCCACTACAGCGACAATTTCACCCGGATGAATGGCAAAACTGATGCCTTTGAGTGCCTGATTTTCACCGCTGCGCCCATGGAATGAGACGCTGAGATCCTGAATCGCCAGCACGGGGGATGGCGAGGCAGCGCGGGTTGCAGGGGAAGTACGTTGTGTATCCGTCATCGTCGCCTCGCAGAGTTATAGCCAGATGCGGCCTTCGGAGTAGCTCAAAAAAGGAGAACTGTCGGCGGCAAGCCAGATGGGGCCATCCAGGTCGACGAACTCTGCGTTAACCGCGACGGGCAAAGCCGCTTCCATGGCCAGTGACGAGCCCAGCATGCAACCGACCATGATGCGCATATTCAGCGTCCGGGCTTCACCCACCATCGCCAGCGCTTCAGTCAGGCCGCCGCATTTATCCAGTTTGATGTTGATCATTTCGTAACGATCGCGTAATCCGGCAATATCCGCCCGCGTATGACAACTCTCATCGGCACAGACCGGTATGGGATGCTTAAAGCGTTGCAGGTCATGATCCTGTCCAGCGGGAAGCGGTTGCTCGACCATCGCAATATTGAAGGCCTTCAGTGCCACCAGCAGGCTTTCCATTTCCAGCCCCGACCAGGCTTCATTGGCGTCGATAATGAGCGTGGCATGCGGTGCCGCTGCACGAATCGCCGCCACCTTCTCCAGAATCTCACTGCGGTCGAGCTTAATTTTGAGCAGGATGGCGCCTCGTGACACGGCATCCGCCGCTGCGAGAGCCATATTTTCCTGCGTATCCAGGCTAAGGGTTTCTGCAGTAATGACTGACTCATGCTGAGAGCACGCACTCATTTGCCACAGCGTCTGATTCGCCCGGGCGGCATCAAGTCGCCACAGCGCACAGTCCAGCACGTTGCGCGCAGAACCGGCGGGTAAACGGTGTTGCAGATCATGACGGCTCAGGCCCGACTCTACCTCAGTACGAACGGCTTCGAGCATAGTCTGAACGCTCTCCGGCGACTCATCGTAACGCGCCGTCGGGGTACATTCGCCCTGCCCGATGAAACCCTCCTGCTCCAGTGTGACCCGGATGACCGTCACGGCGGTTCGGGTACCGCGTGCGATAGCAAAGGGTCGCGCCAGCGGCAGCTCCACCACCTCAATCTGCAACTGTCGCATTTCAGCCACGCTCCTGAAGCAGTGCGGCGATCTCATCAATACCAAAGCGCACCGGATCCGTGGCCGGTAAGCCGAACTCAGCGCTGATTTCGGCGCAATAAGCGAGCGCCTCTTCTTCACTGTAACTGGAGGTGTTGATTGCAAAGCCAGCGAGCTGAACCGACTCACTGGTCACCTGCGCGGCACGCAGATTGGCTTCCACGCACGCCTGCAGGCTGACCATGGGCTGGTGTGGCAAATGACGCATATGGGGACGTCCCATTTCATGACACATCACCAGCCAGTGTGGTTGCGCACCGTGCATCAGCCCCATACTCACGCCCGCATAGGAGGGATGGAACAATGATCCCTGCCCTTCAACGATATCCCAGTGGTCCTCGTCATTCGCCGGTGACAGCGCTTCTGCGGCACCGGCAATAAAGTCAGCGATGACCGCATCCACAGCAATACCCTCCCCTGCGACCAGAATACCGGTCTGTCCCGTGGCACGAAAATCAGCTTTCATGCCGCGCGCACGCATCGCCGCTTCCAGCGCCAGAGAGGTGTACATTTTGCCCACTGAGCAGTCCGTACCCACCGTAAGTATCCGCTTACCTGAACGCTTCTTACCGCTGCCCACACTGAGCGCTGGACGCATATGACGCAGGTCAAACAGCTCAACGCCAGCAACCTGCGCAAGCGCGACCAGTTCAGGTTCGTCCACCAGCCGATGGTGCAGACCACTGGCCACATTCATACCTGCCTGAATGGCACTTTTAATCGTTTCCAGCCAGTGCGCTGGCAGATAGCCGCCTGCATTGGCCGTGCCTAGTACCAGCGTTTTTGCGCCGCGCGCTTTAGCGCCGGGAATATCCAGTTCATCCAGACCCAGACTGACCGAGCAGCCCGGCAGTTTAATTTCGCCAACGCACTGCTCCGGCCGCCATATATGAATACCGCGCGCCGTTTTTGCTGCGAGGGGATCGGTAACATCGCCAAGAAAGAGTAAATAGGGTTGTGGGATTAGCATGTTGTCTCTCGTTTCAGCCAAAAGATCAGGTTCTGAAACCACTATTTCATGCGTTCTGAAAGGTGACGAATGCTTGTTCAGCAGGAGGGTATAACAGCAGGTTATAGCCAGAGGGAATAGTGATGATGGGTGAGTTTTTCAGGGGGTTTGGGACAGGGAATGGAGTAAAGAAAGGGGTGGGTCATAGGAAAAAGATTGTGTTCGGGCTGGCGGGATGGATATGGGCAAGAGGAGGAAATGGCTTACGGGGTATCTAACGCCGGGCCGCTGGTGAGAGCATTCATAACGAATGCCAGCGACCATTCCGGGTTATATCAGCGCAACAAAAGAATCCCCTACCTGAAATTAATCCGTTTCTTCCGGTGCGAGGTGAAACAACTCTTCTGCCATCGAAAGGATTCTGTCTTTATCGACTATTTTATCAACCCATTCTGCAGGGATGCCTGACAGTCCATACAAAGCGCCTGCTAACTGGCCTGCGGTGGCTGCCACGCTATCAGCGTCATCAGCAAGATTTGCCGCCAGCAAAATGGCATCTCTGAAATTGTCTGTATGCCAGACGGCCCATAAGGCGGCTTCCAGGGTGTCGATGACATAACCAGACGAGCGAATTTGGTCACGATGCTTTTCTTTATATTCACCGGCATTGATGATCAGAGGTCTTACCATTAAAGACATTTTATGAGGCGCGAAGGCTTCATTTTTATCTAAACCATTTAAAAGGTAATGTAAAATGGAGTTTAAGTACTGACAGCTATTTATTGACTCTGGTGCTCGATGTGTTGCTGTACTTTGTCTTTTGGCATCACGCCAGCCATCAATGAATGATTTTCGCCTAAAAATTGCTACGGGTGCATGACGAATCAACGAGGCGTTCCCTGCTGTATCAGGGGCGGTGTTACCAATCCAATCAGTACCATGTTTAATTACTTGTTCGAGAGCATAGCGGGTCGCATTACCGATATCGAAACAAACTCCATTCGCGCTATTATGCCCCGTTTTGTACCACTGAATTAACTTTTTCCTGAATAAATCAGTGTCACAGCTTTCCTTTTCAATATACGTTTCTGCCAGACACAGTGCCATTGAGGTGTCATCGGTCCACTCTCCGGCCTTGAGATTGAAAGGACCACCGCCCACCATATCGTAAATGTGAGAACTGTCGCGAGTCTGGAATTCCAGAGTGGTCCCCACTGCATCACCAACAGCCAGTCCAATGAGTAAACCTTTGGCTTTATCTAAGGCTTCAACGTCAGAAATACGTTTTTTCAGCGTATGCATCCACTCAGGTTTCACTGGCTTTTCATCAGGCATTGGCTGATGTTCGTAAGCCATCCGGTTGATGAGTTGAGGAGATAACTCAGGCAGCAAATTCGCATATTTCCTGGCGTATGTTCTGAGTTCAGATTCTGACAATCTTAGATCAATCATATAAACTCCTTTTCAATTGCGTGGTGGCAATGTGCTACAACGTTTCTTAGTCGTTTCTCTCTGTTGCTTAGCAAACGCTAAGGACCAAAATAGTGCATTAACGTATCCATATCATGCCAGTCATCTTGTGTAAGTGGCTGTTTCTCCATGCTGTCAAATTTGTACCTGATGCCCTTCATTGGAATTGAGTACTCATTTTTTGTTGCTAAATCCATTAACAGGGCTATATCATCTTGATTTTTTAAGGTTCTTTTTAAAAGATTGAGCAACATCATTTCAGCTTCTTTTCTCTCCGGAACACACATTTTCAATTCCTCCAACAGATTATCATTATGTAATGATTAAACCTCTCCATGCTGATGTACGCGTAAGTCTCAGTTTTCTCAACCTGTTAAAGCCAGGATGTAGTTCAGTTTTACTCCAGGGCCCCCTCACTGCACCGATATCAGCCGCATCCTGTCAGGCGTCCAGACTTTGCTTCAGCCCTGGCGGGTCTAAGATCCTAGTGAGCATACAAAAAATGCTTATTTAAGAGGATTCAGGGATACTTGATGCATAAAGTCTCCTTTTCCCACTGAATTTCACTTTCACTTTTTGTTCGCAGCCTGACAATCATAACGCCCAGAAACTCAGTTTTTTTATCATTAAGATAGAGTTCAAAACCATAGAACCTGTCATAACCACTCAAAATATACACATGACTTCCCTGATAGAGACTAAGATGTTCTTTTAGCGAGAGGCTCCCTATAACCTCGCCACCCATATTTTTGATGCAACTCAGATGAATATCAATTTCCTCCTTTGCTCTGCCCGTCGCATTGCCCCTTGAAAAGAAACCATTTATTTTTTTAAAATCTATATATTGACGTAACAAATCTGGCGCCAGAGCATCGAAAAGCATTTCGTCTGTACTATTTTCAGTCATAGCAACTCTCTCTTTATCCCGGTTACAATGTTATATATATCCAGATTACTCTATGTTTGATCAACATAAAATTCAGCCTGATAAGCATCTCACCTGAGCTTATACTATAATCAAGAGCATTAGAGATACTTTTAGTTAACCCAGAAGATAGGCTTGCATCCTGAATAATCAGGAAAACTAAACTTTTGGCTTAAAAAAATATATCAGTCTTCATATTAATTGGATTACGAAATTAGCAACGCTCACAATCACGCCTTACATCCTTCTTCGTCATTGATAAAAGTCATTTTATTAACTTTACTTCCAGGAACCTGAACGATAGTGACAATTGATTGTAGCTGTTCTGTTATAAACGTCATAAGCTATATCGATGCTGCCCCAAACACCGTTTAAAGGTAATGAAGTTCTCGTTTGTTCCTTAAACCAACGTTTTAATCTTTGAGTTACGTCCCCAGTAAGGCTTTTCTGCTCACTAATCAACAATTTTTCTGGTGCAAAACTCCAGTGCGATATTAGAGCGTCTGAGTTTCCAGGCTCAATAAAATTGACAACTAAAAAAATATCACCACTGTTATTGTTTTTAAGTGGGAAAATACTTCTATATGAAACTGTGTCCCCGCCATTATCTGGCCATGGCTCCCAGACAAACCCAGGAATTAACATTAACTCATGCTTATTTATTTTTGGGGTTACAACCAACGAGTCATTAAAAACCAGTTCTCCAGCTGCATATTTTAAGCTCATATTTAAAACCTGTCCTTGTTATTACAGATTAAAACACGATCATAACTCTGCCTTATCTCTATCTCTTCAACGACAGGCCACTAAATTTAGATAGCTGAAATTTTAGCTAAGCTATCGTACTGAGACAAAGGTTGTGCATTTTCGGAAGCCATAGCGGCACCTGAGGAAAAAATCAAAAAAATCACATTCCCAAATAATCTCATCACTACCTGCCTGAATAAATTTAATAATCAGCATTATCTTTATATCAATAACTGTTAAGTGAGTTGAAAAAATTACTTTCATCTCATCAGAACTGTCCCTGACACGTAGCGCTTATTTTCAATCCCTGAACCGGGAGTCATCAGTCGTTAATAGCCTGGCTGTTGTAAAAAGCAAGTATTACGGCCGGTACAATCCCTGAATATTACATTTTAGAGAAAATCAAAATCACGCTTACTTATTTCGCTGTTATCATGATCTTCGTAAGACATCCTGATATTTTCCGATAACCTCTCGCATGAACTCACCAGGTCTTCTGCGTTCAATAGTGCGTCAGTGACAATAAAAAATCTTTCAACATCGACTTTGTAATCTCCCTCACTGAAAATTACTTTTAGTACATGCGTATCGTTATCACACCGATATAATGTGAAATCCCAGGGCTTCATGGCTAACTTCAATTTACTCATCAGTTGTTGTCCTGTAACGTTGACCTTTTCAGTATCATACCGTTGTAATGAGACACAATCCTCTCTTATATCCTTAGATAATGCATCAAGTGCTTCAAAATCACCTGACTGTATCAGCTCTGATATATCCAGCTTGAAATCCCTGCTCACATCAATGGGAGAGTTTCGGTAGACATCAGGAAACAAAACACTGATTCCACAACCCTCTTTTGTTTCAAGAATCGTATACTCTCCTTTTCTCACGTGAATCAAAACTCCATCGCTCATACCCTGCTTTACCCTCTCAGAAAAGGTATTTACATTTTCACGTCAGACAGAATACCAGGGTGAGATTAAAATTTTGGCGGTCACAAAGAAAGATTTTTGATTGTATTAGCTTTTTCTTTAGCGCCTTTCAACACAACTTTTTTCCCTCTATCCAAAGCCCTTCTTTAGAACGACCATGGCCACGTTTAATGAAAGCACAACCAATAATTTCATCACCGACTATGAAGCAATCACCAGACATAACCCTATTTTTTAAAGGGAAAACAATGAGTTTAGCGTCATCCTCAAGGGCTGCTAAAAACTTTATTAGGGCATTCAGGCCCACAGTATCACTGATATCAATTTCAGTTGACCGCATTCTGCTTCGATATTTGGGTAATAATAAACTTAGCGATTCATCGTAAGAAACACCGATTTCCAGGCTATCAGAAAGAAGGATCTCACTCAAACTCTGAGACCAATCCTCTCTTTTTGCTGGCATCGCTGAGAGCAGATAGCTTAGATCATCCATATAGCTACACTTCCTGGGTCTGTTGCGACTCCACTGATCAGCGCATCTGCCAGAAATATGAACCGGGGATGAGCCTCCTGAAGTTACTTTTTTGAAAGAGTCAATCAGCTCTGTCAGAACAGTCGTATTTCAGACAGAGGGTGATCAATACTTATCTGTTGAATATCCTCTATGGTCAACAGCGTCAGATCGCTATGCAGGGCAGATCTACTTAACCCATACCCAATAAGCATGTTGCGCTATGACTTCAATCTTTTTCTTCGGGTGCCATTTCAAACAGCTGGTTCGACAATGAAAGAATTCTCTCTTTATGCGCTAGTTTCTCAACCCACGCCTCAGGAATGCCTGACAGACCATATAGCGCTCCCGCGAGCTGACCCGCGGCAGCCGCTATGCTGGCTGCATCATCACCCAGATTGGCCGCCAGCAAGACAGCATCTTTGAAATTGTCTGTGTGCCAGACTGCCCACAAGGCGGCTTCCAGGGTATCGATAACATAGGCAGAAGACCATATCTGATCCAGGTATTTTTCTTTATATTCACCGGCGTTGATCAGAAGAACACTTAATGATGAATCCATGAGATGCGGCACCAGGCTCTGTTTTACTGTAACCATTCAAAAGGTAATGAAATATTAAGATGAAGAATCGGCAACAGCTGACAGAATCAGCAGCGAGATGCGTTGCGTTACTCTGTTGCTTTGCGTCACACAAGCCGTCAACAAATGATTTTCTTATGAAAATAACGGTGGGTGCGAGTCGGACCAGAGCTGCATTCCCTGCGGTATCAGGTGACGTATTCCCCATCCAGGTGGGTCCATGTCGTTCAAATTGCTCAAGCGCAACACGGGTTGTGTTACCTATGTTGAAGCATAAACCCTTTGAGCTATTCGTCCCGTTTCTGTACCAGCTGAGTAGCTTTTGACGGAACACCGTCGTGTCACACTTATGGCTCTCAATGTAAGTTTCAGCCAGACAAAGTGCCATTGAGGTGTTATCAGTCCATTCACCAGGTTTCAGGTTGAAAGGCCCCATGCCGACCATATCGTCTACATGGGCCTTATCGCGCGGTACATACGCTAGTGTGGTACCAATCGCGTCTCCTGCCGCAAGTCCCATGAGAGCACCCTGCGCTTTGTCCAAGGCCTGTACATCAGTGATCTTTTGAGGTTTTGAATGCATTCATTTGGGCTTTTGCCTGTCTTCCGGCGTTTCTGGCATGGGTACAGGGTTATAAGACATCCTGTTCATCAGCTGACGCGAAACCGGTGGAATTAAATGGGCGTAACGTTTTGCATAATGAAAAATTTCGTCTTCGTCAGTTCTGAGATCCATCATAAAATCACTCTCCGTTTTAAATGAACCAGCTTCAGTTGCAGCAGGACCAGACAGTCTTCCCTCACTGACCTGGTGTTGGTGTGGAATCCGGTCATCATCATGCAGCCGATTTCGCTCCAATACGTCTATAAAAAAATAAGTCGCTGAAACGCACGATCTTTGCCGCTTTTTAGCAAAAATTAAAATAAATCTCTCTTAATAAATCTCCATCTTTTTCATCCATAGTGACATCTTTTACCCTGTTCAGGTCTGCAAGAATCCCTTTTACAGGAACATCATCTTTTAGAATACTTTCGAAGAAATCACTTCTATTGCTTTCCGGAACATATTTATTAATTAAATAAAACAGGTGCTCCCTTAACGCTTGCTGAGTCATCGCATCTACACCTAAGTGATAAATGAAATTCATAATGATAAATACGGCCTGTCTGATTCTTTATCTGATCTTGTAAGCATCATTTTCTATGGCGTTGAACATTTATAAGCATTGATTGCTGAAAGAGGTTTTGGCGGATTAATTAAGAGCAGAAGCACATAAAATGTTCCTGGCAAAACTCACATAATCAGGCCCGTATAGTACGCTTAAAATTTAGCAATGTTAATTCCATCTCTGACCTGGGTTAACAAAATGACTTCATTAGCATCAGCCGGGCTACGTTGAGCTTTGAGTGCTTCGTCCTTACTTATTTCAGACTCAATCTCTTTACTGACTAAACCGCCATCATCATATTGAATATAGAAAACTCCATCTCTTACTACGATATCAATCCCATAGTCACTAAATAGCATCTCGGTCATATAGTTCTCTTAAAATATTTATGTTCGAAAAATTAGGAAATGCCGGATTCAGCCCAGGCATTAGAAACAAACCGCGCTGCCTTAGAGGTTTTGGACTGGACGAGACCGAGCCATTACCCGGTGTAGCCGCTGTGAGGCTGTACGCTTCTGGAACGTATGGTGCTAAGCGTCATTATGCTGCAATTACTATCGTGCTGAATCAGAAATATGTTCAACATCACCAGCTTCACTCTTTAGCCGTGATGATCACTTTACTCAGGCAATCCGGATTTTTGACAGCAAAAGAAAATGTGATTACCTGACCATCCATATCCGGGGGAGATGAGTAGCTGGTTACTTCATTTTCAGATTGGCCACGAGGATAGTCACTCAACTTAACCCCCGGATAGTGTTTTCTGACATCATTAAGGGTTGTGCATTTACCATCGGGAGAAAAGCTCAGAAAAGGGGCGACGTCGCCGGATGATTTACTGACACGCAACTCAATATCAGTAATTTTCGCATCATCTTCCAGTTTTATCGAATTAGCCTGATAAATGTTGATGTAATCATTTTGGGTTTCTAATGTCAGTGCCAGCGGAAACTCAGTGAGATCTTTCACAGAGAGAGATTTAAGTGAAGCACTCAACTGAGGGATAAAGCTCCACATATCTTTATTTTGCATCTTCGCTTCTGCGAACCCGCTAAACAAAAAGAAACTCAGTATTAACAGAACACTTTTTCTTTGATGTGTCGTTTTTTTCATACTAATCCGTATATTGATCATCATAATAGCTCCCGGTATCACACTCTCCAGCAGGGATAAGGGATTGATAACCTCTTCACGTTCTTACCATCTTAATGGGGTTAACCGGGCTGGCGGAGGATCATCGTCCTTAAAGGCTGGTGTTGGTGCTAACACAGCAACATCATAGATGAGCCTGCATCAGTAGATAACAAGTCTCCCGGAAGGCCATTGCCCTTCCCATCCACAGGGTATGTATCCATTTTCATAAATCATCATCAGCCGACCAAAAAATTGCGAGTTAGGTAAATATGATTTATAAGCATCTTCAGCAAGAAAACTGACTAAATCCCACTTCACATTATTGAACAGGATATCATCATCTAATGAAGTGGGATTCTTCATGAAGGGTATGATTTCAATATCAATAATCTCTTTTGCTTCTTTGACAAGATCATTCCAGTTCTGATATTTCAAGCTTTGCTTTATGGCCAGATACCCGGTTATCGCATTACCCGCCTGAAGCGATACATTTTCCCAGTCGTCGCTCGTTATACGGCTGATAAAATCTGATTCAGCAGTTATCTTTTTTATGTTGTTCAAATAACCGCCTTTACCTGTATTAGTAAACCACGGAATATTCTGAAGACGCTTCACAGCTGTTCTGGAGATTTTCATTTAACCTCTATTTTGCATTGAGCGGAATAGGAATGCCTTAATAGTGGGTTAAGAGATCTGCAAAATTTAGATAGTCCGGCAATTGAATTTTTAAAAAACATATCATCATGTATGCTTCTGAAACCCGCTCTTTACTCTCTTCTGATGCGATAAATCGAGTGCCGAATCAGCAGGTCTTAATTTACCCTGACGTATTCAAATGAGTTTAGGAAAAATAATGCATCACAGATTAGATTTACTTGCTCTGGACTGAGAAATTAACATTATTTCATAGGCACCCTGTCCACTACAGCAAGCTTCTACAGCCTCCTTTTCATTTATTTCATATCTGACATCCTTATTTACAACGCCACCTTCATCAAAATTTATGTAATATTTACCATTCTCTTCAGTGATGAACATGCCATAACCACTAAACATCATTTTTTCCATCATCACTACCTTAGCGACACGTGATATTATTAAACTGACCTGGTTATACTCTTATAATAAAATAAATAAAGCATCTTAAACAAAAACTTCTCATATGTTGGAATAAAACTTATGATAGAAACATGTAAACACTTCATGTTTTCTGGTGGGCTTTTTTAATCCTGTCACCTAATGACATTATAACTTCATAGGCATCCTGTTGGCTTTTTTTGATTTTTATCGCTTCATCCATGCTGATTTCAGCTTCAAGATATTCAGGAACAAGCTTGCCCGAATCAAACAAAGCAATAAGAATCCCATCCCTGTCTACAAGGGTTATCCCATAGTCGGAAAAGATTTTATTTTGCATATATAACACCTATTAATGATTAAAGAGGTCTGATATAAAAGTCAGGAATCTGATTGCATTTCTCCTTGCCTGTGCAAAACGCCTGATTGAAGAGCTTATCGCACCCTGACTTATTTCAACAACGTTGTTCACATAACGCATAGGTCATGATGTAAGGTTGCCACATGATTCTCCATAAGCTTTCCTGTGTATGCACGGCGCTAGTGTTGCTTGTCTGCATGGCACTTTTAGAAAACGCAACAGAGTGGAAACGTTTTCCATTGCATTATGAAATGATAATATCCAGATAAGTACTTTACTATTTTCCCTCTGAATCGAGTATTTTAGCGATATTACATTTTATTGAATCGAGTGGAATATTACGTTTAACCCTCTCATTGTAATCATCATGCCAGAGATGATAATCAGAGAAAGAACCATTTCCGCTAAACATTAACCTCCATGCATCGCAGGCCTCCTTACAATAAGTAGCTGATTCAACTCCCTGAGAGTGGATAGAAATCCTGAGTTTTTCTATTATTGATAAAACGCCTCTAATCCAGTTACACTCGCCATCATTGATCAGAATATTTTTTAGATTCAGAAATTCAATTAATAACTTTTGAGCTATTTCTTTACAATACACTACCCACCTCACAGGCTATACTTCTGATACATCCACACCCTCATCCGACTGCATTAACTGGCCTTTTAATCATTAGTATAACACGGGCGTTACAGGTGCAGAGGGCCAGCATCATTCTCTGGGACCATCATGATTAATATTTACTTCTTCAGCATCAGTAAGCCCGTGATAACCGCACCAGTTGATTAGTTCTCTGATGGAAAGAGAAATACCAGTCACTCCAGCCATCAATTTTTCCATTAAAAACGCAGACTATTAAGACCTCTTTTTTTGAATCCACCGTCATGTAGTAAAATCCTCCACCATCGGGCGGTGAAAAAGATGATAAGATTTTTCCTTGCGCATTTATTATAATGAGTCTTTCAGGCAAACTTCTCTTCTGATCAAGAACAAATATTAAATCTCTGCTTTCATCAACCAACACCTGATCGACCTCGGATAAAGCCAATGACAATGCTTCACCCTTAAATTTCCACTTAAGAGTAGCTTGATCAGCCAGTAAAATTAAATCATTAATAGCATACATTTAAACCTATCTCTCTTAGCTGATCAATTAATTGCGGCAAACGGGACAGCTTTGCCATCAGCAAAAAACCCTTAATCACCATTTTCTTTCAACATTATTAAATACAGCTTAGTCATGATTTTGCTCTGACCTTAACCGGGCAACGGGGGCTAGAACAGATGATAAAATCTCTGGGATTCATTGGAGATCTCACTACCGAAAGATGTCTTCCGAATCATCATTAGTGATTAAGACATAAGGGAACTATTTGTGCGAATGATGAGCTATGTCCTCACATGCATTACATTTCCCTGGACAACTTAGTCTTAAAACTATAAATAAGATTAGTCCAAGTTGCTTGCTGGTTTTACTGATGCGACACACTTGTGCATTGTAGTGGAGGTTAACCTTCTTGCATGGCTTATTGTGGTCCCGCCGCTCGCTGAAAAAGTCAGTCAAACGGTGCTCACCCTCGTAACGGAAGTGCCAGTGGGTCTGACCGTCATCCTTCCCGGGTGTGATAACCATGGATATCATTTTTCCAGCGGATATAGTTCACGGCGGTTATGCATGATGTCTGAACCCGTATGGGGCAATCCAATGGGTTGCCTGCATTGTCCCGTCGCAACTGCTCAAAACCTGGCTGCAAGTCATTATAAGGCAACAAACAACCTGCATTATCGTAGTTACATGATGTCTGCTGAAAAGATATCGTCGCACTCTTCAGGGTTGAGGTTGTTACCTAAATCGAAATCAAGCCAGGGAAACCTGAATATCGCAGAGCTATTCTCATCATCAATACTCACCAGGGAGTAACTTACATCTGGCTTTTAGTTTCAGGCCTAAGGTTTGAGAGAAAAGTGGATGGTATGACGAGAGTCGCGGAATGGATATTCCGCGATAACAGCACTACAGACCCGTATGGGTTATTTCATGCGACGCTGCCGGGCGACGCTGGCAAGGCGTTGTGTCCGGCAGTAAATGGCAAACAGGACGAAACCCTGCCCATTCAGTACCCAGCGAGCACCCACTAAAGCAGCGAGTGCCAGAATCAGCCACAGGCCCGAGTGGCTAGCAGTAACAACGCTGTAGCTCAGGAGTAAAACAGTCGATATAAGCAATATTGCACAGACATAAGCCAGTCCCGCCACACCCGCTGTATGGCCTCGCGCAAGCAGGTAACTGGACGTGAGTATCGCGCCAATAACAACAATTGAGGGAACAAAAAAACTCAACGCGTGTATCTGTGGACTCAGAGGAGGTAAAGCGTGCAGAAATGTCAGCAGATTAAATGCAAATGCAACCAGTAACAGCATCAGCACAATTGCAACGGGGAAGCCATTTTGCCGGGGCAGCGCCTCAGAAGGCTGTTTAAAATAGCGCTCAAGCTCTGAAGTAGATCGGGCAAGTATGGAATCATCCTGCCGTGCGATTGCCTGATCTATTTCGCGCCCCTGTTGCAGGAGTTCAGTGATATTACGTCCAATAAGCCATGATAAAAATTGCATTAAATTACCGCCAGTGACTGGATTGTTCCCACGATGTAGCGTCCGGTGCGCGGGACGTTACCTGGAGCAGCAATGATACCACTGACAGCACTGCCAGCCACAGCCGCTGCACTGGTGACGACCTGCGCGAGTTGCTTAACAAGTTCTTTTTGCACCGGCTCTACAGGGAAACGTTTTGGATAAAGTCCTGCACGGATGGCGGCTTTGAGCTCTTTATTAGTTATACCCGGGTTTTGTGCCTTGATGATTAATTCAGTAAGCCGCGCCCTGTCCTGCCTTGGATAGTTCCTGAGCCACTCCGTAGCTTTTAAAGAAGAGACCGATTTCATCGCTCGCCATGTTGCCAGGGCTTCTTTTAATGCACCGCCCACACTGGCAAGTGAAATAAGGTCAAGAGACGTTGAAGTGGCAACGTACCACTCCTGAGAGTCCAGCCACGCGACGTTTTCACCACCGTTTTCGACGAGATCATAAACCCGGTAGATACCATTAATACACTGCACACCTGTTGCCGCAGCACCGGCATAACCAATGGCGACAAGCACGCCGCTACTGCCAGCCGTTATCGGCGTTGCTGAAGCACCGATAACCGCCACGCCAGCGGTGATAATCATGGCACCACAGGAAAGAACGGTCGAGGCAATCTCCGTGCCCATTGAGGTCGCGCTGACTGCTTCACTCAGTGACTTGCCCGTATCAGACGCTGTGGCTTGCTTAGGCGTTTTGGTCACAATAAGATGTGTGACGATACCACTTTGGCCATTAGGATGACGCTGACCAGGCCGGACAAGATAACGCTGTGCGCCATCTGCATAGATGATGCCAGCCTGATAAAACTCCCGGGTACAATCCATTGCTGCACCCAGCGCTTTGAAATCAAAATCAGGTGCCCCATAACCGGTCAGTCTCGCGATGTCATAACCCGGTAAGTTATTTTCGGGATTCATTCCTGGCAGGTTCATTTTATCTCCTTATAGGCTCAACAGGGTAAAAAGAGAGTTTTTTAGATATTGAAATGCGAAATGGAAAAACCATTGTTACTGCACCAAAACTTCATATCATTATGCAGGTGATATAATAACAAGCTTACCTTTTTTGATTGCACAAAAAAACAGCCATTCCATTACTCAACTTTGACTCAAAAGCCCTAATAGAGGACTTGCATTCCATATGAAGAAAATATTATAAAAATAAGCATCATCTAAACATGGCAATTAAATACCCACTGTAAAGCGAAGCACAACTCGACATTCACTTGAATTAATTCAAGCATCACTGCCAAAAATTAAATAACTGCTTCCAGATTTCCATCTCCTCATCTGTAGGAAGACTAAAATCACCCATGACCTTACGATAATTCATAAAACAAACATCTATAGCCCGTATTGAAACTGTTTTATTTTTACGACTACCATCAATGATAGCGTTCATCTCCTCACGATACTCTTCATTTTTAATCCTTTTTTGGAAGAATGTTTCAAGAAAATCTAAAACCTCACTGTAGGAAAAAAATCTATCATTCTCTCTCCGGTAAAATATCGATTTTATCGAACTCTATTACCCTATGACCAGCATACATCTGTTGGATATTTACAGCACCATATCATGGATGCTGATCATACTGTAGTAAACAATGGATGTAAGATTATTTATAATTATATTTAATTTAAGAATAACAATTTCCAATCTAATTGGAATAAAGTGACAACTATCACATTCTAGTCAGTAAAAAGAAACAAACCCAATAAAACTTAGTTAAAACACTCTCTTATTTTACTAAGTATACAACAATATAAAAAGGTATAAGCGCAACCACAGGATTCGCCCACCTCTTTTCATTAAGGCAAAGCCATTAATACTAAAGCAAGAATTAGTTGCTATCCAAATATGCATCGACAGACTTTTCAATTTTGCTCATTACATCCGTTATTGCATGGAGGTAATCGCTATACATCTCAGCATAGCGACGCGGAAAACCTCTTAAAGGATTGTTCATAATACTGTTATTCATAACTTTAACTTTAAGCAACTTCAACTCATCAATAAATACTATTAACCTCCCTTTATTTTCGCCATTCATAACTCCTTCTATGTAAGAAGATGTCTTATCTATTTCAACCAATAGTTGTTGCTTGTTCATAGTTAATTTCTCAATTATAAAAATCTAACATCAGTTATCCAACTGACAGGATATCCGTGCGGAAGCAGTATCTGGTCCACCCCACCCTCAAGAACTGCACCAGATTTCATAATCTGCTTCTCAACTTTCCCAATCTGAAGAATCGTTCCTTTCGGGATTTTTAAAGTTGCCTCGAATTGTCTGGTATTTTTCCATTCCGGTAAAAGTGCAGCATCTATTTTCGCCTGAATTTTATTCAGCGCCGGAGATGTACCAACAAATGAGCCATCTATTTTCGCATTACCACCAAAAACGCGATACAAGGTCACATCCTCAGTTGTTAAAACTGTTTTATATTCTCCATCTTTGAAAGAATCCCTTATCCAATCAGGTAATTCTGCCTTATCAATTTCTTTATACTTTCCTTTAAGACTACACCTACTCAACCCCCACGGATCCAACCACCCCAGCGCATTCGGCGCATACTGGTAAAGGTTGAGCTCGCCAGCCAGCCCTATCGGGTCCTGTTGGGTGAACCGTCCGCTGTCCGGGTCATAATAACGAAACAGATTGTAGTGCAGTCCGGTTTCCCGGTCCAGGTACTGGCCCTGCATACGCAGGTTCTGATCGTAGCCCGGAACGCGCTGGCTGGACTCACGCAGCAGTTTGCCCCACGGGCTGTTGATCCCTTCCCAGGCTTTTTGCCCTTCACCATCAGTCAGCAGTTCCGGCATCCCGTTGGCCGCATTATGGAACCAGTAAATCTCCGAACTTTCCAAGCCATCAATACGGGCCAGCGGCTCATAGCTCTGGCTGTCGCTGTATACGTAGGTCAGCGGAATGCCGTCGTGGATTTCCTGCAGCAGGCGGTAGCCTTCCCACACGAAGCGCGTCGTGACGGCGTTGCCAGACGGTCTTCCCTGTAATAGTTGCTGGCTGGTTTTACTGATACGACGCCCAAGCGGTTCGTAGCGGAAACTCACCTTAGTGCGCGGCTTATTACGGTCCCGTGGCTCGCTGATGACGTCCGTCAGGCGATGCTCACCATCGTAGCGATAACGCCAGCGGGTATGCCCGTCATCTTTCTCCGTGGTACGGCCATGGATATCGTATTTCCAGCGAATACCATTCAGCTCGGTGACGCGGTTATGCATCACATGGCGGCACTATGGCGATCCAGCGGATTGCCTGCGCCATCCCAGCGCCATTGCTCATTGCCCGGCTGTGCGCCCTCCAGAGACAACAGCCGGCCGGCGTTATCGGAGTTCTATAATGTCTGGCTGAACGGATTATCGTCGCGCTCTTCACGGATCAGGTTGTTGCCGTAATCGAAGCTAAATCGCCGGGAATCACGTATAATCTCTCAACAATCAATGCAATTAACTAAAATATTATTTATAATAAAATTTAGGAAATTAATCTCTTAGAAAAAGACCTATCAAATGAGATGAATACCTGGATGGTTGGATTTCAGAAAATGTAAAAAAGACTATTGCCTTATGATTTTCAAAATCACACTCCGTCTCAAAAAAGCTGACAGCTTCTCCATCATAATTATAACGACCCGAACCTTTAATTTTTTCTTTTACTCCTCTTATTTTTTTTGAGTAAAGCGCCTTAAACTCTAAATCTTCTGAATTGAAAATTTGCGAACCATAAACCGAAAAAACAATTTGGCCAGAGCAGTATGGGCATTCAATAAAATTCTTTTCATGGATAAAGTTATTTTCAATACCATCATGTAGCAAAACCTTATTGTTAATAAAATTCTTCATAACTTTTTCAAGACTCTATATTTGATAAGATCTTCAATGTAATCAGCTGTTTGGTATTGCTTATTCATTCCTGGTTTCCCAAACCAATGAATTGCCGGACCTGCATCAACTTCATAAGGTTTTAATACCTCATAGGTGTAACGCACTCGGCGCATACTGGTAGAGGTTGATCCCGTCTGCCAGCCCTATCGGATCCTGCTGGGTAAACCGTCCGCTGTCCGGGTCATAATAACGAAACAGATTGTAGTGCAGTCCTCTTGATTCGGCCCCTGCGGGGCCTCACCCCTGGAGCCATCGCTGAAGCGATGTTCAAATTTGCTAAAGAAAATTAGTCCCGGTCCAGGTACTGGCCCTGCATACGCAGATTCTGCTTCACCACCGGAACTCGTTCGCTGGACTCGCGCAGCAGCTTGCCCCACGGGCTGTTAATTCCTTCCCAGGCTTTTTGCCCTTCACTGTCAGTCAGCAGCTCCGGCATCCCGTTGGCCGCATTATGGAATCAGTAAATCTCCGGGCTTTCAACCCCATCAATACGCGCCAGCGGCTCATAGCTCTGGCTGTCGCTGTATACGTAGGTCAGCGGAGTGCCGTCGGAGATTTCCTACAGCAGGTGAGAACCATCTAGCATAAAGCACGGGATTATGTAGCTGCCCGAAGGTATTTTCTAAATCAAATTTAGGTTGTTTTACTTATGCGACAACAGAGCTGATCTGTAGCAATAAAACCAGCGGTTAAAACCATTAATATTTTCAGATGGAGCAGTAATGAAAACCTTATTGCCAGCGGCTACAACTCCATTCTGAGTCACGTTTAACCTTCAAATATTAGTGCATCATCATGATGATTTTACACAAATATTTTACATTGAAATATAAGCAAGACATGAAGATTTAAATTAAGCTCCATTTAATGTATATCCCGCATTCAAATGCGTTTGTATCTGACTGCACTGTTATTTCTCCCCATGTAAAACTCCAAACATCACCATAAGGAGGGTTTTCTATTGTACCTTTATAATTACTAGGGTATCTATTTAGCACCCATGCAAACAATCTACTCTCTTCTCCCTTTAAAATATTTAAGTTTGCTCTTTTTTCCCAATCATTCATATTCTTAAAAAATTCACCAGTTTTGCTGGTAAGAAAAACACTACCCTTAATTGAAAAAACGGATGGTCTGAACTCCACAAAAAATGGTTCATTATGCCAAAGGACATCTTTTGAAAAAAAATAATATTTCCCAAAAGGTGTCAAATCATCAGCACATTTAAAAAATGAAGAATTAGTAAAGGCACTGTAAGAGGAAAGATCTATTTCATTTCCATCAATAAGTAAAGCTCCATTTGACTCGTCTAAATTAATTTTTTTCATATGTCAATTACTTTCCCAGGTTTCAGTTTAAGTCGGGCTTCTTCCGGAATATAGAACTGCAGCCCCCCTCCCTTACCATGTTGAGGATTAGCTTCAGCACGTCCTCTGGCTACATATATATCTTCTGTAACAGAATATGCTCTTACCTTTGAACGCATTGGATATTTTGGGTCCAATTTAACCTGCAAAGCCTCATGATAGCCAAGTGGATTACCTTTATATTGTCTGACAGTAGGATGACTCACAGTATAAGCAGGTAACTGATCTCCATTCGGATGAAGCGCATAAAGTATCGTCCCTTTTTTTATAACTGTATTCTCATAAACATCTATGAATGGATAGTTATCGTTATGTGGCCCCTGCCACTTAGTTGCTTCTTTCGCAGGGTCTTTACACTTCATCAACCCCCACGGGCTCCATCCAACCCAGTGCATTCGGCGCATACAGGTAAGGGTTGATCCCGCCCGCCAGCCCTATCGGGTCCTGCTGGGTAAACCGTCCGCTGTCCGGGTCATAATAACGAAACAGATTGTCGTGCAGTCCGGTTGATTCGGCCCCTTCGGTGCCTCACCCCCTTGGGGCCATCGCTGAAGCGATGTTCAAATTTGCTAAAGCAAATTTGTCCCGGTCCAGATACTGGCCCTGCATCCGCAGATTCTGCTCCAGCACCGGAACTCGCTCGCTGGATTCACGCAGCAGTTTGCCCCACGGGCTGTTGATCCCTTCCCAGGCTTTTTGCCCTTCAGCGTCAGTCAGCAGCTCAGGCATCCCGTTGGCCGCATTATGGAACCAGTAAATCTCCGGGCTTTCAACCCCACCAATACGGGCCAGCGGCTCATAGCTCTGGCTGTCGCTGTAAACGTAGGTCAGCGGAATGCCGTCGTGGATCTCCTGCAACAGACGGTAGCCTTCCCAGACAAAGCGTGTCGTTACGGCCTTCCCCGACGGCCTGCTCTGTAACAGCTGCTGGCTGGTTTTACTGATACGGCGTCCCAGCGGATCGTAACGGAAACTCACCTTAGTGCGCGGCTTGGATTGTGTTTAGGGAGGGGATATGGAAAGGAACGTGAGGCAAACGCCTTATCCATCACGTGATGCTACTAAAAGATTTAAAAATATAATTATACAACAAAGACTAATTTTTGAATATTAAGGATCAAACTTATCGAACCGTTTATAATTAGAGATTTAATGCGATCCTTAACTTAGGAATTTTAAGTCACTTACTTTAATCGAAACAAACTCGGAAATTAGCGGTTATATAGCAATATGTCTTTATAGTCACACATTATATCATGTTTGATTTAATTAATTTATTTTATAAAAACCCCATAATAAATTTCTTTGTGATAAGCTGACATGTAAAAAATAGCAAGACAGCTATCGCATTAAAAAATAAAGGCCAAAGTATATTTTATAGAAATATACTTTGGCAACGTTTGGGGGCGTTATATTATAAGATTAACAAGCTTACTACTAACAGTTTATTTTATCTCTTACCTGAGTGCGTATGATTACTTCATATGCGTCTTGTTCGCTAAGCTTGGCTTTATTAAACTCTTCTTCGCTTATCTCAGATTTAACATCTTTATTAGTAATTCCACCAGCGTCATAGTTGATATAATATCTTCCATCTTCTAGAGTAACAAACATGCCATAGCCACTAAATATAGCTTCACCCATCATGTACTCCTTACTTTAAATTTTCTTGATAACGGCTTGATCCAAAGGTGTTGGATCTATAGTTGCTTCAGGAATCCTTCCAGATGTATACCCCCCAGGCAGCCAAAAATTATTTGCGCCCGCCTCATTACCAGATGGCATACGTAACCCAGTTGGATTAGATATGTCAATTCTTACAGGTGCGTCACCTAGATCTCCTTTCGACAATCCTAACATTTTCTCAATTGTGCGCACATCACCGCCAGATCGGCTAATTACATCATCAGCCACTGATTTAGGCATAACAAAATGCCCACCTGGTGGTCCGATTTCAGAATATGCAGGATTGACACCCCATGCGATTTTTGAAACTCCATCTTCAAATTGACTTAGGTGAGATTTAATTTTATCAGAATCTAAGTAAGTAACAGGATCAGGGAATTTTTCTGGTTTCGCAATTCCTTTTGTAGCTTTGTATGCACGAGCAGCCTGTTTTACTGAAGAGAATGCGCCTTTAGTTTTCCTTTGAAAATCATTCCACGCGTTCTTACAACTCAACCCCCACGGATCCACCCACCCCAGCGCATTCGGCGCATACTGGTAAAGGTTAATCCCGCCCGCCAGCCCTATCGGATCCTGCTGGGTGAACCGTCCGCTGTCCGGATCATAATAACGAAACAGATTGTAGTGCAGTCCGGTTTCCCGGTCCAGGTACTGGCCCTGCATACGCAGATTCTGCTGAACGACCGGCATCCGCTGGCTGGACTCGCGCAGCAGCTTGCCCCACGGGCTGTTGATGCCTTCCCAGGCTTTTTGCCCTTCAGCGTCAGTCAGCAGCTCCGGCATCCCGTTAGCCGCATTATGGAACCAGTAAATCTCAGGGCTTTCTACGCCATCAATACGCGCCAGCGGTTCATAGCTCTGGCTGTCGCTGTAAAAGTAGGTCAGCGGAGTGCCGTCGTGGATCTCCTGCAGCAGACGGTAACCTTCCCAGACAAAGCATGTCGTTACGGCGTTCCCCGACGGCCTGCCCTGTAACAGCTGCTGGCTGGTTTTACTGATACGGCGTCCCAGCGGATCGTAACGGAAACTCACCTTAGTGCGCGGCTTATTACGGTCCCGCGGCTCGCTGATGACGTCCATAAGGCGATGCTCACCATCGTAACGGTAGCGCCAGCGGGTCTGTCCGTCATCTTTCTCAGTGGTGCGGCCATGAATATCGTACTGCCAGCGGATACCGTTCAGTTCAGTGACACGGTTGTGCATAACGTGGGCGGCAGTATGGCGATCCAGCGGGTTGCCTGCGCCATCCCAGCGCCACTGTTCATTACCCGGCTGCGCACCGTCCTGAGACAACAGCCGGCCGGCGTTATCGTAGTTCCATAATGTCTGGCTGAACGGATTATCGTCACGCTCTTCACGGATCAGGTTGTTGCCGTAATCGAAGTCGCGCCGACGGGACCAGACGCGCGGTGCAGGACGCTGCGAGTCACCCCTGAACACGTCACGGCGGCGCAGTCTGCCTAACCGATCATATTCACTGCGCATGGTCAGGCCGCCCTGCGTCCGGCTCAGTTCCCGGTGCAGCGTGTCACGGGTAAAATCCGTGACCGGCAGGTTGTCTAATGCGATGCTCAGTAAATGGCCGCTGCCGTAGTAAAGCTGCCTGAGATTACGACCATCCGGCAGTGTTAAGGCTGTGCAGTTACCCAGCGCGTCATACTCCCACGCCAGTTCTCCCTGCTCTCCCTGTTCAGCAACGATGCGGCCCAGCGCATCATATTTAAAGGTGATCTCCTGCTCGGCCTGCTGGCTCCACTCAGTGTCAGACAGCGGCAGATGCTGCGACACCTTACCCAGCTGGCCGCCACCGCTGTAGTGATAGCGCGTCTGGCCCTCCGGCGTGGTCCGCGCCAGCAGTTGTCCCGCACGGCTCCAGTGATAGCGATGGGTGATGGACTGAGGATGCCCGGCGGCAAAGGTACGTGATACCGTGCGGCCCGCTGCATCATAATCATATCGCGTGGCAACGCCATCCAGCCCGACCTGAGCCAGCAACAGAGAATCTGCGCCCCACTCGAACTGATACTGCTCGCCGTTCTCGTTTTGCAGCGCCGTCAACCGGCCACGGCTGTCCCAGCTTCGCTGAACCGTCTCACCCTCTGCATTGCGGTTGGCAATCAATCGCCCGACGTTGTCGTAACGGAATTCACTGCGCTTGCCATCAGCCGATTCATAGGCCAGCGGCAGTCCGTTTTCACTCCAGTGCAACCGCTCTTCCCATCCTTCTGCACGTTCCAGCTGAAGAGGACGGCCTGCTGCGTCATAGTGATAACGGGTTTCTTCACCATCCGGCGCGATGACACAACTGAGCCAGCCCAGCGGATGATAACGGTAGCGCGTGGTCAGCCCTGAGCACTCGGTTTCACGGATAACCTGGCCGGCATCGTTAAACTCCCGGCGGTAGCTGTTACCCGCTGCGTCGATCTCCTCGACAACCAGTCCGAATTCATCCCGTTTATAGAGCGTGCTTTGCCCGAGCGCATCAACAACGCGCTCAAGGCCATGATGGGGATCGTAATAGTACTTCGTGGTGGAACCGTCTGCTCCGGCAACCACTGTCGGCAGCGAACGGTGGGACAGCCATTGCACAGCCTGCACACCGCCGTCAGCATCTTTCTCTTCAATGCGGTTGCCCAGATCGTCATAGGTGAAGCTCACCGCGTTGCCCAGCGGATCGATGCGGCGCGTCAGGAGTTCGTTTTCATCCCACTCATAACGCCACTTCTCGCCCCGCTCGTCGATAAAACAGGTGATGAGGCACGCGGCATTCCAGTGGTGTTCGCGCTGCTGGCCGTCATAGGTCGACACGCGCGTGATGCCCGCCTCGAGATCGTAATGCATGTGGCAGCCATCACCGGTATTGGTGCGGTTCTCTACCACGCGCCAGTGATCCAGCTTCTGCCAGCGATATTCGCTTTCCAGCCCGCCGGGCAGCTGATGCCAGACCATTAACCCGTCGTCGTTGTACCTGAAACGCCGCGACACAACGCCAGCGGCATCAGTAACGCTGGCAAGCTGGCCCTGCTCAGTGTATGTCCAGCGCGTCAGAGGCCAGTGCTGATCGCCATCAAAATGGCTGGCTGATGTCGGGTGCCGCGCGTGATGTTTGTCGTCGTAGTGCAGCGTAACGTCAATCGCCAGCGGCGCGTCATGAATACGCACCAGACGAGCCTGTTCATCCCAGCCCATCTCCAGCGCATTACCGTACTCGTCGCTGAGTGAAGCCAGACGCAGCACCTGCGGATCAGCAGCCGTGCGTCGGTATAGACGCCAGACCGCACCGTCGTCATCGGCAATGGCGATATCGCCTGACTCGTTGCGCCGCACCATCAACCCTTCGCTGATGCTGTAGAGCACCTCTTTTTCACCGGGCACGTCAAAGCTTAGTTCGCGTCCGTTGTCATCAAACCAGGTCGCCCGATTGCCTTCCAGCGTCAGGTAACTGTCAAACACCGTGGCCCAGCCCTGACCAAACAGGCCGGCACGCTGAGTCAGGCTGTTATAGCTGCGCTGAAAACTAAGCGGGAAACGTCCGGGAAGGGAAAAATCGCGCTCGGCATCATCATTCAGGACTTTGACGCCGGTCGCCGCATGAACCGGGAACAGCGACGAGAAAGCCGCGTTGATGGCCATGTCCGCTGCCATACCGCCCACGGCACCGGCCAGCGCGCAGGGCATGTTTTTGAGGATCTGACTGGGGCGACCACGGATCAGAGAAAGGCCGATCATCATCACAGCCAGGCCTGGCACCTTGCCGCTTTTGATCTCTCTGACCGTGACCGTTTCACCACCAATGATGACATTGGGGGAGACGTCGTCACTCACGGTGGCATCACAGGTGGTTTTATCCTTTGCGCGCACCGCAGGCTGGCCATTGATAAAGACACTTTTCGATCCCTGCGCCAGATATTGCGGTGCACTGTGTTTTTCACAGGCCACTTTGTCCTGCTCCAGCGGAGAGGTACCCGCATCGGCGGAGGCGACCGTAGGTTGCCACATTGCACTGCCAAACTGGCCCACCGCAGAGAGCAGCATGCCGCCATAATCCGCGAAGCTCTTCGGCGATTGCGGTTCCGGTGGCGGTGTCTCGCCGGGCGTGAGCATACCGGCCGCGCGCACGGCTAAAAGACCATTTACGTAAACGTTGTCTGAACCGCTGGATATCACACCGGCGGGTGACGGCGGGAATATCATGTTTCCCAGCCCATCGGCCGCTTTGCTGATCTCCTGTGACAGACCCACGGCATTGGCCAGTATACCGCCAAGAATACCGCTGAGCAGGCAACTGTTACCCACGGCAGCGACACTCGCCGCTGCCGCCCCTGTACCCAGCAGGGGCGCGGCCGAGACGATAGCAGCACCCACTGCGGCACCAATGACGGCATACGCCGCACCTTCTGCCACAATGCTGGTGATATCAGCAAAAATGCTGGAGTGAATGATCTCATCGCCCACGCGGGCCGCAGGATTATCCATAAGTTATGCTTTCCGTGGCGTGTTCAGAGTCAGGCTTTGTTTAAAAGCACTCCAGCGCTGTCCGTCTTCTTCATTGAATGGACGCATCGCGGAGAGCGTAAAAATCATTAAGGTGTTCGAGTCCGGCACCTGCGTAGCCAGCTGTTTCTGCCACACGGCCTGCCCGTTACGGTCAAACATAGTTTCAACTTCAATTGCGTGTAGGGTGTTATCTACACCCGCCGTCACGCGTACAAACTCACTCTGCTGGATGTGACCCATCTGACTCCGCAACGTGTCCCACTGACGCTGGAATTCTTTTTCCGCATCACTGCCCTCAGAAATAACACCACGGCTTACAACCCATGCCAGCCCACTGGCTTCGTCGCGGAGAATATTCATGGTGGTGTCCTGCCAGGCAGCAGGAAAAAGCGCAAAGGCGCCCTCATTGAATTGGTAATTCATAATAGATTTCCATATGGGGAAAGTAAAAACGGGATGTTATTAACAGCAGAGGAATTAACTATTTATTTTCATCATAATTGGGTGCGATACCAGTATGTGTTTCAACTAATCTGAATTTCTCGACCCAGCCATTAACCTGGTTTCCGTCATTGGCCACATACATTACGCTGTAATACTTTCCATATTCGACGTAAGCATATAATTCATTGCCAGGCACCACAAAAACATCTTTTTCTGCACAACGGCTATCAGGCGCAGAATAAAACTGCAGCCGTCCTGACCCGCCAACCTTGTAGACATTATCTGTATTGTCGAAACGCACGCCTTTTGCGTTGGCAGAATCACTCAACATCGGGCATGCGTTATTGGCAAGCACGGTCAGAGGCAATGAAAAAACTATTAAAGATAAAAATTTAACCATAACTACTCTGCCATTTTTAACAATAATGATCACATCAGAGATATAACATAATTCAATTCCGCGCAACATATCACGCAGAACCCCTTTCAATCATCCGTATTAATCGTCATCATAATATGACTGACTTTTTTATGCTCTAACTGAAATGACATGCGTTTGTGATCAGCGTCATAATATAACCAGTGCTGGTTATCACTGTCATCCACTGTGCCCTGACCATATTTACTGACCAGCACATCCTGACTGTCACCAATTTCTACACCTCTGGCTGTTTTGATTGCAGGCGTATTGATGGTGATCTGTGCAATGAGATAGCTATTGATATCACGCTGTTTTTTTTGCCAAAACAAGTTGGCAGTGTAGATTTCAAAACCATCATATTTATGCTGATAGTACTTATAGCTGGTGTCACCGACGGGCGCGTCGCCAACGAAGTTTTCACTTATCTGCACGCCCACCTGTTTCTGAATCTCACTGTTCCAATCGTCACCTAAAGTTAAACCGTGATGATTTATTATTACCTGAAAGTCAGAGCTTTTTAGTTCATTACTGGAATCATCAGCCATTACATAACAAGGATAAAAATAAAAAACAACTGAAAGCAGCGCGCATAATTGAAAATTACGTTTATTAATGAAACATACCATTTTATAAAATTCCATTTAAAAATAATGTGCAAACATCATGTGTGACAGTGCGCACACATGGCGCACCATCCCACAGAAACTTTATTACTCGGAAATATTTATCCACTTTCCGTCTTCAGATAGTACGATTTTGTCATTAACAACAACTGTAAGATTACTAATTACATTGTTGATAATATAAGTTGCATCATGATTACGGAATTTATAACTCAGCACCGTGCAGGAAGCCTGACCACAATCACTTTTCATAGCCTTTCCTCTTAACTTGACAACCGCGCCATCTGATTTTCTTACACCTTCATAACTGACGTCATTACACTCCGAATCAGTAGTGCAAAGCGACGCTATCCTAATCCTGAACTTCTGCGTCTCGAAAACTTTCTCGCCGTTTTTTTGAACTTCTTTTTTATTTATAGCCGAAATAGCTGACTGTTTTTTATCGAAACGCTTCGCCCAGATCGCAATATCTTCCTGCATTTTGTTAGTTGCACGGTCATTACTTATATAATTTATTTTATTATCTACAGGCAGTATCCATGCAGCATAGACTTTACCGTCAGGCTGTATAACAAATGCTGAAGCCTGCTCAAGGTAAAGATCTTTTAACCAGCCCTCAACGAATATACCACCGTTCGCTGTTATATGAGGCTCACCAAAAACATCAAAGTTCTGGCTAAAGTCATTGTACTCGCTGCCTAAAACAGATTTTAAACTTGAAACGACTTCCTGGTCATTAAAAATAGTCGAAACATTACCCAGAACATCATACTGAGAGTAAGTCGATTGCGTATCAGAGGCTGTTGCAAAACCTGTTAAGCTACCAATAAAAAAAACCCAAAAAAACAACTTAATAAATAAACTCACTTTATTCACCTGAAAACTTCAAAAATTCAGCAGCTTCATTGGTATAGCGCTTTGTCAAAACGGTGGAATAATGATTCCACCAGTTATATTAAACACCGTTTTTAACCGTAGTGCTTGAACAATATATTTACTTGTCATAATTCAAACCTGCGCTGAAAAGGTCGACTCAGGCCATAGCTGAACTCAGGGCCTTGCCTGCACGTACGAAATTTTAGTTGCTTCAGGTCTCACCGGGATTGAAAGCATAGCTATTTAGCAGAACGGAAAAGTCGCTATCATTAAGAGTTGGAAAGTATAAGTTCGTGCTGGGTTCGGCCCTTGCAATGCAAGATAAAAAAATGAGGGCAGACACAAATATAAGACCATCAAAAAAACTACATTTGTTAAATTTTATCGAGATTAGCAAAAAAAATAAGAAAAAACTTTCGGTTACTCACTAATAAATTGCAATTTAACTTACTGAATATAAATTCAAATTTAAATTCTACGTGCGGGGAGGAGATAAAAAACCACCTCCCCGAGAAATATCATATTATTAATTAAGTTTATACATATTATTCAATCCGCAGGAAAATCCTCGTATTTGAACAATAAAAATTATCATTCCCACTTACCACTTTGCTCTACAAGTGTTTTATTCCCCTGCACTACCTTTAACGCAAGCGGATTAAATCGCACAATATAGTCTACACCGTTATTTTTAAAAATCATTCCGTCGGCTTTATTTAAATTAACAGGCTGCGTGGTCTTACCTTCAAGAATGATTTGTTTTCCATCTTTATTTCTCAGGCCAAAGTATTTAACTTTATCACATACAGTATAAAACCCTCCACAACCATTCACTAAAGTAATGGTGAAATCAGATGTCGAAAAAACCTTCATGTCTGATTTTAAATTCTCCTGATTTACTTCTTTATCGAGCGTATAATTTTTAGGCGCATAGAACTCACCATTCTCAGGATCTTTAATTAACTTCCATATAACTTTATTATCTTTAATTTCTAAACTTGCTTTACCTTTTACCCCACCAAAAGCAGAATCAAAATCAATCAAAGCATTATTTCCGTTTGCAACACCTTTGAGGTTTTTTTGTTCATTATCAGGGCAATCTATTTTATTACCGCTTCTGGTAACATAGCAATAACTACCCATTATGTTATTATTTTGCTGTTTTAACTTTAATGTTAACGTTGAGTATAATGACCCGTTATCATTTTTTTCTTGCCCACTCCATTGACCGGTAAAATCGTCTGAAGCAAACAAGGATGATGAAGATATTGACAACAGCACCGCTAAGCTAAATCCAACTTTGTTCATTTCATTAACCTTTAAAATCCAGACAATCATTAACCCTATTAATCCAGCCGGTAAGATTGGGTAAGTTTTTAGGATCAGATATAGTGAGGTTAGTATAATATTGCTTTCTGATTTCAGCAATGCTATCGGTTAGTTTACCTGAATCTTCGACACTATTCATAGCTGAAATTGTATCAGGTCCAATGACACCATCAACATTTAAACTTTTTCCATATTGACTATTTAAGAGCTTTTGAATCTGTTTTCCTGCCCCACCAGATGTAATGCTCCAGTCATAGGACATCAAAGCTAACTTAGGATCTTTTATGTCATTAAAACCACTTGGATCCCAATATCTTTTCTTGTAAATAATCTCAGCCTGTTCTGGAGTGATTTTTTTAAGATTTTCTAGCGTCGGCTCAACACCCAGATCCTCTTTTGAATATTTTTTCCATGTATTCCAGGCAATACCATGGTTTGTTGGACCGCCTTTATCAGATGCGCGATTTGCATAGCCTCCTTCATGTTTTAATATTATTGGAGAAATGGTTGAAAAATTGTCACCATTTTTTGGTGCAACCGCCCCTTTCGCCGGTGCCGCCGCAGCCTTTGGTGCAGCGGGCGCGGCCTTTGGTGCAGCGGGCGCGGCCTGGCCTTTTTGCTTCGGCGGGAACAGGTTCTCCACCGCCTGACTGATGTTCTGTTTATGACTGGAGCCCGGTGCGCTAGTGCCTGGCTTCGCACCATCTGTGTTCAGGTTCAGTTTGCCGCCAGAGGTGGTGATATGACCATCGCCCTGCACGAAAATATTGAAGCCTTTACCCACAATATTAATCTGGCCATTCGCATTGAGTTCGATAGCGCTCTCTCCGCATTCAAGGCGAAGTTTAGTGCCCGAACCCACAACATAGGTATCGACTACCGCATCAAGCTTGCCTTTACCGGTCAGCCGCTCTTCGCCCCCTTTTACGCCGTGGACGCGGTTGGTTTCGACCCGATACAACTCATTGCCGCCCGCATAATGGCTGTGATTGTTGGCGACGGAATGGCTGGCGTCATTTTTAACATGGGTATCCATGTTCTTCTGCGCCTGGATCCACAGGTGTTCCTCACCCGCCTTATCCTCAAACCTCAGCGCGTTCGCCGTATCCGCCGTGCCATCCTTCGACCGGCTTAAAAAGCCCATCTGCGTCGCCGCCGCCGGCAGCGCCCACGGCGGCATGCTTGCCTCGTTATACACGCGGCCGATAATCAGCGGACGGTCCGGATCGCCGTTGATGAAGTCCACCACCACTTCGTCGTTAACGCGCGGGATCTGCACCCCGCCGAACCCCTGACCCGCCCAGGCGCTGGAGACGCGCACCCAGCAGGAGCTGGTGTCGTCGCCCTTCGCCAGACGGTCCCAGTGAAACTTCACCTTCACCCGGCCGTAGCGATCGGTCCAGATCGACTCGCCTTTCGGCCCCACCACCTTCGCGGTCTGCGGGCCGTGTGTTTTCGGCCACGGCGTCGTGGGCGGCGTGCGGTACGTCACCGACGACGGCAGCACCGTGAAGCTGATGTTGTGACGGCTCTCGCCGGTGTCGCCGCTGGCGTAACTGTTCTCGGCGAAGTCATAGGTGGCCGAGGTCACCAGATATTCGCCGTTGTCGCTGAAGTGCGGCGCGTTGATGATGGCAAAGGTGAAGCCCGGCGCGATGCCGGTGGCGGTGCCCGACCCGCTGACGCTGTGGTGCTCGGCCTGCCACACCTCCTGACGGATGCGCGCGTAGGACTCGCCGTGGCTGTGGTCGACAAAGTGGCCCGGCCAGTCGTAGACGTCCACCGAGCCCGGCACC
>NZ_JSUT01000006.1:0-28420 GCF_000816655.1 Pantoea sp. MBLJ3
AGGCGTTGAAATGGTCATGCCTGGCGACAACATCAAAATGGTTGTTACCCTGATCCACCCAATCGCAATGGACGAAGGTCTGCGCTTCGCAATCCGCGAAGGCGGCCGTACCGTTGGCGCGGGTGTTGTTGCTAAAGTTATCGCTTAATTGTGATATCTGCTGTAGTCGTGCAAACGGCCACTGCAACACAGATAAAAGAGCACTTCGGTGCTCTTTTTTTTGCTCTGAATAAGCCATAACCCTGCAAAGGGTGGGTTTGAAATAAAAACTATTCGCATTTACACTGTGTATAGAAAATGTACCAGAGTGATGAATCAATGTACGTCTGCCTTTGTAATGCCATCAGTGATAAAACCCTTCGTGAAGTCGTGCGTCGCTATCAGCCTGAGTCTATCCAGCAACTGCGTCAGTTTGTGCCAGTAGGCAAACAATGCGGCAAATGCGTTCGTGCTGCGCGTGAAATCCTGGATGAAGAGATGCAAAATCCGCCGCTCTATAAAGAGATAGCCTGACGAACATCGGTGTGTGAATACCCACAATATCTGTCACGCTTTTTTGACTTCTTTTTAACCGCATCTACGCTCTAATAAATCAGACGCGGAGGGTTAACAATGAAGGGTGATATCAAAGTTATTAGTCATCTCAATAAACTGCTTGGAAATGAACTGGTTGCTATCAACCAGTACTTTCTGCATGCACGCATGTTTAAAAACTGGGGACTGATGCGCCTCAATGATGTGGAGTATCACGAATCAATCGATGAGATGAAGCATGCTGACAAATATATTGAGCGCATTCTTTTTCTTGAAGGCATTCCAAATCTTCAGGATCTGGGACGTCTGCGTATTGGAGAAGACGTTGAGGAGATGCTGAGTTCAGACCTGAATCTGGAGCTGGAAGGGGCTAAAGATCTTCGTGAAGCTATCTCCTATGCTGATAAAGTTCATGATTACGTCAGCCGTGACATGATGATTGAAATCCTGGCGGATGAAGAACACCACATCGACTGGATTGAGACGGAGCTTGAGCTCATCCAGAGGATGGGCATCCAGAACTATTTGCAGGCTCAAATCAAAGAAGAGTGAATCGCGCCTGAAGTACAAGCATCACCCAGCCCGCAATGGCCAGGAACGGCCCAAAGGGTAGCGGGCTGTCCATCTGGACTACGCCCCGTCGTTGCAACATCACGATGGTCGCTAACGCCAGAACTGTAGCACCCAGCGCAATCCAGGGTAATGCCTGCCAGCCACAGCAGGCACCTAGCGCTGCGAAAAGCTTGATATCGCCATAGCCTAATCCTTCAAACCCCCTTACCAGCCGATAGCCCCAGGCAAGCAGCCACAACGCACAGTATCCAGTCAGGGCGCCCCATATCGCCGCTGTTTCATTTCCGGTTAGTGAGGCGTGCAGTAATCCCAGCCAGAGCAGCAGATAGCTCAGCGGGTCGGGTATACAGTAGTGGCGACAATCAATAGCCGCCACCAGTAGCAACAGGCCAGAGGCCGCAATAATAAAAATCGCGTCTGCAGAATGGGTAAAGCTTTGTAGCACCAGCAGACAGAGCATTGCAGTCAGACATTCCATGACAAAGCTCGATTCGCTGAATAGCTGATTGCAGAAACGACACCGTCCTTTTAAGACTGGCCAGCTGACCAGAGGCAGTTTATCGCGCCATAGCAGGCGCTGCTGACAATGGGTGCACCGTGACCCGGGGAAGCAGAGTGAGGCAAACCACTGGTCAGGAGGGAGGGCAGGAGAGAAGCGCGCACAGGCCAGAGACAGAAAGCTTCCTAATGCACCTCCGCCAGCCAGAACAGCGATTTGAGTAATAAAGGGCAGGGACATGGTTAAGCTCCAGGTAAAAGGTGACGAACACTCTCACCGGCTTGCTGTTCTGTGTCATCTGCGAATGAGGAACCCCGGAAATGTGCTCACAATTGAATCCATGATTTATCAGCCTTAAAGCAGTTCAGTGCGACGCGTGCCTCACACGTCGGCCACTATTTAGCAGGGAAAAGCGCAACACGGGTTGCTTCCTGAACAGATTTACGTATAATGCGCGGGCCTGCAGATATTGCAGGCGCGATTCGAGCAGAATCGCAGACGGCTGAATTTTAGGCCGCCTGACAATACTCCCAATTGTGGAGTTATATGCTGAACGATTACACTCTCCCATCAATCGTAATGGGCTCGAGTAGTAATTTTTTTCGTCTATAAAAAGTTTGGAGCTCTGGTCTCATGCAGAACCAAAGAATCCGTATCCGTCTTAAAGCGTTTGATCATCGTCTGATCGATCAATCAACCGCGGAAATCGTTGAGACCGCCAAGCGCACTGGTGCGCAGGTTCGTGGTCCAATCCCGCTGCCAACCCGCAAAGAGCGTTTTACTGTTCTGATCTCTCCGCACGTTAACAAAGATGCGCGTGATCAGTACGAAATCCGCACTCACAAGCGTCTGGTAGACATCGTTGAGCCAACTGAAAAAACCGTTGATGCTCTGATGCGTCTGGATCTGGCTGCCGGTGTTGACGTGCAGATCAGCCTGGGTTAATCAGGTCATCGAGCGATTGAGAGGTTGAAACAATGATTGGTTTAGTCGGTAAAAAAGTGGGCATGACCCGCATCTTCACTGAAGATGGCGTTTCTATCCCCGTCACCGTAATCGAAGTTGAAGCGAACCGCGTTACTCAGGTCAAAGGCCTGGAAAACGATGGTTACCAGGCAATTCAGGTTACCACCGGTGCTAAAAAAGCAAACCGTGTGACCAAACCTGAAGCTGGTCATTTTGCTAAAGCTGGCGTTGAAGCTGGCCGTGGCCTGTGGGAATTCCGCACCGCTGAAGGTGAAGAATACTCTGTAGGTCAGAGCATCAGCGTTGAAATTTTCGCTGAAGTTAAAAAAGTTGACGTAACCGGTACCTCAAAAGGTAAAGGTTTCGCCGGTACCGTTAAGCGCTGGAACTTCCGTACCCAGGACGCTACTCACGGTAACTCCTTGTCTCACCGCGTTCCGGGTTCAATCGGTCAGAACCAGACTCCGGGCAAAGTGTTCAAAGGCAAGAAAATGGCAGGTCAGCTGGGTAATGAGCGCGTAACCGTTCAGAGTCTGGACGTGGTACGTGTTGACGCTGAGCGCAACCTGCTGCTGGTTAAAGGTGCAGTTCCCGGTGCTACCGGTAGCGACCTGATCGTTAAACCAGCTGTGAAGGCGTAAGGGGATAGCAATGGAATTAGTATTGAAAGACGCGCAGAGCGCGCTGACTGTTTCCGAAACTACCTTCGGTCGTGATTTCAACGAAGCGCTGGTTCACCAGGTTGTTGTTGCTTACGCATCTGGCGCCCGCCAGGGTACTCGTGCGCAGAAAACTCGCGCCGAAGTAACTGGTTCAGGCAAAAAGCCATGGCGTCAAAAAGGCACCGGCCGTGCGCGTGCAGGTTCTGTAAAGAGCCCAATCTGGCGTTCAGGTGGTGTGACCTTTGCTGCGAAGCCACAGGACCACAGTCAAAAAGTTAACAAAAAGATGTACCGCGGCGCGCTGAAAAGCATCCTGTCCGAACTGGTACGTCAAGATCGTCTGATCGTTGTCGAATCATTTGCTGTAGAAGCACCGAAAACCAAGCTGCTGGTACAGAAACTGAAAGACATGGCTCTGGAAGACGTGCTGATCATCACCGGTGAACTGGATGAGAATCTGTTCCTGGCTGCGCGTAACCTGTACAAGGTTGACGTGCGTGATGCATCCGGTATCGACCCAGTTAGCCTGATCGCCTTCGACAAAGTCGTTATGACTGCTGATGCAGTTAAGCAAGTTGAGGAGATGCTGGCATGATCCGTGAAGAACGTCTGCTGAAAGTACTGCGCGCGCCGCACGTATCTGAAAAAGCATCTAGCGCGATGGAAAAAACCAATACCATCGTTCTCAAAGTTGCTAATGACGCGACCAAAGCAGAGATCGTTGCTGCTGTTGAGAAACTGTTCGAAGTAGAAGTTAAAGACGTAAACACCCTGGTAGTTAAGGGCAAAGTTAAGCGTCAAGGACAGCGTATCGGTCGTCGTAGCGACTGGAAAAAAGCTTACGTCACCCTGAAAGAAGGCCAGAATCTGGACTTCGCTGGCGGCGCTGAGTAAGTCGGAGGAGAAAGACAATGGCAGTTGTTAAATGTAAACCGACATCTCCGGGTCGTCGCCATGTAGTTAAAGTGGTAAACGCGGAGCTGCACAAGGGCAAACCATTCGCCCCGCTGGTAGAAAAAAACAGCAAATCCGGTGGCCGTAACAACAATGGTCGTATCACTACCCGTCATATCGGTGGTGGTCACAAGCAGGCTTACCGTATTGTTGACTTCAAACGCAACAAAGATGGTATCCCGGCAGTTGTTGAACGTCTTGAGTACGATCCGAACCGCTCTGCGAACATCGCACTGGTTCTGTACAAAGACGGCGAGCGCCGTTACATCCTGGCCCCTAAAGGCCTGAAAGCCGGCGACCAGATTCAATCTGGCGTTGATGCTGCGATCAAAGCAGGTAACACTCTGCCGATGCGTAACATCCCGGTGGGTTCAACCGTGCATAACGTAGAAATGAAACCAGGCAAAGGCGGTCAGATTGCTCGCTCAGCTGGTGCTTACGTGCAGATCGTTGCGCGTGAAGGTTCTTACGTTACCCTGCGTCTGCGTTCAGGTGAAATGCGTAAAGTCGAGTCTGACTGCCGCGCAACACTGGGCGAAGTCGGCAACGCTGAGCACATGCTTCGCGTTCTGGGTAAAGCCGGTGCAGCCCGTTGGCGTGGTGTTCGTCCGACCGTTCGTGGTACCGCGATGAACCCAGTTGATCACCCGCACGGTGGTGGTGAAGGTCGTAACTTTGGTAAGCACCCGGTAACTCCGTGGGGCGTTCAGACCAAAGGTAAGAAGACCCGTAGCAACAAGCGTACCGATAAGTTTATCGTACGTCGCCGTAGCAAATAATATTAGAGGATAAGCCATGCCACGTTCTCTCAAGAAAGGTCCTTTTATTGACCTGCACTTGCTGAAGAAGGTAGAGAAAGCGGTGGAAAGCGGTGACAAGAAGCCTTTGCGCACTTGGTCCCGTCGTTCAACGATCTTTCCTAACATGATCGGTTTGACCATCGCTGTCCATAATGGTCGTCAGCACGTTCCTGTCTTTGTTTCCGACGAAATGGTTGGTCACAAACTGGGTGAATTCGCGCCGACACGTACTTATCGCGGTCACGCGGCTGATAAAAAAGCCAAGAAGAAATAAGTAGGAGGAAGAGATGGAAACTTTAGCTCAACATCGCCACGCTCGTTCTTCTGCTCAGAAGGTTCGCCTTGTTGCTGACCTGATTCGCGGTAAGAAAGTGTCGCAGGCACTGGACATTTTGACCTACACCAATAAGAAAGCGGCTGTACTGGTCAAAAAAGTTCTGGAATCTGCCATTGCTAACGCCGAACACAACGATGGCGCTGATATCGACGATCTGAAAATCACGAAAATTTTCGTTGATGAAGGTCCGACCATGAAACGCATTATGCCGCGTGCCAAAGGTCGTGCAGATCGCATCCTGAAGCGCACCAGCCACATTACTGTGGTTGTGTCCGATCGCTGAGACTCTGGAGACTAGCAATGGGTCAGAAAGTACATCCTAATGGTATTCGCCTGGGTATTGTAAAACCATGGAACTCTACCTGGTTTGCGAACACCAATGAATTCGCTGACAACCTGGACAGCGATTTTAAAGTACGTCAGTTCCTGACTAAGGAACTGGCTAAAGCATCTGTCTCTCGTATCGTTATCGAGCGTCCTGCGAAGAGCATCCGTGTGACTATTCACACCGCTCGTCCGGGCATCGTCATCGGTAAGAAAGGCGAAGATGTAGAAAAACTGCGCACGGTCGTCGCGAAAATCGCTGGCGTTCCTGCACAGATTAATATCGCCGAAGTCCGCAAGCCGGAACTGGACGCGAAACTGGTAGCTGACAGCATCACTTCACAGCTGGAGCGTCGTGTGATGTTCCGTCGTGCTATGAAGCGTGCGGTTCAGAACGCCATGCGTCTTGGCGCGAAGGGTATTAAAGTCGAAGTTAGCGGCCGTCTGGGTGGCGCCGAGATCGCACGTACCGAATGGTATCGTGAAGGTCGCGTGCCATTGCACACACTGCGTGCTGACATTGACTACAACACCTCTGAAGCGCACACCACTTATGGTGTAATCGGCGTTAAGGTATGGATCTTCAAAGGTGAGATCCTGGGTGGTATGGCTGCTGTTGAACAACCGGAACCGGCTGCTCAACCTAAAAAGCAGCAGCGTAAAGGCCGTAAGTAAGGAGAGTCGCTGATGTTACAACCAAAGCGTACGAAATTCCGTAAGGTGCACAAAGGCCGTAACCGCGGTCTGGCTGCGGGTACGGATGTCAGCTTCGGTACTTTCGGTCTGAAAGCTGTTGGCCGTGGTCGTCTGACTGCTCGTCAGATCGAAGCAGCACGTCGTGCTATGACCCGTGCAGTTAAGCGTCAAGGTAAGATCTGGATCCGAGTATTCCCGGACAAACCGATCACCGAGAAGCCGCTGGAAGTGCGTATGGGTAAAGGTAAGGGTAACGTAGAGTATTGGGTTGCCCTGATCCAGCCTGGTAAAGTCCTGTATGAAATGGACGGCGTACCAGAAGAGCTGGCCCGTGAAGCATTCAAGCTGGCAGCAGCAAAACTGCCTATCAAAACCACCTTTGTAACTAAGACGGTGATGTAATGAAAGCAACAGAGCTGCGTGAAAAAAGCGTTGAAGAGCTGAACACTGAGCTGCTTAATCTGCTGCGTGAGCAATTTAACCTGCGCATGCAGGCAGCATCTGGCCAACTGCAGCAGACCCATCTGCTGAAACAGGTGCGCCGTGATGTTGCACGCGTTAAGACTTTACTGACTGAGAAGGCGGGTTCGTAATGACCGATAAAATCCGTACTCTGCAGGGTCGTGTAGTAAGTGACAAAATGCAGAAATCTGCAGTTGTTGCTATCGAACGTTTTGTGAAACACCCGATCTACGGCAAATTCATCAAACGTACGACTAAGCTGCACATCCATGACGAGAACAATGAATGTGGAATTGGTGACGTGGTAGAAATCCGCGAATGCCGTCCACTGTCCAAGACTAAATCCTGGACCCTGGTTCGCGTAATCGAGAAAGCGGTTCTGTAATAAGAATTGTTTTTTCTGAGAAACCCTCTGCTTCGGCAGGGGGTTTTTTTTTGCCTGGTATCTGGCCTGTTCCATTCATGCCAGTGGTTGTACAAGTCTGATAGCGTTCACAAATTTAACGGGGAGCCCGTGGGTCCTGCGGTTCATCAGTCAATGCGACCTGAAAATGCCACACGGGAGCGAGCGGTTTATCATCGCCAGGGAAGTGATGAGTCTTGAAAATGGAGAGTCATGATTGATTGTGTCGGCTACCGTTGAACGTTTTCACCGTTCACCGCACTACCTGTCACCCCAGCAACTGTCACTGCACTGCCTGCTATTGTCTCAGCCAAAAACTTGCCGCTAATATCGGATAGCACATAACCACTGACAACCCACAGGCAAGTTTATGACACGAACGCTGTTACTGAAGAATGCCGACTATGTGGTCTGCATGGATGCTGACCGTCAGGAAATACGACACGCCAGTATTTTGATAAAAGGAAATCAAATTGCTGCGGTTGGAGAAGCAGACTCATTACCTGATAACGCCGACGAGGTGATTGATCTCCAGGGACACATTGTTATTCCAGGCCTGATCAATACGCATCACCATATGTACCAGAGCCTGACCCGCGCTATTCCTGCGGTGCAAAATGGTGAACTGTTCAACTGGCTGACTCACCTCTATCCACTGTGGCAGAATTTAACGCCCGGGATGATTCAGGTGTCAACGCAGGTCTCAATGGCCGAGCTGATCCTCTCCGGCTGCACCACCACCAGTGACCACCTCTATGTTTACCCTAATGGTTGTAAGCTTGACGACAGCATTGAAGCCGCATCCTTAATGGGTATGCGTTTCCATGCGAGCCGGGGCAGCATGAGTGTCGGTCAATCCCAGGGTGGCCTGCCGCCCGATTCGCTGGTTGAGAGTGAAGCAGCCATTCTGAAGGATACGCAGCGGGTGATTGAGCGCTATCACGATGACAGCTATGGCTCGATGCTACGCATTGTGGTTGCGCCATGTTCACCGTTCTCGGTCAGCCGTGAGCTGATGAAGCAATCCGCAGCACTGGCACGCAGCTTCAACGTCTCTCTGCATACGCATCTGGCGGAGAATGACAGTGATATCCAATATAGCCGCGAAAAGTTCAACATGACACCCGCGCAGTATGTTGAAGACCTCGGCTGGGTAGGCCCGGATGTCTGGCATGCACACTGCGTCAAACTGGATCAGCCCGGTATTGAGTTATTTGCACGTACAGGGACAGGTATCGCGCACTGTCCGTGCTCAAACATGCGTCTCGGCTCGGGCATTGCGCCGATAAGGCACATGTGCGATGCCGGAGTACATGTCGGTTTGGGGGTGGATGGTTCTGCCTCCAATGACAGCGCAGATATGATGGCAGAAGTACGTCAGGCCATGCTGCTGCAACGCGTGGGGTTCGGCCCGGATGCGATGACGGCGCGTCAGGCACTCGAACTGGCGACGCTGGGGGGAGCAAAAGTGCTGAATCGCAATGACGTGGGCGCTATTGCGCCGGGCATGATGGCTGATTTGGCTATTTTTGACCTCAATCGCATTGGTCTTGCCGGGGCAGGGCACGATCCCGTTGCTGCGCTGGTATTCTGTAATCCCGGCCAGGTCGCTTACAGCATCATTAACGGTAAAGTCAGGGTGCGTAACGGAGAACTGGCCGGAATTGACCTGCCAGCCGTACTGCGTCAGCATAACCAACTAGCCAGAAAGCTGGTTGATTGAGTCAGAAGGGCACTTAATTTGGAAGGCGACGAAAAATAAGGCAGATTACATTTGCTACTGTTCGCACTATTCCCTAGAATACGCCCTCCCTGTCATCAGGGAAAATCAGCGGCTCGATTGAGAGCCGTTTATTTTTTCTACCCATCTGTGAGAACCGGTGTTACAATGCCGCGCCCTCAATTATGGGGCTTTCTAACGACCTGAGGTTTAGGTCCCGAAGTAGTAGTTGACATTAGCGGAGCACTAAAATGATCCAAGAACAGACTATGCTGAACGTCGCCGACAACTCCGGTGCACGTCGCGTAATGTGTATCAAGGTTCTGGGTGGCTCGCACCGTCGCTACGCAGGCGTCGGTGACATCATCAAAGTTACCATCAAGGAAGCAATTCCTCGTGGTAAAGTCAAAAAAGGTGATGTCCTGAAGGCGGTAGTGGTGCGCACCAGGAAGGGTGTTCGTCGCCCGGACGGTTCTGTCATTCGCTTCGATGGTAATGCATGCGTTATTCTGAACAATAACAGTGAGCAGCCTATCGGTACGCGTATTTTTGGGCCGGTAACTCGTGAACTTCGTACTGAAAAGTTCATGAAAATTATCTCTCTGGCACCAGAAGTACTCTAAGGAGCGAACAATGGCAGCTAAAATCCGTCGTAACGACGAAGTTATCGTGTTAACCGGTAAAGATAAAGGTAAGCGCGGTAAAGTTAAGAATGTCCTGTCTTCTGGTAAGGTCATCGTTGAAGGTATCAACCTGGTTAAGAAACATCAGAAGCCGGTCCCGGCCCTGAACCAACCAGGCGGCATCGTTGAAAAAGAAGCTGCTATTCAGGTTTCTAACGTTGCACTGTTCAACGCGGCAACTGGTAAGGCTGACCGTGTAGGCTTTAGATTCGAAGACGGCAAAAAAGTCCGTTTCTTCAAGTCTAACAGCGAAACTATCAAGTAATTTGGAGTAGTACGATGGCGAAACTGCATGATTACTACAAAGACGAAGTAGTCCAGAAACTCATGACAGAGTTTGGCTACAATTCTGTCATGCAAGTCCCTCGGGTCGAGAAGATCACCCTGAACATGGGTGTTGGTGAAGCGATCGCTGACAAGAAACTGCTGGATAACGCAGCAGCTGACCTGGCAGCAATCTCCGGTCAAAAACCGCTGGTCACCAAAGCACGCAAATCAGTTGCAGGCTTCAAAATCCGTCAGGGCTATCCGATCGGCTGTAAAGTAACTCTGCGTGGCGAGCGCATGTGGGAGTTCTTTGAGCGTCTGGTCACCATTGCTGTTCCACGTATCCGTGACTTCCGTGGCTTGTCCGCTAAGTCATTCGATGGTCGTGGCAACTACAGCATGGGTGTACGTGAGCAGATCATCTTCCCAGAAATCGACTACGACAAAGTCGATCGCGTTCGTGGTTTGGATATCACCATTACCACTACTGCGAAATCTGATGATGAAGGCCGTGCTCTGCTGGCTGCCTTTGACTTCCCGTTCCGTAAGTAAGGTAGGGTTACTTAATGGCTAAGCAATCTATGAAAGCACGCGAAGTTAAGCGTGCAAAATTAGCAGACAAATTCTTCGCTAAACGCGCTGAACTGAAAGCGATCATCTCTGATGTGAACGCTTCCGACGAAGATCGTTGGGATGCTGTTCTGAAGCTGCAGAGTCTGCCGCGTGATTCCAGCCCTTCGCGTCAGCGTAACCGCTGCCGTCAAACAGGTCGTCCGCACGGTTTCCTGCGGAAGTTTGGGTTGAGCCGTATCAAGGTCCGCGAAGCCGCCATGCGCGGTGAAATCCCGGGCCTGAAAAAGGCTAGCTGGTAATTGTCACCAATTGAATCACGGGAGTAACACAGATGAGCATGCAAGATCCGATCGCGGATATGCTGACCCGTATCCGTAACGGTCAGGCCGCAAACAAAGTTGCGGTCACCATGCCTTCCTCCAAGCTGAAATTGGCAATTGCCAACGTTCTGAAGGAAGAAGGATATATTGAAGATTTCAAAATCGAAGGCGACATCAAGCTGGAACTGGAACTTACTCTCAAGTATTTCCAGGGCAAAGCTGTTGTAGAAAGCATTCAGCGAGTAAGCCGTCCTGGTCTGCGCATCTATAAGAAAAAAGATGAGCTGCCAAAGGTAATGGCCGGTATGGGCATCGCTGTAGTTTCTACATCTAAAGGTGTCATGACTGATCGTGCAGCGCGCCAGGCAGGTCTTGGTGGCGAAATTATCTGCTACGTAGCGTAATCGGAGGATACATATGTCTCGTGTTGCTAAAGCACCTGTCGTTGTTCCTGCCGGCGTAGAGGTAAAACTCAACGGTCAGGTAATTTCGATTAAAGGTAAAAACGGCGAGCTGACTCGTACTATCAATGATGCTGTTGAAGTTAAGCATGCTGACAACGCTCTGACTTTCGCTCCGCGCGAAGGTTTCGTTGACGGCTGGGCGCAGGCGGGTACTTCTCGCGCGCTGCTGAACGCAATGGTTATCGGTGTTACCGAAGGCTTCACTAAGAAGCTGCAGCTGGTTGGTGTAGGTTATCGTGCAGCCGTTAAAGGCGACGTGGTCAACCTGTCTCTGGGCTTTTCTCATCCAGTCGATCACCAGCTGCCCGCGGGTATCACTGCAGAATGTCCAACTCAGACTGAGATCGTGCTGAAAGGCGCTGATAAACAGCTGATTGGTCAGGTTGCAGCGGACCTGCGCGCCTACCGTCGTCCTGAGCCTTATAAAGGCAAGGGTGTCCGTTACGCCGACGAAGTCGTGCGTACCAAAGAGGCTAAGAAGAAGTAAGGTAACACTATGGATAAGAAATCTGCTCGTATCCGTCGTGCGACCCGTGCACGTCGCAAGCTCAAAGAGCTGGGTGCTACTCGCCTGGTGGTACATCGTACCCCGCGTCATATTTACGCACAGGTAATCGCCCCGAACGGTTCCGAAGTTCTGGTCGCTGCTTCTACTGTAGAAAAAGCTATCACTGAACAACTGAAGTATACCGGTAATAAAGAAGCCGCAGCTGCAGTAGGTAAAGCTATCGCAGAACGCGCAATCGAAAAAGGCATCACTGGTGTTTCTTTCGACCGTTCCGGTTTCCAATATCATGGTCGCGTCCAGGCACTGGCAGATGCTGCCCGTGAAGCTGGCCTTCAGTTCTAAGGTAGAGGTCTAAGATGGCACACATCGAGAAACAAGCTGGCGAACTGCAGGAAAAACTGATCGCGGTAAACCGTGTTTCTAAAACTGTTAAAGGTGGTCGTATCTTCTCCTTCACAGCACTGACTGTGGTAGGCGATGGTAATGGTCGCGTAGGTTTTGGTTACGGTAAAGCGCGTGAAGTTCCAGCAGCGATCCAGAAAGCGATGGAGAAAGCCCGTCGCAACATGGTTAACGTCGCGCTGACCAACGGCACCCTGCAGCACCCAGTTAAAGGTGCACACACGGGTTCCCGCGTGTTCATGCAGCCGGCTTCAGAAGGTACCGGTATTATTGCCGGTGGTGCAATGCGCGCCGTTCTGGAAGTCGCTGGAGTTCATAACGTACTGGCAAAAGCGTATGGTTCTACAAACCCGATTAACGTGGTTCGTGCAACTATCGATGGCCTGGGCAATATGAAATCTCCGGAAATGGTCGCTGCTAAGCGTGGTAAATCCGTTGAAGAAATTCTGGGGTAATCACGATGGCTAAGACTATTAAAATCACTCAAACCCGTAGTTCAATCGGCCGCTTGCCTAAGCATAAAGCCACTCTGGTTGGCCTGGGTCTGCGTCGTATTGGCCACACCGTTGAGCGTGAAGACACGCCAGCAGTACGCGGTATGGTCAACGCGGTTTCCTATATGGTTAAAGTGGAGGAGTAAGAGATGCGTTTAAATACTCTGTCTCCGGCCGAAGGGTCTAAGCACGCTACCAAGCGTCTGGGTCGTGGTATCGGTTCTGGCCTCGGAAAAACCGGTGGTCGTGGTCACAAAGGTCAGAACTCACGTTCTGGCGGTGGCGTACGTCGCGGTTTCGAAGGTGGTCAGATGCCTCTGTACCGTCGTCTGCCGAAGTTCGGTTTCACCTCTCGCAAAGCAATGATCACCACAGAGATTCGTCTGTCTGATCTGGCGAAAGTTGAAGGCGGTATCGTCGACCTGAACGCGCTGAAAGCAGCCAACATTGTCGGTGTTCAGATTGAATTCGTTAAAGTAATTCTGTCTGGTGAAGTTTCTACACCGGTAACGGTTCGCGGTCTGCGTGTCACCAAAGGTGCACGTGCTGCAATCGAAGCTGCTGGCGGTAAAATCGAGGAATAAGTAGCAGATGGCTAAACAACCGGGATTAGATTTTCAAAGTGCCAAAGGTGGCTTTGGTGAGCTGAAACGCAGACTGCTGTTTGTAATCGGCGCACTCATTGTCTTCCGTATTGGCTCTTTTATTCCAATCCCTGGTATTGATGCCACTGTACTTGCCAAACTGCTTGAGCAACAGCGTGGCACCATCATTGAAATGTTTAACATGTTCTCTGGTGGTGCTCTCAGCCGTGCTTCTATTTTCGCACTGGGCATCATGCCGTATATTTCGGCATCGATTATTATCCAGTTATTAACGGTGGTTCATCCAGCGTTAGCGGAAATTAAGAAAGAAGGGGAGGCTGGCCGTCGTAAGATTAGCCAGTACACCCGATACGGTACGTTGGTATTGGCCATATTCCAGTCGATCGGTATTGCTACCGGTCTGCCGAATATGCCAGGGATGCAAGGCCTGGTAATGAATCCAGGCTTTGCTTTCTACTTTACCGCTGTTGTGAGTCTGGTCTCGGGAACGATGTTCCTGATGTGGCTGGGCGAACAGATTACTGAACGTGGTATCGGTAACGGTATTTCGATCATTATCTTCGCAGGTATTGTTGCGGGTCTCCCGCCGGCCATTGGCCATACCATCGAGCAAGCGCGGCAAGGCGACCTGCACTTCCTTCTGTTGCTGTTGGTTGCAGTACTCGTATTCGCAGTGACCTTCTTTGTTATCTTCGTTGAACGTGGTCAACGCCGCATTGTGGTGAACTACGCAAAACGTCAGCAGGGTCGTCGCGTTTACGCTGCACAGAGCACACATTTACCGTTGAAAGTGAACATGGCGGGTGTTATTCCAGCTATCTTCGCTTCCAGCATTATTCTGTTCCCGGCAACGATTGCATCGTGGTTTGGGGGCGGTACCGGTTGGAACTGGCTGACAACAATTTCGCTGTATTTGCAGCCAGGACAGCCGCTTTATGTGCTACTCTATGCGACTGCAATCATCTTCTTCTGTTTCTTCTATACGGCGTTGGTTTTCAACCCACGTGAAACAGCAGATAACCTGAAGAAGTCTGGTGCATTCGTACCGGGAATTCGTCCGGGAGAGCAAACGGCGAAGTATATTGATAAAGTAATGACGCGACTGACCTTAATCGGTGCCCTGTACATTACGTTTATCTGCCTTATCCCGGAGTTCATGCGTGATGCGATGAAGGTTCCCTTCTACTTTGGCGGTACGTCACTGCTTATCGTAGTTGTCGTCATCATGGACTTTATGGCTCAAGTGCAAACTCTGATGATGTCAAGTCAGTACGAGTCGGCACTGAAGAAAGCTAACCTGAAAGGCTACGGCCGTTAATTCAGTTGGTTGAGAAGTTACGGAGAGTAAAAATGAAAGTTCGTGCTTCCGTCAAGAAATTATGTCGTAACTGCAAAATCATTCGTCGCGACGGTGTCGTCCGTGTGATTTGTAGCGCCGAGCCTAAGCATAAACAGCGCCAAGGCTGATTTTGTCACATATTTTTCTTGCAAAGTCGGGTTGAGCTGGCTAGATTAGCCAGCCAATCTTTTGTATGTCAGTGCGTTTCCATTTGAGTATCCTGAAAACGGGCTTTTCAGCATGGGACGTGCTTGTTTAATTATAGGAGTGCATAGTGGCCCGTATAGCAGGCATTAACATTCCTGATCAAAAACATACCGTTATCGCATTAACTTCGATCTTCGGTATCGGTAAAACCCGTTCAAAAGCCATCTGCGCTTCAACGGGTATTGCTGAAAATGTTAAGATCAGTGAGCTGTCTGAAGAACAAATTGATCAGCTGCGTGATGCAGTTGCGAAATTCGTTGTAGAAGGTGATCTGCGCCGTGAAATCACCCTGAGCATCAAGCGTCTTATGGACCTTGGTTGCTACCGTGGTTTGCGCCATCGTCGTGGTCTTCCGGTTCGCGGTCAGCGTACTAAGACCAACGCACGTACCCGTAAGGGTCCGCGTAAACCGATCAAGAAATAATCGGGGTGAGTAAATAATGGCAAAGGCACCAGTTCGTGCACGCAAGCGTGTAAGAAAACAAGTCTCAGATGGCGTGGCTCATGTCCATGCTTCTTTTAACAACACCATCGTTACCATTACTGATCGTCAGGGTAACGCACTGGGTTGGGCAACCGCCGGTGGTTCCGGTTTCCGCGGTTCACGTAAATCCACTCCGTTTGCTGCTCAGGTCGCTGCAGAGCGCTGTGCAGAAGCGGTAAAAGATTACGGAATTAAGAACCTGGAAGTTATGGTAAAGGGTCCGGGTCCAGGACGCGAATCTACGATTCGTGCTTTGAACGCCGCTGGTTTCCGCATCACTAATATTACTGATGTGACTCCGATCCCTCATAACGGTTGTCGTCCGCCGAAAAAACGTCGCGTATAACGCCCGTTTTTTTAGGATAGTTGGAGAAAGAAAATGGCAAGATATTTGGGTCCTAAGCTCAAGCTGAGCCGTCGTGAGGGCACTGACTTATTCCTTAAGTCTGGCGTTCGCGCGATTGATTCCAAGTGTAAGATTGAACAAGCCCCTGGTCAGCATGGTGCGCGTAAACCGCGTCTGTCTGATTACGGCGGTCAGTTACGTGAAAAGCAGAAAGTTCGTCGTATCTACGGCGTGCTGGAGCGTCAGTTCCGTAACTATTATAAAGAAGCAGCTCGTCTGAAAGGCAACACCGGTGAAAACCTGTTGGCTCTGCTGGAAGGTCGTCTGGACAACGTAGTTTATCGTATGGGCTTTGGTGCCACTCGTGCAGAAGCACGTCAGCTGGTGAGCCATAAGTCTGTTCTGGTAAATGGCCGCGTTGTTAACATCGCTTCTTATCAGGTATCTCCGAATGATGTCGTTAGCATCCGTGAGAAAGCCAAAAAGCAATCTCGCGTGAAGGCCGCTCTGGAGCTGGCTGAGCAGCGTGAAAAGCCAACCTGGCTGGAAGTTGATGCGACTAAGATGGAAGGTGTGTTCAAGCGTATTCCTGAACGTACTGATCTGTCTGCGGACATTAACGAACACCTGATCGTCGAGCTTTACTCCAAGTAAGGCTTAGTACCAAAGAGAGGACACAATGCAGGGTTCTGTGACAGAGTTTCTAAAACCGCGCCTGGTAGATATCGAGCAAGTGAGTTCGACGCACGCCAAGGTGACCCTTGAGCCTTTAGAGCGTGGCTTTGGCCATACTCTTGGTAACGCACTGCGCCGTATTCTGCTTTCATCCATGCCGGGTTGCGCGGTGACCGAGGTTGAAATTGATGGTGTACTTCATGAGTACAGCACCAAAGAGGGCGTACAGGAAGATATCCTGGAAATCCTGCTCAACCTGAAAGGGCTGGCGGTAAGAGTTCAGGGTAAAGATGAAGTTATTCTGACCCTGAATAAATCTGGCATTGGCCCTGTGACTGCAGCCGACATTACCCATGATGGTGATGTCGAAATCGTCAAGCCTCAGCATGTCATTTGCCATCTGACCGATGAGAACGCTGCTATCAGCATGCGTATCAAAGTTCAGCGTGGACGTGGCTATGTGCCGGCTTCTGCCCGAATTCATTCGGAAGAAGATGAGCGCCCAATCGGCCGCCTGTTAGTTGACGCTTGCTACAGCCCTGTAGACCGTATCGCCTACAATGTTGAAGCAGCGCGTGTAGAGCAGCGCACCGACCTGGACAAGCTGGTCATCGAAATGGAAACCAACGGCACAATCGATCCTGAAGAGGCGATTCGTCGTGCGGCAACCATTCTGGCTGAACAACTTGAAGCTTTCGTTGACTTACGTGATGTACGTCAGCCGGAAGTTAAAGAAGAGAAACCAGAATTCGATCCGATCCTGCTGCGCCCTGTTGACGATCTGGAATTGACTGTCCGCTCTGCTAACTGCCTTAAGGCAGAAGCTATCCACTACATCGGTGATCTGGTACAGCGTACCGAGGTTGAGCTGCTTAAAACGCCTAACCTTGGTAAAAAATCTCTTACCGAGATTAAAGATGTGCTGGCTTCGCGTGGTCTTTCTCTGGGCATGCGCCTTGAGAACTGGCCGCCAGCAAGCATTGCTGATGAATAATCAGATCACAGGTTAAGGTTTCACTGAGAAGGATAAGGTCATGCGCCATCGTAAGAGTGGTCGTCAACTGAACCGCAACAGCAGCCATCGTCAGGCTATGTTCCGCAACATGGCCGGTTCTCTGGTTCGTCATGAGATCATCAAAACGACTCTGCCGAAAGCCAAAGAACTGCGTCGCGTAGTTGAGCCGCTGATTACTCTTGCCAAGACCGACAGCGTAGCTAATCGTCGTCTGGCATTCGCCCGTACTCGTGATAACGAGATCGTGGCAAAACTGTTTAATGAGTTAGGCCCGCGTTTCGCGAGCCGTGCCGGTGGTTACACTCGTATTCTGAAGTGTGGCTTCCGTGCTGGTGACAACGCTCCGATGGCTTACATCGAGCTCGTTGATCGTCCAGAAGCTCAAGCAGAAGCAGCTGCAGAGTAATCTGTAGCAACGTAAAAAACCCGCTTCGGCGGGTTTTTTATTGCCTGCAATTTATTACCTTAGAACGTAGTCTTTCATGTTCAAAGGAGCTAACTATGTGGCTGGTTGATGAACTTGCTGAACAGCATATCAAAGCAGCGTTAGAAAAAGGCGAGCTGAGTAATCTTCCTGGCTCAGGTAAGCCACTGCAGCTGGATGATGACAGCCATGTTCCGCCCGAATTAAGAGCAGGTTACCGGTTGCTCAAAAATTCAGGATTTCTGCCGCCTGAACTTGAGTTAAGACGCGAAGCCATGGAAGTTAACGATCTTATTTGTCAGCTCGATCCTGCCGATCCCCGATATCAGGATCAGCGTAATCGACTTCAGGTGCTGACACTGAGATTACGCCAGGCTGGAATGAGCACCGATTTTCTTCATGGCCGTTATGCCGCAGCCATCCACAATCATTTCCGTGAGGAGAAGTAAATGTTTCGCATTGGCCAGCTAGCTAAGCTTGCAGATGTCACGCCAGACACGATTCGCTTCTATGAAAAACAACAGATGATGGATCATGATGGTCGGACAGAAGGCGGTTTTCGACTTTATAGCGAGAGTGATCTTCAGCGTCTGAAATTTATTCGCTACGGGCGCAAACTCGGCTTTAGCCTTGAAGCCATCAGAGAGCTGCTCTCGATCCGGGTCGATCCTGTGCATCACACCTGTCAGGAATCAAAAGCGATCGTTGAAAAACGGCTGAATGAAGTTGCTCAAATGATCGCAGAATTAGAAACGATGCAGCGTTCTCTGCGACATCTCTCGGATGCCTGTTGTGGAGACAGCCACACTAGCGTTTCGTGCTCAATTCTTGAGGCACTGGAGCGGGGAGAGGCTTTAAGCAAATAAGGATATTGTTATTTTGCTGCAAAAGAATAAAGTATCAGGCCTTATAAACAGGAGGCATCATGAGTAAATATCAGCACACCAAAGGGCAAATTCGCGACAACGCGATTCAGGCCCTCTTACACGACCCGTTATTTCGGCAGCGCATCGAGCAGAAGCAAAAGGGTAAAGGCAGTTTTAAACGGAAAGAGAAACATGGAAAGGGGACGGGATGGGAGGGCAGTGATAAGAAAGCGTCTTATCACTGCCCTTCTGCTTTTACGGTTAAAAAAACCGCCTGTGCGGCGGCTTATCAACTATACCCGCGTGTTTTGCTGTTTAAGCAGATCGCGGATTTCAGTCAGCAGTAATTCTTCGCTCGTTGGTTTCGCAACGGGCTTTTCAACTTCCTTTTTCTTATACAGACGGTTCATTAACTTGATCGCCATGAAGATTGCGAAAGCGATGATGACGAAATCGAAGATGGTCTGAAGGAAGATACCGTATTGCATTACAACGGCTGGCGCATCACCAACTGCGGGCTTAAGTACCCACTGGAATGATTTAAAGTCGACACCACCGATCAGCAAGCCCAATGGTGGCATAATGATGTTGGCGACCAGCGATGAAACGATTTTCCCGAAGGCCGCACCGATGATAACACCGACGGCGAGATCCATCACATTACCGCGCATCGCGAAATCGCGAAACTCTTTGATTAAACTCATACTTATCTCCTTGCCTAAGCCAATGCCATAAAGTTTAACAAACCTTACTGTTTTTGCCATCAACTCAGCGATTTAAGCGGCACTTTCACGCGTCTCGTACTTTTTATGCCTGTAAATGCGGCATTTACAGGAAAAATGGACTCGGCTGAAAGAGACGTTCAACGTCTGAGACAAATTTCTTGTCGGTGAGGAACATGATGACATGATCTCCTTGTTCAATACGCAGATTATCATTGGCAATCATCACATCGTCACCGCGAACCACTGCGCCGATAATGGTCCCTGGCGGTAATTTGATATCATCAATTGAACGGCCGACCACGCGTGAAGTGGATTCGTCACCATGCGCTATTGCTTCGATTGCCTCTGCAATACCGCGTCGCAGTGACGATACACCCACGATATCTGCTTTGCGCACATGGCCCAGCAGAGCAGAGATAGTGGCCTGCTGAGGTGAAATAGCAATATCGATGACGCTGCCCTGCACCAGATCGACATACGCACGACGCTGTATAAGCACCATAACTTTCTTCGCCCCCATCTTTTTTGCCAGCATGGCTGACATGATGTTGGCTTCATCATCATTGGTGACGGCAATAAACAGATCAACCTGCTCAACGTGCTCTTCCGCCAGCAACTCCTGATCGGACGCATCGCCATAAAAAACTACCGTGTCATGCAGATGTTCTGCAAGTTCGGCTGCGCGCTGAGCATTACGTTCAATCAGCTTAACGCTGTAATGTTTCTCAAGACGCTGTGCCAGACCGAAACCAATGTTACCGCCACCCACCAGCATAATCCGCTTGTAGGGTTTCTCCAGCCGTTGCATCTCGCTCATTACGGCACGAATGTTCTGGCTGGCGGCGATGAAAAAGACTTCATCACCCGCTTCTACAATGGTTGAGCCCTGCGGACGAATGGGCCGGTCCTGACGAAAGATAGCGGCTACGCGGGTATCGATGTGTGGCATATGCTCACGCATGATGGAGAGCGGATTGCCCACCAGTGGTCCACCATAATAGGCTTTCACCACCGCAAGGCTGACTTTGCCCTCAGCAAAGTTAACCACCTGCAACGCGCCAGGATACTGGATTAAACGGTAGATATTTTCGATGACCAACTGTTCCGGTGAGATCAGGTGATCAATGGGCACCGCTTCAGGAATAAATAACTTGTCCGCATCACGCAGATAGTCGGCCGCGCGAATCCGGGCTATACGGTTCGGCGTATTGAAAAGCGAATAAGCAATCTGACAGGCAATCATGTTGGTTTCGTCGGAGTTGGTAACGGCTACCAGCATGTCGGCATCTTCCGCGCCTGCTTCCCGCAAAATGCGCGGATGAGAACCATGACCCTGCACGACGCGCAGATCGAATTTATCCTGCAGATGACGCAGGCGTGAAGAGTCGGTATCCACCACCGTGATATCGTTGTTTTCACCGACCAGATTTTCTGCCAGGGTACCGCCAACCTGACCTGCGCCCAGAATGATTATTTTCATCGCTTATCAATACTCATCTCAGTTTGTACCCGATTTCTTTATCAGCTTAGCGTAGAAGAAACCATCTCCGCCTTCGGCTTGCGGGAATACCTGTAGGCCATTCGCGAGTGCATCCCTGAGGGGAACGGCTTGTGCATCGTGCTGGCGCTGCAGGAAAGCATCTATCTGCTGATGATTCTCTTCAGGCAGGATGGAACAGGTAGCATAAATCAGCGTACCGCCTGGTTTCAGGTGCGGCCAGACAGCATCAAGAATTTCAGACTGAAGCTTTGCCAGCTCGGCGATATCACGATCGCGACGCAGCCACTTGATGTCTGGATGACGTCGGATCACGCCGGTAGCAGAGCAGGGGGCATCCAGCAGAATTCGGTCAAACTGCCGATCACCGCACCACTGCTGCGGCGTCCGTCCATCACCCTGTTTAACATCTGCTTTCATGCCCAGTCGCTGCAGATTTTCCTCAACGCGTTTAAGGCGCTGTGCATCTACGTCGACGGCCATGACTTCTGCTTCCGGCGCGATTTCGAGAATATGGGTCGTTTTACCGCCGGGTGCAGCACATAGATCCAGAATCTGTTCGCCGTTTTGGGGTTCAAGCAGCAAAGCACAGCGCTGAGCGGACAAATCCTGCACGGTCACCCAACCCTGCCCGAAGCCTGGTAACTGACTGACCGGAGCAGGGGCATCGAGCCGCAGTGCATCCGGCACATCGTCAGCAGGCTGTGCATTCCTGCCACTTTCAGTCAGCAGGGCCAGCCATGCATCACGTTCGTGGTGCTGTTGGTTAACCCGCAACCACATCGGCGGACGCTGGTTATTGGCTTCGACGATCTGCTGCCACTGTTCTGGCCAGGCATGCTGCAATCGCTTTAGCAGCCATCCCGGATGCAGATACCGCTGCGGGCCATCCTGAATGCTGGCGAGCAGCTCTTCGCGCTGGCGCTGAAACTGGCGTAATACACCATTTAATAAGCCTTTCAGGCTGGTGCGCTTCAGGACTTCGGCCCCTGCGACAGTTTCTGCCAGTGCGGCGTGAGCAGGCACGCGTGTATATTCCAGCTGGTAAAGCCCGACCATGATCAGATAGTGCAGAACCCGCTGTTTACCGGTAAGGGGACGCGCCATCAGTTTACCGATTAGCGCTTCAAGCTGCGGTAATGTACGCAACACGCCAAAACAGATCTCCTGCACTAACGCGCTATCTTTGTCAGAGAGTTTTTTCTGAGCGGCAGGCAGTGCCGTGTTCAGGGATTCGCCCTTGTCGACAACGCGCTCAATAAGTTGGGCGGAGAGGCTACGCAGGTTGATTGATTTAGTCATAGGGTTTTGTCATCAAACAAAAGGCCCGGTGAGTGACCGGGCCTGAGAGTCAGTCCAGAAGGGTTCCAAGTTCAAACCATTCCCGGCGCGAGTTGAGAAGATCCTGAGCCGACATCGGTTTTTTACCGGCGGGCTGCAACTGCAGTAGATTCAGTACACCCTGAGCGGTCGCCACCTGGATGCCACGTTTATCCGCATGAATAATTTCACCCGGCGAACGATCGCTGTGAGGCAGAACGCTTGCCTGCCAGACTTTCACCGGTTGATCATCAATGGTGAAAAAGCTCATCGGCCACGGGTTAAACGCGCGAATACAACGTTCAAGCTGTTCTGCTGAGAGTGTCCAGTCAAGACGAGCTTCCTCTTTACTGAGCTTCTCAGCATAGTTGGCCAGCGCTTCATCCTGTTTTTCAGGTGTAGCCTGCTGAGTGCTCAGTAAGGTCAGCGTATCCAGCAGTCCCTGTGGTCCAAGTTCAGCCAGCTTATCGTATAGCGTTGCACTGGTATCCTGGGCAGTAATCGGACAGGCAAGCTTGTGCAGCATATCGCCGGTGTCCAGCCCCACATCCATCTGCATGATGGTCACGCCGGTTTCGCTGTCGCCAGCCCAGAGCGCACGTTGAATCGGTGCGGCTCCACGCCAGCGTGGCAGCAGTGAACCATGAACGTTGATGCAGCCCAGACGTGGCATATCAAGCACGGCCTTTGGCAGAATTAATCCGTAGGCCACAACAACCATCACATCAGCCTTAAGGTCAGCAACCAGCTGCTGATTCTCTTCCGGTCGCAGTGACTTAGGCTGATACACAGGAATGTCATGTGCCATCGCCAGCGTTTTGACCGGGCCTGGGGTTAATTTGTTACCGCGACCCGCCGGGCGGTCGGGTTGGGTGAATACACCGATAACCTGATGTTCAGAAGCAAGCAGCGCGTCAAGATGACGCGCTGCAAAGTCAGGTGTGCCGGCAAAGATGATTTTTAGCGGGGCAGACACGTGTATCCCTTCTTAAGTTCTCAGGAAGCCTGGGCGTTCTGACGCGCCAGTTTCTCTAACTTAGTTTTGATTCGTTGCCGCTTCAGAGGCGACAGATAATCGATAAACAGTTTGCCTTCCAGATGATCGATCTCATGCTGGATACAGATGGCCAGTAACTCGCTGGCTTCCAGCTCGAAACTGTTACCGTCACGATCAAGTGCACGGACTTTAACCCGCTCGGCACGTGGAACAAATGCGCGCTGTTCCGGAATTGAGAGGCAACCCTCTTCAATACCGGTTTCGCCGCTTTTTTCCAGCAGCTCAGGGTTGATCAGAACTAAACGCTCTTCACGACTTTCAGAGACATCAATCACGATAATGCGCTGATGAATATCGACCTGCGTAGCGGCAAGACCGATACCTTCTTCGGCATACATCGTCTCGAACATATCATCAACGATACGCTGAATGTCTGCGTTAACTTCTTTAACGGGCGCAGCGACTTTGCGAAGACGCTCGTCAGGGAAATGTAATACCTGCAAAACTGACATAAATATCCAGATCTGTATTCGGTTAAGAAAAGATTACTACCTCATATTGTAGACTTTTCGAGGCCTGATTGACAGCATTGTGCAGCAGGAAGCAAGGGCGATCAGGGAGTCTGAGATGGACAAAATAGCGCAGTATGTGCGGCTGGCAGCCGTCACTGGAATGACAGGGAAACGCTGGATTGACGTCGCACAGCAGACAGGTGGCCAGGTAGCAGATAAGGAGCAGCTTATCCGATTAGGGTTAGATGCCAGTCAGCGCCAGCAATATTATGATTTCAGTGCAAAAAAACTTCCAGAATTGTATGACTGGCTGGCACAGAGTCCGGCTCATCATCTGATTACTGCGCTGGACGCGGCCTATCCAGCCCGTCTCAAAGAAACGAGCCGCTTTCCGCCACTGCTCTATATTCATGGCGATCCTGCTGTGATAAGTACTCCTCAGTTAGCGGTGGTGGGGAGTCGAAACTGTTCACATAATGGCCGTTACTGGTGCGACTGGTTTACTCAGCACTTAAGCCTCAGCGGTCTGACCATTACCAGCGGACTGGCCCGGGGTATTGATGGTGTTGCACATAAGGCAGCACTCAACGTGAAGGGCAAAACGGTGGCTGTGCTGGGCAGTGGGTTACAAAATCTCTATCCTAAAAATCATGCCGACCTTGCCGCAGAGATTGTTGAGCAGGGTGGTGCTGTGATTTCTGAATTTCCGCTGGCGACCCTGCCGCATCCGGCGAATTTTCCACGCCGTAATCGTATCATCAGCGGTCTGAGTCATGGGGTGCTGGTGGTAGAAGCCTCGCTGAAGAGTGGTTCGCTGGTGACGGCCCGCTATGCGCTGGAGCAGAATCGCAATGTCTATGCCTTACCTGGCGCGATCGGCAATCCATTAAGTGAAGGCGTTAACTGGCTGATTCAGCAGGGTGCGCTGCTGGTGGCCCACCCCAATAACATCGTGGAAGATCTGGCTGGTGCGCTGAACTGGCTGCCAGCGACACAGGCCGACGAAATTTATTCTGAGGTGAGTGACGATGCTCCATTGCCATTTGCTGATGTGTTGGCTAACGTAGGTGATGATGTTACACCTGTTGACGTTGTCGCTGAACGTGCCGGCCAATCTGTGCCAGTTATCTCAGCTCAGTTGCTGGAACTGGAGTTAGCAGGATGGATCGCAGCTGTACCCGGCGGCTATGTCCGATTGAGGAGGGCATGCCATGTTCGACGTACTGATGTATTTGTTTGAGACATATATCCACAACGAAGCAGAAATGGGTGTTGATCAGGACAGATTGACAGACGACCTGACGGATGCCGGGTTCCATCGTGAAGATGTTTACAGTGCGCTGAACTGGCTGGAAAGACTGGCTGATTATCAGGAAGGGCTGGTTGAGCCAGTTTTACTGACAAGTGATCCGCTCTCCATGCGTATCTATACCGACGAAGAGAGCAAGCGTTTAGATGCTGATAGCCGTGGTTTTCTGCTGTTCCTGGAGCAGATTCAGGTGCTGAACCTGGAAACCCGTGAAATGGTCATCGAACGTATCATGGCGCTGGATACCTCTGAGTTTGACCTGGAGGATCTCAAATGGGTGGTGCTGATGGTGTTGTTCAACATCCCGGGATGTGAAAATGCCTATCAGCAGATGGAAGAACTGCTATTCGACGTCAATGAAGGTATGCTGCATTAAATTTCCTTTCATGCATTGATCGCTATGAGTAAAGCTGCACTCTTCACCGTGCGTAAACAGGATCCCTGCCCCGCTTGCGGGGCAGAACTGGTTATTCGCTCCGGTAAACATGGTCCTTTTCTGGGCTGCGCGAACTACCCGGCTTGCGACTACATTCGACCTTTAAAAGGTCAGGCCGATGGCCACGTGGTCAAAGTGCTGGAAGGCCACGCTTGTCCAGAATGTGGTGCGGATAAAGTGCTGCGGCAGGGACGTTTTGGCATGTTTATCGGCTGCAGCTGCTATCCGGAATGCGGATACACCGAAACCATCGATAAACCGGATGAAACCTCGCTGGCCTGTCCTCAGTGCCATGAAGGCCGGTTAGTTCAGCGGCGTTCCCGTTACGGCAAAACGTTTCACTCCTGCGATCGCTATCCCGCCTGCCACTTTGTTGTGAATCTGACACCCGTTGCCGGAATCTGTCCTTATTGTGAGTATCCACTGTTAGTTGAAAAAAAGACGGCGCAGGGCATTAAACGATTCTGTGCCAGTAAGAGTTGTGGCAAAGCCACCGCTGAAGAGAATTCATAGATCATGGAAAATCAACACCTCGCCGATTCATTTGAAAATTGCTTAGCGCATCTGAATCGTCAGGCGGTCATCGCCTATCCAACTGAAGCTGTATTTGGTCTGGGCTGTGACCCTGACAGTGAATCTGCCGTCATGGCCTTGCTGGCGCTGAAACAGCGTCCGGTAGAAAAGGGACTTATCCTGATTGCCGCTGATTACACCCAGCTTGAACCTTATATCTCCGCACGCGAACTTTCGGTGATGCAGCGTGAGCGGATGTTTGCATGCTGGCCCGGTCCTGTGACCTTTGTCGTCCCCGTTCCACCACAAACCCCTCGCTGGCTGACCGGACAGTTTGATTCGCTGGCCATTCGCGTCAGTGACCATCCCGATGTGCAGGCGCTTTGCCGCGCATTTGGTAAACCGCTGGTTTCAACCAGCGCAAATCTGTCGGGTCTGCCTCCCTGCCGCACGGCGGAAGAAGTGAAGCAACAGTTTGGTGAGCACTTCCCGGTTCTGTCGGGAAAAACCGGTGGCCGCCTTAATCCCTCTGAAATCCGCGATGTGATTAGCGGCGAACTTATACGTCAGGGTTAATTCATGGATCAATTCGCCGTTTTCGGTAATCCCATCAGCCACAGTAAATCTCCGCTGATCCATCAGGCTTTCGCTGAGCAGACGGGTATTGAACATCGCTATGGTCGCATCTGCGCCCCGATTGATGGTTTTCCCCAGGCGCTCTCTGCCTTTTTTGAACAGGGAGGTCGTGGTGCCAATGTGACGTTGCCTTTTAAACAGCAGGCATGGGAGTTTGCCGATCAGCTGAGTGAACGTGCAGCCCTGTCCGGCGCGGTAAACACGGTGAAAAAACTCAGTGATGGTCAGATCCTGGGGGACAACACGGATGGCATTGGCCTGTTAAGTGACCTTGAGCGGCTTAAGATGATCAACGCTGGCGACAATGTATTGCTGGTGGGCGCGGGCGGGGCTGCTCGCGGCGTCATTCTGCCATTGCTTTCAGCGGGCGTGACACTGACCGTCGTCAATCGTACAGCTGCACGCGCTGAAGAGCTGGCGACGCTGTTTGGAGAGAATGGGCCTATCCGGGCATGTCGTTTTGAACAGCTGACGGGTCAGCACTTCGATCTGATCGTTAATGCCACTTCAAGCGGTGTGAATGGAGAAACGCCTCCTTTACCTTCTGACGTGATCCATTCCGGCGTGCAGTGCTATGACATGTTTTACCAAAGCGGGCTGACGCCTTTCCTGCGCTGGTGTCAGGGGCATGGCACGAATCATCTGGCAGATGGTTTGGGTATGCTGGTGGGGCAGGCTGCTCATGCCTTCTATATATGGCACGGAGTAATGCCAGACATTGCTCCGGTCATTGCTCAGCTTAAGCAGGCCATGCAGTCGTGAATCAGGCGATACAGTTCCCTGATGATGAAGCCTATGATGCTGAACTCAAGGCGGTCTGTTTCCCGGTACTGGTCAACGGCATGCGGCTGAACTGTGCAATCAGCTGTGAGTCGTTGATATCACGTTTTGGTGAAGGAGAGGCGATGGCGCTGTTTCAGCACCATCGCTGGGATCTGGAGGATGAGGCGGAAGAGGCTATCCGTCAGGATAACGTTGATGCTCAGGGCTGGGTCTGGTTAGCGTCAGCCAGGTAATCATCTTTCCAGCCCACATAGTTGTTAGCGGAATAGCGTAACCCTTCTTTTTCGCTGTCATTAAGCGGCCTGATTTGCTTCACCGGACTCCCCAGATAGAGATAGCCACTCTCCAGTCTTTTACCTGGCGGCACCAGACTGCCGGCACCAATCATCACCTCATCTTCTACTATTACGCCATCAAGCAAAATCGATCCCATTCCGACCAGCACGCGATCGCCAATGGTACAGCCGTGCAGCATCGCTTTATGGCCGACCGTGACCTCCTCGCCAATAATAAGAGGGAAGCCTTGCGGATTGGCGGCAGATTTATGCGTAACGTGCAGAACACTGCCATCCTGCACATTGGTTCGGGCACCGATCCGGACCTGATTCACGTCACCCCTGATCGCAACAAGCGGCCAGATGCTGACGTCATCCTCCATAATCACATCACCGACGACAACACTGCTTGAATCGACCATAACGCGCTGGCCAGTTTGCGGGAAAAGATCTTTATAGGGGCGTAGGGCGGAAGTCATCATGTTCTCCTTTGTTCTGTTTTCACTGCAGCCTGATGCGATTTTACACAGCTGACAAGCCAATTCTGACCCGGATCGCTGGTGATCTCATCAATCTGGATCATTTATAACCGTTCAGATAAAAGATCCAAAAAAAGGGTTGTGCTCTGAAACGGGATCCCTATAATGCGCCTCCATCGACACGGAACACCGGCAACGGGAAGCGGGTTGAGAGGCACAGGAGACTGCGCCGCCGGAGAAAAACTTCTGAAATAGAGGTTGACTCTGCAGGAGGAAAGCGTAATATACGCCACCTCGCGACAGGACGCTAACGCACTGTTCGCACTGCTCTTTAA
>NZ_JSUT01000007.1:0-113881 GCF_000816655.1 Pantoea sp. MBLJ3
AAGTGAAGAAGCCCCGCACGAGAGTGCGGGGCTTTTTTACGTATGCAGATCGTGAAAAACACGCTGAATTTACCGGCTTCAGCACTTTCCCATCCAATCCACAATGAAATCTGCAACACTATTTGGGCAATTTATATCCAGAACCGGCACGTGCAGGGCCAGTTTCTGGTCGCTGGCGACAGCGATCACATGCTCATCAAGCAGTTCATCAATTCCGCCCTTGATCCCTGCACGCCATAAAATAATTTTAGGTACGGATTCCTCTTTAAAGCCCTCAACCAGCACGATCTCCAGCGCAGAGTGATCCATACGGCTGAGCAGATAAGGCAGATCAATCGACGGCTTTTCCGGTGTTTCACACATCAATGCCCATCGCTCTGAACTGGCCACCATCACCTGATGGGCACCCGCTTTTCTGAGCAGATAGCTATCTTTACCTGGCGTATCCACATCCATCTGATGATGTGTGTGCTTAATCAGCCCGGCACGAATCCCTTTACTGCTGAGAATCGGTATCACCTGCTGTAACAGCGTCGTTTTACCGGTTCCACTCCAGCCCGCAATCGCAAGTAAGGGTAAGGACATATCAACCTCTCTCATTGAGATCATCGGGAGTATTAATATTGCGAAAGGCAGACTCATCGTCAGTCAGAAGTACTGCATGACCACCGTGATCGCGCAGGAAGTGCATAAGACGTCGTTCACCAGCCTGCAGATAGGCATAAAGAGGTGCAGCCATATCACGATGAATCAGAGCCAGTGTGGGGTGATCGCGCGACTGTGAGCGAACCCAGACGGCTGGCGCGTCTCCACGTTGCTCAACCAGTTTTTCCACGACGTTAAGCGGCACTGCAGGTGTATCACAGGAGCAAAAAGCGGCCCATTCACCGTCAATGGCGATCAACGCACTGTAGATACCGGCCAGTGGACCCGGATAATCATCAAAAACATCCTGAACAACCCGACACCCGCTTAACTGATAGCGATCAATATTGCGATTGGCATTAATCATGACAATGTCCACTTGTGGCCTGAGCCGTTCAAGCACATGCTGATAAAGTGGCCTGCCATTCAGGTGCACTAATCCTTTGTCCTGACCACCCATGCGGCGGCCCTGACCACCGGCCAGAATGACGCCGGTTAATATTGTCATGAGAGTGTCCTCGCTAATGACGCACTGTGAATACGGGAGAATCCTGAATGAAATGCCATCGTTTAAACGAGCTGATCGCGTTGCTGCAACCCGCCTGGCAAAAAGAACCTGACCTTAATCTGGTCACATTTTTGCAGAAACTGGCTCAGGAATCTGGATTCCGTGGCCCGTTAAGTGAATTAACCGACGATGTATTAATTTACCATCTTAAAATGCGTGACTCTGCCAGCGATGATGAAATTCCCGGCCTTAAAAAAGACTATGAAGTTGATTTCAAAACAGCACTGCTCCGCGCACGGGGTGTCATTAAACAGGACGAGTAGTGTTATCCTTGGCAGTTAAATGTAAGGGTGACTACAGGTAACATGATGAGCGACGCTGCTTTTAACTTCCAGACCTTGAATCCCGATGTGCTGCTTGATGCGCTTTGGGAGACAGGAATTCGCGTCGAGTCGGGTCTGACAGCCCTGAACAGCTATGAGAACCGGGTTTATCAGTTCAGCGATGATGAAAAACGACGCTATGTAGCGAAGTTTTATCGTCCACAGCGCTGGCGTGCCGAACAGATTGCTGAAGAGCATCAGTATGCACTCGATCTGCTGGCTGACGAGGTGCCCATCGCAGCACCACTGCGGTTAAAGGGTGAAACACTGCACAGCCACGCTGGCTTCTTCTTTGCCGTCTTTCCCAGCCTGGGCGGACGACAATATGAGACAGACAATGAAGACCAGATGGAATGGGTAGGCCGCTTCCTGGGGCGCATTCATCAGACCGGGCGCAAAACGTTATTCGGCAATCGACCGACCATAGGCCTGGATGAATATCTGCATGAACCCCGTCAGGTTCTGGAACAATCACTCTTAGTGCCTGCATCACTTAAGGCCGCACTGCTGCAGGCGCTTGATAAGCTGGGCAATACGCTGCAGCAACGGTGGCACACTACGTGGCAGCCGCTACGATTACATGGCGACTGCCATCCGGGTAATATTCTGTGGCGTGACGGACCGCTGTTTGTCGATCTGGATGATGCCCGTAATGGCCCGGCAGTACAGGATCTGTGGATGCTGATTAGCGGCGATCGACAGGAACAGCGTATTCAGTGGGATATTCTGCTGGAGGCTTACAGTGAATTCAGTGATTTTGATATTAATGAATTGTCACTGATTGAGCCTTTACGCGCTATGCGCATGGTTTATTATCTGGCCTGGGTTGTCCGACGCTGGCAGGATCCCGCTTTTCCTCGCGCTTTCCCCTGGATGACAGATGAAGATTTCTGGCGCAGGCAAATTTCACTCTTTACCGAGCAGGAGAAGCTGTTGCAGGAACCTCCTCTGCAGCTGACACCGCAATATTAATGACGTAGTCAGGAGAATTTTTCACAATGAAAAAAATTTGGTTTGCTCTGATGGGTTTAGTGCTGGCATTCAGCGCGTCCGCTGCCCAGTTCACTGAAGGTAAACAATATGTCAGTCTGCCGAAACCCGTGGCCGGCGAACCTCAGGTGATGGAGTTCTTCTCCTTCTTCTGCCCGCACTGCTATCAGTTTGAACGTATTTATCACGTCAATGACGCGGTGAAAAAGAATCTGCCTGCTGACACTAAACTGGTGAAATACCACGTCGATTTCCTTGGTGGCGATCTGGGACCGGTTGTGACCCAGGCCTGGGCTGTGGCGATGGCGCTGGGCGTTGAAGATAAGGTGACAGTACCGATCTTTGATGGCATCCAGAAAACACAGACCATCACCGATCCTGCCAGTCTGAAAGAGACGTTTGTCAAAGCGGCCGGTATCTCCGCTGCTGACTATGATGCTGCATGGAACAGCTTCGCCGTAAAAGCGCTGGTTGCACAACAGCAGAAAGCGGCTGCGGATGTTGATCTGCGCGGTGTACCAGCGATGTTCGTCAATGGCAAATATATGGTGAACAATGGCGGCCTTGATACCAGCTCTATGGACAATTTCGTTGCTGACTACGCGAACGTGGTTAAATTCCTTGTAAGCCAGAAGTAACAGGCTTTGTCATCTCATTCAACGCCAGCTCAGCTGGCGTTTTTTTATGCTATCGAACAGAGACATAAATTTTGTCCATCTCCAGGGCATAAATTTAATATCCACACAAGGGATCGTGTAATTAAAATTGCCGATTGGGTCACGGAAATTAAATAAGTCTATGAAATAGATGGTTTTTATTTGAGGTCTAATCATTTAAGATCCTGAAAAACAGCGCGTTATAATTTTTACGCACAAAGTTATCCACAGAATGATCGTTGCGATCTTATCTCCAGAACCGTCAAAAACGCGACATATCCTACGCCTTAGTTCACCCTTTCTGCCAGGTTGTGGCATCCTTATAGACCAACCCATAGCAACGAAGACAACACAGACTTATGGCGCAAATAGCAGAAAATCCCCTCATTCTGGTTGATGGCTCATCCTATCTTTATCGCGCGTATCACGCGTTTCCGCCGCTGACCAATAGTGCAGGTGAACCCACTGGTGCCATGTACGGTGTGCTCAACATGCTGAAAAGCCTGCTGGCGCAATACAATCCGAGTCATGTTGCTGTGGTGTTTGATGCCAAAGGCAAAACGTTCCGGGACGAGCTGTTTGAACACTACAAGTCTCATCGTCCACCGATGCCTGATGACTTACGTGCGCAAATCGAGCCGCTGCATGAGATGGTACGGGCGATGGGGCTGCCGTTACTGGCGGTGAGCGGCGTTGAAGCTGATGATGTCATCGGTACGCTGGCGCTGGAAGCAGAGAAAAAAGGCCTCTCAGTGCTGATTAGCACCGGCGACAAAGATATGGCGCAACTGGTCACCCCAGCTATCACGCTGATAAATACCATGAGCAACACCATTCTGGGCCCCGAAGAGGTTGAGCAAAAATATGGTGTGCCGCCCGCCTTAATCATCGATTTTCTGGCCATGATGGGCGACAGCTCAGATAACATCCCAGGCGTGCCGGGTGTGGGTGAAAAAACCGCGCAGGCTCTGCTGCAGGGACTGGGCAGCATGCAGACGATCTATGACAATCTGGACAAGGTGGCCGATCTCGGCTTTCGGGGTGCCAAAACCATGGCGACCAAACTTGAGCAGAATCGTGATGTAGCGTTTCTTTCCTATCAGCTGGCGACCATCAAGACGGACGTTGAGCTGGCGCTGCCCTGTGAAGAGCTCAACGTTACTGAACCTGATGTCGAGGCACTGCAGACCCTGTTCAGTCGCTATGAGTTCAAACGCTGGCTGAGTGACCTGCAGGACGGTAAATGGCTGCAGGGCAAGAAGAACAATACTCAGGCGCAAAAAGCGTTGTCTGATGAGCCAGCTGTGGTCGTTGAAACCAGCAGCGTATTGCCGAGCGAAGGTTATGTCACAATCCTGGATCAGGAACACTTTGATAGCTGGCTGGAGAAGCTGAAAAACAGCGAAGTGTTTGCCTTTGATCTGGAGACCGACGCGCTGGATACCCTGAGCGCTAACATCGTGGGTATCAGCTTCGCAGTAGCGCCCGGTGAAGCCGCCTATCTGCCGGTTGCTCATGACTATCTTGATGCGCCTGATCAACTGGATCGTGCAGCCGTTCTGGCACAGCTCAAGCCTCTGCTTGAGGATGAAAACGCCTGGAAAGTGGGCCAGAACCTGAAATACGATCGTGGCGTACTGAAGAACTACGATATTGAACTGGCCGGTATCAAATTCGACACCATGCTTGAGTCCTATATTCTCAACAGCGTGGTGGGTAAACATGACATGGATAGCCTGGCCGCTCGCTGGCTTAACCATAAAACGGTCACCTTCCAGGAGATCGCCGGTAAAGGCAAAAATCAGCTGACGTTCAATCAAATCGCGTTAGAGCAGGCCGCTCATTATGCTGCCGAAGATGCCGATGTGACTCTGCAGTTGCATCTGAAGATGTGGCCAGAGCTGGAGAAAGAAGCGGGCCCGAAAAAAGTGTTCGAACAGATTGAGATGCCGTTACTGACCGTCATCTCCCGGATAGAACGCAATGGCGTGCTAATCGATCAATCGATCCTGGCGCAACACTCCAAAGAGCTGACTGCCCGACTGGCTGAGCTTGAGTTGAAAGCGCATGAGCTGGCGGGAGAGCCTTTTAACCTCTCATCCACTAAGCAGCTTCAGGTGATCCTGTTTGAAAAACAGGGCATTAAACCTACAAAGAAAACACCAGGCGGTGCGCCGTCAACCAGCGAAGAGGTGTTAGCTGAGCTGGCACTCGACTATCCACTTCCAAAAGTGATCCTGGAGCATCGCGGTTTATCCAAACTTAAGTCGACTTATACGGATAAATTACCGCTGATGATTAATCCGATAAGCGGGCGCGTGCATACCTCTTATCATCAGGCTGTTACCGCTACCGGACGCTTATCTTCTGCCGATCCGAATCTGCAAAACATCCCGGTGCGTAATGACGAAGGACGCCGGATCCGCCAGGCATTTGTCGCGGCCAAAGGCCATCGCATTGTGGCGGCAGACTATTCACAAATTGAACTGCGTATCATGGCGCATCTCTCTCAGGATAAAGGATTGCTGGACGCGTTTGCCCAGGGCGAAGATATTCACCGTGCCACGGCATCCGAAGTGTTTGGTGTGGCGCTGGATAAGGTCAGCGGCGAACAGCGTCGCAGTGCTAAAGCGATCAACTTTGGTCTGATTTATGGTATGAGCGCCTTTGGCCTGTCGCGTCAGCTGAATATCGGTGCGGGCGAAGCGAAAAAGTATATGGATCTCTACTTTGAACGTTATCCGGGCGTACTGCGCTATATGGAGAACACCCGTCAGCTGGCGGCGAGTAACGGCTATGTTGAAACGCTGGAAGGTCGTCGGCTGTGGCTGCCAGATATTAAATCCAGCAACGCCATTCGCCGGAAAGCCGCAGAACGCGCCGCGATCAATGCGCCAATGCAGGGAACCGCAGCGGATATTATCAAGCGGGCAATGATTGCGGTGGATGAATGGCTTGAACAGCAAAACGACAATGCCGTCAGAATGATCATGCAGGTTCACGATGAACTGGTATTCGAAGTGAAAGCGGAGGCCGTTGAAGAGGCCAGCCAGAAAATCCGTGCGCTAATGGAAGGTAGCGTGCAGCTCGACGTGCCTTTACTGGTTGAAGTCGGAGTGGGTAATAACTGGGATGAAGCCCACTGATTCAGCGTCTGAGGCCGGTTCCGTAAAATGGAATTGGCCTGTCATCAGGCATAAGTAAATCGTTTAGTTAACGGGCTCAGCGCGGTCAATGCTGGTACTGAGATAAAGCGTTTTTCTAACTGCTTATCGGCTAAACACTTTTTCCGTCATTTAACTACATTGCAACGTTGTTTTTGTGACGCACGTGGTAAAAAAAGCCTTGTTTGATGTAAGTAAGCAACAAAAAAGCCTTTGTCACGCACAGAAAATCAGGTAAAGTTCGTCGCGTAGGGTACAGAGGTAAGATGTTCTATCTTTCAGACCTTTTACTTCACGTAATCGGATTTGGCTGAATTTAGCCGCCCCAGTCATTCTGTGACTGGGGCGTTTTTTATTGGGCTTTTTGCACCGCCGGTTTCAGCGGCACAGGGCTGCCACTCACTCTTCCGCGTCCTGATCCACCTCTGCCGGTTCAAACGTTGTGAACCAGCTGTCCAGTTTCTGACGAACCTTATCTACGCCGATTTTCTTTAGCGATGAGAAAAGTTCTACCTGCACATCACCCACAAATTCGAGTGCAGCTTCACGCACAACATTAAGCTGTGCTTTACGCGCACCTGAGGCGAGCTTGTCTGCCTTGGTGAGGAGCAACAGCACCGGAATGCCGCTTTCAACGGACCAGTTAATCATCTGTCGATCGAGATCTTTCAGCGGATGACGGATATCCATCAGGATCACCAGGCCTTTCAGCGCCTGACGTTTTTGCAGGTATTCACCTAACGCACGCTGCCACTTCAGCTTCATCTCTTCCGGGACTTCGGCATAACCGTAACCGGGCAGGTCGACCAGACGCTTACCTTCTTTCACTTCAAACAGGTTAATCAGCTGCGTACGTCCCGGCGTTTTACTGGTACGCGCCAGACCCTTCTGATTGGTTAACGTATTCAGCGCACTCGATTTTCCCGCGTTCGAGCGGCCAGCAAAAGCCACTTCAATTCCGGTATCGGCAGGCAGATGGCGGATATCCGGCGCGCTCATGACAAAGTGGGTAACGTGATAATTCAATTCAGACAAGGTGACACTCCAGAAAACGCATTAAGGCAATGCGGCCGATTATACGCGTTATGGCGCGAAAGTGCTCAACCGCGTCTGATTAGTCAGATTTGTAAGAGATTTGCCATTACCACTGCGAGTTATTTCGCTTTTTACTTTAATTACTAAAAATAAAAAATCTTATTATTTAATATCTTATCTAGAATGGTTCTTTTTTTGAACTAACTATTTGTGGCGCTGACTTGAGGCTTTTACCAGATGGTCTACATTATTGTGCAGTGCACGGCAGCACCCATCAGGATGATGCGCTCAGGGATACCAGGAGGGTAGAGAGCGATGGAATGGAAATGAGTCAGGGATACGCTCAGACAGGGATAAGGAAAAGCTCAGGAGCTGAGCAGGCGCGGGATTGACCGGGATGTTACGAGCCGAAAAGGATTTAAAACATGATTCCTTCTTATGAAGGTATGAAATAAGGCGACAGCTTGAGCTGTCGCCTTTTTTCTTTGTCTGGTTTCTGCTAGATTTCGCCGCAATTGTATACTGAATAAAAAAAGCCGGGACCGAATACTATGAAGCAACCTGCACGAGCTGTTCACGGCAAACCTGCCGCCAAAGCCAAACGCAAATCGCGTGATGATATCAACAACGAAGCACGCGATCGCAAACGTGATAAAAAGCATCGTGGACATGCTTCTGGCAGCCGTGCTAATCCAGCGGCGTCCGAAAGCAATGGCGGGAGTCAGGCTAATAACGTGAAAGATCCGCGCATCGGCAGTAAAAAGCCGGTGGCCCTGATCGCTGACGGAAAAACCGCAGCCGTTAAGCCAAAGAAAAGCGTGGAAAAACCTGCAGCTGAGAAAAAAGCACGCCTGACGCCAGAAGAAGAGCTGGCAAAGCTGGAAAATGATGAGCGTCTTGATGCGCTGCTGGATCGACTGGAAAATGGCGAAACCCTGTCGGCTGAAGATCAGGGCTGGCTGGATGCCTCGCTGGACCGTATTGACGAACTGATGGAGCAGTTAGGCATTGTGATGGATGATGCTGAAGATGAGCAGGCTGAAGAAGATATGTACCGTCTGCTGAAGGGCAACTAAGCAAATTTGATCGGCATGCGGTCTGCGCATGCCGCGCTTATCAGGTAAACGACAATGTTTTGGCCTGGATCAATTTTCGCGCTGCTGGCGACATGTTATCTGCTGTGGTTATTGTTTAAACTACGACGCCTGTCGCGGCTGAAGCAACGTTTACGTCGGGTCTCAACCCGCTCACCTTTCATCTCCTCTTCTTCGCGACCTTCTCTCAGACACCGTCACCGGAAGGAGTGAGCATGCCATCGCAGCAGATTGAGTGGGATCAGGCGTTAATTGAAAAGTACAATTACGCTGGCCCGCGTTATACCTCTTATCCCACCGCGCTGGAGTTCAGCGAGCAGTACGCGGAAACTGATTTCCAGCGTGCCGTCGCGCGTTATCCTGATCGTCCGCTGTCGCTCTATGTTCATATTCCCTTCTGCCATCGTCTCTGCTACTTCTGCGGCTGCAATAAGATCGTGACGCGTCAGCGCCACAAAGCGGACCGCTATCTGGACGTGCTTGAGCAGGAAATCATTCAGCGCGCGCCGCTGTTTCGCGAGCGTAAAGTCACGCAGCTTCACTGGGGCGGCGGCACGCCAACCTTTCTCGATAATACGCAGATTTCACGGCTGGTGGGTTTACTGAAGCAGCACTTCAGCGTGGATGAGGACGCCGAAATGTCGATCGAGGTTGATCCGCGGGAACTTGAGCTGGATGTGATTGATCACCTGCGATCGCTGGGGTTCAATCGTCTGAGCATGGGCGTACAGGATTTTAATAAATCGGTGCAGGAACGGGTTAATCGGGTGCAGGATGAAGAGGTGATTTTCGGCCTGATGGCGCGCGCCCGTGAGCAGGGCTTCAGCTCTGTCAGCATCGATCTGATCTATGGCTTACCCCTGCAAACGCCCGCCAGCTTTGCCTGGACGCTGGAGCGGGTACTGGCACTGAGCCCGGACCGGCTTAGTGTATTTAACTATGCGCATCTGCCGTCAATGTTCGCGGCTCAGCGTAAAATTAAAGAGGATGAACTGCCCTCCGCGCAGCAAAAGCTGGATATCCTGCAACAGACCATTGTGACGCTGACTCAGCAGGGCTACCAGTTTATCGGGATGGATCACTTTGCAAAGCCGCAGGATGAGCTGGCCATCGCGCAGCGTGAAGGGCAGTTGCATCGCAATTTCCAGGGATACACGACGCAGGGCGACAGTGACTTACTGGGGCTTGGCGTCTCAGCCATCAGCATGACTGGCGACAGTTATGCGCAGAATCAGAAAGACCTCAACACCTGGTATGCATGTGTGGAACAGCAGGGAAATGGCCTGTGGCGCGGCATCGCCTTAACCGACGATGATTGCCTGCGGCGTGACGTGATTAAAACGCTGATTTGTAACTTCTCGCTGGATTTTGCCGCGACTGAAGCGCGATGGGGCATTCGCTTTAGGGACTATTTTGCTGAGGACATGGCGCTGCTGAAACCGTTAATTGCTGACGGGCTGGTGGTACAAACTGCTAAAGGGCTTGAGGTGACCGGCATTGGCCGGTTACTGATCCGCAATATCTGCATGTGCTTTGATCGCTATCTGCGTCAGAAAGTGCGTCAGCAGCAATTCTCCCGCGTTATCTGACGAAACGGGCTGGCATGACATGCCAGCCCGCACCGAAACGCTTATTCCATGCCAAGCTCTTTCAGCTTGCGTGTCAGCGTGTTTCGTCCCCAGCCCAGCAAACGAGCGGCTTCCTGTTTGTGGCCTTGCGTATGACGCAGCGCAGTGGTGAGCAGCGTTCGCTCCATCTCCGGTTGTGCTTCCGACAGCAGATTCTGATGACCGGAACGCAGTGCGCGGTCGGCCCACTGTGCCAGCAGCGTTGCCCAACTGTCAGGCAGCGACTGCACCGGATTTTCCGGGGTGCTGGACTCAAACAGTTCGCTGGGCAGATCCTGAATCAGCACTTCCTGACCCGCAGCCATGACCGTCAGCCAGCGACAGGTGTTTTCCAGCTGACGTACGTTACCGGACCAGTGCAGCCGGGTTAAGGCTGTTTCGGTTTCCGGGTGCAGAATCTTCGCTTCCACACCCAGCTCACGAGCCGCCACCTGCAGGAAATAACGCGCCAGACGTGGGATATCCTCACGACGCTCACGCAGCGGCGGCAGATGCACACGAATCACATTCAGGCGGTGGAACAGGTCCTCACGGAACTTGCCTTCCTGCACACGCAATTCCAGGTTCTGGTGGGTTGCCGCAATAATACGCACATCCACTTTGACGGGTGCATAACCACCGACGCGATAGAACTGACCATCGGCCAGCACGCGCAGCAGTCGGGTCTGCACATCCAGCGGCATATCACCGATCTCATCCAGAAACAGCGTGCCGCCATCCGCCTGCTCAAAACGGCCCTGACGGATCTGGTTCGCGCCGGTAAAGGCCCCTTTCTCGTGACCAAACAGCTCTGACTCAATCAAATCTTTGGGTATTGCAGCCATGTTCAGTGCGATAAAGGGCGCTTTGGTGCGTGGGCTGTGGCGATGTAGCGCATGGGCCACCAGCTCTTTACCGGTTCCGGACTCACCGTTAATCAGCACGCTTATCGAAGAGCGCGATAAGCGCCCGATGATACGAAATACATCCTGCATCGCAGGCGCTTCACCAATAATATCGGTAGTTGGTCCGCTGACCGGCTGATTACGTGGCTGCTGCTGTTCCTGATAGTGGCTGATCGCTCGCTCTACCAGTGCAACGGCTTCGTCAATATCAAACGGCTTAGGCAGGTAATCAAATGCGCCCTGCTGATAGGCGCTGACGGCAGCATCCAGATCCGAATGCGCCGTCATTATGATGACCGGAAGCATGGGATGACGCTGTTTAATCTGCTTCAGTAGCGCCAGGCCATCCATACCGGGCATGCGAATGTCTGACAGTAAAACGTCCGGGGTCTTGGTTGAGAGGGCATCCAGCACCTCGCTTGCGCTGTCAAAAGTCGCGCAGCTCAAACCGGCTCCAGTGAGCGCGCGTTCAAGCACCCAGCGGATGGAGCTATCGTCATCGACGATCCAGACTATCCCTCGTTGCATAGAAACCTCACTGGCGAATAGGCAGGTAAACCGAAAATTCGGTGTGTCCCGGCCAACTGTTAAATTCTATTTTTCCTGAATGTTGATCAATCAGGCTACGGGCGATGGAGAGGCCTAAACCGGTTCCGCCTTCACGTCCGCTGACCATCGGATAAAACAGCGTATCCTGCAGCTGGGCCGGAATGCCGGGGCCATCATCTTCAATATCAATACGTGCTACCAGGCGATAACGCGTGCCGTGCAGCGTGAGCTGGAAAGCGGTGCGGGTGCGGATAATGATGGTGCCGCCATCGTCTCCCAGCGCCTGAAGCGCATTGCGCACCACGTTAAGCAGTACCTGTTCAATCTGATCGGGGTCGTGCGGCAGTTCCGGCAGGCTGGGGTCATAATCCCGTACCAGCGAGACATTCTCCGGCAGCTCCATCGAGACCAGATTAACTACGCGTTCAGCCACCTGATGAATGCTCTGCGTGATGTGCATACCCGGCTGCTGCGGCCCTAACAGACGATCCACCAGATTCCGCAACCGGTCGGCCTGTTCAATAATGACTTTGGTGTATTCGTTCAGCGAGGGATCGGGCAGGGCACGTGATAAAAGCTGTGCCGCGCCGCGCAACCCTCCCAGCGGATTTTTAATCTCATGAGCCAGACCACGAACCAGATCGCGAGCGGCCACCTGCTGAGCGTGCTGTAACTGCTCCTGACTGAGCCGACGCTGATTATCCATCGGCGCCATTTCCATCAGAATTAAGCCATCGGGTAATCGCTGGGCGGTCAGCGACATAATGTGTGCACGACCATCAACGACCAGCGTAACCTCACTGTCAGTGAATCCCTGGCCAGCCTCAAGACTCTCGCGCATCACCTCAATATTCAGCGAAAAGTAGCCGGTTAATTCCGGTAACGGCGTGCCGAACAGCTTGCGTGAGCTTTGCGCCAGTAATTGCTGCGCCGCCGGGTTGGCGTAATGGATAACCAGATCGTTATCCACCAACAAAATACTGTTGATTAAAGCATTGAGAATCTGCCCTGCATCGGGCAGAGAGCCAGTTGCCATAAAACGTACCTCTGCACCAATCAGGTGCATTTTAGTCTTAAAGCCGTAAGGAGGGCGAATGAACGGTAAATTCGCGGAGAAAAAAGCCCATCCGAAGATGGGCTAAAAGTTTCCACGGCAACAAAATCGTTTGACCAGTTAAACGCTGTAGTAAAGCTCGAACTCAACCGGGTGTGGCGTCATGCGAACGCGATCCATCTCAGCTTTACGCAGTTCGATGTAAGCATCGATCGATTCGTCAGTGAATACACCGCCGCGGGTCAGGAACTCGCGATCTTCGTTCAGTGAATTCAGCGCTTCTTCCAGAGAGCCCGCAACTTTTGGAATCTCAGCTTCTTCTTCCGGTGGCAGGTCATACAGGTTCTTGTCCATCGCATCACCAGGATGGATTTTGTTGATGATGCCATCCAGGCCAGCCATCAGCAGTGCGGTGAACGCCAGGTATGGGTTAGCCGCTGGGTCCGGGAAGCGCGCTTCGATACGACGGGCTTTCGGGCTGGCAACCACCGGAATACGGATTGACGCTGAACGGTTACGGGCAGAGTAAGCCAGCATAACCGGTGCTTCATAACCCGGAACCAGACGCTTGTAAGAGTTCGTGGTCGGGTTCGCCAGTGCGTTAATTGCTTTAGCGTGCTTGATGATGCCCCCGATGTAGAACAGCGCCATTTCAGACAGGCCGCCGTACTTATCGCCGGCAAACAGGTTCTGGCCACCTTTAGAGAGTGACATATGGCAGTGCATGCCTGAACCGTTGTCGCCAAACATTGGCTTCGGCATAAAGGTCGCGGTTTTGCCGTAAGCATGAGCAACGTTATGGACGACATATTTGTAGATCTGAATTTCGTCAGCTTTTTTGGTCATGGTATTGAAGCGGGTAGCCACTTCGTTCTGACCCGCAGTCGCCACTTCGTGGTGATGCGCTTCAACAACCAGGCCCATCTGCTCCATGGTCAGACACATGGCAGAACGGATGTCCTGTGATGAGTCGACTGGTGGAACCGGGAAGTAGCCGCCTTTCAGACCTGGACGGTGACCTTTGTTACCGCCTTCGTACTCTTTACCGGTGTTCCATGCCGCTTCGATATCGTCGATAGCCACATGTGAACCGGAAGTCGATGAACCGAAACGGATGTCATCGAACAGGAAGAATTCTGGTTCTGGTCCAAACAGCACGGTATCCGCGATGCCGGAAGAGCGCAGGTAATCTTCAGCGCGTTTTGCGATAGAACGTGGATCGCGGTCGTAGCCCTGCATAGTGCCTGGCTCAAGGATGTCACAACGGATAATGAGCGTAGAATCTTCGAAGAAAGGATCCATGACTGCCGTGGTAGCGTCAGGCATCAGCACCATGTCTGATTCGTTAATGCCTTTCCAGCCGCCAATAGACGAACCATCGAACATTTTGCCTTCTTCGAAGAAGTCAGCGTTAACCTGGTGAGCAGGGATAGTAACGTGCTGTTCTTTACCTTTGGTATCGGTAAAACGCAGGTCAACAAACTTAACTTCATGCTCGTTCATCATCGAGAGAACGTGTTCAGCGGACATACTCAACTCTCCTGGAAATGGTCTTTCATTATCTACATGGCGAGGAAACGTCTTTTCCGGAATTCGCAGCGGGAAAACAACTCCCTGACTACCCGCTTCCGGCACGCTCTTCAACCGACATCTGACTGGCGATTACGCTTGATTTAGATAAAGCGAATTCTGTGCCAACTTTTCTGATGCTGCTTAAATCGCCTTGTGATGCACCTTTTTGTCATAAAGCACCTGCACCAGGATGGTCCTGGTGCACTAAAGTGGTGCTTTGTGACGATTTATTAGCACTATTTTGGTGCATAAGACCAACTTAGTGCATTTTCTGCACCGGGAACAGGGCAAATTTGCACCTATCTAATAAACTTTCAGTGAAAAGTGTGATGGTGTTCAGTCTTCCGCTTAATCAGTGTACAATAACGCGCTATTTCTAATGCCTGAGGCAAAGCTGTGATCGAAAATTTGCGTAACATCGCCATCATCGCGCACGTTGACCATGGAAAGACCACCCTGGTTGACAAACTGCTGCAACAATCCGGTACTTTTGATGCCCGTACCGAAGCAACAGAGCGCGTGATGGACTCCAATGATTTGGAGAAAGAGCGTGGGATTACCATCCTCGCAAAAAACACCGCCATTAAGTGGAATGACTACCGTATCAACATCGTTGATACCCCAGGACACGCCGACTTCGGTGGTGAAGTTGAGCGCGTCATGTCCATGGTGGACTCGGTGCTGCTGGTTGTAGATGCGATGGATGGCCCTATGCCGCAAACCCGCTTCGTGACCAAAAAAGCGTTCGCGCATGGTCTGAAGCCGATTGTGGTTATCAACAAAGTAGATCGCCCTGGTGCGCGTCCGGATTGGGTTGTGGATCAGGTATTTGACCTGTTCGTTAACCTGGATGCGACTGACGAGCAGCTCGACTTCCCTATCATTTTCGCCTCTGCGCTGAATGGTATCGCGGGTCTTGAGCACACCGACATGGCTGACGATATGACCCCGCTGTATCAGGCAATCGTTGACCACGTTGCGCCTCCGCAGGTTGAGGCTGATGCGCCACTGCAGATGCAGATCTCTCAGCTGGACTACAACAACTACCTGGGCGTGATCGGCATTGGCCGCATCAAGCGCGGTAAAGTTAAGCCGAACCAGCAAGTCACTATCGTTGATAGCGAAGGCAAAACCCGTAACGGTAAAGTCGGTAAAGTCCTGACTCACCTGGGTCTTGAGCGTATCGACAGCGATCTGGCTGAAGCGGGCGATATCATTGCTATCACCGGTCTGGGCGAGCTGAACATCTCTGACACCATCTGTGATCCACAGAATGTGCAGGCGCTGCCAGCACTGAGCGTTGATGAGCCAACCGTAACCATGTTCTTTAACGTCAACACCTCACCGTTCTGCGGTAAAGAAGGTAAGTACGTGACTTCACGTCAGATCCTTGAGCGTCTGAACAAAGAACTGGTTCACAACGTGGCTCTGCGCGTTGAAGAAACCGAAGATTCTGATGCGTTCCGCGTGTCAGGTCGTGGTGAGCTTCACCTGTCAGTTCTGATCGAAAACATGCGTCGTGAAGGTTTCGAACTGGCGGTATCCCGTCCGAAAGTTATCTTCCGCGAGATCGATGGCCGTAAACAAGAGCCATTCGAGAACGTTACGCTGGATATCGAAGAGACGCATCAGGGTTCCGTTATGCAAGCCATGGGTGAGCGTAAAGGCGATCTGAAAAACATGGATCCGGATGGCAAAGGCCGCGTACGTCTCGACTACGTGATTCCTAGCCGTGGCCTGATTGGCTTCCGTAACGAATTCATGACGATGACTTCCGGTACCGGTCTGCTCTACTCTACCTTCAGCCACTACGACGATATCCGTCCAGGCGAAGTGGGCCAGCGTCAGAACGGCGTTCTGATCTCTAACGGTCAGGGCAAAGCTGTAGCGTTCGCTCTGTTCGGTCTGCAGGATCGCGGTAAGCTGTTCCTGGGTCATGGTGCAGAAGTCTATGAAGGCCAGATCATCGGTATTCACAGCCGTTCTAACGACCTGACCGTAAACTGTCTGACCGGTAAGAAGCTGACCAACATGCGTGCTTCAGGTACTGATGAAGCAACGACACTGGTACCACCGCAGAAAATGACGCTGGAACAGGCGATCGAGTTCATCGATGATGACGAACTGGTCGAAGTGACTCCACTGTCAGTGCGTATCCGTAAGCGTCACCTGACTGAAAACGACCGTAAACGTGCTTCACGTGGTCCTAAAGACGCATAATTGCGCCTTTAAAGAATAAAAAGCCCCGCATGCGGGGCTTTTTTTTGCCTGAAATTCGGATTTACTCAGCCGGACCAGCGAATATTTGTGCGAATGATGTCGCGCTTTACTCACCTTCTGGCGTTTACGCTTTTCTCTCAGCCTGTGCCTGTTCAGCCTGCACTTTTGCCGCTAGAGTGAATACTCCAGGGAACAGAAGGAGACACACCATGCTGTATATCTTTGATTTGGGCAATGTGATTATTGATATCGACTTCAACCGCGTGCTGGGTGTCTGGAGTGACTTTAGTCGTGTACCGCTGGCTTCGCTACAAGGCCATTTCCAGATGGACGAAGCGTTTGAGCAACACGAACGTGGCGAGATCAGTGATGAAGATTTCGCACTGGCGCTGTGCGAAAAGCTGGAGATCGCACTGAGCTATGAGCAGTTTGCGGCTGGCTGGCAGGCGGTCTTCGTTGACGTGCGTCCGGAAACCCTGGCGCTAATGAACCGGCTGCGGCTGGAAGGTCATCGGGTGGTAATCCTCTCTAACACGAACAAGCTGCATTGCGAATTCTGGCCAACGCAGTATCCGGACGTGCAGCAGGCAGCGGATAAAATCTACCTGTCACAGGAGATAGGTATGCGCAAACCGGAAGCGCGGATTTATCAGCATGTGCTGGATGCAGAAGGTGTGACTGCCGATCAGGCGGTGTTCTTTGATGATAATCCAGAGAACATTGAGGCGGCCCGTGCCCTGGGTATTGAAAGTGTACTGGTTACTGACAGTAAAACGGTACCCAACTGGTTTGCGGGTCTACAGTAACTCATGATGTCACGTAAATTTCGCCCCAGGCTGCATGCGTTCTGGTTGTGGCTCAGGCTGTTATGGAAACGCATTGATGAGGATGGCATGACGACCCAGGCCGGTAATCTGGCTTATGTCTCATTACTGGCGTTAGTGCCGCTTATTGCAGTGGTCTTTGCCCTGTTTGCGGCGTTTCCGGTTTTCTCTGACATCAGCGTGCAGTTAAAACAGTTTGTCTTCAACAATCTGATGCCTGCTGCAGGTAACACGTTGCAACGCTATCTTGAACAGTTTGTTGCTAACGTAAACAGGATGACGGCGGTCGGGGCAGTCGGTCTTATCGTGACCGCCTTACTGCTGATGCATTCGGTCGATACGGCGTTAAACACCATCTGGCGCAGCAACAAAAAGCGACCGATGGTTTACTCCTTTGCCGTCTACTGGATGATCCTGACGCTCGGTCCGCTGCTGGCCGGTGCCAGCCTGGCAATCAGCTCTTATCTGCTTTCCCTGCGCTGGATTAATGCCACTGGCGTAACCAGTCTGGTCGATCAGATGCTGCGCATTTTCCCGCTTCTGCTGTCGTGGTTCGCCTTCTGGTTACTCTACAGCATTGTTCCCACCCAACGGGTGCCACCGCGTGATGCGCTGATTGGCGCGCTGGTTGCCGGGGCGTTGTTTGAGCTGGGTAAAAAGGGCTTTGCGCTCTATGTTACTATGTTCCCTTCATATCAGTTGATCTACGGCGTACTGGCCGTGATCCCCATTCTGTTTCTCTGGGTCTACTGGACCTGGTGTATTGTGTTGCTGGGCGCTGAAATAACCGTCGCGTTAGCTGACTATCGGCAGTTGAAGCAGCAACACCAACAAGAAGAGCAACGCGAGGAAACATGATTGCATTGATTCAGCGCGTGCAGCGCGCCAGCGTCAGCGTCGATCAGGAAGTGACCGGTGAAATTGGCGCGGGTTTACTGGTTCTGCTGGGCGTAGAAAAAGGCGATGACAACGCGCGAGCGGAACGTCTCGCAGAACGTGTACTGGGCTATCGCATCTTTAGCGATGAGCAGGGCAAGATGAACCTGAGTGTCCGCCAGGCGGGCGGAAGTGTGCTGGTGGTGTCGCAGTTTACGCTGGCCGCGGATACGCAAAAAGGGATGCGCCCCTCGTTTTCGGGTGGCGCTGAACCTGCTGAAGCCGAACGTCTGTATGAATACTTCAGCGACTGCTGTCGCCAGCAGGGGATTACTACGGCGAATGGCCGTTTTGCTGCAGATATGCAGGTCTCGCTGGTGAATGATGGTCCTGTGACGTTCTGGTTGCAGGTGTGAGATCGTCAGCTGAGCGGCAGGGAACAGGCCATACATCCGAGCGGGAGAAACATTACATGTATCACCTTCGCGTGCCACAGACGGCGGAAGAGCTGGATATCTATTATCAGTTCCGCTGGGAGATGTTACGTAAACCTCTGCGTCAACCGCAGGGGTCAGAACGTGACGCCTGGGATGCCCTGGCACATCATCAGATGGTGGTTGATGAACAGGGAAATCCGGTCGCTATCGGCCGTCTCTACATTAATGCCGACAATGAGGCCGCTATCCGCTTCATGGCCGTTCATCCTTCGGTGCAGGGTAAAGGGCTGGGAACGCTAATGGCGATGACGCTGGAGTCGGTAGCGCGTCAGGAAGGGGCTAAGCGGGTAACCTGTAGTGCCCGCGAAGATGCTGTCGCATTCTTCGCTAAGCTCGGCTACGTCAACCAGGGCGAGATTACCGCGCCCCAGACGACGCCGGTTCGCCACTTTCTGATGATCAAGCCTGTCGTTACGCTCGATGATATCCTGCATCGTGCCGACTGGTGCGGACAGCTGCAGCAGGCCTGGTATGATCATATTCCGCTCAGCGAGAAGATGGGTGTCCGTATTCTGCAGTTTACCGGGCAGAAATTTATCACCACCATGCCGGAAGCGGGCAATCAGAATCCACATCAGACGTTGTTTGCTGGCAGTCTGTTCTCGCTGGCCACGCTGACCGGCTGGGGATTGATCTGGTTACTGCTGCGCGAGCGCCATCTGGGCGGCACCATTATTCTGGCGGATGCGCACATTCGCTACAGCCACCCGATTAGTGGCCGGCCTGGCGCGATTGCTGACCTCGGCTCATTAAGCGGCGATCTCGACCGTCTGGCGCGCGGACGTAAAGCACGTGTGCAGCTTGAAGTTGAGCTTTTTGGCGACGATGAGTGTGGCGCTGTGTTTGAGGGGGTCTATATTGTTCTGCCTGCCGATCCTGACGGGCCGCTGGAAGAGGGCGGTTCCGGCGCACGTATCAACTAATCATAAGGGCCGCCTCCGCGGCCCTTATTGATCCTGTTAACGCACCTGACCGGCCTGCATTGTCTGCTGTAACTGTTGACTGTCCGTCGTCACCGACAGAGTGCCATTCACGGTCGGGCGCAGTGGCTGGCCTGCGGGTAATGCACCGCTTAGTTGCAGCTGCATATTACTGTCACCGGTTAACGGCAATACGGGCCATCCCCAGTTCTGCAACACATTCACCGGCACTGCCCGACCCGTCAGTTGCAGTGTCAGAGGACGCGCTGGCTGCTGACCTACGGTGGCGGTTCCTTCGAGCAGGCCCTTGTTACTGAACGCACTCAGTTCAGTAACCTGAATCTGCTGCGGGTCAGCACTTAGCGCAATCGACGGATGACGCAGATCGGTGCGGTTAAAGGTCGATTCTGCCGCGTTCAGGCTGAGCTTACCCGACCAGATCCCCCACTGATGCTGCTGAGCCAGCAGCAGGTTTTCGCCAGCGCCATCCAGTGAAGTCAGCTGGAAGGGAAACGCCGGATTAATATCGATAATCAGGTTACGGTTAGAGGTGAAACGCGTTACCTCTACACTCTCCAGCCACGCGGGCAGTGTCGCCTGCCAGCGGTCACGCCAGTCCTGCGGCAGCGTGTATTCCAGTCCGGCAACGGCCAGATTTTTCAGCGTCAGGCGCTTATTGCTGCGCGACCAGTCACCGTCAGCCCGAATCACCCCGTTCGCCCAGCGTGAACTGAATTGTGTCAGCGCCACACCCTGCGGTGAGAAATCCAGGTTAAGGATAGGGTCATTAAGCTCGAATCCACCGTCGATAAAATTGCTGGCATTCAGCGCCAGTGAACCGTCGTTACTCTGCCAGTCATCTCCCTGCCAGTTAACGTTTCTCAGCGTCAGATCCAGATCTGTCACCGCCCAGTCAGGCCCCTGCAGACGGGCATCGGTCATGTCGAGGCGGGTAATGGCAATTGACGGAACAACCTGTAGGGTATGCAGGAAATCTTTCAGGCTGCTGGTAGTCTGCAGACGGATGTCGTTCAGTCGCAGCTGATTAATTTTCCAGTTGCCCTGGGCATCGCGCTCACCGTTACCGGTCATGGAGCCACGCGCCAGGTCGGCACCAATATTGTCAAAGCGCATCCGACCCTGGGAAACACTGCCCTGAATCAGGACGTTTTCACCCGGCACATTATTCAGCGTCATGCTGCCTGCGCTCATCTGGAAGCGGGCATCGCGACCCAGCATATCCAGCCCCGTGGGCTTCCACGGCAGGATGCCGCCATTAACCTGCTGAGCAAACAGCGGTAATGCGCTCTTGGGACTGTCGATACGCATATTATTGAGTTGCAGGCGATCGGCCTGAATCGGCAGCGTGCTGCCCTGCGCCAGATTAGCCAGATTCACTTCCCCATCGCGCAGCTCAAGGCTGCTGAAATGCAGCGGATCGCTGAACTGAATCAGCGCCAGGCCGAGATCAACCCGTTTCGCGACCAGCACCGCAGGCTGACCATCGTGACCAAAGCTGAAGTCATCCAGAATGATATGAGAGGGAGAAGAGAAATTGTGTTCAATTTTACTCAGGGAGAGATGCCATTCGGTTTTGTCGCTCACCCAACGGCTAAACCAGCCTGCACCCCACTGTGTCTGCAGCAGTACATAGATCACGACCAGGGTAAAAAGCAGCAGTAAAAGTAAGGTGAGGAAAAACTTTCCAATAAATTTCATAGCATCCTTCCCGAGTTAAATCCGGTGAGAGGTTGTTATGCCTGAATTACCGTTACAGCTCAACAGCCTGGATGTAAATCCGAATAATTAGCAGGCAGGCCGAAGCCTGCCTGTGGCCTTACTTCTCTGGCGGAAAAATCAGGTTGAGCACGATTGCGGTAATACCGCCTGCGGCAATGCCGGAAGAGAGCAGCGTTTTCAGCCAGTCGGGGGCAAACTGCAGGATCAGTGGCTGCTGAGACACGCCCAGACCCACCGCCAGCGACAGCGCGATAATCATGATGGCGCGACGATTAAGCGGCTCGCGTGACACGATGCGAACACCTGAGGCGGCAATGGTGCCGAACATCACAATGGTTGCGCCGCCGAGTACCGGCTCAGGGATCATCTGCACCAGACCGCTGACCGCCGGGAACAGCCCCAGCACGATCAGCATCAGTGCGACAACAAAGCCCACGTAGCGGCTGGCCACGCCGGTCAACTGAATCACACCGTTGTTCTGACCGAAGCAGGAGTTAGGGAAAGTGTTAAACAGCGCGGAGACAAAGGAGTTGAGGCCATTCGCCAGCACACCGCCTTTCAGGCGCTTCATATAGAGCGGGCCGCTGACGGGCTGTTCCGACACATCCGAGGTGGCTGTGATATCGCCGATGGTCTCCAGGGAGGTCACCATAAACACCAGCATCAGCGGGATGAGCAGATTCCAGTCGAAGCCCAGCCCGTAATAGAGCGGGGTCGGCACCACGATCAGCGGCTGATCAGCAGGGATGCCCGCTGCCGGCAGCATGCCCATCGCCCAGGCCAGCAGATAGCCCACGGCCATCGCAATCACCAGGGAGGCGACGCGCAAATAGGGGTTTTTCTGCCGGTTAAGCAGCACGATCACCAGCAGCACGGCACCGGCCAGCATCAGATTCTTTGGCGCGCCAAAGGTATGGTCACTCATCGCGCTGAAACCGCCGCCAATCGAAGTCACTCCTACCTGAATCAGCGACAGCCCAATAATCATCACCACGATACCGGAAACCAGCGGCGTGATAATCCGGCGAGCCAGATGCAATACGCGTGACAGCACCATTTCGGTACAGGAGGCCACCATCAGCGTGCCAAATAGCGCCGCCATCATGGTGGGCACGTCAGCGCCGCCATTCTTCAGCGCCATCCCGCCCATGATCAAAGGCGTCACAAAGTTAAAGCTGGTTCCCTGAATCGACAGCAGACCCGAACCCACCGGTCCCCAGGTTTTGATTTGCAGCAGCGATGCCACACCTGAAGCAAACAACGACATGCTGATAACGTGCCGGGTATCTTCTGCGGGCAGGCCCAGCGCCTGACAGATCAGTATGGCGGGCGTGATGACCGCGACAAACATCGCCAGCAGATGCTGACCAGCGGCAAACAGCGTTTGCGGCAGAGGTGGACGATCTTCAAGACGATAAATCAGTTCGCTTTGCGTGGCGGAAGGCTGGTCTGGCTGAGGATTGGTGGACATCTTCTGTTCTTCCCAAAAAATAATGTGGCGATTGTAATCATCCGCCGGGCAAAAGCAATCGTTTGCCCGGCACGGATATAAAAGCCGACTTGATGGGATCTCATTCAGACGTTGGTAAAACGGGTGTTCTCTGGCAGCCAGCGTTCAATCAGAGCGCTGGCCTGCTCGGGATAGTGCTGGTGGATGTGGCGCGCCACACGCTGAACTTCGGGCACCATCGCCGCATCGCGCAGCAGGTCGGCCACTTTAAATTCGGCGTTGCCGGTCTGACGTGTGCCCAGCAGTTCACCCGGTCCGCGAATCTCCAGATCGAACTGGGCAATAACAAAGCCGTCATTGCTGTCGCGTAGTACCTGTAAACGCTTCTGCGCCGTCTTGCTCAGCGGCGCTTTGTAGAGCAGTACGCAGTGTGATGCCACGGCACCACGACCCACACGGCCTCGCAACTGATGCAGCTGTGCCAGCCCTAACCGCTCAGGGTTTTCGATAATCATCAGGCTGGCATTCGGCACGTCCACGCCGACCTCAATGACGGTCGTCGCTACCAGCAGCTGGAGTTCATTCGCTTTAAACGCCTGCATGACCGCCTGTTTTTCAGCGGGTTTCATGCGGCCATGCACCAGTCCGATATTTAAGTCGGGCAGCGCGGTTTTCAGGGATTCCCAGCTGGCTTCTGCCGCCTGTGCTTCCAGCAGCTCTGACTCTTCAACCAGCGTGCAGACCCAGTAGGCCTGACGTCCCTCCCGGCAGGCATGCTCAACCCGAGCCACAATCTCCTCGCGTCGCGTATCGGGGATGGCCACGGTGGTCACCGGAGTACGTCCCGGCGGCAGTTCGTCGATGGTTGAGGTATCGAGATCGGCATACGCGGTCATCGCCAGGGTGCGCGGAATCGGTGTGGCGGTCATGATCAGCTGATGCGGATGGAAACCCTGCTCCTCACCTTTTTCCCACAAGGCCAGACGCTGGTGGACGCCGAAGCGGTGCTGCTCATCAATAATGACCAGCGCCAGACCATTGAACTGCACCTGCTCCTGAAACAGAGCGTGTGTGCCCACGACCATTGCTACCTGACCGCTGGCTATCGCCTCCTGCTGTGCCTGGCGGGCTTTGCCTTTCTGTTTTCCGGCCAGCCAGCCGACTTCAATCCCCAGCGGCGCAAACCACTGGCGGAAGTTACTGGCGTGCTGTTCAGCCAGCAGTTCGGTCGGTGCCATCAGCGCAACCTGCTTGCCATGGGCGATAACGTTCAGCGCAGAGAGTGCAGCCACCAGTGTCTTACCCGAGCCGACGTCGCCCTGCACCAGCCGCATCATCGGGAAATCATTGGCCAGATCTTTCTCTATCTCCGCCACCACGCGCTTTTGCGCATTGGTCGGCGAGAAAGGCAGCGCGGCCAGCAGCTGGTCACTGAGATTGTGTCGCGGCGGCATCGGTAACGCGTAATAGCGCTGAGCGCCTGCGCGCACTGCCAGCATGCTGAGATTATGCGCCAGCAGCTCTTCAAGAATTAATCTGCGTTGTGCCGGATGACGGCCACTTTCCAGCTCGCTGAGCCGGAGATCGGGCGGCGGACGATGCAGTGTGCGCAGCGCATCTGGCAGGCTGATTAAGCCGCCGCTTAACTCCTTCGGCAACAGCTCGGCAATCGGGCAGCTTTCCAGCAGCGTCAGCGCCTGGTCAGTGAGATTACGCAGCGTGGCCTGTCGAATGCCTTCGGTCGTGGGATAAACCGGTGTTAAGGTCTCTTCCAGCGTCACATTGTTCTGCTCGCCCTGGATGCGGTACTCGGGGTGAATAATCTCAGCGCCGCGCTGACCGCGCTTAATTTCACCATAAGCGGTAACACGCCGTCCCGGCGACAGATTGTTCTTCATCCCGGCATTAAAATTGAAGAAGCGCATTGTCAGCACGCCACTGCCATCGCTGATCTGACACACCATCATCCGGCGACGACCAAAAGTGATATCTGTGTGCAGCACTTCGCCTTCGACTGTGGCCCAGATACCGGGAAGCAGATCATTAATAGCATAGAGTTGGGTGCGGTCTTCGTAGCGCAGCGGAAGATGAAGCAGGAGATCCTGAACGGTGTGCAGGTCAATTTTGGCCAGTTTTGCTGCCTGGCTGGCACCGACGCCGGTCAGTGTACTGAGCGGAATGGCATCCAGCAGACGGCCTTTCATCGTCTTTTACCGGTCGACTGCATGGTTGCCCACCAGCTGGGATCGGCGTCGACTTCGCCCTGCGCATTGATGCGCGGATAGGGTAGACCTTTCTGCTTTGCGACCCGCGCGAGCACCGGGAATCCGCCTTCGAACAGCAGGCGTTGCTGCTCATCCTCGTCCAGCAGGCTGTAATCGCGCAGGTAAAGACCGGCGTTCTGCCGCTGTCGCTGGGCTTCATAGAGGATAAGCGCGCAGGCGACCGAGACATTCAGCGACTGCACCATACCCACCATGGGGATCACGATCTGACGATCAGCCAGCGCCAGCGCTTCTTCGGTGATGCCGGTTTTTTCCTGCCCCATCAGAATGCAGGTGGGAAGGGTATAATCGATCTCACGAAAATCCACCGCATCGGCGGAGAGATGGGTCGCTAAAACCTGCATCTTCTGCTGTTTGAGCTGTTTTACGGCATCGCCGATGGTGGGATGGGTGACCACTTTCACCCAGCTGTTGCTGCCGGCAGACGCGGAAGCCTGCGTGCGCATCCGCTGGCTCGGCCAGACGGCATGCACTTCGTGGATGCCAACGGCGTCGGCCGTGCGGATCACCGCTGAAACATTGTGTGGTTTATGCACCTGCTCCATGCAGACCGTCAGGTCGTGCTGGCGCAGTGCCAGCATCGCCTGAATCCGGGCAAAACGTTGATCGTTCATGCCTAATTACGGTTACGGTGGACTTTGATCACATCCGGCATCACGCGAATTTTACGCATGATATTCGCCAGATGAACGCGGTCACGTGCGGTGAGGCGGATAAAGGCGCTATAGACGCGACCATCACGCTCTTCGGTATTCAGGCTCTGAATATTCGAACCCGCCGTGTTGATGGCCGCCGTCAGGTTAGCCAGCGCACCCTGATGGTTAAACATGTCGACTTTGATTTCTGCTACGAACTCCTGCTCGGTGACTTTATCCCACTCAACCGGCATGAATTTTTCCGGCTCTTTCTGGTAGCCACGAATGTTCCGGCAGGATTCATGATGCACCACCAGCCCTTTGCCAGGACTGACATGGGCAACAATCGGGTCACCAGGAATCGGTCGGCAGCATTTGGCGAAGGTAATCAACACGCCATCTGCGCCTTTAATCGGCAGTTTACCGCGCTTGCTGGTGCTGGTGATGGCCTTGCTGTCAGCCTGCAGCAGGTTCTTCGCCACCACCACGCTCATCGCATTACCGAGGCCAATTTCCGCCAGCAGATCATCAAGGGAAGTCAGCTTCATGCGGTCCAGTTCCTGTCTGATATTCTCAGCCGGGATTTCAGCCAGTTTACGGCTACCGCCCAGCGCATGGCTGAGCAGGCGGCGACCCAGATTAACCGAGTCTTCGCGCTTGAGGTTCTTCAGGAGCTGACGAATTTTGGCGCGGGCTTTGGAACTGACGACAAAATTGAGCCAGGCGGCGTTTGGACGAGCGCCTGGCGCGGTGATGATCTCAATCGTCTGACCGCTGGTCAGGGTTTGCGACAGCGGATAAGGCTGGCGGTCAACGCGTGCGCCGACGCAGGCATGGCCGATATCGGTGTGCACCGCATAGGCGAAATCTACCGGCGTCGCGCCGGTTGGCAACTCAACAATGCGACCTTCAGGCGTAAAGACGTAGATCTCATCAGGGAAAAGATCGGACTTCACGCTTTCAATAAATTCAAATGAACTGCCCGCACTCTGCTGCAGCTCGAGCAGGCTTTGCAACCAGCGCTGCGCGCGAATCTGTGCAGTGGTGCCACTTTCGCCCGCCTGTTTATAAGCCCAGTGCGCAGCGACCCCCATTTCTGCCATCTGATCCATATCCTCGGTGCGAATCTGCACTTCAACCGGCACGCCGTGCGGGCCGATCATGGAGGTATGGAGCGACTGATAGCCGTTGGCTTTGGGGATGGCGATATAATCTTTAACGCGGCCCGGACGCGGCTTATATAAGCTGTGCATCTGGCCCAGAACGCGATAGCAGGTATCCAGATCTTTCACGATGACGCGAAAGGCATAGATATCCATGATCGAGTGAAAACGCTGCTCTTTCAGCGTCATTTTGCGGTAAATCGAGTAAAGATGCTTTTCGCGACCGCTGACGCGGCAGGGAATGCCCGCTTCCTGTAAACGGCCATCAATCTCAGAAAGAATCTTCTGGATCATCTCTTTACGATTACCACGCGCAGCTTTCACCACCTCTTTAATCACCCGATAACGGTTCGGGTAAAGTGCTTCAAAACCGAGCTCTTCCAGCTCTGTTTTAAGGTGATGAATACCCAGGCGGTGTGCCAGCGGACTATAAATCTCTAACGTTTCCAGCGCGATGCGGCGACGTTTGTCCGGGCGTAAAGACCCAAGGGTGCGCATATTATGGGTGCGGTCAGCCAGCTTGATGAGAATGACGCGGATATCCTGCACCATCGCCATAATCATCTTGCGGAAGTTCTCAGCCTGCGCTTCTTTCTTATCGCGGAATTTCAGCTTATCCAGCTTTGAAACGCCTTCGACCAGCTCCGCCACGCTTTTACCGAACAGCTGTTCCATATCCTGGTAAGTGGCGGGCGTATCTTCGATCACGTCATGCAGCAGCGCGGCCATGAGCGTTTCATGGTCGAGCTTCATTTCCGCCAGAATACAGGCCACGGCAACCGGATGGGTGATATAAGGCTCACCACTGGAGCGTGTCTGTCCCTCGTGGGCATCACGTGCGACAAGGTAGGCTTGCTGGAGGCGCTTGATCTGCTCCTCTGGCAAGTATTTTTCAATCAGTTGATTGAGACTTTCAAACAGATACAAGGGCGACCTGCAGGTGGCTGTTAACGACGACCTTCAGCGATAGCGGTAACGGCCTGTAACTCAGCGGCTTCCTGCTCTTGCTGTTCCTGACGATCACGCACATCTAAAATCTGATTGGTGACCAAACCTTCTTCGATTTCGCGCAGGGCGATAACGGTAGGTTTATCGTTCTCTTCCGGAACCAGCGGATCTTTGCCGCCAACCTGCATCTGACGTGCACGACGTGCAGCGACCAACACCAGGTCAAAACGATTACCAACTTTTTCTACTGCGTCCTGAACGGTTACGCGTGCCATAGGTGTGCTACTCCACAGATGAAGAAATGACTGCGCATCATACTGAAACTGTATTCAGACTGCCAACAGTTTGCTGATTAAAGCATCGTGACGCGCCTTCTGACGCGCCATACGCAGACGTTCTGCGCGAATAATGGTTTTCAGATCGGACAGCGCCAGATCAAAATCATCATTCACAATTAAATAGTCATACTCGGCGTAGTGGCTCATTTCCGCTACTGCCTGAGCCATGCGACGTGTGATCACCTCTTCGCTGTCCTGACCACGACCGCGCAGACGGCGATCGAGCTCTTCTTTCGAAGGCGGCAAAACAAAGATGCTGCGTGCGCCAGGCATTTTAGCGCGGATTTGCTGCGCGCCCTGCCAGTCGATGTCGAGGAACACGTCAACGCCGGTTGCCAGCACCTGCTCAATGGCATGGCGTGACGTACCGTAGTAGTTGTCAAAAACCCGGGCATGTTCGAGGAAAGCATCTTCCGCGATCATCTGCTCAAATTCATGTTTCTCAACAAAAAAGTAATGTTCGCCATGGGTTTCACCCGGACGCATACCGCGCGTCGTGTGCGAAACAGAGACCTGCGTGTCATACAACGGCTGGGTCTTTAACAGTGCCTGAATCAGGCTGGATTTCCCTGCACCGCTGGGAGCAGAAACAATATAGAGCGTGCCTTGAGCCATGGTTTTCTTGAATTGATTAAAAGCGGAGTCGATTTCCTGCACAGTATACACAGCTTCCCGTTGCCACGCAGCGTTTGCGCAGCGAGAACACCCAATCTTTTGCGCATCTGCGCGCAAATCTCTGTCGGGCAGCTGTAATGGTTCACGGATTACCCTGGCATCTCTTCCGGAACGAAACCTCGCCTCTGGCTGACGCTAATGCATTGCTGTTGAATGCCACAAAACGTCAGAGGAAAGAGTATGAAAGGATTCGGCTGGCCGCTATCTGCGATTATTCTGTGGTTCGCCCTATGGCCTGCGCACAGTGCCGTTTGTCCGGTCTGGACACCCGTACGGGCGACTGAAGAGATTGGCCGTTTGCAACAGCAACTGCAACACTGGGATGACGCTTACTATCGCCAGGGGCAGAGTCTGGTGGCTGACACGGATTACGATGCGCTGCAGCAGCGGCTTGTTACCTGGCAACACTGCTTTAGCGCTTCTCAGCCCACTTATTCGCCGCAACTGCCGGGCAAAGGTGAGCACCTGCATCCGGTCGCCCATACTGGCGTAAAAAAAATGCGCGACAAGCTGACACTGGCTTACTGGATGCAGGGGCGACGCGATCTCTGGGTGCAGCCAAAAGTTGATGGCATCGCCGTTTCACTGGTGTATCGCCATGGCAGGCTGGTCTCGTTGTTAAGTCGTGGCGATGGATTGCGCGGTGAAGAGTGGCTGGCTAAAGCCGCCTGGATCCCGGCAATTCCGCTGCATATCGAGACCCCTCTCGACGAGGTTGTACTGCAGGGCGAGCTGTTTTTGTTGATGAACGGTCATCAGCAGGCGATTGATGGCGGCAAAAATGCGCGCTCACTGGTGGCCGGCGCGATGATGAGCAGGCAGCGGACTCCGCTGCTGGATTCGCTCGGTGTTTTCATCTGGGCATGGCCAGATGGTCCCGCCACAATGACGGAGCGCCATGAGCAACTCAGCCGCTGGGGGCTGGGCATTGCAGCAGAATGGAGCCACAACGTTAAAGATGAAGAGGACGTAGCCATCTGGCGTGAGCGCTGGTTTCATGCTGCGCTGCCTTTTGTCACAGACGGCGTGGTGGTTCATCAGAGTCTGCGGCCTGCAGGCAAAAACTGGCTGCCAGGCGAGGGTATATGGGCGGTTGCCTGGAAATATCAGCCTCCTGAAGTCAGTGCTGAAGTGCTCTCCGTCGATTTCCCCATTGGCCGAACCGGAAAAATAGCGGCGGTACTTAATCTTCAGCCAGTGCAACTGGATGATAAAACGGTCAGGCGGGTTAATGTCGGATCGCTACGTCGCTGGCAGGAGAGCGATATCGTCGCGGGCGATGTGGTCACGCTGAGTCTGGCGGGTCAGGGCATTCCCCGGCTGGAGCGGGTCATCTGGCGCGTGGCAGAGCGACATTATCCTCTGCCTCCCGAGGCGTCGCGTTATACGCCGTTGAGTTGTTATACCTTCAGCGCTGAGTGCCAGAAGCAGTTACTGGCGAAATTACGCTGGCTCAGCCAGAAAACGGTGCTGAATATTCCTGGGGTTGAGCGCAGCACCTGGCTGCGCTTACTGGAAAGCGGCAGTATGACGCATCTGTTCGGCTGGCTGACGTTAACACCAGAACAGATTGCCGCCGCGACGGATCTCTCTCCGGAACGTGCGGAGCAGCTCTGGCACCGTTTTAATCTCGCTCGTCAGCAACCGTTTCGTCGATGGGTGAAGGCCCTTGGCGTTTCATTGCCGCAAAAGGCCCTGAATGCGCTGCCCGATCAGCAGTGGGAGAGCATAATGCGGCGGGATGTTATGGCCTGGCAAACTCTGCCGGGCGTTGGGGCGGGGCTGGCAACGCGCCTGGCTGAGCAGTTTCAGGATGCCCGTCTGCAGGCCCTCATCGCGTTCCTGCAACAGCAGGGTATTCCTGCGTCCTCAATGCTCGGGGTGGGGATAGTTGAAAATCGGCAAACCGAGACGGAAGCGCAGCGCCAGTAAACGGGCAAAAAAGCCGAACAGCAGGGTAATGATAATCACCGCTTCATGCGCCAGCGTGGTTTTCAGCAGCAGGATATACATCCAGCCCGAGGCGAAAGCGATACCGGCGTACAGCTCTTTCTGAAACACCAGCGGAATGCGATTACAGAACATGTCACGCAGTACGCCGCCAAAGACACCTGTAATCACTGCGCTTATCGCGGCAATAATCATGGCGTGTCCGGAATCAAGTGCAACCTGCGCGCCGATAATGGAAAAGACCACCAGACCCAATGCATCCAGCACCAGAAAAACTTTGCGCAGGTGGGTCATCAGGGGCGCCAGGAATGTGGTGACGACCGCTGCTGCCGCCACAATCATGATGTATTCGGGATTTTTCACCCAACCCAGCGGATAGTGACCCAACAGGATATCGCGCACCGAGCCACCACCAATTGCGGTCACTGACGCAATAATAATGACCCCGAACAGATCCATTTTGCGGCGACCCGCCGCCAGCGCACCTGTCATGGCTTCAGCAGTAATACCAATAATGTAGAGAACGGTCAGTAACATAGCAGACTCCAGTAAGACGGCGGCAAGGCTACAGCATTGCTTAACAGGCGGCGACAGAGATTTCAGGTGGTCGGCGTCCGGGATTTGCGCAGTGTATACCAGTCCGGCCCGGCATCAGCATAGAAAGACTTTTCAGTGCAAAACCGGTCATGAATGCTGGTGAAGGTTAAGATGAGACGATGTGCAGAGGAGTCGCGCGGGCCTGGCTGGTGTTAACTGACTCAGAACCAGGGGGAGATTTACAGCCCATGACGGCCAGAAATTTGCAGGTCAGACATTGGTCTGTAAAGGAGATAGAAAGAACGGGATGCTGCATCTAAAGAAAGGAGTAAAAATATATCGACAGGATTAACAAAAAGAAAGGCGTGCTGGTTAACAGCACGCCAACGCATCGTTTCGGATGCTCAGAGCCCACCATACAGACTTATTTTATTATTTGTTTCTTGCACGAATTTTAGCAAAAGCATTCAGACTAAAGTGATATTCCGGCTGGAACCATGAGCGACCATAGTAGCAGTAAATCAGCATGCGAATGGATGCCATCGCAAGGTAACCCCAGATCGCACATAATACAGAAGGTGTCAGCCAGACGGTAAATAAGGTGACTGCAAGTCCGGCTAATACTGAGGACGTTTCAGCAAAAGCAATGCGTGTATATTGCTTTTCACGCTGTAACACCGCACGGTAATGCTGACCCTGAGGGATGATAATAAACACCACTGAAACCATCTGCAGCATGAGAGCCAGTTCGGGCTGATTAAACAGGCTGTTCAGCAGGTGACTGCCCGTAAATAACAGACCAAACACCGCGACACCCATCAACATATTACCCCAGTAAATGGTTGAGAGGTCATTGATTGAGAGCATACAGCGACGGATCAGTGTATTTGAGAAGCCGCGATCGGCCAGAGTATCAATAAACAGTAAGGCAATTATGGCAATCGCCAGCAGGTTTAGCTCATTCGCCTGCAGAATCTGCGCCAGCAACGAGAGTTGCAACACGCCAATGCCAATAATTTTGATTGAAGAGAGCAGAGACCATTTTGCGCTATTAAGACTGCTTTCACGTATTGCCATAATATACTCGTTAGAGTCTATCGACTCTGTGAGAATTAAATAATTGTGTAACGGCAAGAAGAGGTTGCTGTGACACCGTTAGTTAGTGCAATTTTTCCGGCCGAAGTCCTGAAATACCTCTCCAGGCTTGCCATGTTATTATTGATTCAATCAAATGATGCTCAGATAAAAAATAGATATCCCTGGTAAATTCCCTGTTTCGTGTCATGGCGGAATCCCCTGCAGCTAACAGAAATTCCGCCAGATCACGAATAAATCCTTTTGTATTTTTATATTCTCCTGCCAGCATCCTTGCGGCAATCTCAACGAATTCTTTTTCTGATAACAAAGGATAGGTTGAGCGGTCCATGACTTTTTCCTGCTTTATCATTATGGGTATTGCTGTGTGTGGAATGATTTATACATTGTTTTATTTAATTTAACACCATAAGAAAAGTCTGATTACACGACCGCAGAAATAAATGGTTTCACTTTATGCATGATAAATATTAAATCTTCAGGAGAGCAGTGATAAACAACTGTTGATGATTAATGTATGTCTCTAAGGCAGAAGGTCATCAGGGGAGACAGAGAAGCCTGAAATCCGGGAAGATCAGCTATGTGAAAGCGGGTTAAGCCAGGAATTTTCCTGGCGGAGATGCTTAAGCAGGGTTGGTGGTAAACGTGTATCGGGGATGAGTAATCAGATAAGCGCTTTATGCTTTAATGTCAGAAGTTTTTCTATTTTTTTTCGTTAGCGACCAGCGATAAGTACAGAGAAAAACGGACTCTAAGTCCTTGATTTACTGTGTCAGAAGCTGATTGAGTTTCTCCAGATCATTGCTAACCCATTCAATATCCTGCTTAAATCTCTCATCTGAAGTAAATGGCTGGCGATAAACCGTAACCATTACCTCGGCACCCTGTTCATTAGCGATCACGCGCATCGGCACATAGATCTCCTTTCCTGAGCCGTTATCAATCCAGTGATCCATTACGCCAAACGGATTGTGTGGTGAAAACCTGAGCTTCACATTGCCCAGGGGGCCTTTAGCACGCCAGCGATGTCCATCGGGTTCTAATGCACTGTGCGTTAACCCGGATGCCCATTTTGCGAAAAATTCCGGCTTCCAGATAGTTTCATAAAGATCTAACCAGTGACGTGGGATCGTCAGGCTCAGCGTGCGAGAGGAGAGCATGTAACCTCCAATGGATAAGCGAAAAAGGCATTAAAGCATGGGGCCAGACTTGTTAAAACGGTGTAACAGTAGAAGTGTGGTGTTGACAGGGTTTCGTACAAAAGGCAGACAACGGATGAGGCTGTCTGCCGCAGAATCAGATGAAGTTGCCACGCGCAGAAACGGCATGATCTTCGCTATGGCCACTGGCGTGGCGCAGAACAAAGCCATCCGACTGCGCCATCACTGCGCAACTGTGATTCGGGAAGATACGCAGCAACGTGCCGACTTCAGGGCGGCGATCCTGAAACAGCAGAAAACCGTGCTCCTCGGATAACTTCGTCACTTCATACGTATTGCCCGCTTCGTCTGCTGCAACACCAAAGCCGCTGGCATTGGTGCCGTGCGGCCCTTTATCCGAACTCAGCATTTTTGATCCGGCGTCAACAATGGCGAAATGATCGTTTACCGCCACAACGCGGGTAATGACGCTCATTGCCAGTTGATCGACGTGGCTTAACCCAAGGCGGCAGGCAGTAAGATCCAACAGTGCATAGTTACCGGGCCGGATTTCATTAATGCAGGGCGCAATCTCTGCTGCCAGCGCAGTTGGGGTTGACCCCACTGAGAGAGGGCAGTCGGTAAAACCCGCAGCCTGCAGTTTTGCCTGAACGCGCTGCATCAATGCCGTTTCCTGGCGGGCGACCTCCGCAATGGCTGCGGCATGACCCGCACCATAAGCGTGACCGGCATGTGACACTAATCCGGCAAAGCGTAATCCCTTGTCCTGTAATGCCCGGGCAATCAGCACGGCGTCATCTGTATCGGGATTGACGCCAATGCGATGTAACCCAACATCCACTTTAATCGCCACCGCCAGTTCGCACCCTGGCTGATGCTGGCAGGCCTCAGCGATCGCCGCCACGCCCTGCAGGCTGTCCGCAATCAGGGTGAGTCTGACCTGATGAAGCACGGCGAGGCGCAGTAATTCAGCCACGCTTTGCGGATGTACAACCGGATAGGCTAACAACAGATCGCGTATACCACCCTGAATAAAACTGATGCCTTCGCTGGGTTTTGAGACGGTGATCCCCTGCGCGCCAGACTCAATCTGTCGCCGGGCAATCCAGACGCTTTTATGCGTTTTGATATGCGGACGCAACGCGACGCCAGCCGCACGGGCTTTGCGCTGCATATGCTGCAGGTTGCATTCCAGGCGTGCTGCATCCACTTCAATGTAAGGTGTGAGGCGATCGTCAATCAGCGGACGCTGCCACTGCTGTGTGTCATTGATATCCATAAGGTGTCCGTTAATAACGAGATAAGAAGATTCATCATTTCCTAATAATCTCTCTGATACCAGCCTGCTTACCGCAGAACAGGCATGTTGAGCAGCAGAAACAAGAGCCATTGCTATAACGCGAGAGGCATGATGAGGAGAGGGGGATCGGGAAAGAGGAAAGGGAGGAACAAAAGGAGTGAACCCGGAGATTAAAACAAAAAAGCAGGCACGCGGCCTGCTTTATCAGTTTACTCAGATATAGAGTGACTGTTCACCCGGCGGACGGGTTTTGAATCGGCGATGTAGCCAGAGGTACTGTTCGGGTGCACGCAGGATCTGATTTTCGATCACTTTATTCATGTAAGCGGCAGCAGCAGCCTCATCGGTATGAGGATAATTTTCCAGCATCGGTTCGATGATTAAATGGTAGCCATCATTTCCTGGATTACGAATCAGCATAATCGGTACCATCGCTGGCTTCGCCAGACGCGACAGAACAAAAGTCCCGTTGGTAGTGGCAGCTTTTTCCACCGCAAACAGTGGCGCAAAGGTGCTGCCTTTAGGGCCGTAATCCTGGTCTGGTGCAAACCAGACCGATTCACCCTGTTTCAGAGCATGAACCATACCGCGCAGATCACGACGGTCAATCATCGCTTTATTAGAACGCATGCGGCCTTTGGTCTGCACATACTCCATCGCCTGATTATTGTGCGGGCGATACATCGCCATCATCGGCTGACAGAGTCCACTGATGCGTCCGCCCAGCTCCAGCGACATGAAATGTACGCCAATCAGCATCACACCGCGCTTTTCGTTCTGCGCAGCGTGAAGATTATCCATACCTGAAACGTTAAACAGGCGTTTTACTGCCCGGTCAGACCAGAACCAAGCAATACCGGTTTCAGCCAGGGCCATGCCTAGCGATGCGAAGTTACCAGCGATCATGTGTTCGATTTTTTCTTCACTGATACCCGGGAAGCAGAGTTCGATGTTACGACGGGTAATACGCTCGCGGCGCTGCAGGAAATGGCGAGAGATTTTGCCGGCACCGGCACCGAGACGCATGAGAACAGGATAAGGAAGCTGGACCAGCAGCCAGAGTACGCCAAGGCCAAACCAGGTAAACCAATAACGCGGATGCAGCAGCGAACTGCTAAATTTTCCGGTGTTTTTCATTAACAACCTTCATGGAAGTTGAGGGGGGTATCGCATAAAGAGCACTTCCATGAGTCTTAAAGCGGTACGGCTGTATTGAATTCGACCGATACTTTATCAAAAAGTGCCTTCAAAAAAAGGGAAACTCCGTGATTCACAGGATTGATCTGTTTCATGGAGACAGTGCGTCGGGAACGTAAAAAGAGTTAAATCCAGAAAAATTATTTTAAAATCAGCAATTTAAAAAGAAATCATCCTAAATGCAAAGCATGATTAAAGTGTGTTCCGGAAGTGTCTGGAAATGAACGTTTATCAATCTTTACGTGATAATGAAGCCGCAGGTGGGAGTCAAAAGCCACATAGGGAGGTGAAACCCGAAAGATAATGCCTGAAAAATGAACAAAGCGCCATTGCTGACGCTTTATAACTGACCTGCCGGGCGGGAACTTACTCGATGTTCTGAATCTGCTCGCGCATCTGTTCAATCAGCACTTTCAGTTCGATCGCGGAAGTGGTGATCTCGGCGTTGATCGACTTTGATGCCAGCGTATTCGATTCCCGATTGAACTCCTGCATCATGAAATCGAGACGGCGGCCTACAGCCTCTTTCTTTTTCAGGATGTTGTAGGTCTCTTTAACGTGTGCATCCAGACGATCCAGCTCTTCGGATACATCAACACGCTGCGCCATCATCACCAGCTCCTGCTCAAGGCGATTGTTTTCCAGCTGGACTTCAGCATCTTCCAGTTTGGCGACCAGGCGTTCACGCTGCCATTTGATCACGTCAGGCATCTGCGCGCGCACTTTGCTGACTTCCTGCGAAACGCCTTCCAGACGCTGTTCAATCATCGCTTTCAGCGCGGTGCCTTCGCTTTCGCGCGCCGCAATGAAATCGTCCAGCGCGCCATCCAGTGCCTGTAACAATTGTGTGTTGATGGCATCCAGATCCTGCTCCTGCGCAGACATCACGCCCGGCCAGCGAAGAATATCCAGCGGATTAATCGCGCCTTCGTCGCTCTGCATTTTTACCCAGTTAGCAGCCTGCACCAGCTGTTTCGCCAGCGTTTCATTCAGCATCAGTTCGCCCTGAGCGCTGGGATCGGCATCATAACGCAGGTTGCACTCAATTTTACCGCGCGTCAGACGCTGGCGAATGCGCTCGCGGATAACCGGCTCCAGCCCACGAAACTGTTCAGGCAAACGGATGTAAGTTTCCAGATAACGCTGGTTAACAGAACGCAGCTCCCAGGCTGCGCTGCCCCATTCGCCTTTGGCTTCGCTGCGGGCATAAGCGGTCATACTGCGGATCATAAGCGGTACTCAATTTACGGAAAGATGGGTGAAGTATAGCGAGGCGAGCCACGCCATAACAGGCATAAGCGTCTTACAGGAAAATAACGAACTATTTCCGCTTTCAGCGGCAGCCACATATGATGACCACTGGTCACCTATGAGGATAACTGATTTATGTCCCGCGTTATTGCATTCCCTGTTGTAATGGCTCTGCTGCTGGTGGGTTGCCAGACGCGCCACGCGCCGCCGACTAAACCGCACCCCATCTGTGCGGGTGGCGACATGATGATGCAGACCACGTTGTGGTTCGGACTCAGCAAGCCAGATGGCGGCAGTGTGAGTTCACTCGACTGGATGAACTTCGTGGATAATGAAGTCACGCCACGTTTCAAAGCGGGATTGTCGGTCTATGACGCTAAAGGTCAATGGCTGGGCGAGAACGGTCAACTGGCAAGAGAGAACAGTAAAGCGTTGATGCTGATCCACGGTATCGATCCCGCGACCAATCATGATATTGAGGCGTTACGTACCCTCTATAAAAAACGGTTTGGTCAGGAGTCGGTTATGCGGGTAGATGCACCCGTCTGTGTCGGGTTCTAGGGCGAAAGCGGGCGGCGAAGCTGCCGCCCGCTAAATAGTCAGATAAACAGACCGGCAAAGGCCGCAGAGAGCAGGCTGACTAGTGTGGAGCCATAGACCAGCTTCCAGCCAAAGCGGGAAACCACATTTCCCTGTTTCTCGTTCAGGCCTTTTATTGCGCCCGCCACAATGCCGATCGAGGCAAAGTTAGCAAAAGAGACCAGGAACACCGACAGAATACCCAGCCCGCGCGCACTCATGCCCGCCGCGACTTTCTGCAGTTCAATCATCGCCACAAACTCATTCGCGACCAGCTTAGTCGCCATGATGCCTGCCGCCTGCAGGGCATCGGCTTTCGGAATCCCAATCAGCCAGGCCAGAGGATAGAACAGATAGCCGAGCAGCTGCTGGAAGCTGTAGCCAAACACCGCCGCAAACAGCGCGTTAACGGCAGCAATCAGAGCAATAAAGCCAATCAGCATCGCCAGAATAATCATCGCCACTTTGAAGCCTGCCAGGATGTACTCGCCCAGCATCTCGAAGAAGCTCTGCTCTTCATGCAGCTTTTCCAGCGCGATAGGCTGCTCATCCCGGCTTTCCATCGGGTTGATGATCGACAGGATAATAAAGGTGCTGAACATATTAAGCAGCAGTGCAGCAACCACATACTTCGGTTCAATCATCGACATATAAGCACCGACAATCGACAGCGAAACGGTGGACATCGCGGTCGCTGCCATGGTGTAGAGCCGGCGCGGTGGGATATCACCCAGAATCCCTTTATAGGCGATAAAGTTTTCTGACTGACCGAGAATCAGTGTGCTGACGGCGTTGAATGACTCCAGCTTGCCCATGCCGTTAATCTTCGACAGCAGCGTTCCGAAAACACGAATCAGTAGCGGCAGGATGCGCCAGTGCTGCAATATGCCGATGAGTGCCGAAATAAAGACAATCGGACAGAGCACACCAAGGAAGATAAACGCCAGCCCCTGTTTGCTCATTCCGCCAAAAACGAACTCCGTGCCCTGCGCCGCAAACCCCAGCAACGTCTCAAAGAAACCGGCAAACGATCCGACCAGTGCCAGCCCTCCGGCGGAGTGAAGGAAGAACCAACCCAGCGCGGCTTCCACCACAATCAGTTGAATAATAAAGCGCAGACGAATCTGTTTACGGTCATGACTGACCAGCAGCGCAAGGGCGAAAATCACCACCAGCGCCAGCAGGAAATGAAGAATGGCGGCCATATGTCTTTTTTATCAGAGAGAAAGGAAAGCGCATTTAGCCACAGCTGGCCGGAAATTTCATCTGATGCCTGCTTCAGGCAGGCGCAAGAGACAGCGGGCAAGGAAGTCCGTATAATGCGCAGCCAATCATTAGCAAGCCGGAGAATACCCATGCGTCCAGCAGGCCGTAGCGCACAACAGGTGCGTCCAGTCACATTGACCCGCAATTACACCAAACACGCAGAGGGTTCCGTTCTGGTGGAATTCGGCGAAACGAAAGTGCTTTGCACTGCCTCCGTAGACGAAGGGGTTCCGCGTTTCCTTAAAGGCCAGGGCCAGGGTTGGGTCACAGCCGAATATGGCATGCTGCCGCGTTCGACCCACAGCCGTATGGCGCGTGAAGCCGCAAAAGGTAAACAGGGTGGCCGTACGCTGGAGATTCAGCGTCTGATTGCCCGTTCACTGCGCGCCGCGGTTGATCTTAAAGCGCTGGGTGAATTTACCATTACGCTCGATTGTGACGTAATCCAGGCCGATGGCGGCACCCGCACCGCATCAATCACTGGCGCCTGTGTGGCTCTGGCTGATGCGCTGAACAAGCTGGTAGCCAGCGGCAAACTCAAAGCAAACCCGATGAAGGGTATGGTCGCCGCGATTTCAGTGGGCATCGTCAAAGGCGAAGCCCTGTGCGATCTGGAGTATGTTGAAGACTCAGCCGCAGAAACTGACATGAATGTCGTGATGATGGAAGATGGCCGCATGATCGAGGTGCAGGGCACCGCCGAGGGCGAACCCTTCAGCCATGAAGAGCTGCTGACGCTACTGGCGCTGGCGCGCGGCGGAATTGAGGAATTGATTCAGGCGCAGAAAGCAGCGCTGGAAAATTGATGTAACAGGCGACCTCAGAGTCGCCTTTTCTTTATTTGAGGAGTGAGAGATGAAAGCCTGGCAGCGTCAGTTTATTGAATTCGCCCTGAACAAGCAGGTGCTGAAGTTCGGTGAGTTCACTTTGAAGTCCGGGCGTAAAAGCCCCTATTTCTTTAATGCCGGTCTGTTTAACAGCGGACGGGATTTAGCGCTGCTGGGACGCTTCTACGCGCAGGCGCTGGTGGATGGCGCTGTTGATTTCGATCTGCTGTTTGGTCCGGCCTATAAAGGCATTCCGATTGCTACCACCACGGCAGTGGCGCTGGCTGATCATCATGACCGCGATGTGCCTTACTGCTTTAACCGTAAAGAAGCCAAAGATCACGGTGAAGGTGGCCTGCTGGTAGGCAGTCCGCTGCAGGGCAAAGTGATGCTGGTGGACGACGTGATCACAGCGGGCACGGCGATTCGTGAGTCGATGGATATTATCGGCGCGCACAACGCCACCCTGGCAGGTGTGCTGGTTTCGCTAGATCGTCAGGAGCGTGGACGCGGAGAGATGTCGGCAATCCAGGAAGTGGAACGTGATTACGGCTGTAAAGTGACTGCGATTATTACCCTGGCAGACCTGATTGCCTGGCTGGAGGAGAAGCCTGAGATGGCCGATCACCTGGCTCAGGTCCGTGCTTATCAGAAAGCGTACGGGATTTAACAGAGGCGGGCGCAATGCCCGCCTTCTTTGACGCTTTACGTTAGCTGAGCAGCCATGAGTGGCCAGCGGGCCTCAAAGTCTGCGGTAGGACTGAAACGAAACTCAGAACGGACATACCGCGACAGCAAACCTTCACAGAAAGCCAGCAACTGACTTGCCAGCAATGCTTCATCAGCCTGAAAAGCCTCGCCCTCACGCATTTTCCGCTCACGCATGACCTGTCGCAGTTGCACTTCAATCCGCTCAAACAGTTGATTGATACGTCCCTGCAGTCGGTCCTGCTCAAACATCAGAGCATGGCCGGTCAGTATGCGCGTCAGTCCCGGATTACGCTCACCAAATCCCAGAATCAATTGCACGATCAGACGCAGACGCGTCATGGTCTCTTTTTCATCCTTGAGGATCAGATTGATGCGGGTAATCAGACTGTCTTCGATAAACTCAATCAGACTATCGAACATGCGTGTCTTGCTGGGGAAGTGACGATACAGCGCCGCTTCGGAAACACCCACCGTGGCTGCCAGTTTGGCTGTGGTGATACGCTGACTGCCATCGCCCGACTCCAGCATCTGCGCCAGCGCCTGCAAAATCTCTTCGCGACGATTCCGCTTCGCGACTTTTTTTTCTGCCATGACCTTAAAGACCCCTGAAATTCACCTAAATACAGGCAACACCTACGCATCTGCCACAGGAACGCGTCCTGCAGCGATGAGGAAAAATAACGGGCGTAAGTGAAAGTCGGTAATGCGGGTTACTGGCGACCGGAGTGGCCGAAGCCGCCTTCGCCGCGCTGGCTGGCGTCGAAATCTTCAACCAGATTAAATTCAGCCTGGACTACCGGTACAAACACCAGTTGTGCCATGCGATCGCCGGGCTGCAGCGAGAAACTTTCCTGACCACGATTCCACACCGATACCATCAGCTGTCCCTGATAGTCCGAATCAATCAGACCCACCAGGTTGCCCAGCACGATGCCATGCTTATGGCCAAGGCCCGAGCGCGGCAGGATTACAGCGGCCAGATCGGGATCAGCGATATGAATCGCCAGGCCGGTCGGAACCAGCGTCGTGGTGCCTGGTGCGATGTCGAGAACATCATCAATGCAGGCGCGTAAATCTAACCCAGCGGAACCTGAAGTGGCATAGGTCGGCAGTGGAAACGCTTTGCCGACGCGCGCATCCAGAATTTTAACGTCTATTTTTTTCATCATAACGGCTGACAATCTCGTCTATTAATTGTTGGCCAAGGAGAGACTTATCGCTGAGCGGTAAGCGTTTTTCTCCATCCTGCCAAAAAAGGTGAAGAGCATTGGTGTCGCTATTAAACCCCTGTCCGGCTTTAGCGACATCGTTAGCGCAGATCAGATCCAGATTCTTGCGCACCCGTTTTTGCCGGGCGTATTCTTCCACATTCTGTGTTTCAGCAGCAAATCCAACGACGAATGGCCGGTTTTCCTGAAGTGCAGCGACGCCGGCAACAATATCGGGATTCTTTACCAGGTTCAGCGTGACGTTATCATCGCCGCCCTGTTTCTTGATTTTATCGGCCGCAATATCGGCTGCCCGGTAGTCTGCCACGGCTGCGCTTGCAATGAAAATATGTTGTTTATCTATCTCACTCATCACAGCGGCCTGCATCTCCAGCGCGTTGGTAACATCAACGCGTCGCACACCCGCAGGTGCAGGCAGGCTGACCGGGCCGCTGACCAGCGTGACCTGAGCACCACGTCGGGCAGCCGCAGCGGCAATCGCAAAGCCCATTTTACCGGAGCTGTGATTCGTGATGTAGCGCACCGGATCCAGCGCCTCTCGGGTCGGGCCGGCGGTAATCATAATGTTGAGATGTTGCAGATCGTTGACGGGCGTAGCCCACAGCAGCGCATGGTCAACAATCGCCAGCGGGTCCAGCATCCGGCCTGGCCCGACGTCGCCACAGGCCTGGCTGCCGCTGTCCGGCCCCCAAATCAGCACGCCCCGCGCGTGGAGCGTCTGAAGGTTTTGCTGGGTCACCGCTGCGCGATACATCTGCTGATTCATGGCTGGCACGACCGCCACGGGTGAGGCCGTGGCCAACACGGCAGTGGTCACCAGATCGTTTGCCATGCCAGCAGTCACACGGGCAATCAGATCGGCAGTGGCCGGAGCCAGCACAATCAGGTCGGCCCATTTTGCCAGTTCAATATGACCCATCGCCGCTTCTGCAGCGGGATCAAGCAGATCGTCAAACACCGGATAGCCGGAGACGGCCTGCAGGCTGAGCGGAGTGATAAACGCTTTGGCACCTTCCGTCATCATCACGCGCACATCAGCGCCGCGATCGCGCAGGCGCCGCACCAGCTCAGGTGCTTTATACGCTGCGATACCGCCGCTCACGCCAAGAAGAATTTTTTTACCGGCTAATCCCATCATGATGTTGGCCTCACTAAGCTCTCTGCCGCTCGCGGCGGCGAATGCACGGACTTTATCACAAAAGCGTGGATGCGCCTTTTCACCGACTGCGTTTGCGAGCCGTCTCGTAGATTGCCGTTCCATTGATAGCCGCACTCTGCAGGATGAGCCATTCTGAGGCGCATCTCAGGGAGAGCGAAAATGAAAATCAAGGGACCACGGGAAAAACTCCAGAAACTGGGCGCAAACTCGCTCACCGATACCGAATTGCTGGCCATTTTTCTCCGCACCGGATCGCCAGGGCAGAACGTCCTTGAACTGGCCGGAGAGATGCTGGAGGGGTTTGGCTCGCTTTATCTGCTCATGACATCAGACAAAGCGGCATTCGGTGAAGTCAAAGGTATCGGCGATGCCAAGCTGGCGCAACTTCACGCGGTTGCCGAACTGGCGAAGCGATTTTTCGCCAGCAAACTGGTTCGCGAAAGCGCCATGGAGAACCCACAAATCACGCGCCAGTATCTGCAAAGTTTGCTGGCTCATCAGGAGCGTGAGATCTTTATGGCCCTGTTTCTGGATAACCAGCATCGGGTGCTACGGGCACAAAATATGTTCTCGGGTTCTATTAATAGTGTGGAAGTTCATCCTCGTGAGATCGTTCGGGAGGCGCTGAAACTCAACGCAGCTGCTCTGATACTGGCGCATAATCACCCGTCGGGCATGGCCGAACCGAGTCGCGCAGACCGCGAAGTGACCCACAAAGTCAGTGAGGCCTGCCAGCTATTCGATATACGCTTGCTCGATCATCTGGTGATTGGGCATGGCGAATATGTCTCCTTTGCCGAGCGGGGATGGCTCTGATAGCGGGAAATTTCGCGCCAGGTGGCGGCTTTTTGCCCGATCATTCGGGATCTTTATCTGTTCGGGACTTGAGCACTTGGGCTGAGCGGCGTATACTACGCCACCTTTGAGAATCTCGGGTTTGGCGGTTAGGCCAGCTTAGCGGGTTCCATGGAATTCGCCTGGCGGGCTGCAAGCCTGACGAGGCGGCCCAAACCTAATTTTTAAAGCTCGAGCTGATTTGATTTTTGGAGATATTGACATGTCACGAGTCTGCCAGGTAACTGGAAAGCGTCCGGTGACGGGTAACAACCGTTCCCACGCAATGAACGCGACGAAACGCCGTTTCCTTCCGAACCTGCACTCACACCGTTTTTGGGTTGAGAGCGAGAAGCGCTTCGTTACTCTGCGTGTATCTGTTAAAGGTATGCGTATTATTGATAAAAAGGGCATTGATACGGTGTTAGCCGATATGCGTGCCCGTGGTGAGAAGTACTAAGGTACTAAGGAACTGAATCATGGCTAAAGGTATTCGTGAGAAGATCAAGCTGGTTTCCTCTGCTGGTACAGGTCACTTCTATACCACCACGAAGAACAAACGTACTAAACCAGAGAAGCTGGAACTGAAAAAGTTCGATCCGGTTGTACGTCAGCATGTGCTCTACAAAGAAGCTAAAATTAAGTAATTTTAGTGTTCTGCTAAAAACCCGGCTCCGGCCGGGTTTTTTGTTTGTGTAAAACGCTGAGGAGAGGCTATGCCAGAGTTGCCAGAGGTTGAAACCAGCCGCCGCGGTATCGAACCGCATTTGGTCGGTGAAACCATCCTTCACGCCGTGGTGCGTAATTCACGTTTGCGCTGGCCCGTTTCGCAGGAGATCCTGGCGCTGAGCGATCAGCCGGTTCTCAGCGTGCAGCGCCGGGCGAAATATCTGCTGCTGGAGCTGCCGCATGGCTGGATTATTATCCACCTTGGCATGTCCGGCAGTCTGCGCGTGCTGTCAGAAGAGTTGCCAGCAGCGAAGCATGATCATGTTGATTTAGTGATGAGCAACGGCAAAGTGCTGCGCTACACCGACCCGCGCCGCTTTGGTGCCTGGCTCTGGAGCAGCGATCTGGCGGGCAGTAGTGTGCTGGCCCATCTCGGGCCGGAGCCACTCAGCGAGCAGTTTGATGGGGCTTACCTGTTTGATAAGTCACGCGGCAAGCGGACGCTCATTAAGCAATGGCTGATGGATAACAAAGTGGTGGTGGGCGTGGGCAACATTTATGCCAGTGAGTCACTGTTTACCGCCGGGATCGTTCCCGATCGTGCTGCCGGAAGCCTGTCTCAGGCCGAATCAGAACTGCTGGTGAATACCATCAAAGCGGTGCTGCTTCGTTCGATTGAGCAGGGCGGAACCACGCTGCGTGACTTCTTACAGACAGACGGTAAGCCGGGCTACTTTGCACAGCAGTTGCAGGTCTATGGCCGCGCGGGTGAACCCTGTCGGGCATGCGGTACGCCGATTGTCAGCGGCAGGCATGGGCAACGCAGCACTTACTGGTGCCCGAACTGTCAGCATTAAGCCAGTTTAGCCAGCAATGCCTGATGCACTGGCGCGGGCAGGAAGGCGCTGACATCGCCTTTGTGACGCGCTACCTCTTTGACCAGTGAAGATGAGATAAACGAGAAGCCTTCAGACGGCATGAGGAAAACGCTCTCCAGTGTTGGCAGCAGGTGACGATTCATCTGCGCCAGCTGCATTTCATATTCAAAATCTGACACCGCTCGCAATCCACGAACCAGCACGTTCGCCTGCTGGTCACGGGCGAAATTCGCCATCAGGTCGCTGAACCCGACCACCTCAACGTTAGGCAGATGGGCCACCACTTCACCGGCCAGCGCCACGCGTTCATCCAGACTAAACATCGGTTTTTTGCTGGGGCTAGCGGCAACAGCCAGAATAACCTCGTCAAACATCTGTGCTGCCCGCGTCACGATGTCGACATGGCCAAGCGTCACAGGATCAAATGTACCGGGATAGATGGCTTTCGTGGTCATACTCGCCCTTTTGCCGAAGCGTGATTCAGCGCCCAGAGGGCTGAATATTTATTGAAGGTATATTGCGCGTTGACCACCGCCAGAATCCAGCCCTGCCTGCCGTCGAGAAAACCGGCACGCAGCAGCAGCGTTTTTACAAATGCGCCCAGCGTGTGGCTGAATACAGAAAAGAGGCCGCAACGCTTACCGCGCTGATGGCGTTCTGTGGCCCAGGCTTCAGCATAGGCCAGTTGCTTGCGCTGAAAGGCGATTAAATCGCGGCAGGTCAGATGTTCCAGATCGCCAGGCAATGCCACTACCGGCGCGCCGTCACTCTGCAGGGATTCATGCACCAGATTGTCATTGTAGCGGAAGGTGCGGGGATAGAGGCGCATCACGCGATCGGGATACCAGCCACTGTGGCGCATAAAGCGACCGAGAAACAGGTTGCTGCGGCCCAGGCTATAAACCGTGCGGCTGGGTGGGGCAACCAGCACCTGCTCAATTGCAGCACGCAGTTCGGGTGAAACGCGCTCATCTGCATCGATCATCAAAATCATGTCGCCGGTAGCATAGCCCTGCGCGCGCTGGCGCTGGATACCATAACCCTGCCAGTCATCATTCTGATAGACCTGCGCACCGGCCTGGGTGGCGATGTTGACGGTGTCATCCCTGCTGCCAGAGTCCAGCACGATAATTTCATCGGCCCAGCTGACCGAGGCCAGGCAATCAGGCAGCAGTTCCGCTTCATTTTTGGCGATCATCACTACGGAAAGACGTTGGCGTACTGACATTAGTGAGTCCGGGGTGGCAGATGCGGTTCGAGTAACTGTAGCAAACGCTGGAGCGCACCCTGATTCTGGTGCAACACGTCTACCGCATGGCGTCCGTAATAACGGCGGTAATCATCATCCTGCAAAAGATTAGTGACTTCTTTTTCCAGCGAAATCACGTCGGTGACCGTAATCAATCCCTGGCCTTCCTGCAGCTTGCTGCAGATATCTTTGAAGTTCCAGATATGGGGCCCCATCAGAACCGGAAGTGCATGGGCAGCAGGTTCGAGCGGATTGTGTCCGCCCCGTTCAACCAGGCTGCCACCGACCAGAGCCAGATCGGCAATGCCGTAGAGCAGCATCAGTTCGCCCATGGAGTCGCCGATGACCACCTGCGTTGAGCCGGAAGGGATCTCGCCGCTGCTGCGCAGGATAAAACTAAAGCCGCGTTCCTGCGTCAGTTCGCGGGCATCGTTGAAGCGCTCGGGATGGCGGGGAACCAGAATCAGCAGCAGATCCGGAAAGGTCTGCAGCAGGCGGCGATGAGCATCCAGCACAATGGCCTCTTCGCCTTCGTGTGTGCTGGTGGCTATCCACACCGGTCTGCGCGGCGCCCACTGACGACGAAGCGTCACCGCTCTGGCGGCCAGTTCTGGCGTGACGGAAATATCAAACTTCAGGCTGCCGGTAATGGCCAGTTGTGAACGTTTCAGGCCCAGGCTCAGGAAGCGGTCGCCATCTTCAGTGTTCTGCGCGGCGATTAGCGTAATGCTCTGCAACAGGCGTCGCATAAACTTACCCAGCTTGCGGTAGCCTTTGGCGGATCGGGCCGAGAGGCGGGCATTGGCGATCACCAGCGGAATATTACGCTGGTGCAGAATGCGGATAATGTTCGGCCATAGCTCGGTTTCCATGATGATCACCAGCCGTGGATTGACCGTATCAAGAAAACGATTAATTGAACCCGGCAGATCATAAGGCAGATAGACGTGATGTACATCTTTACCGAAAGCAGATTGCGCTCGTTCAGAGCCGGTCGGCGTCATCGTGGTAACGGTAATCGGCAGAGTCGGGTAACGATGACGAAGTGCGCGCACCAGCGGGATCGCGGCAAGGGTTTCCCCCACAGAGACCGAGTGCAGCACAATGCCGTCAGGCTTCACTTTGCCGACACAATAGCCATAGCGTTCTGCCCAACGTTTGCGATAGGCAGGCGCTTTACGACCGCGCAGCCACAGGCGCAGCCAAATGAGTGGCTGAATTAAGTAGAGCAAGGCGGTGTAAATGGTCGTCATAGTTACCGTTACAGCAGGTTCGCGTCTAAAACAGATTAAAATCAGATGACGGCATGTTATCAGAAACCCCGCATGCACTCATCCCACATTGTCAGTTGCTACCCAGTACCTGCTGATAAAGCGAAGTCAGTGACTGCGCCAGTCGTTGTGGGCCATAAGGTTCAATTTTACGCCGTGCTGCCTCACCCATTCGTGAATCCAGGGAAAGTGGCGGTATTGTATTAACAGCCTGATTTAACCCCTTGATATCCAATGCATCGCAGACGAAGCCTTCCTGACCAGCGGTAATAAATTCTGCGCCACCACAGCCGGTGCTGGTAATCACGGGCAAGCCGCAGGCCATCGCCTCGAGCACCACATTCGGGAACGGGTCGTAGAGCGTAGGCAGCAGAAGGCCATCCGCCGCGTGATAATAGGGTTGTACATCCTGCTGTACGCCGACAAAGCGCAGTCGGTCCAGACAGTTAAGCTGATTTGCCAACTGCTGATAACGTTGCAGCTGCTTATCCTGACCCACCACAATCAGATAGCGATCGCTGGCGGCCAGCGCCTGTATGGCCGCTTTCAGCCCTTTACGCTCAAAGCCGGAGCCGACATAAATCAGTACGGTAGCGGCATCGGGCAGCCCCAGTTGCTGACGGGTCGCGCGACGAGCTATTTCCGTGGCGGGCTGGAAACGGCTGGCGTCGATAGCGTTATGAATAACGTGGATTTTTCCGGCGTCGAGCGGGAAACAGCGCAGAATATCGCGCTTTACCATTTCTGAATTACAGATCACCGCTTTTAGCGTCGGAGAGGTAAACATTTCGGCTTCCGCCTGCAGCACATAGCGATGATAGGGACTAAGCGTTGCGCTCAGCCGTTGCCATGATGAGACGATGCGGGCGCGCTGTTCCAGCCAGACGCGATGCACACCATCACCCGCGCGGAAAATGTCACAGCCTGCGATACGTTCATGGCTTTGCACAATATCGAACTTTTCCCGCTCCCAGCAGGCGCGGGCTGCACGGGCAAAACCGCGCTCACGGGATACCCGTCCCAGCTTTGAAGGATTACAGATATGCAGATGCCAGTCAGGATTGGGCGTGCCTTGCCAGCTGCGGGTAATGATATTGAGATCGAGCTGTTCGCTGCCCAGCGCTTCCAGCGCGCGTGAGATAAAGCGCTCAGCACCGCCATCCGGGCGATATTTCTGCCGGACAATCGCCAGCCGTAACTTACTCATTCAGGTAGCTCCTCGCTGCCGCGACCACATCCTTTACCGGAATGGCCGAGAGATAACGCTTGTCAGTTTTGGTGTCGATAGAATCGGGCGAGGGCAGCGGGCCATAATCGCCCGCCCAGATAACATGATTGTTGTCGCCCCATGGCCGCCAGTGCTGCAGCTTGGTCGGACCAAACAGCGCAATACAGGGGGTTTCAAGTGCAGCAGCCATGTGCATCGGTGCGGAGTCGACACCAATAAACAGCCGGGCGTGATCGATTAGCGCCGCCAGTTGCGGCAGCGTGAACTGACCCGCCAGCGAAACCACATCCTGCGATACACAGAGCGCCCTGATACGGTTAATCATCGCCAGCTCCTGCTTATCCGGCCCGGCGGTAAGCACCACTTTGCGGCCCGGCTGCGCCAGTTGATCAAGCGTGGCGGCAACGCTCTCCTCTTCCCAGCATTTAAAGCCCCAGCGTGAGGTCGGCTGCACCACAATATAGGGTGCGGTGACATGATGTTCCGCCAGTCTGGCCTGCACAATTTGCTGGTCAGCGTCGCTGTAGTGCATTGAGACGCGTGCGTGATCACTGCTAATGCCGAGAGGTGCCAGTGCAGACATATTCTGCTCAACGGTATGCAGTTTGCTGTGATTATGTGTCGGGACCAGCCGGTTATGACACCATCGCCACAGCACGTTATCACGTTTTTTATAGGCGAAACCGATGCGAACGGGTGCCGCAGAGAGCCGCGTCATCTGAGCAGCGCGCCACTGATCGGCCAGATTTATCACCAGATCATAATGAGCGGCACGCACGGCGCGAATTAATGCACGCTCATGGCCCAGCTTACGCCAGGTGCCCTCCTGCTTCCATTTGCGATCGATGACGTGCAAATGGCGGATAGCCGGATGCGCTTCCAGCATCGGACGCGTCTCTTTATAGAGCAACACGTCAATGCTGGCCTGCGGATAACGCTCATGAAGCGCATTGATGACGGGCGTTGTGAGCAGCATGTCACCATGATGGCGCAGCTTAATCAGTAATATATTTTTTGGAGAGAAGTTTGCTGGAATCAGGCTGGCCATAAACAAGAGTTCTCAGAATTCAGTGAGCCGATTGTAGGGCAAACCCTTTTTAGGATAAAGCCAGCCTCAAAGGTTATTTATTACGCCAGCGATAGAGTCGTGCCAGCCATAACAGCAACTGATACCACTGCTTAATGCCTCTGGCATTTCGTAACATGCGCAGGTGTGTCCGGGTTGTGAACAGGTCGGCAATGATCGCCTGGCGTGCGCGGGGGTCAGGCTCGCGTCTTACACTGTGACAAACGCTGAGCGCTTCATGGGTCACCTGATAGTGAAATGACGGGTAGATTTTCACGCGGTCACGATAACGATGGTTAAGCTCTTCCAGCAGGCGCGCAATCTTCAGGTAGTGACGCTGATATTCAACGTTGCGCTCGCCAGTGCGTTTGCGATTGCTGATGGAGGCGTCATGCATATAGTAGCGATAGAGTACGGCTTCGGTATACCGCACGCGTTTTGCCAGCAACATAAACTCGGTGGTCCAGGGAATATCCTGATGATGCAAACCCGGTTCGAACTGCAACTGATGCTGCTCAATCAGTTCCCGGCGATAGATCCCCAGCCAGACCACATGCATATACCGATGGGTTTTCAGCGCGGTATTGAGCCAGTCGGCCCCACTCAGCACCGGTGTGCTGCGCAAACGATCCAGCGGAATCAGCGGTTTTACTCGATGGCTATGTTTGAAAAACCACTCGGCGTTGCACTGTGCCGCATCCAGATCATCCGCTTCCGCCAGCGTCACCAGCGTCTGATACATATCGGGCTGCATGGTGTCATCCGCATCAGGAAAAGTGACATATTTCCCGCGGGCTATCGCCAGCCCGGCGTTGCGGGCACGCGATACACCGCCATTTTCCTGATGAATCACACGAATATGAGCATGCTGCTGTGCATACTGGTCGGCACGCTCGCCAGAGCCATCGGTGGAACCGTCATCGACAATTATGATTTCCAGCGCAGTCAGCGTCTGCGCCAGTAGCGCCTGCATGAACTCATCAAACATGCTGCCCGCGTTATACATCGGGGTAATGATACTCAGCAGAGGAGACGTACTCATGACAATATCTGCACCGGCGTTGTATTCACTGCGAAAGGGCGTTGCCTCGTCATAAATCATTTCCAAATCAGCAGAATGAAATCAGGGAATGCATGATTATAAAACGGTGTGGCTTCCCTGCTTTACTAAAAACCACGCCCGACAATAATAATGCGCGATATGCGCTTTTTTTACGCAATGAGACCTTAAAGGTATACAGATTATTATGCCGGTGTTCATTTGACTTTTTATAAATGGTCGTGGCAAACAGCAGGTGGGATAAATGACGGGAAAGTCAGGCGCTGAAATAACAGCGCCCGAATCAATCTGATAAACCTGAGTGCGCTACTGTTCGCTCTGCTTAAAGAACTTGAGACTGACATACTTCATCATCCAGCTGATGCTTTCAGCATACTGTTTCTGATGCCACTTAATGCGGGCGAATCGCTTCATCTCTTTGTAATGTTTTGGCGTATCAAGCGGTTGTACAGCCCAGGGTGAGCGCTGGTAATAGCCGTGGTAGCGCCGGGCAAGGTCGCTGCCTGCCCAGGCATGCCAGGGTTTGCATTTACCGGTGTAGTGAATCATTACCGTGTCAGTGGGCACAGTAGAGTGGTCCCAGACTTTATTGGCGATGATGTCGTAAATCTGATTATAGCGGTCCGGCAGGATCAGAATTTCATCCTCCAGCACGATATTCAGTGCATCCTGATCGGGAAAACCAAACTCTGCGCCCCGTTTTACCAGCACGTCGGTAATACGCGCGGTGGTCTGCCTTTCGAGCCAGCGGGGAATATTGATCAGCATGAAGCCGGAGTTGAAATAGTGATGATGCTTCAGGCCGAGCTTTGCGCACTGATTCTGTCGCGCTCGCGGCGTGTCGTTACAGGCCGCCAGCGTGTAATCCGTGAGATCCAGGGTGAACAGGGGAGAGTAATCGCCCACCACCAGGGTATCTGCATCAATATAGATCACCCGATCGCTGTAGCTCGCCACGGTTTCAGGGATCAGGAAACGGTAGTGGATGCTTTTAGGGTAGCGTCCGACTGCGGGCAACTGATCAACCCAGTCACTATTAAAGATATGTAGCGTGATGGACAGACGATGGCCTGAGGCCAGCGAACGCAGTTTTTCCACATCCTCGTCGCGTAGTGAGTCTGAAAAAATATGGGCGTGGAAAGCCGTATCGGGATGATGGCTGAGAAGTGAAAACAACGTAATGCCCAGGCCGCGCGCGTAGGCATGGTTAATGCCAAACGCAACGTGAACCGGATTGTCATCCGTGTCAGCAAGCGTGTTAACCAGCAGCTGACTTTGCTGAACGGCATCAGCAAGAGGGGTAATTGCCATTACGCTTCACTATTCCAGATTATGAGTAATAAACGTTTGTATTCTAGTCAGTTTATCATCATCCAGCCCGAATAATTTTTCAGCCGGCTGATCAAACTTAAAACGTGTGGAAAAAACGAACGTTGATGCAGCAATATTATCCGGTCCGATGAACAACACGTTATTGACCGGACGCTGTTCCCTGACTTCACACGGTCCGTAAAGCATGATCACCGGGATCTGCTGCGCATCCGCAATATAGGCATTGCCAGAGTCAGAGCAGATGTAGAAATCCATTTGAGAAATGGCCCAGGGAACCTCTTCCAGCTTTAGCTCACCAATCAGACTGACAATATTCTCTTTTGGGCCGGTCAGGCTCAGTAACTCATCCAGCCATGGCTGCTCGGCTGGCGGGCCAAACACATAAAAGGTGCAGGGCAGGTCAGACAGCGACGTCATCAGCTGCTGCCAGATGCTGGCAGGAATCGTCTTGGCCTTGTTACCGGCAGAAATACTGATGCCTATTTTAATGCCGCTGCGTGGATTCAGCAGCGCAGCGGGCGGCGCAGGCGGCTGCCAGAGTGGCGAGGTCGCATGTTTGGGAAAATCGGTATAGCGATAGTCGCGGTTAATCAGCTTCAGGTAACTATCGAGCGTTAAATCTGTCTTCGCGTGGTCGACAATGCCGCTGGCGCTGCGATAGAAGGTTTTATGGTAGGACTTACGCACATAGGTGCGCAGAAACTGCTTGTTCGGTGCGTTGCATAACGCGGCAAAGAACAGGTTTACGCTATTTGGCTGCACCAGATAAACGCTGTCATAGCGGTTCATCAGGGTGAACGCGAGCTTCAGTTTGGCAAAAAAGCTGCGTTTTGCGTCTTCAATCAGAAAATAGCGGCTGACTGTGTCATCGTGACGCGCCAGCGGCTCCACCGCTTTGCTGATCAACAGCTCAGACTGACCCAGCGCGCGCAGCATCGGGGTGATATTGATAAAATCACCGATCTTCGCCGTCTGGATGATTAAGCTGCGACCCGTTGGCCGGTAGAACAGCCGCATAATCGCCCGGAAAGGCAGCAGCAGCAGGTAGATCAACACATAGTTCATGGCGTGTTTTCCGTAATAACGGCCTGCAGTTTTTCTGCCACCGAGTCAGCGGTCAGCTCCGCCAGACGATGATTCGGGGCGCTCAGAGCCTGTTGGTTCTGCCCGTAACCGCCAATCAGGCCGGGATCGGTCGGGCCATACAGCGTCAGATTGGGACGATCCAGTGCCGCCGTCAGATGGCTCAATCCGGTATCTACCGAGACCACCGCCCGCGCGCCTGCCAGCTGCTGGGCTATCGCGTCCAGCGTCAGCTTAGGCAGCACATCGACATGTCCGAATCCTTCTGCAAGCCGCAGTGCACGTTGATGCTCATGCTCAGCACCCCAGGGCAGTTTCACCCGCAGACCGCTCGGCTGCATCAGTTCAATCAGCTGTCGCCAGTGTGATTCCGGCCAGTGCTTGTTGTCACGGGTTGTAGCATGCAGAAAGACCAGGTAATGCTGTGCGTCAGCGGGCAGATGATGCAGGAAGTGCCCGGCAATTGCGTAGTCACCCTGGTGTTGCGGCTTTTCATAGCCCAGGCTTTTGGCGAAGAGTTCGCGCGTTCGCTCAACCGCGTGCTGCCGTTTACTCACCTCATGGCGGACGTCATACCACCAGCTGGCAAACGGCTCACGCGCGCTGCGGCTGTCCTGTCCATGCTTCACCCCTTTCGATAAACGGGTGACCAGTGCGGCACTCTTGATCAGCCCCTGCGCATCAATCACGACATCATACTCACGTGACTGTAACTCGCGCTTAAACTGCACGCGCTCTTCACGCTGCTGACTGCCAAACCAGTGTTTGCGCCAGCGGCGAATCGCGACCGGTAACACCTTATCGACGGCGGGATGCCAGCCAGGGATCTGCGCAAAATTCTCTTCCACCACCCAGTCGAAACGGATGCCGGGAATAGCATGCATTGCATCGGTCAGAGCAGGGAGCGAATGCAGAACATCGCCCATGGAAGAGGTTTTAACAATCAGGACGTGCATGGCACCTCCTGTGGCACGAGCAGTTCGCTCAGCGTCTGATGTACGCGCTCAGGCTGGATATCGATCAGGCTCTGGTGATAACCCTGTTCGGCATCGCCTTTGCGCACTTTGTGATAGCCAGTAATCAGGCGAATAATGCGCGCCTGACGTGCCAGCGGCGGCGTGAAGTCAGGGCTGCTGGGGCCATAGAGCGCGACGAGTGGACGATCCAGCGCCGCGGCAATATGCATCAGTCCGGAGTCGTTGCTGACCACAGCACGGCATTGCGCCAGCAGAATGACCGCCTGTTCCAGCTGGGTTTCGCCTGCCAGATTACGGCAATGGCCGCGCGCCGCTTCAGGCAGCGCAGCGATAATCTCTTCACCTGTCGGGCGATCTTTAGCAGAGCCGAACAGCACGATCTGGAAGCCGTCAGCAATCAACTGGCTCGCCAGCGTGGCGTAATGATAGTGTGGCCAGCGTTTGGCCGGACCAAATTCAGCGCCCGGACAAAAACCGATAATCGGACGGGTCGCCGCAAGCTGAAACTGTGCAGCCGTTTCAATCTTTTCCTGCTCTTCAACCTGCAATTTCGGCCATAACAGCGGCTGTGGCAGTTGCGCCGCCGAGGCAACAGGCGTGTCGTAGCCCAGCGCAACGTAGCGCTCAACCATCAGCGGAAAGGCGGCTTTATCCAGCACCCGCAAATCGTTCAGCAGGCCATAACGCATTTCACCGCGCCAGCCGACGCGGCGTTTTATTCCGGCGAAGAAGGGGACCAGCGCCGACTTAAAGGAGTTAGGCAGCACATAAGCACGGTCGTAGTGACTGGCGCGCAGCACTTTTCCCAGACGGCGACGCTCACCAATTTCCAGTGCGCCATGCCCTAGCGGCATCGCCAGCGCCTGATTCACCTCCGGCATGCGTGAAAGCAACGGACGGCACCACGCAGGTGCCATCACGTCGATCACTGCATCCGGATGTTCGGCCTTGAGTGTGCGATAGAGACTTTGCGACATCATCATATCGCCGACCCATGACGGGCCGATTACCAGAATTTTCATCGCCGGAGCAGCTTCCTTTATGCGTTGCGGTTCAGCCAGACCATATAGTCAGCAACGCCCTGGGCCACTGTTTTAAATGGCTTGTCGTAACCCGCGGCGCGTAGCTTAGTGAGATCGGCCTGGGTATAAGCCTGATAACGTCCTTTGAGTTTTTCCGGGAACGGAATGTACTCAATCTGGCCTTTCTGATGGAATTTAAGGACCGCATCAGCCACTTCCTGGAAGGATTCGGCGCGGCCTGTGCCACAGTTGTAAATTCCGGAGACGCCATTTTCCCAGCACCACAGGTTCACTTCCGCCACATCATCAACGTGAATGAAGTCACGTTTAAAGCCGTCACTGCCTTCAAACAGTTTTGGATTTTCATCGTTGCTGATCTGCGTGTTCAGATGGAAAGCCACACTTGCCATGCTGCCTTTATGGCCTTCACGCGGTCCGTAGACGTTGAAATAGCGGAAGCCGCACACCGGCGAATTCGCTTCCGGCAGCATCTGGCGGACATAGTGGTCGAACAGCATTTTGGAGTAGCCATAGACATTCAGTGGCTGCTCATACTGGCGCTCTTCAATGAAATTCTCGTTGCGTCCGCCGTAGGTCGCAGCAGAAGAGGCGTAGAGGAACGGGATCTCGCGCTCAAGACAGAAGTGAAGCAACTCTTTGGAGTACTGATAGTTGTTTTCCATCATGTACTTGCCATCCCACTCAGTGGTGGAGGAGCAGGCACCCTGATGGAATACCGCTTCGATCGGGCCTAAATCATCGCCCGCCATTACGCTCATCAGGAACTCTTCTTTGTCCATGTAATCGACGATATCCAGGTCGACTAAATTGGCAAACTTGGTGCCATCCTTCAGATTATCCACCACCAGAATGTCGGTGTGACCGCGATCGTTCAGCGCTTTGACGATGTTGCTGCCAATCATTCCTGCGCCGCCAGTTACGATAATCATGTTGTTACCTTCAACGTTGTGGGGTGAAACAGGAGGTTTCACACACGAATACCTCACATCATAACATTTCATCAGGGTGCAGACAGCCAGATGACTCTGTAACGCTTTGTGTGTACATCCGCGCGGCGTGAACTATGCTGCAAAAATGACATTCTGTTGGGCGATTTATCGTGAAGAAGCGGCCTGTTCAGTAAGATATGCCAGATTTTTGCCATCTGAGGAGAGCAATGATGCCTGCGCAATTTTATCAACAACTTCGTCAGCAACTTGATGATGCACGTCAGGAAGGACTGTTTAAACAGGAGCGGATCATCAGCTCTGCCCAGCAGACGGAGATCGCAGTGGGCAGCGATCCGGCAGTGATTAACTTCTGCGCCAATAACTATTTAGGTCTGGCGAACCATCCGGCGCTGATTCAGGCGGCGAAAGCGGGGATGGATTCGCATGGTTTTGGCATGGCGTCGGTGCGCTTTATCTGCGGCACCCAGGATAGTCATAAGCAGCTGGAAAAGCGGCTGGCAGATTTTCTGGGCATGGAGGATGCCATTCTTTACTCCTCCTGTTTCGATGCCAACGGTGGCCTGTTTGAAACCCTGCTTGATGCCCAGGATGCAATAATTTCCGACGCGTTGAATCACGCCTCCATTATTGATGGCGTCCGGCTGTGCAAAGCGCAGCGATATCGCTATGCCAATAATGACATGGTGCAGTTGCGCGCCTGTCTGCAGGAAGCGCGCGATAAAGGTGCCCGTCATATTTTGATCGCAACTGATGGCGTCTTCTCTATGGATGGGGTGATTGCGAATTTGCCCGCCATCTGCGATCTGGCAGATGAGTTCTCCGCGCTGGTGATGGTGGATGACTCCCATGCGGTGGGCTTTGTCGGGAATGCCGGACGCGGAACCCATGAATATTGCGACGTCATGGGTCGGGTCGACATCATTACCGGCACGCTGGGTAAAGCGCTGGGCGGCGCGTCCGGAGGCTACACTGCAGCAAAAGCTGAAGTAGTGGAGTGGCTGCGTCAGCGCTCCCGTCCTTATCTGTTCTCCAACTCACTTGCCCCGGCTATTGTAGCTGCCTCGCTGCGGGTGCTGGATCTGCTCAGCGAAGGCGATGGGCTGCGTCAGCGTCTGTGGGATAACGCCCGTTACTTCCGGGAGCAGATGACGGCCGCGGGCTTTACGCTGGCCGGTGCCGACCACGCCATTATTCCGGTGATGCTGGGAGAAGCCAGCGTCGCCCAGCAGTTTGCCCACCTGCTGCAGCAGGAAGGTATCTACGTGACCGGTTTCTTCTATCCGGTGGTGCCAAAAGGTCAGGCACGCATTCGCACCCAAATCTCTGCGGCGCACACCCAGCAACAACTGGAGCGTGCGGTGGCGGCCTTTACCCGCATCGGCAAACAACTGGGCGTCATCGCCTGAGGAGTCCGTCATGAAAGCACTCGCCAAACTGAAGAAGGAAGAGGGCATCTGGATGGTGACCGATGCGCCGGTTCCTGAGCCCGGTCATAATGATCTGCTGATTAAAATTCGTAAAACCGCCATCTGCGGCACCGATGTCCATATCTATAACTGGGATGACTGGTCACGCAAAACCATCCCGGTACCGATGATTGTCGGTCATGAATATGTGGGTGAGGTGGTTGCGATAGGACAGGAAGTGAAAGGCTTTACGATTGGCGATCGGGTCTCAGGTGAGGGGCATATCACCTGTGGGCACTGCCGCAACTGCCGCGCTGGACGCACGCATCTATGCCGGAATACGATGGGCGTGGGCGTTAACCGCCAGGGGTGCTTCGCGGAATATCTGGTCATTCCGGCCTTCAATGCGTTCAAAATACCCGACAATATTTCTGATGAGCTGGCGGCAATCTTCGACCCCTTCGGCAACGCCGTACATACCGCACTGTCGTTTGATCTGGTCGGCGAGGATGTGCTGATCTCCGGCGCAGGCCCAATTGGCATTATGGCTGCAGCGGTCTGTCGCCATGTCGGCGCACGTAACGTTGTGATCACGGACATCAATGAGTACCGCCTGGAGCTGGCGCGGAAAATGGGTGTCACGCGTGCGGTCAATGTGGCGAATGAGAACTTGCGGGATGTGATGCATTCGCTGGGTATGACGGAAGGGTTTGATGTCGGGCTCGAAATGTCCGGTGCACCGCCTGCGTTTCGTAGCCTGCTGGAGGTGATGAACCACGGCGGGCGGATTGCATTGCTGGGCATTCCGCCGGGGGAGATGGCGATCGACTGGAATCAGGTGATCTTCAAAGGGCTTTTTATCAAGGGAATTTATGGCCGCGAAATGTTTGAAACCTGGTACAAGATGGCAGCACTGATCCAGTCCGGCCTCGATTTAACGCCTGTAATCACCCATCGTTTTGGCATTGACGATTTCCAGCAGGGCTTTGATGAGATGCGTTCAGGACGCTCGGGAAAAGTGATACTGAGCTGGGATTAAATTAACGGCCGCAGGGGCGGCCGCGTGATTAGCTTTGCTTCTTCTCTTCGTCGGTCAGGTAGCGCACTTTGCGCGTGTAGTCCTGACCTTTGAAGTTCAGCGGCTGTTGCGGATCGGCGAGGTATTTTTGCCATTCCGACAGCGGGAATCCGCCATGTGCGCCAACCACTTCAGGTGGGATCACCGCCGACTGTCCGCCAATTTTCTTCGAGACTGGCCAGTTAGCCCATTCCCCCAGATTGACGGTTTTAATATCCAGCATGTCCAGTAACACCGCCAGCGGGAGCTGATCGGTAGGCGGCTGGCTGTCGTTCATTAAATTCCAGGTATCATTAAACAGCGTCAGCCACAGCGGTGAAATACGCTGCCAGACTTCTCGCGTAGCAGCCAGGTAAGCGCCGTTAACGTGGTCTGTCAGATAGGGCCTGATACTGTGCGGATAATAGGCGGGAATCGCTTCATCCGGCGCTCCCTCCAGCTTGGCAATCATTTTCCCCTGACGAAAACTGGAGTAAAGATGGCCTGGACCCATCATGATTTCAGGCATCTTAAGCAGATTGAGGTCGGAATCGATCATCAGAATGCCGTCGCCTTTTGCCTGCAGGGGCGCCTGCAATTTGATTAAACGGCTGCGATAGATCTGTTTGTAACGGTAGCTCTCTTCCCGGTGTGGGACATCCAGCGTTGCCACGCGGGTTTTTACGGGCAGGCTGCCAAAGGCGTGAGTGGGCTGATCGCTGACTATCACAATCTCTTCTGCTTCTGTCGCAAAGCGCGCCGCAAAATCAGCACTGAGCAGGGCTTCTTCAATATAGTCCGCGCCAGTGCAGGGAATCACGACAGACGTGACCGGCACAGTGCCCTGAACCGCTCTATTCGAATAAGGCAGGTTATGGCGCGCTCTGATATGACGGTAACGGGGATTCAAAAAATTAAGCATGAGGTTTCTTTTTGGCGACGCTTTGCAAAATATTCTCGACGCCGCTGATATAGGTTTCAATAGCGTACTGTTCACGTACGCGTTTCGCTGCCGCATTGGTCAGGCGCTGACGTAACTCCGCATCCTGCCACAGCGCAGTCAGATGCTGTGTCAGTTGCACCACGTTGCCATAATCAAACAGCAACCCGGTTTCATCATGACTGATCAATTCGGCAGTGCCGACTACGCGGGAGCCCACGACGGTGGTATTTACCAGCATCGCCTCCAGCACAACCCGTGGCAAGCCTTCACTGCGTGAGGCAAGAATAAAGGTATCAAAGGCTGTAAGGTAATCCATCGCATTGTTCTGGAAGCCCGTAAAGACCACGTGATGCTGGATGTTCTCTGCGGTAGCCAGTTGCAACAGATGCTGAAGCTCCGGGCCCGCTCCGACAATCATCATTCGCCAGTCTGCATCGGGGTTGGCGCGTTTAAAACGGCCCAGAGCCTGCAGAATGTGGTGATTAGATTTACGTAATATCAGGGAGCCGATCGTGCCAAACACAAAGGTCGACGGTGAGAGTTTAAAACGCTGGCGTACGTCAAGACGGCTGGGCAGAGGCTGGTGGATATCGATAGCATTACTGACGGTAAAACAGCGCTCCGCTTCCACGCCATGGCGGCGTAAGGTGTCACTAACACCCTGTGACACGGCAATGACCGCCTGACAATCCTGATTAACCATGTTAACCAGCCGCGGTTCCAGAACCGGATCGATACGGCAGTGCTGAACCACCGCGACCGGCAGGCTGCGCGCCGCCAGATAACCTTCCACATTGGTGCTGGGCTGGTTATTCATGTAGAGCGTGTCAAATTTCCCCAGTTGCAGCAATGAATTGATTTTGATGGCATTAGGCATAATGCGCCAGTGTGTATCAACTTTATCAATGGTGCGTTTCCTGAGTTTTTTATTGAAAAACAGCAGCGCCCGTGCGGCTTCTTTTATAAATTTGGCCCAGCGTGGTTGCCTGATTTGCGGAATAAAAAAGACCGGAATAGCCAGCGCATTCAGCGTGGCTTCGATGGTTTCGTCGTTGCCACGGCTGTAGTTGTGATAGAAGCAGCAGGTAATATCGAACTTTTGACGATCGATACGTTTCAACAGCTCCAGCATGCTGTTGGTGCCGCCGCCCCACTCTCTGCCGTTGTCCAGCAGCAGGATTTTTTGTTTATTAATCGTCATCCCTACACTGTTCCCGCAAAGCCCGTTATTGCCCGACCCAGGATTATAGTAATTTCTGTGCATAAATGAACGCTAAGCTCAGCACTTAGCATTCATGGCAAATTCAGAACAGATTTTTCAGCGTCCTAAACAGCGGACTGTTATTCACACTTTCGGCAATGACCGTCAAGGCTCTGGTCGCCGGAACCGGCGTCAGCGGCTGCTTCGGTTTACATATGTCGGCAGGCCGGAAGCGTGGCGTCACCGGTTTTGTCGGTGCCACAGGCGTCCGTGCGTTGTTGTGAAGAGATTCGTTCAATAGCTCGCTGGGGCGAACCAGCGTAATGTCGGCTGGCAGCGTGGGTAACATCTGCTGCAGCACCCGTACGGTGTTAGGGTGAGGATGCCCAATGGCAATGGCGTACCCATCGCGCTGCGCCAGCTTTACCGCCCGACTGAACTGCTGGCGGATGGCGTTGATATCCTGGCTGTCATCAAGGAAGACCCGGCGTTTTAACACTTTGACCTGGGTACCCTGAGCGGCAGGAATAGCCTGACTATTGGCGATGGTCATGCTATCAAGAAAGTAGAGATTATAGTGGTTCAGCGCCTGCATCACCTTCTGCATACCGGGCAGGCTTGAGGTCATCCTGCTGCCCATATGATTGTTCAGACCCACGGCATAAGGCACGTTGTTAACCGCATTGCGCATGATGCGGGCGACCTCTTCGCTGCTCATCTCCGGCGTTAAGGTATCTTTTTCCAGCGGCTGTTTGCTCAGCGGCGCCATGGGCAGATGGATCAACACTTCGTGACCCCCCTGATGCGCTTTAATTGCCATTTCACGGGCATGGGGTGCGTTGGGTAATACCGCTACTGAAATAGCCTGGGGCATCTGCAGGACCTTGTTCTCTTCTGCAGGGCGATAGCCAACATCATCAATGACAATGGACAGTTTGCCCGCCTGCGCAGCGGAGCAGAACAGCAGGGCGCTCATCAGAACGGGGAGTTTTCGACGTTGCAGCAAAACTTATTTTCCTAACCACGGGAGTGGATTGACGGCCTGTCCCTGACGTCGGATTTCAAAATAGAGCGATGGGGTACCGCGGCCACCACTGGTGCCCACCAGTGCAATAGGCTGTCCTGCCTTCACCTGCGTACCCACGCTCACCAGCGCACTTTGGTTGTAGCCATACAGACTCATATCACCTTTACCGTGTTCCAGCACCACCACCAGACCGTAGCCCTGTAACCAGTCGGCCATCAGCACACGGCCATCGGCGATAGCTTTCACCTCGGTACCTTCCCGCGCATCAATTACCAGGCCTTTCCAGCGAAGTTCACCCTGTAGTTGTTCACCAAAGCGATGTTCAATGCGTCCGCGAACCGGCCACAACGCCTGACCGCCCGCACGACCGAGCCCACCAGTACGCGCCACCAGTTCGCGTTCGCTCTGGGTCGGCTGATAGCTGGAGCCTTTGGCTTTCGCCTGCGCCTGACGCTGACGCACTTTTTCAGCCTCACGCGCTTCGCGGGCTGCACGCTCGCGCGCCTCACGTTCCGCCCGGGCGATTTTATCCTGCAGACGGCTTTCATTCTGGCGCATCTCGACCAGATCGGCCTGATCTTTTTCCAGCGCGCTTTCCAGCGACGTCAGGGTTTTTTTACGTGCTTCGCTCGCCTGTTGCAGCTTCTGCTGCTGGCCCTGCTGCTGTGCCAGTAAGTCTTTCTGCTGCTGTTGCTTTTGCTCAAGTGTGACGCGTTGCTGATTTAAGTCCTGACGCGTCTTTTGCAGCGATTCAATGCTTTTCTGGCGGGCAGCATTCATATAACCAAAATAGGCCAGAATACGCTCACTGCGCTGGCTCTCTTCACCGCCCATCAAAAGCTGTACTCCGTTGTGCTTACCCTGACGAAACGCCGCATCAAGCTGCTCGGATAACAGGCTTTCCTGTTGGGTTTGCTGTTTTTCAAGACGGGCGATGGAGGTGGTGAGCTGTTTGATCTCACTATTCAGGGCGCTGAGGCTATTGCGGGTGTCACGCAGCTGACGGCTTGCCTGCGCGATGATTTTTTCCTGGCTTTGCAGCTGATCCAGTAATTTGCTGCGTTGCACCTTCTGCGCTTTGACGCTTTTCTCTTTCTCAGCAATGTTTTGCTGAATGGACTGCAGCTGAGATTTGCTGTCTTCTGCACTTTGGGCTGCGGCAGGCAATAACAGTGCCCCCGCACAAAGCAGGCTAAGGGAGAGGCTGGACAGGTGTATGAACAACGGCAGGTTATCGCCGTTGCGACGGGTCCTTGTGTGCGAAACGGTTGTTTTTCCCTTCATAGGCCAATGATTATTCCACGATGAACCGCCGCTTACCAGTGCTCCCCACTGGCATTTGCTTTTCCAGTTATGTCTACTTTCGCAATGACATACATTAAGCCTTACGCCATTTTTGCTATTCAGCCACTTTTTTTGGAAAATGGCGCACAAATCGATACTCTGGCCGCATAGCATCTGTACATGCGAAGTGGCGCAGGTATACTCAGAACCCTTGTTTTAGCTTATTAGCCCGGTCTGGAGTCGTTACCCCTCATGCAAGAAATTATGCAGTTTGCAAGCAATCACCCCATCCTGAGTCTGGCATGGGTCGTTTTACTTGTTCTGGTGATTGTGACTACCGTTAAAGGAATGTTCTCTAAGGTAAAAACGATCAGCCGCGGTGAAGCAACCCGCCTGATTAACAAAGAGGACGCGGTAGTGGTAGACGTGCGTTCGCGCGACGATTTCCGCAGAGGGCATATTTCAGGCGCTGTAAATGTGGCAGCCGCTGAGATTAAAAAAGGCAACATCGACGAACTGGCAAAGCACAAAGCACAGCCCATAATTGTGGTATGTGCAACCGGACAAAGCGCGGGTGATTCTGCTGCGCACCTTAGCGCTGCAGGCTTTGAGCAGGTTTCAGTGCTGAAAGATGGTATCAGTGGCTGGAGTGGTGAAAATCTGCCATTAGTCCGCGGTAAATAATCATACAGAGGTGTTGATCATGGCAAATGTTGAAATGTATACCAAGGCCACCTGTCCTTACTGCCATCGGGCGAAGGCGCTGTTAACGCAAAAAGGCGTATCGTTTCAGGAGATCCCTATTGATGGGGACATGGCGAAACGCGAAGAGATGATCAAGCGTAGCGGCCGTACCACCGTGCCTCAGATTTTTATTGATGCGCAGCACATTGGCGGCTGCGATGACTTATTCGCACTCGATAATCGCGAAGGTTTAGATCCCTTACTGCAGGCGTAATTTTACGCCGGACAATCTCATACATAGGATTTGGTCACATGTCAGAACATAACTCGAACGAAATGCAATTCCAGATTCAGCGCGTCTTCACCAAAGACATCTCTTTTGAAGCGCCTAATGCCCCGCAGGTTTTCCAGAAAGAGTGGGAACCGGACGTTAAACTGGATCTGGACACTGCATCTTCACAGCTGGCTGACGAAGTTTACGAAGTGGTACTTCGTGTGACTGTAACCGCGACTGTGGGCGAAGAGACGGCTTTCCTGTGTGAAGTTCAGCAGGCCGGTATCTTCACCATCAGCGGTATCGAAGGAACGCAGATGGCACATTGCCTGGGTGCATACTGCCCGAACATTCTGTTCCCGTACGCTCGCGAATGCATTACCAGCCTGGTATCCCGTGGTACCTTCCCGCAGCTGAACCTGGCACCGGTTAACTTTGATGCGCTGTTCATGAACTATCTGCAGCAGCAGCAAGGTGAAGAAGGTGCTGAACCACATCAGGATGCCTGATGGAAACTCACGCTTCGATTAGCGTCATCGGTGCCGGTTCTTACGGCACCGCTTTGGCGATTACGCTGGCCCGTAACGGCCATCCGGTGCTGTTGTGGGGACATAACCCGACGCATCTGGCTCAACTTCAGAATGACCGCTGTAACACCGCTTTCCTGCCCGATGTGCCGTTTCCCGACAATCTTTCCCTTGAATCTGATCTGACCAAAGCTATTGCTGCCAGCCGCGACTTATTGATCGTGGTGCCGAGTCATGTCTTTGGCGATGTGCTGCAGCAGATCAAGCCTCATCTGCGACCAGACTCACGCATTGTCTGGGCGACTAAAGGGCTGGAAAAAGAGACGGGTCGTCTGCTGCAGGATGTGGCGCGTGAAATTGTCGGCGATACTATTCCGCTGGCCGTCATCTCCGGACCCACTTTTGCGAAAGAACTGGCAGCCGGATTACCGACCGCCATCGCGCTGGCCGCAACGGATGCGCAGTTTGCAGACGACCTGCAGCAGAAACTGCACTGCGGTAAGAGCTTCCGTGTTTATAACAACCCTGACTTTATTGGCGTACAGCTCGGCGGCGCAGTAAAAAACGTGATTGCTATCGGAGCGGGAATCTCCGACGGAATAGGTTTTGGCGCGAATGCGCGTACCGCACTGATCACCCGCGGTCTGACTGAAATGAGCCGGTTAGGTGCAGCGCTGGGTGCCGATCCCACGACGTTTATGGGCATGGCCGGTCTGGGCGATCTGGTACTGACCTGTACTGATAATCAGTCGCGTAACCGCCGTTTTGGCATGATGCTGGGCCAGGGCGAGGATGTAGATAGCGCACAACGCATTATCGGACAAGTTGTAGAAGGCTATAGAAACACCAAAGAAGTCAAGGCATTGGCTGCGCGGCTGGGTGTGGAAATGCCGATTACCGAGCAGATTTATCAGGTGCTGTATTGCGAAAAACCGGCGAGAGATGCAGCATTGAGCTTGCTGGGACGCACAAGGAAGGACGAAAACAGCACTGGCTAACGCAGGACGCGTAGCATCATTACCTGCAGCGCCCATTCAGGCGCTTTTTTTATCGGGAGAAAGCAGCAATGTCGTCTGATGAGTTAGAACTGGTCTGGAACAATATCAAAGCAGAAGCGCGTGCCCTGGCTGATTGTGAGCCGATGCTTGCCAGCTTCTTCCACGCGACATTGCTAAAACATGAAAATCTCGGTAGCGCACTGAGTTATATGCTGGCCAACAAGCTGGCTAACCCGATTATGCCCGCCATCGCCATTCGTGAAATCGTTGAAGAAGCCTATCGTGAAGATCCGTCGATGATTATGTCAGCGGCTTACGATATTCAGGCTGTGCGTCAGCGCGACCCGGCAGTGGATAAATACTCTACGCCGCTGCTCTACCTTAAAGGTTTTCACGCCTTACAGGCCTACCGCATTGGCCACTGGCTGTGGAATGAAGGCCGGCGCGCACTGGCGGTTTACCTGCAGAACGAAATCTCTGTCTCCTTTGCCGTCGATATTCACCCCGCCGCCCATATTGGCCACGGCATTATGCTCGACCATGCCACAGGCATAGTGATTGGTGAAACCGCCGTGGTGGAAAATGATGTTTCGATTCTGCAATCGGTGACGCTGGGCGGTACCGGCAAAACCAGTGGAGACCGTCATCCGAAAATCCGTGAAGGGGTGATGATTGGTGCCGGCGCGAAAGTCCTTGGCAATATTGAAGTCGGCAAGGGAGCAAAAATCGGTGCCGGTTCCGTGGTGTTACAGCCCGTGCCGCCGCACACCACTGCCGCAGGCGTTCCCGCGCGTATCGTCGGTAAGCCAGGCAGTGAGAAGCCGTCGATGGATATGGATCAGCACTTCAATGGCAGCCTGGCCGGTTTTCAGTTTGGCGACGGCATCTAGTCTTTGATCAGCGCGCCCGCGTAATCAAGCTGGCGCCACGCTTCATAAACCACAACCGATACAGCATTCGACAAATTCATACTCCGGCTTTCTGCTCTCATCGGGATGCGGATTTTTTGCTGCGCCGGTAACGCGGCCAGGATCTCGGCAGGCAATCCGCGGCTCTCCGGCCCAAACAGCAGATAATCGCCCGCCTGATAGGCGACGGCGCTGTGTGCAGGCGTCCCTTTGGTCGTCAGTGCAAACAGACGCTCAGGCGACTCAGTGGCGATAAACGCCTGATAGTCAGCATGGAATTTGATGGCGGTGAATTCGTGATAATCCAGCCCGGCGCGACGTAAGCGCTTGTCATCCCAGGCAAAGCCGAGCGGCTGAATCAAATGAAGCTGAAAGCCCGTATTGGCGCAAAGGCGGATGATATTGCCGGTATTCGGCGGAATTTCTGGTTCAAACAAGACAATGTTAAGCATAAGGCCCCCGATGACAGGGGCCGAAGCATAGCAAATTATTGACGGCCGGAGGAGTAGAGCGGCAACCAGAGGGTCAGACGCAAACCGCCTAATGGACTGTCATCGGCTTTAACCCAGCCGCGATGTTGCTGCACGGCCGTTTCGACAATTGCCAGGCCAAGACCGGTGCCGCCTGATTCGCGATCGCGCGCTTCATCGGTTCGATAGAAAGGACGGAAAATCTGTTCACGATCTTCCGGACTCACGCCAGGACCATCATCATCGACGTGGACCGTGATACCGGAAATATCAACGGAGAAGCTGACGCTGATGTGCGTGTGTGAATAGCGCAGCGCATTGCGCACAATATTTTCCAGCGCACTCTCCAGCGCATGAGGGTTCCCATAAAGCGGCCACGGGCCTGGCGGATAGGGGATATCCATCTTCTTGCCCATCTGCTCAGCTTCGAAACGGGCATCTTCCAGCACCCCATTCCACAATTGATTTGCCTTCATTGCTTCGCTGACCAGCGCATTTTTATGCTGGGTGCGGGAGAGCACCAACAGATCGTTAATCATGCCATCGAGACGCTGTGCTTCCATCTCAATGCGGCCCAGCTCTTTACCTTCACCCTGACGCCGACGCAGCAGGGCGGTAGCCAGTTGCAGGCGGGTCAGTGGGGTGCGAAGTTCATGACTGATATCCGATAACAGACGTTGCTGACCGGTCATCATCCGTTCCAGCGCACTGACCATCTGGTTAAAGCTGGAACCCGCAGCCAGAAACTCCTGCGGACCCGACTCCAGTTCCGGATGCTGACGTAGATTCCCGCTTGCGACTTCGTCAGCAGCATATTTCAGCTTACGTGCCGGACGTGCCAGGCTCCAGGCCAGCCACAGCAGCAGCGGTGAGCTGATGAGCATGGTGACGATAAGCAGCAGCAACGGACGGTCAAACAGCAGATTGACGAAGTCGAGCTGAGAGCTATTGGCGGGACGGATCATGTAAAGCTGGTAGTTATCTTCGCCATCGCGAACGGCAAAAGGCCCTACCAGCTCAACGCGACCATATTTCTTCTTCTGAGGATGATCGGCATTGTCAGACTGGCCGATAAAATTGCGGATAACCTGCATTTCATTATGTTGCGCGCCAATCACCCGACCTTCACTGGTTACTAACAGCAGCCGCTGACCCGGCGGTGCCCATTTTTCCACGGCACGAAACAGACGACGCCACCACATCAGATCGTTAGGGGGATCCTGTGACAGCTCTGCTTCAACGTGTTGCTCAATCATGATGCCCTGCCGCTGTTCACTTTCCAGCAGCGAGGTCATCTGTCGTGAATCGAGCTTGGGAACCATCAACACCAGCATCAACACCAGCGCCAGCGTCAACCAGAAGATGGCGAAGATACGGGTGGTCAGACTTCCAATCATGATGCGGAAACCATCAGGTAGCCACGGCCACGTAAGGTTTTAAACCAGGGATGACCATCACGGCGCTCAGGCAGCTTGCGACGCAGATTCGAGATATGCATATCAATGGCACGGTCAAAAGGTGTCAGGCGTTTGCCCAGCACTTCCTGGCTCAGATGTTCACGCGACACGACCTGGCCCAGGTGCTGCGCCAGCAGATAGAGCAGGGTGAATTCTGTGCCGGTCAAATCCAGCGTAACGTCATCAAAACTGGCCTCCTGACGGCCGGGATTGAGTCTCAGACAGTCCACTTCCAGTGTGGGCGAGCTGTTGTCGTGTTGCTGCTGTTCACTCCAGTTAGAACGCCGCAAAATAGCGCGGATACGCGCCACCAGCTCGCGATCGTTAAACGGCTTAGGCAGATAGTCATCTGCGCCCAGTTCGAGGCCCAGAACACGATCCAGCTCGCTGCCGCGCGCCGTTAGCATGATGACGGGGGTTTGATGTTGCTGACGCAGTTCTTTCAGAGTGTCGATACCGTTTTTCTTCGGCATCATGACATCCAGTAAAAGCAAATCAATCGAGTTATCGATCAGGTTCAGCGCTTGTTCACCATCACTGGCGACGACCACTTCAAACCCTTCCATTTCTAACAGTTCTTTCAAAAGCGAAGTTAATTCGCGGTCGTCATCTACCAACAGGATTTTATTCATTTTTGTAGCCCTCCGCAGGCAAAATACCGTGTTCCTGGCGCACCTATCCATCGCTTTACGTAGTTTTACACCCCCTGACGGATGTTTGCAGCTGTCGCCGTACACTGGCTCTCGTTGAATCGCAAAACGGAACGAACTGGAGTATACGATGCGCAAATTAACCGCCGTCGTCCTTGCCTCAGCGATGGCTCTGAGTGTCGCCAGCGCAGATGCTAAAGATGCGACGACGATTGACGAGATGCATCATGGCGGATTGCCGACAGGCAGTATGACGCAAAATCCGCAAAGCCACATGTTCGACGGCATCGAGCTGACTGAAGAACAGCGTCAGCAGATGCGAGACCTTATGCAACAGGCAAGACATGATCGCCCGGTCGTTCATATTGACGATATCGCTGCATTACACGAATTAGTGACTGCAGACCAGTTTAACGAAGCGGCCATTCGCCAAAAGGCGGAAGTCATCGCCAGAGTTCAGGTTGAACAACAGGTCGAGATGGCGCGCGTACAGAATCAAATGTTTCAACTGCTAACGCCGGCCCAGCAGTCCGCGTTACAGAAAAATTACCAGCGGCGACTTAACGAGCTGCGACAGTTTTCGAATTTGCAGTCAGCTTCATCGCTGCAGGCAGTGAGTAGTACCAGCAGTAACCAGTAATATAGTATCCCTGTTTTCCTTGCCATAGACACATCCCTGTCTTCCCCCACCATGATGGTGGGGGTTTTTTTTTATCTTTTTTTCACTTTTTTTATTTTGACAGGAATCATCACCGCACAACAAAACCCCCGTTTTATTAGCGCTTGTCGGGAATTTGTTGGGAAGAATCGCTGATTTCTTAATATCTGGAACACGCTGTAAATTTAAGCGAGCCGGTGAGCATTTTTTCATCATGAAAATATCATAACTTACTGAAACTAAATGAATTGCAGACAAGTCATTAACATTTTAATCATATTTTTCAGTGAGATACATTCCCCGCGTTACGCTTGCTGGCTCAGTCACACCTTCTACACTAAATCCTGTCACTGCAGGGAAGTTAAGTGTCTTTGCGAAGTCTCAGGGAGCAACAACCACATTATGTAGTCCTGATAAATCTATTAACGGAGTAAGTTATGGCAGAGCATCGTGGTGGTTCAGGTAATTTCGCAGATAATCCGCAAAAAGCGTCTGAAGCTGGCAAAAAAGGCGGACAGAACAGCGGCGGCGGAAATTTCAAAAACGATCGTGAAAAAGCATCTGAAGCCGGGAAAAAAGGCGGCAAAAAGTAGTCGCCGACACGTTCCTGGAATTAGCCCGCGGCTGAAAGTAGCCAGGCAATGATGTGTATAACACTTCGCCCCGTCCTTCCCAGGCCGGGGCTTGTTTTTTGTACCTGCTTATTCCTGTCGCGATTTCAAAACAGCCTTCTTCATCGAATGACCTCCTAAGCACAGCCCGCCTCCCGGTGTTAAACTTCAGCCATTCATCTATTTAAGTGTGCATCTTCACTGATGCTGCATAGGGAATCTGGCATGCAACACTCTTATGGCCGACTGGTAAAGCGTGCTGCGCTCGCTGCCACCATTCTTGCGTCTGTGCTGTTACTCGTGAAAATTTTTGCCTGGTGGTACACCGGTTCAGTGAGTTTGCTGGCTTCACTGGTGGACTCGCTGGTGGATATCGCTGCATCGCTAACCAACCTGCTGGTGGTGCGCTATGCGCTGCAGCCTGCTGATGAAAATCACACGTTCGGGCACGGCAAAGCGGAGTCGCTGGCGGCGCTGGCACAAAGTATGTTTATCTCCGGCTCGGCACTGTTTCTGTTTCTGACCGGCCTGCAGCATCTTGCCTCCCCCAGCGAGATGCGGGCGCCGGGTGTTGGTATTGTAGTAACCATTGTGGCACTGAGCTCAACGCTGGTACTGGTTGCCTTTCAGCGCTGGGTAGTGCGTAAAACCCGCAGTCAGGCCATTCGGGCTGACATGCTGCACTATCAATCCGACGTCATCATGAATGGCGCCATACTGATTGCGCTGGTGCTGAGCAGCTATGGCGTTGTACGGGCGGATGCCCTGTTTGCGCTGGGGATTGGTGTTTTCATTCTTTATAGCGCATTGCGGATGGGCTACGAAGCCGTACAGTCATTGCTGGATCGCGCATTGCCGGAAAATGAACGGCAGCAAATCCTGACGCTTGCGACAAACTGGCCGCAGGTGCAGGGCGTACATGATCTGCGAACCCGGCAGTCCGGCCCGACCAAATTTATTCAGCTTCATCTGGAACTGGAAGATCAGCTGCCACTGGTTCAGGCGCATCGGGTTGCCGACCAGGTTGAGAAAGCATTACGCAAAGAATTTCCCGGGTCTGACGTAATTATCCATCAGGATCCCTGTTCTGTGGTACCGTCTGAGACCAGGGACTCTTTAGGTTTTTAACGTAAATGAATCAAATCGATACGGAAGGGATGACGTAGCGCTAACTTTGCTGCAAAAAATAGTGAAAAGTTGTCTGACCTGAATCAATTCAGCAGCAAGCCTTTGATATACTATCTGCCATCACATGTCGCGCTAATCGTGAAATGATCTTCTGCAGCGATCGACAGGCAGGATTAACCCTTAGTTTTGAACAATCCAGAGGTTGTCATGATCAAAAAAATTGGTGTATTAACCAGCGGCGGTGACGCCCCAGGCATGAACGCAGCTATTCGTGGAGTGGTACGTTCCGCGCTGAGTGAAGGACTGGAAGTTTTTGGGATCTATGATGGCTATCTGGGATTGTACGAAGATCGCATGATCAATCTTGATCGCTACAGCGTCTCCGACATGATTAACCGCGGCGGCACTTTCCTGGGCTCAGCGCGTTTCCCCGAGTTCCGTAATGAAGATGTGCGCCAGGTTGCCATTGAGAACATGAAAAAGCGCGGCATTGATGCACTGGTGGTGATTGGTGGTGACGGATCTTACATGGGTGCTAAGCGCCTGACTGAAATGGGCTTCCCCTGCATTGGTTTGCCAGGCACCATCGATAACGATGTGGCCGGAACGGATTACACCATCGGTTATTTCACTGCACTGGAAACCGTGGTTGAAGCGATTGACCGTCTTCGCGACACCTCTTCCTCGCATCAGCGTATCTCGATTGTTGAAGTGATGGGCCGCTACTGTGGCGATCTGACCCTGGCGGCGGCGATTGCCGGTGGCTGCGAGTTCATCGTCCTGCCAGAATTCCCGTACACCCGCGAAGAGCTGGTAGCGGAAATCAAAGCAGGCATCGCCAAAGGTAAAAAGCACGCTATCGTGGCGATTACTGAGCACATCTGCGATATCGACGACCTGGCGCGTTTCATTGAAACAGAAACCAAACGTGAAACCCGTTCGACCGTTCTGGGCCATATTCAGCGTGGCGGTGCACCTTGTGCGTATGACCGTATCCTGGCGTCACGCATGGGCGCTTACTCCATTGAACTGCTGATGCAGGGTTACGGTGGCCGTTGCGTGGGTATTCAGAATGAGAAGATGGTGCATCACGACATCGTCGACGCGATTGAAAACATGAAACGTCCGTTCAAGCGCGACTGGCTCGACACGGCGAAAAAACTCTACTGATTCTTCTGCGGGGGTGTGCTGCACAGCATGCCCCGGCATATACCCGCTATATTCCCCCCGGTTATAACAGCTTATTTTTAATTCTTTTAGCTCTGTAATGGTTTATGTCACGCTTAGCCCATAACGACATTGGGAGAGTGCGTAATGAACAAGTGGAGTATCGGCGTTACCCTGTTGCTGGCCTCAACCAGCGTTCTGGCGAAAGACATTCAGCTGTTAAACGTTTCCTACGATCCAACCCGTGAGCTGTACGAACAGTACAACAAAGCGTTTAGTGCGCACTACAAACAGGAAACCGGCGATAATGTCGTGGTCCGTCAGTCGCACGGTGGCTCCGGCAAGCAGGCAACTTCAGTGATTAACGGCATCCGTGCGGATGTGGTTACGCTGGCGTTGCAATCGGATGTCGATGCTATTGCAGAACGCGGTCGTATTGATAAGAACTGGATTCAGCGTCTGCCAGACAACTCCGCGCCTTACACCTCCACCATTGTCTTCCTGGTCCGCAAAGATAATCCCAAGGGCATTCACGACTGGAGCGACCTGACTAAACCCGGTGTGTCTGTGATTACCCCTAACCCGAAAACCTCTGGCGGCGCACGCTGGAACTATCTGGCGGCCTGGGGCTGGGCGCTGGATCATAACAACGGCGATCAGGCCAAAGCGCTGGCGTACGTCAGAGCGCTGTTTAAAAACGTTGAGGTGCAGGATTCCGGTGCACGCGGCGCAACTAACACCTTCGTTGAACGCGGGATTGGTGATGTGCTGATTGCCTGGGAAAACGAAGCTTATCTGGCGGTTAACAAATTGGGTAAAGACAAGTTCGAGATTGTCACCCCGAGCGAATCGATTCTGGCTGAACCCACCGTGTCCGTGGTCGATAAAGTGGTAGATGAAAAGGGAACGCGCAAAGTCGCAGACGCCTATCTGAAATACCTCTACTCGCCAGAAGGTCAGACTATCGCTGCGCAGAACTACTATCGTCCGCGTGATGCTGAAATCGCGAAGAAATTTGCCAGCCAGTTTGCGCCGGTGAAGCTGTTTACCATCAAGGACAAATTTGGTGGCTGGGCAGAGGCTCAGAAAGCGCACTTCGCCGATGGCGGCAGCTATGACCAGGTCATGAAACCGTAATACGTTGCGGTCAGCGCTCCCTGCGCTGACCGCTCACCCGCAACAATCCCACCTTTCTCTTTTCTCTGCCCGGCTGCTGACTGATCTGCCCGAATTCCCCGTGACATTTTTTTCCCGCCAGGCGAGGATGCAGGCTGCTAAACCATTCAGGAAGCGTTGTTATGCCGACACATCGTCGTGCAACCAGTCTGGTTGCGGTTCTGCTGGTGCTGGTCATTGCGGGGATACTGGTTGCCGCACTGCATTTCAAAAAGAACAGTGATGCGCTGTGGCAGATTGTCAGCGAGAAATGTGTGCCTCATCAGCAGAGCAGCGGAGACCCGGCGCCCTGTCAGCGTGTCGATCAGCAGCATCGCTATGCCATGCTGAAAGATATGCATGGTCCATTGCAGTATCTGCTGATCCCGCTCGACAAAATCACCGGCATCGAAAGCCCACGGTTACTGCAACCCGCTACGCCCAACTACTTTGCCCTTGCCTGGCATGAACGCTCTCTGCTTGCAGAGCGACGCGGCTCTCCCATTGATGATCGGGTTCTTTCACTGGCGATCAATTCACAGTATGGCCGTACGCAGAATCAACTCCATATTCATCTCTCCTGTCTGCGACCCGATGTGCGTCAGCAGCTGGATCGGCTGACGCCGCAGCTTAGCGGTCAGTGGCAGGACATTACGCTGCGTAAGCACCGCTACTGGCTGCGAGCTCTGACGCCAGATGAACTGACTCAGCAGAGTGCCTTTATCCGGCTGGCCGATGAGCGGCCAGAGGCGCGCACAGAGATGGGGAAATATGGTCTGGCACTGGCGGAATTAAGCGATGGGCGACTGGTGCTGATGGCGATAGAGCGGAACTGGCTGCTGCTGAACAGGGGTTCGGCGGAGGAAGTGCAGGATCACGCCTGTGAGCTGATTGCGCCCATAAAAAAGGCGGCTTAAGCGCCGCCCTTGACCGGAATGCTAATGCTTAGGCGCTTTTTGCCGCCGCCGCTGCTTTAACGATTACCGCGAAAGCATCTGCTTTCAGTGACGCACCGCCAACCAGCGCGCCATCGATATCAGGCTGGGTGAACAGCTCAGCAGCATTCTTGTCGTTCACTGAGCCGCCATACTGAATGATGACCTGTTCTGCGATAGCCGCATCTTTCTTCGCAATATGATCACGAATGAATTTGTGCACGGCCTGTGCCTGAGCAGGGGTCGCAGATTTGCCGGTACCGATGGCCCAGACGGGCTCATACGCGATAACCGCATCTTTAAACGCTTCGGCGCCCTGCGTTTCCAGAACGGCATCCAGCTGACGAGCGCAGACTTCTTCAGTTTTACCCGCTTCGTTTTCCGCTTCGGTTTCACCAATGCACAGCACAGGAACCAGGCCCACTGACTTCAGCACCGCATATTTCTTCGCGATGAACTCGTCGCTCTCTTTGTGATAAGTGCGGCGTTCTGAGTGACCGATGATGATATATTTCGCGCCGATATCTTTCAGCATCTCTGCGGAAACTTCACCGGTAAACGCGCCAGACAGGTTAACGTCCACGTTCTGCGCACCCAGTGCGATGTGGCTACCGGAGATGGCATGTTTTGCCTGCTCGAGATAGAGCGCTGGCGGTGCAATGGCCACGCCACAACCGTCAACGCCAGAGAGTTCCTTGCGCAGACCCGCGATCAGTTCAGCAGTGAGTTGCTTGCTGCCATTCAACTTCCAGTTACCCATAACCAGTGGATGTCGCATTCTATCCTCCGCATAACGCGATACATGAAAAATCGCTGCCAGCTGGCAGCGTTGTCTGCGAAACAGTATAGAGATCAAATGTAGCGATGGCTTTGCTTTTCGTCATTTTCAGCGACATCTTCAGGGGGGAGCGAGCGCAAGTTTTACCGGCTCGACAGCGAAGGTTAGCCCCTTGTCACCGTTATCAGCGACCACAAAGCGAAGCGCGCCATCGACCTGCGCAAAGTAAGGCAAATCCTTGCCCTCCTTCAGTAAGCTCTCCAGCTTTTTGCGTCCCTCGTCTGCACCTAATCCCGGTACAAAGAAGCGCAGCATAGCGGTCATGTAGGCCATGGCTTTTTGCTCAGAGGCGTTCTGATCCGGGCCAGGCAGTGGCAGCCAGGTGATCTGCAGCGTCTTGATTTTGCCGGTACCGGGCTCCAGCGCGGTAGACGCATAGAGCGTCTCGTTAATTTTGCTGGCAGCACGCGTCAGGTTACTTTTGTCGCCCCGATTATCAATGGCGCGATATTCCGGCAGCATCAGCGTCGCATTAGCCAGATTATACTTTTCGCGAAACTGGCCGATAGTCATATCAAAGGTGGGCGCACCCGCCAGCAGGTAGGGCGCGGTGGGTAATGCATCGGGCCGTTCCTGCGGTGGCGGATCGGCGGCAAAGACCGGAACCGTCAGCGCAAACGATAACAGCAGTGCGCCAGGCAAATTCTTCATTTTGTCGATCCTAACCCGTAAACTCAGGCGCAAATTAAAACGGTTTTTATCCGCGAGGTCAAAAGCGCGGCGGTTCTTTTCTCTCTGGATGATAATGCATGACGTTACAACAATGGTGTTTTTCCTGGCGTGGCAGGCTGGGACGACGTGATTTCTGGATCTGGCAGGCAGTCTGGTTGCTGACAACGACACTGTTATTTACCCTGGCAGCAAACGACTGGGTTGATACCCAGATGGCGGCTTTCGGCGTGGTCTGCCTGTTGTGGCCCGCCAGCGCGGTCATTGTAAAACGTCTGCACGATCGTAATCGTCCCGGCTACTGGGGATTTCTGGTGATAGTGGCCTGGCTGCTGGTGGCGGGAAACTGGAGCATGCTGGGCGGCATTCTGCCCTGGCTGCTGGGTCGCGCCATTCCCTTTGTGTTATTCGCTGGCCTGCTGCTCGAACTCGGCGTTTTTCGCGGCACCCCCGGCGCTAACCGGTTTGGTACCGCGACGCAGCCGGTGCGATACCGGCAACTCGCTCACCAGTAATGTTCGCTGGTGATATGGCCCGGCTTGCGCTTCAGGTGCTTACGCATCTCGCGCGTCTCTTTCAGTAACTGCTGGGTGTCGCGCACCATCTGAGGGTTGCCGCACAGCATCACATGGCTGCTGTCGGCATCCAGTGTTAATCCGGTGGCACGCTCCAGCTCGCCATTTTCGATCAGCGCCGGAACCCGGCCCGTCAGCGAACCGGGGATCGTTTCGCGGCTCACCACCGTCTGGATGTGCAGCTTGCCCTGATAACGCTGTTGCAGCTGCTGCATCAGTGGCAGAAAGCTCAGGTCGTCCGCATAGCGTGCGGCATGGACCAGCACGATGTTTTCAAAGCGATCCAGTCCTTCGCCCTGCTGAAGCATAGAAAGGTAAGGGCCAATAGCGGTGCCGGTTGCCAGCATCCATAATGTTCTGCACGCCGGAACTTCATCAAGGACAAAGAATCCTGCGGCTTCTTTCGTGACCATCACCTGATCGCCAGGCTGAAGGGCCTGCAGATGCGGACTCAGCTTGCCATCGGGCACGGTAACCAGGTAAAACTCCAGCAGGTCATCCTTTGGCGCATTGACGAAAGAGTAAGCGCGCTGCACCCGCTCGCCGTCAATTTCCAGAGCCAGTTTGGCAAATTGCCCCGCGATAAAGGGATCGATGGGCGCTGTTACCCGCAGACTGAACAGCGCATCCGTCCAGTTTTTCACTTCCTTTACTTCAGCATTGACCCACTCAGCCATAATCACTCCCTGGTTGTTGATTATTCCGGCAGGTTTCTATTTTCGCGGCTGCCCGATGAGATTGCCAGCTTGTGGCCGGGCAAAGGCTCTAATCGACAAACTGTTGCTTTGTCTTTACAGGCTGGTGCATAAACTTGACAGGCGCAAGCCGGGACCTTTCGGCCTGCCTCTCGCTTTGTCATCTAATCCTGATATTTTGCCCGCCATAACAAGATGACTGGCGGGTGAACCGCTGTTTTAACCTCCTTTCACAGAAAGAAATTTTGCATAATCATGATTAGTAAACTGGAAAATCGCCCACTGCTGGTGATGCTCATTGTGCTGGTGGCTGTCGGGCAGATGGCGCAGACCATCTACGTCCCGGCGATGTCGGTGATGGCGGACGCGCTGAATGTGCGGGATGGCGCGCTGCAGCGTGTGATGGCGGCCTATCTGATGACCTATGGCGGATCCCAGCTGATCTACGGCCCGCTGTCAGACAGTGTCGGTCGGCGTCCGGTGATCCTTGCAGGCATGATGATCTTTATGATCGGCGCAATCACGGCATTGATGGCGACCTCACTCGATATGCTGGTGCTCGGCAGCGCGATTCAGGGACTGGGAACCGGCGTAGCTGGCGTAATGGCCCGCACCATGCCGCGTGATCTCTATGAGGGGCACGCGCTGCGCCGTGCCAACAGCCTGCTTAATATGGGCATTCTGGTCAGCCCGTTGCTGGCACCGGTGATTGGTGCACTGTTGACCCAGCTCTTTGGCTGGCACGCCTGTTTCGCCTTTCTGCTGCTGCTCTGTCTGGCGGTTACTTTGTCTATGGCGCGCTGGCTGCCGGAAACCCGGCCACAGAGTGCTGAAGTGACCCCGTTCTTCAAACGCTATGCCCGGCTGCTCAGCGACGCAAATTTCGTTCGCTACATTGTCCTGCTGATTGGTGCGCTGGCGGGCATTGCGGTATTTGAGTCGAGCTGTGGCGTGCTGCTCGGCGGCGTGCTCGGCCTGCACAGCCTGACCGTCAGTATCCTGTTCATTCTGCCCATTCCGGCGGCGTTCTTCGGTGCCTGGTTCGCGGGACGCGAGCAGGGTTCATGGCACAGTCTGATGTGGTGGGGCGTGAATAGCTGTCTGCTGGCGGGCATCCTGATGTGGATCCCGGCATGGTTTGGCGTAATGAATATCTGGACGCTGCTGGTTCCGGCCGCGCTGTTCTTCTTTGGGGCTGGCATGCTGTTCCCGCTGGCGACTTCAGGGGCAATGGAGCCGTATGCCTGGCTGGCGGGCAGCGCGGGTGCACTGATTGGCGGAATGCAGAATCTGGGATCGGGTCTTGTCGCGTGGCTTTCAGCCATGATGCCGCAGCGCGATCAGTTCAGCCTTGGCATGCTGATGTTCTTTACGGCACTGGTGATGCTGCTCTGCTGGTTGCCGCTCTCACGTCAGCCGGAGCGCGGCAACCAGCCGGTTACAGGATAAACGGATGGAGCGCCGGATCCTTACGGTCAAGATAATGAATCGACTGGATGCGGCGAATAGTGCGAGATTTACCGCGAATCAGCAGGGTTTCGCTGGTGGCGACATTGCCCTGACGCGTAATGCCTTTCAGTAGTTCGCCACTGGTAATGCCGGTGGCGGCAAACACTACGTTGTCATTGCGCGCCATCTCACCTAGCGTCAGCTTCTTACCCGCTTCAATCCCCATCTCCGCACAGCGCTGCAGCTCCTGCTCGCCGAGGCGACGGTTTTCAGCACTATCGCCTTTGACGTGATGACGCGCCAGCAGCCGACCCTGCATATCACCGTCCAGCGCACGGATCACCGCTGCTGAAACGACGCCTTCCGGTGCGCCGCCGATGCCATACATCACATCGACTTCGCTGTCTGGCATGCAGGTCAGAATTGAGGCGGCAACGTCACCATCCGGGAAGGTAAATACCCGCACGCCCAGCTGCTGTAACTCGCTAATCACCACATCATGACGTGGCTTAGCCAGGATGGATACGGTCAGCTGTGACAATGGCTTGTTCATCGCTATTGCGATATTACGCAGGTTAGTTTCAAGCGGCAGGTCGAGGTCGATCGCGCCCTGTGCTGCAGGACCCACAATCAGTTTTTCCATATACATGTCTGGAGCGTGCAGAAAGCTGCCTTTATCGCCCACGGCCATCACAGCCAGCGCATTCGCCTGGCCCAGTGCCGTCATGCGGGTACCCTCAATCGGATCGACGGCAATATCAACGGCATCGCCGTGACCGGTACCGACTTTTTCACCGATATAGAGCATCGGGGCTTCGTCGATTTCGCCCTCACCGATCACAATCTGACCGTCAATTTCAATGGAGTTCAGGACATGACGCATGGCATGGACAGCCGCACCGTCAGCCGCATTTTTGTCACCGCGTCCTAACCAGTGATAGCCTGCCAGGGCGGCAGCTTCGGTTACGCGGGAAAATTCAATGGCAAGTTCTCGTTTCATGGCATCTACCTGACAAAAAACCGGCAGGCAGTGTAACACAGCGGGGGAGTGGGGCGGGGAAAAGGCCCGCGACGGCAATGTCGCGGGCGTTGATATTACTCCTGTTCTTCCCACGCCTGTGCGCGGGCAACCGCTTTTTTCCAGCCAGCATAACGGAAGTTACGCTCGGTGGTTTCCAGGCTTGGACGGAACTCACGCTCAATAACGGCTTTAGAGCGCACTTCATCCAGATCCTGCCAGAAGCCAACAGCCAGACCCGCCAGATACGCAGAACCCAGCGCGGTCACTTCACGCACTTCCGGACGCTCAACACGGGTGCCGAGGATGTCAGCCTGGAACTGCATCAGGAAGTTGTTGGACACCGCACCGCCGTCTACACGCAGCGCCTGCAGGCGGGTATTGGCATCATTCTGCATCGCTTCCAGAACGTCACGTGTCTGATAAGCGATCGACTCCAGCGTCGCGCGGATGATGTGGTTAGAGTTTGCGCCACGGGTCAGACCGAAGATCGCGCCACGGGCATACGGGTCCCAGTAAGGTGCGCCCAGGCCGGTGAAAGCAGGCACCATGTAAACGCCGTTGGTATCTTTCACTTTCATCGCGAAGTATTCAGAGTCAGCCGCTTCACTGATCAGCTTCATCTCATCACGCAGCCACTGAATAGAGGCACCACCGATAAACACGGCACCTTCCAGCGCATAGTTCACTTCACCGCGCGGGCCACAGGCGATGGTGGTCAGCAGGCCGTGGGTTGAGGTCACCGCTTCAGTACCGGTGTTCATCAGCATGAAGCAGCCGGTGCCGTAGGTATTTTTCGCCATGCCAGGCTGTACACACAACTGGCCATACAGCGCGGCCTGCTGGTCACCGGCGATACCGGCGATAGGAATACGTGTACCGCCTTTACCACCAATGTTGGTCTGACCGTAAACTTCAGAAGAGGACTTCACTTCTGGCAGCATTTCACGCGGGATATCCAGGATATCCAGCATGCGCTGATCCCACTCCAGCTTGTGAATGTTGAACATCATAGTACGGGAGGCGTTGGTGTAGTCGGTGATGTGCACGCGTCCCTGAGTCATTTTCCAGACCAGCCAGGTATCGACGGTACCGAACAGCAGCTCGCCACGTTTTGCACGCTCACGCGCACCTTCAACGTGATCCAGAATCCACTTCACTTTCGTACCGGAGAAGTAAGGGTTAATCACCAGACCCGTGGTGTGCTGGATGTACTCTTCCAGACCCTCTTTCTTCAGTTTGTGACAATAGTCAGCGGTGCGGGGATCCTGCCAGACGATGGCGTTGTAGATCGGCTTACCGGTCTCTTTTTCCCAGACGATAGCGGTTTCGCGCTGGTTGGTGATACCGATTGCCGCAATCTCATCAGAGCGGATATCGGCATGTGCCAGCACTTCAACCAGAGTAGAGCTTTGTGAAGCCCAGATATCCATCGGGTCATGTTCAACCCAGCCCGCTTTCGGGTAGATCTGGGTGAATTCGCGCTGCGATACCGCGACGATGTTGGAGTCGTGGTCGAGAATGACGGCGCGTGAACTGGTTGTACCCTGATCGAGTGCGACAATGTATTTTTTATCTGTGGTAGTCATAAATTCATTCCTGATGATAAAAAGTGAAACTTACGCTTTACGCTGCTGAGCGCGTGCAACCGGTTTGTCTGCTGGAACACTCGGTTCCTGTGCGGCACCTGGCAGGTAGCGGCCAATCAGTGTGCGGTAACCTACTGCACCCAGGCAGGCACCCACCAGCGGGCCAAAAATTGGTACCAGGAAGTAAGGGATATCTTTACCACCCGTGAAGGCAACGTTACCCCAGCCAGCGAAGAAGGCGAACAGCTTAGGTCCGAAATCACGTGCCGGGTTAAGCGCAAAGCCGGTCAGCGGACCCATTGAGCCACCAATGACTGCGACCAGCAGACCGATCAACAGCGGCGCCATCGGTCCACGTGGGACACCGTTGCCATCGTCGGTCAGCGCCATAATCACCGCCATAAGCACTGCGGTAATAACCATTTCAACCAGGAACGCCTGGCCTACGCTGATGTGCGGATTAGGATAGGTTGAGAAGATACCCGCCAGGTCCAGACTCTGAACCGTACCGCGTACCATCTGATGACTCTGTTCGTAATCGAAAAACAGGCTGTAGTAGAGACCATAAACCAGCGCGGCCGCGCAGAATGCCCCGGCGATTTGCGCCAGAATATACGGCACCACTTTACGGCCTTCAAAGTTGGCGAACAGGCAGAGTGCAACGGTAACGGCAGGGTTCAGATGCGCGCCAGATACCCCAGCGGTAAGATAGACAGCCATTGAGACGGCTAAGCCCCAGATGATGCAGATTTCCCACTGACCGAAGGCGGCACCGGCAAGTTTCAGCGCAGCTACACAGCCTGCGCCAAAGAAAATAATCAAGCCTGTCCCCAGAAATTCGGCAATACACTGACCTTTGAGCGTGTTAGTTGTCTGACTCATAATAGTGGTTCCTGAAGCGAGGTTAAATTTTATCAGTTTTTGTTCTCAGTCCATGAGGCACCCAGCTTTAATGTAGGGCTGATGTGAATTTATCGTTAACGAACATAAACGAGAAATAGCGAAATCATTTTTTGTGTACTGCGTCATAAAAATGCGCGTTTTCGCGTATTCTGGCTTTCCTTAGCCCATATTCGCGCCTGATGACAGAGAGGGTGGACACGTGCTGGAAAGCAGACGCAGTAAGCGCAGCGCAAATTCAGGGATTGGCTGAAAAGTGTTACAGACTGCGCTCGCAGCGGCCGCGTTGCTGGACTTGAGGGGTGAGGCTACATACAATCGGGACAACGTTGCTGGCTTAAGCTGGCATCATCAACGCCTTGCAGGAATTTAGGAGAGGTCAGAAAGATGTCATTTGAAGTATTTGAGAAACTTGAAGCGAAAGTACAGCAGGCGATTGATACCATCACGCTGTTGCAGATGGAAATCGAAGAGCTGAAAGAGCAGAACAACTCACTGCGTAACGATGCGCAACAAGTCGCGGGTAACCACGATGCGCTGATGCGCGAAAATCAGCATCTGAAAGAAGAGCAACACGTGTGGCAGGAACGTCTGCGTGCATTGCTGGGAAAAATGGAAGAGGTTTGAAGCCTCAGCTGATGTGAAAAACGGGTGCTCTGGCACCCGTTTTCATGTCTGGCCTATTCGAGGTCCAGCGCATCCTCTGACAGAATGATACCGGTGTTGTCGGCATAGAGATGGTCACCAGAGAAGAAGGTGACGCCGCCGAAGTTGACGCGCACATCGCTTTCGCCAATCCCTTCACCCGCAGCGCCAGCCGGAATCGCGGCAATGGCCTGAATGCCAATCTCCAGCTCTTCCAGCTCATCAACCTGACGTACCGAACCGTAAACCACCAAGCCTTCCCATTCGTTAGTTGCCGCCAGGCGTGCCAGTTGGGCATCGACCAGCGCACGGCGCACTGAGCCGCCGCCATCAATCACCAGTACGCGACCACGGCCATTCTCTTCCAGCAGATCGTAGAGTAAGCCGTTGTCTTCAAAGCATTTCACTGTGGTAATCTGACCACCGAATGAAGTGCGCCCACCAAAGTTTGAAAAAAGCGGTTCAACAACATTCACTTCTTCATGGTAGATATCGCAGAGTTCAGATGTATCGTATTTCATAAGGGTTTCGTCTGTTTGCCACAGGAAGGGTAAGTATATCGCTATATGCAGATTGTTGGCAAAATCATCAGTATGAAAAAAGCATCGTTCGATCAAGAACATGCATAAAAAAGCCCAGCCGGGTGGGCTGGGCTTCGGAAAAGCGCTGAATCAGTGAATCAGAGAATGAAGCGGCTAAGGTCTTCGTCAGCCACCAGTTCATCCAGGTGTTTAGCCACATAGTCAGCATCAATGGTAAAGGATTCACCGTGACGATCGCTGGCGTCATACGAGATATCTTCCATCAGGCGCTCCAGCACGGTATGCAGGCGGCGCGCACCGATGTTCTCGGTGGTTTCGTTAACCTGCCATGCGGCTTCAGCGATCCGGCGAATACCCTCTTCGGTGAACTCAATGTTCACGCCTTCGGTATTCATCAGTGCTTTGTACTGCACGGTAATCGAGGCATTCGGTTCGGTCAGGATGCGCTGGAAATCATTGACGGTCAGCGCCTGTAGCTCAACACGAATCGGCAGACGACCCTGAAGTTCCGGAATCAGATCGGAAGGGCTGGCAACCTGGAACGCGCCTGAGGCGATAAACAGGATATGGTCGGTTTTGACCATGCCATGCTTGGTGGAGACGGTGCAGCCTTCAACCAGCGGCAGCAGGTCGCGCTGAACGCCTTCGCGAGAGACATCGGGTCCGCCCGCATTCTGGCCGCCGCGCTTACAGATTTTATCGATCTCATCAATGAACACGATACCGTGCTGCTCGACCGCTTCAATCGCATCCTGCTTAAGCTCTTCCGGGTTAACCAGTTTTGCCGCTTCTTCTTCGATCAGGAGCTTCATCGCTTCTTTGATCTTCAGCTTGCGGGCTTTCTGCTTCTGGCCGCCGAGGTTCTGGAACATCGACTGCAGCTGGCTGGTCATCTCTTCCATGCCCGGAGGCGCCATGATTTCGACGCCTGGGCTGCTGGTCGCCAGATCGATTTCAATCTCTTTATCATCCAGCTGGCCTTCGCGCAGCTTCTTGCGGAATGACTGACGCGCGGCAGAGGGTTCAGCACTCTGCTCAGCCTGACCCCAGTTGTTTTTCGCGGGTGGAATCAGCACATCAAGAATGCGCTCTTCTGCCATCTCTTCGGCACGGTATTTATTCTTTTCAATCGCCTGACTGCGCACCATCTTGATGGCGGAATCAGTCAGATCACGAATGATAGAGTCCACTTCCTTACCGACATAACCGACTTCGGTAAACTTGGTCGCCTCGACTTTGATGAACGGTGCATTCGCCAGCTTTGCCAGACGACGTGCGATCTCGGTTTTACCGACACCGGTCGGACCGATCATCAGGATATTTTTTGGGGTCACTTCATGGCGCAGCTCTTCGTCGAGCTGCATGCGGCGCCAGCGGTTGCGCAGTGCAATAGCCACGGCGCGCTTGGCGCTGTCCTGGCCGATGATAAAGCGGTTCAGTTCGCTAACGATTTCGCGTGGAGTCATCTCAGACATATTTATACCCTTACGCCTTAGACGTTAATTCTTCGAAATTAACGTTGTGGTTAGTGTAGATGCAGATATCACCCGCGATATTCAGCGACTTCTCGACGATGTCGCGTGCGCCCATTTCGGTATTCTCCAGCAGCGCACGTGCCGCTGCCTGGGCGAAAGGCCCACCGGAGCCGATGGCGATCAGATCGTTTTCAGGCTGGATGACATCACCGTTACCGCTGATGATCAGTGAGGCTGACTCATCCGCGACGGCCAGTAAAGCTTCAAGGCGGCGCAGCATACGGTCGGTACGCCAGTCTTTGGCCAGCTCCACCGCTGCTTTCACCAGGTGGCCCTGATGCATTTCCAGTTTACGTTCGAAAAGTTCAAACAGGGTGAAGGCGTCTGCGGTGCCGCCAGCAAATCCGGCAATCACCTTATCGTTGTATAAACGACGCACTTTTTTAACGTTGCCTTTCATCACGGTATTGCCGAGCGTAGCCTGGCCATCACCGCCAATCACTACCTGGCCGTTGCGTCGTACACTTACTATTGTTGTCACGGGCAGACCCCTTGTTGCTGTCGGAAAAGGACTCCGCGCACGGGGCGCGGAGTATCATGCAACAGATATGGGGCGGGTTTGACGGGTTTCAACCCCCAACGGAGAGCGGAATACAGCTGGAGTGTCCGGAACTGCGAAGACGTTTCAGGGTGCTGTCAGCGGATGCGCGATCTTTATACGGACCAATCACCACACGATTCCAGCCGCCACCGGTGGTAATGCGGCTTTCAAAGCCTTCAAAGGCTAAGCCCGCACGTACCGACTCAGCCTGGTCAGTGCCTTTGAACGAACCACACTGCACCATCCAGCGCTGCGAAGAGGCTTTCTCCGCCGGTTTCGCCTTCGCGGTCTCCTGTGGCTTTGTCTGCACGTCTGGTTCCCGCGTTACTGGCGCAGGTTGCGACTGGCGCTGTACGTTTTGCTGCTGCTGCTGCTGCTGCTGCTGCTGCTGACGTTGCAACTGCTGCTGTTGTTGACGCTGTTGCTGTTGCTGCAACTGCAGCTGGCGTTGCTGTTGTTGCTGAGCCTGCAACTGCTGACGTTGTTGCTGAACCTGTTGCTGCTGCTGAACCTGCTGCTGTTGCTGAACCTGCTGCTGTTGGCGTTGCAGCTGTTGCAATTGCTGCTGATGCTGCAGCGTCTGCTGACGTTGCGCCGGCGTCTGTTCATTCCACGGCACTTCATTGAGCTGTGTTGGCTGCTGACGCATATCAGCCTGCATCTGCTCCAGCAACTGGCGCTGTTCATCGGTCAATTGGGTCTGCGACTTCACTTCGCCACCCGAAGAGGGTTCGATCGGTGTCGGCACAGTAACCTGACGGTTTTCCAGCTCTTTAATGTATTTCCAGCGTTCTTCAGGCTTCGGCGGTAAGCCATTGCCGTTGGCTTTATGATCCGTAATAACCGGCACGTCTTCTTTCTTATGATGCGCCAGGAACCATAAACCACCGGCAAAGGTCACCAACACAGCGACCGCCAGTACAATCATCAATTTAGAAGTTCCCGAACCGCCTTTGCTCTTCTTGCCACGGCTGGGGCTTTTTTTGCGACGCGTCCCTGTTGAACGCCCGCGGCCTACATAATCTTTTTGTGCCACTCTCGTTCTTATACCCTTCAAAAATAGTGCCAGTTGGGCGAAATGATGATTTTTACGCGCCCGGCAAGGAGTCCGCCATGTTACTTAAGGGCCGGAACTTTGACCAGCTGTGTTCGCCTTAAGAATCTACTGAAAAAACCAGACGAATACGCTTATTTTTCACGCTTTTTTGCGCGTGCCGTACTGCCCCGAATCGTCAAACCGGCATCCAGCAGCCGCGAGCCGCTGATCACCCGTTTGCCATTTAACTCATCCAGCAGCAGAAGCATCGCTTCCCGGCCTATCTGATAGCGTGGTTGTGTGACCGTCGTCAGCGGTGGCTCGCAGTAACGTGATAACTCAATGTCATCAAATCCCACCACAGAGAGATCTTCCGGTATCCGCAGCCCGCAGCGTCTGGCCTGATTCATCGCGCCCAGCGCCATAATGTCGCTGTGACAGAACAACGCGCGCGGCGGTTGCGGCAGAGTCATCAGCTGATTCATGGCGGCAACGCCTGCTTCAAAGGTGAAGTCACCGCGCACAATATAGGTGGGATCGACCGTCAGCCCGCTGCGACGCATCGCCTGGACATAACCCTGTAAACGATACTGACAGAGTGGCATCTCTTCCGGCCCGGCGATACAGGCGATCTGCGTATGACCTAACTGCAGCAGATGATTTACCGCTTCAAACGCGGCAGTCAGGTTATCAATGTGAACCGTGGGCAGCGACATTTCCGGTGCAAACTCATTCGCCATCACCATGGGTGGCAAGTTGCGTTGCTCATCAATGCTGGCATCAAAAGGCAGTTGTGAGCCAAGCAGCACCATGCCATCGATCTGTCGTGTGACCATCAGGTTAAGAAAGGTTCTCTCCTGCTGATTCTGATGGGCGCAGTCGCCGATCAGCACCAGATAGCCCTCTTCGGCGGCTGTGACTTCGACGCCGCGAATGATTTCACTAAAGAAGGGATCGCAGATGTCAGGGACAATGACCAGAATGGTACGCGTCTCATTACGACGCGCGTTGCGTGTGGGGCCATGGGCCGCATAGCCGACGGCGGCAACCGCCTTCTCGACTTTATGGCGGGTAGCCGCAGAAACCTTCTCTGGATTCATCAGCGCACGCGATACGGTGGCGGTTGAGACGCCCGCGTGTTCCGCGACATCCTTCATCGTGGCGGCGGGCGGTTGTTGATTCTGCTCCAACACATGCTCCTGACGCGTTATGGCGCGTTCGATTTTGTTTTTGCCTGACCTGAAAGCAAACCGGGCAACATTGTTAACGATTGCCCGGCTGGTTGTTACTTAATTTGCATAAAAATTGTGACTTATGCGACATTTTTCGATCTGGCTCGCAGTGTCAGAAAAAATCAGCTCTCTGTCGGGTCAATATCCAGCGTCCATTTCACTTTGCGCGCGGCGGGTAGCGTGGAAACCAGCGGCAATGAACTGCTCAGCAGCTGTTGCAAACGCTGTCGGGAAGGATGCTGCAGCAGCAGTTGCCAGCGCCAGCGTCCGCTGCGTTTTGGCTGCAGAGCCGGCAATGGACCCATAAACCACATCGCCTTGTCATTGAGCGGGCTCGCCTCCAGCAAGTTACGGAGTTGTTGCAGAAATTCCGCCGCCTGCTGATTGTCCATATCTTCCGCGCGGAACAGCGCATGGCGGCTCCAGGGCGGCAGGTGAACTGCCTGTCGCTCCAGCAGCGTCTGCTGCGCAAATGCCGAATATCCCTGGTGCAGCAGTGTCTGAAGCAGAGGATGTTCCGGATGATGCGTCTGTAATAACACCTCGCCCTGCTTGCCAGCGCGGCCAGCACGACCGGCGACCTGAGTATAGAGCTGCGCAAAGCGTTCTGCCGCGCGAAAATCGGCTGAGAACAGTGCGCCATCAACATCCAGCAGCGACACCAGGGTGACATCCGGGAAATGATGCCCCTTGGCCAGCATCTGGGTGCCGACCAGAATGCGTGCGCCGCCGCGATGAACGTCAGCCAGATGCTGCTCCAGCGCCCCTTTGCGGCTGGTGGTATCACGGTCAATTCGCGACACCGGCACGCCAGGAAAGAGTGTACCGAGCTGCTGCTCCAGCTGTTCGGTTCCGACACCTACTGGCAGCAGATGCGTTGAACCACACTGCGGGCATTGATTAGGCAGCGGACGCTGGCTGTCGCAATGGTGGCAGCGTAACTGGCGATGATGCTGGTGCAGCGTGTAATAGCGATCGCAGCGGGTACATTCGGCAATCCAGCCGCAGTCGTGACAGAGCAGGGCGGGCGAAAAGCCGCGGCGGTTAAGAAACAGCAGCACCTGATTATCGGCCTGCAGATGCTGGCGCATTTTACCAATCAGGCCCGGTGCCAGGCCGCCGATCAGCTGCACACCTTTTAAGTCGATAAGCTGTTGCAGCGCCGGTCTGGCATTGCCGGCGCGCTTTGTCAGGTCGAGCTGACGATACTTGCCGCTGCGGACATTGTGCAGCGTCTCCAGAGCGGGGGTCGCCGATCCCATAACAATCGGGATATCCTCTTCATGCGCGCGGAAAACGGCCAGATCGCGCGCCTGATAACGCCAGCCTTCCTGCTGTTTATAAGAGCTGTCATGCTCTTCATCAATGATAATGACGCCAGGACGGGCCAGCGGCGTAAACAGCGCCGATCGCGTGCCAATCACAATCGCCGTTTCACCGCGCCGTGCACGTAACCACACCGCCAGCCGCTCACTGTCATTTAAGGCGGAGTGCAGCACATCGATGGGCGCATCGAAACGTTCGCGAAAGCGGGCGATAGTCTGCGGAGTTAAGCCAATCTCCGGCACCAGCACCAGCGCCTGTTTACCGCGTGCCAGCACATTTTCCAGCACGCTGAGGTAAACCTCGGTTTTGCCGGAACCGGTAATGCCCGCCAGCAGCCACGCAGCATAATGCTCATCATCTGCCCGAATCGCACCTACAGCCATCGCCTGATCCGTATTCAGTCGCAGACGCTCGCCTTTCACAGCATAGGTAGTACGCCAGTCGTGCATCTGCGGCTGATGCTCATGCAGTTCGCACAACCCTTTGGCCCGCAGAGCCTGCAGCGTGGCTTCCGTAAGGTCATGTTCACTGACCTGATGACGATAGAGGGGTTGCTGACGCAGTGCTGCCAGTGCCTGCTGCTGTTTCGGGGCCCGCTTTAAACTTTCGGGTGCCGTTGCCCGGCCCTGCTCGGTGATTTCCCACCGCCATAAGGGATTATCCTGCGCCGCTTTGCCCTGGCGCAGCAGCACTGGAATGGCATGGCTCAGCACTTCTCCCTGCGGCGAATGATAGTAGCTGGCGGCCCAGTTAAGGATGCGCCACAGCGACGGCGGATAGAGTGACTCACTATCCAGCACCTCGATCACTTGCCTGAGTTGTGCTTCCGGCAGATCGCTGCTGTCACGAAAGGCGACCACAATCCCGATCATCCTGCGATTGCCAAAGGGCACACTTACGCGACCGCCGATGACCGGTTGCGCACCCTGTGGCGGCAGATAGTCAAACAGGCGGGGCAAGGGGACGGGCAGGGCGACCTGGACTACGGGCATAACTCTCTCTTTCCGGCATCATCATCGGGGAAGCTAGTGTACACGCTGACCCTGATGGCGGGTATCTCAGCAGATATTTGCAGCAATCGAAACTTACCTGTATAATATGCCGCCTTCGGTGAGAAATATCTGGCCGGAGTACACCCTATAATGTTCAACCGCGTGTGGTGCTGTGCAGGTCAAAGCCTGGCACGGAGAGCGACACGGCCTTCTATGAGGTTTCCCATGAAACAAGGTATTCACCCGAAATACGAAGCAGTTACTATCAAATGTACCTGCGGCAACGAGATCCACACCCGTTCAACACTGACTCACGAACTGAACCTGGACGTTTGTGGCAAATGCCACCCGTTCTATACCGGTAAGCAGCGTGAAGTGGCAACTGGTGGCCGTGTTGACCGCTTTAACAAGCGTTTCAGCGTGCCAGGCGCTAAAAAATAAGATTAAAAGGCACCTGAACCTGCGGGTTCGGCGGCAAGAAAAAACCCAGCTTCGGCTGGGTTTTTTTATGCGCTGACGAATCAATATTCCCAGGTGTCGGGATCGATGCCCATATCGCGCATGATCTTTTTCGCTTCTTCAGGAATTTCATCGCTGCGTTCTTTACGCAGGTCCACGTCGTCTGGCAACGGTTGCCCGGTAAAGGCATGCAAAAAGGCTTCGCAAAGCAGCTCACTGTTGGTGGCGTGACGCAGGTTGTTCACCTGACGACGGGTACGCTCATCCGTTAAAATCTTCAGCACGCTCAATGGGATAGATACTGTAATCTTCTTGACCTGCTCGCTCTTCTTACCGTGCTCAGCGTACGGGCTGATATATTCGCCGTTCCATTCAGCCATGGGTTACCTTAATTAATAAACGTTAAATGTGAGGAAATCAGCGAATTATGCCTGATTTTTTCCTGCCTGACCCCTGATATGGCGGGTTTTCTTCGCTCACTGCCTCTGCATCACAGAGGGGAACGCCAGGCGATGACGCATAATTTTAGCGGTTATTGCGTTTTTGCTCAATCTATACGCAAAGACATTTAGATGTCCAGATGTATTGACGTCTAATTAGAGGGTGATATCCTGTGGCCTACATTTTATTCACTCTTCAGGAACAATTCGCTCATGACGCGTAAACCGGCAACCATCGCAGTGCGCAGCGGTTTGAATGATGACGAGCAATATGGCTGCGTTGTCCCGCCAATCCACCTCTCTACGACCTACAACTTCCTGGATTTTAATGAGCCTCGTGCGCATGACTACTCCCGTCGTGGCAACCCCACGCGTGATGTCGTACAGCGTACCCTGGCCGAACTGGAGGGAGGAGCGGGCGCGGTATTAACCAATACCGGGATGTCGGCGATTCACCTGGTGACGACGGTGTTCCTGAAGCCTGGCGATCTGCTGGTTGCGCCACACGACTGTTATGGCGGCAGCTATCGGCTGTTTGACAGCCTGAGCAAGCGCGGCGCGTATCGGGTTAAATTTGTCGATCAGGGCGACCCGGTGGCGCTGCAGGCGGCACTGGATGAAAACCCTAAACTGGTGCTGATTGAAAGCCCCAGCAATCCGCTGCTGCGCGTAGTGGATATCAGCGCGATTTGCGCCGCTGCCCGCGCAGCAGGTGCTATCAGCGTGGTGGACAACACCTTTATGAGTCCGGCGCTGCAGAACCCTCTGGCGTTGGGTGCCGATCTGGTGATCCATTCCTGTACCAAATACCTCAATGGCCACTCCGATGTGGTAGCGGGCGCAGTGATTGCCAAAGATCCGCAACTGGCAACCGACCTGGCCTGGTGGGCGAATAATATTGGTGTAACCGGCGCGGCATTTGACAGCTATCTGCTGCTGCGCGGAATTCGTACCCTGTCGCCGCGCATTGCGGCCGCACAACGCAACGCACTCGCGATTGTTGAGTATCTGAAGCAGCAGAAGCGGGTGAAAAAGTTGTATCATCCTTCGCTGCCGGAAAACGCCGGACACGAACATGCCGTACGTCAGCAGCGCGGCTTTGGTGCCATGCTGAGTTTTGAAATCGACGGTGATGAGGCACTGCTGCGCCGCTTCCTGAAAGCGTTGCGGCTCTTTACGCTGGCGGAATCGCTGGGTGGCGTGGAAAGTCTGATCTCCCATACCGCCACCATGACGCACGCGGGTATGTCAGCAGAAGCACGCGCGGCAGCGGGCATTTCCGATACGCTGCTACGGGTTTCTGTTGGTATTGAAGATCACGAAGATTTAATTGCCGATCTGGATAATGCATTCCGGATCGCAGCCGAGGGTTAAGTATGACGATTTCAGCAGGCGCGGGAACGCCGACTATCAGGCAGTTGCATAAGTTTGGTGGCAGCAGTCTGGCCGATGCGCGTTGCTATCAGCGCGTTGCCAGCATTATGGCGGATTACAGCCAGCCGGGCGACCTGATGGTGGTCTCTGCGGCAGGTTCAACCACCAACCAGCTGATTAGCTGGCTGAAGCTGAGCCAGAGCGATCGCCTCTCTGCGCACCAGGTGCAACAGGCCTTGCGTCGCTACCAGAGCGAACTGATCGGTGCGCTGCTGCCTGCTGAGATCGCCGAACCTTTAATTACTGCGTTTATTCGCGATCTGGAAAAGCTGGCGGCCCTGCTGGATGCGCCGATTACCGATGCGGTCTATGCCGAAGTGGTCGGGCACGGTGAAGTCTGGTCAGCACGCCTGATGTCAGCGGTCCTGAGCCAGCGTGATCTGCAGGCCTGCTGGCTGGATGCGCGTGAGTTTTTGCGTGCTGAACGTGCCGCTCAGCCACAGGTGGATGAGGGTAAATCCTGGCCACTGCTGCAGACTTTGCTGGCGCAGCATCCCCATAAGCGCATCGTGGTCACCGGCTTTATCAGCCGTAACGATGCCGGTGAAACCGTCCTGCTTGGCCGTAACGGCTCCGACTATTCCGCTACGCAGATCGGTGCGCTGGCGGGTGTCGGACGTGTGACGATCTGGAGCGATGTGGCGGGCGTTTACAGCGCCGATCCCCGCAAAGTCTCTGATGCCTGTCTGCTGCCGCTGTTAAGGCTGGATGAGGCCAGTGAGCTGGCGCGTCTGGCGGCACCGGTGCTGCATACCCGTACGCTGCAGCCGGTTTCCGGCAGTGATATCGATTTGCAATTGCGCTGCAGTTATCAGCCGGAGCAGGGCTCAACCCGAATTGAACGCGTGCTGGCCTCCGGAACAGGCGCGCGCATCGTCACCAGCCATGACGATGTTTGCCTGATTGAGATTCAGCTGCCAGAGCAGCATGACTTCGCCATCCTTCACAAAGAGATCGACCTGTTGCTGAAGCGCGCGCAGCTCCGTCCGCTGGCGTTTGGCGTCCATCCTGACCGTCAACTGCTGCAGCTCTGTTATACCTCCGAAGTGGTTAACAGTGCCTTTACGCTGCTACAGGATGCCGGTTTACCGGGCCATCTGCAGCTGCGCGATGGCCTTGCGCTGGTGGCGCTGGTTGGCGCAGGCGTTACCCGCAATCCGCTGCATACCCATCGCTTCTGGCAGCAGTTAAAAGATCAGCCGGTTGAGTTCATCTGGCAATCAGAAGAGCACATCAGCGTGGTCGCGGTGCTGCGCGTCGGCCCGACGCAGCATCTGATTCAGGGACTCCATCAGTCGCTGTTCCGTGCAGAAAAGCGCATCGGCCTGATGCTGTTTGGCAAAGGGAATATCGGTTCACGCTGGCTGGAGCTGTTTGCCCGCGATCAGGAAACGCTGTCAGCGCGGACCGGCTTTGAATTTGTGCTGGCGGGTGTCGCGGATAGCCGTCGCAGTCTGCTGAGCTATGAAGGGCTGGATGCCAGTCGGGCACTCGCCTTCTTTGATGATGAAGCGGTGGAACGCGATGAAGAGTCGCTGTTCCTGTGGATGTGCGCGCATCCGTTTGATGACCTGGTAGTGCTGGATGTCACAGCCAGCACACCGCTGGCACAGCAGTATCTCGACTTTGCCAGCCACGGCTTTCACGTGATCAGCGCCAATAAGGTCGCGGGTGCGTCAGACAGTCAGACCTGGCGGCAGATTCGTGATGCCTTTACCAAAACCGGGCGTCACTGGCTCTATAACGCCACCGTAGGCGCAGGCCTGCCGATCAACTACACGGTACGCGACCTGCGCGACAGCGGCGATACCATCCTGGCAATCAGCGGGATCTTCTCCGGTACGTTGTCCTGGCTGTTCCTGCAGTTTGATGGCACGGTGCCGTTTACCGAGCTGGTGGATCAGGCATGGCAGCAGGGCTTAACCGAGCCGGATCCGCGCGCCGATCTCTCGGGTCAGGATGTGATGCGTAAGCTGGTGATCCTGGCGCGTGAAGCAGGCTACAACATCGAGCCGGATCAGGTACGGGTGGAGTCGCTGGTGCCAGACAACTGTCAGCAGGGCTCAGTAGACCACTTCTTTGAAAATGGTGAAGAGCTGAATGAGCAGATGCTGCAGCGTCTGGAAGCCGCGCAGGAGATGGACCTGGTGCTGCGTTACGTTGCCCGGTTTGATGCCAACGGTAAAGCACGTGTCGGGGTCGAAGCGGTGCGTCCGGAACATCCGCTGGCTTCGCTGCTGCCGTGCGACAACGTCTTTGCGATTGAAAGTCGCTGGTATCGCGACAATCCGCTGGTCATCCGCGGACCCGGTGCAGGCCGTGATGTTACCGCAGGTGCAATACAGTCAGATATTAATCGCCTCGCACAGTTGCTGTAATTTCTCTTTAACAGGCGCTTCGGCGCCTGTTTTCAATGCGTTATCTCTCCTCTGTTGAAACTTCTTCAAGTTGATTGAAAATTGATCACGGCTGTTGATCATTTTTAAGTTGACGGCATCCGCAGATTACGTCATTTTGAACATCTGGACGTCTAAACGTGTAGATGTTCGCAGGCCGATTGTTAATCGATGAGGGTGCAGGATGAGTTTCTTTCATGCCAATCAGCGCGAAGCGCTAAACCAGAGCCTGGCTGAGCTGAACGGGCAAATTAATGTTTCATTTGAGTTCTTCCCGCCGCGTACCAGCCAAATGGAAGAGACCCTCTGGAGCTCCATCGATCGTCTGAGCAGCCTGAAACCAAAATTCGTTTCTGTTACTTACGGCGCGAACTCAGGGGAACGCGACCGCACCCACAGCATTATCAAAGGCATTAAAGATAGAACCGGGCTGGAGGCTGCACCCCATCTGACCTGTGTTGATGCCACGCGGGATGAACTGCGCACCATTGCACAGGATTACTGGAACAATGGCATTCGCCATATTGTGGCGCTGCGCGGTGACCTGCCTCCCGGCAGCGGCAAGCCTGAGATGTACGGCAGCGATCTGGTGTCGCTGCTGAAAGAGGTCGGCGGTTTTGATATTTCCGTCGCCGCCTATCCTGAAGTCCATCCCGAAGCGAAAAGCGCCCAGGCCGATCTGATTAACCTGAAGCGAAAAATTGATGCCGGCGCAAATCGCGCGATTACCCAGTTCTTCTTTGACGTTGAAAGCTATTTACGTTTTCGCGATCGCTGTGTTTCGACCGGCATTGATGTAGAAATTGTGCCGGGCATTCTGCCGGTCTCTAACTTTAAACAGCTCCAGCGCTTTGCCACGCTGACCAATGTGCGTGTGCCGGGTTGGATGAATGCGATGTTTGCCGGTCTGGACGATGATCCAGAAACGCGCAAAATGGTGGGCGCCAATATCGCGATGGACATGGTAAAAATCCTGTCACGCGAAGGGGTGAAAGATTTCCATTTTTACACGCTAAACCGTGCCGAAATGAGTTACGCCATCTGTCACACGTTAGGTGTGCGTCCTGCCGCTGCGGCTTAACCCTCTTGTTTCAGCCAATAAAAAAGTCGGGAACGTCCCGACTTTTTTGTTTTTCTGGCGGGCAGCGCTGACCGTTGTCAGCGCCCGGCCACGATTAACCGGTATTGCGCATACCTGCCGCCACACCTGCAATCGTTACCATCAGCGCCTGCTCTACGCGGGCATCCGGCTCCTCACCACGGGCTTCCTGCGCACGTGAACGATGCAGCAGTTCTGCCTGGAGTACGTTGAGCGGATCGGTATAGACGTTACGCAGCGCAATCGACTCGGCAATCCACGGCTGGTCAGCCATCAGGTGTGAGTCATTGGCGATGGTCAGTACCGCTTTGATATCCGCAGCAAGCTGTTCGCGCAGCTGTTTGCCCAGCGGCCAGAGTGATTTATCGACCAGACGCTGATCGTAATATTCCGCCAGCCACAGGTCGGCTTTCGAGAAGACCATTTCCAGCATCCCCAGACGGGTGGAGAAGAATGGCCAGTCGCGGCACATCGCTTCCAGCTGATCCTGATGACCGGCTGCCATCGCCTGCTGCAATGCAGCACCGGCACCCAGCCAGGCAGGCAGCATCAGACGGTTCTGCGTCCAGGCGAAAATCCATGGAATCGCACGCAGCGACTCTACGCCACCGGTAGGACGGCGTTTGGCCGGACGTGATCCCAGCGGTAATTTACCCAGCTCCTGCTCCGGCGTCGCCGAACGGAAATAAGGGACGAAGTCAGCGTTTTCACGCACATAACCACGATACATCGCACAGGAGTCAGCTGAGAGCTGATCCATAATGTCGCGCCATTCGCGTTTTGGCTCTGGCGGTGGCATCAGGTTTGCTTCCAGAATTGCGCCGGTGTAGAGCGACAGGCTGGCGATGGTCACGGCCGGTAAGCCATATTTAAAGCGGATCATCTCACCCTGTTCAGTTACACGCAGACCGCCGCGCAGGCTGCCTGGCGGTTGTGACAGCAGTGCGGCATGGGCGGGCGCGCCGCCACGACCAATGCTGCCGCCGCGTCCGTGGAACAGCGTCAGTGAAATACCGGCTTTCTCGCAGGTTTTAATCAGGGCATCCTGTGCCTGATATTGCGCCCAGCTGGCGGCCATGACACCGGCATCTTTCGCCGAGTCAGAATAGCCAATCATCACCATCTGTTTGCCCTGAATAAAGCCGCGATACCAGTCGATGCTCAGCAGCTGGCTCATCACGTCGTTCGCGTTATTCAGATCATCAAGCGTTTCAAACAGCGGTGCAACCGGCATGGCATAACCGATACCCGCTTCTTTCAGCAGCAGATGCACGGCCAGCACGTCGGAAGGGGTTTTCGCCATCGAAATAACATAGGCGGCGATAGAACCCTGCGGGGCTTCCGCCGCGACACGACACGTCTCCAGCACTTCACGCGTCTCATCGCTGGGTTCCCATGTACGAGGCAGCAGCGGGCGCTTGGAATTCAGTTCACGGATCAGGAACGCCTGCTTGTCCGCTTCAGACCAGCTTTCATAATCGCCGAGGCCCAGATAACGGGTCACTTCGGCAATCGCCTCTGTGTGACGGGTGCTCTCCTGGCGCAGATCGATACGCACCAGCGGCACGCCGAAGCATTTCACGCGGCGCAGCGTATCAAGCAACTGACCGTTAGCGATAATGCCCATGCCACACTGTTGCAGTGACTGATAGATGGCAAACAGCGGGTCCCACAGTTGATCGTTGGAGACCAGCAGATCGGCCGGACGCGGCAGGCGTTCGCCTTTCAGGCGGCGTTCCAGGAACGACTGGGTCGTCATCAGCTGACTGCGCAGACGTTTCAGGATCACACGGTAAGGTTCCAGCGCTTCCGGCTCGCCGCTGAGTTCGCGGATCTCTTCACTGCACTCGGACATCGACAGCTCGGAGATCAACACGCCGATATCGCGCAGGAACAGGTCAGTGGCTTTCCAGCGGCTCAGCTGCATCACATGGCGGGTAATCGACGCCGTGACGTTCGGGTTACCGTCGCGGTCGCCACCCATCCACGAGGTGAACTGAACCGGCACGAAATCGACCGGCAGCCTGATGCCAAACGCCTCTTCGACCTGCTCGTTCAGCTCACGCAGGAAAGCAGGAACGCCTTCCCACAGGCTGTTTTCTACGACGGCAAAGCCCCATTTGGCTTCGTCTACTGGGGTCGGACGATATTTACGGATCTCATCGGTGTGCCACGCCTGCGCCACCAGCTGGCGCAAACGGCGCATAATCTGGTTGCGTTCGTAGTCGGAGACATCGCTGTGATCAAGCTGCTTCAGGCAGCTGTTAACTTCAACCAGCTTGTGAATCAGTGTACGACGGGTGATTTCGGTCGGGTGCGCAGTCAGCACCAGCTCCAGAGACAGTGATTCAATGGCCGCAAGGATGTCGCTTTCGCTGATATCTTTCTGCTGTTTCAGGGTATCAAAGGTCTTTTTCAGCAGTTCAGGATGGTTCTCACCCTCACCACTTTGCGAGATGGTCTGATACTGCTCAGCCACGTTAGTGAGGTTCAGAAACTGGCTGAAAGCGCGTGCAACCGGCAGAAGCTCCTCGTTGGAGAGGTTCTGCAGCGTATTGAGCAGTTCTTTACGATGAGTGTCATTTCCTGCACGGGATGACTTGGAGAGCTTACGGATGGTTTCAACCTGGTCGAGGATGTTCTCTCCCAGTGCATCCTTAATCGTATCCCCGAGCAGTTTGCCGAGCATACTGACATTACTTCGCATTGCGGAATATTGTTCGTTCATTGGACCCTGACACCCTTATCGTCTTGAAAAACTCATACACCCGACCTTTCAGGCAGCAGAAAAATCAGCAACATTGTGTCCCCGATAATCTACAGGGAACCGGCTCCGTTGCCGCCTGTCCACATTCTGAAACGTTCTGGATAATCACCCGGTGGGCATAACATCGTCTTTTATCTAGCCACGTAATGCTGCGTTCGTCAAATGCGTTAAAGTGCACTGAAGATGTGGCTAACTAACGGAAATTCGTAGAATTTATAGAGAAAGAAGCGGGATAAGTTATTCTTATTGTTAAATCCCGCAGATTGCGGGGGCATTTTGCTGTTAATACAGTGAAATGCCCCATTTGCTGTCAATCAGTGACAAAAATGCTGCACAACCTGACTGATTAGCGCCCGTGTCGGCTTAATAAATGCCGTATCAATAAATTCGTCGGGTTGATGCGCCTGATTGATTGAGCCCGGGCCCAGGACCAGTGTTGGGCAGAGTGTTTGAATAAACGGCGCCTCGGTACAGTAATTCACCACCTCGGTTGGCGTACCCAGTAATTTCTCAACCACACTCACCAGTTCATGATTTACCGGACACTCATAGCCCGGAATCGGCGGATGCAGTTCGGCCACGGTGACCCGGCCCGGCCAGCGTGCACTCACCGGTGCCAGCGCCTCGTTCAGCAACCCATCCAGATCGCTCAGCGACAGGCCCGGCAACGGACGAATATCCATATGCAGTTCACAGCAGGCGCAGATACGGTTCGCGGCGTCTCCGCCATGAATATGGCCGAAATTCATGGTCGGATAAGGGATAGCGAAGCCGTCATGGTGATAACGCTCCTGCAGCGTCGTGCGCAGTTGCATCAGATGAGTGATCGACTCATGCATCAGTTCAATGGCGTTGACACCGCGTGCCGGATCGCTGGAATGGCCCGATTTCCCCTCGATGCGAATCACATTCGACAGATGGCCTTTGTGCGCGCGCACCGGTTTAAGCGAAGTCGGTTCACCGATGATGGCACAGTCGGGACGCAGCTGCGTCGATTCAGAGAAATATTTGGCGCCAGCCATGGTGGTCTCTTCATCGGCCGTGGCAAGGATATAGAGCGGTTTGCTCAGCGTGCTGACATCCACATCGCGCAGCGTGTCGAGAATAAAGGCGAAGAAGCCTTTCATGTCTGCTGTGCCCAGGCCGTAGAGCTTGTTGTCGTGCTCGGTCAGGGTAAAGGGATCGCGCGTCCAGCGGCCATCATCAAAGGGAACGGTATCCGTATGACCGGCTAACAGCAGGCCGCCCGCACCGGTGCCGGTTCGCGCCAGCATATTAAATTTATTGCGGGTGCCGGGCACCGGCTGCACTTCAACGCTGAAGCCAAGGTCGCGGAACCAGCCGGCCAGCAAATTGATTAAAGTTTCATTACTCTGATCCAGTGCGGCATCGGTTGCGCTGATCGACGGCGTGGCGATTAACTGGCGGTACAGTTCAATAAAAGGCGGTAATTTTGTCTTCACTGTTGGCGGTCCTTGGGTTAGGATGTATCCATATTCATGCAGTAATAGTGAATAAAAATACATTAACGTCCTCTGCAAGGAAACCATAAATCACTGCAGATGACAGGGTGGGTAACGGGGCAAGGCCGCGACCCGGAACGTGCGACTGTAAAAAGGGTTACAGCCTGATGTTGAATACGCTGATCGTTGGTGCCAGTGGTTATGCCGGTGTAGAGCTTGCCACCTTCCTGAATCGCCATCCACATATCAACATAACCGCTTTGGCGGTTTCTGCGCAAAGCCCTGATGCTGGCAAGCGCCTCTCTGACCTCCATCCACAGCTGAAAGGCGTAGTGGATTTACCGCTACAGCCGCTGAGCAGCGCAGCTGAGTGGGCAGACAAAGTGGATGTGGTGTTCCTGGCGACGGCGCATGAAGTCAGCCACGATCTGGCGCCGGAATTCCTTAAGGCCGGTTGTGTCGTGTTCGACCTGTCAGGCGCGTTCCGCGTTAATGACGCTGATTTTTATACGCGTTTCTATGGCTTTACCCATCAGCATGGTGACTGGCTGGACAAAGCGGTGTACGGCCTGGCGGAATATCAGCATGAGAAAATTCAGCAGGCGCAGCTGGTAGCGGTACCGGGTTGCTACCCGACCGCTGCGCAACTGGCACTGAAACCCCTGGTGGATGCCGGACTGTTGAACGATGCGCAGTGGCCAGTCATTAACGCCACCAGCGGCGTAAGCGGTGCCGGACGTAAAGCCAATGTCGGCACCAGTTTCTGCGAAGTAAGCCTGCAGCCTTATGGCCTGTTTAACCATCGTCACCATCCGGAAATTGTTGCGCACCTCGGTACACCCGTGATCTTTACGCCGCATCTGGGCAGTTTCCCGCGCGGTATTCTGGCAACGATTACCTGCCGTCTGAAAGCGGGTGTCAGCCGCGAAGATATCGCCGCTGTTTTCCATCGCGCCTATGACAATAAGCCACTGGTGCGGCTCTATGATAAGGGCGTGCCGGGGCTGAAAGCCGTTGTGGGCCTGCCTTACTGTGATATCGGTTTTGAAGTACAGGGCGAACATCTGATTGTCGTCGCCGCCGAAGATAATCTGCTGAAAGGCGCGGCATCGCAGGCGGTACAGTGCCTGAACATCCGGTTCGGCTTCCCTGAAACGCAGTCACTGATTTAACGGACAACTTAACCATGACCAATCCATTGATTATTAAGCTGGGCGGTGTGCTGTTAGACAGCGAAGAAGCGCTGGCCCGTTTGTTTGAAGCGCTGCTGAAATATCGCAGCGCCCATCAGCGTCCGCTGCTCATTGTCCACGGCGGCGGTTGCCTGGTCGATGAACTGATGAAAAAGCTGGCGCTGCCAGTCATGAAGAAAAATGGCCTGCGCGTCACCCCAGCCGATCAGATCGACATCATTACCGGTGCACTGGCGGGAACCGCAAACAAAACGCTGCTGGCCTGGGCAAAAAAATCGGGCATCAACGCGGTCGGCCTCTGCCTGGGCGATGCGGGCATTGTGAATGTCGCTCCGTTTGATGACGAACTTGGCCATGTTGGCCACGCAACGCCGGGTAATCCGGCCTTGCTGAACACGCTGCTGGCGGCGGGTTACATGCCGGTGGTGAGCTCAATTGGTATTACTGACAGCGGCGACCTGATGAACGTCAACGCTGACCAGGCGGCAACCGCGCTGGCCTCGACGCTGGGTGCCGATCTGGTTCTGTTGTCCGACGTCAGTGGTATTCTCGACGGCAAAGGTCAGCGCATCGAAGAGATGACCGCCGACAAAGCTGAGCAGCTGATTTCCCAGGGCATTATTACCGATGGCATGATTGTTAAAGTCCACGCGGCACTTGATGCGGCGCGTACACTGGGTCGCCCGGTCGATATTGCCAGCTGGCGTCATGCTGAGCGGCTGACTGATCTTTTTAACGGCGTGTCGATTGGCACCCGGATTCTCGCTTAACGACTCTGATTCAAGGATTACGAAATGCAAACGCAAAACATCAAAAAAATCGTTCTGGCTTACTCCGGTGGTCTTGATACTTCGGCCATCATTCCATGGCTGAAAGAGAACTACGGCGGCTGTGAAGTGGTCGCATTTGTAGCGGATATTGGTCAGGAGCGCGGCGATCTGGAAGGTGTGGAGAAGAAAGCCCTGCAGTCTGGCGCATCTGAATGTCATGTGGTTGACCTGCGTGAAGAGTTCATCAGCGACTACGTTTATCCGGTACTGCAGACCGGTGCGTTGTATGAAGGAACCTATCTGCTGGGCACCTCTATGGCGCGTCCTATCATCGCAAAAGCGCAGGTTGAGCTGGCACTGAAAGTAGGCGCGGATGCGCTGTGTCATGGCGCAACCGGTAAAGGCAATGACCAGGTACGTTTCGAAACCACCTACACCGCGCTGGCACCACAGCTGAAAGTCGTGGCACCGTGGCGTGAATGGAACCTGCGTTCACGTGAAGCACTGCTGGACTATCTGAAAGAGCGCAACATTCCGACCACCGCATCGCTGGAGAAAATCTACAGCCGCGACGAAAACGCCTGGCATATCTCCACCGAAGGCGGCGTGCTGGAAAGCCCGGCCAATGCACCAAATAAAGATTGCTGGGTCTGGACTGTCGATCCGCTGGAAGCGCCTGACCAACCTGAAGACGTGACTGTAACCGTTGAGAAAGGTCGTGTTGTGGCGGTTAACGGCGAAAAACTGAGTCCGTTCCAGTGTCTGGAAAAACTGAACGTGCTGGGCGCAAAACATGGCGTCGGCCGTATCGATATCGTTGAAAACCGTCTGGTAGGCATTAAATCCCGCGGCTGCTACGAAACCCCTGGCGGCACCATCATGGTGAATGCGCTGCGTGCGGTTGAGCAGCTGGTCCTGGATCGCGATAGCTTCAAATGGCGTGAGCAGCTGGGCCACGAGATGTCTTACGTCGTTTATGATGGTCGCTGGTTCGCTCCGCTGCGTAAGTCGATTCAGGCTGCTGCCGAATCGCTGGCGGAAGAAGTTAACGGTGAAGTGGTGCTGCAGCTCTACAAAGGCCAGGCGACAGCCACTCAGAAGCGTTCTGCGAACAGCCTCTACTCGGAAGAGTTCGCTACCTTCGGTGAAGATGAAGTTTACGATCACCGTCACGCGGGCGGCTTTATCCGTCTGTTCTCGCTCTCTTCGCGTATCCGCGCCCTGAACGAGCAGAAGAAGTAATTTTTCAGGCGGGGTGCGCCTCGCCTCACAGTTTTGATTCAGGGGCGGCATTTATGCCGCCTCTTGTTTAACGATTCAGAGGAGTTTTCACATGGCACTTTGGGGTGGACGGTTTACTCAGGCAGCGGATCAACGTTTTAAACAGTTCAATGACTCGCTGCGCTTCGATTACCGCCTGGCAGAGCAGGACATCATTGGCTCTGTTGCCTGGTCCAAAGCGCTGGTGACGGTCAATGTGCTGACTCAGGATGAGCAGCAGCAACTTGAAGCGGCCCTGAATTCGCTATTGAATGAAGTGCGTGAAAATCCTGAACAGATTCTGCAGAGCGATGCCGAAGATATTCACAGCTGGGTTGAAGGTAAGCTGATCGACAAAGTCGGCTCGCTGGGCAAAAAGCTGCACACCGGCCGTAGCCGCAACGATCAGGTCGCGACCGATCTGAAACTGTGGTGCAAGGTACAGATCGAAGCGCTGCTGGGCGCCACACGTGAGCTGCAGCAGGCGTTAGTGGTTACCGCCGAAGCCAATCAGGATGCAGTGATGCCGGGCTACACCCACTTGCAGCGTGCGCAGCCGGTGACGTTTGCGCACTGGTGTCTGGCCTACGTTGAAATGCTGGCGCGTGACGAGAGCCGTCTGCAGGATACCCTGAAGCGTCTTGATGTCAGCCCGCTGGGCTGTGGCGCACTGGCCGGTACCGCTTACGAGATTGATCGTCAGCAGCTGGCAGGCTGGCTGGGCTTCGCTTCCGCCACACGTAACAGTCTGGATACCGTATCAGACCGCGATCACGTGCTGGAACTGCTCTCTGACGCGGCCATTGGCATGGTGCATCTGTCGCGCTTTGCGGAAGATATGATTTTCTTCAACACCGGCGAAGCAGGCTTTATTGAGCTGTCAGATAAAGTGACCTCAGGCTCATCACTGATGCCGCAGAAGAAAAATCCGGATGCGCTGGAGCTGATTCGCGGCAAATGTGGTCGTGTGCAGGGTGCACTGACCGGCATGATGATGACGCTAAAAGGTCTGCCGCTGGCCTACAACAAAGATATGCAGGAAGACAAAGAAGGGCTGTTTGACGCGCTGGATACCTGGCTCGACTGTCTGCATATGTCAGTGCTGGTGCTGGATGGCCTGCAGGTTAAACGTCCGCGTTGCCAGGAAGCCGCTGAACAGGGCTACGCAAACTCTACTGAGCTGGCCGACTATCTGGTCGCCAAAGGCGTGCCGTTCCGTGAAGCACACCATATCGTTGGCGAAGTTGTCGTGGCGGCTATCGGGCAGGGCGTAGCACTTGAAGCGCTGTCGCTGGCACAACTTCAGCAGTTCAGCGCGGTGATTGGCGAGGATGTCTATCCGATTCTGGCGCTGCAATCGTGTCTGGATAAGCGTAATGCGCAGGGCGGTGTTTCTCCGCAGCAGGTTGCCCGCGCTATCGGTGACGCTAAACAGCGTCTGGCGTGATCAGCAGGTAAAAAAAAGCGGGCACATTAAAATGCCCGCCAACCTCTAGCTTCAGAACTACTATTTTTTATAGGCACATCATCAAAGCGCCCGCTCTCCCGGCCGACGCTCAGACTCTCTTACGCTGACAGCAAGTATTGACGCAGATCTTCACTGCCGCCAGCATGACGACCGCCCATGAAGACCTGCAGTACCGTCGCCAGGCCTGAAACGGCTCCTGAACTGACGGTTGTCGAATCCTGTCCCATCACAATTTTCGTACTCAATGACATGCTCACTCAGCCTCTGTATGGCCTGCGCACAGAAGCCGCAGCTGGCTTTATAGAGATGAAGACAGACTCCTGAGCTTTTTGTTGCGCGCATTATTCCCAACCACCCTTGATAGGGCCAATCGTTCATTGCTATTCTATCTATCGCCACGGGCTATCGTGGTTTGGAGGGTAATAATGAATATTCGTGATCTTGAATATCTGGTTTCGCTTGCTGAACACCGTCATTTCCGCCGTGCGGCGGATGCATGTCATGTCAGTCAGCCCACGTTAAGCGGGCAGATCCGTAAGCTGGAAGATGAGCTGGGTGTGATGCTGCTGGAGCGCACCAGCCGTAAAGTGCTGTTCACGCAGGCAGGTTTACTGCTGGTGGATCAGGCGCGTACGGTGCTGCGTGAAGTGAAAGTGCTGAAAGAGATGGCCAGTCAGCAAGGGGAAGCGATGTCAGGTCCGCTGCATATCGGCCTCATCCCGACCACCGCGCCGTATTTACTGCCACAGATTATCCCGACGCTGCACCAGACCTTCCCGAAACTGGAGATGTATCTGCACGAAGCGCAGACGCAACAGCTGCTGTCACAGCTCGACAGTGGCAAGCTCGACTGTGCGATTGTTGCGCTGGTCAAAGAGAGTCAGGCCTTTATCGAAGTGCCGCTGTTTGATGAGCCAATGAAGCTGGCTGTCTATGCCGATCATCCGTGGTGCGATCGCGATCGTGTGCCAATGTCCGATCTGGCCGGCGAGAAATTGCTGATGCTGGAAGATGGACACTGTCTGCGTGACCAGGCGATGGGATTCTGCTTTGAGGCGGGTGCCGATGAAGATACCCATTTCCGGGCGACCAGTCTTGAGACACTGCGCAATATGGTGGCGGCAGGCAGTGGCATTACGCTGTTACCGGCGCTGGCAGTTCCACCAGAGCGTATTCGCGACGGTGTCTGTTATCTCACCTGCTACAAACCGGTGCCACAGCGCACGATCGCGCTGGTCTATCGTCCGGGTTCACCTCTGCGCAGCCGTTATGAACAGCTGGCAGAGGCAATTAAAACCCACATGGCACACTATTTCGACGCTGCGTTAAAACAGGCGGTTTAAGCCGTTTAACGCCGCAACGCGATAGGCTTCGGCCATCGTCGGATAGTTAAAGGTGGTATTCACGAAGTACTCAATCGTGTTGCCACCATTTTTTTGCTCCATGATCGCCTGACCGATGTGAATGATCTCAGCGGCACGCTCGCCAAAGCAGTGGATCCCCAGAATCTCTTTGGTTTCCCGATGGAACAGAATCTTCAGACTGCCAACGTTCATGCCCACAATCTGCGCGCGTGCCAGATGTTTAAACTGCGCGCGGCCCACTTCGTAAGGCACCTTCATTGCCGTCAGCTGCTGCTCGGTTTTACCCACGGAGCTGATTTCCGGAATGGTGTAGATACCGGTTGGGATATCTTCAATCAGGTGTGCTGACGCTTCCCCTTTGATAATCGCCTGTGCGGCAATACGGCCCTGATCGTAGGCGGCTGAGGCCAGGCTTGGATAGCCAATCACGTCACCGACGGCATAAATGTGCGGCTGCGCTGTCTGATACATGCTGTTCACTTTCAGCAGGCCACGCCCATCGGCTTCCAGACCGACGTTTTCCAGCGAAAGGGAATCGGTGTTACCGGTGCGGCCGTTGGCGTACAGCAGGCAATCCGCTTTCACTTTCTTGCCCGACTTCAGATGCATGATGACGCCATCTTCCACGCCTTCGATCTTCTCAAACTCTTCATTGTGACGAATCACTACGCCGCTATTCCAGAAGTGGTATGAGAGAGAATCCGACATCTCCTGATCGAGAAACGCCAGCAGGCGATCGCGGGTATTAATCAGGTCAACTTTGACGTTGAGACCACGGAAAATCGATGCATATTCACAGCCGATGACGCCAGCGCCGTAAATAATGACGTGACCCGGTTCGTGGTGCAGATTAAGGATAGAGTCGGAGTCGTAGACGCGGGGATGCGTAAAGTCGACATTATCAGGATGGTAAGGCCGTGAACCACAGGCGATAACAAACTTCTCTGCCGTCAGCGTCTCACGCGTGCCATCAGGTTGTTCAATCTCAATCGTATTGGCATCAACAAAATGGGCATCGCCCTGATAAAGCTCACAGCGGTTACGCTCGTAGAAGCCCTGGCGCATGGCTGTCTGCTGGCTGATCACGCTTTCAGTGTGATTAAGAATGTCGGCGAAAGAGGAGCGAAGCAGTCGGGTATGATCGCTGTAGAGCGGGTTTTGGTTGAATTCGATAATGCGACTGACGGCGTGGCGAAGGGCTTTGGAAGGGATGGTTCCCCAGTGCGTACAGCCGCCGCCGATGTTGTGGTAGCGTTCGACCACGGCGATGCGCGCTCCCTGTTTTACCAGCCCCATCGCCGCCCCTTCACCGCCGGGCCCTGAGCCAATCACAATGGCATCGTAATCGTAAGACTTTTGCATACCGATACGTCCTATTATTTATACATTTTTACAACGAGATTCTAACATCTCGTCGCGCACTTCTGAATTCTATCAGCGATTTTCATCACATTTTGACAAAGTGTGAGGTTCACAGGCAGTGACAAAGAATGCCAATCTGTACGCTGAAAATTTTGCTATAGTGCCCGCTCAACACCGCTAAAGGCAGAGAGAATGGGCGTCAGAGCGCAACAAAAAGAACGTACACGACGTACACTGATTGAAGCAGCGTTCAGTCAGCTCAGCGCCGAACGCAGTTTTGCCAGTTTGAGTTTGCGGGAAGTTGCCCGTGAAGCGGGGATTGCACCCACCTCCTTTTATCGTCATTTCAAGGATGTTGATGAGCTTGGCCTGACGATGGTGGACGAAAGTGGGCTGATGCTGCGACAGCTGATGCGTCAGGCACGACAGCGTATCGCCAAAGGCGGCAGCATCATTAAAACGTCGGTGTCGACCTTTATGGAGTTCATCGGTAACAACCCCAACGCTTTCCGCCTGTTACTGCGTGAACGTTCCGGCACCTCTGCTGCTTTCCGTGCCGCCGTGGCGCGTGAAATTCAGCACTTTATCGCTGAACTGGCTGACTATCTTGAGGTCGAAAATCGCATGCCGCGCAGTTTTACCGAAGCGCAGGCTGAAGCGATGGTGACCATTGTCTTCAGCGCCGGTGCAGAAGCACTGGACGTTGATGCTGAGCAGCGACGTAAGCTTGAGGATCGGCTGGTGTTACAGCTGCGGATGATCGCCAAAGGCGCTTATTACTGGTACCGCCGTGAGCAGGAACGACTGGCGGTCACCCTGGAAAAACCCGAAGAGCAATGAGTAAGGATCAGTTCATGACCCACCCAGGTACCCGCGATAAAAGCACTCTGGCACTGGCTTTTATTACCGGCTTAGCGATTAACGGTTCGTTTTCTGTGCTGTTCAGCGCCTTTGTTCCCTTTTCGATTTTTCCGCTGATTGCGCTGGGTCTGGCGGCCTGGTGTCTGCATCAGCGGTATCTCAACACCAACATGCCGGACGGCATGCCAGGTCTGGCGGCGGCGTTTTTCCTGCTGGGGATTCTGGTTTATAGCGCGCTGGTGCGGGCAGAATACCCGGACATTGGCTCTAATTTCGTTCCCACCGTTCTGATGGTCGCGCTGGTGTTCTGGATTGCGACGCGGTTTAAGCGCAAGCGTAATCAGTAGGGATATCGGCAGGGAAAAAAAACGGGAACCTCAGGGTTCCCGTTTTTGTTTACGCTTTACGCGTCAGCAGCACACCGCATTCCATGTGGTGGGTGTAGGGAAACTGATCAAACAGCGCCAGCCGCGTCACGTCGTGCGTTTCTGACAACGTCTGCAGATTGTCGCTCAGGGTTTGTGGGTTGCAGGAGATATAAAGGATGCGCGGATACGCCTGCACCATTTTCACCGTCTCTTCATCCAGGCCGCTACGTGGCGGATCGACAAAAATCGTCTCGCATTCGTAGCTGGTCAGATCAATCCCTTCCAGACGATTAAAGCTGCGCACGCCATTCATCGCCTGAGTAAACTCTTCCGCCGCCATGCGAATGATCTGCACGTTATCAATCTGGTTCACGGCAATGTTGTATTGGGCCGACGCAACAGAAGGCTTGGCGATTTCCGTTGCCAGAACGCGGCGGAAATTGCGCGCCAGCGCCAGCGAGAAGTTGCCGTTACCGCAGTACAGTTCCAGCAGGTCACCCTGTGAATCCTGCGTCACATCCAGCGCCCACTCCAGCATCTGAATATTCATTGCCGCGTTAGGCTGGGTAAAACTGTTCTCGACCTGACGATAGATAATCTCGCGACCTGCAACCGGCAGACACTCATCCACATAGTCGCGATCCAGACAGATTTTGGTTTTGGTCGCACGGCCAATTAACTGCACATTCAGACCTTCCGCACGCAGTTGATCACGCAGCGCGGCGGCGGCCTGCTGCCACTCATCATCCAGCTTGCGATGATAGAGCAGTGAAATCACAATCTGATTGCTCATGGTTGACAGATAGTCGATCTGGAACAGCTTGTGACGCAGGGTGCGGTTATCACGGATCGCGGCGATCATCTTTGGCATCAGCTGATTGATCAGCTGGCTGGCTGCCGGGAACTGATCGACCCGGATCCGCTCGCGCGTCTGCTGATCAAAGATGATGTGATAGATATCATCACCGTCGTGCCACAGGCGGAATTCGGCGCGCATCCGATAGTGGCTGACCGGCGAACGGAACACCTCCACGTCGGGCGCAGCAAACGGCGTCATCATCGTCTCTAAACGACTGACTTTTTCCGCCAGCTGTGCGTCATAGTCTTCAATGGGGAGATGTTCGGGTGTCATGAGTAATCCTGATTAATAGCTTACCAGCGGGCGATTGTAGGCATTCACTTGCTGATGTCCAGTCCCACAGCGATAAGATATTTAGCAGTCTGGACTTCCGTATCTCCACTCCGTAGACTGCAGACGCCGGCCTCAAGCCCGAGTTAATAGGGAATCCAGTGTGAATCTGGAGCTGACGCGCAGCGGTAAGGAATGTCGTGATGAGTGCAATTGCAGACACTGTCCTCCGGGATGGGAAGTCATCATCATTTATGGTTCCCAGCCCGAAGACCTGCCGGTGTAACGTCGCTACTCGTACAATCATCGCGTTCTATTGATTGTCGGCCTGCGGCATCCTGCTTCGTCTTATGGATGCGATTAAAATGACAAAAAAAACTGCATCGCTGTTCGCTCTGAGCGCAACGGCGATTTCTCTCTGGGCGCAAAACGGTTTTGCGCAGGGGAATGATGATACGCAAATCGTTACTGCCAACCGTTTTGCCGAACCTGTTTCCGGGGTGCTGGCGCCGACAACCGTCGTCACGCGTGATGAGATTGATCGCTGGCAGGCCAAAAGTCTGACAGATGTGATGCGCCGTCTGCCGGGTGTCGATGTCGCGCAAAGCGGCGGGCTAGGGCAGCAGAGTTCGCTGTTTATTCGGGGTACTGAGTCCAGACATGTGCTGATCCTGATTGATGGTATCCGGCTTAATCAGGCGGGTATTACCGGTTCGTCCGACCTCAGCCAGATCCCCCTGTCGCTGGTGCAACGCATCGAATATATTCGCGGCGCACGTTCCGCGGTTTACGGTTCTGATGCCATTGGCGGCGTGGTGAATATTATTACGGGCCGATCGCAACCGGGCACGACGCTGACGGCGGGCATGGGATCCAACGGCTATCAATCGTATGACGGCTCAACTCAGCAGATGCTGGGCGACGCGACAAAGCTTACCCTGGCAGGCAACTATACCTACACCAAAGGGTATGACGTTGTGGCGGGCTATCCCAATGACTATGGCCCGGCGCAGCACGATCGCGACGGCTTCATGAGCAAAACCCTGTATGGCAACCTTGAGCATCAGTTCAGCGATGAACTCAGTGGTTTTGTGCGCGGCTATGGCTTTGATAACCGCACTGCCTATGACGGGTCATACACGTATGATGACAGCTTCACGAATATCATCGGCCTGGCGGATACCCGTCAGCTCTACAGCCAGACCTGGGACACCGGTTTACGCTTCAACCGCGACGTCTACTCCACCCAGCTTATTGCCAGTTATGGCCATACCAAAGACATTAACTACGATCCGCGCAATGGCCGCTACGGCGCTGCATCCACCTTTGATGATGTCACCCAGTACAATCTGCAGTGGGGCAATACCGTGCAGGTGGCGCAGGGCGCCGTCAGTGCGGGTGTGGACTGGCAGAAAGAGACAACGGAACCGGGCACGAACTATTTATCAGATGGCTATGAACAGCGTAATACCGGCCTCTACTTGACCGGGCAGCAACAGTTTGGCAGCGTCACTCTTGAGGGTGCGGTACGTGGTGACGATAACAATCAGTTCGGCTGGCATAACACCTGGCAGACGGCGGCGTCATGGGAGTTTATTTCCGGGTACCGCGCGTTCGCTTCGTATGGTACTGCTTTCAAAGCGCCTAATCTGTCGCAGGTATACAGCCCATTTTATGGCAACCGCGACCTCGATCCTGAAAAAAGTAAGCAGTGGGAAGGCGGCTTTGAGGGGCTGACCGGGCCGGTGAACTGGCGCGTGTCGGGCTATCGCAACGACATTGATGACCTGATTGAAGGCGATCCGCAGACCTTCCGCTACTACAACATTGAGAAGGCACGTATTAAAGGCGTTGAAGCCACCGCTGGATTCGATACCGGGCCGCTGACGCATCAGCTCTCATATGATTATGTCGATGCGCGGGATGGCAGCACCGATCAGCCGCTCGTTCGCCGGGCTAAGCAGCAGGTCAAGTATCAGCTTGACTGGACACTGCATGAGTTTGACTGGTCCGTGACTTATCACTATCTGGGCGACCGTTATGATACCGACTTCAACAGCACGCCCAGCCGTCGTGTGAAATTAGGCGGTGTCAGCCTGTGGGATCTCGCCGTCTCATATCCTGTCACTTCACAACTCACGGTTCGTGGTAGAATTGCCAACCTGTTCGATAAAGATTACGAGACAGTGTATGGCTATCAGACTCCAGGACGAGAGTATTACCTCAGCGGCAGCTACAACTTCTGATTTGCGTCCCACCGTGCTGGTGTTTGATTCCGGCGTCGGTGGGCTTTCTGTCTATGATGAGGTCCGTCAGCTGTTGCCGGATCTTCATTATCTCTACGCCTTCGATAACGCTGGATTCCCTTACGGCGAGAAAAGCGAAACCTTCATCGTGGAACGCGTGGTCGCTATCGTTGAGGCCATTACACAGCGTTATCCTCTCTCATTAGTCATCATCGCCTGCAATACAGCCAGCACGGTTTCATTGCCTGCTTTACGTGAACGCTTTGCGTTTCCTGTCGTGGGTGTGGTTCCGGCGATTAAACCTGCCGCGCGCCTGACGCGAAATGGTGTGGTCGGGTTGCTGGCGACGCGGGCTACAGTGCGCCGTCCTTATACCCACGAGCTGGTGGCGCAATTCGCCGGTTCCTGCAACATCGAAATGCTGGGATCGGCGGAGCTGGTGGAACTGGCAGAAGCTAAGCTACACGGTGCTGAGGTTGCACTGGATGAGGTGCGCCGTATTGTTCAGCCGTGGCTGCGGATGGCTGAACCACCGGACACGGTTGTTTTAGGCTGTACGCACTTCCCTTTACTGCGCGAAGAGCTGCAGCAGGTGTTACCTGAAGGGACGCGTCTGATTGATTCCGGTGCGGCAATTGCCCGACGAACAGCCTGGCTACTGGAACATGAAGCGCCTGAAGTAAATTCTTCGCAACAGAACGTCGCATTCTGCACGGAGCTGGATGGTGAAGCGGTACAATTATCACCCGTTTTACAGCGTTATGGCTTCCCGTTGCTTGAAAAACTGGCGCTTTAGCGGCTTTTCGCTGAAAAAAGAAGCACTCGAAATTATATTTGAAATTAGCACTTGTCAGCCTCCGAGAACTCCCTATAATGCGCCTCCACTGACACGGCACAACGGCTTACGAAGCGCCGGGTTGAGTAGGTTCGAAATCATACGAACCAGTGAGTTAAGCGAAAATAAATGCTTGACTGACAATGCGGAAAGCGTAATATACGCAGCCCGCGCCGCAGTAAATCGCGGCATGCTCTTTAACAATTTATCA
>NZ_JSUT01000008.1:0-141045 GCF_000816655.1 Pantoea sp. MBLJ3
GCGCAGCCTGAGTGGGTCAACGCCCCTGAGCAGGAAACACCGGCGGGAACCACGCCAGTTCGGTAATTATTTCGGACATACTCTGGGCTCCGGCATCTTAAGAGGCTCTTTAATCGGGTGTTCCGGATGGCCATAGTTCGCACAGCTGGTCGTCACTTTTACCTCATCGCAGGGCAGAAAATGCACCGTGATCCCGCAGGTTTCCTGCCCCGAATAGTCCGGTACCGGTACCACCGCGCTATGCTGCTTATTCTGGGCCTTCATTTTTTTTTTCCAGGCCAGATATTTATCCCAATTTTCGTAACCGGGGAAATCCATTGAGTATCCCACACCAGTTTCCCAGTCAATTTTGACCGTCATACCCGGCCGCCACTTCGCCGGCACGCCATAGCAGCAGCCGCCCCCGCCGCCCTGATACGGCCCGATGATGTCTATTCCCGACTGACCGTCGACGCTGAAATGATTGATTGCCCATTTGGTATGGTTGATTGCCTCTATGGTTCCACCACCACCCCGGCTTTCCGCGTTCGCCTGCTGCTGGCTGCAGCCCGTCAGCAACACGGCACTCAGTACCACGAGGTAATGTCGTATTTTCATTTTATATTCCTTTAATAAAGAAACAGATGATGTGCGTCCTGCTTAGCCATGCCCCTGTGGGATGGCATGGCTAAGCATTACAAAAGGGGAATAAAGGCCAGACGGTGATTAAGATTATTGCCGATTTCGTAGAAAAACTTTGATATTCAATGCCTTATAAAATCTCGCAGTTGTCCTGCTGCGCGCAGTTTTTACCAGCCAGCGCAGCCTGAGTGGGTAAACGCCCCTGAGCCGGAAACACCGGCGGGAACCACGCCAGTTCGGTGATTATTTCGGACATACTCTGGGCTCCGGCATCTGCAGCGGCTCATTGATTGGATAGCCCGGTCTGCCAGGGCTCACACAGCTTGTAGTCACCCTGACTTCATCGCAGGGCATAAAGTGCACCGTGATCCCACAGGTTTTTTGCCCCGTGTAGTCCGGTACAGGTACCACCGTGCTGTGCTGCTTATTCTGGGCTTTCATCTTGTTTCGCCAAACATTGTATTTTTCCCTATTTGCAAACCCCGGAAATCCCTTTGAGCCTCCAACCCCCGTTTCCCAGTCGATTTTAACCGTCATTCCCGGCCGCCATTTCGCCGGCACGCCGTAGCAGCAGCCACCGCCGCCGCCCTGATACGGCCCGATAATATCAATCCCCGACTGACCATCGACGCTGAAATGATTGATTGCCCATTTGGTATGGTTGATGGAGACAATAACCCCGCCACCGCCGCTTCGGGTTCCGGCTTTCGCCGCCGGCTGACTGCAGCCCGTCAGCAGCAGGGCACCCAGTACCACGAAGTAATGTCGTATTTTCATTTTGCATTCCTTTAATGAAGAATCAGATGATGTGCGTCCTGCTTTGCCATGACTTTTCGGAACGACATGACTAAGCATTACCGAAGGCGAGCAGCCACATAACCCCACTTTCAGACGTCTGCTGAAGGCCGTCCGGTCAGGGTCCCAATCACCCAATCCTCTCGCTCTTCATCCAGTATCATCCCTTTGGCGGTAGCGGATAACATACCGTTGAAACAGGCAGTAAAACGCTGATCCTGAGAGGAAAATCCAGCATCGGGAACATTACGATGGCGAAGCATGAGCTTGACGTCGCAGATGCACATCAGGGCTTCAAACTGGCTATCGCTTAAGGCGATGTTCTGACACTTCTCGTTGATTCCAGGCTGGGCTCCCTGCCCCATCAGCACTCCCGGCTTCTCGTCGAGATCCAGCCAACTCCAGAACAGTGCCGGACGCTGCAACTGGGCCTGCTGATCAGGCTCCAGAATATGAGAAAACAGATAAGGGAAAATACGGGCATCAAAGTATCTGAACAGCCCTGCACGTCCCTCATGTGTCGCATCAGTGCAGGCAGTTAACCATTCAGCCAGAGTAGTGAAAGGCCAGGGAGAACAGACCACCAACAGCGGGGCAGTCTTTTGTACTTTCTGAGCCAGTTCCATAAACCACTGCTTTTGCTGAGGATCATGTAAAGAGATCCTGATTAACAGCGGCGACTCTTCATGCAGAGCATCTTCCGGCAAGCCCTGATAAAGAGACTGCCATACCAGAGGTGATGAAAAATCCCGCAGTACAGGAATGACGGAAAAATCAATACCGCATTGGTCGAGAACAAAATCCAGGTGAGTCATTTTTATATCAGCACAGGTTTGCTGAAGCAGATTCACCCAGTCAGCGATATGTGTCGTATTCACTTATGACTCCCTTGGCACAAAGCCCTGTGCCAGCTGTTGCGCCTTTTTCAGGCACTCTTTACATACTGACGAAGGCAATTCTGGCAACGAATAATCCTCACTCGTCGGGCCCTGTAATTTATGCTGCCCTTTGAGGCTTAAAAGGCCTGGACCATGCACGTTGATTTCACCCTCAGGCGTGAGCTTGATGTAAGCACCACCGCAGGCAAGCGTGATCCCATTCTTTGCCGTCAGCTGCAGATGCCCCTGAGTGGACTGCACCGTGACATCCTTCATTGATGTGAGCGACAGCGTATCTGCGTGGGATTCCACCGCCAGCGGGCCTTTGGCAGAGACCAGGCGAATGCCTTCCTGATGCGCCATCACCGAAATGGCCTGGCTGGCATTGACCGAATAGCACTGAGCCGTGCTGAGATTAACTTCACCCTGGCTTTGCAGATACAGACCTTTCCCTGTGTTTACTACTGCTGTTTCAGGTGTGACGGCGGCAATACCTTTTGGCGCAGACATCAACAAAACCGGTTCTTTGAGTTCGCTGGCTCCTGAAACAAGCGCCTTCAGGGGTTGCGCATCCGGTGCGAAGTTTTGGTGAGTCCTTGCAAGCCCTCCCCATTCTGAAACCTGATTGACCGCACCTTTCAACAGGCTAATCGCTTGCTCCATCGCCAGAACGTCGCCCTGCGCCTTTGCCTGTCCGTCCGCCGAGATAAATATCCCTTTCTGCGCCCGGATAGCCCCCCAGCTGTCGGTTCTGAGCTCAAAACCCTCGCCGCGCTGTTGTTTTTCGCCGTCGACCAGATGCCCCAGGTTCAGCTGGCTCTTGCCGCCGTATTCGGTGCTGACCTTGATGTGCTCCCTGCCCCGCTCATCGTCGAGACGGATTTTGTTATTCGCCGGCGTGCGCAACACATTACGTTTGTAGTTGCGGATGGTGACGGGGTCCGGGTGCGCCGAATCATGCAGCACGCCGGCGATATAGGGCCGGTCCGGGTTGCCGTCCTCAAAGCCAATCGCCACTTCAGTGCCTGCCAGCAACGGCAGGTGCAGCCCGTAACTGTCCCCGGCGTACGGGCGGGCCTGACGGACCCACAGGCTCTCAAACCCCGTTTCCCTTTTTTCACGGTCAAACAGCATGCTGACGCGATAGCGGCCCTCTTTATCAACATGTCCGTAGGTGTCGTTCTCCGTGGTACTGGTGACGCGTGCCGGTAAGGTGCCAGCCATCACCGGACGATTGCCGGGGGCCGGACGGAAGCAAAAATCTGCGCTGTCCGGGATACCGTCAAACCTGACGCCAAAATCCTCATCACGCCGCGCATGACTGTGCATTGCCGTAATGACCACGCCATGCGCAAACACCTTTGCCACTTCGTATCCGCCGCTGACTTTCAGGACCTGACCGGGAGAGAGTGTCGGGCAACTGGTGACAGCATGGATCTGCGTCTGGCCGTTCAGATAGCGCTCGTGCCGGATGCGGGCGTAAAATGCACCGGACTCCGGGGCCGGATGACGTTCGTGGACATTACCCGCTGTCAGCCAGTTATCCGCAAAGTGATAGGCCTCACCACAGGTGGTGGTATCACCACGGGTCACGTCGGCCAGGGCATTCATCTCTTCGGTGGCCTGCCGGTAGTTGTAGTCGCGGGTGCTGACCTGCTTCTGCACTACGTTATGATGACTCTCCATCTCCCAGACCGCGTCCACGCCGTGCGAATGCTGCCCGGATGGCGGCACCGAGGGCAGCGTCAGGCCTTTCGCATAGCCCTGCTGGCTGTCACAGAACTCCACCACGTCGATATTCAGGCGCGTGTCGGTGGTGAAGCGGAACCAGATACCGTTTTCGCCCAGCAGGCGGGTAATAAAATGCAGGTCGTCCTCGCCGTACTGCATCACCTGCTCGCGGCGCGGGTACTCACCGCTCAGCGAAAACAGAAAATCCTGGCCGCGCATGCCGTGGCGCTCACGGAGGATTTTTTCCACGATTTGCGGGACCGACATGTCCTGATAAATGGTGTTCTGGTGCGAACGGTCGAGCAGCGCCAGGCGCGGCCGGAGCGTTACGGCATAGTGGGTTTCATCTTTTGAGGTGCCAAGCCGTTCCAGGCCCGTAACCACGCCCTGAATCACCCGAACCGGCTGCTGTATTCTGATGCCGTAACCCTGATTAACCGGGGCCTGCAGCGTCAGAGAGGCCGCCTTCATCAGCATCATCTCTTTGCTGATGGCATGGTTATCACTTGTGAATTCAATGCGGTAGCTGAACGGCGTGCTCAGGGCTTCGTGACCTTCAAACGCCAGCACATCAAGATCGGCTTCACATCCCTTTACCGTCAGCAGATGGTGGCTGTGGCTGAATCTGATCAGGGGATTGGTGCTCATTCAGACGCTCCTGGTATCGGGTCAAACTCCAGTCCGATTCCCTCTTCCTCACTCCAGCTAAGGCGTAATGACCGGGGTTTCTGTCTTGCCGCCATGTAAGTCAGCAGCTGCTGACTCAGCACCGGCAGAATCTGCTGATTAAGCAGACTGTCAACGTTACGCGCCCCGGTATCCGGCAGCAGGCAGGCGGCGGTCATTGCGCCATACAGGCTCTCGTCAATCTGCGTGGTCAGGCCGTAATGGCGATGAAGGCGCCTGCTGACCTGTGACAGCTTCATTTCTGCAATGGTACGCATCGCAGCTTCCGCCAGCGGGCGGTAAATCACGGTCTGGAAGCGAGCCAGCAGTGCGGGCTGAAAGTGGTCGCGTAAAATTGGGTGCAGCAGTTCCTGCAGATCGCCTTCCGTGGCCTCCGGCTGCTCATCAAGCAACTGCATCAGTGGGTCGCTGCCAAGGTTGGAGGTCATCAGGATAACGGTATTGCGGAAGTCGATTTCGCGGCCTTCGCCGTCGCGCATAAAGCCGCGGTCAAAGACCTGATAGAACAGGTTCATGACGTCGCGATGCGCTTTCTCGACTTCATCCAGCAGGATCACGCTGTAAGGGCGTTTACGTACCGCTTCGGTGAGGATGCCGCCCTGGCCGTAACCGACGTAACCCGGCGGCGATCCTTTCAGTTGCGATACGGTGTGCGGCTCCTGGTATTCGGAGAGGTTAATGGTAATCAGCGACTTCTCGCCGCCGTACAGCACATCCGCCAGCGCCAGGGCGGTTTCGGTCTTGCCCACGCCACTCGGCCCGACCAGCAGGAACACGCCCTGGGGGCCGTTCTCTGACGTCAGCCCGGTCTTCGCTGCACGCAGGCGCTGCGCAATGGCATGGAGGGGAGCATCCTGACCCACCACACGCCGGCCCATTTCATTTTCCAGCGTCAGCAGTCCGGCCTGTTCATCTTTCATCAGTGAGGAGAGTGGCACACCCGTCCAGTCAGCAATAACGTTCGCAACCGTACGGGTGTCCACATCCACCTGAACCAGCACGTCGCCCTGCTGTGCCTGCTCAAGCTGCTGCTGCAGGCCGGAAATGTTAGCCTGATTGCTGATATCCTGCCGGCCGGCTATCAGTTGCTGCGCCAGCGCCTTTTTACTGCTGAATCGCGCTTCCTGTTCTCCGATGCGCACATCCAGTTCCGTCCGCAGCTGTTCAATGACACCCAGGCGATCACCATGACGGTTGCTGCCGGCGGCGATGTCGTCCAGCAGCGCCTGCTCTTCCAGCGCCAGTGCGGTAAGCCGTGCCTTAAGGCGTACAATCTGTTCCGGCACCGTATCAAGACTCATGCTCACTCGGGCAGCTGCGGTATCAAGCAGGTCAATCGCCTTGTCCGGCAGCTGACGGCCGGTCAGGTAACGGCGGGACAGGGTGACCGCGGCTTTGACCGCATCGTCAGTGATATGCACGTTATGGTGTTCCGCGTAGCGTGATTTCAGGCCTCTGAGCATCAGGCAGGCGGTATCGTCATCCGGCTCGTCGACCTTCACCATCTGGAAGCGCCGCTCCAGCGCGGCATCCTTCTCAAAATATTGTTTGTACTCACTCCAGGTGGTCGCGGCAATGGTGCGCAGCTCGCCACGCGCCAGCGCCGGCTTCAGCAGGTTGGCCGCATCGGCTCCGCCCGCCTGATTACCCGCGCCGATGATGGTGTGGGCTTCGTCGATAAACAGCAAAATTGGGGTAGGCGACTGCTGTACAGCATCGATGACGTTTTTCAGCCGCTGTTCAAATTCTCCCTTCACGCCTGCGCCCGCCTGCAGCAGGCCGAGGTCCAGGGCGCGCAGAATAACCGGCTTCAGACTTTCCGGCACGTTGCCTTCGGCGATACGCAGTGCAAGACCTTCCACCAGCGCGGTTTTCCCCACACCCGGCTCGCCCACCAGGATCGGGTTGTTCTTGCGACGGCGGGAGAGAATGTCCACCATCTGGCGGATTTCCGTGTCACGGCCGAACACAGGATCAATCTTTCCTTCCTTTGCCTTAGCGGTAACGTTCAGGGTGAATTTATCCAGCGCATTCTGCAGCGCCGGGTACAGTTCGCCCTCTTTAAGTTCTGCACCAACCGGTCGGCCAGTTATTAACTCCACGTCTCCGCCATGATTCTGTGCCAGTTCCGCTTCCTGCTGTACTTCCAGGCGTTCGTCCGATTGTGCATCGAGCAACGGACGCAGACGTTCCAGCTGGCTCTGGCCCAGCGTCAGCAGTGGCCACAGCCCATCGCAGCGTACAAGGTTCTGTTTTTCCACCAGAGCCATCAAAAGATGCTGGCTTCGGATTTGCGCTTCACCATTAAGTGAGGCAATCAGCCAGGCTTCCTGCAGCAGAGTCTGAATAACATCAGACAGCTGTGGGCGATGGCGAACCGAGCGCGGCTGCCTGTCCAGCCAGCCCAGCAAATCCTGCCAGATGGCGTCCATATCCCACTCATAGCGGCGTGCCAGCACCGTCAGGTCGCCCTCGCCCTGCTCCAGCAGTTTCAGCAGCCAGTGCTCCGGCAGAATTTCTGCGTGTGCGCGGGTCTGGCAGAGCGAAGCCGCCCCCTCCATCGCGCGGGCACAGTAAGGGTTCAGACGTCGCAGCAGGATGGCTGGATTTTCCATGAAGTTCTCTCTTTGTCGGTTCCTGGACACGCTACCGCCCATCGCTGTTTCCCGTTAAGGGGACCAGAGCGCATTCGGTCAGCAGGCAGATTGTGAGTTTCTTTGCTGAAAGCCCGTTTCAGACAGGCGCTCAGCAAAAAACTGCGGACAGGAAATCCCGTCCGCATCGGGCTTACGCGGTGGCGCGTTCGTTCCAGCTATCGGAGTGGATGATGTTGCCGTCTTTGTAGGTCCAGGTGATTTTTTCGTAGCGCAGTTCGATGCGCTCAAGGTGGTTGTGCTTCTCGTAAGAAGGGTCCTTGACGTCATACATTTCAGGATTGACCTTCACCACTTTCACGTTTTCCAGTTTGGTGTTGAAGTACTCCACTTCCTGGCCCGCATCGTTGATTCTGTACCACCTGAACTCCGCAGATTTCAGGGTCTGGCCGGTGGTCACCGCCTTGTACAGATACGGGCTGGCCGAATCGATTTCCTTGGTAAACAGGAACGGCGTGTGGATACGGGTGCCGGTCAGCTTGCCGGTGTTGTTGTCGGTCGGGATGTACAGATTATGCTCCTGCGCCACCACTTCGATGCTGCCTTCACGGTCCTGCACGTCCACAGACCCTTTAATGTCCGCGCCACCGTCGTCTTTCAGCCAGAGATAAACAGGAATTGCCATGGCATTACTCTCCATTGTGTTGTGATACGTCATCATCCTGCGATGACGCCTGGGTGTTGCCCGGTATCTGACAGGCGTTCGCCTGCGGTACCAGACTGATTTCGACACGGCGGTTGAGCGCCCGCCCCGCCGGGGTGTCATTGGTTGCAATAGGGCGGCTTTTGCCATAGCCCTGCACCGCAAAGCAGCTTTCCGGCACGCCACCGGTGTCCCGCATCCAGTCACGAACCGCGGCGGCACGCCTGAGTGACAGCGTCTGGTTCAGTTGCGGATTACCGGTGTTGTCGGTATGCCCGGACACGACAATCAGCCAGCCCGGTTTTGCCTTAATGCCGACCAGAGAATTGACCAGCATTCCGGTGGAGCCTGTTTTCAGCACCGCTTTGCCGGAGTCAAACAGCGACATACTGTCGAGACGGACAATTTTCGTTACCGGTTGAGGGATCGGCTGGGGTTCAGGCGGCAGTGACGGGGGTTCATAAGAACGGATGGCATCCAGCACAGGCATTCGCAGACGCTCACCCTGATACAGGCCGAGGCTCATCCGTGCCGGTACCCCATTCCGCGCCCAGCCATCCAGCTCTGTCGCATCATCACGCAGAGTGGCAACGGCGCTGGCTTTTGGTCCGGAATCCTGCATCCGAATACGGTCATAGCGGGCAATATCGAAACTCACACGCTGCAGCAACTGACGATTGTTCCAGCCACTGCTAAGCAGTGCTGCGGTTGCCGCCAGCGTGAAAATACCGAGAGCACAACGCCAGCTGCGTCCACGCGAGGTCAGGCCCTCTCCTTCTGGCAGCAGCGGCAGGACAAAATCCGGGAAGGGGGATAAAACCGTACTGTCGGACCCCATTGACTGCCAGCCTGCCACCTGCTGCATCGCCGTGCGATGGGAAAGCCATGCTGTCCAGGCTGATGTGGCCAGACTTCCGGCAAGAATTGGTCCCATTCCCCATAGCATCGCCAGCGGTGCAATGGCAGGAACATCGGGGTTCTCATCTGTAAAGACAGCTTCAACGTGGTGATGGAACCAGCTCATCAGACTGTTCATCAGCACCTGTTGCTGCATCGCAGGCAGCCCACCGGTGGTGATCCATGCAGCGATGGAACACGGTGCTGAAGACGCACGCCACATCCTCACGCTTTCCCCCGGTATGGCCACCTGCCAGAGCATGTCATTCATCATCGCGCTGCCAACCTGACCATTCAGAACCAGCGGCAGAGAATGGCCCGTTGCTTTACGCAGCTGGCTGATTTGCCAGCGCAGAGCCAGCAGGTGTTGGGTAAGGCGCTCGCTGTCGGCATGTTTCTGCGGGCAGACAGTAACCATCACCGACAGCTGACGCCCCCAGTCGGGACGAAGCCACAATACCTGACGGGCTGCCTGCTCCAGATCCTGATGATCTTCCACACGGATCCAGCAACCCTGCGCGACCGTGAGCACCGGTGACGGCTGCGTCCAGGCTTGCGGAAGATCGCCACAGATCAGCACCACGGGATGGCGATAAGGCGCCTCCGGAAGACCATCCAGATGCAGGATGACATCCTGCGCCGCACGACGACTGGCGACAGTCAGGATCGCCAGGATCAGCCCCAGAACGGTAAGCAGAACGAGCACGGACATCAGCCGGGATAGCGGCAGAAACCCCAGGCAGATCACTGCACTCAGCAGGGCGGCCCACAGCGCAAGTCCGCGCTGTTGTGCAGGACTCATGTCACGGCTCCCGGCAACAGGGTCAGCAGCGTCTGATCCAGCCAGTAGTTCAGCCCCCACCAGAGTGCAGCCACCACCACTACGCTCAGACCAATACGCACGGGCCATGACGCCAGCCAGCCGCCCATTCGGCCTGTGGCAAGGCTTTCCGCCAGCACCGGATGGGTTTGTGGATAACTGAACGGCGTGACATGTTCGCTGAGTGCACTGACAAGTTTCTGGCGCTCCGGGTCACTCAGCGATCGGAAACTGCCGAGAAATCCCAGCATCATGACGCGCTGGAAGCAGGTCACGACAGCGTGGTCAGGATCGGGCTCACGCAGCACATCCCGCATCCGATCACAGAGCGTATCGCCAGCGTCCATGGTGCCAAGGAAATGTCCCTGCAGGGGAATGTCATACCACTGCACACAGGCATCATCCTCCACACCGCGACCTTTGACTGCCTCATCAAGCAGCGCACACTGTGCAGTGAGAATATGCTGGCAGCTGACTTCATCGAGTTCCTTCGCTTTCAGCGCCTGCTGCACCCGTTCGACATCAGCAATGCAGTACTCCCACAACAGGCGTCCCTCTCCCTCCTGGAATATCGGACCGTGACACAGGCTAATCACCTGCAACCAGGTATTCTGCAGCAGGGCATCAATATCAATGGACGCGGACACGCCACGTTTACGCTTACTCATGTTCTCAGTACCGCAAAGAGTTCAAGTTCAGGCTCGCCGAGCATGCCCGGAACGTAAAACATGCAGGTGCCACCCTGAAGCATTTCAATAGCCAGAGGATGAGAGACATCAAGGCTGAAATACTGGTTTTCCAGACGCAGTGGAATGGCGGCAGGCACATGGCGCAGTGGCGTCAGCGGTACGCCTGTCCGTGACGAATTGACGATACTCCTGACGTGATCGGGACTGCCGGCCTTGCACTGGCGCGGGAACTGTTCCTGCAGCCGGGCCACCGGCATGGGTGAACGCACGGAGAGATAGAAATCAGCCCCTTCGCGCAGCCGTGGGTCATGCAGCCGGGCCTGCCAGAAGTGAAGCCGTGCATCATGCTCAAGCTCAATAGCCACCACCCGCGACGGCAGACTGGCCTCAAGCAGATCGCCCAGTAAATCAAACAGTGGCGGGAAGACGTTATTCAGCTGCTCATGCTGCCAGACCGGAATGGCACTGACCTGGTGTTCCAGCGAGAAGGTCAGAAGACTTCCCGCAAGCCGCGCCAGCTCCGGGTACAGACGTTCAGCCGGGCTTTGCGGGTGACGCTGAAACTGACCGAGTACCGGTTCAGCGCTGTTCAGGGCATTGAGCAGCCAGAAAAGGGAGACGTCAGCCACGGCAAAATCGGCCATGCGTTCGTTACTTTCACGACGCAAATTCATCAGGCGACTCAGACGAGCACGCAGTTGCGTCATCAGCTGCTCCAGCTGAGTCACCAGCCAGCGGCTGCCCTGCAGAGCCAGCAGGGGCGGAAGCCAGGTATCATCAAGTGCCCAGCCTCCCTGCGAATCCTGCTGGAGACGGGCAACCGGACAGGTCAGGTAATCGCTGTTGTTCTGATGGGCGAAACGCAGCGTCAGCACTGGCTGCATCACCGCAATCTGACGGGTGTCTTCCCCGAATATATTCCGGACATCCCGCCAGCACTGGCGGTAGCGCACCGGACGCTCGGCCACCTCATCAGGTTTAAGGCAGTTACCGCCATTCGCGCGCATCAGCGGAAGAGCCAGAACGACCACCACGTCCTGTGATTCATCCTCAAGTGCCAGTACCGGTGGCAGATCGTCAGCATTATCCGTGTCGATAAGCGTGCCGTCCGGGAACCGAAGGTGCAGATGGCGGGCCTGCAGTCGGCCCAGCCTCAGCGTTTCTGGTTCAAAAGCGACATTTATCACGCCCCAGGGGTGTGATAACCCCATTCGGGCGATACCTTCGGCAGACCAGGCCGCATACGCGACCTGTTGCTGGAAGTGCTGGGGAGAGACCATCACGCCTCTTCCCCATAACGGCTGTTCCGTTCTCATTGGCTTCCTGCCTTAGCTTACGATTTTGCCTTCGGCATCCGGGAAACCAGTGACAGGTTGACGTCCATCCCTTCCACCTGAAAATGCGGCACCGCATACAGCTTCACGCGGAAGAAGCCCGGGTTATCCTCAATGTCTTCCACCACCACTTTCGCATCGCGCAGCGGGTGTGAGGCCTGCAGCTCGTCGCCCGGATCGGTCATCTCCGTGACCAGACTGCGAACCCAGGTATTGAGCTCCAGCTCCAGCAGCCGGCGGTCTTTGGTGGTGCCGATGTTTTCGCGCTGGATCAGCTTCAGGTAGTGGGCAATACGCGACAGCAGGAAGATGTACGGCAGACGGGCATTGATGCGGCTGTTGGCCGTCGCATCGGCGGTGTCATACAGGGCCGGCTTCTGCGTGGAGTTTGCCGAGAAGAAGCAGGAGTAATCGCGGTTCTTATAGTAAGAGAGCGGAATGAAGCCCAGGTTTGCGAACTCAAATTCGCGGGTTTCCGGGATCATCACCTCTGACGGGATCTTCACCTGATTACCCGTACCCAGATCGTACAGATGAATCGGCAGGTCCTGAACGGCGCCCCCGGCCTGCGGGCCACGGATCTGCACACACCAGCCGTTGCTGATGAAGCTGCGCACCATGTTGGACGCAAAGGCAAACGCGGCGCTGGTCCACAGGTATTTGTCGTGATCCGGGCCTTTCACTTCCTCCACGTAGCTGAAGCTGCGCACCGGCACGGTGTCCGGGCCGTACGGCAGCCGGCCCAGCACGCGCGGCATCACCAGACCGATGTAGCGGGCATCGTCCGTCTCGCGGAACGATTTCCACTTGATGTATTCGGCGCGGTCAAAGTAGTTGCCGATGTCCCTGATGGACGCCACCTCCTCCATGCTCTCTTTCAGGAAGAATTTCGGGCCGGCAGAGCCGATAAACGGCATGTGCGCGGCGGCAGACACTTTGGAAATACTGCGCAGCAGGGCGACATCCTGCGCAGACGCATCAAATTCGTAAGCGGAAATCAGCGCGGCAACCGGCTCCCCGCCCGGCGTGTCATACTCATCGATATAGGTGTGTTTATAGAGGCCGCTCTGGATGATTTCCGGGCTGTCTTCGAAGTCCTGACGCAGATCTTCTTTGGACATATCCAGCAGCTCAATCTTCACGTTCTGGCGAAAATCGGTTTTGTCGACAAGGGATTTGACGCCGCGCCACAGGCTCTCTGTTGCCTGAAAGGCCTCATGGTGCATGACGGCGTCAAGCTGGCGGCTAATCTGCCAGTCCAGCTCCGCGATATGGTGGTCAATCAGGTGTTTGTCGAGTTTTTCAACCTTTGAGCCCGCCCTGGTCAGGCACTCCAGAAAAACCTGCATGCCCGCCGTCAGCCGCTCGTCCGCCGTGGCCTCCGACATCACCCGCGCGTCCTGCCAGGTGTCCAGCGCACTCAGCGCAGAGACCGGCGTCAGATTGATTTTTTCAAACAGCGAGGCATAAATCCCGCCGGCTGCAGGACGTTCCTGCACCACACCTTCGCCAGCCGCGGCACTGCCGTTTTGTACAGACATCAGCATCTTCCTTATTAATCCGTTAAATCGTTATGGCTGTTCAGGGGCCAGGGCTGAAAGTTCGGCTCTGAGCTCTGCGCTCAGCGCCGGGTCGAGCAGGATGTTTTCCAGTGCTTTGCGGAACGTCTGGTTGTCCAGCAGGTTCGCCTTTAAATCACGCAGTAAACTGCGCATGGACAGCATGGCTTTCAGCTGGGGAATCTGGCGGGAGACCTGTTCCGGGGTGAAATCCTTCATGCTACGGAAGGTCAGGCTGATGTTGTCTTCGCTGCCGTCACCGGCCAGCGTGTTTTTAACCGTCAGGTTTACTTTCGGGGAATATTCAGAAAGCACGGCGTCAAAGTTATTTTTATTCAGGTTAATTTTTTTGCGCTCGGACAGGGGCGCAGACGCCTGACCGTTACTGAAGTCGCCCGCCACCAGTAATTTCAGCGGGAGCTCGGTTTTTTTGCCTGCGCCTCCCGTGTGCAAATCAAGTTTTAAATTAATGCGCGCTTTGGGTATTTCGGACTGAAAGGAAGAGTCAGACATGGTTGTCCCTGTTCTATGAATTGACAGAAGCGGTCAGTGCCAGTGAGAAATAAACGGAAAAGTAAGACCCTGCCAGAACAGCTTCACGTTTCACGTCATCCGACGTAAATCACAAATCCGGAATTAAAAGCGGGCGTATTCCCTTCACCAGCATGTCGACACGGTATTTCTGAGTCATTTGTCTGAAATGAAAAAATTCAGATAAAACCCAGTAGGCGGAGTGTAGGAACGTTGAATGCCTGAGCGTAAACGGAAAGATGTAACAGAATATTACCAATGCTGATTTTAACAAGCCCGAATCATCATGATGATTTATAAGAATTTTCCTGCGAACCCCGATAAGGTCTTACAGAATAAGGGTGTGCAGTAAGCGGCTGATTTACATTAATCACTAAGCAGTACGATTTTCCATCAGTTGCGCGAAATATCTGATTTATGGCTTTATTCAATAAACGGAAAGCAGGAGAAGATAAATATTTAAAAAAACAAACAGCATTTACTGTGTTTCAATAAAAATTAATCGCTTGGTTAAATCGGTGTTATTTATTTTGCTGAACTAAAATGACAACGCTGGTTAACAGATTGTTTCCGGAATAGTGAAATGACGCGTGCAATGACACGATATGAATGAGGGGGAAATAGAAATCACGTCTGCGACCTGCACATGTTAGCCGCTGCTGAATAAACATGAGCAGGAACAACAATCGTTCGGATGCAGACAGAGTGAGTCAGACAATGATGAGATGTGCAGCGTTTAACAGAATTATTTAATGCTCCGGCGGTCATGCGTCCAGGTACTATATCTCTGCACAGGTAATCGGATTTCTGGAACCCCTCATGCTCTGCTGCTTACTTTTCCTGTCAGCCATCGTTCCGGGCTTTAAGTAAATTAACCGGCCAATACGGGCTGTCTGGCCCATATCCAACCGGTTTATGCTCAGTCACAGGAGATAGCGCTTAACTTTATACCGCAGCCGTAAAGTCTGCTCGCTCACGTTATATTCGCTTCAGCACGCCACCCACACCGCTCCGGCGTCCGCTGATTTCACGCATTGCGCCACCCAGCGCACGCCCGCTAATCCGGCATGCACATCGGGATACCAGAAATCCTCAAGGAAGGCAGAGTCGTGGCGATCGGTCGCATCCATAGCCAGTGCGAAGCGGCGATAAAGATTCGACCAGGCTTCAAATAATCCCTCGGAGTGCCCTCCGCCAATGCGGTCCTCTTCCAGCGCGCGCGGGCTGAGATAGCCCATGCCGCGCTCCAGAATCCGCACGGGTTCGCCCTGCACTTCGTATCGCAGCTGGTTTGGCTGCTCATCCCACCACTCCAGACTGGCTTTCGATCCAACCACGCGGATCTTCTGCCCATGCATCGATCCGGCATTTACCGCCGACGCCCAGAGCGTGCCGACCGCGCCGTTGTCATACTCCATCATCACAAAGGCGTTATCCTCCAGTGGTGCACGCGACGTGACAAAGCTCTGGCGGGAACAGAGCAGACGCGTCACTTTTAACTGCGGCAACATCGTTTCAGCGATAAATAGCGGATGCGTCGCCAGATCGCCTAACACGTAACTCGGGCCAACAAAACGCGGATCGACCCGCCAGCGGGTGCTTTCACTCTGTAGCTCCACCGCTTCATTATGGAAGCCATGAGCAAACTGCATATTCACGATGCGGATCTCTCCCAGGGCCCCTTCGGCAATCATCTCTCTGGCCTGATGAACCAACTGATGCCCGGCATAACCATAAGTGACGCCAATAATTTTCTGCTTCTCACGACTTAGCTGCTCCAGCTCATCGGCCTCTTCGACCGTAAAACAGAGCGGCTTCTCGCATACAACATGTAGCCCGGCATTGAGTGCCGCCCGACAGATGGCGAAATGGGTATTGTTAGGTGTGGCGATCGACACCGCTTCTATGCCATCTTCGCGCCCTGCTTCCCCGGCGAACAGGCTGGCATAATCGGGATAACAGCGTTCAGGTGCCACACCCAGCGCCTGACCGAACTCGCGCCCACGTACCGCATCAAGATCAAACGCGCCCGCCAGCAGCACAAAGTTACCGTCACGCTGTGCCGCCGAACGATGGATATATCCAATCTGACTGGTGCCGCCGCCACCGATCATGCCCCAGCGAAGTGAGCGATTAGCCGCTTTTTTACCGTTAATCATGCTGTTGTCCTCAGAATCCGGTTGATCGGAGATAGTCCAGGCTGGCTTTAACATCCCGCAGGCTGGTGTCGGCATGGCGCGGATCACGCTCCTGTTCGATGGTGATCCAGCCCTGATAATTACGCTCAGTCAGCAGCCTACGCACCGCCGGATAGTCGATTGCGCCCTGCCCGAGCGGACACATCACGCCCTGTGCGCAGGCGGTGAAAAAGTCGAGTCCGCGAGAGAGCGCGTCACGCCAGATCTGCTGATTGACGTCTTTAAAATGAAGGTAATCGATGCGCGACCAGTACTGTTCCAGCGACGCCACCGGATCCATGCCGGCGTAATAGAGATGGCCCGTATCCAGGCATAAACCAGCGACCTCATGCGGAATGTCAGAGACCAGCTGCGCCAGCTCATCGGCAAACTCTATGCAGCCACCCGCATGCGGATGGATTACCGGCCGCACGCCATACTCCTGCCAGGCAATCTCGCTCAGAATAGTGATGTGCTGCATCATGCACTGCCAGTCATCCGCGGAAAGGCGTGGCGCTTTTTCTGACTGACCCGCATATTTCGCCCGCTCCGGATTGCCGAAGTCGATGATCACCAGATAAGGCGCGCTGGCTCCAGGTGTTCTGGCGGCTGTCGGCACGCTGGCGAGCGTGCGACACAAATTGTGAGTCAGCGTTACCAGCGCCGGAAAATGCGCCTCACTGACTAAATCATCAAAAATCGTTCCCGCCACCAGCGAAAGCGAGTGGGCATTAAGCTGCCGGGTCAGCTCATCGGCATTCACTGGCAGATAACCCCAGGGGCCGAGTTCGATGCTGGGGTAGCCAGCCTGCGCGGCCTCGGTCAGGACTTTGTGAAACGGCGGTAGCCAGGGATTAGCGGGATCATCCACGCCCCAGCTACAGGGCGCATTAGCAATATGAAAGGTCATGATATCTGCCTGTGCAGTGAGAACTGCGGGCAGTATCAAATAAAAATTTCATCCTGGACAACAATGAAAGTTTCATTTTTTGATAGAGATCGCGTTTAAAAATTGCGATAAATGATAGATTACTATCAAATATAGGCTAACCTGCTCTTTTTACAGGTTTTCACGCGTCACGATCTCAAACGGAACGGTGACCTGCGCAAAATGGTCGTGCTGCTCCGATCGGCTGTGGAGACAGGTATGTATGACCGCCTCTGCCATGGCATCAAGGCGATGACGCAGCATCAGCGTGATGGTGCCGTCAATCAGCGCCAGTTCATCACCCGGCAGCGGACCGTGGCACAGCAGATCGATCTCCCGGCGCCCGCTCTCACGCAGCGCCCGCACCACACCCTCTATGCCGCCGCAGGGCGCATAAATCATCACCAGATCATCATGGGTCTCCAGCAATTGGCGGGTTGCCTGATAGCCACCCTCTGACGACTCATAAGTCTTTAACGGTTCCAGTACCCGCTGACTGATGCCCGACTCACGCAGATAGGAGCGAAAACTGATCTCGCTGCTCTCCTGGCAGGTAAAGCGGTGATCGCCCAGCAGTACTCCGACGCATCCCGGCTTACGCAGCAGATGCTGCGCCATCCATGCGGCAGTGCGCCCCGCTTTTTGATTATCAATGCCGATAAACCCCGCGTGCTCACAGGGCGAGAAATCGGAGAACAGCGCGTAGACTCGTACACCCAGTCGTGACACATCCTGAATGGCGTGACGAATCAGCGGATGGTCCAGCGCCACCAGCGCAATCACATCGCTGCGCTGAGCCAGCTGACGCAGCGACTGCGCCACCGCGTCCACTTCGTGAATGTCATGCCAGCAGAATTCAGGTTCGCGGCCCTGTGGCTGCTGCATCTTAAGCTGCTGATTCAGCGCTTCGCCCAGTTGCTGATAAAATGAATAGCGGGCAGGCAGCAGGATAAAGCTCACGCGCAGTGGAGCCTCTGCCAGGGTCGGGATGGCCTGACTGTGTGCCTGCGTCAGGCGATAACCCAGCTCGCGCGCCGCCGCCAGCACCTTCTGCTCAGTCACGCTGCGAACCGGCGCACGGCGGTTCAGCACCCGGTCTACCGTCGCCACACCCACGCCCGCCGCCTGCGCGATCGCGGTCATCGTCACTTTAGACATTATCCTTCTCCCTGCTGCTATCGGTAGCGTTAGCTGACGGCTACGCTTTTAGATTCTGTTAAATAAGCCATCAACACTTTATCGTGACACGGCCATTTCCTCTCATTTTTTTGATAGAAAATCAGTGCTAACCTTGATCACCCTCGCAAAATGAAACATTCATTTCTTTCTGCATTCTCTTCAAAACATCTATTTGCTAAAACGGATAAAAATCCCACACCGATTCGGTTGATGGGATCACATCATTAAAAGGTTAGAGCGACGACGGCGGGCTTTCTATAGTGGAGTCCTGAGCACCACCTGCCCGTACGTAAAAAAGGAAAAGCTATGTTCCCTTCAACGCTTCCGGCTCCACGCATAACGGATGCCAGCCAGGTTCCGCGTCTGCGCTGGGGCATTATCGGGCCAGGCTGGATAGCCGATCATTTTGCCCATGCTCTACGTCGGCATACCCGGCAGCAGATCACGGCAGTCGCCGCACGTGACCCGGTAAAAGCACAGGCCTTTGCTGACAAATGGGCAATCGGCCATGCCACAGGCAGCCTGGATGCGCTGCTGGCGCGGGAGGATGTTGATGCGGTCTATATCGCTACGCCTCACAACCACCATTTCCCCGACGGTCTGCGCGCGATTGCCGCCGGAAAGTCTCTGCTGATTGAAAAGCCGCTGGCACTGAATGCGCAGCAGGCAACGCAGCTTAAACAGGCCGCCGCTGCCGCGAACCTGCTCTGCATGGAGGCGATGTGGTGCAACTTCACGCCGAAGTATGACGTCATCCGTCAGTTGCTGGAGGATGGCGTACCCGGTGAGGTCCACACCCTGATTGCCGATCATGGTGAGTTTTTCACGCCGGATCATCGCATTTTCAATGCCGATCTGGCGGGCGGCCCAATGCTTGACCTCGGCAGTTATCTGGTGGCGCTGAGTGTGTTTGTGGGCGGCGGTGCGCCTGAAACGATCGTCGCCCGTGGCCAGCCCGTCCCGAATGGCCGCGTTAACGGTCAGACGTCGATGCTGTTTACCCATCGGCACGGCATGCAATCGGTGCTGAATACCACGCTGTTCAGCAACACGCCAGGCGGTGCGGTGATCGCCGGTCGCGACGCCACGCTGGAGCTGGCAGGCCAGTTTTATGCGCCTGGTGACTTTACTCTGACCTCCAGCGACCGGCGTCACCGTCTGCAATGGCAGGAACCCACTAACCGCTATGAACAGCTCAGCCATGAAATTAACCACTTCGCCTGGTGTATCGGCCAGAACCTGACCGACTCCCCTGTCCATTCGCTTGACCAGGCGATTATCACCCTGGCTGCGATGGACAACGTCAGGCAGCAGATTGGCATCACCTTCAATGAAGAACAGCAACTTTAATGTGCCCGGAGCAGAAAGATGAAAATCGCTTTTGATGTGGATGTAATCAAACATTTAGGCATCACCCGTATGGTTCATCAGGTGGCCGACTGGGGATACAAATATATCGAACAGTCGCCACATCCGCAGATCAACCCGTTTTATAAACATCCTAAAGCCAGCCGTGAAATCATCACCGAGTACAAAAATGCGTTAAGCGCCACCGGGCTGGAGATCTCCTCGTTTATCGTTGTTTACCGCTGGTCAGGTCCGGATGAACTGCGCCGTCAGGCAGCGGTGAAGAACTGGAAACGGATGATTGAGATTGCGGTTGAGATGGGTGTGCAGGTGATTAACACCGAACTCTCCGGCACCCCTAACGAACCGGAAATCTGTGAAGAGATGTTCTATCGCTCAATGGAAGAGCTGTTGCCGATCATCGAACGTGAAGGCATCCGCGTCGAAATTCAGGCGCATCCGTGGGATTTCTGCGAAGAGAACAACGAAACCGTGGATATCGTGAAGTCGTTCCGCAGCGATAACGTAAAGTATATCTACAGCGCGCCACACACTTTCTTCTATGACAAAGGCAAAGGGGATGTGAAACCGATGCTGGAGTACGCGGGTGACGATCTGTCGCACATGCTGATCGCCGATACCATGAACCATACAAAACACTGTCGCTATATCGTTAACCCGCCAGGCGTGGATGCCACCATCCACCAGCATGTTGGCGTGGGCGAAGGCGAAGTGAACTTCGATACCCTGTTCAAAACGCTGCGCGACACCGGCTTTGCTACCCGCACCCATAAAGTCGGCGGTGAACCGATCATCGCAGCGTCTCTGTTTGGCTATCCGGAAAAGATGAAAGTTCAGGCGATTGAAACCCGCGAACTGATTGAGCGCGAACTGCTGTAACCGACCTGCCGTGCAGTCATGGCTGGCTGCACGGTAATGTCTGTTCAGGACAACAAACGCCCCGCCTGACACACTTTTATTCACTTTTCTCTGATGCCGCGACCCGCCTGAGCTCGCCCCGTTTTAGCACACCCTCGCACAGCCAGCAGAGTTAAACCCCCTTTGCAGCACCTGCTACACTCCAGACCAATACCACACCATAAGGCGAACTTTCATTATGTCGGAAAATGCATATCAGCCCGCAAAAGTCTGGACCTGGGACCCTGAAGCCAAAGGTAACGGCGCGAAAACTAATCGTCCGTTCGCAGGTCCCACCCATGAAAAAGCGTTGCCGGTCGGTAAACATCCTTTACAGCTCTATTCGCTCGGCACGCCTAACGGCCAGAAAGTCACCATCCTGCTGGAAGAGCTGCTGGCACTTAACGTCAACGATGCTGAATATGATGCCTGGCTGATCCGTATCGGCGAAGGTGATCAGTTCTCCAGCGGTTTTGTCGATGTGAACCCGAACTCGAAAATCCCTGCGCTGAGCGACCACTCCGCAACGCCGCCGATTCGGGTATTTGAATCCGGCAATATCCTGCTCTATCTGGCGGAAAAGTTTGGCTACTTCCTGCCGAAAGATATCGCTGGCCGAACTGAAACCCTGAACTGGCTGTTCTGGCTGCAGGGCTCAGCGCCTTATCTCGGCGGCGGTTTCGGTCATTTCTATCACTACGCGCCAGAAAAAATTGAGTACGCCATCAACCGCTTCACGCTGGAAGCGAAGCGTCAGTTTGATGTGCTGGATCGTCGGCTGGCTGATAACCGCTATCTGGCGGGTGATGACTACACCATCGCTGACATCGCCACCTGGCCGTGGTACGGCAACATGGTGCTGAATGACCAGTATGGCGCAGCCGAATTCCTGGATGTGCAGTCCTATAAAAATGTGGTGCGCTGGGCGAAAGAGATCGCACAGCGTCCTGCCGTTATTCGTGGCCGCAAGGTCAACCGCGTCATGGGCGACCCGGCCGATCAGCTGCATGAGCGTCATGATGCTGCTGACTTCGATACCGAAACCCAGGATAAAAAAGCGTAAGGAGAGACCTGTGAGTGCATACGTTGTATTTATTCGTGATAACACCCTGAACCAGGACGAAATGGCGATCTACGCCGAGAAAGCGGGCCAGGCGCGCGGCGATCATCAGATCAATCCTCTCGCCTTTTATGGCGAGCTGGAAACGCTGGAAGGTCAGGAAGCAGAAGGTGTGGTAATTCTGGAATTCGCGAGCCGTGAAGAAGCACATGCATGGTATGACAGCCCGGAATATCAGGCTGCCAAAGCGCACCGTCTGAAAGGCGCGAACTATCGCGTGGTGCTGGTCGAGGGTGTAGCTAAGTAAGACTTCAGGCGGCAGCGATGCCGCCTTTTTTATTGCAGCGTGATACGCGCCACGCCATCCAGAAGCTGATGGCTGTGGTCGTCATTGAAGCCCTGCTTCAGAGTCACATACAGTGTCTGGCCGTCCGGTGAGACCAGCAGGCTTTCTGGATGCCCCTCAAACGACCAGCTGTTTTTCACTTCATACGTGGTGCCATCCAGCTGCAGCACCTTCTTCGATTCGCGCTGGCTGATATAAATCTCATTGCGCTTACCGTTAAACTTAATCCCCACTGAATCGCCTGGATCAAGGCGCTGAATCACCTTGCCGCTGCGCTCATCAAACACCAGGGTATTTTTCTCTTTGGCGTTATCCGTGACAAACAGGCGACCGGTTGCCGGATCTTCTGCCATATTCAGGAAGTGAGTGTCCTGCCCATCACCTGCCGTCAGGCGCTGCTCGATTTTGTGATTGCGCGGATTGATCACCAGGATTTCACCGCTGCCGTTCGCCGCATAAATGCGATCGCTGACTGGCGAGAAGATAATGCCTGTAACACCTTTGCCAGCATTTTTAATCCGGGCTTTCAGCGTCAGGGTTTTCGCATCAACGACCCAGATCACGCCAGGTTCGTCTGCGCCGCCGACATAGAGCAGCCCGTCATGCAGAAAGATCTCGCGGGTTTTCACCGGCGATCCTTTCTCATTCTTCTCGTCAAACATCAGGCGCTTCAGCACGTTGCCGGTATCGGGATCGATCTTAGCGATGCCACCATCCACTGATTGGGTGGTGTAAAGCGCGCTGCCATCCTGTCCACTGCTCAGACCCGCATTTTTCAGATCGTAATGCCCCGCCCCGGTGCTTTGCAGCGTGGTGCCATCAAGACGATAGATCATACCGCCACTGATATCCTTGCCCTCGGGCGCACTGGCCACATAGAGCGTATTTTTGGCGGGCAGATACGCCATCTCATATAATCCGTCGCCCAGCTCGCGCTGAATCAGATTGTCGGGGCTGGAGGGCTGCATCACCATCAGCGCATTGCCATCCACTTTTTTCGCTCTCATCTGGCACGCCGTCAGGCTGAAGGTGGTGACTATCGCCAGTGCGAGTGCCGCTTTACGCGAGCTGAACAACGCTTTCATAGTTAACTCCCCTATCCATCTGCTGCTCCCGGCAGGCCGCAACACAGCGGGCAGGCAGGGAAGAAAAAGAATGAGAATCATACGCATCACTAAAAAGGGTGTAAACGCAACGGCACCCTGAAGCAACCGAATCAGCTTAATGCGGTATATTTATTGTCCACAGGCGCTTTTCTGTGCCCGTCACTCAATTTATAACCTCGACTAATCAACAACCTGAAGATTATTCTGCAAAAACGCCACAAACGCGGTAATACGAGCCGGAAGCTGGCGTTGCGCCTGCCAGACCGCAAAGATATCACCATCAGGTGCCTGCCAGTCCGGTAGCACCGGCAACAATTCGCCCGCAGCCAGGCTGTGTTGCGCATCCCACCAGGAACGCAGCAGAATGCCATGTCCATCCATCGCCAGCCGCATCGCTACTTCACCATCGTTGGTGATCAGGCTGCCGCGCACTTTCTGGCTGATGCTCTGTTCACCGCAGGTCAGCCGCCACAGGGTAAAATCGCTGTCGTGCTGACGCAGTAAAATGCAGTTGTGCTGCGCCAAATCGCGCACAGTGGCAGGCAGGCCGTGCCGGGCAGCATAGGCGGGCGAACAGCAGAGGATACGCGGATTGGTTCGCAGCTTACGTGCCACCAGCCGCGAGTCAGGCGGCTCCCCAACGCGGATATCGATATCCATGTGCGCATCAAGAAAATTAAGCGGCTGGCTGCTGAGTTGTAACGACAGTGAGAGCTGCGGATGCAGCGCGGCAAAAGCCGAGACGCAGGGCGCGATATGGCGACGGCCAAAACCAAAGGAGGCGTTGATGTTGAGGGTGCCGCGCAGCTGGGCTGTTTCACCGCTGACCGCCTCTTCCAGCGCCGCAAGCTGATCCAGCAGCGGACGCGCGCCCGCCAGATAACGGCGGCCTTCCGGCGTCAGTTCCAGCCGGCGTGTGGTGCGGCGCAGCAATTGCACACCAAGGCGCTGCTCCAGCTGGCTCAGACGTTTGCTTACCGCTGCCAGTGACAGGCCCAGTTCGCGCGCCGCCGCAGTCAGACTATCCAGCGCGGCCAGGCGAACAAAGAAGGCTAAGTCATCAGTGGAGGTGCGGGATTCTCTACTTTGATTCAACAATGGATTGCCTTTCAGGCTCATTATTTCCCCGGAATCGACAGTTATACTGCGTACACAATTCGAACATCAACCGGAAAGGTGCCCTGTGACTGATAAAATCTACTCTATTGCTGTGATCCCTGGCGATGGCATCGGCAAAGAAGTGATGCCGGAAGGCGTCCGTGTAATGAATGCGGCTGCTGAGAAATTTAACATTCCGCTGCGCTGGGAGTGGTTCGATTACGCCAGCGCTGACTACTGGCAGCAGCATGGCAAAATGCTGCCTGACGACTGGTTTCCGCAGCTGAAAGCCTTTGACGCGATCTATTTTGGCGCGGTCGGCTGGCCCGATGTGGTGCCCGACCACGTTTCACTGTGGGGCTCGCTGCTACAGTTCCGCCGTGAGTTCGACCAGTACGTCAATCTGCGTCCGGTGCGACTGATGCCAGGGGTGAAAGCGCCGCTGGCAAACCGTCAGCCTGGCGACATCGACTTCTATGTGGTGCGTGAAAACACCGAAGGTGAATACTCCAGCGTGGGTGGCACCATGTTCCCTGGCACCGACCGTGAAGTGGTGATTCAGGAGACGGTGATGACGCGCACTGGTGTTGACCGCATCCTGAAGTTTGCTTATCAGCTGGCGCAGAGCCGGCCGAAGAAGCACCTGACCTCCGCCACCAAATCCAACGGCATCGCTATCACCATGCCTTACTGGGACAGCCGCGTCGAAGCGATGTCCGGCCAGTTCCCCGAGGTTCGCGTCGACAAGTATCATATTGATATTCTTACCGCCAACTTCGTGCTGCACCCGGACTGGTTTGATGTAGTGGTGGCCAGCAACCTGTTTGGGGATATCCTCTCCGATCTCGGCCCGGCCTGTACCGGCACCATTGGCATTGCGCCCTCCGCCAATATTAACCCGGAAGGCCTGTTTCCCAGCCTGTTTGAGCCGGTTCACGGTTCTGCGCCGGATATCGCAGGCAAAGGCATCGCCAATCCTATCGGGCAGATCTGGTGTGGGGCGATGATGCTGGAGCATCTCGGCTACAAAGCGGCGGGTGATGCGGTGTTAAATGCAATTGAACGTACGCTGGCGGCGGGAGAGCATCTGACGCGCGACCTCGGCGGCAACGCCAGCACCGAAGAGCTCGGCGCGGCCATCGCCGCCGCGCTGTAAATCAGTCCGGCAACTGCACCACGCATTCAGCATGCCAGCCTGGCGGTAACGGCGCGGGCCTGTTGATCACCAGGTTGTGCAGTTGCAGGTTCTCTACCCCGCGCGCAAACAGGCCCGGCAAACCGCCGGGATAGCGCTCTACGCCAAAGGCTTCACCGGTTTTCGGGTCAAGTTTGTAGGCGTTATCCAGCCCCATGCCGGTCGGTGAGTCGGGGTTACAGGGTGGTCGCACGTCATAGTGTCCCTGCGTCATCGGCGACACGGTCTGCCGCATCTGAAGCTGGCTGATAACCACATCGCGTATCCAGCCCGGTTCTGCCGCATGCAGATTAATCGCCCCTTCCGCCACGCCCGTCATGTTGCTGAACTGCACCTGCTCCACGACGCCAGGTGTGATGGCGGGATCGCGATGGCGCACAGAAATATGCAGCGGATCGGCTTTGCCCCAGTGACAGGGCGGCGCATGGTGACAGGCAAAGGTCAGGTTACTGAACAGCAGACGCCGCATTGCACCGCCGTCACGCGACAGAATGCCGATACCCCGGTTGGAATCAAAAATGGTGCAGCCGGTCACCGTGACATCTTCCACATCATCCCAGGTTTCGGTGCCGATTTTAAAGGCACAGCTGTAACTGCGAAGCAGGCAGTTGGTGATCATAATCTGCCGCGCCGGACGCCGCAGCGCAGCCGGTTTGTGGGTGGTTTTAATGCAGATAGCGTCATCAGCGGCACTGAGGTAGCTGTTGCTGACAAACACCGCCTCGCATCCGTCAATATCCAGCGCATCGGTATTCGGCATAGTCATCGCGTTGTCGATAGTGAGATGGTCGATATGCACATGGCGACAGCTCACCAGATGCACCGTCCACATTGGCGCCTGCACGATGGTAAAGGCGGTCAGCGTCACCTGCTCGCAATCTTCAAACACGATAATGCGCGGCCGGTCAGGACGCGGCAGGCGATAACCCTGCTCATCCCGCTCAGCGGCGAACCAGGCTTCACCCTCGCCATCGATGCGGCCAGTGCCGCTGATAGTGATATTGCGCTGGCCCAGCGCATAGAGCAGCACGTTATGGGACTTCTCAGCACAGCTGAGTGCCTGCACCGCCTGGTAGTCAGCCAGCCGCGGACTGGCGATCAGCACCGCACCCGCTTCCAGGTGCAGTTCAAAATCAGATGGCAGATTCAGGCAGCCGCTGCGATAACGCCCGGCAGGCAGGGTAAGACGCCCCCCGCCGGCCGCCGCAATCTGATCCATGGCGCGCTGCAGCACGGCCGTGTCCGGGGTTTCGCCATCGGCGACAGGATGAAAATCAGCAAGGGAAAGGTGCATCATGCGTCTCCCGCAGGATTGAGGAGGAGAAATTCCAGCACGACACGGCGCGGGAAACCTTTGTCTGGTCGCCAGTACGCCGTTTCGTGCGGGATATCACAAATTACTTCACGGCCCCTTCAGTGACGCCGCTGATAAACTTGCGCTGGAAAATCAGGAACACCACGATCAGCGGCATAATCACAATCATTGCGCCCGCCATCAGCACCGGAATGTCGATGGTGTTTTTGTTCTGGAAAAACATCATGCCAATCGGCAGCGTGCGCAGCTCATCCTTGTTGACCAGAATCAGTGGGATCAGAAACTCGTTCCAGGTCCAGATAAACAGCAGCAGCCCCAGCGTCGACAGCGTTGGCCAGATTGCCGGCACCAGAATGCCCCACAGAATTTTGACCCGCGACGCCCCATCCATCACCGCCGCTTCTACCAGCTCTTTCGGCACCTGCTGAAACGCGCTGGCGATCATCAGCGTGGTAAAGGGCAGCGACAGGGCGATTTGCGGCAGGATCAGCGCCAGATAGGTGTTGGTGAGCCCCATCCAGCGCAGCTCGTGATAGAGCGGAATGATAAAGGCTTCACTCGGCAGCACCATCCCCAGGGCCAGCATCGCCCCAATCACTTTTTTACCGGGGATCTTCAGCCAGGCGAAACCAAAACCAGCCAGAATACCCAGCAGCACGCTGAACAGTACGACCGGAATCACCACCAGCACCGAGTTGAGGAAGTAGACGTTAAAGTGTCCCTGCTGCCACGCGGTCACGTAGTTTTTGAAATTCAGCGAGGCTGGCAGCGTGAAGATGCCCTGAAACAGCTCCATCTGGGTTTTAAACGAGGTCATCAGCGCCATCAGAAACGGCAGAATCGTCATCAGCGCCACGATCCAGATCAGCGCGCGTGAAATCACCGGCGTGCTTCGCATCAGTAACGCTCCTTTAAGGCCAGATGAATCAGATAGTTGATCCCTAAAACAATAATCATGCTGAACACCGCCACCGACGAGGCGTAGCCAAAATAGTGCAGGTCAAAGCCCTGCTTATACATAAAGATGTTGGTGACCATGGTGGAGGTGCCTGGGCCGCCCTGCGTCATCACATAGACCAGGTCAAAGGCTTTCAGGCTGGCGATCACCGTCAGCAGCAGCGCAATCCGCAGCTCGGGCCGCAGGCCGGGCAACGTAATACGCATAAATTTCTGACGGCGCGATGAGCCATCCAGATCGGCGGCTTCCAGCAGTGAGGGATCCATACGCTGCAGGCCTGCCATAAACAGCACCAGACAGAAGCCGAAGAAGTACCAGGTCGCGACCAGACCGACAGCGGGCAGCGCCCAGGTAAAATCACCCAGCCAGGAGAGCGCCAGCTGGGGCAATCCGATCGCGCGTAATATCTGGTCGATGGGGCCAAACGCCGGGTTATAGAGCCAGCGCCATACTACACCCAGCACCGCCATTGGCATGATATAGGGCAGGAAGAAGAGAATGCGCAGCACGCTACGTTCGTTATTGTTGCGCGTGTCATACAGAAAGCTGCAGAGCAGCAGGCCGACGCCAATCGGCAACAGGGTATAGAACAGCATCAGGATGGCGTTATTGCCCAGCGCAATCCAGAACACCGGATCGCTGAACATCCGCATGTAGTTGCTGATGCCACTAAACACCGGCAGTGAGGTGCCGTCCCATTCGGTAAAACTGATGCCCAGCGAGGCCAGCAGCGGGAACAGCAGAAACACCGCATAGACCAGCACCGCAGGCAGAACATAGAGGAAATTACGCCAGCTGCTTAAATTCAACATAACCCTACTCGTGGTTCAGAACGATGCTCAGGCCCGGCTGTTCGCCGGGCCTCCGGCTTAATGCTTCAGGGTTTTCAGGTAACGCTGATAGTTGTTATCAAAATTCACCACCATCTGATCGGGGGTCTGACGACCCGCCAGCAGCAGCTGGACGTTCTGATTCAGCTCGGCGTTCATGGTCGGTGTTGCCCAGTCCACGTAGTGGCCTAAACCGTCGTAGTCGTTGAGCGTCAGCCAGACCTGATACGCTTCCGCCAGCAGCGGATTATCCGCTGGCATTTTGGCCGCTTTGTTCGTGCTGGCCGGCAGGAAGCCCACTTTCAGCCAGCGGTTCGCCATGGCATCAGAGACCATATAGTTGATGAACTTCGCTGCACCCTCCTGCTGATCTTTGCCTTTGGCGGTGCTGGTAATTGAGAACGCCAGATCGGTCCCGCCCACCATCAGCGGCTGTTTCACGCCTTCACCGGCAGGCATCGCGGCGAAGTGAATATCTTTGTTGTCTTTAAACTGGCCGAGATACCAGGTGCCGCTGACCAGGAACGCAGCCTGACCGTTCTGGAACAGCGTCGCCGCATCGTCGTGACCAATGCCCTGGAAGCCAGGGAAGAAGTAGCCTTTGTCGGTCCAGCTCTTCATCATCGTGGCGGCATTGACCAGCTTGCTGTCTTTGAAGGTGCCGCCCACATCGTAAATCAGATTATCCAGCGTCTTGCGGTCATGGCTTTCAATCTGCGCCTGCCATAGCGTGCTAAGCAGTTGCTGGCCCATGTTGCCATCCAGCAGGCCGAGCATCATCGGCGCGGTGCCCTGCTGTTTCAGCTTCGCCATGGCACTCTCCAGCTCAGCCAGCGTTTTCGGCACCGCAATGCCCGCTTTGTCCAGCACCGCTTTGTTGTAATAGAGCCCGACCATTTCGCCCAGGCTGGCGATGCCATACAGCTTGCCGCTACCAAACTCGCCGCTGTCTGACCAGCGGTTACGTTTCAGAATCGAGTCCGGGAAGCGGGTAGTCCAGCCGTCGCTGGCGGCATAGCTATCGAGCGGCAGCAACAGCTTATCTTTAACCAGCGAACCCATATCGCCGCCGCCCTGGTTGACCTGGGCGATCTGCGGGCCATCACCGGCAGTCAGTGCCAGCTTCAGCGGAATACGGGTATCTTCAAAGGAGTGAACCGAGCGGTTAATCACGATGCCGGGATTCTGCTGTGAGAACTCTTTAATCCCTTCATCCACCGCAGCGGTCTGCTCAGGGTAGTTGTAGATATCCCACTCATTCAGAGTGACAGCAGCGTGGGCGGCATGAGAGACGCTGCCCGCCAGCAGGCCCGCTACCAGCAGCCGACCCACATTGCGAATTCGGAACGAACGAACGGAAGAAACAGACATTATGCTCACCTTCTTCAGACCAGGGTCGGCATCCTTTCATCTCACCGCCTGACATCCTGCAGGCTGCAGCCGCACACAAACGCACTCACTCATACTTACTTTAATAGAAAAATAAAGTCAAACAGCCTGCCGACCGAATTGTCAGGCTGTGAGCACGCGCAAATAAACAGTGACATGGCGTGAAAATCAGCACGCCGCGCTGGCATTTACACCATTAACCGTGGCGGCACGTCGCCAGCCACTTTTTCTGCAGCAGGAGATGCCAGAGGAATAATCGCAAAATAACGTCCTGATAAAACATATGAAAATCCTATCACGCTCACACTTTTCTCTTTTGACCGGCCGTGAATCTGCCGCCAGCCGCCCTGTTCCGGGCGTGTTGGCGATCACAGTTGTGCATCCCGATGCCGGTAAACATTGCCGAACCGCCTGCGTTAGTGCGATAAGGTAATTATTCTATCTTGAAAACTAAGTCCACTTTCATTAACGTAACTTTTACCTGCGGAGCTGTTCAATCCCTGACCGGTTCCCTCACTCACGAGAACTCACCATGGCGAATCAAGGTGTCATTCGTCCGGCCACACCGGCGGACTACCCGGCGCTCTACCGCATCTGCCTGGAAACAGCCGATGCGGGCGGCGATGCCCGCGCGCTCTACTCCGATCCTGACTATCCCGGCCAGCGTTTTGCCGTGCCCTATGCGCATTTTGCGCCGGACTTTGCTTTTGTACTGGAGCAGGACGGTGAGGTGCAGGGTTACGTGGTCGCCGCGCCGGATACCCGCGCGTTTGAAGCGCAGCTTCAGGCCGAATGGTGGCCGCAGTTGCAGGAGAAATATCGCGATCGCAGCGCCAGTGCCCCGCTCGACAGCAAAGTGCTCGATTCAATACGCCATCCCGACCAGGCCGCTGAGATCCTGGTGACGCAGTGGCCTGCTCATCTGCATATCAACCTGCTGCCGGCGGCACAGAAAGGCGGCTGGGGTCGCCGGATGATTGAGCATGAACTGGCGGCGCTCCGCGCTGCTGGCGTCAGTGGTGTTCATCTTGGCGTCAGCCTGCAGAACGAGCAGGTTTGTGCCTTCTATGCGCGCATGGGGTTTACCCCAATCATGCGCAGCAATGCCATCTACATGGGCCAGTTACTCTGAGTGAGGTAGCCGATGACCAGCCTGCGCTTGCAGAATGTGAAGAAGTCGTATGAACACGTCAATGTCATTCATGGCATCGATCTGACGATAAACAGTGGCGAATTTGTCGTGTTTGTTGGGCCATCTGGCTGCGGCAAGTCGACGCTGCTGCGGATGATCGCCGGGCTGGAGGAGATCAGCAGCGGGCAGTTGCTGATTGAGGAGCAGGACATGACACAGCAGCCCGCTACTGAGCGCGGCATCGCGATGGTGTTTCAGTCTTATGCGCTCTACCCCAACATGACGGTGCGCGGCAACCTGGCGTATCCGCTGGAGGTAATGAAAAAGTCCAAAGCGGAGATTAACGAGGCGATAGCCCAGACGGCCGCCCGCCTGCATCTCACCGAACTGCTCGACCGCCTGCCGCGTGCGCTCTCTGGCGGACAGCGGCAGCGCGTGGCAATTGGCCGGGCGATTATCCGTCATCCGCGCATCTTCCTGTTTGATGAGCCACTCTCTAACCTTGATGCAGAGCTGCGCCTGCAGATGCGCATTGAGATTGCCCGGCTGCACGCCTCGCTTGGCAACACCATGATTTATGTCACCCACGATCAGCTGGAGGCAATGACGCTGGCTGACCGCATCGTGGTGCTGCGTCAGGGCCGCATTGAGCAGGTCGGTGCACCGCTGACGCTTTATCACGACCCGGATAATCTGTTTGTCGCCGGTTTTATCGGCTCACCAAAAATGAACTTTCTGCGGGCGGAAATCAGCGCCACGGGCGCGGGGGAAGTGCAACTGCGGGTGCCGGAACTGAAGATTGAGGGGCTGGTGCTGAAAATCGCCGCCGACTGCCGCGAGGGACAAACCGTCACGCTGGGCATTCGTCCTGAACATTTCCAGCCTGCCGCGCAGACGCCGGACGCATTGCGCTTTCACGGCGAGCTGGCTTATGGCGAGATGCTGGGTCACACCAACTATCTCTACCTGGATATCGGGCGTGAACAGATGCTGGTCGTGGAAGAGCGCGAGGCGACGACGCGCGAGCTCGGAACCCAGGTTGAACTGGGCTTTTCTGCCGCGCACTGCCTGCTGTTTGATGAGCAGGGAATGCGCCTGCGCTAAGGACGCGTGGAAACAAAAACGGGCGCCGCAGCGCCCGTTTTTTTATTTGAGAGATCACTCAGGTGACCGGCTCTTCATCGGCCTGCGCCGCCAGCAGATCAAGCAGCCGGTTGACGGCAAAACCCGCCGCACCCAGCGCCCACATCCGGTTCGATTCCGTCAGGAACTGCAGCGGCGTCATCTGTGGCGTCAGTTTAAGCCGGTAGGCCTGGAAGCTCTGAGTGATGTGATCGAGCAGAATGCGCGACGCCATGTGCGGCTCCATCGCCAGATAAACCACATCCGGATCGTAGGCCACTGACAGGTTCGCCAGCGAAATGCCCAGCTCACGTCCTGCTTCTTCCAGCACCGCCAGTACCTCAGGCGCAGGACGCTGATCCAGCGCCTGCAACGTGAGGCCTTCCACCGGTTCCTGCGCTGCAAGCCGCTGCAGAATGGCACGCGATGAGGCGACATCCTCCAGCAGACGCAGCGAGCCGTCCCCCACCAGCCCATTGCCAATCTCGCCCGCTTTGCCGTGACGGCCACGGTAGAGCTGACGATTCAGGATGATGCCCGCACCAATCCCTTTGCCATAGGTGGCGATCACCGCCGACTGTGCATTGCCAAGCTGACCAAACACCAGCGCCGCCATTGCCATCGCGTTGGCGTCGTTCTCGATAAATACCGGCAGTGAGAAACGTTCTTCCAGCAGACGCGCAATCGGGACGTTGTCCCAGTCGAGCACTTTAGAGCGGATGCAGTAGCCATTTTCAGCATCCACCAGACCCGACAGTGCCAGACCAATCGCACCGACCCGCTTCTCCTCCACGCCGCGCAGGAATTTCGCCAGCGCATCGCCAAGCTGGCGGGGTGTCAGCGTGCCAGTGGGCATCTGCTGTTCGCCCAGCAGATTGCCGCTGAGATCGGTCATGACGATAAGATTACGTTCCGCATTGAGCTGAATGCCAATCACGCTGGCGCGATCGGGATTGAGGCCCAGCAGGGTTTTTGGCCGCCCCATCGATACGCGACGCAGCCCCAGCTCCTGCACAATCTCCTGCGCCAGCAGGCGATTAGTGGCCTGCGACACGGTCGACATGCTGAGTCCGCTTCGGACTTTCAGGTCTGACTGGCTGATCGGCGCATTTTCAACAATCAACCGCAGAATGCGCGCGGTTACGTTGGGAGCGGTCATAAGTTCCTCGGGTTATCTGGCGGAAGAGGCTCCGCCAGCGTCAGATCGGTAATCGGACAGGCGCCAGCTGCTGCGCCAGTATCAGCGCGCCGCTCAGGGCATCGCCCTGCGGCCTCACCAGCCGGGCCTGAATATCGTCGTCCAGCCAGCGCTGAATCGGCGTGGCCAGGCCACCCATCAGTGCCACCCGCCCGCTGCTCAGCGCAATCAGACGGCGCACCATCAGGCCGATATCGGTGGCAGTCTGATGCAGCAGATCCTGAGCGTGACGATCGCCTGCGTCGGCGGCTGCAAAAATTCGCGGCACTACGCGGGCCCAGTCTGCAGGCGTCGCTGAGCGCGTCCAGAGCAGCATGGTTTCCGGGCTGTCGTCAAACTGCGTCATCAGCTGCTGTGTAAAGGCGCTCTGTGGAATGATCGCCTCATGGGCCAGCAGCGCCAGACGCAGTGCACGACGACCCAGCTCAGCACCCGATCCCTGATCAGAGAGGGCAAAGCCCCAGCCACCCAGCAATGTAAACTGCTCGCCATCCCACGCGGCTCCCTGACTGCCGGTGCCGATAATAAAGACAGCGCCCGGTGCGCCGGAATGTGCGCCCGCACAGGCGATTTCCACATCGCTGACCACCTGTAACGCCGCACAGGCAGGCTGCCAGCTGGCAAGCCTTGCCTGCACCGAGGCGACATTGGCCCCCGCTAATCCGGCAACCAGCGCGGTCTGCGCCAGAGCCTCCGGGGCTAATCCCGCGTGTGACAATATCCGGTCAATCAGTTGCCCGACGCAGGTCAGCGCCGCGTCGTAATCTGACCAGACGTTAGCTGGACCGCCAGTGGCTTCCGCCAGCACACGGCCCTGCAGGTCGGTTAACCGCGCACGACACTGTGTACCGCCGCCATCAATGCCAAGGAGATAGTGTGGTTGCACGCGCTTCCTTCCCTGATTAAGGGTTATAGCCATAATGAGCGAACGATAGGATAAAAAAACTTAAATCGCAATAACAAATAAATATGGCAAAAACATATCGACACTTTTTCCTTAATTTACATGGTTATAACAAAAATCACCCTCGCAAAATGCGCAGCACGTTATTGACATTAGTTTTTCTGTCGTAATAAGTTGGTGGTCAGATTATCAACAGGCGCGTCCGGACACAGGCGGGCTATGCATCATCCGAATTCAGGAGCAGGGGTTTAACATGAAAGTAGGCATTATCGGTCTCGGCTTTCGTCTGTCCCACGTGATCAAAGAGTTCAGCAAAGCCGACGACGCCTTCTCGGTAGTGGGTTATTACGATCCGGCGCCCGCCGGACTGCCTAATCTGCACAGCTTTGGTATCGCGCCCGGCCAGTCCTTTGCGTCCATCGACGCGCTGCTTGAACACGGCGGAATGGATGTGGTGCTGGTTGGCTCACCCAACTTCCTGCATCTGGAACATGTGGGTCAGGCGCTGGCGGCGGGCTACACCGTGTTTACCGAAAAGCCGGTGGTGATTAATGAAGAGCAGACCATGGAGATGGCGAAACTGGTGCGCCAGTATGGCGAGGCACGCATTCTGGTTGGTCTGGTGCTGCGTTACTCCCCGCTCTATCACGATCTGCTGGCGGCACGCGATGCCGGACAGTTGGGTGAGATCACCTCGATCGAGGCGACAGAACATATCAAGCCTTACCACGGCGCATTCTTCCAGCGCGACTGGCGACGTCTGGAGAAGTACGCCGGTCCCTATATTCTGGAAAAATGTTGCCACGACATCGACCTCTACCAGGGGCTGTTACAGGAGCGTCCGATCCGCGTCGCCAGCTTTGGTGGCCGGAAATCCTTTACCCCCGCGCATGCGCCGCAGGGTGCGATCACCGCGGAGTCAGAGCTCTACCACGTGAAACCCAGCGGCTGGTCGAGCACCGACGCCGTCTTCGACAGCGACGCTGATATCGTCGACTACCAGACTGCCCTGATTGAGTACGAAGGCGGCGCAACACTCGCCTTCCACGCCAACCTGAACGTGCCGGATGAGTTCCGCCGTTTCTGTGTCATGGGCACTGACGGCATGGCGGAAGGCGACTTCGTACGAAACTACTTCCGTGTACATAACGCGCGCAGCGGTGAGAAAGAGGTCGACACCGCCTACAGCGGCAACGCTTATGATGGCCACTATGGCGCAGATGCGCTGATGGCCGAAGAGATCGTTAAACATATTAAACAGGGAACACCGCTGAAAGTTTCAGTCGTGGACGCGCTGGAAGCGGGCCTCACCGCCATAAAAATCGATGAGGCGCGCAAAACCCGCAGCGTAGTGGATATGCGTGAAAGCTGGCAAACATTTGACGCCAACCTGGGAAAAACCGGGGCCTGATAGCCCCATCCTGCGGGTCAGCCTCCCCCTCTGATCCCGGGATTTGAATGGCAGTATGACTGGTAACTTCCTGTACTGGCCTTCGGGCCAGTTACAACCTTTGTACTGAGCCAGCTAATAAAACCTGCGCCAGCGACCACGCACTCACCGCACAAATCCCCACAACCAGCCAAACAAACCGCTCCTCAGCCCGAGGAAACTTACGCACTTATAGTGATGGGAGCATACGCCTGTAGCAAAGCATCGCGCCGCCCGGATAAAAACGCAGGGAGCGTTTTTGAACAACGCAACGCGTTGGCCCGGCAACGGGCGCACCTCAGGGATGAGGTGCGTAATCGCCCGCGCTGAGCCTGCCAGGAATGGCGCTTTTGCGTCTTTGCGAAAGGCGTATGTTCCCTGAGCGTGCACCGCAGACCATAACCGCACACATCTCCTCAGCCAACCCAACCCGCTACAACGCTAGTCCTGAACCGGATCCACCTCATTCTCAAGCTTCTGACGCCGCCGCAGATGCGGAAACAACTTCATCCACAACGCCACCACAATCAGCGTACCGATGCCGCCAATTGCTGCCGCAGGTGCTGCGCCCACCCAGGCGGCCAGCAACCCCGACTCAAATTCACCCAGCTGATTCGAGGTATTAATAAATATCGCGTTAACCGCATTCACCCGCCCGCGCATGGTATCCGGCGTATCCAGCTGCACCAGCGCACCGCGAATCACCATACTCACCATATCAAAGCCGCCGAGGGCGCAAAGCGCCAGCAGTGACAGCCAGAGTTGCGTGGAAAGCGCGAATAGCAGGGTCGCAACGCCAAAGCCTGCTACTGAGCCAAACATAATCATCCCGACATGTTTTTCCAGTTTATGACGGCTCAGCCAGATACCCACCAGCAACGCCCCCACCGATGGCGCACCGCGCAACATCCCCAGCCCCCAGGGCCCGGTGTGCAGAATATCTTTGGCAAAAATCGGCAGCAGCGCCGTCGCGCCGCCCAGTAACACCGCGAACAGATCGAGTGAAATCACCCCAAGCACATCTTTACGGTCACGGATAAAGTGAATACCGGCAAACAGATTCTTTAAATTCATTGGCAAACGGGCCTGCACCGGGCGCTCATAGCGCAGCAGACTCACCAGCGTCAGCGAAATCAGATAAAAGAGTCCGGAAACGCCATACACCACATGCGGGCCAGCAACATAAAGCAGCCCGCCAAGCGTTGGCCCGACAATCACAGCCGCCTGCCCGCCAACTGAATTCATCGCCATGGCTCGTGCCAGAATCGAAGGAGGCACCAGTGAGGGCAACATCGAAGACATCGCCGGCCACTCCAGCGCTTTTGCCACCGCAATCATAAAGACCAGCCCCCAAAGCGCGGTCTTATCGGCAGTATGAAATAAGGTAAGCACCACTAATGCCAGCAGTGCGACAAATTCCACCAGTTGGCCGAACAGGACGATGCGCCGCCGGTCATACTGATCCGCCAGATGACCCGCTGGCAGCGCCAGCAACACCGACGGCAGAAACTGCATCAGGCCAATCATCCCTAACGCCATTGCGCTGTTGGTCAGCGCATAGATCTGCCAGCTGATCGCCACCGAGAACATCTGAAAACCAAATGATGAGCAGGTGCGCGCCAGCCAGAAGGCGACAAAAGTCCGATGTCGCCACAGCGACTCTTCCGCTGCGGATGCCATAAATCCCATGTCTTATCCCAAATCAGGTGAGAAAACCCGCGTCGTTGCGCGGTGTTATTGGTGTAAATGTTGACGATACCCGGTTAACAGACCCGGATGAGAGCGCATGGCCTGCGGCTCCAGCCCTGTCTTACTGCGCAATACACAGCATTACTTTGCAGTAACGGTGTGTCAGCCCCATCCTGATTATTAACAACCTATTGATACCTACCATTGAATATATTCCAGCACATCATCAGATACCAAAGGAATTATCATCTCACTGTTAATAGGTATATTTACTTTCTAATCCAACAAAAGGGTGATTTGGATTATGCAGTTGATCTATATTTATTCACGCGTTTAAAAAAATGCGATTTTTTATATGCTTAATTATCAATAAATCCTTTTTATTGCATTTCGTAGAGATAATGAAAAACAGTTTATATAACCCTTATGTTACTGAACCTATTCATCACGTTAAGCGTAATGTCACAGGCATTTGCTATAGCGTGCCTTATCTTGAGCAAAACCAGGACCGCGGAAATATACTTAATACAAACAACATTGTTTCATTACACAACAAAATTGCAAGTGAAGAAGCATTAATGATTGTTCCGGTTGGCGATATTCGTTTGCAGGAAATGATCGCGATTCCGGACGCCTATGCACATTTACAAAATGAGCGCGTCCGGATTGGAATAAATTATTCCAGCTTAGCTGCGAACAGTGCGTCACTGCTTGAATTAACAACGAAATTTGATTTCTGGCTTTATGATTTTGCACCGCCGGGAGCAGACTGGCGACTACTTGAATCCTTTCCTTTTTCAGGTATTGTTTTAACTGAATCTTTCTTCAGTGATAATTACGAAAAATTTACCTTTCCCTTTTTTATGGCGACATTCCGTGAAAAAGGTGCAGAGGTCATCGTGCGATGTCATACGCCGCCTTTAACCGCTGAACAGTTTACTGAGATAAACATCAGCGGCTGGCAACAGCAACGCTCGGATGGCGATCTTATTAGCGGCTGATTCACAAATCCTGCCTTCCGGCGTTAAGGGCACATGGCGGTGCGCTTAACGTCCTTTAATCCCTCATAAAATGTCGTATTACTCCAATTGTTAAGCGCTTTAAGCTAAAAAAATCAAACCTCGATCTAATTTTGCTATAACATTTAACACAAAGGGACCGTCTGTCTTATCGGAAGAGATACTCAAGAACACCTTTAATCATTTGTACTTGATAACTGGAAACAGCCTATCTGGTTGTTTTCGTGTGTTTTATGGCAACGAAACGAGGTCGATATTATGGGGAAAAACTCCTCATCTTTTGGCGTAATTCGTTTCCTGACAGTACTGTTCGCAGTGCTGACGGGCGCGTTTATGCTGATTGGCGGTGGCTGGTTAGCCGCCATTGGTGGTTCCTGGTATTACGTTTTCGGCGGTGTGATTATGCTTATCACCGCTTATCTGCTTTCCCGTCGCAAAAGCACCGCGCTGGTTCTTTATGCGCTGCTGCTGATCGGCACCCTGATTTGGGGCGTGTGGGAAGTGGGTACCGACTTCTGGGCACTGGCACCACGCACTGATGTGCTGGTGATCTTCGGTGTCTGGCTGATCCTGCCGTTTGTTTATCGCAGCTTCAATGCCGGCAGCAAAGCGGCACTGGGTTCGATGGCTGTCGCGCTGATTGCCAGTGCCATCGTGCTGGCTTATGCGGTATTCAACGATCCGCAGGTTATCAACGGGTCTGTACCAGAAACCGCTGACAACGCTCCGCAGGCTACGCCGCTGAGCAACATCCCGGATGCTGACTGGCCCGCGTATGCGCGCGATCAGCAGGGGACCCGTTTCTCGCCGCTGAAGCAGATTAATCACCAGAACGTGAAAGAGTTGCAGGTTGCCTGGCAGTTCCAGACAGGCGACATGAAAACCCCTAACGATCCCGGTGAAATCACCGACGAAGTGACCCCGATTAAAATCCGCGACACGCTTTATCTCTGTTCGCCACACCAGATTCTGTTTGCGCTGGATGCGGCAACCGGTAAGCAGAAGTGGAAGTTCGATCCGGGCATGAAGGTGAACCCAACCTTCCAGCACGTGACCTGTCGCGGTGTCTCTTACCACGAAGTGCCCGCAGCAGCCGATGCAGCGAACACTCAGCCTGCAATCTGCTCACGTCGTATTTATCTGCCTGTGAACGATGGCCGTCTGTTTGCGCTGGACGCAGAGACTGGCGAACGCTGCCCGTCCTTTGGTGTCAACGGCGAGCTGGATCTCCAGCATAAACAGCCTGTCACCACAGCGGGTATGTACGAGCCAACTTCTCCGCCGGTGATTACCAATACCACCATCGTGATGGCGGGTGCGGTTACCGATAACTTCTCGACTCGCGAGCCATCAGGCGTGATTCGTGGCTTTGATGTGAATACCGGCAAACTGCTGTGGGTATTTGATCCGGGCGCGAAAGACCCGAATGCTATTCCGGCTGATGAACACACCTTCACCATGAACTCTCCTAACTCATGGGCCCCGGCAGTTTACGATCCGAAACTGGATACTGTTTACCTGCCAATGGGTGTGACCACGCCGGATATCTGGGGCGGCAACCGCACGCCAGAGCAGGAACGTTATGCGAGCAGCGTACTGGCCCTGAACGCCACGACCGGTAAGCTGGTCTGGTCTTATCAGACCGTGCATCACGACCTGTGGGATATGGATCTGCCGTCTCAGCCGACACTGGCTGATATCACAGATAAAGATGGCAACACCGTACCGGTTGTTTACGCGCCAGCCAAAACCGGCAATATCTTTGTGCTGGATCGTCGCACCGGCAAGCCAGTAGTTCCCGCGCCAGAAACGCCAGTGCCACAGGGTGCCGCTAAAGGCGACCACGTTGCTGCCACTCAGCCCTACTCTGAGCTGACCTTCCGTCCGAAACAGAACCTGACGGACAAGGACATGTGGGGCGCGACGATGTTCGACCAGCTGGTGTGCCGCGTGATCTTCAAGCGTCTGCGCTATGAAGGTCCGTTTACGCCGCCATCTGAGCAGGGCACGCTGGTCTTCCCGGGTAACCTCGGTATGTTCGAATGGGGCGGCATCGCAGTCGATCCTAATCGTCAGATCGCGATTGCTAACCCAATGGCGCTGCCGTTTGTCTCTAAGCTGGTTCCACGTGGCCCGGGCAACCCGATTGAGCCGCCGAAAGGCGCTGAGGGTGGTTCAGGTACGGAAACCGGTATTCAGCCACAGTATGGCGTGCCGTATGGCGTCGAGCTGAACCCGTTCCTGTCACCGTTTGGTCTGCCTTGCAAACAGCCTGCCTGGGGTTATGTCTCCGCGGTGGATCTGAAGACCAACAACGTGGTCTGGAAACAGCGTATCGGTACCGTTCGCGACAGCGCACCGGTTCCGCTGCCGTTCAAAATGGGTATGCCAATGCTGGGTGGTCCTGTCACCACCGCAGGTAAGGTGTTCTTCATTGGTGCGACCGCAGATAACTACCTGCGTGCTTTCAGCACCGACACCGGCGAGCTGTTATGGCAGGCACGTCTGCCAGCAGGCGGCCAGGCCACGCCGATGACCTATGAAGTGAATGGCAAGCAGTACGTTGTCATCGCGGCAGGCGGTCACGGTTCGTTTGGTACCAAGCTGGGCGACTATGTGATTGCCTACGCGTTGCCTGATCAGAAGTAATTCACTGGAAAGTGAATAACAAAAGGCGGACTCCGGTCCGCCTTTTTTTGATCGCGCTATTTCTGCATTCCGCGCCAGTTAAGCCACGCGCAAAATAACATTACTCCGCAGGTTGCCAGAAAAACGGGTCGCATCCCAAACGCACCGGCGATCACCCCACCAAACAGCGGGCCGCTCACCTGGCCGATATATTGCGCCGAGGTCGAAAACCCCAGCATCCGCCCCACCTGTGAGGCCGGCACGTTATGGCGAATAATTGCCGTGATGCACGGCATCAATCCGCCCAGGGCCATCCCCATCAGAAAACGTAATAACACCAGTTGCCAGGCTGCCATGATAAATGCCTGTGGAATCAGCAGCAGCCCGCTGATTACCAGACCGCCGGTCAGTACCCGCCAGTGCCCCACCCGATCGGCCAGACGACCCAGTCGGGGTGCCGCCAGGATCGTGCCCAGCGCCGCAGCAGACATCACCAGTCCGGCTACCACTGTGACCTGATGGTCACCCCGCACAAACTCGCCCACATAGAGCGTGATAATCGGCTCAATCGACATGCTGGCGAAAATCAGCAACATGCCCGAGAGCCACATCAGCCGCACCAGATTGTGGTTAACCGGCTGCTCTGCAGGCAGCTGTTGCGGATTGCCGCGCGACGTCGCCGCAGCACGCGGCAACTCCCTGAGTAAAAATGTGGTGGCGAGGAAAGCGAGAAAAATCACCGCGCCCGTCAGCCAGAAAGTCTGACGGATGCCAATCAGCGGCGGCAAGACGCCCCCCAGCAGCGGCCCGACCACGTTGCCCGCCATAATGCCCGAGGAGAGGATGCCCAGCGCCCAGCCGGTCTGCGCTTTTGGGGTTTGCGCTGCCACCAGAATGGTCGATCCCGATGCGTAGCCGCCCAGCAGCCCCGCCAGCAGGCGCAGCGCCACCAGTTGCCACGGCGCCGTCGCCATGCCAATCAGCGACATCGCAATCGCCATTCCGAGACTGGCCCGAATCAGCATCAGTTTACGACCATAACGATCAGCTAGCCGGCCCCACAGCGGTGCCGTCAGCGCGGCGCTGAAAAAGGTTGCGCCATAGGCCAGCCCGGACCAGCGGGCAATAGCCGCAGGCTGCTCAACACCCAGTTGCTGAATATAGAGCGGCAGAAACGGCAGCAGCAGCGTCATCGCCACGATAGTGGTAAAAGAGCCAGCGACGCAGACTGCTAAATTCCGTTTCCAGTGTTGAAACTCTGCCGTTTCGGGTAACTGTTGCATGGTGATATCTGTTGAATGATCAGGGATACAGGCTAACCGGAGTCGCACAGCAACAACAGTCCTGGCAGAATAGTTACTCTGTGGCGCTGATTGTTGTCAGCAGGCAACAATCAACCTGGATTTAGGGCCTCAACCAGTGCATCACACAGTAGCGTCACCGGTGACACCGGGTCGGGATGGTCGTGAAGCAGGAGATAGCTTTGCAGGCGATCCATCTGCCACTCCGGCAGCAGCTGCTGGATATCCCCACGCGCCATCGCCTCCTGCGCCATGTAGGAAGGCAAATAGGCGATGCCACTGCCCGCCAGCGCGGCATTAAGCAGCGCCATGCTGTTGTTGGCGCGAAAACGACTGCGCACGTCCAGCGCCAGTCGCTGTTTATCCCGGCGGAACGGCAGCGCGGCGGTGTGTGCCGGACCATGGAACATCAGCAGGTCGTGGCGCGGCAGCATTTCGGGGTGGGTGATGGCGGGCCGCTGCGCCAGATAAGCGGGCGCGGCATAGAGTCCCCAGTCGATATCGCTCAATACCCGGAAATTGCCCTGCTGCGGGGATCGGGATCGGATCACAATCGCCAGATCCGTCTGATCGTCCAGCCGATCATGATTGCGATCGGTCAGATCAAGATCAACGTTGATATGCAGATGACGACGCAGAAAACGGTTCAGAACAGGAACGACACACTGGCAGCCGAAGGTGACGGGTGCCTGAAGTCGGATATGGCCGGCGGGCTGCTGATGCAACTGCTGCACAAAGGCTTCGGCACGCTGCACTTCAGCCAGCATTCGCACACAGTAGGGATAGTATGCCTGGCCCATCTCGGTGAGTGCCAGCCGCCGCGTAGTGCGCTGCAATAATCGGATACCGAGCCGCAACTCCAGCCGGGCGATCTCCCGACTGACATGGGATTTGGACCAGCCCAGTGCGCGGGCCGCTTCACTGAAACTCTGTAATTCTACTACCCGAGCAAATACCAGCATGGCGGTTAAATTCGCGCCGTTTTCCATGTTTCCCGACTCCGAAAATAAAGGGATGCTGGCAACAAACTAACACGTTCAGGCTGGGACGCTGTGGCGGGCGGGAAAAAAAGCGAGGCAGAGGCAGGAGGAGAATAGTGCAGAGCGCGGGCCGACCTTCCCGTCTGCTGGCTGTGACGGGAAGATCTTATCAGGCATCAGCTGGCCATCGCCAGGGGGAACAGCAGCCGATCCGGCTCGACGCGACGCTGACGGCGCAACTGGCCCGGCGTCATCATGAAATAGTTTTTAAAGGTGCGGGTGTAGGCCTGCTGGGTATCGAAGCCGTAGTTCATCGCCACCTGCAGTATCGCTTCGTTGCTGCTCAGCAACGTGAGCGCAGACTCGGTCAGGCGGCGCTGACGGATATATTCTGCCAGTGAAAAACCAGTATGCTGTCGAAACAGGCGTTGCAGATGCCAGCGCGAATAGCCTGAGCGGCGCGCCACTTCATCCAGGTGCAGATCGTGTCCTAAGTTATTCTCAATCCAGTCCAGCAAACTCCGAATAAACTCGCGCTGATTCATGGTTCCTCCTGTCGATTCTGATGTGCAGTGGAACCACTTTACTTGTTTAAATTTATCCCTTAATTAGCAGAAAATTAGCGCAGAATTAGCAAGGACGGAAACGGGTGCCGCATTGCGCGGCCAGACGCGACTCCAGCAAAACGTTAAGGCCGGCAGACTGCCAAAATAATTTGTGCTGAGGCAAGGGCGAATCCCCAAGAGCTGACATCAGTCAGTGAATGGGGTGAGCAAAAGCAGCCAGTGCCGCCACAGTGCGAAGTATGACGGCTGCGGTCCGCCAAAATAATTCGTGCTGTAGCAAGGCGGCCAGACGCAGCCGTCCCAGAGAGCTGACTTCAGTCAGTGACCTGGGCGGTAAGTCGCAGCCAACGCCGCCATAGTGCGAAGTATGACGGCGGAAGGATAATTCTGGCCTAACAATTAGTGAGTAAACTCTCTCTTATCTTTATGAAGGAGATCAGCCATGCGCGTGTTACTGGTTGAAGATGATGAAATGATCGGCGCTAACCTGCAGCAGGCACTGCAGGGCGCGGGCTGGTCGGTGGATTGGGTGCGCGATGGCGTCTATGCCCAGAACGCCTGGAGCGAAGGCGGCTACAGCTGCGTGCTGCTCGATCTCGGCTTACCACGGGATGATGGCCTGCAGGTCCTGCGCCGGGCGCGCGGGCGCGGCGACGCGACGCCAGTACTCATTCTTACTGCACGCGACACGGTGGCGCAGCGGATTCAGGGACTCGACAGCGGTGCTGACGACTACCTGCTTAAACCGTTCGATTTACAGGAAGTCATGGCCCGGATGCGCGCCATTACCCGACGCAGCCACGGCGCGGCAGATTCCGTATTGGGCAGCGGCGATGTGCAGCTGGATATGATGACCCGTGAAGTGCTCTACAAAGGCCAGCGTGAGCAGCTTACGGCGCGCGAATATGCCCTGCTCTACGCCCTGCTGGAGCGGCCGGGCGCTATTCTGTCACGCGAGCAGCTGGAAAACCGTATCTATGGCTGGGGCGATGAAGTCAGCAGCAACGCGGTGGATGTGTTGATCCACGGGATGCGCCGCAAGCTGGATAACGACGTGATCCGCAACGTGCGCGGTCTGGGCTGGCGGGTGCCGGCAATATGAAACCTTTTCGCTTTATGCGCTCACTGCGCAACAAATTACTCTCTACGCTGCTGATTATTCATCTGCTGATGATCGGTGGCGTCACCTGGTATTTCTTCAGCTGCTACGGCGATATGGTCGGCACCATGAAGGACGATCAGCTGGCGAAAATCGCGGATGCCTGGTCCACCAATAAACAGATGCCCGCCCTGATGCCGATGCTTATTGCGCCTGACAAGGCGAAAAGCGCCTTTGTGGTGCAGCTATGGGACGATCAGGGTCAGTTGCGCGCCAGCTCATGGCCGGAGCTGCAGGCCCCGCTGCAAAACCAGCGTGGCTATCGCGACGTCCATATCGGTCAGTGCGACGACTGTGAATGGCGCATCTATACCCGGCCCGGCTTGCCTGGCAGTGAGATTAAAACCATTCAGGTGATGCACAACCTCAGCTACATGAAGGCATTGATGGTCAAGCGGGCGCTGTCGGCGATCATTCCGATGATCCTGATGATGCCGCTGTCGCTGCTGGTGATCTGGCTGGTCGTACGCAAGATCACCCGGGATCTGCAGGTCGCTTCGCGTCAGATTGCGGCGCAGGAGACGCATCATCCGCACAACGTCTCACCCGAAGGCTTGCCGGATGAGATCCTGCCGCTGGTGGCCGCCTATAACTCGCTGCTGAGTAAACTGCGTGAGGCCTGGTCGTCACAGCGTCAGTTCCTGGAAGATGCCGCCCATGAACTGCGCACGCCGGTAACGGCCGTGACGTTACAGCTGGAAAACCTGCGTCAGCATATTCAGCCAGGCGAAGCGAGCCGGCAGTTCAGCCAGCTGGAAGCGGGCGTGACACGTACCCGTCACCTGGTCACGCAATTACTCAATGTCTCACGCCAGGATGACCAGAGCGTGGTCGCCAGCGTTGAGCATATCGAACTGGAAGATCTGCTGAAAGAGAGCATTGAGCAGCTGATGGTCGTGGCGGATAAACGCGGCATCGATATCGGCTTTAATGGCTCCACGCAGTACCGTCTGCAGGCCAGCCGTTCCGAGCTGCGAAGCCTGTTCGATAATCTGATTGGTAACGCCATGCTACACACCCCGGAAGGTAGCCTGGTCGATGTACTGCTGCATCGGGTTGCCGGAAAGACCGTGGTCGATATTGTGGATAACGGGCCGGGCATGCCGGAATCCTTTATCGAGCGCGCATTTGATCGCTTTACCCGTTCGCCTGACGTTAAAGCCCAGGGTAGCGGCCTGGGATTATCCATTGTGCGCAACGTCGCTCAAAAGCATCAGATTCACGTCGCCCTTTCCAATTGCCTCTCGCCACAGGGTGCAATTTGTGGTTTGCAGGTTCGCGTTACACTTCCCTGATTCCCGCTGTTTGATCACGAACCAGACAACGTAAACGGTTGCCTGGTTCCGTTCGATCCACGCCGTTATTGTGAAGCTCATCACATTTTAGCTGAATTGTAATGCAACACTTTTTGACAAACGTGAGCAAAATCTATTTTCTATCGATCTGTTACAGGCACGCTACGCGGGCTGAAGAACTGGCTGTTATTTGCTGTGAAACCCTCATTCCCATCAAGGGACCGATTTTTCTCTGACTGCGTCTGCTGTGCGGCGGTCAAAAGCATGTGGCTGATAATAATGAAATATAAAACGTTGATAGCAGGTGCCGTGCTGGCATGTTCATTGAGTGGTGCTGCGCAGGCAGCGGAAAGCGATCCGCAGTATGTCTCCGACTGGTGGCATCAGAGCGTAAACGTGGTCGGTAGTTACCACACGCGTTTCGGACCGCAGTTTAACAACGACGTTTATCTGGAATATGAAGCGTTTGCCAGGAAAGACTGGTTTGATTTCTACGGCTATCTCGACGTGCCTAACTTCTTCGGCGTGGGCAACAGCAATGCCAATGGCGTGTTCGACCACGGTTCACCGATGTTTATGGAGATTGAACCACGCTTCTCTATCGACAAGCTGACCGGCACCAGCCTGGCCTTTGGCCCGTTCAAAGAGTGGTATTTCGCCAACAACTACATTTACGACATGGGCCGTAACAGCGATAACCGCCAGAACACCTGGTACATGGGTCTGGGCACCGATATCGATACGCACAGCGATGTCGGCCTGTCGCTGAACGTCTATGCCAAATATCAGTGGGAAAACTACGGCGCGGCGAACGAAAACAGCTGGGATGGCTATCGCTTTAAGGTGAAATACTTCGTGCCAATCACCACGCTGTGGGGTGGTAACCTGGGCTATGTGGGCTTCACCAACTTCGACTGGGGTTCCGATCTCAATGAGAAAGGCGGTTCATCACGCACCAGCAACTCTATTGCCTCCAGCCACATTCTGTCCCTGGGTTACGATCACTGGCACTTCTCTGCGGTGGCGCGTTACTTCCATAACGGCGGACAGTGGGCGGATGGCCAGGAGCTGAACTTCGGCAAGGGTCCGTTTGAAGTGAAATCGACCGGCTGGGGTTACTACCTGGTGGCGGGTTATAACTTCTGATAATAGCGGGCGGTTGCAACAACCGCCCGTTTAGTCGGTGAGCTGGCCCAGGACATCACGCATCAGGGCCAGCTTTTCAGCTGCAGGCTAATCTGATAAGCACTGCATCTGCTCTGCATTTAATTCTGCGGCTTCTCAACATTGATGCGCCATGGAATGTTGAATTTATCAATGAACATCGCGAATCCGTTCGACCAGAACGTCTCCTGCCATGGCGTCGTCACTTTGCCGCCTGCCGATAATTTCTCAAACCAGGCTTTGCCCTTTTCAACATCATGGGTAGAGAGGCTGACCGCGTAACCCGCATGCTCTGACGCTGGCGGATGTTCGGTATTGCCATCGCTGAGCATCAGCTCACCGTCACCAATGCGTAATTGCGCATGCATGATCTTTTCTGGCGGCTGTGGCGCTGCGGACTCATCGCCGACCTGCTCACCCTGATCCGGCATATCACCGAATTTCATTTTAGAGAGTAACTCTCCACCGGTTGCCTGCAGGTAAAAGTCGATAGCCTCTTCACAACGGCCATAGAGAAACAGATAAGGACTAACTTGCATCGTAACCTCTATTTGTCGGTTGGATTTTTTCAGTACCTTAACAGTGTAGACGATCGACTTTACGTACTGATTTTACTGACAATAACGGCGAAAGAGTTGTGCCATATAACTGCTCATTGGGGTCAGCGTCGTGTCTTTGCGCTGAATCAGATAGAAGATCGCTTTCGGCAAAGGGTCATCGAGCGACAGTGCCACCAGCGAACGGCCCAGAATGGGATCGTCAATCACGTCGACCGACAGAATACTGATGAAATCACTTTGTGCCACCAGGCTGGTGCAGGCCATAAAGGTTTCACAGGTCACCACGATTTTAGGTGCCATGCCGCGCTCGCCAAACAGATCGTGCAGCAAGCGATAGTAACTGCCTTTCGGGGTTGGCATCGTCCAGTCTGCCTGCTGTAATTCTGCCAGAGAACGGGCTTTCTCCAGCGGATGGCCTTTGCGCACCACCACTTTGTACTCGCGCTCCATTACCCGCTCATACATCAACTCCTGATCGAGATGGCTCTGGTCATACGTATTGATAGTGAAATCGAGCGCCCCCTGACGCAGCTCATGCACCATAGAGACCAGCTGGCCTTCAACAATGCGCACCTTCACGAGTGGGTATTCGCGATGAAACTGGTTTATCACCTGCGGCATGATGGTGCGGGCCACGCTGCCACCCACGCCAATATTCACCTGACCGCCGCCCAGCCCCAGTCGCTGCTGGATATCCTCTTCGGCGACCCGCAGCTCTGCCAGTACCAGGCTGGCATGACGAAAAAAGTTATCACCGATATCGGTCAGCACGACACCCTGCTGACGGCGGATAAACAGCTTTGCCCCCAACTCGCGCTCCAGCTCCTGAATCGCTTTGGTTAACGCCGGTTGCGACAGCCCGGAAAGTCGGCTTGCCGCCCGGATACTGCCCTGTCGCGCCACGTCAGTGAAGGCGCGCAGCTGATGAAGTTTGAGATTGGCAGACATAGTTTTGCGATAACCGTTGTTTATCAGTCACAAGATATTCGCATCTTATGCCGCCCAACTCCATTGTGTAGATTCGATGCAGTGCATAAAAAATCAACAACGAGGAGAGAGCCGATGAGACCCCTTTCAGAGCATGTCTGCGCCCTGCTGCCAAAGCTGCAACAGTGGCGTCGCGACTTCCATCACTACGCCGAATCGGGCTGGCTTGAGTTCCGCACCGCGACGTTAGTCGCAGAAGAACTGCATAAGCTCGGTTATCAACTGGAGCTGGGCCGTGAAGTGATCGACGCCGATGCGCGGATGGGCTTACCTGACGAAGCCGTACTGAAGCAGCAGGAGGCGCGCGCGTTACAGCAGGGCGCGCTACCGCAGTGGATCAGCCACTTCTCCGGCGGATTCTGCGGCATTGTGGCGACACTTGAGACCGGTCGCCCCGGTCCGGTGATGGGCTTTCGCGTCGATATGGATGCACTGGATCTCAATGAAAGCCAGGCCGACGATCATCTGCCACAGCGTGAAGGGTTCGCCTCCTGCAACGCCGGCATGATGCACGCCTGCGCCCATGACGGTCACACCACCATTGGTCTGGGCCTCGCTTCCGTGCTGATGGCGATGAAAGATGAACTCAGCGGCACAATTAAACTGATCTTCCAGCCCGCCGAAGAGGGTGTGCGTGGTGCCAAAGCGATGGTCGCGGCGGGCGTGGTCGATGACGTTGAGCGTTTCACCGCAATTCATATCGGTACCGGCGTGCCGGCAGGCGAAGTGGTATGCGGCAGCGACAGCTTCCTGGCTACTACCAAGCTGGATGTTCACTTCACCGGCGTCGGTGCTCATGCGGGTGGTCGCCCGGAAGAGGGGCGCAACGCCCTGCTGGCTGCCGCACAGGCGACGCTGGCGCTGCATGGCTTAACACAGCACAGCGGCGGCGTGGCGCGGGTTAACGTTGGCGTGCTACAGGCAGGAACCGGCCGCAATGTGGTGGCCTACTGCGCCCTGCTGAAAGTCGAAACCCGTGGCGTCACTAATCAGGTGAATGACGATATTTATCAGCAGGCGCTGCGAGTGATTGCCGGTGCAGCCGCGATGTATGGCGTTGAGCAGCAGGTTTCATTAATGGGTGCTGCACGCAGCTGTACCCCGACACAGCCGTGGGTCGATTTTATCCATCAGCAGGCAGATGCACTCGGCATATTCGACTCTGTGGTCGATCGTAAAGCGCAGGCGGCAGGTTCGGAGGATGCCACTTACATGATGGAGCGCGTAAAGCAGCGTGGCGGTCAGGCCTCTTACGTCATTTTTGGCTGTGAACTGGCGGCGGGTCACCACAATGCGAAATTCGACTTTGATGAGCGGGTCATGCCAGACGCCATCACGTTGCTGGCAACGCTGGCGCTGAATCAGGCACAGTTCGGAGGATCACAATGATTGAAGCATTTATTGCCGGGTATATCGATCGCCATCAGCTCCGCTTCAGCACGCTCAGTGACGCCATCTGGGACACGCCGGAAACCCGTTTTGCCGAAACCCGATCCTCTGCTCTGCTGGCTGACGCGCTGGAAAAAGAAGGATTCACTGTGGAACGCGGTGTGGGTGGCATCGACACCGCCTTTATCGCCAGCGTGGGCAGCGGCAAGCCGGTGCTCGCTATCCTCGGCGAGTTCGATGCGCTGGCTGGTCTGAGCCAGCAGTCGGGCTGTGCACGGCCGCAGCCGCTGGAGGCTAACGGCAACGGACACGGCTGCGGCCACAACCTGCTCGGTACAGCAGGTGTAGCCGCGGTGTGCGCCGTAAAAGCCTGGATGGAACAGCATCACACGGGCGGCACGGTTCGCTTTTACGGTTGCCCTGGCGAAGAAGGCGGATCGGGCAAAACTTTTATGGTGCGCGAAGGGCTGTTTGACGACGTTGATGCCGCGGTGACCTGGCATCCTGAAGGCTTCAGCGGCATGTTCAATTTGCGCACGCTCGCCAATATCCAGGCGGCGTTCAGCTTTAAAGGCATCGCGGCGCACGCGGCCAACTCTCCCCACCTGGGCCGCAGCGCGCTGGATGCCGTCACGCTGATGAATACCGGTGCCAACTTTCTGCGCGAGCATATCGTGCAGGAAGCGCGTCTGCACTACGCCATCACCAATAGCGGTGGCGTTTCACCGAATGTGGTGCAGGCCGATGCAGAGGTGCTTTACCTGATTCGCGCCCCGGAACTGCCGCAGGCGCAGGCGATCTACGAACGGGTGATTAACATCGCCAGGGGCGCTGCACTGATGACCGACACCACGCTGACCGTGCGTTTTGACAAAGCCTGTTCAGACTACGTGCCTAATCGTGCACTTGAAGCGGTCATGGAGCGCTATTTGCATCAGTTTGGTTTGCCCGACTACAGCGACGAAGAGCGCGCGTTTGCGGCGGAACTGCGTGCCACTCTGACCGATGACGATCTGCGCAACGCCCGGCTCAATGCCGCCCGTACGGGTGGCGAAGCCGGTCATGCCTGGGCTGCGCAACTGGGCAATAAGCTGTTCATGGATGAGGTCGCGCCCTATGCGGTTACGCGTGAGCTGCTGTATGGCTCCACCGATGTCGGCGATGTCAGCTGGATGACGCCGACCGCACAGTGCTTTGCTCCCTGTTTTACCTTCGGCACGCCGCTGCACACCTGGCAACTGGTGGCGCAGGGCCGCACCACTATCGGGCATAAGGGGATGTTTCTGGCAGGCAAAGTGATGGCGGCCACGGTGTTAACACTGCTAACGGATCCGCAGGCGCTGGCTGGCTGCCGGGCCGAGTTTGAACGGGTGCGCGCCGCGCAGCCTTATATCTGTCCGATCCCGGCGGGGATCACACCAACAAAACTGGCCGAATGAGCCACCGGCCGTGTCTCTGACACGGACCACTATAAAAATAGTGCAAACACATCCCTGCTTCAGCGGAGCCGACTCTGAACTCACCGTCGGTCATATACCATGACCGACGCCAGACCGGGCCTGCGCCGATAAGGGAAACACAAGACGAGAACCCATACCATGGAAGCAACATCCGAGAACCGAAGCCCCGGCAGGCTCTTCAGCTGGATCGAGCGTGTGGGCAATAAAGTGCCCAACCCGTTCTTACTGTTTGTTTATTTGATCGTGGTGCTGATGGTGGCAACCGCCATTATCAGCGCAATGGATCTGGCGGTAAAGAACCCCAGTAACGGTGAAATGGTGCGGGTGAACAACCTGCTGAGCGTCGCAGGCATTCAGTGGATCCTGCCCAATATCATCAAAAACTTCAGCAGCTTCACCCCGCTGGGATCGATTCTGGCGCTGGTGATTGGTGCCGGTCTGGCGGAAAAAGTCGGCCTGCTACAGTCACTGATGGTGAAGATGGCGTCGCGCGTCAGCCGTCGTTACGCCAGCTATATGGTGCTGTTTATCGCCTTCTTCAGCCATATTTCCTCGGATGCCGCGCTGGTGGTGATGCCGCCACTCGGTGCGCTGATCTTCCTGGCAGTGGGCCGTCATCCGGTTGCAGGCCTGCTGGCGGCCATTGCCGGCGTCGCCTCTGGCTTTACCGCCAATCTGCTGATTGTCACCACCGATGTGCTGCTCTCGGGCATCAGCACCGAAGCGGCCAAAGCCGTCAGCGACACGGTGCATGTCAGCGTCATCGACAACTGGTTCTTTATGGCGACCTCGGTGATTGTGCTGACGATAGTGGGCGCGCTGCTCACTGATAAATTCGTCGAGCCGCGCCTGCCGCAGTGGCAGGGCAACGGTGAGAAGCTGGCGGCACTGACGCCTCTGGAGAACCGCGGTTTGCGGGCCGCCGGGATCGCCGCGCTGCTGTTTATCGCCCTGATGGCGCTGCTGGTGGTGCCCGAAAATGCACCGCTACGCAATCCCACCACCGGCGCCATCATTCCTTCGCCTTTTATTCAGGGCATTGTGCCCATCATCATTCTGTTCTTCTTTGTGGTGGCGATTGCTTACGGCGTGGTGACACGGCAGATCCGCCGTCCGGATGATATCCCGCAGCTGCTGGTCGATCCGATGAAGGGCATGGCGGGCTTTATTGTGATGGTGTTTCCGCTGTCGCAGTTCGTGGCGTTCTTCAACTGGAGCAACATGGGAAAATTCATGGCAATCGGGCTGACCGATGTGCTGGAAAGCGCAGGCGTCAGCGGCGCGCCCGCCTTTCTGGGCCTGATGTTCCTGTCGGCGTTTCTCTGTATGTTTATCGCCAGCGGCTCAGCAATCTGGTCAATTCTGGCGCCGGTCTTTGTGCCGATGTTTATGCTGCTCGGCTTTCATCCCGCCTTCGCTCAGATGATTTTCCGCATCGCTGACTCCGCCGTACTGCCGCTGGCACCCATGTCGCCCTTCCTGCCGCTGTTCCTGGCCTTTTTGCAGCGTTATCAGAAAGATGCGCAGCTCGGCACCTATTACGTGCTGATTTTCCCCTATCCGCTGGTGTTCTTTATCAGCTGGATAGCGCTGCTGATGGTGTGGTATCTGCTGGGTCTGCCAATTGGGCCGGGTGTCTGGCCGAAACTGCCTTAAGTCTCAGTGCCACCGATGCAGGCATTATCGGTGGCGCTTTCTCTCTTTTCCGGCTGGGGGATATCGGGGCATGGGTTGAGTGCCCGAATAGCCTTCACATCGGCCACCGTATAGCGCGTAACACGACCAGGCACCCGGACGCCGTTTTTGATCTCAACAGCTTCTTCCAGCGATGCTTTCAGCTCGTCAAAAAAACTCACGTTAACCTCATCTTTCCGTAATTGGGTCTGCTTCTTCAGCTCAGCTTTTTTCGCGTCCGTGAAGAAAGTGTCACAAAGCGGGACTATGCTAGCGCAAGGACGCCATTTGCATCCATGCGGACCTGCCCTCACGTGACCGGGCTGAGAGACAGCCCGGAATTTGCGGCATGCAGATCCTGCTCCAGTCGTCGCTGCCGGAGTACGTGCGCCACAGATGGCAAAACCTGCAACGTACATTGTTAAATCGTCAGCAACGCCCCGCTCGGCAACGGCGGATGAATTGATTATTCTGCTATTTCTTCGCTTGCTAACGGTTAACTCTGTTAATCCTTATCTGACCGGCTGCGAGTCGTCTCACACTGCCTGAGGTTCATGCTGAAATGACCACTACCTCCACCAGCCTGCCGCCACTGCACGCTTCACCGGCGGCCCGCAACAGCTTAGCCGCACGGGTTGATGCGCTGCCCTCCTCCACGGGTTTGTGGCGCTTTATTACGCTGCTGGCGCTGGGCGGTTTTTTTGAGCTTTATGACCTGTTTGAAACCGGCTATATCAGCACCGGCCTGCTATCCGCAGGCGTATTTCACACCGGCGCGGCAGGCGTGCTGGGCTTCTCCGATCAGGCGGCATTCGCCTCGGCCACTTTTCTCGGTCTGTTTTTCGGTGCCAGCCTGCTGGCGCCCTACGCTGACCGCTTTGGTCGCCGTCTGACCTTTATGTGTGCGCTGCTGTGGTATGGGCTGTTTTCACTGCTGATGGCGTTCCAGCAGAGTGCGGAGATGATTATTCTGTTCCGCTTCCTGGTGGGGATCGGGCTGGGCGTCGAGCTGGTGACCATTGACACCTATCTGTCGGAGTGGGTGCCGACCCATCTTCGCAGCCGCGCCTTTGCCTTCTCTTTTTTCGTGCAGTTTTTGTCGGTACCCGCCGTGGCGCTGATGTCCTGGTGGCTGATTCCGCAAACGCTGCTCAGTCTTGAAGGCTGGCGCTGGGTGGTGATCGCAGGCGCGGTCTGTTCACTGGTGATCTGGCTGGTGCGCAGAAATCTGCCGGAGTCGGCACGCTGGCTGGCGCAGCAGGGCCGTCATCAGGAGGCGCATCAGGTATTGTCCACGATGGAGCAGCGCTGTGGTATCCCGGCTGGCCCCGCTGTTCAGCCCGATGACGCCGCAGGGCAGCTGCCAAAACGAGGGCGTTTCAGCGAGATATGGTCACCCGCTTACCGCAAGCGCACCCTGATGCTGGTGGTGATGAACTTTTTCCAGGCGATCGGCTTTTTCGGCTTTGGTAACTGGCTGCCTGCGCTGCTGTCAGGAAACGGTGCCACGGTGACGCACAGTTTGCTTTATGCCTTCTTCATCACGCTGGCCTATCCGCTCGGTTCGCTGATCTGCAGCCGCTACGCTGACAAGCTGGAGAATAAGTGGCAGATCGTCCTGTCGTCGCTGATGACGGTGGTGTTCGGCACGCTGTTCGCCTTCCAGACGCAGCCAGTGTTGCTGATTCTCTGCGGCTTCCTGATCACCTGGTCCAACGCCTGGCTGACCTTCAGCTTCCACGCCTATCAGACCGAGATCTTCCCGACCCATATCCGCGCGCGGGCAGTCGGCTTCTGCTACTCCTTCAGTCGCCTTTCTACGGTCTTCAGCAGTATTCTGATTGGGGTGATATTGCAGTATGCCGGCACGCCAGGCGTAATCACCTTTATCGTGCTGAGCATGGTGATGGTGATGCTGTCGGTAGGGATTTACGGGCCGAAAACACGCGGAATCGATCTGGAGAATATTTAAAAAAAAGGCCGTCATCCTGTTGATGACGGCCTCTGTTACTGTCGGTTATTTACCTTCCAGTACGCTGATATCCGCACTGCCCAGCCGATCTTTCTCATCTTTACGCAGCTCAGCGACCTGTTTCGCGCTGACCTGTTTTGACGCCGTGTTGCCCCAGCTGTTGCGCACGAAGTTCACCACGTCCGCCACCTGCTGATCGTTCAGACGCCAGCCAAATGCTGGCATAGTAATGGTCGAGGGCGCGCCATTCACGCCAGGCAACTGCCCGCCCACCAGCACGATATGGATCAGGGAGGTGGGATCGTCCGCCAGAACGACCGGATTACCGCGCAGCGCTGGATAGAAGCGTTTATAGCCACTGCCATCGGTTTTATGACATGCCGCGCAGCTGTCAACGTAGGTTGCAGCACCCGTCTGGCTGTCATCACCACGCCACAGCGCTTTTGCCGTGGCATCATCCACGCTGAACGCTGCCTGATGGGGATCTTTCGCACCCAGTGACTTCAGATAGCGCGCAATTGCCGTGATATCAGACTCGCTCAGGTGCTGCAGACTGTGTTCCACCACATCGGTCATGCCACCGAACGCGGCAGTCTGGTCGTTGCGGCCATAACGCAGGAACTGACGCAGATCGTCTTCGCTCCAGCGCCCCAGCCCATCGCGGTTATCGCCGCGCAGGTTGCTGGCGGTCCAGCCATCAATAGGTGCACTGCTGCCCGCCAGATAGTCGCTGCCCTCTTCGTTAGTCAGCGCCTTCTCCTGCATGGTGATGCTACGCGGTGTATGACAGGCCCCGCAGTGGCCCAGTCCTTCAACCAGATAGCGACCGCGTGCCAGCACCGGATCTTCCTCTGCTGCAGGCTGGAATGCTTTCACGTCGGGCGCAAAAATCCCGCGCCAGACCGCCAGCGGCCAGCGCATCGATAGCGGCCAGGGGATGTCGCTCTCCCGATTTGGCTGATTAACCGCCGCAACGCCATGCATGAAGTAAGCGTAAAGCGCCTTCATGTCTTCATCGCTGACCACGGCGTAGGAGGGATAGGGCATCGCCGGATAGAGCGTTTCGCCGTTTTTCGCTACGCCGTGACGCACCGCTTTCTGGAAGTCGTCGTAGCTGTATTCACCAATGCCGGTGTCGCGATCGGGCGTAATGTTGGTGGAGTAGATAGTGCCAATGGGTGTCGCCATCGGCAGACCACCGGCAAACGCCGCGCCGCCTTTGCTGGTGTGGCAGGCAACACAGTCCCCGGCACGCGCCAGATACTCACCCCGTTTAACCAGATCGTCCTGGTTGCTCTCCGCCAGTGCGGCAAACGTCAGAGAGCCAAGAATCAGAGCCAGAATGCTATTTTTCATCGCCATATCCTTATGCCTGCACCAGTGGGCCGGGGTTTTTCAGGTAGTGTTCGCGAATCGCTTTGGCTGACCAGTAAGTCAGCGCCGCCACCATGCCGGTCGGGTTGTAACCCAGTCCCTGCGGGAAGGCAGATGCGCCTGGAACAAAGACATTCGGCACATCCCAGCTTTGCAGATAACGGTTAACCGCACTGGTTTTGGGATCGTCGCCCATGATCGCCCCGCCGCTGATATGGGTGGTCTGATACACCGTGGAGTCAAAATGGGTGCCCGGCTTTTTCGCGCCGCCGATGATCATCTTTGGATTCATCGCTTCAGCAATATTGCGCATCTTACCGACCATAAACTGCGCCATTTTGATGTCGTTATCCTGCCAGTCAAAGGTCATGCGCAGCAGCGGCTGCCCATAGGCATCCTTGTAGTTAGGATCGAGATCGAGGTAATTGGCGCGATAGGACTGGTGAGCGCCATGCGCATCCATCGACAGGTGATGCGTGTAGGTGTCCGCTACCGCCGCTTTCCATTTGCTGCCCCAGTTAGGCGTACCCGCAGGCACTGGCAGGCCAGAGATCGGTTTGGTGCCCGCCTGGTTGACCCAGAATGGCGAACCGCCGACAAAGCCCAGTGGCCCATGGTCGAAGTTATCCGCGTTGAAATCATCCACCGCGACGCCTGCACCACCCGCACCGATAAACGGATTGGTGGTGGTGTTTTTATCAAACAGCGCCTTGAGCGTAGAGAGGTTCTGATAGGCGAAGTTACGGCCCACAGTGCCTTCGTTGGTCATCGGATTGTACGGTTTGCCAATGCCCGACAGCAGCATCAGATGCACATTGTGGAACTGGAAGGCGGAAAGAATGACCAGATCTGCGGGCTGAACCTGCTCACGGCCCTGTCCATCCACATAGGTCACGCCGGTGGCACGCGTTTTGTCATCGCTGAGATTGACCCGCAGTACATAGGAGTTGTTGCGCAGCTCAAACTTCGGCTCCTGACGCAGCGCGGGCAGGATATTGACGTTCGGCGACGCTTTGGAATACATGTAGCAGGCGTAGCCGCTGCAGTAACCGCAGAAGTTGCACGGCCCCATCTGCGCGCCATAGGTATTGGTGTACGGACCTGACGTATTGGCGGAGGGCAGATCATAAGGATGATAACCCACTGACTCTGCCGCCTGAGCAAACAACTGCGCCGAGTAAGTACGCTTCTGCGCGGGCAGCGGGAAGTTATCTGAGCGGTCGGGCGCAAACGGGTTACCACCTTTATCTTTGCCGACCACTTTACCTTTGATACTCCAGGCGCTGCCTGAGGTGCCAAAGACTTTTTCCGCCTTGTCGAAGAACGGCTCCAGTTCATCGTAGCTGACGCCAAAATCCTGAATCGTCATGCCTTCCGGAATGAAGTTTTTACCGTAGCGCTCTTCGTAATGGCTGCGCATCCGCAGCTCAACGGGATCAACACGGAAATGGACGCCTGACCAGTGCAGGCCTGCGCCACCGGTACCGGTGCCGGGCAAAAATGCCGCCAGCTGGCGATAAGGTACCGCCGTCTGAGAAGCGTCATGACGAATCGTCACGGTGCTTTTGGAGAGGTCCTGGAAGAGCTTTTTGCGGACGTTATAGGTCAGCTCATCAATGGACTGCGGATAGGATCCATCGGGATAGGTATCACGATGCGGCCCGCGCTCCAGCGCCAGTACGTTAAGGCCCGCTTCAGTCAGCTCTTTCGCCATAATCGCGCCTGCCCAGCCGAAGCCGACAATGACCGCATCCACTTTTTTCATTTCGTTTGCCATGCTTAGCTTCTCTCTCCGCGAATCGACACTGACGGGAACGGATACCGTTCGCCGCGCTCTACCCAATCCATAAAGTCGGCGCGGGCGCCAGGGAAGTTGATCAGCTTCCAGCCGACCATGCCCTGATTCCCGCCGTGGATAGGATCGCTAAAGAAGCCTTCACGGGTGTTCTGCAGCAGGAAGCTGAAGAAGACTTTTGCCGGCAGCTGGCTGAATTCCGCGCTGCCACTCTCCATCGCCTGCAATAAGGCATCCTGCTGCTCACCGCTGAGCTGAGCAAAGACCTTGCCGTGCTGCTTTTTGCTGTAATTATCGGCATCGGCCAGACCAAGGCGGTAAATCTGCTGTGGCACCAGCGGCAGCTGATAGCCCAGCTCTTTCGGCAGGTCGGGATTAAACGGACCCTGCATATACCAGTTCGATCCCGTGGCATACGGCGTATTCATTTGACGATCGATAAATTCCGGCACGCCCGCTTCCAGCGCTCCCGGTCCGCGTTCATCGCTGGGAATCAGGCGTGCCACGGCGGCGGTAATAAAGGCAAACTCTTCGGCGGTAAACCAGTTCGGCTGGTAATCACGTGCCTGCTGCGGTGCGGCCGGGGTTTCAGCCGCCTGCGCGGCCAGCGGAAGGGAGAGCGCGCCCATTGCGGTGGAGCCTACCGCCATCGCAGGCGCCAGGGTAATTGTCTTCAGCAAAAAATCCCTGCGTGAATGACCCTTTTTTTGTTCTGACATGACATTGCCTCATTCCCGCACTCACTGGCGGTATGAAAAAGTGGTGGTTGCGTTGTAATGGTTTTTATCAGCAGATACAGGCGTGGCGCCTGCTTGTTACCGGTAACAAACCTGCATATTGTATCACTGCCATTCACAAAGATTTAGTTCAAAGAAACAAAATCGCACAATTTCATTAACATCTATCTTCTTCCTGTCATGAGCAGAAACAACAGACTACAGACAGCGACACGTCAAAAACGTTATAACAAGCAATACACAACAGCGGAGTACCTATGTTTAAGTCTTTTTTTCCGCGGCCAGCGCTGTTTTTCAGCTCTGCGGCTGTCTGGAGCTTATTAGCAATTTTTGCCTGGTTCGGCTTTGCCGCCCATCTGCCAGGCATCTGGCCCACTTTTGAAACCGCAATGAAGCAGCCCCTCCCAACGACGGCGGCGCGTTTTATTGCCGCAAGTCAGCTCTGGTTTTATCTCTATTACTGGATAATGGTAGCTATTTTTGCCGGGGCCTGGCGGCTTATTGATCCGCATCCATGGCGGCGCTGGTCTGTGTGGGGTTCTGCGCTGATCATCTTTGTCACCTGGTTTGGCGTGCAGGTAGGTGTCGCCATTAATGCCTGGTATGGCCCGTTCTACGATCTGATTCAGAAAGCGCTGACCAAAGCGGGATCGGTGCAGATTGCAGAGTTTTACCATGAGGTTATCTCTTTTCTCGGCATCGCATTAATCGCGGTGGTGATTGGCGTACTCAACTCCTTCTTTATCAGCCACTGGGTTTTCCGCTGGCGTACGGCCATGAATAACTACTACATGCACAACTGGCAGCGCCTGCGTCATGTCGAAGGTGCTGCACAGCGTGTGCAGGAAGACACCATGCGGTTTGCAACCACGCTGGAAAACTGGGGGGTGAGTTTTATTCAGGCGATTATGACGCTGGTCGCGTTTTTGCCGGTGCTGGTCGCGCTGTCACATCATGTGAAAGATATTCCGATCCTCGGCAATATTCCTTACGCGCTGGTGATAGCCGCTGTGCTCTGGTCCGTATTCGGCACCGGGTTGCTGGCGCTGGTTGGGATTAAGCTGCCGGGGCTGGAGTTCCGCAATCAGCGGGTTGAAGCCGCCTACCGTAAAGAGCTGGTTTACGGCGAAGACAATGCCGATCGCGCCGGGCCACAAACGGTGCAGGAGCTGTTCAGTCGGGTACGGGTTAACTACTTCCGACTCTATTTCCATTATCTCTATTTCAATATCACCCGCATTCTCTATCTGCAGGTCGATAATGTGTTTGGTCTTTTCCTGCTGTTCCCGTCGATTGTCGCGGGCACGATTACGCTGGGCTTACTCAACCAGATCACCAACGTGTTTGATCAGGTACGCGGCTCGTTCCAGTATCTGATCGCCTCCTGGTCAACGCTGATCGAACTGATGTCGATCTACAAACGTCTGCGCAGCTTTGAGCAGATTCTGGATGATGTGCCGCACGATGAGATGATGCGCGAGGCATCGGAAGACGTGTAACGGGTGAGGATTGCCGTTTTTTGACATAAAAAAGCCACTCGTCAGAGTGGCTTTTTCGTTTGCAAAATCTGGAAGTAAAATCTTTTACTTCAGCAGAAACGCCGCCAGGACGCCCGAAGGCGTCCTGTCAGCATCAGAGGGTAAAGTGCAGCTTATTTCAGCAGCTCAGCAGTCATGTGAACGCCGTTGTTGTTGTAGGCTTCAGTGATTTTATATGAAGCACCAGCATCCTGAGCCTGCGCAGCGATTTTCGCTTCAGCACCGTCCAGCGTAGAGTCGACAGCGGTCACAGATTGGGCGAAGCTGGCGAATGGCAGAACAGAAAGGGCGATAACAGCTGCAAAAGTTTTGATAGATTTCATGGTCAATTCCTCGGTTAATTTTTATCAGGTAAGGCGTGCTGCCTTGTTGATAGATATATTAGCCCTGAAGTTGATCAGTAAAAAGCGGAGGGTTTTGCTTAACTCATTCAATAAAACTGATGATAAAAAGCACATTTCGCACAGTTATCACTCAAAAGGTTAATAATCCATATTCAATAAAAAAGGCAGCATAACGCGCTGCCTTCAGAGAATTATCCGTGATGCCTTACCCGGCTGAAGATAGTTAGCGCAGCCAGCAGCATCAGTACGCCGCTGGCAACAAACACACCGCCTGCGCCGCGCAGGTCAAACATCCAGCCGCCTGCCGCCGCACCAACGGTAATCGCCAGCTGGATAGTGGCAACCAGTAAACCGCCGCCCGATTCCGCATCATCCGGCACCGCGCGTGAAATCCACGTAGACCAGCCGGTTGGCATCGAACCAAACGCCATCCCCCAGATCGCCACGCCCGCGCCGACCAGCCAGCTGACATCACCAAAGCTCACCAGCAGCAGCGCGGTGATACTCATTAACAGCGCCATGCCACTCAGCGTCAGCGACACACTGCGGGTGACCAGATAACCGGCCAGCGAGGTGCCAAAGAAGTTCGCTACGCCAAAGGCCAGCAGCACCAGCGACAGCTGATTGAGGTTGAGCTGCGCGACACCTTCCAGAAACGGACGCAGGTAAGTAAAGAAAGCGAAGTGGCCGGTAAACATCATGATCACGGCCAGCATGCCCCACCGCATCACACCGATACGCAGCAGTGCCAGCACCCCGCCGTTGCGGGCTTTGTTCTCTGCCGGCATGGCGGGCAGCGTAAAGAATTGCCACAGCAGCGCCACCGCGCCCAGCCCGGCGGTCAGCATAAAGATGTTGCGCCAGCCGACCAGTCCACCGAGATAGCTGCCAAGCGGCGTAGCGATAATTGTCGCCAGCGAGATACCACTAAACACAATAGAGAGTGCACGTGGCACCTGATCGCTGGGCACCAGACGCATAGTGATAGCGGTTGAAAGTGTCCAGAAGCCACCAATGGCCATACCCAGCAGCACCCGCGCCAGCAGGATTACCGTCAGGTCAGCCGCAAAGGCCACCATCAGCGCAGAGGCGATCAGCAACAGTGAAAAAACCAGCATCACAATACGGCGGTCAATTCGCCGCGTGACGCTGCCGGTCACCAGGCTGGTAAACAGCGCGACCAGTGCAGTAATAGTGACGGTCTGTCCCGCCTGCCCTTCGGATACACCGAGACTGTGCGCCATCGGCGTCAACAGACTCACAGGTAAAAATTCGGCGGTGATGAGGCTGAACACCCCAAATGCCATGGCAAATACCGCACCCCACGCGGGACGGGTCGGCGAGGAAACCTCATCAGCCACTTCGGTTGTCAGACTCATGCTGCTTCTCCGGAAGATAAAAAAAGTGAGTGTGAGCATAGAGTGTCGCATCAGGACGATCTATGATGCTTACACCTTCATTTTTGATAATTCGTCTGGAATCACATGAGCCACTATGGAGATCTGACCAGTGAACTGCTGATGGGGATGCGCCTGTATGGCGTGAACTACCAGCGCATCGCGGTAAGCGCGCCATTCGGGTTGCGCTACGAGCACGCGCCGGGCCGGGCGCAGTTCCACTTTGTCGGACGTGGCTCACTGCTGGTGCGCAGCGCCTCCGGCGAGGTGTTTCAGCTCAACAGCGGCGATGCGCTGCTGGTGCCACACGGTAAACCGCACAGCCTGATCTCCAGTGAGGAGGCGGACTGCCAGTGCATTAAAAACATGGCGAGCAAGCCGCTCTGCGACAGCGTCTGCGCCATCGCCGCCCCGGAAGATGCCGGTGAGGACGAGCACAGCGTACTGCTGTTCAGCGCCTGCATGGCGTTTGAGCTTGGCGGCATGCAGCCGCTGATCAATACCATGCCGGATGTGATGCTGGTGAGCACTCTGCTGTCGCAGTACCCGGAGATTCAGCCGATCCTGGCCGCAATGGAGCGGGAGTCACGCACGCGTCAGGCGGGGTTTGCCGGCATTCTGTCGCGTCTGGCGGATGTCGTTGCCGCGCTGATTGTGCGCGGCTGGGTAGAAAACGGCTGCGGCCAGAGTAGCGGGCTGGTGCAGGCAATGCGCGACCCGCGTCTGAGTCAGGCGATTGCCGCGATGCATCGGGAGCCGGGCGAAAACTGGACGGTAGCGCGACTGGCCAGCGTGGCAGGCTGTTCGCGCTCGGTGTTTGCCGGACGTTTTCTCAATGCCACCGGTATGACGCCGCTGCGTTATCTTACGGAGTTGCGGATGCGGCTGGCGGTGCAGCGGATTGTGAACAATGGGGAAGCGGTGGAAGCCGTGGCCTATCATCTCGGCTACGGCTCGATTGCGGCGTTCAGTCGCGCGTTTAAGCGGATCGTTGGTCAGTCGCCTGGCGCGCTGCGTGCCGGACGCGAAAGCACGCAGGCGCTGGCTTCTTAGCGAAAGACGCTGATCGCTTCCACCAGACGGTTAGCCTGATGGGTCATGCGACCAGACGCCTCGGCGCTTTCTGTCACGCGGGCAGCGTTCTGATGGGTGATATCATCGAGATCTTCTACTGCTGAGCTGACCTCGCTGAGCGCCGTCGCCTGTTCGGCCGTGGCGGCACTGATCTGGGCGATTAGCGCAGTGACATTCTGCACCTGCGACACGATATCCTGCATCGTCCGGCCCGCCGCGCTGGCATGCTCATTGCCCGATTTGACCCGGCTGCTGCTGGTTTCAACCAGCATTTTAATCTCGCTGGCGGCTTTAGCGCTGCGTTGCGCCAGGCTGCGAACTTCACCCGCGACCACGGCAAAGCCTTTACCCTGCTCACCTGCCCGCGCCGCTTCCACCGCAGCATTCAACGCCAGAATATTAGTCTGGAAGGCAATGCCGTCGATCACGCTGGTTATATTGGCGATACGCGTTGAGCTGTCGGCAATTTCGCCCATCATGCCCATCATATCCGTCATCACATCGCCGCCTTTGCTGGCGGCGTGACTGGTGCTGGCTGAGAGGCTATTCGCCTCATGTGCAGTTTCGGTGTTGCTCTTCACCGTCGCGGTCATTTCGTTCATGGTCGCCGCGGTTTGCTGCACGTTAGCCGCCGCCTGTTCAGTACGGCGACTCAGTTCGTTGTTACTGCGGGCGATGGCATCGCTGGCACTCAGCACATTGATCGCCTGGCCGCTGACATCATCCACCAGCCAGCGGAACATCAATCCGAGCTGGCCAATGGCGCGGAGTGTGACGCCGACCTCATCCACACGATCCATCTGTTCAACCTGATGGCTGGCACCGGTCGCTACGCGGAGTGCCTGTTTGCACATCCGCTCAATAGGACGTGAAATCTGCTGCTCCAGCCACAGACTGCAGAGCAGAAGCAGCGCAGCCATTCCCGCAGCAAAGCCTGCCAGTGCAGTGTGGGTCATGCCCAGTGCCCAGACGCCCGCCACCGAGAGAGGCAGTAACGCCATTAGCGTGCTGCGAATCCGCCAGCGCAGGGGCAGCGTCTTCAGGATTGAGGCGGGACGACGCCAGCCGCTAAGCACCAGCAGGCCTTTGTGAAAACGTCGCCCTCTGGCGCGGCCTTCACGAAAATCCTGATAGAGCACTTCTGTCTGACGCACCTCTTCTGCCGTAGGTTTGGTGCGCACGGACATATAACCCTGCACTTTACCGTCGCGTACGACCGGAATGGCATTGGCACGCACCCAGTAGTGGTCGCCGTTTTTCCGGCGGTTTTTGACCAGCGCAGTCCAGGGTTCGCCCTGCTTCAGCGTCGCCCACATATCGGCAAAGGCTTCTGGCGGCATATCGGGGTGACGCACCATGTTATGCGGCTGGCCGTTGATCTCGTCAGCAGTGAATCCGCTTGCTTCGATAAACGCGTCGTTGGCGTAGGTAATGTGGCTGTTGAGATCGGTGGTCGACATCAGTGTCGCATGATCATCGAACAGATATTCACGCTGAGAGACAGGCTGGTTGTTACGCATCAAAAGTCCTTGGAGACCCGACGTCCTGCACGCAACAGTCTGAGGCGCGGCGTGAAAACGGTGGGCTGAGAAATAACGATTACCCTTTTTTATGTTTTCGGCATGCCCGCGCCGACTCTTTAGTGATACGTTTTAATTTCTGCCGCGAAAAAAGCCACTTTGCAGCGGCTTTCACACTTTTGATCTGTTTTTATCCGTTAGCCAGACTGGAGGATTTCGGCAGTGGCTTAACTGAGGTCAACATTACGGGTGCCAAACCACCAGGTGAGCAGAAAACCGCCGGTCCATGCGACGATCAGCCCGGCCAGGTAAACTGCCATCCCGGCGAAAATGCCCTGGCTGGAGGTCATCAGTGGCAGAGTGACCAGCCCGGACGGCCCGAATACCGTGTTCATCCCCACTGGCAAACCCAGCCACGCGACCAATCCAATAAAGAAACCGCCCAGTGCTCCACCGCCACAGGCGGTGATAAAGGGCTTGAGGCGGGGCAGCGTGACACCATAAATCAGCGGCTCGCCCACCCCAAGCAGGCCCGGGACAATTGCACCTTTGATCTGCGCCCGCAGCAGCGCACCTTTTTCTGCTTTGCACCAGAGTGCCAGTGATGCGCCGACCTGCCCTGCGCCCGCCATTGCCAGAATCGGAAACAACGAGTTAAATCCCTGGGTTTCCATCAGCGCAAAATAGACAGGAATAAAGCCCTGATGAATACCGAACATCACCGCAATCAGGAACAGTCCAGCCAGCAGCGCGCAGCCAAAGGGATTGCTATTGAGGTGGATAAACAGCCACGACATTCCCTTAAACAGTTCGCCGCCCAGCGGCATAATCAGCAGATAGGTGATGGTGCCCGTGATCACCAGCGTAAACAGCGAGGTGAGGATCATATCCAGGTTGTCAGGAATGATTTTGCGCAGCTGTTTCTCTATCCACGCCCCGATAATCGCCGCCATCAGCACACCGATAATGTTGCCGCGCGGATCGATCGTCAGACCAAAGAAGCTCTCCATACCGCTGTAGTAGCCGGTGGTGGCCGTGGGCACATAGCCGAGCACAAACAGCGAGGCGATGATGGCGCCGTTTACGCCGCTGCCGCCAAAGGCTTTCTGTGCGTTATAGCCGATCAGAATACTGAGAAAGGTGAACAGCCCTTTGCCGAACACCTTCATGTAGGCCACGGTGTGCAGCAGCCAGGGCGCGTGATCGCCGGGCGCATTAAGATGGAGACTCTGTTCAATCAGCGTGGCAAATCCCAGCAGCAGTCCCGCGCCGATAAAGCCTGGGATTAGCGGCGTGAAGATAGTGGCGAAGCGCGACAGGAACTGATGCACCCCACTGGTCTGTTTCGCCTTTAGCTGCTGCTTCTGCTGCGCTGCCAGCTGGCTAAGCGCCGCCGTTTCGCCCTGCGAAGCCATTGCAGTATCACCCTGCGACAGCAGGCTTTGCATTCCCTCGGCGGCGGTTTGCGCTTTTCCTGGCCCCACGACAATCTGTAACTGCGCATCGCTGTCGATGACCCCCAGCACGCCCGGCAGGCTTTTTAACCTGGAAAGATCAGCCTGTTCTGGCTGATTCAGCGTCAGGCGGAGCCGTGTCATGCAGTGACCGCAGGCCGCGATATTCTGCGCACCACCGACCGCCTGCAGGATGTCGCGTAACAGTGCCTCGGTGATTTTCGCCATCAGCGTGCCCCCGCTGCCTGTAGCGCCTGACGGATAAAGCCCTGATGCTGACCGAGCAGCGCTTTGGCCTCATCGGCGTTCAGGTCAGCCAGTACCATCAGGATGGCGGTTTTGCAGTGTCCGCCACAGCCGGTCAGCGCCGCACGAGCAGTCGCGTCATCACAATCCGTAGCCTGCATGACGATGTTGACCTGGCGCTGCACCAGTTTCTGGTTAGTGGCTTCCACATCGACCATCAGGTTGCCATAGACTTTTCCGCTGCGGATCATTGATCCGGTGGTGAGCATGTTGAGCACCAGTTTCTGCGCCGTGCCCGCTTTCATGCGGGAGGAGCCGGTGACCACTTCCGGACCGACCACGGGTGTGAGCGCAATGGCGGCAACCTGTGACATCGCGCTGCCCGGATTACAGCTAAGCGACACAGTGGTCGAGCCCAGTTCATTCGCGTAAGCCAGCGCACCCAGCACATAAGGTGTGCGACCACTGGCGGCGATACCGACCAGCACGTCATGGCGGCTAAAATGGATGTCTTTCAAATCCTGCGCGCCCTGTTCCCGGTTATCTTCGGCGTTTTCAACCGCCTGTAGTATTGCGGTGTGGCCGCCGGCAATCAGGCCAATCACCTGCTCACGCGGCGTGCCAAAGGTAGGCGGGCATTCGCTGGCATCCAGGATGCCCAGCCGCCCGGAGGTGCCCGCACCGCAATAGATCAGTCGTCCACCTGCACGAAACGCGGCACAGATGGCGTCAACGGCGGTGGCGATTTGCGGCACGATGGCCTCAACCGCCAGCGCCACCTTTTTATCTTCGTCATTAATGACGCGCAGCATCGCTTCGGTGGAGAGTTCATCAATGTTCTGGCTGGCCGGGTTGCGGCCTTCGGTGAGCATCTGGCTGAGGTCGAGTTTCATGGCGGGCTCCGCTAAGGAATAAATTATTCAATTTACTCACTATCATAACGAATGATTAATTCATTGAGTGAGATCTTTTTTCAATGGCTGTGGGGTGGGTCATGTTGCGGGGGATTGGGCTGGTTAGCGTTGAGCTTAAGCAGGGTGCCTGGCATTCGGGGCTTAATGGCTTTGTGATCAGAGCCAGTCAGAAAAGGTTCACCTGATCGTAAAGACGCATTCGTCATCCATGACGCTCGGCCCACGCCATCCCTGGCGGTGGGACGCTTTACTCTTCAGGTGAACCTTTTCTTCCCTTAGGCTGTTTTATTGCTGTTTGTAAAGGGCTTGAGCTTGCCGATAAGATTTAAAAATCCGTGCTGTATCGCAAATAAATCCTTCGATACGATCTTTTGATTTTCTTAAAATACAGCGCATAGCTGGCATAAAGGCGGATACAAAGGGGGAGCGGAGTAAAGCGTCCGCCGCATGGATGCGGCGGCCGAGGCCCCAGGGATGGGTTTACGCCGACTTTACGTAGCCACCCTTTGTGTCCGACTGAAAGGCACAATGCGGTTTAAAAGCACGTTGATTTAATCAATATAAAGTTGTGACGTTCTGCAGTCATATAAGGCTGCCAGCTTCTCAAGCGTTTGTTTTTGAGGTTTCTTTCTCGACTCTAACTTCGAAACGCCAGCCTGCGTGATGCCTAATTTGTTCGCGACCTCTTCCTGCGACATTTGCCGATGTAAACGCCAGGCAACATGCAAAGGAACAGATTGCCTCCGGCTGATTTTCATTACGTCATGGGGAATCGTTTCGTCATCATCCGGTCCCGCTTTATAGGTGAGAGGCTCAAATACGTCGTCTAAGTGACGCCCGGCCATGAGCCGGTTAAACAACTCAATGGGGATGACGGCACCCGTGCGGTTCCCGCGCTCGTCTGTCAGAAACTGTATCGCATTCATGGTTAATCACTCCTTACTGCCGCAACAGTCCAGACCTGATCATCTGCTGGCGCGACTTAGCTATGTTCTTATCTGCTCTTAACTCAGTGGTGACGCAGGCTAACTCCAACCCCTTGCTAACGCTTTTTATACGTGGTCGATGTTCTTCTTACGACTTCTAGAATAGCGATAACCACTGGCTGACCTTTCTCTATCTTCCACAGCACGCGGTAGTGACCCACCACCAACTTCATTCGCTTCTCTTTATCATCCGTCAGCTTTTCGACCTTCAGATGGGAATATCAGGCCACTTAGCCAGCGCCTCTACAGCATCTTCGATGGCGTTACCTTCTTTCTGAGGCAGCCTATATAGCTGTTTAAATGCCCTTTTCGTCCAGTTAATTTCTGGCATCCGTCAACACTCCTTGTTGTCAAAGCACGCTTTCAATCCACCTTTAAAAATAACCAAATTCAGTCATAAAAGCAACGAAAAAGCTATCAAAAGCGTTATTTAGTTATATTTATATAACTAATTTTTTGAATGCTCATCCTGCTAAGAACGATGACAAAGCCACACAAACAAAAAGGGCCCAACTTTCGTTGAGCCCCTCTTTACGTTAACGCTGTTCTCAGCTTGCGGTCTGTGTACGCAACTGCAGCTCATACTCTTTTGCCTGTTCAGCGTCGAACTGGTTTTCCCAGCGGGCAATCACCAGCACCGCCAGCGCGTTACCGACCACGTTCAGCGCAGTACGCGCCATATCCATGATGCGGTCAACACCGGCGATAAACGCCAGACCTTCAAGAGGAATACCAACGCTGCCCAGCGTGGCCAGCAGCACCACGAACGACACGCCTGGCACACCCGCGATCCCTTTCGAGGTCACCATCAGCGTCAGGACCAGCACAATCTCATCGGTCAGCGACAGGTCAATGCCGTACAGCTGGGCAATAAAGATCGCCGCGATACTCTGATACAGCGTCGAACCATCCAGATTGAACGAATAACCGGTCGGCACCACGAAGCTGGTTATCGCTTTTGGTGCGCCGTAGGCTTCCATCTTCTCCATGATGCGTGGCAACACGGTTTCTGAGCTGGAGGTAGAGTAAGAGAGAATCAGCTCATCCTTCAGGATACGCATCAGCGTAGTAATCCGCAGCTTACAGAAGCGCGCGACTCCGCCCAGCACCACAAAAGCGAAGAACAGAATTGCCGCGTAAACCAGCAGCACCAGCTTAGCCAGCGGCCACAGCGAGGCAAATCCGAAGTTAGCGATGGTCACCGCAATCAGCGCAAACACACCGACCGGCGCATAACGCATGATCATGTGCGTCACTTTAAACATCGTTTCAGAAATGCCACGGAACAGGTTTACCAGCGGGTCGCGCTGTTCCGACGGCAGTGACGACAGACCTAAGCCAAACAGCACCGAGAAAAAGATAATCGGCAGCATGTCGCCCTTCGCCATGGAAGCGAAGATATTCTGCGGGATCAGCGACAGAATGGTGGTGACCAGGCTGTGCGGACCGCCCTGTACCTCTGCCGTTGTCGCTTCATATTTAGAGATGTCCACCGTTGCCAGCGTTGACATATCAATGCCGGTGCCGGGTTGAAATACGTTGGCCAGCGTAATACCGACCACAATGGCAAGGGTGGTGATCACTTCAAAGTAGAGAATCGTTTTGACGCCGATGCGTCCCAGCTTTTTTGCATCACCCACGCCAGCGATGCCGACAACCAGGGATGAAATCACAATCGGTACCACAATCATCTTGATAAGATGAATAAAGATATCGCCTGCAGGACTGAGAATGTTAGCGACTAACCATTCACGATTGTCTGGCTGATTATGCAATACAGCACCCACAACGATGCCAAGCACCAGGGCTGTCAGAATCTGCCAGGCCAGGCTGATTTTAAAACCTTTCATAACGCGTAATTTCCTCAGTCAAAACCCGTTTCTCTCTACTGCGAAGGTGCAGAAGACAATACACACAGGGAGTGAGCAAAAAGCCCGGTAAATTAGAGGGTGTTTAGAAACAGCGCCTCGTATGAAAATCTGATGATTCCCATACCCATTTTCAGACGCGGTCTGAGTTGATACCTGCAGAACAGGGGCGAGATAAGTACCATTTTCACTGTGGTAAATGCAACCCCTGGCAGATCCGATTAAAAGTTAGCCACCTAAGCAGCATAAAGTGCTGCCGGAAGTAAAAATACCTAACCTGCTGTTATGAAAAGTAATACTTAGATGAATTTACGCATAGCTATTCACTACTGGTTAAAAAGGCTGCCGGCGCGTTTGCTTGCTTTTTATCCAGCCCATTCCCTTTTCATACCCCTTCTTAATTCCCCATCGCCGTCAGAGCGTTAAACGAAAGTAGCAATCCGGCTTCACGTTTTGCGGCGGAAGCGCTATCACGTGATCTGTGGCGCAAAAAAGAAACAAAGACTCAGGGCAGGCTTTAATTAACCATTGATTGACATATCATTAACATCTTCAAGGAGATCCGCCATGAGCCAAAATCACATTCATCCTGTTCCAGAGAATATTGCAGCAAACACCCTGATTACAGCAGAGCAGTATCAGGCGATGTATCAGCAATCTGTCGACGATCCAGACAGCTTCTGGGGCGAACAGGGCAAAATCCTTGACTGGATTAAGCCTTACAGCAAAGTGAAAAACTGCTCGTTTGCGCCAGGTAACATTAACATTCGCTGGTACGAAGATGGCACGCTCAACCTGGCGGCAAACTGCCTTGACCGTCATCTCGCCACGCGCGGCGATCACCCGGCGATTATCTGGGAAGGCGATGACGCCAGCGAAAGCAAAACCCTGACCTTCCGCCAGCTGCATGCTGAAGTCTGTCGCTTCGCCAACGTGCTGGAGCTGCTGGACGTGAAAAAAGGCGACGTGGTGGCGATCTATATGCCGATGGTGCCGGAAGCCGCGGTGGCAATGCTGGCCTGCGCGCGTATTGGTGCCGTCCACTCGGTGATTTTTGGCGGCTTCTCACCGGAAGCGGTCGCTGGCCGTATCGTCGATTCCAGCGCTTCGCTGGTGATTACGGCCGATGAAGGCATTCGCGCCGGCCGCAGCATTCCGCTGAAGAAAAATGTCGATGACGCATTAAAAAATCCCAACGTCACCAGCGTGAAAAACGTGGTGGTGTTCCAGCGCACCGGTAAAGATGTGGGCTGGGTTGAAGGCCGCGATCAGTGGTGGCATGACCTGATGCTCAACGCCAGCACCAACCATTCTGCAGCCGAAGTCGGCGCGGAAGATCCCCTGTTTATCCTTTATACGTCGGGCTCAACCGGCAAACCCAAAGGTGTGCTGCATACCACTGGCGGGTATCTGGTCTATGCCGCCACCACCTTTAAGTTCGTCTTTGATTATCATCAGGATGATATCTACTGGTGCACCGCAGACGTCGGCTGGGTAACCGGTCACAGCTATCTGGTGTATGGTCCGCTGGCCTGTGGTGCCACCACCCTGATGTTTGAAGGGGTGCCGAACTGGCCAACACCGAGCCGCATGGCGGAAGTGGTTGATAAACACAAAGTCACCCTGCTTTACACCGCGCCGACCGCCATCCGTGCGCTGATGGCGGAAGGGGACAAAGCGATTGCCGGCACCGACCGCAGCAGCCTGCGCATTATGGGTTCGGTCGGCGAGCCGATTAACCCGGAAGCCTGGGAGTGGTACTACAAGAAAATTGGTAACAGCCGCTGCCCGATTGTGGATACCTGGTGGCAGACCGAAACCGGCGGCTTCATGATCACGCCGCTGCCGGGTGCGACCGAACTGAAAGCCGGTTCCGCCACCCGACCGTTCTTTGGCGTGCAACCGGCGCTGGTGGACAACGAAGGTCAGCCACAGGAAGGTGCCTGTGAAGGCAATCTGGTGATCACCGAGTCGTGGCCGGGACAGGCACGTACCCTCTTTGGCGATCACGACCGTTTTGAGCAGACTTACTTCTCTACCTTTAAAAATGTTTACTTCAGTGGAGACGGTGCCCGTCGCGATGAAGATGGCTACTACTGGATCACGGGACGCGTCGATGACGTGCTCAACGTCTCCGGTCACCGCCTGGGAACCGCTGAGATTGAATCGGCGCTGGTGTCGCACCCTAAAATTGCCGAAGCGGCCGTGGTGGGGATACCTCACAGCATCAAAGGCCAGGCGATTTATGCCTATATCACGCTGAATCACGGCGAAGAGCCTTCGCCAGAGCTGTACACCGAAGTGCGCCAGTGGGTCCGCAAAGAGATTGGCCCCATTGCCACGCCTGATGTGCTGCACTGGACCGACTCACTGCCGAAAACCCGCTCCGGCAAAATCATGCGCCGTATTCTGCGCAAAATTGCCACCGGTGATACCAGCAACCTGGGTGATACCTCTACCCTCGCCGATCCTGGCGTAGTTGAAAAACTGCTTGAGGAGAAACAGTCGATCAAAATGCCTTAAGCGCACGCTGTCCGGCGGGAAGATCGCTTCCCGCCACCCCCGCCCTACGCAGTCTGTTCCGGTAGTCACAAATATTATAACCAGCTGAATCCACGCCCTGTCGTGAGGTTCTTGCCTGCAAGCCCTCTGGAGAAAATGTGATGAATGACGCCCTTTCGAATCAGGATGCAATCAATCAGCAGATTGAACGTAATCCGCTTTTTCATGAGTTAGTCCATAAGCGCCAGGCGTTCGCGACGCTGCTGTCGCTGATTATGCTGGTGCTCTATGTCGGTTTTATCCTGCTGATTGCGTTTGCGCCCGGCTGGCTCGGTACGCCGCTGCATGCCGGAACCAATGTGACGCGCGGCATCCCGATTGGCGTCGGGCTGATTGTGATGTCATTTGTGCTGACCGGTGTCTATGTCTGGCGCGCCAACGGGGAATTTGACCGTTTAACCAAAGCGATCCTCCGCGAGGTGAAATCATGACCCGTCTCACCTTATGGCTACTGGCCCTGATGTTGCCGTTTTCAGCGCTGGCCGCCGATGCGATTACCGGTGCGGTGCAGCGCCAGGCGACCAACTATCAGGCGATTATCATGTTTACGATTTTCGTCGGCGCCACGCTGGGGATTACTTACTGGGCGTCAAAGCGCACCCGTTCGCGCAACGACTACTACACTGCGGGCGGCAATATCACCGGCTTTCAGAATGGCCTGGCGATGGCGGGTGACTTCATGTCAGCAGCCTCGTTCCTGGGCATTTCGGCGCTGGTTTACACCTCCGGCTATGACGGACTGATCTACTCGCTCGGCTTCCTGGTCGGCTGGCCGATGATTCTGTTTTTAATTGCCGAGCGGCTGCGCAACCTGGGTCGTTATACCTTTGCTGACGTCGCCTCCTATCGTCTGAAGCAGATGCCGATTCGCACCCTGTCAGCCTGCGGTTCGCTGGTGGTGGTGGCGCTCTACCTGATCGCGCAGATGGTGGGTGCCGGTAAGCTTATCCAGCTGCTGTTTGGCCTGAACTATCATGTGGCGGTGGTTCTGGTGGGCATTCTGATGGTGATGTACGTGCTGTTTGGCGGCATGCTGGCAACCACCTGGGTGCAGATCATCAAGGCGGTGCTGCTGCTGTTTGGTGCCTCTTTTATGGCCATCATGGTAATGAAAGCAGCCAATTTCAGCTTTAATACGCTGTTCACCGAAGCGATGGCAGTCCATCCAAAAGGCATCGCGATTATGCAGCCTGGCGGACTGGTGAAAGATCCTATCTCGGCGCTGTCGCTGGGGCTGGGCCTGATGTTTGGTACAGCCGGATTGCCGCACATTCTGATGCGCTTCTTCACCGTCGCGGATGCCAAAGAGGCCCGTAAAAGTGTCTTCTGGGCCACCGGCTTTATGGGTTACTTCTACTTCCTCACCTTTATTATCGGCTTCGGTGCCATCCTGCTGGTGGGCGCTAATCCGGCCTTTAAAGATGCCAGCGGCGCCTTGATTGGTGGGACCAATATGGCGGCGGTGCATCTGGCTAACGCCGTGGGCGGCAGCACCTTCCTGGGCTTTATCTCAGCGGTTGCCTTTGCCACCATTCTGGCCGTGGTCGCGGGCCTGACCCTGGCGGGTGCGTCGGCGGTTTCTCACGACCTCTATGCCAGCGTGTACCGCAAAGGTCAGGCGAGCGAGAAAGATGAGCTGCGGGTTTCTAAAATCACCGTGCTGGCGCTGGGCGTGGTCGCTATTGCGCTGGGTATTCTGTTTGAGAAGCAGAACATCGCCTTTATGGTCGGGCTGGCCTTCTCAATTGCGGCCAGCTGTAACTTCCCGATCATTCTGCTGTCGATGTACTGGTCAAAACTCACCACGCGCGGCGCGATGGTGGGCGGCTGGCTGGGTCTGCTGACTGCCGTCATTCTGATGATCCTTGGCCCAACCGTGTGGGTGCAGGTGCTGGGAAATGCGACACCGATTTTCCCGTATGAATATCCGGCGCTGTTCTCCATGGTAGTGGCATTTGTGGGCATCTGGCTCTTCTCTGTCACCGACCATTCGCAGCAGGGCGCAGAGGAACGTTCGCGCTTCCGCGCACAGTTTATTCGCTCGCAGACGGGCACCGGCATTGAACAGGGTAAGGCGCACTGATCGCCGTTTAACATTGATAACGAGCAGCCAATAAAAAAGGGCGACTACAGAAGTAGTCGCCCTTCTCTTTCATGCAACAGAATCAGAAGCGCAGAGATGCACCCACGTACGGGCCATCGACCAGCACGTTATCTTTGCGTCCATCTTTGTTGTTCAGTTCGATGTACTGATAACCCACACGCAGGTTAAGCAGTGAAACCGGCGTGAAGCTCAGGCCGCCAGCGGCTTCCTGATAGCTGTCGAGATGATCGGTGAACGACTCTGGCGCGTAATAATACTCACCATACAGGCCCCACATGCTGTTGAAGCTGTAGTGTGCTGCACCACCCAGCGCCACCGCAAATCCATCTTTTCCATCTTCAGGATGGGTGAAAATCGCTTTTGCGGTCGGCGCCAGACGCAGCGGCCCGAAATCAACGTTGTAACCCAGACCGGCACCGTAGGTGCTGCCGTCATGGTCGCTACGCAGCCAGTTACCTTTCAGAAACAGACCGGGTGTTGTGGTGCCCAGACCCAGGTTCAGGTTGGTGTTGTGTTCGCTGACATCAACACTGCCTTCAATTGCCTGAGCGGCGCCGCTCAGTAAAACCAGCCCAAGGGCGCTCCCGGTAACAAGTTGCTTAAACATGATTCCACTCCGTGAAGGACAATTAATTCGGCCGCAAGGTTAACAGCCTGAAACGGAGAGACAACAAAATCCGGGAAACTTTACGTAAAAATACGTGTCGCGTTCAGAATTACCGCTGCCTCTGCGCTACGCAGTGTAGACTATATTGTCCACATCAGGTGTCCAATCAGCGGAGCCAGCACCACGGTCACTACGCCCGAGAGCATCATAACCAGGCTGGCGACCACGCCCTCCTGCTGCCCAAGCTGATAAGCACGCGCCGTTCCGGCACCGTGCGACGCAGCCCCAAACCCGGCCCCTTTCGCCACACCCTGCTTGATTGCGAGGCGCAGAAACAGCACGTCACCTACCGCCATGCCAAACACGCCAGTGATGACCACAAACAGCGCAACCAGATCGGGCTGACCGCCAATTGGTCCGGCTGCGGCCAGCGCAAACGGGGTAGTAATGGAGCGCACCGCCAGACTGCGCTGGATTGACTCTGGCAGCGTCAACAGCCGCGCCAGCCAGACCGAGCTGCAGACAGCGACCACCGTGGCGGTCAATACGCCCGCGCTCAGGGATAGCCAGTGCCGCTTAATAATCTCCACGTTCTCATAGACTGGCACTGCAAACGCCAGCGTAGCGGGTCCCAGCAACCAGAGCAGCCAGTGGTTTTCAGCAATGTAATCCTGCCAGCTGATGTGCGTCAGCAGCAGCAGTCCGACCAGCACCAGCGGCGTCATGACCAGTGGCATTAACAGCAGTGTCCGCCAGCGGCTATAAAGCCGTTTATTCAGCGCATACACCAGCAGCGTAACCGCGACACACAAGAGACTGATGATAAAATCACGCATCTGGATTCTGCTTACGCGCGGCGCGCGCGACTTCATACTGATAAAGCCGGTCCACGACCCAGGCGGTCGACGCCAGCACCAGCGTCGTACTGACACCAATCACCACACAGATGCGCCAGCCATCCACACGCAGCAGCGCGCCATAGTTCACGACCGCCACTACCGCCGGAATAAAAAACAGCAACATTTCGGCCAGCAGCCAGCGCGACCCGGCTTTTACCCAGTTCAGCGGCACAATCCGCGTTACGATCAACGCCAGCAGCACCAGCATCCCGACGATATTGGCAGGCAGTGGCAGGTGCAGCCAGCTCACCAGCTGTTGACTGGCGACAAACAGGCCAATATATAACCCTACCTGCAGTGGCAGGCTAAGCCATTGCACTGCGCGGTTGCTGAGTGGAGTGAGTGCTAACGCCATCACCGTGTCTCCCCGATTAAATTGATGTCGCCAGTATAAAACGCCAACAGAGTGTGAAAAAAATGAATTAAAATTATCGTAATCATGCCTGAAAGGAATAGTTATGGACGTGCGCGCCCTGCGTTACTTTACTGAAGTGGTTCGCCAGCAGAGCTTTACCCGCGCGGCACAAAAGCTGTTTGTGACGCAGCCAACCATCAGCAAAATGCTGCGCCAGCTGGAGGAGGAGCTGGGCTGCACGCTGATCCTGCGCGATGGCCGGAGGCTTCATCTTACCGACAGCGGTCAGGCGGTCTATCAGCGTGGCCTGGCAATCCTGCAGGAGTTTCATCAGCTGGAAGCGGAGATTGGTGACATCAACCAGCTTAAAACCGGCGAGCTGCGACTCGGCATTCCGCCGATGGTCGGTATGCAGATAGCTGGATCGATTTCCGCCTTTCGCCGCCGCTATCCCGGCGTTCAGCTGAAAATCTCTGAGTTCGGCGGTCTGACCGTTCAGCAGGCGGTGCTGGCGGGCAGTCTGGATATCGCCCTGACCGCACTGCCGGTCGACGCTGAGCTGCCGCTGAACACCCTGCCCCTGATGCATCATCCGCTTTGCGTGCTGCTGCCGCGTCGCCCGGAGTGGCTCAGCCGCCAGCAGATTGGGCTGGCAGAACTGGCCGCGCATCCGCTGCTGATTTTCAATGAGGAGTTTTCGCTGAATCGTCAGCTGATGCAGGCGTTTCAGCGGCTTAACCTGACGCCCACGGTGGCAGTGCGTAGCGGTCAGTGGGATTTTCTGGCGGCGATGGTGCAGGCGGAAATGGGGCTGGCGATTCTGCCAGAGCCTATCTGTCAGCGGCTGGATAAGCAGTCGCTCTTGTGGCTGCCGCTGGAATCGGAACTGAAGTGGAGTCTGGGTTTAATCTGGCGGGAAGGGAGTTATCTGTCGCGCAGTGCGCAGGCGTGGATCAACTGTTGCCGGGAGCACTGGCCGGATGAGCCGCCGCGCCTGTCGGTGTGAAAGGCTGGCACGCCCGCATGAATGCGCAGGCGTGCCGGTCAGACTTACTCTTCTTTTTCGATCAGCAACGCTTCCAGTAGGTCCAAATCGTGCAGTAACGTCTGCATCGTCTCATTGGAAATTTGCTGGGTCGCGCGCAGATGATAGAGCTCCGCGCGCTCGGCACGCAATCCGGTCAGACGGAAGCGACGCTCAAGGTTCTCAGCATACAGCGCGTGTTCGAGGTCATTCTTTCCTTCGGCACGACGACGCAGGTTGCCAATCACTCGCAGACTCACCTCTTTGAGCAGTTCCGGATCGATGTTCTCTTCCGATCCGTTATCCAGTCGCTCTTCCATCTTGTGAAGGCTTTCAATCGCGGCGCCTGCCATTACCGCACGGGCATTCTGCAGCTCACGGCGGTGCGCACCTTTATCAATGGTATCCACGCCACGCAGGAGAATCGGCAGCAGCACTACGCCCACCAGCAATGAGAACAGAATCACACCGGTGGCGATAAACACCAGCTCATAACGCGCCGGGAAAGGCTCGCCATTGGTCAGGAACAGCGGAATCGACAGCACACCGGCCAGCGTAATGGCACCGCGCACTCCAGCAAAAGAGGCGATCAACAGCTCACGTAGCGAGTAGTTAGAGAACTCCATCGGCTTCTTCTTCAGCAGCCGTTTGCTGAAACGCTGCATAATCCACAGCCAGCCAAAACGCACGATCATCAGCGCGGCGTAGACCAGCCCGATATCGGCAAACAGCATCCAGAGTTCGACGTTCGGATCGGCCTGTGCCTGGTCGATTGAGGTCTGCAGAATATCCGGCAGCTGCAGGCCCAGCATCAGGAAGACCATGCCGTTGAACACGAACTCCAGCATCTGCCAGACGCTGTTTGCACGAAGACGCATCGCCAGCGGGGCCTGACGAATAATACCGGAACGGGTGATGGTCATACCGGCCGCCACCGCCGCCAGGATGCCTGAAACACCCAGATGTTCAGCAATCAGATAAGAGGCGAAAGGCAATAGCAGCAGCAGTACGGTCTGAGTGGCCGGATCGTCACCGCTCCAGCGGCTGAGCAGGCGCAACGACTTACCGTATAGCCAGCAGATTGCCACACCCGCGACCAGGCCACCCACGGCGACCTTCAGAAACTCAATGCTGGCACCGCCCCAGGTAAACACCATCGTGCCCATGGCAACGGCCACGGCAAATTTCAGTGAAACCAGACCCGATGCATCATTCATCAGGGCTTCACCCTGCACAATCGACATAATCTTTTTGGGAATGCGGCCTTCACCCACAATGCCGGAAAGCGCCACGGCATCGGTAGGCGACAACACGGCCGCCAGCGCCAGCGCCGGAATCAACGGGATACCCGGCACCAGCCAGTAGATCAGATAGCCAATGCCGAACACCGTAATCAGCACCAGCGCCAGCGCTAAGCCAATTATCTCGCGGCCATGATGCAGGAACTCACTGATGGGCGTCTTCCAGCCATCCGCAAACAGCAACGGCGGAATGAACAGCACCAGAAACAGCTCTGGATCAAAGTCGACATGCAGACCAAACGTTGGCCAGGCCAGCATCGCACCCACGGCGATCTGAACGAGTGGCAAGGGGATCTGAAAAGGGAGAATACGAGCCGCGACGCCAGAGAGCGACACGACCAGCGTCATGATGAGAATTGTAAAAAAGATTTCCATGCTTTCCTTAGGCGTCGTTTCTTTCAATCATTGGTTAAGCATTAAAGTGTAAAACAAACTGCGGTGAAGGGTGTCAGCTACGCGTGCGCCGGGCGGGAAAAAAGTGATAAATACCGGGCGCACAAGCGCACGCCCGGTTGTGCCGTCAGATAGCCCAGCCACCGGCGTAAAATGCCACCAGCGCGACAGCAATAATGACCGTACCGACGTTGAGCTTACGCCATTCACCGGCAAAGAGGCGGCCCACCACCAGGCTGGCAAAACCGATCATGATGCCGGTTACGATGTTGCAGGTGAGCACAATGATCACGGCCGTTAGCAGGCCCGACATCGCATCGACAAAATCATTGAAGTCGACTTTTGCCACGTTGCTGAGCATCAGCAGCCCCACATACATTAAGGCGGGTGCGGTCGCGTAAGCCGGCACCAGATAAGCCAGCGGTGACATAAACAGAATAGCGAGAAACAGCAGGCCAACCACAATCGCAGTAAGACCCGTTTTGCCGCCTGCTGCGGTGCCTGCCGCCGATTCGATATAGACCGCAGCCGGTGATGCGCCCACCAGTCCCGCGAACAGGCTGCTGACAGAATCACTGGTCAGCGCACGGCCACCATTAATAATCTGCCCCTGTTTATCCAGCAGATTGGCCTGACCCGCGACCGCGCGAATCGTGCCGGTAGCGTCAAAGACCGCGGTCATCACGAGTGCCAGTACGCTGGGCAGCACCACCGGCTGCATCGCGCCCATAATGTCCAGGCTAAACAGCAGCGACTGACCGCTGGCATCACGCAGGCTTGGCAGTGCAAACAGTCCCTGCCAGGTCACCGCAGGGTCAAAGATCAGGCCCAGCAGTGAAATAGCGATAATCGTCAGCAGAATGCCGCCGGGCACCCGACGCTTCTCCAGTCCAATAATCGCGGCCAGTCCCAGCAGCGTCATCATCACCGGGAAACTGGTGAAGTGGCCCAGTGCCACCGGCAGGCCCGGTGCCGGATTTTTTACGACCAGCCCGACGCCGTCAGCCGCAATCAGCAGCAGAAAAAGGCCAATCCCGACGCCGGTTCCGTGCGCTACACCCATTGGCAGATTACGCAGGATCCAGGCGCGGATGCCGGTCACCGAGATCAGGGTAAACAGCAGGCCCATCAGAAACACTGCACCCAGCGCCACCGGCACGCTGATGTGCTGACCCAGCACCAGGCTGAAAGCGGTAAAGGCGGTTAAAGAGATCGCACAGCCAATCGCCATCGGCAGATTGGCCCATAGCCCCATAAGGAGGGAGCCAAAGCTGGCGACCAGGCAGGTGGCGACAAACACGGCGGAGGGGGAGAAACCGGCTTTGCCCAGCATTCCCGGCACCACGATGACGGAGTAGACCATCGCCAGGAAGGTGGTGAGTCCGGCCAGAATTTCCTGCCGCACGCTGCTGCCGCGCGCCGAGATCGAGAACCAGGCGTCCAGTTTTCCACTGGCCGGGCGTGATTCAGTTGACATAGTTGAGCCTCAAATTTCTTGTTGTGTGGATCGCTCTGCGACCATCGCTGTCCCTGGAATAAGCGGGTAGACGGCGTCACTGCCCGGTTTAACCTGGCAGGCAAACGTTTACCTTGCCGCAGATAGTTAGCCGCTAAAATCGGCCAGATAAAAAGGCAGGGGATTATCGGGCGTTTAGCGGCATATTTTCAACAGCAACAGGGAGATTCATCAGCATAAAAATCAGAGATAAAGAGGGGATAGGCGTCCGGTACAAGCCATGATCACTCGCTGACATCCTGAAGTTAAAGCGATTTTCCGGAGAAAAAGCGCACCGGCGCAGGCATGAGGAGATCCGACGCGCCGGTGGAAAAGAGAACTAACCTGGCAGTGAAAGCTCGCCGCCCTGATCAATCGCACGTTGCCAGGCAGCACGCTGCTGCACGGTCTGAAGCCATTTCTGCGTGGCAGGCATCTGATCGAGTCCGGCACGTTGCGCCAGCGCCAGCAGCGGAAAGCTCATCTGGATATCCGCAATCGAGAAACGCTGGCCGGCAAACCAGGGATGCGTAGCCAGATGCTGTTCGATCATCTGCATGTGCGGCTTCAGCTGTTTATCCAGGAAAGCTTTCTGCACGCCTTTGCCGAATGCTGCCCCAACCGGACGCAGCAGCCAGGGCACCGGTGCTTTGCCCATCTGACCAAAGATTAGCTTCATGACCAGCAGTGGCATCAGCGAGCCTTCGGCATAATGCAGCCAGTAGCGGCACTGTAGCCGTGATTCCTCATCACTGACTTTCAGCCGGAACGCGTGGTCATGTTTCTCTTCAAGATATTCGAGAATGGCACCGGATTCTGCCACCACCCGATTGCCATCGGTAATGACGGGCGATTTCCCCAGCGGATGCACTTTTCTTAGCGCCTCCGGAGCCAGCATGGTCGGTTCGCGTTGATAGCGTTTAATCTGGTACGGCACTTCAAGCTCTTCCAGCAGCCACAGCACCCGATGTGAGCGCGATTTCTCGAGATGGTGAACGGTGATCATCATGATTCCCTGTGTTTTGACCTTCACCAAGTATAGACGTCACTCTGTATCGGTATGTTTATCATCCTGTTCCGGGTCGAGTAGCACGGCACCTGAGCCCTGCTGACCCAGCCGATCGCCGGGGTTGCGTAGCGGGCAGTCGCGCATCGACAGGCAGCCGCAGCCGATACAGCCATCGAGGTCATTGCGCAGGCGGGTCAGGGTTTCGATACGCTTATCCAGCTCTTCGCGCCAGTGCTGCGTCAGGGCATCCCACTCTGGTGTGGACATACGCTTGTTTGCGGGAATATGGTCCAGACTGTCACTCACGGTCGCCAGCGGAATACCGATGCGCTGCGCAATCTTGATAATCGCGACACGTCGCAGCACGTCACGGCTGTATCGCCGCTGATTGCCGCTATTTCGCGTGCTGGAGATCAATCCTTTTGTCTCATAGAAGTGCAGCGCCGAGACCGCCACACCGCTACGGCGCGCCACTTCACCCGGTGTTAAAACCGGTTTTGGATAGTTGCGTTCTTTTTTCATCAGGCTCTTTACCTCAAGTTAACTTGAGGAATTATACTTGCTCTCCATCGAAACCCCTAAACACCCATTAGCGTTTATTAAACACCAGAAGGATGAGGCCATGATGCAAGAAGAGATCATTCATTCCCTGACGCACTGGATTGACCAGAACCTGGATAAGAGCTTGTCGATTGATGAAGTTGCGGCCAAATCGGGCTATTCGAAATGGCATCTGCAGCGTATGTTCCGTTCCGTAACGAAACAAACGCTGGGTGGCTATATTCGTGAGCGCCGCCTGACGCTGGCAGCTGAAGCTTTGTCACAGACACAGCGACCGGTGTTTGATATTGCGATGCAGTATGGCTATGACTCGCAGCAAACCTTTTCCCGCGTGTTTCGTCGTCAGTTTGCACAGACGCCAACCGCTTATCGGCACACCATGCGTCGTCAGGCGATTCAGCGCCCTCGCCTGCCAGGTTTTGGCTATAACGATCCAATCAATAGCTTTACCCAGCGCACCACCGGCGAGTGTTGCCCGGTTCGCTGATTCTCCGTTGCGCCCGCCCTGGGCGCATCTGACTGATTTTTCCGCCGTTCTTCTTCTGCTGCTTACCCTTCCTTCGTGTCACTGCCACACCCGTGTAAATTTTGTTCAAAATTTAAAATCGGGTGATATAATGTGACCCAAGTCACACTTTAAACCTGGTTTGACGGCAAAAAAGTCTTCCCTGACACACTTTTTTGTCGCCGGTGATGTCCGCAGATTGTCAGGATTACCTGTTGATATTGAGGTCCGGCCAATGGCTACGTTAACCACCAGTTTTCTTGTTATGCGTTGGGAATTGCTGAGCGCAGTCATGATGTTTTTTGCCAGCACCCTGAAAACCAAACTTCGTCAGGATAGCCGTCACGTGATGGCATTTATGTGTGGCGGGATTGGTTTAGGCATGACCTGCTGGTTTGTCACCGGTCTGATGGGCATTACCCTGAGTATGGATAACGTGCATAACTTCGTGGAAATCTCAAAGCATGCCTTTATTGAAGCAATGAGCCAGGCGCCTGCTGACTGGCCGATGCCCTGATTGATTGCCTGAATTTTGCGCATAAAAAACCCCGCTAAGCGGGGTTTTTTATATTGCTGTGTGTGCTTAAATTTTCTTCAACATGGCAGGAATATTAACATCCTGCACGGTAGCGCCCGGGCTCTGCGTTCCGCGGCGGTCCTGAATCCACATATCTCCCATCATCTGATTTAAACCACGATCTAAGCCGGTGACCAGTCCTGCACCTGGGGTGAAGGTCAGTTCGCCAAAGTAGATCCGTTCGTCATGGATATACCAGTCCACACGTACGTAGTCGAAATCACTGGCCAGTTTTTTACTCAGTTCGAGCGCATGTTCCAGTGACGGCATAATCGGTGACACATCCAGACCGGTATCGCGAATTTTGTGATAGGCCTCGTTGAGGTTGTTCACGTAGAAATTCATCGACAGCAGCGGCTGACAGCGGTTGTAGATCACCTGCAGCACATATTCGAACTTGCCATCCCGCTTGTTGAACATATGGAACTTGTAATCAATCGGCGCGCTCTTGCCATCACCAATGTACTTCTCAACCAGGATACGTGGCTTGATGTAGCGATAGTGAATCTCACGCGCTTCGTTGGCAAAGTCAGTCTTCAGCCAGCGATAGCAGTCATGAATGATCTGCTGCTTGCGCAGGGCATCCGGCTCTTCCAGCAAAATCTCAACCATGTTGGAGGCGTGGTTCGGCTTGATCACCGTCCCCTTCCAGCAGGGTAAGCTGTTCAGCGTTGTCGGGTCAGTGGTTTCGTGTACCAACGGAATCAGGTATTCATTACCGATTTTTTCAGCAATGAATTCGCGCACCGAGTACTTATCTGACAGACGACCGTAATTCTGGTAATCGCCGAAGATAAACTTACGGTACAGCACCTTCTCATTGAACACTTTTGGCTGACGCAGATTGGGCAGCTTTCTGAACTTGTGGAAGTAGTAAATGCGGTCCTGATAAGCCCAGGGCATCTTCTTAATAAAGTACTGCACACTTCTTCTGAGTTCTTCTTTCAACTTGAGCATATCTGACCTCATTTGTATGTTTTGTAGTTGAGTGAGGAAACCTGAATCTTTTGAATGACGCCGTTTTTAAAGAAGTAATTCATTACGGTCAGGGACAAAAGTTCTGAAAGGAAAACGCTCCACGCGGCCCCCATGATGCCGTGACCCTGGATCAACCACCAGGAGAGCGGCAGACTGATGACCATCAGGCAGATGATTTTCCTCAGTAAGTAGTTAAATCCTCCCTCTTTGACCATGTAGCGATACGCTACGGTCCCCATTGCCGAAAAGCTGGTCGCTATCGACAGCAACGTAATGAGACTTCCTGACTGTGTGTATGCCGGCCCGTACAACGCAATGATGATCCGCTCGCCATACAGCGAAATAACAAGCAGCATCAACAATGAAACACCCATAACGTAACCATTGAGCCGCGCAGCCAGCTTAATGGCGACCTCGCCGCGCTCCCTGAAAATCTCAGTGAAGCAGGAGGTGATGAGCGCTACCGGGATAAAAATCCAGGAAGCGGAAATGGTATTCGCCGCCGCAAACAGACCCAGATCGCGGGCGGGAGCCGTGCCTGCCAGAAACATCTGTGCGGCTTTGACCTGCACCGAAATAAAGATGCTGGAGATGGCCAGTGGCAGTCCGGCATACATCAGATAGCGCAGATAGGCGGTACGCTTCTCGCGGGGCGGCATCTGATCCTGATGGTCCTGATAGAAGTTGCGACGCTTGATCAGGTAAGGCACCAGCGTGACGGCGACAATCGACAGCGTCAGCCAGAGTGGATTGAGACGCAGCCAGGCGACGGTAAAGCTGATGCTGAAACTCAGCAGCATGCCCACGGCGTTAGCAATGGTGTTAAGACGCGAAGCAAGACGCGCGTTGTTATAAACGCTGAAGGTGTCCTGGGTGACAAAAACGGAGGCAACAAATGAGGCCAGTGCAAACGCCAGGAAATTTTCCTGCATGTTGTACCAGACCCAGATTAAGACTGGCACCGAAGTGACCAGCAATAACACCATTCGCAGCGTACGGGCAATGGTCATCAGGCGCAGGCCTTTTGACGCATTTTTGCTGACGCGCTTAAACAGAATGGTTTCGGTGCCAAAAATCGCAACGGTTTGCACCATCGCAAATAGTGAGGTTGAAAACGCCATCTGACCAAACACCGTTGGGCCAAAAGACTTCGCCACGTAAGACGTCACAAAAATGACGCCAAAAACGGAGATGATCTTCTCAGACATCATCCAGGCGGCATTAGACATTACGCTCAATTTCATCGACTCTTCCTTAGTATTACTCAACTACAACCGCTTCGGTACAACATCCCTGTAACGAATTAATAAGCGCTCAGTGGGCCTGGCGAAAATGTAAGACTTCAGACCAAACTGGTCCGAAAATTGAGATGCAAGTCATAATCCGGAGAGTGAATTCAGGATAATTCTTATTATAAATGGTGCGAATCACTTCAAATGGAAACGATTTCAGGCTGAAAATAAAACAACCCTAAAGCGCCTGACCGCCATATTAATCACATCGCTCAGGCTAAATATCCCGCATACGTTGTATTTATTTCGTATTTTGGATGCGATGAATTTATAACAAAAATGCCCCTCCAGGAAGGTACGCCCCCCCGATAAGAATAAAATAAGATTTATCCCATGATGATATTTCTTCTAAATATCTTAATTTAGGCTTCGCAATTCAATTCGCGCACTTTAATACTGCCTTAATAAAACCTTACAGTGCCAGAAATTATTAAAGTCATTCTCATCCATTAATCGATAAGAAAGGTAAGAGCATTTATGAGAAAGTCACGATACAGCGAAGATCAAATCACAAATGCCATTAAAGCTTCTGAATCGGGCGTGAAAGTCAGAGAGATCTGTGAAGAGTTAGGTATCTCTGAAGCCACGTTCTATAGCTGGAAAAAGAAGTTTTCTGGATTGTCTTCGGAAGAAGGCAGAAAAATCAAGGAGCTGGAAGAAAAACTGCAAAACATCACGCGTGAGTTGCAGACGCTCAACTCCGATAAAGAGATGCTGCAGAGCGTTCTGAAGCACTTCTTTACGACAAATGAAAAACGTCAGGCTGTGGATTTCCTGCAGGCCACCTTCGACATCGGTACACGCCGTAGCTGCAGACTATTAGATATCAGTCGCAGTGTGTACCATTATCCGTCAGGCACGGAGAACCGCTAAACCCAATGCTACCGCGCTTTTTAGACTTAACGCTGAGATTTGTTCTTACCAGAAGAGATGAAGATCATTTAACAGGACAATTGCGGCACCCTTTTCCGCTCCATTTATAACTAATGAATGGCTTCACGGCTAAGCTTCTTTTTTTGCGGTAAAATTGATTCACAACAGCAAAAGTCTCGCATTCTACGCCTGTTCTTCCCTTCCCAATCTCGTTGACACGGGATTGGGCCCTCTATTTCTTACGTAAGCCCAGCTAATCGTCGGAACTAATTCTGCTTAATACTATTAAGCTGCTTTAAACATCGTGCGAAAAACAGCCGTCGCCGTTTTAAGTTAACGGTGGCCCTGACTCAAATTCTGCGGCTGCGCTTTAATTTCCGATGATGGGTTTATTGCATAAACTTTCTCCAGGATTAATCCGGGATAAATAGTTTATTGCTCCTTATCACTAACGTTACGCGCTTCTCTTTTCACTCTCATCATTGCGCATCATTGATGCCAGAGATTAATCTTTAATTAATAACGCAAAGGCGGAATTCTCTTACTCATTTATCACTGAGTGAAGTTAATGGTGGTTTTTCGCCTCTCGTTCTCAGTGCCACCATGCAATAAAAAGCCGTGAGAGAAAGCATAACGTCCATAATGCTGCGCTATTTTTCCTGATTAATGACCGATATCTGAGCAATAAAACACGGTCAGACCCGAAAAGGCGTGTTCTCCGCAGACCGTAAGTACCGTTTTTTCACTTAAAAATGGGGGATGAGAGAGACAATTGCGGGAGACGGTACTATCACCTGGTGGAATGAAATCGATTTCGCGGCATAAATCTGTCGGAGAGCGTGCAAATCGGCATAGGGTTTAATCTTAAAAAGCCGCGCGACATGCTGTTCGCGCGGCAGAGCGATTTGGATGGACGTTGCGGTTTACTCGTTCAATGAAACCACAAGAGGTTGAGGTTTAATACGCATTGCCCACAGCACCCCAGCCAGCAGACAAACAATGCCGGTCACAGTGAGCTGCGGTGGCCAGCTTTGATACCAGAGAAAAGTCCACAACAGGCCAAAAAGAATCTCGAAAACGATCAGTGGCCCCATCAATACGGTCGGCAGACGCTGGCTGGCAGCGTTCCAGCATAAGGTGCCGAGCCAGGAGCAGAGCAGGCCAATGGTCAGCATCAGAGAGATAAACACGCCGGGACGCGGCCCAAATGGCAACGAAAAGTCGGGCTGTTGCCAGGTGAGCTGCACACTGACCAGCGCATACATGATCAGCGCCATAGGCAATGTGACCAGACCCTGCGCGGTGGCCCAGGTCGACGGCCGCAGCTCGGGATGTGTGCGCAGCCAGCGGGCATTACGCAGCGGATACCAGGTCCAGCAGACTACGGCCAGTAGCGCCAGCACGATACCAGTGAGATAACGGCTCAGATCAAGCAACTGGCCCTGACTTTTTAGCTCCGCCGCGTTTACGCAGAGTAAGCCGGCCGCCATCATGACAAGCGCCGGAAACAGCCGCCGCCACGGCAATCTTCCTTCAAGATGGCCGTAACAGAGATTGGCCGTCACGGCGATCACCACCGGCAGTGTGCCAATAATCATGGTCGAGACCGGGCCGCCAGTGCGCTGAATGGCGTTCGCCAGAAACGCATAGTAGAAGAGGTTTCCCACCAGCGAGAGTTTTACGGCCTCAAGCCAGTCGGCGCGAGCCAGCTGACGCAGGCGATGACGACCATGCCAGGCCAGCGGCAGCGCAATCAATCCAAACGCCACATAGCGTCCCGCCGACTGCAGCGCGCCGGGGTAGTCAGGCACCAGCAGTGGCCCGACAAAGATCAGCCCCCACATCAGCCCGGCAGTGACGGCAAACATGACACCAGCAAACATGATTCCTTCCTTATATAACTTTTTGACAGAGTGTGGCGGGTTCGGGCGGGGAATGCTTGTAGCAGATTGCGGTGATATCAGGATTGGCGCACCTGCTTCTGATAGCGGCCCGGCGTGATGCCGTACCGATTGGCAAAAGCGCGGGTGAGATGAGCCTGATCGGTTAATCCCACCGCCGCCGCGACGCTGGCGGCCGCTTCTCCCTGAGCCAGCCTTTGCTTGGCGTCATAGAGCCGGAAAGCCATCAGCATCTGATGGGGCGTCACGTGATAGTGCTGGCGAAAAGCGCGTAAAAAGTGCCATGGCGATAACGATGCCAGCGCTGCCAGCTCATCCAGCCGCACGGGTTCAGCAAGGTTGTCGCGCAGGAAATCTTTTACCTGATCAAAACGATGCCGGGTGTCGGGTCTGCCCTGTGAAGACATGCATGCCAGCGGACGGATCTGCAGCAGCAGTTCCGCGATCAGGCTCTGACGTGCCAGTTCAGACTCCGCCTGCCAGAGTGCGGCAAGTGTTCGGGAGAGCGGTTGCGCCACACGTGAATCGGTCAGCAGCGCCTCATTAAACCACCAGCCGCGATCGCCGGTCAGTTCGTCCATCAGCTGCGGCTGAATGTAGATCATCTGATACCGCCAGCCCTCTTCGCAAGCGGACTCACCGGTGTGCAGCTCATCCGGATTCATCATGACCAGCGAGTTCTCCGGCGCCGTATATTCAGTGCCACGATAGCGAAAGCGCTGTGCACCCGCTTCGATAGTGCCAATTCCGAAAGCTTCATGGGTATGCGGTTCAAAGGCGTAGCGGGAGATGTGAGCCTGATAAAGCTCCACACCAGGCAGCTCTGCGAGTTGCTGAAAGCGGGCGCGATCTTTCTCATAGGGGAAACTCGCCGGAACACCTTCCACTTCTCTCTCCTTATTTAACCAGTGGGTTAAGCATGCCTGTGACCAGGGTGGAAATGCAAAAGATTGCTATCCATCACGCCGCAGGTAACACTGTTTTTTTAAACCAGATGGAGTTAAGCATGGCACAGCGGGTGGTATTGGTTGTCAATATGCAGAATGGCGTATTCAGCACGCCACGCTTCGATAAAGCGGGACGAGTGGCGCAGATTAACCGGCTGACCGCACGCGCCGACATCACCCTCTTTATACAACATCGTGAAGGCACGATGTGTGAGGGGAATGAAGCGTTTGAGCTGCTGCCGGAAATCGCTCAGCCTGCTGGCGCGCACTACATCACGAAAACCGCCTGCGACAGCTTCTGGCAAACCGAGCTGGGCGCGCTGTTAGAAAGGCTGGCGATTAAGGAATTTGTGGTGTGCGGCTGTGCCACAGACTACTGCCTGGATACCACAATAAAAGTCGGAGCCAGTGCGGGCTATGCTATCACCGTCGCTGCGGATGCACACACCACGGCAGATCGCCGCTGGGTCAGCGCCGATGCGCTGATTAACCAGCACAATGAGGTGTGGGCTTCACTGCTGATCCCCGGCAACGTGCCGCGTGTGCTGAGCACGGAGGCCATTCTGGCAGAATGGTCGTAACAGGCCGCAAAAGCCGCGCATAAAAAAAGCCCGCATAAGCGGGCTTTTTGCACTCTTTGCCAGAAGAATTCCAGCCAGCGAAATCAGAATGGAATATCGTCGTCGAAATCCATTGGGGGTTCGTTGTTGTTGCTGGCCGGCGCGCTCTGTGGCTGCTGCGGACGAGACTGCGCGCCGCCACTGAACTGGTTGTTATTGCCCTGCGGCTGCTGCGGCTGACCCCAGCCATTGTTGTTGCCACCCTGCGCGCCGCCACCTGCTGGCGCACCCGCGTTTCCACCCTGCTGACGGCCGCCCAGCATCTGCATGGTGCCGCCAACGTTAACCACGACTTCGGTGGTGTAACGTTCCTGGCCGCCCTGATCCTGCCATTTACGGGTACGCAGCTGGCCTTCGATGTAAACCTGCGAACCTTTTTTCAGGTATTCGCCTGCGACTTCAGCCAGTTTGCCAAACAGCACCACACGGTGCCACTCAGTGATCTCTTTATTTTCACCGGTCTGCTTGTCGCGCCAGCTCTCTGACGTAGCCAGCGTAATGTTGGCAACAGCGCCACCATTTGGCATGTAACGTACTTCCGGATCCTGACCCAGATTCCCGACAAGAATCACTTTGTTAACGCCACGACTGGCCATGTTGCTGTCTCCCGATGAGTTAATGCATACAGTCTAATCTATCAATTCTAACACGTCCTGCGGACTGTTTCCCACTTTCGAGCAGGGTTCCAGTTTTAACGCTCTCTGTTCTGGCGCGCAAGAGTACTGGATATTTATTCAGTCTATTTTTTGTGCCATAATGACACGTTTATTCTGGCCGTGTCGGCAAGGCGCGGTGAGTGCTGCTAATCCGGGAAAGGTGAATGGATAAGATCGAAGTTCGTGGTGCCCGCACCCATAATTTGAAAAACATCAACCTGACCATCCCACGCGACAAACTCATTGTGGTGACCGGCCTGTCAGGGTCAGGTAAATCCTCACTGGCGTTTGATACGCTGTATGCGGAAGGTCAGCGCCGCTATGTAGAGTCGCTCTCTGCGTATGCGCGCCAGTTTCTTTCGTTAATGGAGAAGCCGGACGTCGATCATATCGAAGGTTTGTCGCCCGCCATTTCCATCGAACAGAAATCCACCTCGCATAACCCACGTTCAACCGTGGGAACCATCACTGAGATTCACGATTATCTGCGTCTGCTGTTTGCCCGCGTAGGCGAACCGCGCTGCCCGGATCATGATGTGCCGCTGGCGGCGCAGACCGTGAGCCAGATGGTGGATCAGGTGCTTTCCCAGCCGGAAGGCCGTCGCCTGATGCTGCTGGCACCGGTGGTGAAAGATCGCAAGGGTGAGCACACCAAGACGCTGGAAAATCTGGCGACGCAGGGCTACATCCGTGCACGTATCGATGGCGAAGTGTGTGACCTCTCCGATCCGCCGAAACTTGAGCTGCAGAAGAAGCACACCATTGAAGTGGTGATTGACCGCTTTAAAGTGCGTGACGATCTGGCGACCCGTCTGGCGGAGTCGTTTGAAACCACGCTGGAGCTCTCCGGCGGCACGGCTATCGTGGCGGACATGGATGACAGCGCCGCAGAAGAGCTGCTCTTCTCGGCTAACTTCGCCTGCCCCATCTGTGGTTACAGCATGAGCGAGCTGGAGCCGCGCCTGTTCTCGTTTAACAACCCGGCAGGCGCCTGTCCAACCTGCGACGGCCTGGGGGTACAGCAATACTTCGATCCTGACCGCGTGGTGCAGAATCCTGAACTTTCTCTGGCAGGCGGCGCAATCCGTGGCTGGGATCGCCGCAATTTCTACTACTTCCAGATGCTGCGTTCGCTGGCGGAACACCTCGATTTTGATATCGAAGCGTCGTTCGGCAGCCTGCCAGAAAACGTACAGAAAGTGATTCTCTACGGTTCAGGCAAAGAGAGCATCGAATTTAAATACATCAACGATCGCGGCGATACGTCTGTTCGCCGTCATCCGTTTGAAGGCGTGCTCAATAACATGGAGCGCCGCTACAAAGAGACCGAGTCTTCAGCGGTACGCGAAGAGCTGGCGAAATTTATCAGCAACCGCGCCTGTGCCAGCTGTGAAGGCACCCGTCTGCGTCGTGAAGCGCGCCACGTCTTCGTCGAGAATACTACGCTGCCGACCATCTCTGAGATGAGCATCGGCCATGCGATGTCCTTCTTTGAAAACATGAAACTCAGCGGCCAGCGCGCGCAGATCGCCGAGAAGATTCTGAAAGAGATTGGCGATCGCCTGAGCTTCCTGGTCAACGTCGGCCTGAACTATCTCTCGATGTCCCGTTCCGCCGAGACCCTTTCCGGTGGAGAAGCGCAGCGTATCCGTCTGGCCAGCCAGATTGGTGCCGGCCTGGTCGGTGTCATGTATGTGCTGGATGAGCCTTCAATCGGCCTGCATCAGCGCGACAACGAACGTCTGCTTGGCACCCTGATTCATCTGCGAGACCTCGGTAACACCGTGATCGTAGTTGAGCATGATGAAGATGCGATTCGTGCCGCTGATCATGTCATCGACATCGGTCCGGGTGCAGGCGTCCATGGCGGACAGGTGGTGGCTGAAGGTACCGTCGATCAGATTATGGCGGAAGACGCGTCACTGACGGGCCAGTTCCTGAGCGGCAAGCGGGGTATTACGGTGCCAGAGGAACGCGTCAAAGGCGATCCGGCCAAAGTGCTGAAGATTACCGGCGCACGCGGCAACAACCTCAAAGATGTCACGCTGACGCTGCCGGTCGGGCTTTTCACCTGCATTACCGGTGTTTCCGGCTCGGGTAAATCGACCCTGATCAACGATACGCTGTTCCCGATTGCCCAGCGAGCGCTGAATGGCGCGACTATCGCCGAACCGGCACCTTACCGCGAAGTGGCGGGGCTGGAGCACTTCGACAAAGTGATCGACATCGATCAGAGTCCGATTGGTCGTACACCGCGCTCTAACCCAGCCACCTACACCGGCATCTTCACGCCGGTGCGTGAACTGTTTGCGGGCGTGCCAGAAGCGCGTTCGCGTGGCTATAATCCGGGTCGCTTCAGCTTTAACGTACGAGGCGGACGTTGTGAAGCCTGTCAGGGCGATGGTGTGCTGAAAGTCGAAATGCACTTCCTGCCGGACATTTATGTGCCGTGCGACCAGTGCAAAGGCAAACGCTATAACCGTGAAACGCTGGAAGTGAAGTACAAAGGCAAGAGCATTCACGAAGTGCTGGAGATGACTATCGAAGAAGCACGCGAGTTCTTCGATGCCGTGCCGGCGCTGGCGCGTAAGTTGCAGACGCTGATCGATGTGGGTCTTACCTATATCCGCCTCGGTCAGTCCGCCACGACCCTGTCCGGCGGTGAAGCCCAGCGTGTGAAGCTGGCGCGTGAACTGTCGAAGCGCGGCACCGGTCAGACACTCTATATTCTTGATGAGCCGACCACCGGTCTGCACTTTGCCGATATCCAGCAGCTGCTGGAAGTGCTGCATCAGCTGCGTAATCAGGGCAACACCATCGTGGTCATTGAGCACAATCTTGACGTGGTCAAAACCGCAGACTGGATTGTGGATCTCGGTCCGGAAGGCGGCAGCGGCGGCGGTGAAATCCTGGTTGCCGGCACGCCAGAAACCGTGGCGGAGTGTGAGAAATCCCATACTGCACGTTTCCTGAAGCCTCTGTTACAGAAGTAATTCCTGCAGGCCCGCCGCGTGCGGGCCTTTTCATGTCATCTGCTGATTCAGCCAGAAAAATGCAGAATCAGGCAAGATTCAGACATGTATAGGCATATACGCTTTTCCCCAGGCTGACTATCCTTAAGCAGTTCCTCTTTGGCACGTCCCTGGCGTCGCCCTGTTTTCGCAGCACATTAACGCTGCTGCACTTCATCGAATAACACTCACGACACATCGAAACTGGAGACACCATGAATATTACGCATGCGTATGCTGCTCAGGATGCAAAATCCAAACTGGCACCGTTCGATTTTAAGCCGCGTGAGCTGCGCGCCCATGACGTTCAGCTTGAAGTGCTGTTCTGTGGCGTTTGCCACTCAGACCTGCACCAGGCCCGTAATGAGTGGAAAAACACCATTTTCCCTGTGGTTCCGGGTCATGAAATTGTCGGTCGCGTGACCGCTGTTGGCCCGCAGACGCAGAAATACAAAGTCGGCGATCTGGTCGGCGTCGGCTGTATGGTCGATTCATGCCGCAGCTGTCCGAGCTGTCAGCAGGGTCTGGAGCAGTATTGTGAAAACGGCTTTGTCGGCACCTATAACGGCGAAGATCGCGAAACCGGCGCCATTACCTACGGCGGTTACTCAACGTCGATGGTGGTTGATGAGAGCTTTGTGCTGCGCATTCCGGAGAACCTGGAGCTGGCGGGCGTTGCACCGCTGCTGTGTGCCGGTATCACCACCTACTCACCGCTGCGTCACTGGAATGTCGGTCCTGGCAAGAAAGTGGGTATCGTCGGTTTAGGCGGCCTGGGTCATATGGGCGTGAAAATTGCCCATGCAATGGGCGCACATGTGGTGCTGTTCACCACCTCGCCGTCCAAAATTGAAGATGGCAAACGTCTGGGTGCCGATGAAGTGGTGATTTCTAAAGATCCAGAGCAGATGGCGCAGCACGCGAACAGCTTTGACTTCATTCTGAACACCGTGGCTGCTCAGCACGATCTCAACCCGTTCATCACCCTGCTGAAACTGGACGGCAACATGACGCTGGTCGGTGCACCGGAGCACGATCACCCGGCACCACAGGTGTTTAACCTGATCTTCAAGCGTCGCAGCATCGCCGGTTCACTGATTGGCGGCATCGCAGAAACCCAGGAGATGCTCGATTTCTGTGGTGAGCATGGCATTACGTCAGACATTGAAATGATCGCGATGGATCAGATTAACGAAGCCTATGAGCGCATGCTGAAAAGCGATGTGAAATACCGCTTTGTTATCGACATCGATACCCTGCGCGAGCAGCCTGCCGCGTAACCCGTCAGATCTGACACCCTCTTGCTCGGGTAAGAGGGTTTTTTTATTGCCGTTTATCGGGCAGCCGCAACCTGCTGGAATGAAGCATCGACCAGATAGTAAATCTGCGAATCTTTCAGCGAGCCGTCCAGAAACAGCGTGCTCCAGTGTGACTTGTTCAGATGCTCACTGGGAATGATGTCGCTATGCTCTTCGCGCAGTAATTCGGCCAGCGCAGGCGTCGATTTCAGCGAAACGGCTGGCCGCCCTTTTGCCTCATGCACCATTGCAAACAGCACACCGTTGCTTTTAATCTGCGTTGCCTTCCAGTCACTGTGGACGCTCTGCTCCGCGCCCGGCTTGCTCATGCAGTAGGTCAATAAATCTGAGTTATTCATTACGACTCCCCTTGTAACGTAGCGACAATCCGCCTGGCACCGCCCTCAATGCGATGCTCGCCCAGCCAGATACCCTGCCAGGTGCCCAGCACCAGACGCCCCCGCTGAACCGGCAATAACAGCGAAACGCCTACAATCGATGATTTGATATGCGCCGGCATATCGTCACGCCCTTCGTAGTCATGCTGATAAGGTGCGTTCTCCGGCACATGCCGCATGAAATGCTGCTCCATGTCGCTGCGCACCGTCGGGTCACAATTCTCATTTAAGGTTAACGACGCCGAGGTGTGCTGTAACAGCAGATGCAGCAGACCGGTTTTGATATCACGCAGTCCGGAGAGCGAGTTGACGATCTCATCGGTGACCAGATGAAATCCACGCGGCTTCGCGCTCAGCGTAATAGTTTGTTGATGCCACATAGCGTATTCCTGAAACGGTTATCCCGTTTAAGTGTGCAGCATGACGCCGAAAGGTAAACCCTGACCCATAAAAAAACCGCCAGAGCGAACCCTGACGGTTTTATTCACAGCCAGACAGCCATTACATCACGGCGGCAAAGGCTTCAGCGACCTGATGCACGTTTTTGCTGTTCAGACCGGCCACACACATGCGGCCGCTGCCCACCAGATAGATGCCAAACTCGTTACGCAGACGATCGACCTGTTGCGCACTCAGGCCGGTATAGCTGAACATGCCACGCTGTTTCAGCAGGTAGTCAAAGTTTTTACCTGGCAGCGCGGTACTCAGCACATCCACCAGCGACTGACGCATCGCGAGAATACGCAGACGCATCGCTTCCACTTCAGCCAGCCAGCTGGCTTTCAGTGCCTCATCATTGAGAACGCGCGCAACCACCTGCGCACCAAAGTTAGGCGGGCTGGAGTAGTTGCGGCGAACGGTGGCTTTCAACTGGCCCAGCACGCGCGCTGACTCTTCGGCGCTGTCACAGACGATGGAGAGACCGCCTACGCGCTCGCCATAGAGCGAAAAGATTTTGGAGAAGGAGTTACTGACCAGCGCAGGCAGACCCGCCGCCGCGACCGCACGCAGTGCATAAGCGTCCTGCTGCATACCGGCACCAAAGCCCTGATAGGCGATATCAAGGAAAGGAATCAGCTGCTGTGCTTTCAGCACCTCAACGGTCTGATCCCACTGCGCATCAGTCAGGTCAGCGCCGGTCGGGTTATGGCAGCAGGGATGCAGCAGCACGATGCTCTGCGCAGGCAAGGTTTTCAGCGTGCTGATGAAGGCATCAAATCGCACACCGTGGGTCTCTGCGTCATACCAGGGATAGGTATTGACCTCAAAACCTGCGCCATTAAAGATCGCGATGTGGTTTTCCCAGGTCGGATCGCTGACCCAGACTGCAGATTGCGGGAAGTAACGCTTCAGGAAATCCGCGCCCACTTTCAGCGCGCCAGAACCACCCAGCGTCTGAATCGATGCAATCCGGCCCGCGTTTAACACCGGATGATCGGCACCAAACAGCAGTGGTGCAATCGCACTGCGGTAACGGTTCAGCCCTTCCATCGGCAGATAGAGGGAAGCCTGATGCGGCTCAGCATAGATCTGCTCTTCGGCAGCGGCGACGGCCTTCAGCTGCGGGATGATATTCTGTTCGTCGTAATAGAGCCCGATACTCAGGTTAACTTTGTGTTCGCGTGGATCTTGTTTGAACGCTTCCATCAACGACAGAATCGGATCGCCAGCATAGGCATCAACGTTTTGAAACACGGTGTAGGTCTCCATGATTGGTCCAGAGGTCAGAGGCGGATTAAACCCGATAGCGTCCCGGACGATGGTTCATTGCAATTATCAGATTCAGGATCACCGCGCCCGCAATAGACGCAAGCAGGATGGGGCCGCTCACCACAAACAGTGAGGCCAGCACGACGCAGGTATCAACCGCCATTTGCAGTTTACCCGCGCGGATCCCAAAGCGATCCTGTAGCCACAGGGCCAGAATATTGATGCCGCCCAGGCTCGCCTTATGACGAAATAACACTATAAACCCGATTCCCATGATGACGTTACCGAACAGTGTCGCATAGAAGGGGTTAAGGTCAGAAAAGTGGACGAACAGCGGGTGCAGCTGGGTAAACAGCGATACCAGTCCGACGGCACAGAACGTTTTAAGGGTAAATTCCCAGCCCATGCGTTTTACCGCCAGCCAGTAAAAAGGGATGTTGATCAGGAAGAACGCGCTGCCAAACGAAAGCGGCGAGAGATAACTGATCAGAAAGGCGATGCCTGCGGTGCTGCCGGTCAGCGCGCCCGCCTGTTTCAGCATAATGACGCCGAACGAGACCATCAGGGTGCCGAGCACCATCGCCAGCGCATCTTCAATGCGCGAATGTGGGACGCGGGAGGGTTCTGCGATGTTATCCATGGAGGTTTTCTCAGTGCAAAAGATGCCGTTTCTATGCAAAAAACACACCAGCGTCACACCCCTTAACGGCTGTAAACGAAGTGCCCGCGATATCCTGTTGATATCTAAAGCGCTTTATAACGGAAAATTGTGCACAAATTCTGGCCTGTACCATCAACCTATGCATTAAAGTCCGTTAACATGCGCGTTATTTGCATTTATTGCCGCAAGTGTGCACCAAAAGCGCGCGGCACGCACCTTTTTAGCGCGTCTTCTCTCCGGGGATCATCATCAGCCCGTTCTCTTTCATTCGTCCCAGTACTACCGAGGTTTTCACATGGGAAACACTCTGGTGGCCCGCGACTAACTGGCTGATTAGTGCACTGAGGGAATTGAGATCGGCCACCGCCACTTTAAGCAGATAGTCAGCGTCGCCGGTCGTTTTGTAAGCGTCCACGATCGCCTGCTCCTGCTCCACCATGCGGTGAAAGCTCTCGACATATTCTGCGGTGTGGTTAATTAAGCGCACCTCGATTAATCCCACCATGCCAAGTCCGATCGCATCGGGCGACAGCCGGGCGTGATAACCCAGGATGAGATTAGCCTGTTCCAGATTGATACGGCGGCGGGAACATTGTGAGGCGGAAAGGCCGACCAGATCGCTAAGTTCCTGATTGGTCAGACGGCCGTTAGATTGTAATAAAGTGAGGATTTTAAGGTCGTAATCGTCTACGTGAGTCATTCCGTTTCCACATCGGTCCAGGCGTCGCTTTATTACAGATAACCCGATTACCCGAGAGGTTGTCCAACACTATTTTCTGATGATGGGTGCTGTCATGCACAGATCGTGCATGACAGCACAAACCGGCGATTATTCGTCGTCGTATTGCGGGCCCGCGTAGTTATCAAAGCGCGACCACTGACCGTTAAAGGTCAGGCGCACCGTACCGATGGGACCATTACGCTGTTTACCCAGAATGATCTCGGCGATCCCTTTGAGATCGCTGTTTTCGTGGTAAACCTCATCGCGGTAGATAAACATGATCAAATCCGCATCCTGCTCGATCGAGCCCGATTCACGCAGATCCGAGTTGACCGGACGCTTGTCAGCACGCTGTTCCAGTGAGCGGTTGAGCTGCGACAGCGCCACCACCGGTACATTCAGCTCTTTGGCCAGTGCTTTCAGCGAGCGGGAGATCTCCGCAATTTCCAGCGTACGGTTGTCCGACAGCGCCGGCACACGCATCAGCTGTAAGTAGTCGATCATGATCATGCTTAAGCCACCGTTTTCACGGTAGATGCGCCGGGCGCGCGAACGCACTTCGGTAGGCGTCAGGCCAGAAGAGTCATCAATGTACATGTTCTTCTTCTCCAGCAGGATGCCCATGGTGCCGGAGATTCGCGCCCAGTCCTCATCATCCAGCTGTCCGGTTCGGATGCGGGTCTGATCGACGCGGGAGAGCGAGGCCAGCATACGCATCATGATCTGCTCGCTGGGCATCTCCAGACTGAATATCAGCACCGGCTTTTCCTGCAGCATGGCGGCGTTTTCGCACAGGTTCATCGCAAAGGTGGTTTTACCCATCGACGGACGTGCGGCGACAATAATCAGGTCAGAGCCCTGCAGGCCTGCGGTCTTTTTATTCAGATCCTGATAGCCGGTATCGACGCCGGTGACACCATCGTGCGGCGTCTGATAGAGCGATTCGATACGGGAGACGGTCGATTCCAGAATCTGCTCAATGTTTTTCGGGCCAGCATCTTTATCCGCGCGCGCTTCCGCAATTTTAAAGACGTTCGACTCGGCAAAATCGAGCAGCTCTTCGCTGTTACGTCCCTGCGGATCGTAACCGGCATCGGCAATCTGGTTGGCGACGGAGATCATCTCACGCACCACCGCACGTTCACGCACGATGTCAGCATACGCGCCAATGTTTGCCGCGCTCGGGGTGTTTTTCGCCAGTTCGGCCAGATAGGCGAATCCGCCCGCCATCTCCAGTTCACCACGGGTTTCCAGCGATTCGGAGAGCGTAATCAGGTCAATGGGTTTGCTGTTTTCCAGCAGCCGCTGCATCTCGGAAAAAATCAGCCGATGCGAGCGGTTGTAAAAGTCATTCGCGACGACGCGCTCAGAGACGTTATCCCAGCGCTCGTTATCCAGCATTAACCCACCGAGCACCGACTGCTCCGCTTCCAGAGAATGCGGGGGCATTTTCACGCCTGCGAGCTGGCGATCCTGCGTTTCGTTCGATTTGTTGGTGGGTTTATTTCCTGCCATAGTGAATGCATTACCGATCTTCTGTGGGGACGCGCAAGTATACCTTAGTTGGGGTGCGTGCCTCACCCTCATGATGAAACAATCACAGGAGTCAGAATGGCAAAGCGTATTCAGTTCAGCGCACATGGCGGTCCGGACGTTTTAGCGTGGACGGATTTTGAACCTGCTGACCCCGCTGAACATGAAGTGCAGGTTGAAAATCGCGCTATCGGGATTAATTACATCGATACTTATGTTCGCAGCGGGCTCTATCCGGTTGCCGATTTTCCCTCAGGCCTGGGGACAGAAGCCGCGGGCGTGGTGTCGCGCGTAGGCCATGGTGTGACCCTGTTTAAACCCGGCGATCGCGTGGTCTACTGCATGGCGGCTATGGGTGCTTACAGTGACGTGCACAACGTGGCGGAAGATCGCCTGATGCATCTTCCGGAAGCCATCAGCTTTGAGCAGGGCGCAGCCAGCTTTCTGAAAGGACTCACCACGCAATATCTGTTGCGCCAGACCTATAAAATCAGCGCCGGTGAGACCTTCCTGTTTCATGCTGCCGCCGGCGGCGTCGGGTTAATCGCCTGTCAGTGGGCAAAAGCGCTGGGTGCGCATTTGATCGGCACTGTGGGTTCAGCGGAAAAAGCCACAATGGCGAAAAATGCCGGCGCCTGGGCGACCATTAATTACCGCGAAGAGAACATTGCACAGCGCGTCAGCGAGCTGACTGAAGGGAAAAAAGTGGCCGTGGTGTATGACTCCGTGGGTAAAGATACCTGGGAGGCGTCGCTGGACTCGCTGCGCCGTCATGGCCTGATGGTCAGTTTTGGTAACGCATCGGGGCCGGTAACCGGCGTTGATCTCAGTATTCTGAATAAAAAAGGCTCACTGTTTGTGACACGCCCTTCACTCTTTGGCTATGTCACCAACCGTCAGGAGCTGGAAATCGCCAGCGCCGAACTGTTCTCTCTGCTGGCGAGTGGCGCAATTAAAGTGGATGTGCCGGAACAGCAGAAGTTTGCGCTGAAAGAGGCCAGCAAAGCGCACCAGTTGCTGGAGAGCCGCGCCACGCAGGGATCCTGTCTGTTAATCCCGTAATTGCAGGCAACAAAAAGGGCTTCCCATGGGAAGCCCTCTTCTGTTTTTTATGTTTTGTTCGCGCTGGTGTAGGGACAGCGGCGATGAATTCATGTCGAGTCGATGGCACATCGATTTGACCTCAGGCATCCTGCCAGAAAACATAAGTAAAAAGTATGGTTAATTGCAGTTCAGCGCTGAGCAATCTCTCACAGTGTGATCATCACCGCATTTAGCGCCAGCCTTTACGGTCCAGCCTGTCGATTTTACGTCTCAGCTTACGACGCGCTCGCGCATCGCTGTCGCCAAAAAAGGCCCGATGCAGCCATACAGCGATCACCGCCAGCACCAGCCACGGCAATACTTTGATCACGAGTGCGAACAGTCCACCGACAAACATCACGATGGTTGCGACAACCAGTGCCGCCAGCACACCAATCAGCGAAACACCGGTCAGCAACAGCATCAGGAAAAACCCTAATACGAATAATATTTCCACGTCAGCGCTCCTTTTTTGAAATCGATTGTTATCGCTATTACAAGAAGCGTGCCAACCATTAATTCATTGATTTTTATATAATAAAAATCAAAAGCCGCATGACGCTTTGGCGAAAAAAACCATAAAGTGGCGTAAAAAAAACCAGCCCTGAGGGCTGGTTTTTCAGGACGGGATTGCAGATCAGGCTTCCTGCGGGATCTTATCCGCTACCAGCGCCAGCGCGGCTTCCAGCACACGGACATCAGCACCCGGTTTGTGGGCGTTTTCACTCAGGTGGCGTCGCCATTGACGGGCGCCGGGAATGCCCTGGAACAGTCCCAGCATATGGCGCGTGACGTGCCCCAGATAGGTGCCCTTCGCCAGTTCCGCTTCAATGTAGGGGTACATGGCGCGCACCACGTCCACCGGGTTAGCCGCCGGATGCTGACGACCAAACAACGTCTGATCGACCTGCGCCAGAATGCCGGGGTTTTGATAGGCTTCACGTCCCATCATCACACCATCGAGGTGTTGCAGATGAGTCTTTGCCTCTTCCAGCGTTTTCACGCCGCCATTCAGCGCGATCGTCAGATGCGGAAAATCGCGTTTCAGCTGATAGACGCGTGGATAATCCAGCGGGGGAATTTCGCGGTTCTCTTTAGGGCTGAGGCCAGAGAGCCAGGCTTTGCGCGCATGAATGATAAATGTCTCGCACTCGCCGCGTCCCGCCACCGTGCCGATGAAATCAGTCAGGAATTCATAGCTATCCAGCTCATCAATCCCGATGCGGGTTTTCACCGTGACCGGAATGGAGACCACGTCGCGCATCGCTTTAATGGCATCCGCAACCAGATTCGCTTCGGCCATCAGGCAGGCACCGAAACGACCATTTTGTACGCGATCGGAGGGACAGCCGACATTGAGGTTCACTTCATCGTAGCCACGCTGCTCTGCCAGCTTCGCGCACTGCGCCAGCGCCGCCGGATCGCTTCCACCGAGCTGCAATGCGACCGGATGTTCCGCCTCACTGTAAGCCAGGTAATCCCCTTTGCCATGAATGATCGCGCCCGTGGTCACCATTTCGGTGTAGAGCAGCGTATCGCCGGTCAGCTGACGATGAAAATAGCGACAGTGACGATCGGTCCAGTCGAGCATAGGGGCAATAGAGAAGCGTTGCGAAGAGAAATTAGACATGAAGCGCAGGCAATCCGGTAATTAAAGATGATGGAATTCTGTGCAAGGATAACACAAGGTCGGGCGATAGTGCATCGCCCGACCCCGACAGCCTGAATAACGCGGTTAGAAGTTAAAGCCGAGCTGCATCATCGCGCCCCAGGTGTTGTTAGCACCCACTGAGCCAGCCAGATCCAGATGGACGGCTTTGTTAAACGGTGACACACCAAAACCTGCTGTGGCGACATTCTCGTCGTGAGAACGCATGTCCGCACGATAACCGCCACGCAGCTGCAGCCAGTCAAATACGCGGTATTCCGCGCCCACCGCCGCATACTGGCTGTTATCCTGGCTTTTGAAGCGTTTGGTTTCAGTCAGATCCACATCGCCCGTCACGGTAAACGGACCTTTATCCCAGGAGAGACCGGTGGTGACCAGCGGGCGAATCTGGTAGGTGTCGCGGTAACCATTCACTTCTTTGGTCTGCAGATCGCGTGAAACCAGGTTCTGTCCGGTCACGCCCAGCGTCCAGTTTTCAGCAAAGGTGGTCGCCAGACCGGCATCAACGTTAAAGCCGGTGTCGGTGCTGCGATACTTACTATTGTTGATGTCGTTCTTGTCGTAGTTGTAGATGCTGGCGGTATAGTTATAGAGCCAGGTTTTCTGCACTTTTGGCGTCACACCAACAGATACTGGCTGACCGGCGATGGTGAACTCATGCGCCACCGCGACACCGTAATCGGTGGTCAGTGCCGCCAGGCCATTGGCGCTGGAGCGCAGGTTATTTTGATCGCCAGGACGTGGGAACCGCGTACCGTCAGCAACACCGCGCAGATAGTCGATATCACCCTGTACGACATTGGCGCGGACGTGCGCGGTTCCGTAGGCTTTGGTGATAAAGGCGAAAGGCAGGGTCTCATTGGGGATGGTCACGGCCACGGCCGCACCCGCACTGCCATCCGCTTTGTTGCCACGCAAATCGCTGAGTTTGTTAGCGACATCGCCGGAGGCGGCGCGTAATTCAGGGTAGCCGCGGAAGAAATCCGCTGGCGTAAAGTTATTCAGCACTGTGCGGTAACGATCCACGGTGTCCGAAATATCATCAACTTTATCAAGCAGCTTATCTTTGTCCGTAACCTGAATACCCGCTGAAGGAACAATAATGCTGACGTTATCGTCGGGTTTAGCACGCGTCATCAATGCCGGGTTCGCCAGCACTGCGGAACCATAAAGAGAAGATGCTACGCCGGTGCCACCCATGGCGTCATTACGTGCATCGTACCAGGTCCCTGCCGCCATGGCGGAAGAAGAAAGGAAAAGCGCGGTCACTACAGCGGAGTACTTCAGCGCTGAACGTTGAGCGGATTTTTTCACCATTTGCCTGCCATCACCTGAGAAATTGTCATTGAAACATTCAACGACTGAATAGTTTGTTAGCCCTATTGTGAACCCTGGCTAACGCGTTATTGCTGTGAATTCAAAGGAAACAGTGTCTTAATTCAAAGGATTGGACGTTTTCCAATCAAAAAACCGTTGTAATAGTTCAGACTGCATCGGTGCATTTCAAACAATGCCAGACTTTTCTTAAGTCTTTCTGAACATTACTTCTTAACTCAGTGAGATGCAAAGCAAAATGCCAACAAATTCCGCTTCAGACGGTTGCAGAATGGATCTGAATTATCGTCATATTTGAGATAAAAAGCGGGCTGAATTCTAAATATGCTGCTTTATCAGGCGAATAATGCTGTTTTATCAGACAAAAACCAACCTCAGCACCGCGAAACTATGTGTGATAAAATAACATCACTTATCCAGCGGAGAATTTTCATGACCAACATGACGTCGCAGCAAATTTTGATTCAGGCCGAAAAAATGTGCCTGCAGCGCGGTGTGCGTCTGACTTCGCAGCGTGCTGAGGTGTTGCGCCTGATGGCGGAACAGCCGGGCTCTATCAGCGCCTACGACCTGCTGGATCAACTTCGCGTCAGCGAACCACAGGCTAAGCCGCCCACGGTCTATCGGGCGCTGGATTTCCTGCTGGAACAGGGTTTCATTCATCGGGTGGAATCCAACAATAGCTACGTCATGTGTCACCACTTTGAAGCACCGGCACATACGTCAGTCATGCTGGTCTGTGACCGTTGTGCAGCCGTTACTGAGAAACAGGCACAGGGCGTAGAAAAGATTATCGCGACACTGGCGGGTGAAGCGCAGTTTGCATTACGCCACAGCGTGATTGAAGCACATGGTTTATGTGAAAGTTGTGCCGTCGTTGAAGCCTGCACGCACCATGAGAGTTGCGATCATAATCATCAGGATGAGGGTAAAAAGCGGGGAAAACGCGGCTGACGGGCACATCCTTGTGCGGTTCCGTCCCTGTACTGTTCCGGTGCAGGCGCGCCGGAACGATTTTAGCGGGCTATCGGGGAATGCGCTGATTACCAGCGGTAATCTTTATTGGTGCCTTCCCAGTCTGCTACTTCGCGCTCTGCTTCATCTTTTGCATAGCCGTAGCGTTCCTGGATTTTACCGACCAGCTGATCGCGTTTACCTTCGATAACCTGCATATCATCGTCGGTCAGCTTGCCCCATTTCTCTTTCATTTTGCCTTTGAACTGCTTCCAGTTGCCGCTCGCTTCATCTTTGTTCATGGCAGACCTCCAATCCTCGGGTTAAATAATTATCTTGCTGCTTAACAAAATAACGATACAAAGCGCGGGTTAACTTCGCTTGTTAGAGTTAATTGTAGTAGCCAATTTCAAAAATGCAGAATAATACAGAATAATCCGTATCCTCCCGGGTCAGCGCTGCTGGATCACGCCTCAAACCAGCTGTTCTGACGCCAGTGCTTACGCCAGATGAGCCACAGTGACAGGCCGCGCAGCGCCAGGAATACCGTCACCGCCAGCCAGAGACCGTGGTTGCCCAGTAACGGTACGCTGAGCAGCGTCAGAAAGTAGCCAGCCGCCGCCACGACCATGCTGTTACGCATCTCGCGTCCACGTGTCGCCCCGATGAACATTCCATCCAGCAGATAACACCAGACGCCGATCAGCGGCATGATTATCTGCCAGACCAGATAGCGGTCAGCTGTCTGCTGCAGTGACTCAAGCGAGGTCAGCAGGGTAACAATCTGCGGGCCAAAAATGGCATAAACCAGCGAGAAGAAGAGAGCGACTACCACCGCCTGCCGACAGGCTGAGTGCCAGACGTGCTGCAATTTACTGCCATCTTTTGCGCCATGCGCTTCGCCGGCAAAAGCTTCAACCGCGTAGGCAAAACCATCCAGCGCGTAGGCAGTAAAGGTAATGAACATCAGTAATACCGCGTTAACCGCCACCACATCCGGACCCAGCCGCGCACCCAGCACGGTCAGCGAGGCGAAACAGAGCTGCAGCATCAGAGAGCGCAACATGATATCCCGGTTCAGTCGCAGCAGTCGGCCGCTGTCACCGCGCCAGCTCTGCTTCAGCAGATTAAACGTAATACCGCGCAGCTTTAACACCCGCCAGACCATGATGCCGCCGACGCCCAGCGTGATGTACTCCGCCAGCGCCGTGGCGGTTGCTGCTCCCGCGACACCCCAGTGCAGCCCCATCACCAGCCAGAGATCGAGCACGATGTTCACCAGATTGCCCACTATCAGCAGGATTACCGGCGCCCGCGCATACTGAACGCCCAACAGCCAGCCCAGGATGACCAGGTTTGCCAGCGTTGCAGGTGCACTGAGCCAGCGAATCTGAATAAACAGCGCCGCCTGTTCCAGTACATCAGGATTGCCACCTACCAGATGGGTCGCCAGCTGAATAATCGGATAACGCAATGCGATGAACAGCACGCCGGCCAGCAGCGCAATGATCAGCGGCTGCGTCAGCGCGCGTGCCAGAGCGGTTTTATCGCCCGCACCAAACGCCTGCGCCGTCAGGCCAGTGGTACTCATTCGAAGGAAAAGCAGCAGCATAAAGAGGAAGCTGGTCACTGTGGTCCCGACCGCAACCCCGCCAAGATAGACAGGGCTGTCGAGATGACCAATAACTGCAGTATCGACCACGCCCAGTAAGGGAACGGTGATATTTGAAAGGATCATCGGCAGCGCAAGCCGCCAGAGATTTTTATCCGTTGCCGTGATAAAGCGCATTCGCCGTTCCGTGCTCAGTGTCGCTGCAGCAAAGCAGGCAACAAAATTAGGGCAGACAGAATAGCATCAGAAAAGGCGAATGCACGCAGGCCTCAGAATCAAAGCCATTCGCCGTTACGCACCACGCCAACCGCAAGACCTTCAATGGTCAGTGACTGCGCACGGGTGTCGACCACGATAGGGTCAAAATCGCTGTTTTCAGGCAGAAGATGCACGATAGCACCCTGCTTTTTCCAGCGTTTAACGGTGACTTCATCATCAATGCGTGCAACGACAACCTGACCGTTGCGCACATCCTGGGTTTTATGTACCGCGAGCAGGTCGCCGTCCATAATCCCGATATCTTTCATCGACATTCCGCTGACGCGCAGCAGGAAGTCGGCAGAAGGCTTGAACAGGCCCGGATCCACTTTGTAGTGGGTTTCGATATGTTCCTGCGCCATGATCGGCTCACCGGCAGCAACCCGGCCAATCAGCGGTAGTCCTTCTGAAACTTCTTCTTCCATTAACAGACGAATGCCGCGTGATGCACCCGAAACGATCTCAATAACGCCTTTACGCGCCAGCGCTTTCAGATGCTCTTCAGCCGCATTTGGCGAACGGAAGCCCAGTTGCGCGGCGATCTCTGCACGCGTAGGCGGCATGCCCGTTGAAGATATATGGTCGCGAATCAGGTCATAGACCTGCTGCTGCCTGCTGGTTAATGCTTTCATCCCGCCCCCTGGTTGTTTATACAGTCGCTGTGAGTATATACAGGTATTGGCGAAATGGAAACCGATTGTCAGGGAAAACGCGCCCTCAGGCGCGTTATGGAAGGCTTATCGCAAATGTGTCCAGAGCAGCGCGACCCAGACAAACAGGGCCAGTAAGATGCTGATCAGTACCGCCGCCGAGCCCATGTCTTTGGCCCGGCCCGCCAGGGGATGATGTTCCTGACCAATCCGGTCAACCACCGCTTCAATGGCGCTATTGAGGATTTCGACAATGACGACCAGCACCACGGCGCCAATCATGAGGATGCGGGCGATCACATCGACATCCAGCCAGCACGCGATAATAATAGCGGCCAGCGCAGCCAGTGTTTCCTGCCGAAAGGCGGCTTCATGCTGCCAGGCGGCGCGCAGTCCCTGCCAGGAGTAGCCTGCGGCTTTTACTATTCTGATAAGTCCGGTGGCATTATTTGCCATGATGTGGGAACCCTTTCATTCAATTGACGTCAATGTCTGGGCTGCGTGCAATTGGCACCACCACAGATCTTCGCTGCGCTTTCTGGTATGCTTGCGGCGCTTTGCTAACAAGAGGCTTCATGTTGTCTATGTCAGGTTGGCGTAAACTCTATTACAAATTACTTAATTTACCACTCTCCTTTTTGGTAAAAAGTAAGGCCATTCCGGCCGATCCCGTGTCTGAACATGGTCTGGATCCGACCCGACCTATTATGTATGTTTTGCCTTACGATTCGAAGGCTGACTTACTGACTTTACGCGCACAGTGTCTGCGGCATCATCTGCCCGATCCGCTGATTCCGCTGGAGATTGATGGTTCGCTGCTGCCGCGCCACGTGTTTATTCATAATGGCCCACGCGTATTTCCCTATTTTGTGCCCAGCGTTGAATCGGTAAAAATCTTTCACGATTACCTCGACCTGCATCGCAATAATCCTGAGCTGGATATTCAGATGCTGCCGGTCACCGTGATGTTTGGTCGTGCGCCAGGACGTGAAGTCCAGGGCGAAGCGACGCCGCATCTGCGTGTGCTGAATGGGGTGCAGAAATTCTTTGCGGTCATCTGGCACGGACGTGACAGTTTTGTCCGCTTCTCGCCGACCGTCTCGCTGCGCCGCATGGCAACGGAACACGGTACGGACAAGTCGATTGCCCAGAAACTGGCTCGCGTGGCACGCATCCATTTTGCCCGTCAGCGACTGGCGGCGATCGGCCCGCGTTTACCGGCGCGTCAGGATCTGTTTAATCGTCTGCTGCAATCCAAAGCGATTGAAAAAGCCGTCGAAGATGAAGCGCGCAGCAAAAAAATCTCCCATGAGAAAGCCCAGCAGAATGCTGTTGAGATGATGGAAGAGATCGCTGCTAACTTCTCCTATGAAGCCATTCGCGTCACCGACCGTGTGATGGGCTGGCTCTGGAGTCGTCTCTATCAGGGCATCAACGTCAATGGCGGTGAAAAAGTTCGCCAGTTGGCGCAGGATGGCCACGAGATTGTCTATGTACCCTGCCATCGCAGCCATATGGATTATCTGCTGCTCTCCTATGTGCTCTATCATCAGGGGCTGGTGCCGCCGCACATTGCCGCGGGTATCAATCTCAACTTCTGGCCAGCCGGACCGATTTTCCGTCGTCTGGGCGCCTTCTTTATTCGTCGTACCTTTAAAGGCAATAAGCTTTACGCCACGGTATTCCGCGAATATCTCGGCGAGCTGTTCACCCGCGGCTATTCAGTTGAATACTTTGTCGAAGGAGGCCGTTCACGTACCGGTCGCCTGCTGGACCCGAAAACCGGCACCTTAGCCATGACCTTACAGGCGATGCTGCGCGGCGGAAATCGCCCCATCACGCTGGTGCCGATCTACATCGGTTATGAGCACGTGATGGAAGTGGGCACTTACGCCAAAGAACTACGCGGTGCAGCCAAAGAGAAAGAGGGCTTCATGCAGATGGTGCGCGGCTTACGCAAGCTGCGCAATCTCGGTCAGGGTTACGTTAACTTCGGCGAACCGCTGCCGCTGGTCAACTATCTCAATAAGCGGGTGCCGGAATGGCGCGACGCGATCGATCCGATTGAGCCGCAACGTCCGAGCTGGTTAACGCCGACCGTTAATGACATCGCGGCCAGTCTGATGGTGCGTATTAATGAAGCGGGCGCGGCTAACGCGATGAACCTCTGTGTCACGGCGCTGCTGGCGTCACGTCAGCGCTCACTAACCCGTGAACAGCTGATTGAACAGCTGGAGTGCTATACCCAGTTGCTGCGTAATGTGCCTTATTCGCCCAATGCGACCGTACCCGATCTTTCCGCAGAAGCGCTGCTGGATCACGCCCTGGGTATGAACAAATTTGAGAGTGAAAAAGACAGTATTGGCGACATCATCATTCTGCCACGTGAGCAGGCAGTGTTGATGACCTACTACCGTAACAACATTCATCACATGCTGGTGATGCCGTCGCTGATTGCCGCCATTGTTCAGCAACATCAGACGCTGAGTGAAGCGGAACTGCTGCGTCAGGTGAGCCTGGTCTATCCGATGCTGAAGAGTGAACTGTTCCTGCGCTGGCAGACCGATGAGCTGCCACAACTGCTGACTGACGTAAGTCAGGAGCTGGCACGTCAGGGCCTGATTACCTTCGAAGCGGGTGAGTTGCGCTTTACCGCAGCACGCTATCGCACGCTGCAACTGCTGGCCGCCGGTGTGCGCGAAACGCTGCAGCGTTATGCCATTACCTTCTCGATTCTCAGCGCCAAGCCTACGATTAACCGTGGCACGCTGGAGAAAGAGAGCCGGACGCTGGCACAGCGTCTGTCAGTGTTGCACGGAATCAATGCGCCGGAGTTCTTCGACAAAGCGGTCTTTACCTCACTGGTACTGACGTTGCGTGATGAAGGGTATATCAGCGACAGCGGTGATGCCGATGTCGCGCAGACCCTGGCGACCTGGCATATTCTGGCTGACCTTGTCACCAGTGATGTCCGCATGACGATTGAAACCGCGGTGGCGCACGACTGACCCCCGCGCGCATTGTAAAAAGGCGACCTCATGAGGTCGCCTTTTTTATGCCCAAAACTTTCAGAACAGCTGACTGAACGGCGGCGTATTCATCAGTACGCCCAGGAACAGCACCATCCCGACGTAGTTGTTATTCAGGAAAGCCTGGAAGCAGGGCTGACGTTCGCGCCCGGCAATCAGCTTCTGCTGATAAACAAACAGCGCAGCCGCCAGCAGCAGCGTCCAGTAGAAGGCACCATTCAGATGCAGCATCATGCCCACCAGCGCCATCAGCAGCAGGGTCGCCAGTTGCAGCAGGCCAATGATCAGCTTGTCGAAGCGACCAAATAAAATCGCCGTCGATTTCACACCAATCTTCAGATCATCATCCCGGTCCACCATCGCATACTGCGTGTCATAAGCCACCGTCCAGCAGATATTAGCGATAAATACCAGCCAGCAGACCAGAGGTAAGGACTCACTAACCGCGGACCAAGCCATAGGAATCGCCCAGCCAAATGCGGCCCCCAGCACCACCTGCGGCAGATGGGTATAGCGCTTCATAAAGGGATAAACCCACGCCAGTGCCAGCCCCACGACGGAGAGCATAATCGTCATCAGGTTCATGGTCAGCACCAGCGCAAACGCCACCAGCGCCAGAATCACAAACAGCAGCTTAGCCTCTTTTGCACTGACCGCGCCGCTGGCCAGTGGACGGTGCTTTGTGCGCTCAACGTGACCATCGACTTTCCGATCGGCGTAGTCATTGATCACACAACCGGCTGCTCGCATCACGAAAACCCCGGCCACAAACACCGCCAGCACCGGCAGCGGCGGAATCGACATATCCGCCAGCCATAACGCCCAGAGCGTTGGCCACATCAGCAGCAGCGTACCGATCGGTTTATCAATACGCATCAGGCGAGCATAGGCCCGCCACTTATTCATACTTAAGCTATTTTGCACCACAGAATCCTCAGACCAGATCGCGATAGAGCGGCGATGCCGGCAAAAACAGTTCAGTCAGCAGCAGCGGTTTGCCGGAAAGACGCAGGCGTGAACGCCGTCCCCACAATCCCTCTACCTGGCCCGGATCAATAAAATCGCGGGTCAGCGTCGACGAGGAGAAAAGATAGCGACCCAGAGGACGGGTGCCCAGCTGTTGCAGCATCGCCTCTGGCCCGTTGAGGGTACTTTCCGGCACCAGCGTGCGGCCAGCCAGCCAGGGCTGATCGTCGCCGAACAGCAGCACTTCACGCAGCCAGAAGCGTTCGTCGTCTGGCAATAACGCCCTTTCCTCACCCAACTCGCTGGCGTCGATAAAGCCTTCACGCAGCGGCTGAACCGTGACCCGCTGACAGTGCTGTTCAAAACGGCGCGTCATTGAATCCTCCTCCATCAGCCAGTCAAGCAATGGCGGCGCAAGGGTGGCCTGCGACGGAGAAAGCCAGTTGAGCGAACGTAATAAGCTGAGTGCGTCTTGCGACATAGCACCACTCCCGATAATTTTCAGGTCGCTAGTTTAGCGCAGAGAGGCGATGCGAACACCTGCCGTCGTGTCAGACGGCAGGAGGATTACTCGCGTTTCAGCCGGTTGCTGTTTGCCAGCCACAGGGTGACGACAAGAATCAGAATCGCCGCAGAGTAGCAGAGCGTATCGAAGGGATTTTTATGGTCGACGATGATCAGGCGGATAATCGCCGTGATCCCGATATAGACAAAATAGCGCAGGGGAAAATGATAGCCCGACTGAAAGTACTTAACAATCAGGGCGATAAATTCGAAATAGAGGAAATAGATGACGATTCCATCAATCAGCAGATAGGAGGAAGCCTGCTCGCTGGTGTTAAACAGCACGTTTGCCAGATGAATCGTTTCTTTGCCTAAAAAGACGATCAGGATAATCGCCAGACTCAGCAGCCCCAGATTCAGCACCCATTGCAGTACCGTTGCAAGGTGGCGGGCCAAAGGATTTTTGTCACTCATGTTGCGCCTTTAAAAAGGAGTTATTAGCGCAGCATCATGCGCGAGTGTGACGCAAATCACAATAACGCCTCAGGCCTCCACATCAACACAGAGCGCATCGTAACGCCAGTATTCACAATCGCAGTCAATCACCTCTTTTTGCTGATTGCGGTTGATGCGGGTGATCAGCAAGCCGGGGCTGCCCGGTGCCACATTCAGTGTGGGCGCTGCGACCTCGGGTAAAGGGCCTGGCATAATCGTAAAACGCGCGCCGCCATAACGAATACCGTAGCGCTGGTCATAGAGATCGGTCAGGGAACGGGTCAGGTCTTCATCAAGCAGGCCAGGGAAAAAACGGGGGTTGAGGTAGTGCTCAACATAGAGCACCGCACGCCCATCAATGCGCCGCAGGCGGCGTATGCAGTAAACCGCCGAGCCGGGTGCCAGCCGCAACGCAGTGGCTACGCTCTCGTGCGCCGCGACCTGCTCAGCGGCGATCACCTCAGTGGTTGCCTGACGCCCCTGCTGCGTCGCCATGGCATGAAAGTGGCTGTGATGCAGCGGGTTGTAGATCAGACGCGGCGGTGCGATAAACCAGCCACGACGCAGTTCACGGTAGATCATCCCCTGCGCTTCCAGCTTGCCCAGCGCTTCCCGCAGAGTAATCCGCGTGGTGCTGAACGCCTCGCTTAAGGCACGCTCTGCCGGCAGGCGTCCGCCGCTGAACTCACCTGCCTGAATGCGTGTCAGCAGTGCGCTGGCTATCGCATCCGCCGTTTTGAGTGCTATCGACTCCACAACAGTAGCCTCATTTTGGTGCGACTTCGCACTTTTACTGGTCAGATAAACACGCCTGTGGCGGGCGAACGCGCCACGTCTTTCATCGCCCATTCCCCGCACAGCGCCGCTTTGTCATAAATCGTTCATATAGAGGGGCTACATTGGCTCGGTTCTTGCTGGACTAGACCAGCCAGGCCCATCAACTTACACCCGGAGCAACTGAGATGAAAGCGTTTATCGCCTCTGTAGTAGCCAGTGCTGTAGTCCTCACCCTGCCCGTTGCGCAGGCCGCCGATAACGACCTCGCCGCGCTGGAAAAAGCGGCGCGCAGTGAAGGTCAGGTCAACAGCGTCGGGATGCCAGACAGCTGGGCCAACTGGAAAGATACCTGGAACGACATCAGCACCAAATATGGCCTTAAGCACAGCGATACCGATATGTCATCGGCGCAGGAGCTGGCGAAATTTGATGCAGAGAAAGAGAACGCCAGCGCTGACATCGGCGATGTGGGCGCCGCCTTTGGTCCAATCGCTGTCGCGAAGGGTGTAACCCAGCCCTACAAACCGACGCACTGGGATCAGATTCCGGCCTGGGCCAAAGATAAAGAGGGTAACTGGGCACTGGCTTATACCGGCACCATCGCTTTTCTGATCGACAAGCAGCAGGTTAAAGATATCCCCCACAGCTGGGCCGATCTGAAGAAAGGTAAGTATGTGGTTACTATCGGTGACGTCGGCGTGGCAGCTCAGGCGGCCAACGGCGTCCTGGCTGCCAACTACGCCTTAGGCGGTGATGAGAAGAACCTGAAACCGGCGCTGGCCTTCTTTGCCGATCTGGCAAAACAGGGGCGTCTTGGCGTGACCGATCCGGTGATTGCCAACATTGAAAAAGGTGAAGTGCAGATGGCAGTAGTGTGGGACTTTAACGCCCTTAACTACCGCGACCAGATTGACAGAAATCGCTACGAAGTGGTGATTCCGTCTGATGGCTCAGTGACCTCCGGCTACACCACCATCATCAACAAATATGCGAAACACCCTAACGCCGCAAAATTGACGCGCGAATATATCTTCTCAGACCAGGGACAGATCAATCTGGCTAAAGGCTATGCGCGCCCGATTCGTGCTGAGCATCTGACGCTGCCAGCAGACGTTCAGGCTCGCCTGCTGCCGCAATCAGAATATAAAAATGCCCGTCCGGTTAAGGATCAGGCTGCCTGGGATAAATCGTCGAAAATGCTGCCGCGCCTGTGGCAGGAAAACGTCATCATCAACATGCAGCAGTAATTCGCGGCAGGGAGAACGGAATGAAGACCATCCTGGTAGTGCTGGACGGCCTGAGCAATCAGGTCGCACAACATGCAATGGGTTACCTGCATGCCGAATGTTCACAGGGCAACGGGTTCTATTACCGTATGACCTGTGAATTGCCGTCGCTGTCGCGCCCGCTTTATGAGTGCATTCTGACCGGGGTTCCGCCGGTCAGAAGCGGCATTATTCATAATGGCGTCAGCCGGTTAAGTCGCGAGCGCAGCGTGTTTCACTTTGCGCGTGCGGCGGGCCTGACTACGGCGGCGGCGGCCTACCACTGGGTGAGTGAGCTTTACAACCGCACTCCGTTCGTTCCGGCGCGCGATCGTCACACCGATGCGCCGGACCTGCCCATTCAGTTCGGCCACTTCTACTCTGACGATAGCTATCCTGACTCGCATCTGTTTGAAGATGCGGAGAGCCTGCGGCTGCGTCACGATCCCGATTTTCTGCTGATCCACCCGATGAATATCGACGATGCCGGTCATAAGTCGGGGCTCTCTTCGCCGCAGTACCGCAACCGGGCACGTATCGCCGACGGCCTGCTGTCGCAGTGGATGCCGCTGTGGCTGGCCGAGGGCTATCAGGTGATGGTGACCGCCGATCACGGCATGAATGACGATCGCTCCCACGGCGGGATTCTGCCGGAGGAGACCACGGTGCCGCTGTTTGTCTTTGGTCATGCTTTCTCGCTGCAGCCTGACCTTGCGCCGCAGCAAACCGACCTGTGTGGCACGCTGTGTGAACTGCTTGAGGTGGCGCATGACAAGCCGGTCTGCCGCGGCCTGCTGGCGGAGTCACAAAGATGAAGGGAAAAGGCGTCGCACTGCTGCTGCTGTTACCTTTCACCCTGTTCTGGGTCGCCTTCCAGCTGGCACCGCTGTTGTGGATCGCCATCAACAGCTTCTGGAGTGACATGAACAGCCAGTGGGGCTGGGATAACTATCACGACATCCTCACCTCACCCTTCTACCAGCAGGCATTTCGATTTTCGCTGGATATCTCGCTCTGGTCCAGCGTCTGGGGATTACTGATTGCGCTGGTCACCGGCTATTCGCTGCATCAGCTCGGCGGCGGACGACTGCAGCGCTTTCTTATCTCCTTTACCAACATGACCAGTAACTTTGCCGGTGTCCCGCTGGCGTTTGCCTTTGTGATTCTGCTGGGGCTGAACGGCTGCCTGACGCTGCTGCTGCGCCATTATGGTGTGATTGAGAGCTTCAGACTCTTCTCGCGCAACGGCATGGTACTGGTCTACACCTGGTTTCAGATTCCGCTGGGCGTGCTGCTGCTCTATCCCGCCTTCGACGGGCTGAAAAAAGAGTGGCAGGAGTCGGCCGCACTACTGGGCGCCAGCCGCTGGCGCTACTGGTGGCACATCGGACTGCCAATTCTTTTCCCGGCGCTGCTCGGAACCTTTGTGATTCTGCTGGCGAATGCCCTCGGCGCTTACGCCACGATTTACGCCCTGACCACCGGTAATTTCAACGTGGTTCCGGTGCGCATCGCTGCATTGGTTTCCGGTGATATCTCGCTGGATCCCAACACCGGCAGCGCGCTGGCAATGTTGCTGGTGGCTATCATGGCGCTGATTACCCTGGTACAGCAGTATCTGGTGCGCCGCAGCTATCTCAATGCGAAACAGCCATGAAAGGAGCCGTCATGTCACGTGCTGAGCACCTCTATCATCGAATCATGGTCGGGTTACTCTTTACTCTGCTGGCGCTGCCGTTGCTGGCCACGCTGCTTTATGCAATCTCCTCCGACTGGAGCAATACCATTCTGCCGCAGGGCTACAGCCTGAAGTGGTTCATCCAGCTCTGGAGCGACCCGCGATTTTTGACGGCGCTGGGCCATTCGCTGCTGATTTGCTTTGGTGCGCTGCTGTTCTCGCTAGCGCTGGTGCTGCCTGCCATGTTTGTAATTGCTTACTACTTTCCCCGGCTGGATTCAGTAATGAACATCCTGATCCTGATGCCGTTCGCCGTGCCGCCAGTGGTGTCATCCGTGGGATTACTCCAGCTCTACTCGTCGTCACCACTGATGCTGACCGGCACGCCGTGGATCCTGATTGGCTGTTATTTCACTATCGCACTCCCCTTTATCTACCGGGCACTGTCGAACAATATGCAGGCGATCAATCTCAAAGAGCTGATTGATGCTGCACAGCTGCTGGGGGCCAGTACCTGGCAGGCAGCGATCTGGGTGGTGCTCCCCAACCTGCGCAAAGGGATGCTGATTGCCGTACTGCTCTCTTTCTCCTTTCTGATTGGTGAGTTTGTCTTCGCTAACCTGCTGGTCGGCAACCGCTATGAAACCCTGCAGGTTTACCTCTTCAACATGCGTAACGGCAGCGGTCACTTCACCAGCGCGCTGGTGATCTCCTACTTCTTTGTGGTGCTGCTGGTCACCTGGCTGGCCAACGCCCTGAATCCCGAACGAGGCTGAATATGAGTTACCTTGAGGTCAGAGAGCTGAACAAGTCCTATGGACCGACGCCCATCTTCGAGCAGATCGATTTCAGCGCCGCTGAAGGGGAATTTGTCACCCTGCTTGGCCCCAGCGGCTGCGGTAAATCAACGCTGCTGCGCTGTCTGGCGGGACTAACCAGCGTCGACAGCGGTGAAATCCGGCTGGAAGGCAAAGATATTGTGCCGCTGGCCCCGCAGAAGCGCGCCATCGGCATGGTGTTCCAGAGTTATGCGCTGTTTCCCAACATGACGGTGGAGAAGAACGTCGCGTTTGGCCTGAAGATGCAGAAACTGCCCGAAGCACAAATCCGCCAGCGGGTGCTGGAAGTGCTGGAGCTGGTTGAACTCAGCGACTATGCGCGCCGTTATCCGCACCAGCTGTCGGGCGGGCAGTGTCAGCGCGTGGCGCTGGCGCGTTCACTGGTGACACGTCCGCGACTGCTGCTACTGGATGAGCCGCTGTCGGCGCTGGATGCGCGTATCCGTCGTCATCTGCGCGATCAGATCCGGCGCATCCAGCGTGAGCTGAATCTCACCACCCTGTTCGTGACCCATGACCAGGAGGAGGCGCTGACGCTCTCCGATCGCATCGTGCTGATGAACCGGGGCAAAATCGTGCAGAACGGCGACGCCGAAGCACTCTATACCCAGCCGGTCGATCTGTTCGCCGCCGGATTTATTGGCAACTACAACCTGTTGAGTGCTGAACAGGCAACGCGACTGACCGGTCAGCCTTTTAATAGCCAGGTGGCCATTCGTCCGGAATCGATGCTGTTCACCGCGCCAGACCAGGGCATTCCTGCGGAAATTCTCAGCCACAGTCTGCTGGGCAACGTGATCCGCTATCGGATCCGCGCGCATGACGTCGAACTTTCAGTGGATGTGCTAAACCGCTCGGCGGCGGATTTGCACCCCGCAGGCAGGAAGATTGGTCTACAATTAGAGATGTCGACTTTGCGCCAGGTTGCTTAAAACACAGGAAAAAATCACGCATAGTACGGCAATCCCCTTTCACAGATTGCTCTCTCTGTCAGGCTGGCAGTCTGTGCTGCTTGCAGCCTGACACAAGGAGCGACACCACGTGTTAACCCTGCTTAATCTACTCTCTGCAGTGGCCCTGCTGGTCTGGGGCACGCATATTGTGCGAACCGGCATCATGCGGGTCTATGGTGCCGATCTGCGCCGCGTCCTGAGCCGCAGCATAGAAAAAAAACCGATGGCGTTTCTGGCGGGCATCGGTGTGACCACCCTGGTGCAGAGCAGCAACGCCACGACCTTGCTGGTCACCTCGTTTGTGGCGCAGAATCTGGTCAGCCTGACACCCGCGCTGGTAGTGATTCTGGGTGCGGATGTCGGTACCGCCATCATGGCGCGTATCCTGACCTTTGATCTCTCCTGGCTTTCACCGCTGTTTATCTTTTTTGGCGTGGTCTTTTTCCTCAGCCGCAAGCAGACCCGCGCCGGTCAGTTAGGCCGGGCCAGCATTGGTCTGGGCCTGATTTTGCTGGCATTGCAGCTGATTGTTGAAGCGGCTCGTCCGATTACCCAGGCCGCCGGTGTCCAGGTCCTCTTCTCCAGCCTGACCGGCGACGTGATGCTTGATGCACTGCTGGGTGCGGTATTCGCCATTATCAGTTACTCCAGTCTGGCCGCCGTGCTGATCACCGCAACGCTGACCGCCACCGGGGTCATTTCGTTCAAGGTCGCGCTCTGTCTGGTGATTGGTGCCAACCTTGGGAGTGGCCTGCTGGCGATGATCAACGCCAGCGGCTCGAATGCCGCCGGTAAACGCGTGGCGCTCGGCAGCCTGCTATTTAAGTTCGTTGGCTGCATCATAATCCTGCCGTTTGTCGATATTGTGGCAACCTGGCTTGATAAGCTGCCGGTTAACGATGAAGAGTTAGTGATTTTCTTCCATGTGTTTTACAACCTGATTCGCTGCGTGGCGATGGTGCCGTTTGCTGACCTGATGGCGCGCCTTTGCCGTCGTATGATTGCCGACGACGTCGATAACGCACTGCACCTCAAGCCTAAGCATCTCGATCGCAGCGCGCTGGATACCCCGGCGCTGGCGCTGGTGAATGCCGCCCGCGAAGCGCTGCGCATCGGTGACGTGGTGGAACAGATGCTGGAGGCGTTTAATAAAGTCGTGCATGGCGAATCCCGCGAGGAGCGCACGGTGCGTCGGCTGGATGATGATGTCGATGTGCTCTATACCGCCATCAAGCTCTATCTGGCGCGGATGCCAAAAGAGGATCTCCCCGAAGAGGATTCACGCCGCTGGGGCGAAATTATCGAGATGTCGCTGAATCTGGAGCAGGCCGGAGACATTATTGAACGGATGAGCGGCGATGTGGCTGACAAGTCGCTGGCAGCGGGCCGCGCGTTTTCTGCCGAGGGATTAAAAGAGCTGCAGGAGCTGCAGGAGCTGTTGATTGCCAACCTCAGAATGAGCCTGTCGGTGTTTCTGTCGCACGATGTCACCAGCGCCAAACGGCTGCGCCGCGCGAAACATCGCTTCCGCCTGATGATTCGCCGCTACTCTCACGCCCATGTTGATCGCCTGCACCAGCAGAACGTGCAGAGCATTGAGACCAGCTCACTGCACCTTGGTCTACTCGGCGACATGAAGCGTCTGAATTCGCTGTTCTGCAGCGTGGCCTATACCGTGCTGGAACAGCCCGACGATGAGCGGGATTACGAATAAGGCGTGTGAACAGACCATTGCGACAGGCTGAAAACACCCGGCGCAACAATAATGAGAAGCGGCGCATCATCATGCGCCGCCACAGTTACTTCTTCTTAATCGGCTTACCGGACCAGTAACCCGCCAGCAGTGAACCTGACAGGTTGTGCCACACCGAGAACAGCGCGCCCGGCAATGCCGCCAGCGGTGAGAAGTAGAGTTTGCCCAGCGTGGCCGCCAGCCCGGAGTTCTGCATGCCAACTTCCAGCGCCAGCGTACGGCAGGTCGACTCATCGAAACCAAACAGCTTGCCACCCCAGTAACCACCAAGCAGGCCAATCGCGTTATGCAGGATTACCGCCGCGATCACCATCAGACCCACCGATCCAATAAAGCCCTGACTGCCCGCCACCACCGCACTGATGATCAGCAGAATGCAGACCATGGAAAATGCAGGCAGCCAGGGTTCCACCCGGCGAACCACGCTGTTCATGCTGTGATGAATGATCAGCCCAAGGCTAATCGGGATCACCACGATCTTCACAATACTCAGCAGCATACCCACCACATCAACCTGAATGTGGGTATCAACGTAAAAGCGGGTTAACAACGGCGTGGCGAACACCCCCACCAGCGCAGAAACTGACGAGATCGTGACCGACAGCGCCACATCCCCTTTCGCCAGATAGATCATCACGTTGCTGGCGGTGCCGCTGGCCACGGAGCCGACCAGAATCATGCCGGCTGCCAGATCGGGCGGCATATGAAACAGTTTTGCCAGTCCCCAGGCGGCTAACGGCATCACCAGATAGTGCAGGAAAGTTCCGGCAATTACCGGCGCAGGTCGGGTCAGCACCCGTTTGAAATCGTCGATATTCAGCGTCACACCCATGCCGAACATAATCAGCATCAGCAGATAGGTGACCCAGGGGCCGATGCCGAGAAAGGTACCAGGAGAGTAATACGCGGCGACAGACAACAGCACGGCCCAGAGCGGGAACAGGCGGGTTAACGTGGCGAGCATAGCCAGACTTCCTTATAAGAATGTTATGTTTTATGCAGGTTTGCCATAGAGAATCGCCAGACAGGAACGACTGCCGTGACGAAGGCGGGATCATAACATTTCATTATCATGGCGTAAGGCGAAGATGGGGCGAGGCGGCAAAATGCGGATCGACTGCTGCCGATCCGCAGAATATTGGCGAAATTACGCTGCTTTTTCCTCTAAACCACGGTAGATCGAACCACCTGGCACGGCACCGATAATCGGCATTAACCAGAGGATTACTCGAACAGATTGCGATGCAGGGTACGTACCACGCTTTCCGCATCGTTGCCGGGCACCAGGAAGCAGAGATTGTAGCTGCTGGCACCGTAGCAAATCATCCGCAGGTTGAACGGATCGAGTACACCAAACACCTCTTTGCCGACACCGCATGCTTTTGACAGCTGGTTGCCGATAATCGCCACCAGCGCCAGATCTTCTTCCACCTCTACCCGGCACAGCGACGAGAGTTCAGTCAGCAAGGCCTGGGTCAGCAGACTGGCGCTGGTTGAGGTCGAGCCGGTGGTGTCGAGGGTCAGCGCCACGCTCACTTCGGAGGTGGTGATCAGGTCAACCGAGACGTTGTGACGTGCCAGAATGTTGAAGAGTTCGGCGAGGAAACCAAACGTATGCAGCATGTTAAGGCTATGCAGCGTTAACAGCGTCTGCTTGCGGCGTAAAGCCAGCGCCCGGAACAACGGCGGGTTACGGGTTTCGTTGCAGACGCGGGTTCCGCCCGCTGCCGGATCCTTGCTGGAACCGACGAAGACCGGAATACCCCGACGCACAGCAGGAAGCAGTGTCGCGGGATGCAGCACTTTCGCGCCAAACGTCGCCATTTCGGCGGCTTCTTCAAAAGTGATCTCGTCAATGCGCTTCGCCGTCGGCACCACGCGGGGATCGGTGGTGTAGATGCCTGGCACATCTGTCCAGATATCCACTCGTGCCGCATTCAGCGCTTCGCCCAGCAGCGCGGCGGTGTAATCACTGCCGCCACGCCCTAAGGTGGTGGTGCGCCCCTCACGTTCACTGCCAATGAAGCCCTGAGTAATGACCAATGCCTGCCCGATGCGCGGCTGTAACTGCGCCGTCGCCTGCTCCGCCAGCACCTCAACATCCGGTACAGCCCGGCCAAAATGATCGTCGGTGCGCATCACTTTACGGACATCGAACCACTCCGCGTTAACCTGACGTTCACGCAGAATTTCCACAAACAGCAGTGATGACATCAGCTCGCCGTGGCTGACCAGTTCATCAGTCAGGGCGTTAGAGGTGGCCAGTGAAGCCGCTTCAGAGAGCATGCTGATATTGTCGATCATCCGATCGATTTCATCGCGGATCACTTCCGGATGCTGCAGGCGATCGACAATGGCATACTGAATACGGCGGATATCATCAAGCAGAACAGCGCGCTGCGGAGCCTGCTGGCCTTCAGCCAGCGCCACCAGCAGATTGGTAATGCCCGCCGAAGCAGAGAGCACAACCAGACGCGTACTGGCGTCCTGCAACACCACATCGGCGCTGCGGTTCATCGCTTCAAAATCGGCTACGCTGGTGCCGCCAAATTTTGCCACTATCAGAGTTTGAGACATGTAGGACCTCGTGTCAGGTTATCTTGTTCTCGCCGATGAAAGGGTCGAGAAACATTCTTTCAGCCAGGCACAAGGAAAGAGCAGAAACGGGCGGACAAGATCAGATAGACGAGTCACCCAGAAGCGCCCCACCTTGCGAAACGTCGACTGCAGACGTTTCTGGTGACAACCCAGAGGATTCAGCCCCTGTAGCCGACAGGCAGCACACCGCGTGCTGACCCACCTCGGCGTCGCTCCCCATTATGTGTTTTCACCGGATACGGTTCCTCCAACACACTACCTGGGCGACGCGCCTCTTCTGGCTTGCGCACAGGTGCGCAAGTAGGCGCATAGATTTAGCCTTTTCTGGACCTGCTGTCAATGTCAGCGATGGCTGGAGAGCCGCATCAGAAAACAAATTAACCAGCGCCGCAGCGGTTACAGTGCTTAATGGGTTCAGCACCTGCAGCAATCCCTGATACGGCACAACGTTTTGCGCAGACTTTTGCGCCACACTTTGCTGCGCGCTGGGTCTGTGCCCCGCGGGGTGTTCGCGCCAGTGAATGCTGACGATAAACCACAGCGTGCCGATCGCCTGTCCGGTGCGCGCTGACAAAATTTTTCCTTTCAGTTACAACTGTGGTCATACTGAAACGCTAAACGGGCATGATGTGCCTCCGATGGAATGACGGTTCTTAATATCAACAAGAGTGTTGCCATGAAAAATATCAATCCGACACAAACCGCAGCCTGGAAAGCGCTGCAACAGCATTTTGAGCAGATGAAATCGGTAGAAATTGCCGATCTGTTCGCCCAGGATGCCGATCGTTTTGCCAAATTCTCTGCCACCTTTGATGATCAGATGCTGGTGGATTTTTCCAAAAACCGCATCACCCAGGAAACGCTCGATAAGCTCCAGGCGCTGGCCAAAGAGACCGATCTCAGCGGTGCCATCAAGTCTATGTTCTCGGGTGAGAAGATTAACCGCACTGAAGATCGTGCAGTGCTGCATGTCGCACTGCGCAACCGGAGCAACACGCCGATTCTGGTGGATGGCAAAGATGTGATGCCAGACGTCAACGCGGTGCTGGACAAGATGAAAGGCTTCTCAGAGCGCATCATCAGCGGTGAATGGAAAGGCTATACCGGTAAAGCGATCACCGACGTGGTGAATATCGGCATCGGCGGCTCCGACCTCGGCCCGTTTATGGTGACAGAGGCGCTGCGCCCGTATAAAAACCATCTGAACATGCATTTTGTCTCTAACGTTGACGGCACCCATATCGCCGAAACGCTGAAAGAGCTCAGCCCGGAAACCACCCTGTTCCTGGTTGCCTCCAAGACCTTCACGACTCAGGAAACTATGACCAACGCCCACAGTGCGCGCGACTGGTTCCTGAAAACTGCTGGCGATCAGCAGCACGTAGCGAAACACTTTGCTGCGCTGTCGACCAATGCCAAAGCGGTGGGTGAATTCGGTATCGACACGAACAACATGTTTGAATTCTGGGACTGGGTTGGCGGCCGCTATTCACTGTGGTCAGCCATCGGTCTGTCGATCATTCTCTCTATTGGCTTCGAAAACTTCGAGCAGCTGCTGAGCGGCGCACATGCCATGGACCAGCACTTCGCAACGACCCCGGCTGAGCAGAACCTGCCGGTGCTGCTGGCGCTGATTGGCATCTGGTACAACAATTTCTTTGGTGCTGAAACCGAAGCGATTCTGCCTTATGACCAGTACATGCACCGCTTTGCCGCCTATTTCCAGCAGGGAAATATGGAGTCAAACGGCAAGTATGTGGATCGCGCCGGTCATCCGGTGGACTACCAGACTGGCCCCATCATCTGGGGTGAACCTGGCACTAACGGTCAGCACGCGTTTTATCAGCTGATCCATCAGGGCACCAAGCTGGTTCCGTGTGACTTTATTGCGCCGGCTATTACCCATAACGCGCTGACAGATCACCATCCGAAGCTGCTCTCTAACTTCTTTGCCCAGACCGAAGCGCTGGCGTTTGGTAAATCACGCGACGTTGTCGAGAAAGAGTTTACCGATGCCGGTAAATCTGCAGAGTCAGTGGCCCATATCGTGCCGTTCAAAGTGTTTGAAGGGAACCGCCCGACTAACTCCATCCTGCTGCGTGAGATCACCCCATACAGCCTGGGTGCGCTGATTGCCCTGTATGAGCACAAAATCTTCACTCAGGGCGCCATCCTGAATATCTACACTTTCGATCAGTGGGGTGTGGAATTAGGTAAGCAGCTGGCAAACCGTATTCTGCCGGAACTGGAAAATGAGGATGAAATTACCACTCACGACAGTTCCACCAATGCCTTAATTAATCGTTATAAATCCTGGCGTTAATCGGCATTAATTTTACCGGGCGGCAACCTTGTCGCCCTTTTTTTGTCTGTTTTAACATCTTATTGGGTAATTCATCAGGACAGAGATGCCTGCCAGCACGGGAAAAGTCTTAAAATACCCCAGGATAATTCTGAACATCACGCTCCGGAACAGCGTTTAATCCAGTATAAAGTGGATCTGATAATAGCGACGTTACGAGGTTAACTATTGATTCATAGCCATATTTAATTTAAGACCTTCTGAGTAAATTCTGATTATTCTTATTCCGTACCATTTATAAATAAAAAAGAACATTACGCTTTGCATTCCCCTTAGCAGCAGCGAAATATAGGGTATCAACCGGAAATACTCCGATATAAAAAGCAGTTATCCCCAATATTACTGATTAAATCACGCAATCATCCCGCCATTTGACCTGGTTTTTATAGCACTGAACTCTGATATTTTGTTGCCCTATAATGAACGCGCCCGCAATGGGACTGTCCGTCGCACTGGTCGCAGCCTGTCTGCATAGCCATTGTCGCTGGTCAGAGATCCTTCATTCACTCAATGCAGGAAACGTTGTTATGAAAAAAACTATGGTTGCCGGTGCAGCCTTGATCCTCGTTGCCGCCTCCTCAAGCGCATTTGCTGCGCCGCAGGAAGCAGGTGAAGCAGGTACGGCAGCAGGCGCGCAGGCGGGAGCAATCTCTGCTGGTGCTTCTACCGCTGTCGGTATCGGCGCACTTGGTGCGTTGGTCGGGCTCGGCATTGCCGCTTCTGGCGGTGGTGACGGTGCAAATACCGGTACAACAACCACAACCACGACGAGCACCACTCGTTGATGGATGCCCGAAACGCGTCTGATTACTGAACGGTAACAAACCGGCGAGGCTGAAAAACTGACTACGGTGAGGATTTCAGCGGAGCCACATTGTCTGCCGCTTTGCAGCCAGACGGGACGGGCAGAGCACCTTTAAACATAACCACACGCCTGTGTGGTTATTTTTACTTTGGCATGACTTATCAGGGACACACAGTGCGCCAACTTCCTCTGCTGCTCGCTTGCCTGCTGCTGCAGGCCTGTACACAAACGCAAAAAGGTCTTGAACAGACTTTGCTGCTTGCGGTTAACGGTCCGGATGACGTCACCGTTACCGATCAACAGGTCAACAATCTCCCCTATGCCAGTCTCTACGCTCGTCTGAATGACGGTCCGCGCATTTTTGTGGTGCTGGGCTACAGCGAGCAGGGACAGCAGAAATGGGTCACTCAGGATCAGGCGATGCTGGTAACACAGCATGGCCGTCTGGTTAAAACCCTGGGCTTACCCGATAACCTGCTGAGCGTCAGCAATCTGCAACAGGATCCGCTCGCTGACAGTCTGCATATCAGCAACGGCGCTGGCTGGACCCGCATCGTGCAGTGGACCGAGCAGGGTAAGGTTCGCGGCGCGACCGTGCGTTCAACCTTCCAGCGCGGCACCGACGAGGTGCTGACGGTTGCAGGCAACCGCATCCCGTGTCGTGTCTGGCATGAGCAGGTGAGCATCGACAGCAGTAACCGCGAGTGGGAAAACACCTTCTGGATCGATAACAGCAGCGGCGATGTGGTGCAGGCCCATCAGATGCTGGCGGCCGATGCCTTCCCTGTTGATATCACTATTCTGAAGCCGGCGAAATCATGAAAAAAATCACTATTTTGCTGGCCGGGCTGAGCCTGTTCAGCGTCGCAGGGGCGCAGGCTGCTGCGCAGGTTACTGTCCATACACCGCACAATGGCGGTCAGGCTGAGCTGAGCCAGATCACTGATCTCTCACAGCTGGTGACCCTGCCTCCACTGCAGGTCAACACGGACTGGCGCGGTACCTTTATTGCCGAGCGCGGCGCAACCGCAGTCGCCCGGCAGCAATATCAACAGACGCTGGGCGCGTTACGGGCCTGGCGTGCCGACAGCAGCGGCGATCGGGCGGTGGCCATTGATGAGGTGATTCGCCAGCTGAGCGCCATCAAAGTGACAGGTCGCCAGTTTACTTCGCTTGACCCGGACTGGATTCGTCTGCATCCGGCGGACAACCGTCGGCTGGAAGGCAGCTATGACCTCTATCTGCAGGCGCCCACCGATTCAGTGCTGCTGCTCGGCGCACTGAGCGGCGCAGGCAAGGTGAGCTGGCAGCCGGGTAAATCAGTACGCGACTATCTGGATGGTCATGACGCACTCTCCGGGGCAGAACGCAATTTTGTCACGGTGATTGCCCCTTCAGGCGCCACACAGCAGGTGCCGGTTGCTTACTGGAATCGCCGCCATGCGGAAGTGGAGCCAGGCAGCGTTATCTGGCTGGGCTTTTCGTCATGGAGCCTGCCAGGCAGTGATGAAGACCTGAACGATCGCATCCTTTCCGTACTGACTCACCGGATACCAGACTGATGAAAAAACGTTATCTCTTCAGCCTGTTGGCTGTTTCCGTGGCGGCAGCCTGTCAGGCGCAGGCTGACACTTTCCCCGCGCCGGTGGGTCCTTCACAATCCGATTTCGGTGGTGTTGGCCTGATGCAGGTGCCGACGGCGCGCATGTCCAGAGAGGGTGAATTCAGCCTCAACGCCCGCGACAACGATCAGTATCGTTACTACTCTGCCTCACTGCAGCTCTTCCCCTGGCTGGAAACTACGGTGCGTTATACCGACGTGCGGACCCGTCAATACAGTGCGGTATCAGAATTCAGCGGCACACAGAGCTACAAAGATAAAGCCTTCGATTTGAAACTGCGCCTCTGGCAGGAAGGTTTCTGGCTGCCAGAGGTGGCGGTGGGAACCCGCGATCTCGGCGGTACTGGCCTGTTCGACAGCGAATATCTGGTGGGAACCAAAGCCTGGGGGCCGTTCGACTTTACGCTGGGCGTCGGCTGGGGCTACCTCGGCAACAGCGGCACGCTGAAGAACCCCTTCTGCTCATACAGCGACAGCTATTGTCAGCGTCCGAAAGTGGGCGAAGCGGGTTCGATCAATGGCTCGCAGATGTTCCATGGTCCGACGGCGCTGTTTGGCGGCGTGGAGTATCAGACGCCCTGGCAGCCGCTGCGCCTTAAGATGGAATATGAAGGCAACGACTACCAGAATGACTTTGCTGGCCGCCTTGATCAGCGCAGCAAGCTCAACGTTGGGGCAATCTATCGTGTGACCGACTGGGCCGACATCAACGCCAGCTACGAACGCGGCAATACCTTTATGTTTGGTGTCACCATCCGAACCAACTTCAACGATCTGCGCCAGGCGCACATCGACAGCGAGAAGCCGGCCTACAATCCGCAGCCGCAGCCAAAACTGCTGGAGACGACGGTGGTGGGTTCTCAGCTGACCGATCTGAAATACAACGCCGGTCTCGACGGTCCGCGTATTCAGACTCAGGGCCATACGCTCTATGTGTCAGGCGAGCAGACGAAGTATCGCGATACCCGTGAAGGGGTGGATCGCGCTAACCGCATTATCATGAACCACCTGCCTGACGGCATCGACACGATCAATGTCACCGAGTCGCGCTTTAACATGCCGCAGGTAACCACGGAGACGAAAGTCGCCAGCCTGCGTAACGATCTGGAAGGCTATCCGCTGGGCCATGAGAAGCCGCTGCAACAGACACGCAAAGAACCGGTCGATCCGGGTACCACTGAGCAGGGGATGTTTATCCGTAAAGATCGCCTGAACTACAGCCTGTCGCCGGTGCTGAATCAGTCGGTGGGCGGCCCGGAAAGCTTCTATATGTATCAGGTCGGCGTGATGGCCAGCGCGGATTACTGGCTGACGGACCACCTGCTGGTGGGCGGCAGTCTGTTTGGTAACCTCGCCAACAACTATGACAAGTTCAACTACAACGGCGCACCGGCGGACTCTTCCCTGCCGCGCGTGCGTACCCATATCCGCGACTACGTTGAGAACAATGTCTACGTCAACGATCTGCAGGCGAACTATATGGGCCAGCTCGGTAATGGCTTCTATGGTCAGGTTTACGGCGGCTATCTGGAGACGATGTACGGCGGCGTGGGTGGCGAGGTGCTTTATCGTCCGGTCGATGCGAACTGGGCGGTGGGCGTCGATGCCAACTACGTTCGTCAGCGTGACTGGGACAATATGATGCAGTTTAACCGCTATAAAGCGGCAACCGGCAACCTGACGGGCTACTGGCGTCCATGGTTCATGCAGGATGTACTGGTGAAAACCAGCGTCGGTCAGTATCTGGCGAAAGATAAAGGCGTGACGGTTGATGTCTCGAAGCGCTTCGACAGCGGCGTGATGGTCGGTGTTTATGCTACCAAAACTAATGTGTCGTCTGAAGAGTATGGCGAAGGCGACTTCACCAAAGGCTTCTATATCTCCATCCCGATGGATCTGTTCACCGTGACACCAACGCGTGGTCGCGCGCAGGTGAACTGGGTGCCGCTGACGCGTGATGGTGGTCAGATGCTGGGCCGTAAGTACCAGCTGTATGATCTGACGTCGGATCGCGATGCTCGCTTCAACTAAGCAGAGGCGGCCTTCGGGCAGCTCAGCGCTGTTTACAGAAGCAGGCTCAGGGAGCAAACGCCCTGCGTAAAGACGCAAAAAACGCCAGGAGCGTTTTTGAACAACGCAACGCGTTGGTCCGTTTGCGGGCGCACCTCAGGGATGAGGTGCGTAATTGCGCGGGCCGAGCGGCCAAAGACTGGCTTTAGCGCCTTTCCGATCTGACCGTCTTTCCTGCGCCGCTCCGGTATCACAGCAGTGCGGACCAGGCTTTATCAACCACCTCGGGCCGCTTTTTTTATTTAGTCCGCATCGTAGCCGAGATTCGGCGCCAGCCAGCGCTCCACCTCCGTAACCGACATCCCTTTGCGTGCCGCATAATCTTCCACCTGATCACGCTGAATCTGCGCCACGGCAAAATAGCGGCTGTCAGGATGGCTGAAATACCAGCCAGACACCGCCGCACCCGGCCACATCGCATAAGATTCGGTGAGTTTCATGCCGGTCTGCGCTTCCACTGCCAGCAGACGCCAGATAGCGGCTTTTTCGGTATGCTCCGGGCAGGCCGGATAGCCTGGCGCCGGACGTATCCCCTGATAATTTTCGCGAATCAGCTCTTCGTTGCTGAGATTCTCGTTGGGCGCAAAGCCCCAGATCACCTTACGCACCCGCTCGTGCAGGTATTCGGCGAAGGCTTCCGCCAGACGGTCAGCCAACGCTTTCACCATGATCTTGTTGTAGTCGTCGTGCTGACGATCATAGGCCTCCGCCAGCGCATCCTCTTCCAGTCCGCCTGTCACCGCGAACGCGCCAAGATAATCCGCTTTTCCGGAGGTTTTCGGCGCGACAAAATCCGCCAGGCAGTAGTTGGCGAAGTCGGTTTTCTCGGTCTGTTGACGTAAGTGATGACTCACACACAACACTTCATCGCGCCGCTCATCACTGTAGAGATGAATATCATCGCCGACCCGGTTAGCCGGGAAAATACCGACCACACCACGCGGTTTCAGCAGTGACTGATCACTTAATCTGTCGAGCATCGCATTGGCATCGGCGAACAGACGCTGCGCCTCTTCACCGACCACCTCATCTTCAAGAATGCGGGGATATTTGCCCGCCAGCGACCAGGTCATAAAGAATGGCGTCCAGTCGATGTAGTGGCGCAGCGTGGCAATGCTGGCCTCCACCTGGCTGACACCGAGACGGTGTGGCACCGGCGGCGAGTAGCTTTCCCAGTCAATCGACGTGGCGTTATCGCGCGCCGTCTGCAGCGAGACCGGCGGCGTGCGCGGCTTTTTGCGCGCATGCTGGATGCGTACGGTTTCGTACTCTTTGCGCGTTCGGGCAACGAAATCGTCTTTTAAGGTGGCGGAGAGCAGTGATGAAACGACGCCAACAGTGCGTGAGGCGTTCTGCACGTAGACCGTCGGGCCGCTGTAGTGCTGCTCAATTTTGACGGCAGTATGTGCCTTTGAGGTGGTCGCGCCGCCAATCAGCAGCGGTAAGGTAAACCCCTGACGCTCCATCTCTTTCGCCATATTGACCATCTCATCCAGCGACGGCGTAATCAGACCGGATAAGCCAATGATGTCCGCATTCACTTCGCGCGCCGTTTTAAGGATTTTTTCGCCCGGCACCATCACGCCAAGGTCGACAATTTCGTAGTTATTACACTGCAGCACCACGCCGACAATGTTTTTGCCGATGTCATGTACGTCACCTTTAACGGTGGCCAGCACGATTTTACCGTTGCTGCGCCCCGCCTCTTTGCTGGCTTCGATAAAAGGCTCCAGATAAGCCACCGCCTGCTTCATTACGCGTGCCGATTTCACCACCTGCGGCAGGAACATTTTGCCTTCGCCGAACAGGTCACCGACCACGTTCATGCCGGACATCAGCGGACCTTCAATCACTTCTATCGGACGCGGCACCTGCTGGCGCGCCTCTTCGGTATCCTGCTCGATAAACTCCGTGATCCCCTTAACCAGCGAATACTCCAGTCGCTTCACCACGTCCCAGCTTCGCCACTCGGCGAGCTGCTTTTCCTGCGCACCATCGCTTTTGCCGCCACGGTATTTCTCCGCCAGCGCCAGCAGCCGCTCGGTGCCATCATCCCGGCGGTTAAGGATCACATCTTCTACCGCCTCGCGCAGTTCTGTCGGCAGATCGTCATAGATGGCCAGCTGACCTGCGTTAACGATGCCCATATCCATGCCGTTTCGGATGGCGTAGTAGAGGAACACCGCGTGTATTGCTTCACGAACCGGATCGTTGCCCCGGAATGAAAACGATACGTTGGAGACGCCGCCGGAGATCATGGCATGGGGCAGTTCACGCTTGATATCTTCACAGGCACCGATGAAATCCATGGCGTAGTTGTTGTGTTCGTCGATGCCGGTGGCGACTGCAAAAATGTTGGGATCGAAGATAATATCTTCCGGCGGGAAACCGACCTGCTCGGTGAGGATGTGGTAAGCACGGCGGCAGATCTCAATTTTACGGGCACGCGTATCCGCCTGGCCCACTTCGTCAAACGCCATGACTACCATCGCCGCCCCATAACGCCGGACCTGCCGCGCATGGTGGATAAAGGCGGCTTCACCCTCTTTCATCGAAATCGAGTTCACGATCCCTTTGCCCTGAATGCACTGCAGCCCTTTCTCAATGACCTCCCATTTGGAGGAGTCGATCATGATCGGCACGCGGGCAATATCGGGCTCGCCTGCAATCAGATTCAGGAAGCGCACCATCGCTGCTTCAGCATCGAGCATCCCTTCATCCATGTTGATGTCGATGATCTGTGCGCCGCTCTGCACCTGCTGCAGCGCCACTTCAAGCGCTTCGTTGTACTTCTCTTCTTTGATCAGCCGCTTAAATTTTGCGGAGCCAGTGACGTTGGTGCGCTCACCAACGTTAACAAACAGTGACTCTGCGGTGATGTTCAGCGGCTCAAGACCCGAGAGACGACAGGCCACTGGAATCGTCGGCAATGGACGCGGCGCAACACCTTCAACCGCCGCGACCATGGCAGCTATATGCTTCGGCGTCGTACCACAACAGCCGCCAATAATATTCAGGAAACCCGAGGTCGCCCATTCACCAATCTGCTGCGCCATCAACTCTGCATCAAGATCGTATTCGCCGAACGCGTTGGGCAGACCGGCGTTAGGATGGGCAGTCACGTAGCCTTCAGCAATGCGTGACAGCTCCGCCACATACTGACGCAGTTCATCCGGTCCCAGCGCGCAGTTCAGGCCAAAAGAGAGCGGTTCGGCATGGCGCAGCGAGTTGTAAAAGGCTTCCGTGGTCTGACCGGAGAGCGTCCGGCCTGACGCATCGGTGATGGTGCCGGAGATCATCAGCGGCAGCGTGACACCCAGCGCTTCCATCTCGGTCTGCACTGCATAGATGGCGGCTTTGGCATTCAGCGTATCGAACACCGTTTCGATCATAATGATGTCGGAACCGCCCTCCACCAGCGCACGGGTTGATTCGCGGTATGCCTCTACCAGCTGATTAAAGGTGACGTTTCGGTAAGCCGGATCGTTGACGTCGGGTGAGATCGAGCAGGTGCGGTTGGTCGGGCCGAGCACCCCCGCGACATAACGCGGGCGGTCCGGTGTTTTCGCCGTCCACGCATCTGCGCAGGCTCGCGCCAGCCGGGCCGCTTCATAATTGATCTCCGCCGACAGGCTTTCCATCTGGTAGTCCGCCATCGCAATCGACGTGGCGTTAAAGGTATTGGTTTCGAGGATATCTGCACCTGCAGCCAGATAAGCGTCGTGGATCTCGCGGATCACGTCCGGTTTACTCAGCACCAGCAGATCGTTGTTGCCTTTGAGATCGCAGGGCCAGTCAGCAAAACGGCTGCCGCGATAATCCTCTTCCTCCAGCCGGTAACTCTGGATCATGGTGCCCATGCCACCATCCAACACCATAATGCGTTGTGCGAGCTGCTGATGTAGCGCGTCGATTTTATTGCTCACTGTTGCCCCATTCACGTCAGTCTGCTGGCGGAAAACCCTGTTTTCCATTCTGGCACAACCCTGTCTGGCGACAAAGTAACCTCACCTGAGAGATTTTCAGATCATCGCCTTACAGGTCTGACCAGAAAACCAGCGTTTGCAAACCGCGCGATTAAAACGAAAATGATTTCCACAATGCAAAAGGAGAGACAACAATGGCCACGCCCGTTCCTGTTAAGCGCGGTAAGAAACCCCGCGGCACCCCTGTCGCCGCACCCGCGGGCGGTCAGGTTCAATCACTGACGCGCGGCCTCACGCTGCTGGAGCTGATTGCAGATTCACATGGCAGCGTGGCGCTGACCGAGCTCGCGCAGCAGGCGGGTTTGCCTAACTCCACCACGCATCGCCTGCTCAGCACCATGCAGCAGCAGGGCTTTGTCCGCCAGGTGGGCGATCTCGGGCTATGGACGATTGGCGCACACGCCTTTGTGGTTGGCAGCAGTTTCCTGCAAAGCCGTAATCTGCTGGCGCTTGTTCATCCGGTGTTGCGGAGCCTGATGGAGCAGTCCGGTGAAACAGTGAATCTGGCGGTGCTGGACCTCAGTGACTATCAGGCGGTGATCATTGATCAGGTGCAGTGCACCCAGCTGATGCGGATGTCAGCACCGATTGGCGGCAAGCTGCCGATGCATGCGTCAGGTGCAGGCAAAGCCTTTCTGGCCCATCTGGGGGAAGAACAGATTACTGCCCTGCTGCATCAGAAAGGATTGCACTACTACACGCCAAAAACCCTGATGTCGCCACAGAGTCTGAAAGAGAATCTGGCACAGGTGCGTAAAGCGGGCTTTTCGCTGGATGATGAAGAGCATGCACTCGGACTGCGCTGTGTCGCTGCACCCATCTATGATGAACATGGCGAGGCGTTTGCTGCCCTCTCCATCTCCGGCCCTATCGCCCGCATGACAGACGACAGGATTACGGAATTAGGTGCGCTGGTCATCCGCGAAGCGCGTCAGGTTACGCTGGCGTACAGCGGTCGCTAACCCTCTCTGGCGTATAGCAGACGCTGAAACGCTGCGTCTGCCGCCAGGCGATCACCTCTTCGACATGGCCCTGCGCGATGCGCTGCTGCTGTGTGCGCCACCAGCTGGCGTCGAATATTTCCGGATGCAGTTCCAGCAGCAAAGCGCCGGTCGCGGTTTCGCTGCATAACGCATAGCGGAAGGTTTCGGGAAAGACATCGTCTGGCCCCACGCTGTACCACGGCTCGGCACTGAGTTCATCTTCCTCATAGCGTGCCGCGGGCACCTCCCGGAAGTTCAGCTCCTGCATCGGGCGGATCTCATCGTAATCGTAAAATATCACCCGCCCATGACGGGTTATGCCGAAGTTTTTAAACAGCATATCGCCGGGAAAGATATTGGCTGCCGCCAGCTGTCGAATGGCATTGCCATACTCTTCAATGGCATGACGTCGCTCGGCTGGGCTGGCCTGGGCAAGATAGAGATTCAGCGGCTGCATACGGCGCTCCAGCCACAGATGACGAATAATCAGGCGATCGCCTTCGATATACAGCTTCTCTGCCACACAGGCGTGGAGTTCCGCCAGCAGCGCTGGTGAGATGCGCGCCAGCGGCAGTGCAAACTGTTCAAACTCCTGGGTATCTGCCATGCGCCCCACGCGGTCGTGCTCTTTGACCTGCTGATAACAGGCGCGGACCTGTGCTTCCGTCACCTCTTTTTGCGGTGCGAAGCGATCCCTGATGACCTTGAATACCCAGTCAAAGCCCGGCAGCGTGAAGACCAGCATCACCATGCCGCGCACGCCAGGCGCGATCTCAAAGGCTGTTTCACTCTCTGCCAGCGCCTGAAGATATTCGCGATAGCTTTCCGTTTTACCGTGCTTCTGGCAGCCAATCGCCATATAGCGTTCGGCCAGCGTTTTGGCGGGCAGAATGGGTTGCAGCCAGGCGACCAGTGCCGCAGGTACCGGGGCATACACCATGAAATAGGCGCGGGCAAAACCAAAGACAATGCTGGCGTCATTCACATCCGTCAGACAGGTGTCGATCCACAGTTCGCCGGTTTCCGTCCGCTGGATCGGCAGCAGACAGGGAAAGATACTCGCTGGCAGATGCAGACGCGCCACCAGCCAGGCCGTTTTGTTGCGATAAAAGAGTTCACTGTTGACCTCGAGCCAGCCCTCGCTCAGCCGGGGAAAATGCGACTCCAGGTGGCGGACAATCCAGCCCACATCGCGCGCGCGGTGCTGCCACGGTAGCGTCAGCGGTAGATCCTCCAGTATCTGATCTACCAATGCCCGCCAGCCCCGCTCCGGCTGGTAACGCCGTGATAAGGGGCGCAGAGGTGTGACCGGCGCGGTCAGGGACTGAGAGCTGAAGATAAACAGCCGTTCAGGTTGCAGGTCGGCATGTCCGTGTAGCCGGCAATAGACGGAATTAAAGAAGCTTTCGGCAATTTCGTGCCGCGGATAGCCAGGTAGCAGGCTTTGATAGTGATCTTTAACCCTCAGCCAGAACATCGCATCCCAGCTTGCCGCACCGTTCAGCACGCGCAGTTGATCGGCAACCAGGCTGACGTGATGATCATAGAGATGAATGCGAGCCTTCATGGCATGCTGCACTGCCTGCCATTCTGCCTGCTCAAAGCGCTGCTGCGCGCCGGCAGTAATATCCAGAAAGCGTCCATACTGAGCATCAAATCCCTGCAGGATAGTGTGTGCAATCAGCGATTCGCGTGGCGGCATAGTCAGCTCCGGTCAATGCCCGCCCGCATGGTGCGGGCGGGGAACCCATCAGAGAAAAAGCGTCAGAACTGGTGCTCTTCGGTCGAGCCGGTGAGCGCGGTGACCGAGGATTTACCGCCCTGAATGATGTTGGTCACCTGATCGAAATAGCCGGTGCCCACTTCCTGCTGATGTGACGAGAAGCTATAACCGCGATCGCGGGCCGCGAACTCAGGCTGCTGAACCTTTTCCACATAGTGGCGCATCCCTTCACCCTGCGCATAGGCATGGGCCAGATCGAACATGTTGAACCACATGCTGTGGATGCCTGCCAGCGTGATGAACTGGAAGCGATACCCCATGTCGCTGAGCGCCTGCTGAAATTGCGCGATAGTGCGGTCATCGAGGTTCTTTTTCCAGTTAAACGAGGGCGAGCAGTTGTAGGCCAGTAGCTTGCCGGGGAAACGCGCATGAATAGCGTCGGCAAAACGCTGCGCCATCGCCAGATCTGGTGTTGAGGTTTCACACCACAGGATGTCAGCATAAGGTGCATAGGCCAGTCCGCGACTGATCGCCTGTTCAATACCGGCATGAGTGCGGAAGAAGCCTTCTGCCGTCCTGTCGCCCCGGATAAAGGGACGATCGTATTCATCGCAGTCTGAGGTAATCAGGTCAGCGGCGTCGGCGTCGGTGCGAGCCAGCAGCACGGTTGGCACACCCATTACATCGGCCGCCAGTCGTGCCGCTACCAGTTTCTGAATCGCTTCCTGGGTCGGTACCAGCACTTTGCCACCCATGTGACCGCATTTTTTAACCGCCGCCAGCTGGTCTTCGAAGTGGACCGCCGCCGCCCCCGCCTGAATCATCGCCTTCATCAGCTCATAGGCATTGAGCACGCCGCCAAAACCGGCTTCAGCATCGGCAACAATCGGCAGGAAGAAATCAGTATGCCGGCTGTCGCCCTCTTCAATGCCGCTGGACCACTGAATCTGATCGGCACGCTGAAACGTCTGGTTAATGCGGGTCACCACTTCCGGTACGGAGTTCACCGGGTAGAGCGACTGATCGGGATACATCTGTCCTGCCACATTGGCATCCGCAGCCACCTGCCAGCCAGAGAGATAGATCGCTTCAATGCCCGCTTTGGCCTGTTGCAGTGCCTGCCCGCCACTGAGCGCACCCAGGCTGTTGATGTAACCTTTCTTCGCCTCGCCGTTCAGCAGCGCCCATAACTTTTCGGCACCGCGCTCTGCCAGCGTACAGGCAGGCAGAACCGAGCCGCGCAGATTAACCACCTCTGCTGCGCTGTAAGGGCGGATAATGCCCTCCCAGCGTGCGGTCTGCCAGAGTTGTTCCAGTTGATCGATCTGTTGAGTACGTGTCATGGCAATAGCTCCTCTGTTCAGGGGATCAGGCGGTAGCCTGGCAGGGTAAGAAAGGAAACCAGTTCGCGTTCGGTGGTGATCTGCGCCATCAGCTGTGCCGCGTCGTCATAGCGACCGGCGCTGAACCGGGCTTCGCCCAGCGCGTTTTGCAGCAGGTGCAGCTCTTCGTTCAGCCAGCGCAGAAACAGTTCGGCCGTAACCTGCTGGCCGTTGTTCAGGATTTGCTGATGACGAATCCATTGCCAGATTGAGGTGCGTGCAATCTCAGCGGTGGCGGCATCCTCCATCAGCCCGTCAATCGGCACACAGCCGTTACCGCTGATCCAGGCTTCAAGGTATTGCAGCGCGACGCGGATATTGGCGCGCATCCCCGCTTCGGTGCGCTCACCCTGACAGGGCGCAAGTAACTGCTCCGCCGTGATTGGTGCATCCTCTTCCCGCATAACATGCAACTGGTTGGGTCGGTCGCCCAGCACGGCATTGAAGACCGCCATAGCGGTGTCTGCCAGGCCCGGATGCGCAATCCAGGTACCGTCATGCCCGTTGCCCGCCTCACGCTGTTTATCTTCCGTCACGCGCTGCAGTACCCAGGCATTACGTGTTGGGTCTTTAGCAGGAATCAGGGCTGACATTCCCCCCATCGCGAAGGCTCCCCGACGATGACAGGTTTTAATCAGCAGACGTGAGTAAGCATCCAGAAACGGCTGCGACATGGTGACTGACTGGCGATCCGGCAGAACGCGATCCGCATGCTGTTTCAGGGTTTTGATGTAGCTGAAGATGTAATCCCAGCGGCCGCAGTTGAGGCCCACAATATGATCGCGCAGATTCCACAGGATCTCATCCATCTGAAACACGGCGGGTAACGTTTCAATCAGGACGGTAGCCTTGATCGTACCGCGCGGCAGATCGAACTGATCCTCGCTGAAACTGAAGATCTCACGCCACCAGGCGATCTCCTGCCAGCTCTCTGTTTTCGGCAGATAGAAGTAAGGCCCGCTGCCTTTGGCCAGTAAAGGCCGGACGTTGTGGAAGAAATAGAGCGCGAAATCAAACAGCCCGCCCGGAATCGCCTCACCCTGCCAGCTGACATGTTTTTCTGACAGATGCAGACCGCGAACCCGGCACATCAGCACCGCTGGGTTTGCGCCGAGCTGATAAATTTTGCCTTTGTCGCTGGTGTAACTCAGCGTGCCCTGCACCGCCTCGCGCAGTGTGAGCTGCCCTTCCATCAGCTTTGACCACTCCGGTGACAGCGAATCCTCAAAGTCGGCCATAAAGACTTTTACGTTTGAGTTCAGGGCATTAATGACCATTTTTCGATCCGGTGGGCCGGTGATCTCAACCCGACGATCTTCTAAGTCGGCCGGAATGGATTGAATACGCCACGCACCCTCTCTTATGGAAGCAGTTTCCATATCGAAGTCTGGCAGATAGCCCTGGTCATAGCGTTGCTGACGCTGCTGGCGTGCCAACAACAGCTCGTTGCGTTGCGATGCAAAGCGTGCGACCAGCGCTTCCAGAAAAGAAACCGCTTCGGGCGTTAACTGTTGTTGTTCGGCATGGCTAAAGGGCTGGCTGAAATTCAGCGCAGGGCTGATCACTGAGTCTGTCATGCTGGCGTTCTCCTGTATTCAAAGGATCGAATGCAGCGGATCCACACGGTGTTTATTTTGTGAGCTACAGGATCAGAGCATAAGCATTTATTTATCTAAATCAAAAACTATTTCCATTTTTATACATTAACCCAGCTATCCTGATGTTTTATATAGATTTAAAGTTTTATTTATTAAAGGAACGACTTTCATTGCTGTTTTTCAGGCGAAAAAAAACCGTGTTGCCATCGGCTAACACGGTTCAGTTGATCTTCGGGCGGGACTATTCCAGCGTTGGATTCATGCGACGCAGATCGAATGGCGTGATCTGGTAAACGTAGTAGTTGAGCCAGTTCGAGAACAGCAGATTACCGTGGCTACGCCAGGTCGCGCGCGGTGGCAGGGCCGGATTGTCCTGTGGGAAATAGTTATAGGGGACTTCCGGATTCACACCCGCTTCATAATCACGATGATACTCACCAGACAACGTCAGCGCGTCATACTCCGGATGGCCAGTAACAAATACCAGGCGTTTGTCTTTACTCGCCATCAGATAGGCACCGGTTTGTTCCGATTCAGCAAACAGCTCAAGATCGGTGTAATCCGAGATCAGTTGAGTAGGAAAATCAGCATAACGAGAGTGTGGTGCGAGGAAATTATCATCAAAACCCCGGGTCAGTAAGGCATGAGGATGCAATATCTGATGCTCATAGACGCCGGACAGTTTGTTATGTCGGGTTTGCTTGGGAATGCCATACAGAATATTAAGCGCCGCCTGCACGGCCCAGCAGACAAACAGCGTTGAGGTGACGTGCTCATTTGCCCAGTGCAGCACGCGCTGAATCTGGGGCCAGTAAGCAACATCATTAAAATCGACCAGCCCCAGTGGCGCACCTGTCACGATTAAGCCGTCATAGTTGTCATGTTGGATATCTTCAAAATTGCAGTAGAAGTTGTTGAGGTGCTCAGTGGGCGTATTGCGTGACTCGCGGCTGTCGATGCGCAGCAGCTGAATATCGATCTGTAAGGGCGAGTTGGAAAGCAGACGCAGAAACTGATTCTCTGTTTCGATCTTTTTCGGCATCAGATTCAGTATGAGCACTTTAAGCGGTCGGATCTCCTGAACACTGGCGCGCGACGACGTCATGACAAAGACGTTTTCGTCACGCAAAAAATTCACTGCCGGTAATTCGTCGGGAACCCTGATTGGCATAACCTGCTCACCTCTCGTAACCATATAAACGTTTAGACATCTGGATGCCCAACATTAGCCTGATCGTTGTGAGATGTCGAGGTTTCATGCGGAAAATGAAAATGTTTCAGCTTAAAGGGGGATAGTGTTAAAGGGACATAGCGCAGACGCAAAATAATGCAGACGTAAAAAAGCCCCGCACTCTCGTGCGGGGCTTCTTCACTTATTTAATGCCTGGCAGTTCCCTACTCTCGCATGGGGAGACCCCACACTACCATCGGCGCTACGGCGTTTCACTTCTGAGTTCGGCATGGGGTCAGGTGGGACCACCGCGCTAAAGCCGCCAGGCAGATTCTGTCTCCGCGCCGCCCGTGAAGGCCGCGCAGATATATTATC
>NZ_JSUT01000009.1:0-26203 GCF_000816655.1 Pantoea sp. MBLJ3
AGGCGTTGAAATGGTCATGCCAGGCGACAACATCAAAATGGTTGTTACCCTGATCCACCCAATCGCAATGGACGAAGGTCTGCGCTTCGCAATCCGCGAAGGTGGCCGTACCGTTGGCGCGGGTGTTGTTGCTAAAGTTATCGCATAATTACCGATAACGTTTGACGCAATGCACACGGAAAGGGCATCATTTGATGCCCTTTTTGCACGCTGTTTCATAGAACCTGGCTCATCAGTGATTTTTTGAATCATAATCATTGCTGAGACAGGCTCTGTTATGCGGCGTTGGATACCGAGTTACGCCTCAAAAGCTCATTCGGTTTGGACGCCTCGCACTGCGGGGCAGAATAGTTTCTGAATTATTGTGGCAGGTTGGTTTATGAGTGCGAATACCGAAGCTCAAGGGAGCGGGCGTGGCCTGGAAGCGGTAAAGTGGGTAGTAGTTGTATTACTGCTGCTTGCAGCGATTGTAGGTAACTACCTCTATCGTGATGTGTCACTGCCACTGCGTGCATTAGCCGTAGTTGTACTGATTGCAGCGGCTGGCGGCATTGCGCTTTTAACGACCAAAGGCAAAGCGACCGTGGCTTTTGCTCGTGAAGCAAGAACAGAAATGCGTAAGGTTATCTGGCCAACCCGCCAGGAAACGCTGCACACCACGTTAATCGTTGCCGCGGTTACTGCCGTGATGTCACTGATTTTGTGGGGGCTGGATGGTATTCTGGTCCGTCTGGTATCGTTTATCACTGGCCTGAGGTTCTGAGATGTCTGAAGCTCCAAAGAAACGCTGGTACGTCGTACAGGCGTTTTCCGGTTTTGAAGGCCGCGTAGCCCAATCGCTGCGCGAGCATATCAAATTGCACAACATGGAAGAGCTGTTTGGCGACGTCATGGTTCCGACTGAAGAAGTCGTTGAAATCCGTGGTGGCCAGCGTCGTAAGAGCGAGCGCAAGTTTTTCCCGGGATACGTACTGGTTCAGATGGTCATGAATGACGCCAGCTGGCACTTGGTACGCAGCGTCCCGCGCGTGATGGGTTTCATCGGCGGTACCTCTGACCGTCCGGCACCGATCAGCGATAAAGAAGTTGATGCGATCATGAACCGTCTGCAGCAGGTCGGCGACAAGCCTCGTCCGAAAACGCTGTTTGAGCCGGGTGAAATGGTTCGCGTTAATGACGGTCCATTTGCTGACTTTAACGGTGTGGTTGAAGATGTGGATTACGAGAAGAGCCGCCTGACGGTTTCCGTATCTATCTTTGGTCGTGCAACACCGGTTGAGCTGGACTTTGGTCAGGTGGAGAAAGGTTAACCTCTTTCCGCTCACAAATTAGCTGTTGCAGCAGGCGCGAAATTTAACTACAATTTCGCGCCTTTTGTTTTTATGCGCTGGCAACAGCGTGTAAATCGTTATCACGGGGAGCCTTTACAGGCGCTATAACCCAATTGAGGAAATATCATGGCTAAGAAAGTCCAAGCCTACGTCAAGCTGCAGGTTGCAGCTGGTATGGCGAACCCAAGTCCACCGGTTGGTCCAGCACTGGGTCAGCAGGGCGTTAACATCATGGAATTCTGTAAAGCGTTCAACGCTAAGACCGAATCTCTGGAAAAAGGTCTGCCGACTCCTGTTGTTATCACCGTATACAGCGACCGTTCTTTTACCTTCATTACCAAAACGCCTCCGGCTGCCGTACTGCTGAAAAAAGCAGCGGGCATCAAGTCTGGTTCTGGTAAGCCGAACAAAGATAAAGTCGGTAAAGTGACTCGTGCTCAGGTACGTGAAATCGCAGAAACCAAAGCTGCGGACATGACTGGTTCTGACGTTGAAGCGATGACTCGCTCAATCGAAGGTACTGCTCGTTCCATGGGCCTGGTAGTAGAGGACTAAGAAATGGCTAAGCTGACCAAGCGCATGACCGTAATTCGCGACAAAGTTGACGCGACCAAGCAGTATGACATTGCTGAAGCTGTTGCTCTGCTGAAAGAACTGGCTACTGCCAAGTTCGTTGAAAGCGTTGACGTTGCTGTCAACCTCGGCATTGATGCACGTAAATCTGATCAGAACGTGCGCGGCGCGACCGTTCTGCCACACGGTACTGGTCGTTCAGTACGTGTTGCTGTCTTCACCCAGGGCGCAAACGCTGAAGCTGCTAAAGCAGCAGGCGCTGAGCTGGTAGGCATGGAAGACCTGGCTGATCAGATCAAGAAAGGCGAAATGAATTTTGACGTTGTTATTGCTTCTCCGGATGCAATGCGCGTTGTTGGCCAGTTAGGCCAGATTCTGGGCCCACGCGGCCTGATGCCAAACCCGAAAGTCGGTACTGTAACCCCTAACGTTGCTGAAGCAGTTAAGAATGCTAAAGCGGGTCAGGTTCGTTATCGTAACGACAAAAACGGCATCATCCACACTACCATCGGTAAAGTGGACTTTGACGCTGACAAACTGAAAGAAAACCTGGAATCTCTGCTGGTCGCGCTGAAAAAAGCAAAACCATCTCAGGCGAAAGGCGTGTACATCAAGAAAGTCAGCCTTTCAACCACCATGGGCGCCGGCGTTGCCGTTGACCAGGCTGGTCTGAACGCAACAGCAAACTAATTGCTGCTTGAAACGGGCGAAAAATTCACCTAGAATCTTACGCCCGTTGTTCTGTTATTAGCAGAACAGGACATCAGAGAGTCGGAACTGACTGTTGCGTTTATCGCCTTTCCTTCTGACTCTGCTGTGTCACACAGAATTTAGGTTGGAGCCAGGCCTTATCCTGGCCTCCGTCCAAGACCGCAGGCGCTGTTTATCTCCGGATATTCCGCTTAATACCCTGCGTAGACGGTGACAGAACCAAAAGAATTTTTTCTTAGCTGGATTCTGCTCACCGTGTTCGAGCGCTTACCACCCTCCGGGGTGGCTAAGTGAAGTGAGTTCCGGGGAAATCCTTTCCCGGTCAAATCCAGGAGCAAAAGCTAATGGCATTAAATCTTCAAGACAAACAAGCGATTGTTGCTGAAGTCAGCGAAGTAGCCAAAGGTGCGCTTTCAGCGGTTGTTGCGGATTCCCGTGGCGTTACCGTTGATAAAATGACCGAACTGCGTAAAGCAGGCCGTGAAGCTGGCGTTTACATGCGTGTTGTTCGTAACACCCTGCTGCGCCGCGTCGTTGAAGGAACTCAGTTTGAGTGCCTGAAAGACACGTTTGTTGGTCCGACCCTGATTGCATATTCTATGGAACACCCGGGCGCTGCTGCTCGTCTGTTCAAAGATTTCGCGAAAGCGAATGCAAAATTTGAGGTCAAAGCTGCAGCCTTTGAAGGTGAGCTGATCACGGCGGCCAATATTGACCGTCTGGCAACTCTGCCGACCTACGAAGAAGCACTGGCACGTCTGATGTCGACCATGAAAGAAGCCGCTGCCGGCAAACTGGTCCGCACTCTGGCTGCTGTACGCGATGCAAAAGAAGCGGCTTAAGGCCATATTCTTTTCTTCGTACTTGCTTACGTATAAACTTTTTCTGATTCTTAGGAACAATTGTCATGTCTATCACTAAAGACCAAATTCTGGAAGCTGTTGCAGCGATGTCCGTAATGGAAGTTGTTGAGCTGGTTTCTGCAATGGAAGAAAAATTCGGCGTTTCTGCTGCTGCTGCTGTAGCTGTTGCTGCTGGCCCGGCTGAAGCTGTTGAAGAAAAAACTGAATTCGACGTAGTCCTGAAAGCTGTTGGCCCGAACAAGGTAGCAGTAATCAAAGCCGTACGTACTGCAACTGGTCTGGGCCTGAAAGAAGCCAAAGACCTGGTTGAAGCAACTGGCGTGATCAAAGAAGCAATCAGCAAAGACGACGCAGCTGCACTTGAAGCTGCTCTGAAAGAAGCTGGCGCTGAAGTTGAAGTTAAGTAAGACAACCTTCGGGTTGCAGTCTGAGTAGTTTCAGACTGATGGCTGGTGACTTTTTGGTCACCAGCCTTTTTGCGCTACAGGGTCTCAATGGGGTTTCACACTGTTTGTCCATTGTTACTCTTCAATATCTTTCTCTATCGACGACTTAATATACCGCTTTCCTGTGCGGGTTCCCTGCCTTCTCAAAAGCGATGAAATGATTTAAGCGTGATAGAAAGAGGTATTGCACTGCTGCCGCGCAGCCAGTGAATCAAACAAAATCGTGTTGCATGAACTGTCCTGTCAGGACGGACAGCGTGGGTCGACTTGTCAGCTAGCTGAGGAACCCTATGGTTTACTCCTATACCGAGAAAAAACGTATTCGTAAGGATTTTGGTAAACGTCCGCAAGTACTGGACATACCTTATCTCCTTTCCATCCAGCTCGACTCGTTCCAGAAGTTTATCGAGCAAGATCCAGAAGGTCAGTACGGACTGGAAGCTGCATTCCGTTCTGTATTCCCTATTGCGAGCTACAGCGGCAACTCTGAGTTGCAGTATGTGAGCTATCGCCTGGGTGAACCTGTCTTTGACGTGAAAGAGTGTCAGATCCGTGGCGTGACCTATTCGGCACCGCTGCGCGTGAAACTGCGTCTGGTGGTCTATGAGCGCGAAGCGCCAGAAGGCACCGTAAAAGACATTAAAGAACAAGAAGTCTACATGGGCGAAATTCCGCTCATGACCGACAACGGTACCTTTGTTATCAATGGTACCGAACGCGTTATCGTTTCTCAGCTGCACCGTAGTCCTGGCGTGTTCTTTGATAGCGATAAGGGTAAAACCCACTCATCGGGTAAAGTGCTGTACAACGCACGTATCATCCCTTACCGCGGATCATGGCTCGACTTTGAGTTTGACCCGAAAGATAACCTGTTTGTCCGTATTGACCGTCGTCGTAAGCTGCCGGCCACTATCATCTTGCGTGCGTTGCAGTTCACTACACCTCAGATCCTCGATATCTTCTTCGAGAAAGTGGTGTTTGAAATCCGTGACAACAAGCTGCAGATGGAGCTGGTGCCTGAGCGCCTGCGCGGTGAAACCGCTACCTTCGATATCGAAGCGAACGGCACCGTCTACGTCGAAAAAGCACGCCGTATTACTGCGCGCCATATCCGTCAGCTGGAAAAAGATGGCATTCAGCACATCGAAGTTCCGGTTGAATATATCGCGGGCAAAGTGGTCGCTAAAGACTACATCGATGAGAGCACCGGTGAGCTGATCATTGCAGCGAACATGGAACTGTCACTGGATCTGCTGGCTAAACTGAGCCAGTCCGGTCACAAGCGCATCGAAACGCTGTTCACCAACGATCTGGACCACGGTCCTTATATCTCCGAGACCCTGCGTGTCGACCCAACCAGCGATCGCCTGAGCGCACTGGTTGAGATCTACCGCATGATGCGTCCTGGTGAGCCGCCAACACGCGAAGCAGCAGAGAACCTGTTTGAGAACCTGTTCTTCTCTGAAGATCGTTACGATCTGTCTGCTGTTGGTCGTATGAAGTTCAACCGCTCATTACTGCGTGATGAAATCGAAGGTTCAGGCATCCTGAGCAAAGACGACATCATCGAAGTGATGAAGAAGCTGATCGACATCCGTAACGGTAAAGGCGAAGTGGACGATATCGACCACCTCGGTAACCGTCGTATTCGTTCAGTCGGTGAAATGGCTGAGAACCAGTTCCGTGTGGGTCTGGTGCGTGTTGAGCGTGCGGTTAAAGAGCGTCTGTCACTGGGCGACCTGGATACCCTGATGCCACAGGACATGATCAACGCGAAGCCGATTTCGGCCGCGGTGAAAGAGTTCTTTGGTTCAAGCCAGCTTTCTCAGTTCATGGATCAGAACAACCCGCTGTCAGAGATTACGCACAAACGTCGTATCTCTGCTCTCGGCCCGGGTGGTTTGACGCGTGAGCGTGCCGGCTTCGAAGTGCGTGACGTACACCCAACGCACTACGGTCGTGTCTGCCCAATCGAAACCCCTGAAGGTCCGAACATCGGTCTGATCAACTCCTTGTCTGTTTATGCACAGACGAACGAGTACGGTTTCCTTGAGACACCTTATCGCCGTGTTATCGACGGTCTGGTTTCTGACGAGATTCATTACCTTTCTGCTATCGAAGAGGGTAACTACGTTATCGCTCAGGCGAACGCCCCTCTTGATGATAACGGCGCGTTTGTTGATGACTTAGTCACCTGCCGTAGCAAAGGCGAATCAAGTCTGTTCAGCCGTGATCAGGTTGACTACATGGACGTTTCGACCCAACAGATCGTTTCTGTCGGTGCGTCCCTGATCCCGTTCCTGGAACACGATGACGCCAACCGCGCCCTGATGGGTGCGAACATGCAACGTCAGGCCGTTCCGACTCTGCGTGCTGACAAGCCGCTGGTTGGTACCGGTATGGAACGTGCTGTTGCTGTTGACTCCGGTGTTACCGCCGTTGCGAAACGTGGCGGTACCGTTCAGTACGTCGACGCATCACGTATCGTTATCAAAGTGAACGAAGACGAAATGCATGCTGGCGAAGCCGGTATCGACATTTATAACCTGACCAAATATACCCGTTCTAACCAGAACACCTGCATCAACCAGATGCCATGTGTTTCTCTGGGTGAGCCGGTTGAGCGCGGCGACGTGCTGGCAGATGGCCCGTCCACCGATCTGGGTGAACTGGCACTGGGCCAGAACATGCGCGTAGCGTTCATGCCGTGGAACGGCTACAACTTCGAAGACTCCATCCTGGTCTCCGAGCGTGTGGTTCAGGAAGATCGCTTTACGACTATCCATATTCAGGAACTGGCTTGCGTGTCGCGTGACACCAAACTGGGGCCGGAAGAGATTACCGCTGATATCCCGAACGTGGGTGAAGCCGCTCTCTCTAAACTGGATGAGTCAGGCATTGTCTACATCGGTGCTGAAGTGACCGGTGGTGACATTCTGGTTGGTAAGGTCACGCCGAAAGGTGAGACCCAGCTGACGCCAGAAGAGAAACTGCTGCGCGCTATCTTCGGTGAAAAAGCCTCTGACGTGAAAGATTCGTCACTGCGCGTACCGAATGGCGTGTCAGGCACCGTGATTGACGTTCAGGTCTTTACCCGCGATGGCGTGGAAAAAGACAAACGTGCGCTGGAAATTGAAGAGATGCAGCTGAAGCAGGCCAAAAAAGACCTGTCTGAAGAACTGCAGATTCTGGAAGCGGGCCTGTTCAGCCGTATTCAGAACGTCCTGATTTCTGGTGGCGTTGAAGCAGACAAACTGGACAAGCTGCCGCGCGAGCGCTGGCTGGAACTGGGTCTGACTGACGAAGCCAAGCAAAACCAGCTGGAGCAGCTGGCAGAGCAGTACGACGAACTGAAGCACGAGTTTGAGAAAAAACTCGAAGGTAAGCGTCGTAAAATCACCCAGGGCGATGATCTGGCACCAGGCGTGCTGAAAATCGTTAAGGTTTATCTGGCTGTTAAGCGTCAGATTCAGCCGGGTGACAAAATGGCAGGCCGTCACGGTAACAAAGGTGTTATCTCCAAGATCAACCCGATCGAAGATATGCCTTACGATGAAAACGGCACGCCGGTTGACATCGTTCTGAACCCGCTGGGCGTACCATCGCGTATGAACATCGGTCAGATTCTGGAAACCCACCTGGGCATGGCAGCGAAAGGCATCGGCGAAAAGATCAACGCCATGCTGAAGAAGCAGGAAGAAGTCGCGAAACTGCGCGAATTCATCCAGCGCGCCTATGACCTGGGTAGCGATCTGCGTCAGAAAGTTGACCTGAACACCTTCTCCGATGACGAAGTTCTTCGTCTGGCGGAGAACCTGAAGAAAGGTATGCCAATCGCCACTCCGGTGTTTGATGGCGCGAAAGAGAGTGAAATCAAAGAGCTGCTGCAGCTCGGCGGCTTGCCTTCTTCCGGTCAGATTACCCTGTTTGACGGCCGTACCGGTGAGCAGTTCGAACGTCAGGTAACCGTTGGCTACATGTACATGCTGAAACTCAACCACCTGGTTGATGACAAGATGCATGCACGTTCAACCGGTTCCTACAGCCTGGTTACTCAGCAGCCGCTGGGTGGTAAGGCACAGTTCGGTGGTCAGCGCTTTGGTGAGATGGAAGTATGGGCACTGGAAGCATACGGTGCCGCGTATACCCTGCAGGAAATGCTTACCGTTAAGTCTGATGACGTCAACGGCCGTACCAAGATGTATAAAAACATCGTTGACGGTAACCATCAGATGGAACCGGGCATGCCGGAATCCTTCAACGTACTGTTGAAAGAGATTCGCTCGCTGGGTATCAACATCGAGCTGGAAGACGAGTAACCCCTTTTCAGGCTGCGGTTCGCCGCCGCCTGATAGCGCAGGGTTTAAAGCGCTCGCAATTGTACTGGTTACGGGGCGTTCAATTTCGGTTGGACGCCCTCTGAGTCTCACTCCGACGGGAGCTAATCCGTGAAAGACTTACTTAAGTTTCTGAAAGCGCAAACTAAGACCGAAGAGTTTGATGCGATCAAAATTGCGCTGGCTTCGCCAGACATGATCCGTTCCTGGTCTTTTGGTGAAGTGAAAAAGCCAGAAACCATTAACTACCGTACTTTTAAGCCAGAGCGCGATGGTCTGTTCTGTGCCCGTATCTTCGGGCCGGTAAAAGACTATGAGTGCCTGTGCGGCAAGTATAAGCGCCTGAAACACCGTGGTGTGATTTGTGAGAAGTGCGGCGTTGAAGTGACCCAGACTAAAGTACGCCGTGAGCGTATGGGCCACATCGAACTGGCGTCGCCGACTGCGCACATCTGGTTCCTGAAGTCACTGCCATCGCGTATCGGCTTACTGCTGGATATGCCACTGCGTGACATCGAGCGCGTGCTCTACTTTGAATCTTACGTTGTAATCGAAGGTGGCATGACCAACCTCGAGAAGCGTCAGATCCTGACTGAAGAGCAGTACCTTGACGCTCTGGAAGAGTTCGGTGACGAGTTCGACGCCAAAATGGGCGCCGAAGCGATCCAGGCCCTGTTGAAAAACATGGATCTGGAGCAGGAGTGCGAGCAGCTGCGTGAAGAGCTGAACGAAACCAACTCCGAAACCAAACGTAAAAAGCTGACCAAGCGTATCAAGCTGCTGGAAGCGTTCGTACAGTCTGGTAACAAGCCAGAGTGGATGATCCTGACCGTGCTGCCTGTTCTGCCACCGGATCTGCGTCCGCTGGTACCGCTGGATGGTGGCCGTTTCGCAACGTCGGATCTGAACGATCTTTATCGTCGCGTGATCAACCGTAACAACCGTCTAAAGCGCCTGCTGGATCTGGCTGCGCCAGATATCATCGTACGCAACGAAAAGCGTATGTTGCAGGAAGCGGTCGATGCACTGCTGGACAACGGTCGTCGCGGTCGTGCGATCACCGGTTCCAACAAGCGTCCGCTGAAATCGCTGGCTGACATGATCAAAGGTAAGCAGGGTCGTTTCCGTCAGAACCTGCTGGGTAAACGTGTCGACTATTCTGGTCGTTCGGTTATCACCGTTGGTCCATACCTGCGTCTGCATCAGTGCGGTCTGCCTAAGAAAATGGCACTCGAACTGTTCAAACCGTTCATTTACGGCAAGCTGGAACTGCGTGGCCTGGCCACCACCATCAAAGCCGCGAAGAAAATGGTTGAGCGCGAAGAAGCGGTTGTCTGGGATATCCTCGACGAAGTGATCCGTGAGCACCCGGTTCTTCTGAACCGTGCGCCTACGCTGCACCGTCTGGGTATTCAGGCCTTTGAACCGGTTCTGATCGAAGGTAAAGCAATCCAGCTGCACCCGCTGGTTTGTGCGGCCTATAACGCCGACTTCGATGGTGACCAGATGGCTGTTCACGTACCGCTGACGCTGGAAGCCCAGCTGGAAGCGCGTGCGCTGATGATGTCGACTAACAACATCCTGTCACCTGCGAACGGCGAGCCAATCATCGTTCCTTCTCAGGACGTTGTACTGGGTCTGTATTACATGACCCGTGACTGTGTTAACGCTAAAGGCGAAGGCATGGTGCTGACTGGCCCGAAAGAAGCTGAGCGTGTTTATCGCGCTGGCCTGGCCTCTCTGCATGCTCGCGTTAAAGTGCGTATCACTGAACACGAGAAAAACGAGCAGGATGAGTGGGTTGCTAAAACCAGCATCATCGATACAACGATTGGCCGTGCCATCCTGTGGATGATCGTGCCGAAAGGTCTGCCGTTCTCTATCGTTAACCAGGCGCTGGGCAAAAAAGCTATCTCCAAAATGCTTAACACCTGTTACCGCATTCTGGGTCTGAAGCCGACGGTTATCTTTGCTGACCAGACCATGTACACCGGTTTCGCTTACGCTGCCCGTTCAGGCGCGTCAGTCGGTATCGATGATATGGTTATTCCAGAGAAGAAAGTGGAAATCATCACCGAAGCGGAAGCGGAAGTGGCTGAAATTCAGGAACAGTTCCAGTCTGGTCTGGTAACCGCAGGCGAACGTTACAACAAAGTCATCGATATCTGGGCAGCAGCCAACGAACGTGTTGCCAAGGCGATGATGGAAAACCTCTCTACCGAAGTTGTGATTAACCGCGACGGTGCAGAAGAGCGACAGGTTTCCTTTAACAGCATCTTTATGATGGCCGACTCCGGTGCGCGTGGTTCTGCTGCACAGATTCGTCAGCTGGCCGGTATGCGTGGTCTGATGGCGAAACCAGATGGTTCCATCATCGAAACACCAATCACGGCGAACTTCCGTGAGGGTTTGAACGTACTTCAGTACTTCATCTCAACCCACGGTGCACGTAAAGGTCTGGCGGATACCGCACTGAAAACGGCGAACTCCGGTTATCTGACGCGTCGTCTGGTTGACGTTGCACAGGATCTGGTTGTTACCGAAGATGACTGTGGTACACACGAAGGCATCATGATGACGCCTGTCATCGAAGGTGGCGACGTTAAAGAGCCACTGCGTGAACGTGTACTGGGTCGTGTGACGGCAGAAGACGTTCTGAAGCCGGGCACTGCTGACATTCTGGTCCCACGCAACACGCTGCTCGATGAGCACTGGTGTGACGTGCTGGAACTGAACTCAGTTGACAGCCTGAAAGTCCGCTCTGTTGTAGGTTGTGAAACCGACTTTGGTGTGTGTGCGCATTGCTACGGTCGCGACCTGGCACGTGGTCACATCATCAACAAAGGTGAAGCGATCGGTGTTATCGCAGCACAGTCCATCGGTGAGCCAGGTACACAGCTGACGATGCGTACGTTCCACATCGGTGGTGCGGCATCACGTGCGGCTGCTGAATCCAGCATTCAGGTGAAGAACAAAGGTACCATCAAGCTGACCAACGCCAAGTCCGTAACGAACTCGGCAGGCAAGCTGGTGATCACCTCGCGTAACGTTGAACTGAAAATGATCGACGAATTTGGTCGTACCAAAGAGAGCTATAAAGTTCCTTATGGTTCTACCATGGCGAAAGGTGATGGTGAGCAGGTTGCCGCGGGCGAAACCGTTGCAAACTGGGATCCGCATACCATGCCAGTCATCACCGAAGTGGGCGGTTTCATTCGCTTCACTGACATGGTTGATGGCCAGACCATTACCCGTCAGACAGATGACTTAACCGGTCTCTCTTCGCTGGTGGTTCTGGACAGTGCTGAACGTACTGCGGGCGGTAAAGATCTGCGTCCTGCGCTGAAAATTGTTGATGCCAACGGCAACGACGTTCTGATCCCGGGCACCGATATGCCGGCTCAGTACTTCCTGCCAGGTAAAGCGATTGTTCAGCTGGAAGATGGCGTTAAGATCAGTGCCGGTGACACGTTAGCGCGTGTTCCGCAGGAATCTGGCGGTACCAAAGATATCACCGGTGGTCTGCCACGCGTTGCTGACCTGTTCGAAGCGCGTCGTCCGAAAGAGCCCGCGATTCTGGCGGAGATCAGCGGCATCATCTCCTTCGGTAAAGAGACCAAAGGTAAGCGTCGTCTGGTCATTACCCCGCTGGATGGTAGCGAGCCGTACGAAGAGATGATTCCGAAATGGCGTCAGCTGAACGTGTTCGAAGGTGAACGTGTTGAGCGCGGTGACGTGGTTTCCGATGGCCCAGAGTCTCCACATGACATCCTGCGCTTGCGTGGCGTGCATGCGGTGACCCGTTACATCACTAACGAAGTGCAGGAAGTTTACCGTCTGCAGGGCGTTAAGATTAACGATAAGCACATCGAAGTCATCGTTCGTCAGATGCTGCGTAAAGCAACCATCGTGAGCGCAGGAAGTGCAGACTTCCTGGAAGGTGAGCAGGCTGAATTCTCTCGCATCAAGATCTCTAACCGTGATCTGGAAGCGAACGGAAAAGTTGGCGCAACCTTCATGCGTGACCTGTTGGGTATTACCAAAGCGTCACTGGCTACCGAATCGTTCATCTCTGCAGCATCGTTCCAGGAGACGACACGTGTCCTGACCGAAGCAGCAGTTGCAGGCAAGCGCGACGAACTGCGCGGCCTGAAAGAGAACGTCATCGTGGGTCGTCTGATTCCGGCCGGTACCGGTTATGCGTACCATCAGGATCGTATGCGCCGTAAAGCGGCAGGTGAAGTGCCGGTTGCACCGCAGGTTACTGCGGATGAAGCCTCAGCCAGCCTGGCTGAACTGTTGAACGCCGGTCTCGGCGGCAACAAAAACGATTAATCGTTCTTTGCCTGATAAAAACCCTGCCTCGGCAGGGTTTTTTTTGTCTGTCATTCAGGCATTCCAGTCGTTGCGCCTGAGACCAATGTCTTTCAACTGACTGTCACTCAGTTTCGACAGGATGACGCGGGTTTCACGCCGTAGTTGCCAGCGTTTATAACTACGCCACACGAAACGAACCAGCTGGTAAGGTGTGCCTGTAAAGGGTTTAGCTGCGCGATTCTCGTCGTATCCCATGATAGTGCCCTCAGTGAAGTATCTGATGACCATTTTCATCGCATCGCTCTGTATGATACAGACGCAAAAATCACCTTTTTTTAACATACAGATTGCGGTTGTCGTGATCTGAATGGTAAAAAAGAAGCATAACTGTACTGGTTAATGCTCATCATCTGAGACAGAGGAAATACAATGACGCGATATGAACATCTGGCCACACTGCTGGCTCAGCGCATTGAACAGGGTTTATATCGCAGTGGTGAGCGCCTGCCTTCGGTACGCAGTCTGAGTGCCGAACATGGCGTCAGTATCAGCACCGTACAGCAGGCTTATCATCTGCTGGAAGAGAAGCAGATGATCACGCCGCAGTCTCGCTCCGGCTATTTTGTCGCCTCGCGCAAAGCAACACCCCCGATGCCTGCGCTGACCCGTCCTGCACAGCGGCCGGTTGAGGTGACGCAGTGGGATGCGGTGCTGGAGCTGATTAACAGCCGACTGGAGGATGATGTGTTGCAGCTGGGCAGTGGCATGCCGGATGTGACTCAGCCGACGCTTAAGCCGCTGTGGAAAGCATTCAGCCGTCAGGCGCAGAAGCAGGACATGGCGCTGCTGAATTATGACAACCTCTATGGTGTTCTCGCGCTGCGACAACAGGTTGCACGGCTGGCAATAGACAGCGGCTGCCAGCTCACCGCCGATGACATTGTTATTACCACCGGCTGCCATGAGGCGTTATCGGTCGCCGTTCGGGCTGTCTGCGAGCCGGGCGATATCATTGCCGTTGAGTCACCGTCGTTTCACGGCATCATGCAAACCCTGCGCGGCTTTGGCATTCGTGCCATTGAGATCCCAACAGATGCGGTCACCGGCATCAGTCTGGAAGCGCTGGAACTGGCCTTTGATCAATGGCCGATTAAAGCAGTCGTTGTTGTGCCGAACTGCAATAATCCTCTGGGATTCATCATGCCTGAACAGCGTAAGCGGGCATTGCTGGCGCTGGCGCAGCGGTTTGATGCGGCGGTAATCGAAGATGATGTTTATGGTGAGTTAGCCTGGGAATACCCGCGCCCACCTACTATTAAAGCGCTGGATCTCGATGGCCGGGTTCTGCTGTGCAGCTCTTTTTCTAAAACGCTGGCGCCCGGTTTACGTGTCGGCTGGGTTGCACCAGGACGCTATCGCGACCGCGTGCTGCACATGAAATATATCGTCACAGGCTCCACCGCCACGCAGCCTCAGCATGCGGTTGCGGAGTTTATCCGCCAGGGCCATTATCAGCTGCATCTACGGCGGATGCGGCAAATCTATCATCGTAACTATGAAACCTTTAGCTGCTGGGTGCGCCACTACTTTCCCTGCGGCATCTGCGTTTCCCGCCCTCAGGGCGGTTTTCTGATGTGGATTGAACTCCCGGAAGCATTTGATGCGGTCCTGCTTAACCGGGAACTGCGCGAGTCAAAAATTCAGATTGCCGCAGGCTCACTCTTTTCGGCCTCGGGCAAATATCGCAACTGCCTGCGCTTAAACTACGGGCTGCCAATAAACGAGCAAACTGAACAGGCGCTGGCGCGGGTGGGTGCGGCCGTCGAACGCGCTATGCTCTCGTGCCAGCATGAGCCGCAGACTTCAGCCTCTGCTATCGTATAGAGGAAAGAAGAAGCAGGGCCGGCAAGAGGAGGGAACCGGCCCTGGTCAGTTAACCTTAACCTGACGGATGCCACGTTAAGGTTTTGGCTCACAGCACGCCAGCGGCAACCCTCACGTTTGCGCGCTGCTTTCCTGGAAGAATGCGGGCATTACCTGTTTTGCAGCGGCTATGTGGCACAGCTTCCACAAATCCTTAATGACCAGGTTCTGCCAGCGCCATCAGTGTCCGGGTTGCTTCACGCCAGTCATCTGCCTGAGTAATCGCACTCACTACCGCAATACTTCCAACGCCGGTAGCCAGTACCTCAGGTGCTCGCGCAATCGAGATACCGCCAATCGCCACAGTGGGAATATGCGTCAGGCGTGCCAGATGTCGCTTCAGCTGCTCAATGCCCTGCGGCGCAGAAGGCATCTCTTTAGTCTGCGTCGGGAAAATATGCCCAAGTGCGATGTAAGAGGGCTGGATTGCCAGCGCGCGATCCAGCTCCGCGTCGTCATGGGTGGAGAGCCCCAGACGCAATCCGGCCTGATGAATGCGGGCAAGATCAGCCACATCCATATCCTCCTGCCCCAGATGTATGCCATAAGCCTGATGTTTAATTGCCAGCTGCCAGTAGTCATTGATAAACAGGCGTGCGTCATAGCGTTTTCCCAGTGCAATCGCATGGGCAATAGCGGGCTCAGCGATCGCATCGGGCTGATCCTTAATGCGCAGCTGCAGCGTGCGAACGCCCATCTCCAGCAGGCGTTCAATCCACTCGGGGCTATCAACCACCGGATAAAGCCCCAGGCGCGGGGCGGTAGCAGGGAATGCGGGCATCGTTACTCCTCCTTAATGGCATCGGCAGGGTGATAAAGCTCACCGCCGTGGCTGCGAAAACGGTCTGACATCTGCGCCATGCCCACTTCAACCGGCTCGGCACGCGCATCCTGGCGTGCTGCAAACTCGCGCACCTCCTGAGAAATTTTCATTGAGCAGAATTTAGGGCCACACATCGAGCAGAAATGAGCCACCTTTCCTGACTCCTGCGGCAGGGTTTCGTCATGCATAGCCCGCGCCGTGTGGGGATCCAGCGCCAGATTGAATTGATCTTCCCAGCGGAATTCAAAGCGCGCTTTGGACATGGCGTTATCACGGATCTGCGCAGCGGGGTGGCCTTTGGCCAGATCGGCGGCATGCGCCGCGATTTTGTAGGTGATCAATCCCTGTTTCACATCCTCTTTGTTGGGCAGACCCAGATGCTCTTTAGGTGTGACATAACACAGCATCGCACAACCAAACCAGCCAATCATGGCGGCACCGATACCCGAGGTGAAATGGTCATAGCCGGGCGCGATATCGGTGGTCAGCGGACCGAGGGTGTAGAAGGGGGCTTCATCGCACAGCTCGAGCTGTTCCGTCATGTTGCGGCGGATCATATGCATCGGCACGTGGCCCGGACCTTCAATCATTACCTGAACATCATATTCCCAGGCAATACGGGTCAGTTCACCCAGGGTACGCAGTTCGGCAAACTGCGCTTCATCGTTGGCATCCTGAATCGAACCCGGACGCAGGCCATCGCCCAGCGACAGGGAGACATCGTACGCCGTACAGATTTCACAGATCTCACGGAAGTGCTGATAGAGGAAACTCTCCTGATGATGGGACAGGCACCACTTCGCCATGATCGATCCGCCCCGCGAGACGATGCCGGTCAGACGTTTCGCCGTCATCGGGACATAACGCAGTAGCACGCCCGCGTGGATAGTGAAGTAATCGACGCCCTGTTCCGCCTGTTCAAGCAGCGTGTCACGGAATATTTCCCAGTTCAGCGCCTCCGCCACGCCATTCACTTTTTCCAGCGCCTGATAGATCGGCACCGTACCAATAGGCACCGGGCTGTTGCGCAAAATCCATTCGCGCGTTTCATGAATATAACGACCGGTAGAGAGATCCATCACCGTATCGGCACCCCAGCGAGTTGACCAGACCAGCTTTTCCACTTCTTCTTCAATGGAAGAGGTCACCGCCGAATTACCGATGTTGGCGTTAACCTTAACCAGAAAGTTGCGGCCTATGATCATGGGCTCTGATTCAGGGTGATTGATATTCGCCGGGATGATAGCGCGTCCGGCAGCAACTTCCTGACGCACAAACTCGGGGGTGATGCGGGCGGGAAGATGCGCACCAAAGCTGTGACCCGGATGCTGTTGCAGCAGCACCTCACTGCGGATTCGCTCGCGCCCCATGTTTTCGCGCAGAGCGATAAACTCCATCTCCGGGGTGATGATCCCCTGGCGGGCATAGTGCAGCTGCGTGACGCGGCGCCCGGCACGGGCACGGCGCGGTGTCGGAAGGTGATCGAAGCGCAGATGATCCAGCCCCTCGTCAGCCAGTCGCTGTTGGGTATAGCCTGAGCTGTTCTGTTCAAGAAGTTCGCTGTCGCCGCGTTCAGTAATCCAGCGCGCGCGCAGCTTTTCCAGGCCACGATGCACATCAATCTCTGCCGCGGGATCACCATAAGCGCCTGCCGTGTCATAGACCGGCACCGCTTCATTTTGCTCATAGAGAGGCTGTTCTTTGCTACCGCCAGTGTGGGTCGGGCTCAGGGTAATTTCACGCATGGGTACGCGAATATCCTTCCGGCTGCCGGTAATCCAGATGCGACGGGACTGGGGAAAGGCACTGCCGCTTTGCAGAGAATCGATAAATTCCTGCGCCTGGGCACGCTGTTCACGACGGGTCATTTTTGGGTCAGACATAGCAATCTTCCTGTTAAGAGGGAACGATGCTTGTCCGGAGTTCGGAAGGAGTAACCGTATAGACAGCGTAAGCGTGCTGACATACAGAGAATATTTACTCTTGTTCCCTTCGCAGGTTCTAACCTGATCAGGTTCCGCGGATCCCGAATTAACGGTCTCAGCCCAACTGGGCACTCCGACAAGAAGCTACTTTTTGCACTGGCGTCCTGTAACAGACCCCGGCGTAAAAAGCTTAAATTTCAATGCACAAATAAAAAAGGTTCTTTGGAAAGCGCTCCGCAGAACCTGTTTAGCATAAAAGGGCTGGAAGATAATCTCAACCCCTTTCCCGACGGCGATAATCAGGCCGGGCGGGCGATTTGGCTGTCATTCGCCACTGGCGGGGGGACGAGCTTGTTGTCCCATGCCAGCTGAATCAGCTTATCTTCAAGTGTAAACCGGGCTTCCAGCACTTCGCCCACTTCGGACAACGCCTGCTGGAAGGTCATGCAGTTTTCGTCATCAATCGCCTGCTGAAGGTGGCCGTCATAGAGCTGCATCAGACGTTCCGTATTGGCCTCCAGCGGGGGATAAATCTGCGCGGCAGCGATCATCGGGCTGTCGCCACTCATTTCACTGATCACACGCTCATAGATACTGAAGTGACCCGCAGAAAGATAATCGACCAGGCCATGACAGAAGTTGTCGAGCGCCTGTTCATCCAGACGCGTCAGCGCCTCTTTATTAGGTTTAAGACCCACCAGGTGATAATAGGTCACCAGTAGCTGACGACGGGCTTCAAGCCACGAATCGACCAGTTCATTACTGCCACCTACGCGTTCAGCCAGGACGTCTAACTGGTTAAGCATATCTAACTCCATGTGAGTTATAGTTGTTTATCTACACACTTAACATCAGGGCTTCAGCGTGCGATTTGACGCTAAGGATGACGAAATAAATGCAATGCGAAATCTCAAGCGTAGACGCTGGATGGTGGATTGTCAGCCATGAACAGAAAATTTGGTTGCCACAAGGTGATTTACCCCACGGAAACGCCGAAAAATTTGGTTTAACTGGCAGTATGGCCCGGACCATTGGTGAGTGGCAGGGCGAAAAAGTCTGGCTGATTTGTGAACCGCGTTCTGCCGATATGTTCTCAGTCCGTCAGCTAATCGATCAGGATGCAGCGCTGTTTCAGCTGGTGGGTCGCGGTGTTCAGCTGGCGGAATTCTACCGTTCTCATCGCTGGTGCGGTTATTGCGGCCATGAAATGCATCACAGCAAACATGAGTTTGCCTGTCTCTGCAGCCATTGCCGCGAGCGTTACTATCCGCAGATTGCACCCTGCATTATTGTGGCGATCCGTCGCGGCGATGAAATCCTGCTGGCGAACCATGCCCGCCATCGCAATAAGGTCTATACCGTGCTGGCGGGGTTTGTCGAAGTTGGTGAGACACTGGAGCAGGCCGTGGCCCGTGAAGTGATGGAAGAGAGCAATATCCGCGTCAAAAATGTCCGTTACGTGACCTCCCAGCCGTGGCCCTTCCCGCAATCGCTGATGACAGCATTTATGGCAGAGTATGACAGCGGCGATCTGCAACACGACGGCAAAGAACTGCTGGATGCGGCCTGGTTCCGTTTTGATGACCTGCCGTTGCTGCCACCTCCCGGCACCGTGGCGCGTCGTCTGATTGAAGATACTGTCGCCCTGTGCCGCGCCGAAGCGTGAAAGTGCTACACTACACGCCTGTTATTGAGAGAGTGTTGAGATGAGTGAACTGAAGAACGATCGTTATTTGCGTGCCCTGTTACGCCAGCCAGTTGATGTCACGCCGGTATGGATGATGCGACAAGCCGGTCGCTATTTGCCGGAGTACAAAGCGACACGCGCCCAGGCGGGTGACTTTATGTCGCTATGCAAAAACGCCGAGCTGGCCTGCGAAGTCACCCTGCAGCCGCTGCGCCGTTATCCGCTGGATGCCGCTATCCTCTTCAGTGACATCCTGACCATTCCTGATGCGATGGGACTGGGTCTCTACTTTGAAACCGGCGAAGGCCCGCGTTTCTCTAACCCTGTGACCTGTCGCGCTGACGTTGAGCGTTTACCGGTACCCGATCCAGAAATGGAACTGGGCTACGTGATGAATGCGGTCCGCACCATCCGTAAGAACCTGAACGGCGATCTGCCGCTGATTGGCTTCTCAGGCAGTCCATGGACGCTGGCCACCTACATGGTGGAAGGTGGCAGCAGCAAGGCGTTTACCAAAATCAAAAAGATGATGTATGCCGATCCGGCTACGCTGCACGCGATGCTGGATAAGCTGGCCGACAGCGTCATCCTCTACCTCAATGCTCAGATCCGCGCCGGTGCGCAGTCTGTCATGGTGTTTGATACCTGGGGCGGCGTGCTGACCGGTCGTGATTATCGCGAGTTCTCACTTCACTACATGCATAAAATTGTTGATGGCTTGCTGCGTGAAAATGACGGTCGCCGCGTGCCGGTGACGCTCTTCACCAAAGGCGGCGGGCAGTGGCTGGAAGCGATGGCAGCCACCGGTTGTGATGCGCTGGGTCTCGACTGGACCACCGATATTGACGACGCCCGCCGTCGCGTGGGCGACAAAGTTGCGCTACAGGGCAACATGGATCCTTCAATGCTCTATGCGGCACCGGAGCGTATTGAACAGGAAGTGGCCGGCATCCTGGAACGTTTTGGCTCGGGTACCGGGCATGTCTTCAATCTGGGTCACGGCATTCATCAGGATGTACCACCTGAAAATGCGGGTGTCTTTGTTGAAGCGGTGCATCGTTTATCACGTCCCTGGCATCAGGAGTAATTATGGACATTGCCGCACTCCGCGCTGAGCAGTTACAACGCGCCGCTGAGGTAGTGCGTGAGGATGACTTTGATGTGCTGCCGCCCCGTTTTATCGGCGGGGCGGACGTTGGATTTGAGCAGGAAGGCACCGTAACGCGGGCGGCGATGGTGATACTGGAGTATCCCTCGCTAACGCTGGTGGAGCATCGTATCGCGCGCGTTGAGACCACCATGCCCTACATTCCGGGCTTTCTCTCATTCCGCGAGTATCCGGCACTGATGGCCGCCTGGCAGATGCTGGAACAAAAGCCGGACCTGCTGTTTGTGGATGGGCACGGTATTTCGCATCCAAGACGACTGGGCGTCGCATCGCATTTTGGCCTGCTGGTGGATGTGCCGACGATTGGCGTTGCGAAAAGCCGTTTGTGCGGTCGTTTTGACGATCTGGACGCGCAGCCCGGGAGCCGGCAGCCGCTGATCGACAAAGGTGAGCAAATTGGCTGGGTATGGCGCAGCAAGCTGCGTTGTAATCCGTTGTTTGTCGCCACGGGTCATCGCGTCAGCCTGAATACTGCGCTGCAGTGGGTCGAAAACTGTACGCGCGGTTACCGGTTGCCGGAACCGACCCGCTGGGCCGATGCGGTTGCCTCGAACAGAACCGCTTTCCAGCGCTGGCAAAACGCGCTTTAACACTGTTTGTGCTGCGGTTTTGCAGTTACACTGCGGCCAGCGAAACGAATAAGAGCCACCTTTATGTTACAAAATCCCGTTCATCTGCGTCTGGCGAAGCTGGAAAGCTGGCAGCACCTTACGTTTATGGCCTGCCTGTGCGAGCGCATGTATCCCAACTATCGGGCGTTCTGCGAGCAGACTGAATTTGCCGATCCGGCGCTCTATCGTCGCATTCTTGATCTGATCTGGGAAAACCTGACGGTCAAAGATGCGAAGATTAACTTCGACAGCCAGCTGGAAAAGCTCGAAGCTGCCATTCCGGATGGCGATGCGTTTGACGTTTACGGCGTTTACCCGGCTATTGATGCCTGCGTGGCACTAAGCGAAGTCGTGCATGCGCAGCTGAGCGGTGAAACGCTTGAACATGCAATTGAAGTCAGCGAGACGTCAATTACCACTGTCGCTATGCTGGAGATGACCCAGGCTGGGCGCGAAATGACCGATGACGAGCTGCGTGAAAACCCGGCTATCATCGATGAGTGGGACCTTCAGTGGGAGATTTTCCGCCTGCTGGCGGAGTGTGAAGAGCGCGACCTTGAATTGATTAAAGGTCTGCGATCTGATCTGCGTGAAGCTGGAATTAGCAACATCGGTATAAATTTCCAGCAGTAAGGCGATAAAACGTGACTTCAGGCCCGAATTAGCGCGCCTGGAGGCTTCACATTGGCCCCCTGTCTGGTCTACATTTGGGGGGCTGAAAATTGTGGCTATCGGTGCGTGCAGGCAGAAGAGTGCCAGAATATGGCTTTTCCCTCGCACTCGTTGCTTAGCAAGCGATAAATACACTTTAAGGATAACTTATGAACAAGACTCAACTGATTGATGTGATCGCAGAAAAAGCTGACCTGTCTAAAACCCAGGCAAAGGCAGCGCTGGAATCTACTCTGGCTGCGATCACTGAGTCTCTGAAAGATGGTGATGCTGTACAACTGGTTGGTTTTGGTACTTTTAAAGTGAACCACCGCGCTGAGCGTACCGGTCGTAACCCGCAGACTGGCAAAGAGATCAAAATCGCTGCAGCAAATGTACCGGCATTCGTGTCTGGTAAAGCGCTGAAAGACGCCGTTAAGTAAGACGTCGCACTGCGGTTAAGCTTTAAAACAGGGGGCGTTTCGCCCCTTTTGTTTAAGAGGCCAGCCATCATGACCCCGCTGTTTCAGCGTTTTTGTATTCTGTTTCTCTCCCTGATTCTTTTCGGTTGCAGCTCAACTCCGGATATTCCTCCTTTTTCTGCCAGTGGCTATCTTGCCGATCGTGGTGTTGTCCGTATCTGGCGCAAAAATAGCGATCATCAGTCGGTCCATATTCGCACCCTCTATACACCCTTCAGTGGCGGTGAAGGTGAAGTGACAGATTACGTCTGGCTGGAAGGGTCGTTGATCAGCATTCAGCGCCAGGTAAAGGGCAAACAGCCTGACGATGTGACCCTGCGCTTTGATCAGGCGGGTGGTCTCAACTTCATGCAGCGCCAGCTTGCAGGGCGGCGTGAGGCGGTCAGCCCGGATGCCATTGAGCTCTATAAGTTTGATGCGGAGCGGATGCGTAACCTCAGCGATGCGCTTTTAAGCGGCAGGGTGTTTCTGAAGCAGGGACACTGGCTGGGAAGCGATCGACTGGAGACGTGTGAAGGCCAGCAGGTCAGACCCGCTTTTGACGCTGACGATCGGCAGTTGCTGATACAGCAGCAGCAGAGCGCATCGGCACCGCTCATGGTGTCGTGGCTTGAAGCGCCGGAAGGGCTACAGTTGTTGCGGGTCAGTCAGCAGGATGACTGCTCACAGCAGCCGACAGAAGACGATATGTGAAGTGAAAAGGGGGCACGCTGTGCCCCCTGTGCTTATTTACGATTAATGGCGCGGTAGCCAATGTCGCGGCGACAGAAGCTACCCTGCCATGAGATCGGCTTTGTCAGCTCGTAAGCCCGCTTTTGTGCGGCTGCTACGTCGTCGCCCAGCGCGGTGACACACAGCACGCGGCCACCGTTGGTCAGCACCCGATCTTCTTCCAGACGTGTTCCGGCGTGGAATACCTTACCGTCAGCCACTTCCTCCAGTGGCAGACCATGAATCTGGTCGCCCTGCGCATAATCACCCGGATAACCGCCTGCTGCCAGTACCACACCCAGCGCAGGTCGTGGATCCCATTGTGACGTTTTCTGATCCAGCTTACCGTCACAGGCAGCCCGGCAAAGATCGACCAGATCCGACTGCAGGCGCAGCATGATCGGCTGCGTCTCCGGATCGCCAAAGCGGCAGTTGAATTCGATCACTTTCGGCTGTCCGGTATGATCGATCATCAGGCCCGCATAAAGAAAACCGGTGTAGACGTTGCCTTCAGCGGCCATGCCACGCACGGTCGGCCAGATCACCTGATCCATCACGCGCTGGTGGATCTCATCGGTAACCACCGGCGCCGGGGAGTAGGCACCCATGCCGCCCGTGTTGGGACCGGTGTCGCCATCACCCACACGCTTGTGATCCTGGCTGGTGGCCATGGGCAGCACATGCTCGCCGTCCACCATCACGATGAAGCTGGCTTCTTCGCCCTCCAGAAACTCTTCAATCACAATGCGGTGTCCGGCATCACCAAAGGCATTACCGGCCAGCATATCCTGAACCGCATCCTCCGCTTCCTGCAGCGTCATCGCGACAATCACGCCTTTACCTGCGGCCAGGCCGTCGGCTTTTATAACGATTGGCGCGCCTTTCTCGCGCAGATATGCGAGAGCGGGCTCAACCTCGGTGAAGTTCTGGTATTCGGCACTCGGGATCTGATGACGTGACAGGAAATCTTTGGTGAAGGCTTTAGAACCTTCCAGCTGTGCAGCGGCCTGAGTCGGACCGAAGATAGCGAGGCCTGCCTTACGGAACGCATCGACCACGCCGATCACCAGCGGCGCTTCAGGTCCGACAATCGTCAGATCGATCTTTTCGCGCTGGGCAAATTCCAGCAGGGCGGGAACATCTGTCGCACTGATCGCAATATTCTGAAGCGCAGGCTCTAATGCGGTGCCCGCGTTACCCGGCGCGACAAACACCGTTTCCGCTAACGGCGACTGAGCCGCTTTCCAGGCCAGAGCATGTTCACGTCCGCCATTACCGATTACTAAAATTTTCATCTGTTACTCTCCAGAACAATTAATGGCGGAAGTGGCGCATGTCGGTGAAGATCATGGCAATGCCGTGCTCATCAGCCGCCGCAATCACTTCTTCATCACGGATGGAGCCGCCAGGCTGGATAACACAGCTCACGCCGGACGCCGCTGCAGCATCAATTCCATCACGGAACGGGAAGAAAGCATCTGACGCCATGGCGGATCCTTTTACTTCCAGACCTTCATCGGCTGCTTTGATACCTGCAATTTTAGCGGAGTAGACGCGGCTCATCTGCCCGGCACCTATACCAATTGTCATGTTGTCGCGCGCATAAACAATGGCATTGGACTTAACAAACTTCGCCACTTTCCAGCAGAACAGCGCATCACGCAGCTCCTGCCCGGTTGGCTGGCGTTTGCTGACCACGCGCAACTGGCTGGCATCCACCATACCGAGATCGCGATCCTGGACCAGCAGGCCACCATTGACGCGTTTGAAATCCAGTGCGGCAGTACGGTTTTGCCACTGACCACAGATCAGCACACGGACATTCTGTTTAGCCGCGGTAATTTTCAGCGCGGCTTCGGAAACGGCGGGTGCGATGATCACCTCAACAAACTGGCGGCTGATAATCGCCTGAGCCGTCGCTTCATCCAGCTCGCGGTTAAAGGCGATGATGCCGCCGAACGCGGAAGTTGGGTCGGTCTGATAAGCCCGCTCATAGGCTGCCAGCAGATCATCACCGGTTGCGACACCACAAGGGTTTGCATGCTTGACGATGACGCAGGCGGGTTCACTGAACTCTTTGACACACTCGAGTGCAGCATCGGTGTCAGCAATATTGTTATAGGAGAGTGCCTTGCCCTGAACCTGCTGCGCAGTGGCCACTGAGGCTTCACTGATATTCTCTTCTATATAGAAGGCTGCATCCTGATGGCTGTTTTCGCCGTAACGCATGTCCTGCTTCTTAATGAAGTTCAGATTCAGGGTACGCGGGAAACGGCCAGCGGGCTGATTGCGTTCACCGTGATAGGCGGGTACCAGGGTGCCGAAGTAGTTAGCGATCATGCTGTCATAAGCGGCGGTGTGTTCGAAGGCTTTGATTGCCAGATCGAAACGGGTCTCAAGCGTCAGTGCGTTCTCATGAGCGTCCATTTCAGCAATGATGGCATCGTAGTCGCCGCTGCTGACCACAATGGCGACATCTTTATGGTTCTTTGCAGCAGAGCGCACCATGGTCGGGCCACCGATGTCGATATTTTCCACTGCATCTTCCAGTGAACATCCTTCACGGGCGACAGTCTGTGCAAAGGGATAGAGGTTAACGACCACCATGTCGATTGGGCTGATGTCGTGCTGCGCCATGATGGCATCATCCTGGCCGCGACGACCTAAAATGCCGCCATGCACTTTCGGATGCAGGGTTTTGACGCGTCCATCCATCATTTCCGGGAAGCCGGTGTAGTCAGAGACTTCAGTGACAGCCAGACCCGCATCCGCCAGAAGGCGAGCTGTTCCACCTGTGGAGAGCAGCTCGACACCGCGACTTGAGAGCGCCTGAGCAAATTCGAGGATACCGGCTTTGTCAGAGACACTGAGCAATGCGCGGCGTACAGGACGAGGTTGTTGCATGGTGGTTTATCCCTTGGCTTTGTTTCGCGTATATAAGAGCGTTACGTCAGGCTTCATAGCGGTTTTCTCTTCTATACAGGAAGAAAAGATCAAAAACCTCAGGTAACGCCCCGAAAAGGGGTGTCCGGAATATTGCCCGGCATTGTAGCGAAAACGTTTGCGCGATGCTCGCCTAAATTCATATAGCCCGCTCTGTGTGGATAACATTGTGTGTAACTGCGTATAACAGCGGCTTTTGCTGTGGAATGCAGCGAACGCTCTCTTTTATGCAATTTATGGGTTGCGACTCTCCGACAACTCCCTATAATGCGCATCCATCAACACGGAACACCGGCAACGGGAAGCGGGTTGAGAGGCACAGGAGACTGCGCCGCCGGAGAAAAACTTCTGAAATAGAGGTTGACTCTGCAGGAGGAAAGCGTAATATACGCCACCTCGCGACAGGACGCTAACGCACTGTTCGCACTGCTCTTTAACAATTTATCAGACAATCTGTGTGGGCACTCGCAGGATTGATATCAGCGTCTTAGGACGCAAAAAAATATCAAAGCCTCACGAGTGAACACATAATGAAATTCATTATGACGTTTTACAGATGAGCACCGCTTAACTTGTTTAAGCAAATCAAACTTAAATTGAAGAGTTTGATCATGGCTCAGATTGAACGCTGGCGGCAGGCCTAACACATGCAAGTCGGACGGTAGCACAGAGAGCTTGCTCTTGGGTGACGAGTGGCGGAC